>CAVZYI010000006.1:0-386097 GCA_963779445.1 uncultured beta proteobacterium
ACCGGCCGCGGTTTTCGATCGACCCGCCGTACTCATCGGTACGCTGGTTGGTGAAGCGCGAATTGAAGTTCGCGAGCAGGTAGCCCATGAAACTCGTCACCTCGGTGCCGTCGAAGCCCGCACGAATCGCCCGCTGCGCGGCCTCGGCGTGCTGCCGAATGCAATCACCTATTTCAACCTTGGTCATCACCTTGGGCGGGCGAAAGTGCGGCAGTGTCTGCGGCACGTCGGAAGGCTGGATGCAGTAGCCGAGGTCGATTCCGCCGTAGCGTCCGGCGTGCAGAATCTGCTGGATTGCCATGGCGCCCTCCGCCTTGATGTCCGCGGCGATGCGCTCGAACTGTGGCAGGAACTTGTCATCGAAGATCGCGACTTGCCGAAAATAGGCCTTGCCCTCGCCAAGCGGATCGGGATACGCACCCTGGTTGGTGATGATTCCGCAGCCGGTGCGGGCGATGACGCGCATGCGGGCGATCTCGCGCTCCGTGATGAAACCGTCGCGCGTGTTGTAGTTCGACACGCAGCAGGCGCCGTATTTGATGCGATTCTTGATCTCGAAGCGGCCGAAGCGGCCGGGCTGGAACAGGTGCGGCAGCTTGACGACCCCAGGTTGCATGCGAAGCCTTTCGAGTCCGAGAATCTATCGGGTCAAATCTTGGTGGACGACGCGCGCTCGTGCGCGAGCCTCTCGACAATCATTTCGCGCAATTGACGCTTGAGAATCTTTCCGACCGGACTCACCGGCAGTTCGCGGAACAATTCCAGCCGTTCCGGCAGCTTGAACGAAGCGATCTGCCTTTCGCGCAGGAACGCGATCAGGTCGGCGAAGGCCAGCGTCTCGCCTGGCAGGGTGACCACGCACGCACAGGCCTTCTCGCCGAAAGCAGGATCGGGCATGCCGACCAGCACCGCGGACTTGACGCTCGGATGTCCGAGGATGAGGTTCTCGATCTCTTCACAGGAAATCTTTTCGCCGCCGCGGTTGATCATGTCCTTGCGCCGACCCTCGGTGTAGACGTAGCGGCCGCGGCGCCGGACGACGTCGCCCATCCGGTACCAGCCGCCGGGCAGGAAGGCCTCGGCGTTCCTGTCGGGCGCGTTGTAGTAACCGCGGATCGTGTAGGGGCCGCGGGTGACGAGCTCTCCCGCTTCGCCGTCGGCCACTTCGCCGCCGGTGTCGTCGATGACCATGATCTCGTCTTCGTCGCATACCGGGGCGCCCGAACTCTCGAGCAGCAGCTCGTCCGGATCGCCGAGGCGAGTCATGTTGATAAGACCCTCGGCCGTGCCGTAGATTTCCTGTGGCGTGCAGCGGAGTTGCTGGCGGAGACGGCGCCGCAACTCCGGCGCAAGGCGCGCGCCGCCGTTCTGCACAATTTCAAGCGACGACAGGTCGTACGCCGACAGAGCATCGGAGTTGAGCCACGTCGTGATCAACGGCACGACCGCGGCAATCACCGTGACCCGCTCCCGCTGCACCAGCGGGAAGACTTCGTCGACGCTCGTTCCGGAGGCGAGCACCACGGTGCCGCCGTAGTAGAACGTCGCCAGCATGCCCGGCGACGCCAGGTTGTAGTTATGCCCGAGCGGCAGGATGGCCAAGAACACCGTGCGCTCGGTGAAGCCCCCGGCGGCGCCGCACAGGCGTGCATTGAGCACGTAATCGTCATGCGTGCGCGGGATCAGCTTCGACAGCGACGTGGTACCACCGGACAGAAGCATCGTCGATACGTCGGCCGGCCGAGGCCCATTCACCGGAGCCGGCACATCGGGCAGGCTGGCCAGCGCCAATTGGCCGGGGGCCGGATCGCCCGCCACCAGCACATGCTTCAGTGCCGGGTACTCCGCCTGCATGTCCGTCGCCATGACCCGGAAATCGAAGCTTCCGACGACATCGGGTATGAGGTAGGCGGTCGCGCCGGAAGCGCGCAGAAAGTGGCGCACTTCGGCATGGCGGTGCGCGCGCAGGGCCATCACCGGAATGACTCCGATCATGTTGAGCGCGAGGTAGCTGACGACGAACTCGACGGTGTTCGGCAACTGCATCAGCACGCGATCCTCGGACCGCAGCCCGAGACCGGCGAGGCGGGAGGCGCGGTCCGTCGAGCGCGCGAGCAGTTCAGCGTAGGTCAGCCGCTGCTCGCCATGCACCAGGGCGAGCTTATCCGGCGAGCGACGCGCGGTGCGCGCAAACATCTCGCCGATGGTCACGCCTTCCCACAGCCCGCTCGCGCGGTAGTGCGCTGCGACGTCCTCCGGCCAGCCGACGAAGCCTTCCATGGCACCCGCCTCCCGTGCTCTCAGCGTACAGCGGATGAAAGCACCTCGTAGATTCCCAGCTTGCGCTGCAACGGCGCATCGTCCACGACAAACAGATAGGCCGGTGCGACGCTCGAGGCATTGGCGAGCAGCACGTCGGCGTGCGTCGGCACGGCGAGCGTGTCGGCGGCTTCGAAGCGATGCGTTGCCTCGTCGACAACGGCAGTGCCGGAGCCCTCGACCACGTGCAGGACGGCCGACGCGGAGCACCGGGGCAGCCGCAGCTCCTCGCCAGGACGCAGCTGGAGCGCCGAAAAGCCCAGAGCCGCCAGGCATTCGCGCCCCGTCTCCGGATTGACGTAAGCGAGGCGAACGGCTTCGTCGTGGGGGGTCACTGCCGCCAGCTCGCCCAGCGCGCGCTGCACGTCCTGCCACGGGAAACGCAGCATCGGGTACGGCTGCCGCGGCGAGTCGAGCGAGCGGTACGGCAACACGCCACCGTTGCGGAAGCGCGCGCCGCCCCAGCCGATCGGCTTGTCGACCGACTGCCGGGGTCCTTCGATCGCGAACGACGCCTCGATGCCATAGACAAGCGGCAGGTCGAGCGCGTCGAGCCAGATCACCGGGCCTCGTCCTTCGTGGCCGTGCTCGTGCCAGAGGCCGGGCGGCGTGAGAATCAGGTCGCCCCTTCCCATCCGCAGCTTCTCGCCGTCTACCACAGTGAACCCTCCCTCGCCCTCGACGACGAAGCGCACCGCCGATGGCGTGTGGCGATGGTTGGGTGCCGTCTCGCCAGGCAGGATCAGCTGCAGGCCGACGTAGATGGTCGGGGTGGCCCTCATGCTCTCGAGCCCCAGGCCCGGGTTGCACAGGACCAGCACGCGGCGCTCGGCCTTCTCGATAGGTGTCAGCTCGCCGGCGCGCAGGAGTTGCGGCCGGATGTCCTGGTAGCGCCAGTGCACCGGCTGCGTGGACCGGCTCGGCCTGCCGTACGGCAGCACCGCGCGCAGCGACGGCCACAGCGGCAGCGTGTTCTGAGCCCGCAGATCCTGCAGGTAATCGGCCGGCAGATCCGTGAGGCGGCCAAGTCGGTCGGTCACGATTGACCTCCTTCAGGCAAGACTTCCGGGTGCAACGCCGCATAGGCCGACGCCAGCTTTGGATCTCGGCGTTGTACTTCAGCGTGATCGATGCGACCGGTACGCGTCATGTAACTGTAGGCGAACTCGACGGGTGTGAGCGTCCGCACGAGACGGTCCATGTCCTCGTACCAGCGCAGGCTCGCGTTCGCCGCTTCCCAGATCTTACGCATCGGCGGCAGGCGCTGTTGCTGGAACAACGCCAGCGCGCCGGGGATGTCCTTCGCCCCGACTTCCCTGAACGCCTTGAACAATGCGACGGAATCCTCCATCGCCAGGCGCGTGCCCGAGCCGATCGAGAAGTGCGCCGTGCGCAGCGCGTCGCCCAGTAGCACGACATTGTCGAAGCTCCAGCGTTCGTTCCAGATCGCCGGAAAATTGCGCCACTGCGAATTATTCGAGATTATCCGATGCCCATCCAAGTCCTTCGCGAAGACTCGCTCGCAGTGGCGGATCGTGTCGTCCGGGCTCATGGACTCGAAGCTCGCGCGTTTCCAGGTGGCGGCTTCGACCTCGACCAGGAACGTGCTGCGGTCGGGATGGTAACGGTAGTGATGCGCGCAGAACACGCCGAGGTCCGTCTCGCGAAACGTCAGCGTCAGGCTGTCGAAGGCCTTCGTGCTGCCGTACCAGATGAACTTGTTCGGACGCCAGTCGGTCGTGGTGCCGAACCTGTCCTCGTTCTCGCTGCGGATCCACGAGAATGCTCCGTTCGCCCCGACGACGAGATCGGCTTCGCCCATCTGCGCGAGGGTCGTGATCTCGGTGCCGAAGTGCAGCTTCACGCCGAGCCGCTCGACGTAGTCGTACAGCAGCGTCAGCAACTCGAGGCGGCCAATGGAAGCGAAGCCGTTGCCCGCGATCGGGATCGCCGTGTCGTTGTGGACGATGGTGATGTTCGGCCAGTTCTCCAGGTGCGGCGTCAGGTACTGGTACAGCGCCTCGTCGTCCGCTCTCAGGAACTCGAGCGCCCGATCGGAAAACACCACGCCGAAACCCCAGGTCGCGTCGCGCGGGTTGCGATCGAAGATCGCGATGTCGTGCGATGGGTCGAGACGCTTCATCAGCGCCGCAAAGTAGAGGCCCGCGGGACCCGCACCGAGGATCCGGATCTTCATGGTTTGGTCAGCCGGGAGCCGCGTGGAAGCCGATCATGGCACCTGGAGCCTGATTCGTCGATAAAATAGTCGGAATACGCCAAATCACCATCGTGAATATTTGCCCATGGAACTGCGCGACCTCGATTTGAACCTGCTGGTGGTGTTCAACCAGCTGATCCTGGAACGCCGGGTGAATGCCGTCGCACAATCGCTCGGCATCACGCAGCCAGGGGTGAGCAATGCCCTGGGGCGCCTGCGCCGGCACTTCGGCGACGAGCTCTTCCTTCGAACCTCGAAGGGCATGGAGCCGACCCCATTCGCCGCAAGCCTCGCCGAGCCGGTCGCATACGCGCTGGGAACGCTGCAAAGTGCGCTCAACCTGCGCACATCGTTCGCCCCGGCCACCAGCTCGCGCACGTTCGTGCTCGCGATGACGGACATTGGCGAGATCTACTTTCTGCCGCCGCTGATGGATCTGCTGGCGCGCGTCGCACCGAACGTTTGCGTGAGCACCGTGCGCGATGCCGCCGGCACCCTGAAAGAGGACATGGAAGCAGGGCGCGTGGACCTTGCACTGGGGCTGCTGCCCAACCTCAAGGCCGGGTTTTTTCAGCGCCGGCTGTTCCGCCATCGCTACGTCTGCATGTTTCGCAAGGGTCATCCGCTCGACAAGCCCCACATGACGCTCGCGGAATTCTCCAATGTGGACCATGTCGTCGTCATCGCAGCCGGTACGGGGCACAGCCGGGTGGATGCGATGCTCGACGACTCCGGCGTTCACCGCCGCATCCGACTGCGTGTACCGCACTTCGTTGCCGTCGGCCACATTCTGCGAGAGACCGACATGATCGCCACGGTGCCCGAGCGCTTCGCCTCCCGATGCGCGGAACCCTTTGGTCTGACCTATGTTCCACATCCGGCCAAGCTGCCGGAGATCGCGATCAACCAATTTTGGCACGCCAGATTCCATCGCGAGCCCGGTAATCAGTGGTTGCGCAGCATTGTGTCGGAGCAGTTCTCCGGACGGCGATAACGGAAACGCGCGCGCAGAGCGTCAGCTCAGGGGGGGTCGCGAGTGGACCGCCGGCGGGAACCTCGCGGTGGTTGCGGATTGAGTCCGCACACGACCGCAGGTGTCTTGTGCTTGGTTCGGGTCATTCTAACGGCGCGCGGTAACTACGTGGGCCGGAACAACGAAGCCGATGGTTCAGGTTCCGTGTGCAATGCCATTGCACACGGATTCGCTCATTTCCTGGTCAGAAATGAGCTACGTATTTGGTGGCCAAGGGCGGAATTGAACCACCGACACAAGGATTTTCAGTCCTCTGCTCTACCAACTGAGCTACTTGGCCGACTTTGAATCTGACACTTGCGTGTCCCAGATGACGAAACACCCCGCAGTCGGGGTGCTCGAGCATCTGACAAGTCGGATATTTTACTGCAAATGAGCGTCCAGCACACGCCCGGCCCGATGGCATCGTCGCGGGGGTGCGGTCCGCCGTGGGATCCCGGGTCCGCGCATGGGCGACGCGGCGCAGCGCGCGACTGGCGCCGGCGGCGAATCAGTCCACGACGAGCCGGTAGCCGACCGCCGTTTCCGTGATCAGGTGCTTCGGCTGCGCGGGGTCGTCTTCCAGCTTCTGCCGCAGGTGAACCATGTGCACGCGCAGGTAGTGGTCGCGTTCCACGTAGGCCGGTCCCCAGACCTCCTTCAACATCTGGCGGTGGGTCAGGACGCGGCCCACGTTGGCGATCATGATGGTGAGCAGGCGGTATTCGATGGGCGTGAGATGCACGATGACGCCGCGCCTCGTCACCTTGCGGGCCATCAGGTCGACTTCGACCTCGCCGAACCTGAAGGTCGCCGAATTCGCGTTCGACGGGCCGCTCTTCCGGCGCAGCGTCGCGCGAACGCGCGCCAGGAGCTCCCCGATGCCGAAGGGCTTGGCCAGATAGTCGTCGGCACCGGCGTCCAGCGCGGCGATCTTGTCGTCTTCGCCAGTACGCGCGGAAAGCACGATGACGGGCTGCGACGACCAGCTTCGGAAATCGCGGATGAAGTCGACGCCTTCGCCGTCCGGCAAACCGAGGTCGAGGATGACAAGATCCGGCTTGCGCGTCCCGGCCTCGACCAGCCCCTGCTTGATCGTGCCCGCCTCGTAGACGTTCCACCCTTCCGTTTCCAGCGCGGTGCGCAGGAATCGTCGGATCTGCACTTCATCCTCCACCAGCACCGCGACCGGGGCCGGATCGGTCATGTCCCGCCTTCGTCCGCCCGCTGCAGCAGGGGCGGATCGTCATTCGACGGTTCGGGCGGAACACCCAGCGGCAGCTGGAAGCAGAAGCGCGCGCCGCCTGCGGGATCGTTCTCGGCCCAGATCCGGCCGCGGTGCGCCTCGACGATGGCGCGGCTGATGGCGAGGCCGAGTCCGACGCCGGGCGTCGCCGACTCGCGCGCGCCGCGGGTGAACTTCTCGAAGATCGTTTCCTCCTGGCCGTGGGCGATGCCCGGGCCCTTATCGCCGACCGCCACCAGCAGCTGGTCGCCCGACACCTCGGCAGCAATCCGAATCGGCGTGCCCGGCGGCGTGTACTTGCCTGCGTTCTCGAGAAGGTTGTAAAGCACTCGTTCGACGAGCATCGCATCGAATTCGACCAGCGGGAGGTTCGGCGCGAGCGTTACCTCGACCTTGTGACGGGTCAGAGCAGCTGCCGCTCCCTTGAGCGCGCTTCCGACAATCTCCTCGAAGGGCTGCCACTGCATCCGAAGCTTGACTTCACCGCTCTGGATACGCGCCATATCGAGCAGGTTCTCGACCAGAGCGTTCATCCGCCTTGCTTCGCCGGCAATGGCCCGCGCGGTTTCGAGTTGCTCCGGCGAAAGCGACGGCTTGGTGAAGGCAAGTGACTCGGCGAGCCCCAACAAGGCCGTCAGCGGCGTACGCAGGTCGTGCGAGAGCGCCGAGAGCAGCGAGTTGCGCAGCCGTTCGGACTCCATCGTGAGCAGCGCCTGCTGCGCCACGTCGACATAGTGAACGCGCTCGAGCGCTATGGCCACGAGTGCCGCGAACGTGTCGAGATGGCGCTTTTGTTCGGGCACCAGAAGCATTCGGCGGTGCGCCGGCTTGATCGCGAGCACGCCGCGCGTGCGCATGGGTGCGTGCAGCGGCAGGTACATGAGCTCGCTGCCCGCCAGCGTATCGGTTCCGGCACCGGCCGGCAGCGACTTGTCGTACGCCCACTGCGCCGCGCCCAGATCGACGGTGACCTCCGGCGTGCTGGCCGGATGGGCGACGAGCCGGTCATTCGCATCGGGAACGAGGATTGCCACTTTTGCATCGAACATCCGGGCGATGTAGGCGGTCGCGGTCTCGACCACCTGCTCGGTCTGCAGATGGCTCGACATGTCGCGAGCGAACTCGTACACGGCACGCGATCGCTCCTCGCGATAGGAAGCGATTCGCGCCTGGTAGCTCAGGCCCGCGGTCATGTGGCCGACGATGAGCCCCACTGCGAGCATCACGGCAAAGGTGAGCAAGTACTGTGCATCGCCGACGGCGAACGAAAACCGCGGCGGCACGAAGACGAAGTCGAACACGGCCACGTTCACGAAAGCCGTCATCACCGCCGGTCCGCGGCCGAGGCCGATGGCAACCAGTACCACCGTGAGCATGAACAGCATCACGATGTTGGCAAGGTCGAAATACGGAAGCACCAAGGCGGCGACGAGCGCCGTCGCAAGGCACGCGAGGCCGGCCCACAGATAACGCAGCAGTTTGCGGTGCCGGCGCGGGTCGGCCTCGTCCGCCAGCGGATCGACGCGCGCCCGTTCCGGCGGAGCGGCATCGCCACGGCCGATTTCGATCAGATCGACGTCGTCTGCGAGTTCGGCAATCCGCCGCGCCAGTCCGCGAGTCCAGGGCCACGTGGTTCGCGTCGCGGTACGGCCGACCACGACTT
This sequence comes from uncultured beta proteobacterium, assembly GCA_963779445.1. Lineage (GTDB taxonomy): Bacteria > Pseudomonadota > Gammaproteobacteria > Burkholderiales > Casimicrobiaceae > CAIWHR01. The sequence continues at coordinate 8,459 of CAVZYI010000006.1, forward strand.
TCGAGCAATTGTGCGTGCGCGCGTAATCGACGATCAGCGACGCCGCGTCGCTGCCTGAAAGAATCGTGGTTCTGGCGCCCAGATCCTGGGCGAGTTTCACCGAGCGCAATATCCTCTCGCGCTCGGAGGCGGGAAGTCGCTGCAGTGCCGGCGTCTCGACGTATACGGCCGTCCACTCCACGCCAAGCTGCGTGGCAAGGCGCGCGGTGCTGCGTACGACGTGATCGCCTCCCGCGCGAGACCCGACGCAGCACAGCAGCGAAGCTTCGGTCTTCCATACGCGTTCGATGGACTTGTCGGAGCGGTACGCCTGCACTTCGTCTTCGACGCGATCGGCGGTGCGGCGCAGCGCCAGTTCGCGCAACGCCATGAGGTTGCCCTTGCGAAAGAAATTGCGCGACGCCCGTTCGACCTGCTCGGGGAGATACACCTTGCCGGCTTTGAGCCGGGCGAGCAGTTCGTCCGCGGGAATGTCGACAAGCAGCACTTCGTCCGCACCATCGAAGATTCGGTCGGGCACCGTTTCCCACACCTGTATCCCGGTAATCTGGCCAACGACATCGTTGAGGCTCTCGATATGCTGCACATTGAGCGTCGTATGAACGTCGATGCCGGCCGCGAGCAGCTCGTCGATGTCCTGCCAGCGTTTCGGATGCCGCGAACCGGGCGCGTTGGTGTGCGCGAGTTCGTCGACCAGCAGCAATTTCGGCCGCCGTGCGAGCGCGGCGTCAAGGTCGAATTCCTTGACCTTCACCGCCTGCACGTCGAGCATGAGCGGCGGCAGCAGTTCCAGTCCGGCGAGAACGGCTTCGGTCTCGGCACGTCCGTGCGTCTCGACCAGTCCGACGACGACATCGGTCCCGGATCGCCGCAAAGCCTGCGCCGAAGCCAGCATCGCGAATGTCTTGCCGACACCCGCGGAGGCTCCGAAGAAAATCTTGAGTCGCCCGCGCCGTTCACGCGCTTCATTCGCGTTGAACTCCGCGAGCAGCTGGTCCGGGTCAGGGCGGTCGCTGTTCATGCTGCGGGTCGAGGATCTCCGTGCCGCCCAGTGTAGCAAGCGTCGGCAGATCGCGCGCGCGACCCGCCCGGGATTCCGGTCGCGTTCGCGGCCCGGCTTCCGGCGACAGGCGTGGCGCCTACCTGCCGGCGCGCTCCAGAGCGAAGTTGAGCGTGAGTACATTCACGCGTGGCTCGCCGAGAAGGCCGCCGGTACGCCCTTCGGTACTTGCGGAAATCAGCGCCCGGACCCGTTCCTCGGGCAGGCCGCGCACCCGCGCGACGCGTCTCATCTGGTACTCAGCCGCGGCCACGCTGATGTGCGGATCGAGGCCGCTACCGGACGCGGTGACGAGGTCGACAGGCGTTCGCGTCATATTGCCGGGGTCGGCATCGCGCAATGCCTGAAGGCGGTCCTTCACGGCGTCCGCCAGCGCCGGATTGCGCGGACCCTGATTCGAGCCGGAGGATGCCGCACCGTTGTACGGCTGCGGCGAAGTCGCCGAAGGCCGGCTCCAGAAGAATTTCGGGTCGCTAAACGGCTGGCCGACGAGGCTGGAACCCACCGTCTTGCCGTCCGCGATGATCAGGCTGCCGCCCGCGGCGGCGGGAAACGCGATTTGCGCAATTCCGGTCACGACGAACGGATAAACGACACCGGTCAGCAGCGTCAGCACGGCGAGCATGCGCCACGCAGGAATGAATTGGGTGAGCACGGTCATTCTCCTTGGATCAGGCAAGGTTCGTTGCGACCAGGAACATGTCGATGAGCTTGATGCCGACGAACGGCAGGACGATGCCGCCGACGCCGTAGACCAGCATGTTCCGGCGCAGGATCGCGCCGGCGCCTACCGGCCGAAACTTCACGCCCTTCAGCGCCAGCGGGATCAGGGCAGGAATGATCAGTGCGTTGAAGATCACCGCGGAAAGGATCGCGCTCCCGGGCGTCGCCAGCCCCATGACGTTGAGTGCTCCGAGCACCGGATAAGTGCTGGCAAACGCCGCCGGAATGATCGCGAAATACTTGGCGACGTCATTGGCGATCGAAAAGGTCGTCAGCGCGCCGCGGGTCATCAGCAACTGCTTCCCGATCTGCACGATCTCGATCAGCTTGGTCGGGTTCGAGTCGAGGTCCACCATGTTGCCGGCTTCCTTCGCCGCCTGAGTGCCCGAGTTCATCACCACCGCGACGTCGGCCTGCGCCAGCGCCGGTGCATCGTTGGTGCCATCGCCAGTCATCGCCACCAGCTTGCCATCGGCTTGAAAGCCCCGGATCAACTTGAGCTTGGTCTCGGGCGTCACCTCGGCGAGGAAGTCGTCGACGCCGGCTTCCGCGGCGATCGATGCCGCAGTGAGCTTGTTGTCACCAGTGATCATGATCGTCTTGATGCCCATCCGTCGGAGCTCGGCGAAGCGCTCCTTTATCTGCGTCTTGACGATGTCCTTGAGTTCGACGACGCCCAGTACGTACCGTTCCTCGGCAACGACGAGCGGTGTCGCTCCGCGGCGCGCCACGTCGTCGACGCGCGCCTTGACCTCGGGTTGGATCGCTCCACCCTGCCCCGCGACCCAATCGTGAATCGCGTCGAACGCGCCCTTGCGAATCTCGCGGCCGCGGACGGTCACGCCGCTCATCCGGGTCTGTGCGGAAAACGGGATGATCTTGAAAAGGCCCGGTTCGAGCGGCGGCGGGGCAATGCCGAACGCGCGCTTCACCAGCGCGACGATGCTCTTGCCTTCGGGCGTCTCGTCGCCGAGCGAAGCAAGCATCGTCGCCTCGGCCATCTGCTGCGGCGTGACGCCGGCGACCGGGTGGAGCGAGGAGGCCTGGCGGTTGCCGTGCGTGATCGTCCCCGTCTTGTCGAGCAGCAGCACATCGCAGTCGCCCGCTGCCTCGACCGCGCGGCCCGATGTCGCGATGACGTTGGCCCGCATCATGCGGCCCATCCCCGCCACGCCGATCGCCGAGAGTAGGCCGCCGATCGTCGTCGGTATCAGGCAGACGAGCAGCGCGACCAGCACGGTGATGGACACCGGCGTGCCTGCCTTGGCGGCCTCGACGCTGTACAGCGAAAAGGGGAGCAGCGTCACCGTGGCCAGCAGGAACACGAGCGTCATCGCAACCAGGAGGATGGCGAGCGCAATCTCGTTCGGCGTCTTTTGCCGCCTGGCGCCTTCCACCATGCCGATCATGCGGTCGAGGAATGCCTCTCCCGGGTTGACATTGATGCGGACGATGATCCAATCCGAGAGCACGACCGTGCCGCCGGTGACCGTGTTGAAATCGCTGCCCGCGGCGCGGATCACGGGTGCGCTCTCGCCGGTGATGGCGCTCTCGTTGATCGACGCAACGCCGTCGATCACTTCGCCGTCACCGGGAACCAGATCCCCCTGCTCGACCAGGACGATGTCGCCCATGCGCAGGTTGGCCGACGGCGTTGCCGTCCGGGCGGCGTCGCGCTGTGCCTTGGCGAGCTTCTTCGCGATGGTGTCCTTGCGCGCACTCTTGAGCGATGCCGCCTGCGCCTTGCTGCGGCCCTCGGCGATCGCCTCGGCAAAATTCGCGAAGAGCAGCGTCACCCAGAGCCAGAGCGTTATGGCGAGAATGAAGCCGGCAGGAGCCTCCCCCTTCCCGGCAAGCGCCTGGATCCAGAGTATCGTCGTCAGGATGCTTCCGATGTAGACGACGAACATCACCGGGTTGCGCGCCTGGTACCGGGGAGTCAGCCGCCGGAAGCTGTCGATGAGAGCGGACTTCATCGCGGCGTGCCCGACGAACCAGGTTATCGCGGTCTCTTTGGAGGCTAGCGTTGCCATTTCGAATCCTCGAGGAGTGGCGACCGGTCAGTGGCCGGCATTCAGGAGCAGATGCTCGACCACGGGGCCGAGCGCCAACGCCGGAACGAACGTCAGTGCCCCGACGGTAATCACCGTGCAGACAAGCACGAACACGAACAGTGGCGTGTGCGTCGGAAGCGTCCCGGCAGATGTCGGCACCCGCTTCGCCGCGGCGAGCGCGCCGGCGAGCGCGAGCACGGGAATGGCGAGCCAGTACCGCGCGAACAGCATCACGATCCCAAGCGCCGTGTTGTAGAACGGCGTGTTCGCCGACAGCCCGGCGAACGCGCTTCCGTTGTTGTTGCCGGCGGACGAGAACGCGTAGAGGATCTCGGAGAAACCGTGCTCGGCGGGATTCGCGACCCCGGCCTTGCCGGCGTCCGTCATGACGGCAATGGCCGTTCCGCAGAGCACCAGCAGCGGCGGAATCAGGATCGCGATCGACGCCATCTTGATCTCGAACGCGCCGAGCTTCTTGCCCAGGTACTCGGGCGTGCGGCCGATCATCAGCCCGGCGATGAATACGGCGACTATTGCGAACATGATCATTCCGTACAACCCGGACCCCACGCCGCCGAAGATCACTTCGCCGAGCTGTATCAGCCACATCGGAATCATTCCCGAAAGCGGCATGAACGAATCGTGCATCGCATTGACCGAGCCGTTCGAGGCCGAAGTTGTCGCGACGGCCCACAGCGCGGAGTTGGCGACGCCGAAGCGCACTTCCTTGCCCTCCATGTTGCCGCCCGGGTTCGTCGCGGTCGCGACCTGATCCGCGCCAAGCCCTGCAAGTACCGGGTTGCCGGCGCCCTCGCCGACGTAGACGGCGGCAAGCAGCGGGACGAACACGAGCGTCATCGCCGCGAGCAGGGCCCAGCCCTGGCGCGTGTCGCCGATCATCCGGCCGAAGGTGTAGCAGAGCGCCGCGCTGATCAGCAGAATCGAGAGCGACTCCAGAAAATTCGCGAGCGGCGTCGGATTTTCGAGCGGGTGAGCTGAATTGACGTTGTAAAAACCACCGCCGTTGGTGCCGAGCTGCTTGATCGCGATCTGGGACGCCGCCGGACCCAGCGGAATCGTCTGTTCGGACGCAGTCGTCTTCTCGGTGACAACGTTGCCCTTGTCATCCTTGACCGGCTGGCCGTCGGGTCCGTTCTTCGGACTATCGTAGGTCACGGGCTGGACGAGCGTGGCAGTCGCGTACTTGTCAAAGGTCTGCGGCACGCCCTGGCTCACCAGCACCAGCGACAGAGCGATCGACAGCGGCAGCAGTATGTAGAGCGTCGAGCGGGTGAGGTCGGCCCAGAAGTTGCCGATGCCGGAGACCTCCTTGCGTGCAAAGCCCCGAATCAGCGCGACGAGTACCGCCATCCCGACCGCCGCAGAGACGAAGTTCTGCACAGCGAGCGCGAGCATCTGGGTGAGATAGCTCATCGTCGATTCGCCGCCATAGCCCTGCCAATTGGTGTTCGTGGCGAAACTGGTCGCGGTATTGAACGCCGAGTCCGGGCTCACTGCCGCCATGTCCTGCGGATTGAGAGGGAGCCATTGCTGCAGCCGCTGCAGGCCGTATACGACCAGCGCGCCGGCAAGGTTGAACCACAGCATGGCCAGCGCGTATTCGGTCCAGCTCATGTCGTGCGTCGCGTCGACGCCGGCACCGCGGTAGATCAAACGCTCCAGAGGACCAACGATGCGCTGCGCCCGCGTCGCGCGCCCTTCGTATACGGCCGCCATGAAGGCGCCGAGCGGCTTGGCGAGCAGCAGCAGGACGGCGACGTAAAATCCCAGCTGCAGCCATCCGGAGAGTGTCATGAAAACGCCTCCGGCTTGAACAGGGCGATGACGAGGTAGACGAAGATGCCGATGGCAGCGATGCCGCTCAGCCAGTAGACCCAGTTCATGACCGGCCTCCCTTGCCCATGAGGCTTGCACAGAACCGGATCAGCCCCGCCGAAAGGGCGAAGAATCCGACGATCAAGGCAATGTAGACGATATCCATGACAATCCTCTTTGGTTGACGCTCAGACTGCCGGCCGCGACTGCATGGCGGTGCCGCCGGTCAGCCGTTGGTATTCGTCGAAAGCTGTCCCGCGCTCCGCATGACGGGCGGACTGCGCGCCTCAAGACCGTTTGTATCCGGCGACTCCCGGCGCGCGTCGCGTATGCGTGCGGCAAATACGGCCGCAAAAAGGACGACGAACACAAGGAACACAATTGCGAAACGAAGGAGCACCCATTCGTGCATGATCAATTCTCCTGCTGAAGCGATGACGACAATCTACCCGCCAGCAGGCAAAGAACCCGTTCATATTCGGCTTCCCGTTGTAAAGATGGCATTAAGAACGCCGCGGATTTCGCGGACACCGGCCCTCGATGGGCGCGGCGGCACATCCCGGCGTCGCATGCGCCGGAGCAATCGCGGTTGCGGAACCGGCGGCTGGGGAAATTACCGGGCCAACCGGCGATACGGATGCGCACCCGGCGCGAAGCGCGGACGCGCTACGCGGAAAGGAACGCGCGCAGCTCGTGCAACGTCGCTTCCGGCGCCTCTTCCGCCAGGAAGTGGCCCGAGGGCAGCGCGAGGCCGCGAACGTCGGTCGCGACCTCGCTCCAGTCGCGAAGCGGCGTGAAGAGGCGGTTCACCACGCCCTTGTCGCCCCAGAGCACCAGAAGCGGACAGGTGACGCGCGCCGCGGCGTCGGCCGCGTCGTGCTCGAGGTCGATTCCCGCCGCTGCGCGGTAGTCCTCGCAGCTGGCATGGATGGTCGCGGGATCCTCGAAGCATCGCTCGTACTCGGCCAGCGCGACCGCGTCGAATTTCGCCAGTCCGCCCGACCAGGCGCCAAGCTTCTTCCGCAGGTAATAGACGGGGTCGGCGCCGATCAGACGCTCGGGCAGGTCGTAGGGCTGGATGAGGAAGAACCAGTGGTAATAGGCGCTTGCGAACGCCTTGTCGGTTCGCGCGTACATGATGCGTGTCGGCGAAATGTCCAGAACCGCGACCCGCTCGACGGCCTGCGGGTGATCGAGGCACAGGCGATGCGCGACGCGCGCGCCGCGGTCGTGGGCGGCGAGAAGGAAGCGCCGGTGACCCAGCGCGTGCATCACTTCGACCTGGTCGGCGGCCATCGCCCGCTTCGAATAGTTGACGCTGCGCTCGCCGCCGTCGGGCTTCGACGAGTCGCCGTAGCCGCGCAGGTCGGGACAGACGACGGTGAACTCGCGCGCCAGCGCCGGGGCGATCCGATGCCACATCGCGTGCGTCTGCGGATACCCGTGCAGCAGCATCAGCGGCGGGCCGCTGCCCCCCACGAGGCAATGGATTTCGGCGCTCGACGTGCGCAGGGTATGGGCGGTGAAACCGGGAAACAGCAGCGCATCGGCGCTCGTCATCGGATGGTCTCCATGCTCGCCACCGCCGCGAGCGGGAATCGATTCACGCGTCGTCCCGGCGCCCGAGGGATCAATCGACCTTCGCCCCCGATTTCCTGACGACTTCGGACCACTTCACGACCTCGCTCTTCACCAGCGCCGAAAATTCCTCGGGCGAATTGCCGACGGGTTCGGCGCCAAGCGCGACGAGCTTCTCCCTCACGTCGGGCATGTTGATGATCTTCACGATCTCGGCGTTCAGGCGCCTGACGATGTCGGGCGGGGTCCCCGCCGGCGCGAAGACGCCCTGCCAGGATCCGACTTCGAAGCCGGGCAGCCCGGACTCCGCCAGCGTGGGGACGTCGGGCGCTATCGGCGACCGCCTGGCCGTCGTCACCGCCAGCGCGCGCAGCCTTCCTTCCTTCGCCAGCGGCCACGCCGTCGTGATGTTGTCGAAGGTCATCGTCACCTGGCCGCCCATCACGTCCTGCAGCGCGGGCGGGCTGCCCTTGTACGGAATGTGCTGCATCTCGACCCCGGCCATCGCCTTGAACAGCTCGCCCGACAGATGCTGCGAGGTCCCGTTGCCCGACGACGCAAAGGTGTATTTCCCGGGATTCGCCTTCAGCAGCGCGATCAGCTCCCTGACGTCCTTCGCCGGAACCGAGGGATTGACGACCAGCATGTTCGGCACCCGCGCGATCAGCGTCACCGCCGCGAAGTCCTTCACCGGATCGTAGGGCAGCTTGTTGTAGAGCGAGGCGTTGATCGCGTGCGTGCTGATCGTGCCGCCCATGATCGTGTAGCCGTCGGGTGCGGACTTGGCGGTGAATTCGGCGCCGACGCCGCCGCCCGCGCCCGGCTTGTTCTCGATGATCACCGGCTGGCCGAGCGCGACGGACAGCTTGTCGCCGACCGTGCGCGCGAGTATGTCCGTCGTGCCGCCGGGGGCGAACGGAACGATCCACTTGACCGGCTTCGACGGCCAGCCCTGCGCCGAAGCGGCGCCCGCCGCTGCGGCAATCGCGATGCCGACGAGCAATTTGCGCAGTGTGTTCATCTCGATCTCCGGCTGGTTACGAAATTGCAGGTGGCGACGATCGCCCGGCCCCGCGTGTGCGGGCCCGCACGCTAGGTCATCATCGCAGCGGCCCGGTCGGCGCCGATTCCCACCGACTTCGCGGCTGCGAGTAGATCCTCCCAGGTCTTGGCGTCCAGCGGGACGCCCTCGGCGAGCCGGGCCGCGCGGGTGGCCCGCTCGACGTCGCCCGGAGCCAGCACCGGCGTGCCCTCCTTCGCGGGCGGCGAAGCCGTCACCCATTCGACCAGCCGCGCGGCCTCGGCAAGCACGCCGCCTTCGCCATCGTAGACGGACGGTGCGATGAAGATCGACAGCATGTTGTTGCGCAGCACCGTGTCCGAGGGGTCGGAGCTTCTCCCCGTCGTCACTGCGCCGGCGAGCAGGTCGGTGAGCATCGACAGGCCCGACCCCTTGTGCGCGCCGATGGTCAGCAGCGCGCCACCGTCGTAGAAGTCCTTCGGATCCGTCGTCGGTTTGCCCTGCCGGTCGACGATCCAGCCTTCCGGCACGCGTTCGCCCTTGTTCAGCGCCACCATCAGTTTGCCTTCGGCGACCGTCGACGTCGTGATGTCGAGTATCGCCGGCTCGCCGCCGGCCAGCGGCACGCCGATGGCCATCGGGTTGGTCGAGAGCCGGCGGTCGCTGCCGCCGAACGGGGCGACGCGCTGCGCGCCCGACGTGTTGAGGAAGTGCAGCGAGACCTGGCCTTCCGCGGCCGCCATTTCGGCCCAGTCGCCGAGTCGCCCCAGATGGCCGCAGTTGCGCAGCCCGATCATCGCGATTCCCTTCCGCGCCGCCTTGGCCATGCCGAGCCGGGTCGCGAACTCCCCCGTCACCTGTCCGAATCCGCGATTGCCGTCGATGATCGCCAGCGCATCGCTGTCGAACACGATCGTCGGCGCGGTGTTGGGCCTGAGCCAGCCGTCACGCACCCACTCGAGGTACTTGCCGACGCGCAGCACCCCATGCGAGTCGTGGCCGACGAGGTTGGAGTCGACGAGTCGGCGCGCAACGGTGCGCGCCTCCGCCGCGCTGCAGCCTCCGCCCTGCATGATGGCGGCGACCAGCTCGGCGAGCTTCGCGGCGGCAACGGTCCGCATCAATGGATTTCCGGCTCCGACGTCGCCCGCGTGCCTTCGAGAAAGTCGAAATCGCAGCCCTGGTCCGCCTGCGTGACGTGCTGCTGGTACAGCGCGCCGAAGCCGCGCTCGTAACGCGGCTCGGGGCGCGTCCATGCGGCCCGGCGGCGCGCCAGCTCGGCCTCGCTCACCAGCAATTCCAGCTTGCGCGCCGCGACGTCGAGCAGGATCGGGTCGCCGTCCTGCACCAATGCGAGCGGCCCGCCGACGAACGACTCCGGCGCCACGTGCAGCACGCATGCGCCATAGCTCGTCCCGCTCATCCGCGCGTCGGAGATGCGCACCATGTCGCGCACGCCCTGCGCCAGCAGCTTTTTCGGGATCGGCAGCTGGCCCCATTCGGGCATGCCCGGGGCGCCCTGCGGCCCGGCGTGCTTCAGCACCAGCACCGAATCCTTCGTCACCGGCAGCGCGGGATCGTCGATGCGCGCCGCCATGTCGTTGTAGTCGGCAAACACGACCGCGGGACCGGTGTGCCGGAGGAGCTGCGCCTCCGCCGCGGCCGGCTTGATCACGGCGCCGTCCGGCGCAAGATTGCCGCGCAGGACGGCAAGGCTGTCGGAGGCGACCAGCGCGCGGTCGCGCGTCAGGATCACCTCCGGATCGTGGACCTCGGCGCCGGCGATGTTCTCGCCCAGCGACCTGCCGTTGACGGTGCGCGCATCGAGGACGAGCAGATCGGCGATCCCGTTCAGCAGCGCGCGCAGCCCTCCCGCGTAGAAGAAATCCTCCATCAGGTACTTGCCCGCGGGACGCAGGTTGGCGACCAGCGGCGTGCGCCGGGCCAGCGCGTCGAAACGATCGATCGAAAGCGGAATTCCGGCGCGGCGCGCGAGCGCCACCATGTGCACGACGGCGTTGGTCGAGCCGCCGAGCGCCAGAACCGCGGTGATCGCGTTGTCGATGCTCGCTGCGGTCAGGAAATCGCGGGGCTTCAAGTCCTCCCAGACCATGTCGACGATGCGGCGGCCCGTCTCGGTGGCCATACGCGCGTGCCGCGAATCCGCCGCCGGTATCGAAGCGGCGCCCGGAAGCGTGAATCCCATCGCCTCGCTCGCGGAAGTCATCGTCGACGCCGTGCCCATCGTCATGCAGTGGCCCGGCGAGCGGGCGATGCCGTCCTCGATCTCGCCCCACTGCGCATCGGTCAGGTTGCCCGCGCGTTTCTCGGCCCAGAACTTCCACACGTCGGAGCCGCTGCCCAGCTTCTGGTCGCGCCAGTGACCCGAGAGCATCGGGCCCGCGGGCATGAAGATGGACGGCAGATTCATGCTGATTGCGCCCATCAGCATCGCCGGCGTGGTCTTGTCGCAGCCGCCCATGAGCACGGCGGCATCGACCGGGTACGAGCGCAGCAGCTCCTCGGTCTCCATGGCCAGCAGATTGCGATAGAGCATGGTCGTGGGCTTCTGGAACACCTCGGCGAGCGCGATCGCCGGCATCTCGAGCGGGAATCCGCCCGCCTGCAGGACGCCGCGCTTTATCTCCTCGGCGCGCTGGCGAAAATGCGAATGGCAGGCGTTGATGTCGCTCCAGGTGTTGATGATCGCGATGATCGGCTTGCCGAGATAGTCGGCCCGCGAATAGCCCATCTGCGACGTGCGCGAGTGGTGGCCGAAGGAGCGCATGTCATTGGCGCCGAACCAGCGGTGGGAACGCAATTCGTCGGGTTTCTTGCGGGCATTCATGGGGAATCCGTGGCCATGCACAGCGGCGCGGGGGCGCCGGCGATGTGGTGAAGACTGCTCCGGGAGGAGCTTTCCGGCGCATTATACCGAGGCGCATTGCGGGTTCGCAGCCCCGTCGAAGCAGCAGCTTTCCCGCCGGCGCGGACCGGCGGCGGCGTCGCGCGCCGATGCACGGCGGAACCGGTCGACGGACGCCGCTTGCGGGCCGGTGCCGACGCGCTATATTGGCAGCGACGGCGCGTGCCGGACGTCCGGCGCAACGCGCAGGCGCTGCGGCGGCGTCGGGGCATCGTCCCGCGAGCGTTCGTTCCAGGAGGTCACCATGTCGATTCGCTTTCCGGACGCGCGGCAACGGTTCCGGCGGACATGTCACGTTGCGGCGGCATTCATGCTCTTCGCGTCAGCCATCCTCGGCGCCGGTCACGTTCACCCCGCGGAAGGACCGGCGACTGCCGACGCGGGCCCGAAGTCGGCGGTCGCCGAAGTCCCCGACGCCGAGAAATTCTTCCAAGCCGTAGTGAAGGTCCATGCGCGCGCGGTGCCCGAGGCGCGAAGCGCGGCAACGCTCGGCCAGGAGCGCGAGGGAACGGGCGTCGTCATCGGCGATGACGGGCTCATCCTCACCATCGGCTACCTGATCGTCGAGGCCGACGACGTGAGCATCGTCGACAGCCGGGGCCGGACGCTGCCTGCGAGGGTCGTCGGCTACGACCACCCGACCGGTCTCGGACTGGTGCGTGCCGTCGTCCCGCTCGACGCCGCCGCCGATGCCGCTGGGCGAATCGGGCAAGCTCGCCGAGCGGACCCCGGTGATGATCGTCAACGGTGAAGGCGAGAGCAACGTGACGCTCGCCTTCGTCGTTTCGATGCGTCCGTTCACCGGGAACTGGGAGTACCTGCTCGAACAGGCGATCTTCACCTCGCCGCCGACGACGAACTGGAGCGGAGCGGCGCTGGTCGGCAAGGACCTGCGGCTGCTCGGCATCGGCTCGCTGATCGTGCGCGACGCGACGGGCGGCGACGATCCGCGCATACCGGGCAACATGTTCGTGCCGATCGACGCGCTGAAACCCATCCTCGCCGATCTGGTCAAGACCGGCAGGCGCGCCGGCGCGGCGAGGCCGTGGCTGGGCGTTGCGGCCGACGAAGAGCAGGGCCGGCTGGTCGTCACGCGGGTCTCGCCCGACGGCCCGGGCGACCTCGCGGGCATCAAGGTCGGCGACATCATTCTCGGTGTCGCCGGCGACGGCGTGCGAACGCAGGCGGAGTTCTACCGCACGGTGTGGGGGCGCGGCGGCGCCGGCACCGACATACCGATGCGCGTGCTCCAGGGCATCGACGTCAGGGACCTGACGGTCCATTCGATCGATCGCATCGAGTACTTTCGTCCGCGCACGACCTTCTGACCGTCCCGGCGGCTACTTCAACAATAATCGTCGTCCCCGCGCGCGCGGAACGGACGGCGTTTCTGATCGTCATCCCCGCGTATGCGGGGACCCAGAGTCGTTCGACGCAAGACACTGGGTTCCCGCGTTCGCGGGAACGACGGCGTTTCTGACGTCCGCGGGAACGACGGCGTTTCTGACGTTTGCGGGCACTGCGACACTTCAGTGGCAGTTGTCGCTCAATTCGGCAAAGCTTGGTAGGCCCGGTGACGTACCTGCGACCACCGGGCCCTATGCGCTCCCCGGTGCCCGTACAATGCCGGATTTCGCGCGTTACCATGGGCGAATCCGTCCCCCGTCCACCCGTCCTCGCTTGTCCAACTGCCCGATGCTTCTCTACGCCGCCACCATCTTCGTCAGCGCGTTTCTGCTGTTTCTCGTCCAGCCGGTGATGGCGAAGCAGATCCTGCCGTGGTTCGGCGGTTCGGCCGCGGTGTGGACGACGTGCCTCGTGTTCTTCCAGACGGCGCTGCTCGCGGGCTACGCCTACTCCGACCTCGCGGTGCGCCGGCTCGCGCCGCGCGCGCAGGTCAAGCTGCACATCGGCGCTGCTGCTGCTGTCGCTGGTCACGCTGCCGATCATCCCGGCGCGCGCACTGGAAGCCGATGGGCGACGAGAATCCGTCGTGGCTGATTCTCGGCATGCTCGCGGCGACGATCGGCCTGCCCTATTTCCTGCTGTCGACGACGAGCCCGCTGGTGCAGGTGTGGTTCGCGCGTGCGCGCCCCGGCGCGAGCCCGTACCGCCTGTTCGCGCTGTCGAACCTCGCGTCGATGCTGGCGCTGGTCGGCTACCCGTTCCTGCTCGAGCCGTGGGCGCCGACGCGGACGCAGGCGATCGGCTGGTCGCTGGCCTACGCGCTGTTCGTCGTGCTGTGCGCCGCCGCCGGCTGGATGAGCCTGCGCGAAGCAGCACGCGCCGCCGGTTCCGGAGCCGGTGTCGCCCGGCGAAACGACCACCGGCCGGACGCCGGCGCCCCTGCGCCGGCACGCCAGATGCTGTGGTGCACGCTCGCCGCGACCGGCTCGCTGCTGCTGCTCGCCGTGTCGAACCACATCACGCAGAACATCGCCGCGGTGCCGCTGCTGTGGATCGCGCCGCTCACGATCTACCTGATCACGTTCATCCTCTGCTTCGACAGCATCGCGGCTGGTACCGGCGCGAGCTGTTCCTGGCGATGCTCGCCGCGGGCCTCGGCGTGATGGCGTGGACGCTCGCCGATCCGAAGCTCACGCACGAGCTGACGCTCCAGATCGGCGTGTTCTGCGCCGGACTGTTCCTCGCCTGCATGTTCTGCCACGGCGAGCTCGTGCGCCTCAAGCCCGCGCCCGCGGTACCTGACGCGCTTCTACCTGATGATCTCGCTGGGCGGCGCCGGCGGCTCGGTGCTGGTCGGCATCGTCGCGCCGCTGGTGCTGCCGGCGTACTTCGAGCTCGCGGTCGGGCTGGTCCTGTGCGCGCTGCTGCTGCTGTGGCAGGTGCGGCGCGAGCCGCTGGTGTTCCCCGCGCTCGGCACTCGTCCGCGGCTGGTCACGGCGTCGGCTGCGGCGTCTGGAGCATCGTCGAGTTCTACGACGGCACGATCGTCGCGACGCGCAACTTCTACGGCGTGCTGCGCGTGCAGGAACTCGGCGCGACCGACGCCAACGACCGCCGCTCGCTGATCCACGGCACGATCCTGCACGGCACCCAGTATCTCGGCGCCCGAATTCCGGCGGCGAGCCGACGACCTACTACACGCGACACGTCGGGCATCGGCCGGCTGCTCGAGTCGCTGCATCCCGCGCACGGCGCCGCTGCGCGTCGGCGTGATCGGCCTCGGCGCCGGCACGCTCGCCGCCTACGGCGGCAAGGGCGACGTCTACCGCTTCTACGACATCAACCCCGACGTGATCACGATCGCCCAGCGCGACTTCACGTATCTCGACGACAGCGACGCGACGATCGAGACGCCGCTCGGGCGACGCGCGGCTCAACGCTGGAGCGCGAGCCGCCGCAGGACTTCGACGTGCTGGCGATCGACGCGTTCTCGAGCGACGCGATCCCGGTGCACCTCATCACCTCCGAGGCGGTCGCGATCTACAAGCGGCACCTGACGCCCGGCGGCGTCATCGCCTTTCACGTGACCAATCGCTTCCTCGACCTCGATCCCGGTGGTCGACGCGCTGGCGAAGGCGCAACGGTCTCCACGCCATCCAGATCGCCGACGACGGCGACGCGGCGATGGCTCGCAGCCGCAGCGACTGGGTGCTGCTGTCCGAGAGCCGGGAGCTGCTGGCCAGGCCGGAGCTCGCCGATGCGGCGAGCCGATCGCGCCGCGACCCGACTGGCGGCTGTGGACCGACGATTTCAACAACTCGTGCAGGTCCTGAAGTAGCGGCCGAGCGACTGGCGCTAGAATCGTCGCATGCACCCCAGCGCCTCACGCCCTGACCCGGAGCGCGATCCCGCGCCCTATCGCGCGCTGGTGCACGCCCCGGGCACGCGCCGCATCGAGGTCATCGACCAGCGCGCGCTGCCGCACGCGTGGTCGCCGATCCGATCTCGACGCGCCGACGCCGCGGCGTGGCGATCCGCCGGATGTGGGTCCGCGGCGCGCCGCTGATCGGCGCGGTCGGCGCCTACGGCCTCGCGCTGGCGCTCGACGCGCGATCGCGAGCGACGCCGCGCTCGCGCGGCGCCCAGCGGCGCTCGACGCGACACGTCCCACGGCGGTCAACCTGCGCTGGGCGCTCGATCGCGTCGCGCGCCGCGGTGTCGCCGCTGCCGCCGCCGAGCGCGCCGACGCCGCGTGGCGCGAGGCCGACGCGATCGCCACCGAGGACGTCGCGATCAACCACGCGATCGGCCGCCACGGGCTTGCGCTGCTGCGCGAGCTCGCGCGCCGCCGCTCGGGCCCGATCCGGGTGATGACCCACTGCAATGCCGGCGCGCTCGCGACCTGCGGCTGGGGCACGGCCACGGCGCCGCTGTTCCTCGCGCATGCCGAGGGCCTACCGCTGCACGTGTTGGTGAGCGAGACGCGGCCGCGGCTGCAGGGCGCGAATCTGACGGCCTGGGAGCTGCGCAGCGCGGCATTCCGCACACGCTGTTCGTCGACGGCGCCAGCGCGCTCCTGATGCAGCGCGGCGACGTCGACATCGTGCTCGTCGGCGCCGACCGCGTCGCGCGCAACGGCGACGTCTGCAACAAGATCGGCACCTACGACGAAGGCGCTGGCGGCTCGCGACAACGGCGTGCCGTTCTATGTCGCGCTGCCGTCGCCGACGCTCGATCCGGCGCTCGCGTCCGGCGAGGCGATCCCGATCGAGGCGCGCGAGCCCGGACGAGGTGCTCGCCGTCACGGGCCGCGACGAGCTACGGCCAGACGGCGACGCGTCAGCATTTCGCCCGGCGGGCACGCACGCGGTCAACTACGCGTTCGACGTCACGCCCGCGCGCCTCGTCACGGGCCTCATCACCGAGCGCGGCATCGCTGCGGCCAGCCGCGCCGCCCTCGCGACGCTGTTCCCGGAACGCTTCGCGTGAAGGTCGAAGCCGCCGCCGAACTCGCACTGCGCAAGGCCGTCGTCGCGACCGCCCTCGGCATGAACGCGCAGGGCATCAACCGCGGCAAGTCGGGCAATGTCAGCGCTCGCCTCGCTGCCGCCGGATTCGACGGCTTCCTGATCACGCCGACCGGATTGCCCTACGACGATACGAAGGCCGATGACGTCGTTGCCGTGACCCGGGATGGCGACCCGCGGGGCGCGCGGGCGCCGTCGTCGGAATGGCGCTTCCATCGCGACATCTATTGCACGCGCGGCGATGTCGGGGCCATCGTCCACGCGCACGCGCCGTTCGCGACGACGCTCGCCTGCCTGGGGCGCGGCATTCCCGCGTTCCACTACATGGTGGCGGTGGCGGGCGGCAGCGACATCCGCTGCGCGCCGTACGCGACCTTCGGCACGCAGGCGCTGTCGGACCACGCGCTCGCCGCGCTCGAAGGCCGCAGGGCGTGCCTGCTCGCGAATCACGGGATGATCGCGCTCGGCGATTCGCTCGGCGGCCGCGCTCGCGCTGGCCGTCGAAGTCGAGACACTGGCCGAGATGTACTGGCGCTCGCTGCAGATCGGCGAGCCGGTTCTGCTGCCCGACACCGAGATGGACGTCGTGCTCGAGAAGTTCCGGACCTACGGTCAGCCGCGGTGACAGGGCGCCCGGTCCATCGGCCGGCAGCCGTTCGCGTAATGACCCAGCGGTTTCTGCTCAGGTCAGGCTGCTAATGCGTAGGTTGCCGCCGGTGTTTTCATGCCCAGGGCTTGATGCGGCCGGCGGTGGTTGTAGAAGCTGATCCAGTCGCCGATCACGCGGCTGGCGTGTTGCAGAGTCTCGAACCGATGCCGGTGTACGCACTGCTCCTTCAAGGTTCGGATGACCCGTTCCACCATGCCGTTCTGCTCGGCGTGTGCGGCGTGATGAACTCCTGGCGCAGGCCGTAGCTGCGCACCAGTGCGGTGTAGCTGCGACTGGTGAAGACCAAGCCGTTGTCACTGCGCAGCAGGAATGGGGTTGGCACCCGTCCCAAGGTGCCGTAGCGGGCAATCAGGGCCTGCTCGAGCGCCGACTCGGCGGTCTTGGCCTTGCCCGAACGCGACAGGTGCCAGCCCAGCAACTCTCGGGTATGGCAATCGATCACTAGCGCCAAGGTGGTCCATTGGTCGCGCCCAGCCCAGATGCGGCATAGGTCGGTCGCCCAGCGTTCGTTGGGCGCCTGTGCGACCGAGGGCAGCGCCTGCACCCGTGGCCGGAAGCCGACCGGGCGCTTCTTCACCTGCCAGCCCTTGAGTTGGAAGATCCGCTGCACCGTGTTCTTGTTGAAGTCGAGCAGGTGCGCCACGGTGCGATAGCCAAAGGCCGGGTTCTCCTCGATCATCGCCTTGATCGGCTCGGCGAACCGGGCATCAACCTTCGGCCCGGCTTTGGTCGGCAGGTAGTACACCGTGCGCCGTGGCACCTCGAACCACTGGCACAGCTTGCTGATCGAGACGTGAATGCCGTCGGCTTTGAGTCCCTGGCGGATCGTCTCGATCATTTCTCGTCCTCGCCCAGCAGGGA
Source organism: uncultured beta proteobacterium (assembly GCA_963779445.1). Taxonomy (GTDB): domain Bacteria; phylum Pseudomonadota; class Gammaproteobacteria; order Burkholderiales; family Casimicrobiaceae; genus CAIWHR01. Next base: position 26,122 of record CAVZYI010000006.1, read on the forward strand.
CTGCAATTTTTTTCGGGCACGCAGCTCCAGCATCGCCTCGCCGTAGGCCTCCTGGAGTTCCTTGAGCTGCCGCTCGTATTCCTCACGGATCTCCAGAGGCTTGGTCCGCAGGGCGTTCTCCATCCCGCGCTTGCCTTCATCCACCCATTCCTCGATCTCCGAGGGCGTTAGGTCAAAGGATCGACTCGCCTCGGCCACCGTCGTCTTGCCCTGGATGATCTCCAGTACCAGTGCGGCCTTGCGCCGCGCTGTCCACCGCTTGATGTCTTCTTCCATCACTGCGCTCATGTCATGTCCCTTTCGAAATTATGACTTGAGCAGGAAATCAGTGGGTCGTACATTGCGCTGGACGAAAGCATCCAACTTGGGCGCTCCAAAGCCCAAGGCCCACCGTGGTGGTGGGCTTTGGGCTTTGAGGGTGCCTGACGATGACCTACTTTCGCATGGGCAATCCACACTATCATCGGCGTGCTGCCGTTTCACGGTCCTGTTCGGGATGGGAAGGGGTGGTTCCGGCGGGCTATGGTCGTCAGGCGTTGACGGGTGACAGAGGTCAGGCGCAGGGACAGATGAGCGCTCGCTCCTGGCCATCGCTCGGTCAGTTGGAAGAAGTAAAGGGGGTTGATGCAGGTCGTCGCAAACACCGGCCGGCGTTTCGTCAGTCGGAGCAGAGGTGCAGCGGGCAGGTGTTGCTGTTACCTGTTCCCTGACCTCTGTTCCCTGAACCGAAGCGCGTAGCGCGTAGGGTTATGGGGTCAAGCCGCACGGGCAATTAGTACCGGTTAGCTTAAGGCATTACTGCCCTTCCACACCCGGCCTATCAACGTGGTGGTCTGCCACGACCCTTCAGGGGGCTCAAGGCCCCGGGAGATCTCATCTTCAGGCATGTTTCCCGCTTAGATGCTTTCAGCGGTTATCGCTTCCGTACATAGCTACCCGGCAATGCGACTGGCGTCACAACCGGTACACCAGCGGTACGTCCACTCCGGTCCTCTCGTACTAGGAGCAGCCCCCGTCAAATCTCCAGCGCCCACGGCAGATAGGGACCAAACTGTCTCACGACGTTTTGAACCCAGCTCACGTACCACTTTAAATGGCGAACAGCCATACCCTTGGGACCGGCTACAGCCCCAGGATGTGATGAGCCGACATCGAGGTGCCAAACACCGCCGTCGATATGAACTCTTGGGCGGTATCAGCCTGTTATCCCCGGCGTACCTTTTATCCGTTGAGCGATGGCCCTTCCATACAGAACCACCGGATCACTATGTCCTGCTTTCGCACCTGCTCGCCTTGTCAGGCTCGCAGTCAAGCTTCCTTGTGCCATTGCACTATCAGTACGATGTCCGACCGTACCTAGGAAACCTTCGAGCTCCTCCGTTACTCTTTGGGAGGAGACCGCCCCAGTCAAACTGCCTACCATGCACGGTCCCCGATCCAGTTCATGGACCCAGGTTAGAACCGCAATGACACCAGGCTGGTATTTCAACGTTGGCTCCACGCCAGCTAGCGCCAGCGCTTCATCGCCTCCCAGCTATCCTACACAAGTCTCATCACAGTCCAATGCAAAGCTACAGTAAAGGTGCACGGGGTCTTTCCGTCTTGCCGCGGGGAGATTGCATCTTCACAAACACTTCAACTTCGCTGAGTCTCAGGAGGAGACAGTGTGGCCATCGTTACGCCATTCGTGCAGGTCGGAACTTACCCGACAAGGAATTTCGCTACCTTAGGACCGTTATAGTTACGGCCGCCGTTTACCGGGGCTTCGATCAAGAGCTTGCACCCCATCACTTAACCTTCCGGCACCGGGCAGGCGTCACACCCTATACGTCGACTTTCGTCTTGGCAGAGTGCTGTGTTTTTGTTAAACAGTCGCAGCCACCATTTCACTGCGGCCCCTCTCGGCTCCGGATGTACTCCTTCACCTACCAGGGGCGCACCTTATCCCGAAGTTACGGTGCTAATTTGCCGAGTTCCTTCTCCTGAGTTCTCTCAAGCGCCTTAGAATATTCATCCTGCCCACCTGTGTCGGTTTGCGGTACGGTCAACTCGAGACTGAAGCTTAGAGGCTTTTCCTGGAAGCAGGGTATCGCTCACTTCAGGCCGGCAAGCCAGCCCTCGTCATCACGCCTCAGCTAAGATCCCCGGATTTGCCTGGGAACCACGCCTACACGCTTAAACCGGGACGTCCAACACCCGGCCGAGCTAACCTTCTCCGTCCCCCCATCGCATCTCGAATCGGTGCGGGAATATTAACCCGCTTCCCATCGGCTACGACTCTCGTCCTCACCTTAGGGGCCGACTCACCCTGCGCCGATGAACGTGGCGCAGGAAACCTTGGGCTTTCGGCGAGCGGGCCTTTCACCCGCTTTATCGCTACTCATGTCAGCATTCGCACTTCCGATACCTCCAGCAGGGTTCTCACCCCACCTTCACCGGCCTACGGAACGCTCTCCTACCATCCAGGTAACAGAAGTCAGGAAACAGGGATACAGACTACGACTCTAGCGCTCCGATAGAGCCCGTTGCAGCATTTTCGCGATCTCTTCATATTCGTCGCGCCAACGCCGCCACGCTCGTCTCGTCAATGTAGCCCAAGATCAAGGCAATAGCGCAATCCATACCCGCATCTCGTCTGCTGATCCGATGCTGATTCGCAGGAAACGCTTGAACTCGGCTCTCGAATGGCTTTGCTTGCCAAAGCCCTCCGCCAAGTTGGCACAGATGGATTTACTCGCCCGCCGGATCTGGCTGGCAAGATCGAATTGCTCGAGTTGCGGCATCGTCAGACTGCAACGTGATGTATCTCCAGCGATAGCTTGTAAGCTCGCTGAAACACATCCAGCTCCTCGAACCGATGCGCACCCATCTAGTACCTGTTGCCTGTTACCTGTTACCTGAATTCTGTTACCTGAATCCGCAATTTCGGTGCACTAGTTTGAGCCCCGTTACATCTTCCGCGCAGGACGACTCGACCAGTGAGCTATTACGCTTTCTTTAAATGATGGCTGCTTCTAAGCCAACATCCTGGCTGTCTGAGCCTTCCCACCTCGTTTCCCACTTAACTGTGTCTTGGGGACCTTAGCTGGCGGTCTGGGTTGTTTCCCTCTCGACCCCGGACGTTAGCACCCGACGTCTGTCTCCCAGGCTCGCACTCAACGGTATTCGGAGTTTGCTATGGCGCGATAAGTCACAATGACCCTCGCAACCATGACAGTGCTCTACCCCCGTCGGTGATACTTGAGGCACTACCTAAATAGTTTTCGGAGAGAACCAGCTATTTCCGGATTTGTTTAGCCTTTCACCCCTACCCACAGCTCATCCCCTAGCTTTTCAACGGTAGTGGGTTCGGCCCTCCAGTGAGTGTTACCCCACCTTCAGCCTGGCCATGGGTAGATCATCCGGTTTCGGGTCTACGCCTACCAACTCAAGCGCCCTGTTCGGACTCGCTTTCGCTGCGCCTCCCCTATGCGGTTAAGCTCGCTGGTAAACGTAAGTCGCTGACCCATTATACAAAAGGTACGCCGTCACTCCCTGCTTCAAAAGCTCCGCTTTTGAAGCAGGGACAGGTAACAGAGGTCAGGAAACAGAGGTCAGGAATGGCGCACACCCTCCTCGGCACGCGTCGTTACTGTTGCCTGTTACCTGTTGCCCGTTACCTGTCCCTGCTTCAAGCACGAAGCGCTTGAAGCAGGGACTCCGACTGTTTGTATGCATGCGGTTTCAGGATCTATTTCACTCCCCTCCCGGGGTTCTTTTCGCCTTTCCCTCACGGTACTGGTTCACTATCGGTCGATCACGAGTATTTAGCCTTGGAGGATGGTCCCCCCATCTTCAGACAGGATTTCACGTGTCCCGCCCTACTTCTCTCGCGCTTGGTTCCACAATGACCTCTTCAGTTACGGGGCTGTCACCCACTGCGGCCGGCCTTTCCAGACCGTTCTCCTGAAGCCACTGCTAAATCGCGACGGCTGCTCCCATTTCGCTCGCCACTACTCTGGGAATCTCGGTTGATTTCTGTTCCTCCGGCTACTGAGATGTTTCAGTTCACCGGGTTCGCTCTCTCCGCCCTATGTATTCAGGCGGAGAGTGACCCTTGCGGGCCGGGTTTCCCCATTCGGATATCTGCGGATCAATGCTCGTTTGCCAGCTCCCCGCAGCTTTTCGCAGGCTGCCACGTCCTTCATCGCCTGTGATCGCCAAGGCATCCACCACATGCACTTAGTCGCTTGACCCCATAACACCAGGCACTGCCCCGCCCAGCGTACGGGTGTTTGCGTGTCAGGCCACAGAGTTCAGGCATCAGGAAACAGAACAACCCCGCTCCTCACCACCCGCTCTTCATGACCCAACCCATACAATCAACCCAATCTCACCCCTCCAGCCAGACCCCAGCTCGCGCCAAGACCCGCCCGTCAGAGCAAGACCTTTACTTCTTCCACATTGTTAAAGAACAACCGATCTTCCGGACTGGCTAAAAAACCAGAACTAAACCCCCCGGCTTAGTTCTGACCTTTCGTTACCTGTTCCGTACCTGTTACCTGTTACCTGTTACCTGACTCCTGAATGGTGGAGCTGGACGGGATCGAACCGACGACCCCCTGCTTGCAAAGCAGGTGCTCTCCCAACTGAGCTACAGCCCCGTCGACCGCTTCACAGACGAGCTCACCTCTGCATCCTGGTGGGTCTGGATGGATTCGAACCATCGACCCCCGCCTTATCAAGACGGTGCTCTAACCAACTGAGCTACAGGCCCCTGTCCCTCAGGGCGCACCTCGCCCCTCCCGCAACAACCGATAAGCGTGAGCACTGGAACATCCAGGCTATTTCCAAGAAAGGAGGTGATCCAGCCGCACCTTCCGATACGGCTACCTTGTTACGACTTCACCCCAGTCACGAAGCGCACCGTGGCAAACGGCCCCCTTGCGGTTAGCCTAGCTACTTCTGGTGCATCCCGCTCCCATGGTGTGACGGGCGGTGTGTACAAGACCCGGGAACGTATTCACCGCGGCATGCTGATCCGCGATTACTAGCGATTCCGACTTCATGCAGTCGAGTTGCAGACTGCAATCCGGACTACGACCGGCTTTCTCGGGATTGGCTCCCCCTCGCGGGTTGGCAACCCTCTGTACCGTCCATTGTATGACGTGTGAAGCCCTACCCATAAGGGCCATGAGGACTTGACGTCATCCCCACCTTCCTCCGGTTTGTCACCGGCAGTCTCCCTAGAGTGCCCTTGCGTAGCAACTAGGGACAAGGGTTGCGCTCGTTGCGGGACTTAACCCAACATCTCACGACACGAGCTGACGACAGCCATGCAGCACCTGTGTTCCGATTCCCTTTCAGGCACACCCACCTCTCGGCAGGCTTCCGGACATGTCAAGGGTAGGTAAGGTTGTTCGCGTTGCATCGAATTAATCCACATCATCCACCGCTTGTGCGGGTCCCCGTCAATTCCTTTGAGTTTTAACCTTGCGGCCGTACTCCCCAGGCGGTCAACTTCACGCGTTAGCTACGGTACCGAGAAATCGCTCCCCCAACACCTAGTTGACATCGTTTAGGGCGTGGACTACCAGGGTATCTAATCCTGTTTGCTCCCCACGCTTTCGTGCCTGAGCGTCAGTGTCAGCCCAGGGGGTTGCCTTCGCCATCGGTGTTCCTCCGCATCTCTACGCATTTCACTGCTACACGCGGAATTCCACCCCCCTCTGCCACACTCCAGCTCGCCAGTTTCCAATGCCATTCCCAGGTTGAGCCCGGGGCTTTCACATCAGACTTAACGAACCGCCTGCGCACGCTTTACGCCCAGTAATTCCGATTAACGCTCGCACCCTACGTATTACCGCGGCTGCTGGCACGTAGTTAGCCGGTGCTTATTCTTCCAGTACCGTCAAGAATCCACCGTATTAAGGTGAACCTTTTCTTCCCAGACAAAAGCGGTTTACAACCCGAAGGCCTTCTTCCCGCACGCGGCATGGCTGGATCAGGGTTGCCCCCATTGTCCAAAATTCCCCACTGCTGCCTCCCGTAGGAGTCTGGGCCGTGTCTCAGTCCCAGTGTGGCTGATCATCCTCTCAGACCAGCTACCGATCGTCGCCTTGGTAAGCCTTTACCCCACCAACTAGCTAATCGGACATCGGCCGCTCCCATAGCACAAGGCCTTGCGGTCCCCTGCTTTCCTCCGTAGAGCATATGCGGTATTAGCCCGGCTTTCGCCGGGTTATCCCCCACTACGGGGTACGTTCCGATGCATTACTCACCCGTTCGCCGCTCGCCGCCAGGGTTGCCCCCGCGCTGCCGCTCGACTTGCATGTGTAAAGCATGCCGCCAGCGTTCAATCTGAGCCAGGATCAAACTCTTCAGTTCAATCCATACAAAGCAACTCAATCGACGTTGGCCCCATCCCAAACCCCTCAGCTCTCGCCTCCGGACCCAGGACAAGACTCAAGCCCCCACCCCTCGCGGGACAGAAGCTCTCTTGACATCGTGTGAGCACCTTACGTTTCCTTTGCCCCCGCCCACCAAGCCAGCTCGCCGTCTCCAGCTCACCCACCCAGCAGACAAAGACTCCCGGATACCCCAGCACCCACACTTATCGGTTGTGATTTTTTAAAGAACTGGCGGCCGCGAAGGCCGGCAACCGGAATTTCCGGTCGCAGAAAGGCGCGATTATACATCGAAAAGGAGGCGGGTCAAACCCGATTTCGCGTTGCCTTCCGAAACCCTGCGGCAACTCCGCAAAGTGGGGGGATTTCCCGGGTTCAGCCTATTGCCGGACAAGCATATAAACGCCCCCGGCGGCTGTCAGGACGTAAAGTTCTCTCCTTGAATCAACGCTGAATGATTGGATGTTCCCCACGGACGCGATCCCCCAGTCGGTCTGCTCGATTGCGGTCCCGCCAGCAACGAGAAAGCTTCGCAACCAGCCACCGCAGATGTCGGAATAGAAGTAACGTCCGGAAATTTCCGGAAGCGCCGAACCGCGATACACGTATCCGCCCGTGATCGAACAAACGTTGCCGTAATCGAAGTCGATGAGCGGCAACGTGATGCCCGCGGGATTGCACGACTTGCCCGACGGGTAACAAATGGTGCCCTCCCGGCTATTCCATCCGTAGTTGAGCGCTGCCGCATTGGCGGCGACGACGTCCACTTCCTCCCGGCCGCCCTGTCCCACATCCGCAACGTAGAGATTGGGGCTCGCGCTGTCGAACGAAAAGCGCCATGGATTTCGAATGCCGTGGGCCCAGATCTCCGGGCGCTTGCCCGCCTGCCCGACGAACGGGTTGCCCGTAGGAACCCTGTAGGGCAACGAACTCACGTCGATGCGAAGGATCTTGCCCAGAAGCGTGTCGAGGTTCTGTCCGCTTCCGAGCGGATCGCCGCCACTGCCGTCGTCACCGGTCCCGAGGTAAGGCATGCCATCGGGCCCGAATTGCAGTTGGCCCCCGTTGTGATTTCCAATCGTGCTTTGGGAAATGGTGAGAACCCGGACCCGCGTCGACTCGGATCCCGTTGCGGGCGGCAAACCGGTCACCGATATGGTGAAGCGTTCGATCGCAATGTCGCTATTGGGATCGGTGAAATACACGAACACGTTGCCGTTGGCGGGAAATTGCGGGTCAAACGCCAGCGACAGCATGCCACGCTCGCCGCCGGAGCCCACCCGGGCTGAAATGTCGAGCACCGGCGCTCGCGGCACGCCATTCACGAGCTTCCGTATGCGCCCGGGCTGGTCGACCACGTAGATGTCCGACCCTCCCGGCGGCGACGCCAGGAAAGTCGGGGATGCGAGCCCGGACGCAACAGCTTCGAATCGAAGCTGCAAAGGCGGGGCAAGCGCATAGGTAACGGTCACCATCGAGATGCTCGGCGGAGCGGGTACGTTGACCGTGGCCGGACTACCGGCGGCCGTATACGTTGCGGTACCGACGACCACCGGGGCAGCGCTCACGCTGAAGGTGCCGGGGCCGACGACGATGGCCTGGCCGGCCGCGCTCAGGTTGCCGACCGCATTGCCACCCGGATCCGTGATCGGGATGGCAGCATTCACGCCGGCGGGAAGCCCGGCGATGGCAACGTCGATCCGGTTTTCCAGTGCGGCTGCGCCACCACCTCCGTCACTCCCGCCACCCCCTCCGCAACCGGCGACGGCGAGACCGAGCAGGAGGACCGCGTACATTTGCGGCGGGGAAAGTGCTTTCAGCTTCGCTGTCTCGCCTTTCAAGGCGACGAACCATCCTACGGCTCGCGAAGCCGGGGCTGAAATCAATAGAGGCGGCCAAAGTCCGGCACGTCGATTCGGGCTGGCAAGGGGGCCCTTCTGCATAGCCCGATCGGGCCAGCAAATTCCGTCCGTGCGTCGCGAGGCAGCCGACCGCCAGTCGACCCGCCATGCGAAGATCCGGCGCCGCGGCGAGAGGCCAGGCAAACGATTCCGATTCCGGCGCGGCGACAGCGGCACGGGACTTCGGGGCGCCAATCGATGCTCGAGCCATAGCCGTTTGAGCCGCTGCAATCCGAAATTTCGGCAGGAACTCCGAACAGCAAACGTAAGCGCATATCAGGCCATTGTTTGATCTAACGCAGCAACTCTCAATTCGTTGGTGACAGAATTCTTAGGTCTCGCACAAGGCAGGCGCGTCTGCCGACATTTTTTCAAGGAAACCATCATGCGCCTCATGAACGTCCTGCGAATCTCTGCAGCCATCACTTCCGCCGCGTTGCTCGCCGGCACCGCTCACGCCCAGTTGTTCCGCGCCTATATTTCGCCCTCCGGGAACGACGCAAATCCGTGCACCATACCCTCACCCTGCCGTCTGCTGCCTGCGGCTCTGGCGGCCGTCGCCGACGGCGGCGAGATCTGGATGACCGGCTCGGCCAACTACAACGTTGCGACCGTCACCATCACCAAGTCGGTCAACATCCTTGCCGTTCCGGGCGTGGTGGGCAGCGTCGTGGCCACCGCCACCGGCGGCGGCCCCGCCATCAGCATCGCCACGGCGGGCGTCAATGTGACGCTGCGCAACCTCGTGATCGCTCCCCTGGCCGGCGGAGGAGGCACTGACGGCATCAGCATGACCAACGGCTCGTCGTTGACGGTCGAGAAATGCCAGATTGCCAATGTCGCAGGAACCGGAATCTTCGTGGCGAACAGTGCAAACGTACAGGTCACGGACACCACGATTCGCGACAACGGCGTCCATGGCTTGTGGCTTACGAATGGTGCCAGCGGCACCGTCGCGCGGTCCCTGATCACCGGAAACGGCAGCAATGGCATCTACGTCTATTCGAACGGCGCCGTTACCACGATCGCCGACATTGCCTACTCGACCATTGGCTCGAACGGTTCAAATGGCGTCCTGGCGGCTTCAAACGTTGCGGCCGGCGCGGTGCAAGTATCCGTCCGTGACAGCCAGGTCGTCGACAACACAGTAGGTGCCGGCATGATTGCGACCTCCAGTGCCGGCGGTGCGGTCACACTGACGGCCAGCAGCAACGTCGTCGCGCATAACAACGGAGGCATAGGTGGCGTGGGTGCAGGCGTCAAGGTGTGGGCCGCCGGGAACACCGTAAGCAACAACGATATTGGCCTTGCGCAGAGTGGAACTGTCGTCTTCGAAAGCGCCAGCAGCAACGCCGTGCGCAACAACGATACTGACGTTTCCGGAACCATCACTCCGATCGCCCCGCTGTAGTTCGGCTCGCCTTGCCCAAGGAAATCATCATGCATCTCAGGAAAGTTTTGCGAATAGCCGGAGTCATCATGGCTACGGCGCTGCTCGCGGGCGCTGCGCATGCCCAGTTGTTCCGCGCTTATCTTTCGTCCGCCGGAAATGACGCCAACCCCTGCACCCTGCCCTCACCCTGCCGCCTGCTGCCCGCAGCCCTTGCAACCATCGCTGAGGGCGGCGAGATCTGGGTTCTCGACTCGGCCAACTACAATGCGGCAACGGTCAACATCACCAAGTCGGTCAACATCCTCGCCGTTCCCGGAGTCTTGGGCAGCCTGGAGGCCACCGGCGGCGGCCCCGCCATCAGCATCGCCACGGCGGGCGTCAAGGTATCGCTGCGCAACCTGATGATCGTTCCCGGAACAGGAGGCACCAGTGGCATCGTCATGACAAGCGGCGCCAAGCTGACTGTCGAGAGATGCCTGATCGCCAACTTGCCGCAGTATGGCATTGACGTGAATGCTGCCGCGAGAGTGCTGATCACCGACACCACGATTCGCGACAACGGCTTAGACGGCTTGCGGCTTCGGAACGGCGCGAAGGTCATTGTGGCGCGCGCCACGGTCACCGGAAACGGCGAATATGGCATCTTGGTTCAATCCACAATCGCCGCTACCACGACGGCCGACATTGCCTACTCGACCATTGGCGCGAACTGGCCGGATGGCGGGGCGGGCGTCTATGCGAACTCGACGGTCGCATTGGGCGTGGTGAGCGTTTCAGTGAGCGACAGCCAGATCGTACAAAACCAGGTGAGCATGGCTGCGGTGTCGAACCTTGGCGGCCCCGTCTCGCTCTCGTTCAGCAACAACATGATTTCCCAAAGCGACTTCGCCGGCGTATTTGCTTCCCTTGCCGTGGGTGCCGTCACTGCAGTCAAGGTCTGGGCCAGCGGGAATACCCTAAGCGACAATGGCTATCCCTTCTTCAACGACAATCTTAACCCCGTCACATTCGAGAGCGCCGGCAACAATTCAGTGGACAACAACGCGTCGATCAGCAACGGATCCATTGCCACGGTTGCGTTGCGATAGTCCACTTTCCATTCGCCAAGGACACCATCATGCATCTAAGGAATGTTTTGCGAATAGCCGGAGCCGTTATAGCTGCGGCGCTGCTCTCCGGCGCCGCTCATGCCCAGCTGGGTCGTGCCTATCTTTCGCCCGCCGGTAGCGACAGCAACGACTGCACGCTGCCGACACCCTGCCGATTGCTGCCTGCGGCACTGGCAGCCATTGCCGACGGCGGCGAGATCTGGATGCTCGACTCGGCCAACTACAATACGGCGACCGTCGACATCACCAAGTCGGTCAGCATCATCGCCATTCCCGGCGCGGTAGGCAGCGTGGTGGCCACCGCCACCGGCGGCGGACCGGCATTCAACATTGCCGCGCCGCTCGGCAAGGTGTCGCTGCGCAACCTCGTGATCGCTCCACTCGCTGGAGCAGGAGGCACCAGCGGCATCGTGATGACCGATGGCTCGACGCTGAACATCGAGAAATGCCAGATTGCCGACCTGCCGGGTACGGGTATCGACGTGAATGCCGCCGTGAGAGTGCTGATCGCCGACACTACGATTCGCGACAACGGCCTCGACGGCGTGTCACTTCAGGGCGGCGCTAACGGCATCGTGGCGCGCTCCACGATCACCGGAAACAACACGATCGGCGGCAATGCGGGCATCGCCATTCTGTCCGCAGCCAGCGTCACCACGACCGCCGACATTGCCTATTCAACCATTAGCGGTAACCTTTTCGGCGTCATCGCGTGGTCGCTAGACGCAACGGGCGTGGTGAAAACCTCTGTCCGTGGCAGCCAGGTCGTTCAAAACGGCCTGAATCTTTATGCGATATCTGACGCTACCGGCTCCGTCACTTTGACGGTCAGCAACAACATCATTACGCAAGGCACCTTCGGGATACGCGCCGACGGTCCGGGAACCACGGTGTTCGCCACCGGGAATACGGTAAGTTCCAATGACCAAGGCTTTCAAAACACCGGGGCTGCTTTCGACAGCGCCACCAACAATGCAGTGCGCAACAACGTAACCGCCGCAAGCGGAACCATTACTCCGATCGCAACGCAGTAGAAATCCAGCGAAGGGGCGCGCCGGGCTGCGTTGGCTCGGCGCGCTTTTGCATTAAGGAGGCGGTGGAAGGGAGGCCCTTCGACAAAGGCGAATGTCGAGCGAGTCCGCGGCCTTATCCGGCGGCATCGACATTTCCCCGGCGAAAGTGACAGAATCGGCGCGTCCTGCGCAAGGCAGGCGCATCCACTTTCACTTCCCCAGGGAGATCGTCATGCACATCGCGAACATCTTGCGAATTGTCGGAGCCGTCGTCACCGCCGCACTCCTCGCCGGCACCGCTCACGCCCAGCTGTTCCGCGCCTATCTTTCTCCCGCCGGGCTCGACACCAACCCCTGCACCCTGCCCGCACCCTGCCGCCTGCTTCCCGCCGCCCTCGCTGCGACAGCTGACGGCGGCGAGATCTGGATGCTCGGCTCGGCCAACTACAACACGGCGACGGTCGACATCGCCAAGTCGGTCAGCATCCTCGCCGTTCCCGGTGTGGTGGGTAGTGTGGTGGCCAGCGGCGGACCTGCCATCAACATCGCCACGGCGGGCGTCAAGGTAGCGCTGCGCAATCTCGTGATCACACCTCTGGCCGGAGGCGGAGGCACCGACGGTATCAACATGACAAACGGTGCGGCGTTGACGGTCGAGAACTGCCTGATTGCCAACCTTCCGGGGGCGGGCATCGTTGCAAACGCTGCCGCAATCGTGCAGGTCACCGACACTACGATACGGGACAACGTCCGCGGTCTGTGGATCAGGAATGGCGCGAATGCCATCGTCGCGCGAGCGACCATTACCGGAAACAGTTCGTTTGGCGTCTGGATCGACGCGGGCAGCGGCGTCACCACGACCGCCGATATCGCCCATTCGACCATCGGCAAGAACTATAACGGCATCATTGTGATAACAGACAGTGCCTCCGGCGTGGTCAATGCTTCGGTCCACGACAGCCAGGTTGTTCAAAACGTCAGCGACGGCATGTCGGCAGCGGGCACCCCCGGGTCAACCATGAAGCTGACCGCCAGCAACAACATAGTCACGCGCAACTACGCGGGAATACTCTCCGGCCAGGCGGCCACCGTAATCGCAAGCGGGAACACAGTGACTGACAATTACTATGGCATTTTCGGCCAGGGAGTCAACGCCCCGGCCGTCTTCGAAAGCTCCGGCAACAATACGGTTCGCAATAACACAATCAACAAATACGGAACGATCACTGTGGTGGCCACGGAGTAATCGGCCGGAATCCCGAGGCGCCGGCATGTACGCTCTGGCGCGCGGCCGCGCGAACAAATTGCCCCGCCGAGCATTGAACCTTCGATCGGTGTCGATTCGGAGGCGGCGGGCATGAATCGAATCCGCTGCGCAATCCGTCGGCATCGACATCTTCCCGGTGAAAGGTGACAGAATCGGCGCGTCCTGCACAGGCAGGCGCGTCCACTGTCACTTTTCCAGGGAGATCGTCATGCGCATCGCGAGCATTTCGCGGATCACCGGAGCGGTCATCGCCACCGCGCTGGTTGCCGGCACCGCTCACGCCCAGCTGTTCCGCACCTATCTGGCGCGCACCGGTGTCGACACCAATGCGTGCACCGTGGTGGCTCCCTGTCGTCTGCTCCCCGCAGCGCTCGCCGCAGTGACGGACGCCGGTGAGATCTGGATTCTCGACTCGGCCAACTACAATACGACCACGGTCGACATCACCAAGTCGGTGACCATCCTCGCCGTTCCCGGCGTGGTGGGCAGCGTCGTGGCCACGAACGGCCCCGCCATCAGCATCGCCACGGCGGGCGTCAAGGTAGCGCTGCGCAACCTCGTGATCGCTCCCCTCCCCGGTACGGGCGGCACCGACGGCATCGTCATGACCAACGGAGCAGCGCTGACGGTGGAGAACTGCCTGATTGCCAACCTGCCTGGAATCGGCATTCACGTGGACACAGTCTCGCGCGTACAAGTCACGGATACCACGATTCGAGACAACGGCAGCTCCGGACTGATGCTGTTGAACGGGGTGACCGGCATTGTCGCGCGCGCCACGATCACCGGAAATGCTTCCGTGGGCATCTGGGTTCAATCGACCGGCGCCGGCATCACGACCGTCGACATTGCCTCCTCAACCGTCGGCGCGAATTCAGACGGCGTCGGTGCGCAATCGAGCGCCGGCATGGTGAAAGTCACCGTCCGCGAAAGCCAGATTGTTCAGAATATGGCTTTCGCCTTGATTGCGGGGTCAGGTCCCGGTAGCTCGACCTCGCTTTCGGCCAGCAACAATACAGTCTCGCAATCCAACTACGGAATGAGCGCTGTCGGCGCAGGAACCAGGATATGGGCGAGCGGGAATACGGTGAGTGACAATGGCTCCGGACTCACCAACAACGGAGCGGTCTTCGAAAGTGCCGGCAACAATGCAGTTCGAAACAACGGCCTGGACAAGGATGGAACCATCACCGTGGTGATGACGGAGTAGCCCGAAGGACAGGTCCTCGCGCCGGGTTGCCCGGACGGTGCCCTGCGTAGCATCGCTCGTGGTCAATCGCGCTGACGGTACTTCGCGAACACCTCGTCGACGGAGCCGATGAGCGTCACGTGGCCGTGATCGAGGAGTATCGCCTTGTTGCACGTCTGGCGAACGAAGGACTCGGTGTGCGAGGCGAGCACGAAGATCCCGGCGCTTTGCACCAGTTCGTCGACGCGCTGCTGCGCCTTCAGTTGAAGGCGGCGTCGCCTGCGCCGATGCCCTCGTCGAGCAGCAGGATCTCCGGCTTGATGCAGGTCGACACGGCGAACGCGAGGCGCGCGTACATGCCCGCGGAATAGGTGCGCATCGGCATGTCGAGGAAGGGACCGAGCTCGGTGAACTCGGCGATTTCGTCCGTCTGCGCCAGGATCTGCGCCTTGGAGAGGCCGAGGAACATGCCGCGGAGCAGGATGTTCTGGTAGCCCGTCTGCTCGGCGTCCATGCCGAGACTGATGTCGAACAGCGGCGCCACGCGGCCGACGACTTCGATGGTGCCGGCGACGGGCTCGTAGATTCCGGCCATCACGCGCAGCAGCGTGGTCTTGCCGGCGCCATTGTGACCGACGAGGGCGACGCGGTCGCCGTGATCGATCTGCGCCGACACGTTGTCGAGCGCGTGGATCGTGAGCTGGTTGCCGCTGTCGCGCGCGATGCGCCCGCCGGTCGTCGCGGACACCAGGCGACGCTTCAGCGAACGGCTGCCGCCGTCGAAGATCGGAAAGGAGACGGTGACGTGGTTGAGCTTGATCGAGGCCAACTTGTCGCCGTCCTATAGCCAGTACGCGATGCGCCCGCGGTAGCGCGTGAAGAACGCCAGCGTCGCGGCCCAGCCGACGATCGTGATGCCGATGACGACCAGCCACGACAGGAGCGGGGCGGGCGCGCCGAGCAGCGGCATGCGCACGATCTCGACGAAGTGATAGAACGGGTTGAACACGACGAAGACGGCGCGCTTCGGCACCTGGTCCGCGCGCCACAGCACGGGCGTCAGCAGGAAGATCACCGGGATCAGGTTGCCGACGAACTGCGGAATGTCGCGGAAGCGTGCGCTGGCCGCGCCGAGCAGCAGGCCCACCCAGACGCCGTTCACGCAGAGCAGCGCGAGTGCGGGCAGCGCCAGCAATCCGACGGCACCCGGCCAGATGCCGAAGACGACGGCCACCACCAGCGTAGATCCAGACGTTGTGTCCGAGGATGATGAGGTGGCGCCAGAGCACGCGATAGACGAACACGCTCAATGGCACGGCGATTTGCCGGATGACGCCTTCCGAGGCGATGAACGCCATCGTGCCGTCGGTCAGCAGGCCGGCCAGCAGCGCCCAGACGATGAAGCCCAGCGTCAGGAACGGCAGGTAGGTATCGATGGTCTGGCCGAAGAGTCCCGCGTAGAGGAATGCCGAGCCCCAGCACCATCAGGCCCATGTTCAGCGTGAGCCAGATCGGGCCCAGCACCGAGCGGTTGTAGCGCTGCCGGATGTCCTGCCAGCCCATCATGCCCCACAGCTCGTGATGGCGCAGGCCGCCCGCGAGATCGGCGAGCGCGCTCGAGAACCGGGTGGCAGGATTGGGTCGGTAAGGCTCGAACATTGGCGGGGCTGGCGTTGCCGGACGCGGCGCAGGCATGACATTGTATATTGCCAAGTGGGTGGCCTGCGCAAATGCCGCTACAGCGACGGGATGTCGCAGGCGCAGCCCGGTATCATCGCCCCGTTAGTCCACTTCCTTCCGTTGCGCCGACCCGTGATACGCTGCCTTGAGTTGTGCTTCGTGCGATCGATCTTCCATTTCTCCTAATCCACCATGCTATTGGTAACGACGAGCCATTCCATCCTGCGCCTCGACCCCGGTACGGGATCGGCTTCTCCGCTCCATCGCGGTTCGGGGCTCTATTACGGCGTGGCAACGGATGGCGACAGCTACTATGTCGCCGCCCGGGGCAGAATGGTGTCATCCACCGTACCCGCGGAAGAAGAGCGCGGCAGGATCCTTGTCTTCGATGCGGGATGTCGCCTGAGGGATGAGCTGGTGGCGCCTTTTCCCTTGCGCGACATGCATGAAATCATGTGGCACGACGGGAGGCTGTGGATAACCTGTTCCTACGACAACATGGTGGCAATTCTCCATGTGGCGACGCGACAATGGGAGCGCTGGTACCCGCTGGGGATGACGCCCAATCCACCGCACGATGTCAATCACCTGAATTCGCTGGCGGTCTTCGACAGCACGCTCTACGTGATCGCGCACAATTTCGGCGCAAGCGAACTTCTTGCATTCGAATGCACCAGCCGAATGCTACGGTCGCGCGTGCCGTTTGGAGTGCAATCGCACAACATCCGCGCCGATGAAGCCGGCAAGCTCATGACCTGCAGTTCGGCCGAGGGCACGATCATCGATGCCGACGGGTGGCGCCTCGACGTCGGGGGTTTCACGCGCGGGCTTTGGCTGGGCACGAACGCGAATTATGTCGGCATTTCGGAGCTGGTCGAGCGACAGCAACGGGATCTCAGCGATGGTCGAATAGCCGTCTACGATCGTGGGTGGCGCCTTCTCCGCACGCTCGTGCTTGATAGGGAAGGCCTGGTTCTGGATATTCGGCCCCTCGCCTTGATTGGCTGAGCGCACCAAGACGGCGGCGATGCCGGCCGGTCTAGCAACCTGGCTGCGCGCGGCGGAGTTCCAGGGCCGGGGCGGTTGGCGCTCTAGACTCGCCGCCACCGCGCGATCCGTGCATTTACTGCGAAGGAACGGCATGGCTGCCATCTGCGGGCCCACCGCTTTGCGATTGAATCCCGGCAATGGTGGGCGTTCGATCCTCCGCTGGGTGGATCCGCCATCCCGCACAGGTCGGTTCATCAAGTTGACGTCAGTACGGAGGTCATCATGAAACTTTCCGAACGCGTACTGTTCTTCTGCCTTGTTGCATCGATCTCGTCCGGGGCAGCGTCTGCCCAACTGTTTCGCACCTATCTCTCGTTCAACGGGATGGACGCAAATCCATGTACGGTGCAGCTGCCATGCCGGGTGCTCCCTGCCGCGCTGGCCGCGGTCCAAAATGGCGGAGATATATGGATGCTGGATTCCGCCGACTACAACACGGCCCCGGTCAACATCACCACATCCGTGAAGATCCTGGCCATTCCGGGGGCAGTGGGCAGCGTCGTCGGAAATGGCGGCGACGCGATGGTCATAGATGCGTCGGGGAGCAATATCTCCCTGCGCAACCTGGTGGTGCTCAATTTCGCCGGCGGCGTCAACGGCATCAGGATTCTGGATGCCGGAGCCGTCCACATCGAGAAGGTGTCGATCGACGGATTCAACACCGACGCGAGCTCCTGCATCCATGTCAGTCCGGTGGGCGCCGCTTCGGTCTACGTGGATTGCAGTTTCCTGCGGGAATGCCGCACCGGTATTCTGGCCAAGGGCTCCGCTGCGGGTCGACCCGGTGTCGACGTTGACAATACGCGAATCGAGCGTGGCTAGAACACGACCGGTACAACGACCACCGGGATCTGGATGCAGGGATTCGTGGATATACCGCCGCCCAACAGCGTGATATTGCGGGCGACCAACGCCATCCGGATCGACAGCCTGCTGGACGGTCTCGGCACCTTCCTCGAGGTCATCAACAGCGAACTGAACCACATACAGTGGGCCTGACGTTTGCGACCACGAAAACTGGCGCCGGGAGGATTTCTATCGTTCACAGCCAATTCCTTCAAAATGCGGATGCGATACTGGACTCCACCGCGGTAGGCGGAGCGGTTACACACGTCAAGATTGCCGGCAGTCACATCACCTACATCGGCAATACCGGCAATACCGGCAATACCGGCATTCAACTCTCGACCGCGAACGCGATTCGGTTTGACCTAATCCGGTCGGAGATTGCGTTCTCGACGACTGCGCTCAGTCTGATTGCCCCCGACGCGGGATTCGCCAGCGCGAACGTGCGCGATTCCACAATTTCAGTCGGGGGAGTCGTGACTTCGGGTGCCGGATCCGACATCCGGCTCTCCCTGATACGTTCAGACCTGCACGACATCGTCGGGACTGCCATCGATCATGGGCTGGGCACCGTGCTGCTGGACGGCAGCCAGGTCTCCAATTGCACGGACGACTTCGTGAAACATGGTTGCGGCAATATCGTTTCTCTGGGCAACAATCTGGTCTGCAACAATATCAACGCCACTCCTTTGACCACCTACATCACGCCGACAGTCATTGTGGCCAAGTAGGCGATGATCCGGAAAACGACAACGGGGCGCTCGATGATGCGGCCGCCCCGCTGTCTTGTAAGTACGGCTGTGGAACCGATTCCAGCAGTTTTACGGAATCGCCAGCCATCGAGCAAACGAAGCATCCGACCTTCGGATGCAAATTCGTTGTTGATGTCGGATCCATATCTGCGGAACAGTCTGCGTCGCCGCATCGTTGCCGCCGAAATTGCCGGCTGCCCGCTTGTTGCCCAAGGAAACGATGGCGCCGCCGGAACGTTGCAGGCCTTGAACGGTTATGTCGGTGATGGTGGAGTTAATCACTCTGGCAGCGGCCCGGGCGCCTTTGGAAAGGACACCGGTTCCGCCGATGGACGCAGACACGGCGCTGTCCAGCGTCAAGGTCACTGCGCGGCTCGTCGCCTGAATCATATACCCGTTCGCCACGTTGCCAGATTCAATGCTGCGAGTCACCGTTACCTTGGAACCGTTCGTCACGCGACCTTTCCGAAAGCTTTCCGCGAGCCGGACATCGTCGAGCGCCGCGATGCGAAGGGACGGGCCTCCGATCGGGCCACCTCGATGGCGTCGCCATGCTGTATGCTTCCAATCACTGATGTACTCTTGCGACGACACGCGAGGCTGCCAGCGACAGTCTTGACCTCGCGCCACGACCGATGAGCGACCACGATCCAACCTATTGGACCAAGCTCAACGCCCTGTTGGGCCGCACTGCGTCCGCGCAGCCCGTTTTCGTCGATGCAGGCGCAAATTGCGGCGATTTCACGGCGGCGCTCCTGCACGCTTACCCAGCGTCGACCGTCCACGCCGTCGAGCCGAACGCGGAATTGTGCGCGGGCCTGACACGGCGATTCGCAGGCAGCAATGTCCGCGTCTGGAACATTGCCCTCCATGAGCGTGAAGGTTCGATCGATCTGCAGGTGCATGCCAATCCTGCAACTTCGTCCGTGCTTCCGCGACCCGTGAATGCGCGCCGATATTTCGATCGCGCCGACCGAATCGTCGAAATCGTTCCGGTGCGCACGCTATCGCTCGATGGAATGGCCGACGATGCCGGCATCGACCGTATCCATCTGCTCAAGCTGGACACGCAAGGTGCGGAGCTCTCGATCCTGCGAGGGGCACGCCGCGCACTACAGTCGGCCGCCATAGACGTCATCTACACCGAATTCTTTCTGGTTCCCCACTACGAAAACGCCGCGCCCCTCGATGTGCTGTGGGCGCTCCTCAGCACGCACGGCTACGTCATGTACGACCTGTTCAAGGGTCCGTACGGCCGCAACGGCCAGCTACGCTTTGGCGACGCGATTTTTGTCAGCCCGCAAGTCCGCGAACGTTATCTCGACACGTTTCCCGACGAAGCGTGAACGTAAGTCAGGATGATGCCCCGCCCGACCCGCCGAAACCGAGCGTCGTGACCGAGCGCTTCATCCTTCCGCTGCTCGACCGGCTCGAGGCCGAGAGCATCCACATCCTGCGCGAAGCGGCGGCGGCCTGCGAGCGTCCGGTGATGATGTATTCGATCGGCAAGGATTCCTCCGTCCTCCTGCGCCTCGCGCAGAAGGCATTTCACCCCGGCACGATTCCCTTCCCGCTGGTGCACGTCGATACCGGATACAAATTTCCCGAGATGATCTCGTTCCGGGATCGCACCTGCGAGGAGCTCGGGTTGGAGCTGATCGTCAGGCGCAACGAAGCCGCGCTCGCCGCCGACGCGAACCCCTGGGACCTCGGCACGTTCGCCTGTTGCGGACGGCTCAAGACGGAAGCCCTCCTCGGCGCGATCGAGGCCGGATCGTTCGACGCCGTGATCGGAGGCGCACGCCGCGAGGAGGAACGCTCGCGCGCAAAGGAGCGCATCTTTTCCCTCCGCGACCGTCACGGCCAGTGGGATCCGAAATCGCAGCGGCCGGAGTTGTGGAGCGTCTACAACACGCGCGTCGGACTGGGCGAAAGCCTGCGCGTTTTCCCGCTATCGAACTGGACCGAGCTTGACGTGTGGCGCTACATCGAGCGCGAGCGGATCGAAGTGGTGCCGCTCTACTTCGCCGCCGAGCGCGAAGTCGTCCGCCGCGGCGGCCAGCTCATCCCGATTGGCGAGAAATCGAGGTTGCAACCAGGCGAGGTCACGGAACACGCGATGTGCCGATTCCGCACGCTCGGCTGCTATCCATGCACGGGTGCCGTCGAATCGTCCGCTCGCTCCGTCCCCGACATAATCGCCGAGCTGGAGAAGGCCACTCACTCCGAGCGCATCACGCGGGTCATCGACCACGACCAGGACGGGTCGATGGAACAGAAGAAGCGCGAGGGCTATTTTTGACCGCCCGGCCCCGCGACCTCCTTCGTTTTGTCACCGCCGGCAGCGTGGACGACGGCAAGTCCACGCTCGTCGGGCGCCTGCTTCACGACGCGGGCGGGCTCTATGCAGACCATCTCGAAGCCCTGCGCAAGAAGGCCGAGCGCAACGGCAACGCACTCGATTTCTCCCTGGTGACCGACGGGCTCAAGGCCGAACGCGAGCAAGGCATCACAATCGACGTGGCCTACCGCTACTTCGAGACGCCGCGACGCCGTTTCATCATCGCCGACACGCCGGGGCACGAACAGTACACACGCAACATGGCCACCGGCGCGTCCACCGCGGATCTCGCCGTGATCCTCATCGACGCGCGGCTCGGCGTCCTCACCCAGAGCCGCCGCCACGGATTCATCGCCTCGCTGCTGGGCGTTCCGAGGGCGGTGGTCGCCGTGAACAAAATGGACCTCGTCGAGTTCGACGAGGAGGTCTTCTCGCGGATCCGCGACGAATACACCACCTTCGCGCAGCGTCTTGGATTCGCGGGGCTCACCTTCATTCCCGTGAGCGCAATCCACGGCGATAACGTGGTGAAACGCAGCGGGCGAATGCCGTGGCACGACGGCCCCGCGCTTCTCACCCATCTCGAGGAGGTCTACGTCGCGAGCGACGCCAACCTCATCGACTTCCGCTTCCCGGTGCAACGCGTAGTGCGGCCCGACGCGCATTTCCGCGGTTACAGCGGCACGATCGCATCGGGCGTGGTGCGCGCCGGCGACGAGGTGGTCGTGTTGCCATCGCGCCGGCAGGCGCAGGTCGAGCGGATCGTGACGCAGGGCGGCGATCTCCCCTACGCGCACGCGCCGCAATCGGTCACGCTCACACTCACGGATGACGTCGATGTAAGTCGAGGCGACCTCATCGCCCACCCCGGAAACGTGCCTCGCGTCGCACGCAGCATCGACGCCATGGTGGTCTGGATGAGCCGAAAGCCGCTCGCGAAGAACCGGATCCTCGTAGTGAAGAACACCACGCGCACGGTGAAGGCGAGCTGCACCTCGATCGCCTATGGTGTGAATCCGGACACCCTTCGGCACCACGCCGCCGCGGCGCTGGAGATGAACGACATCGGCTGCGCTGCCTTCACGCTCTTCGAACCGCTGCTGGTCGACGAATATCGGCGCAACCGCTCGACCGGCAGCTTCATTCTCATCGATCCCGCGAGCAACGAGACGGTGGGCGCCGGGATGGTCATCGACAGCCATGCGGCGCCGCACCGCTCGGACCCCACGCAAGCGACGGCACGTGACCCCTCGCACCGCTCCGACGACGAGGGCCCGGTAAGCGAACGTATCGCCCGCCAGACCGGCACGGTGGATGACGTCGAGCGAGCCAGGAACTTTCACCAGCGGCCCGCGACCATCTGGTTCACGGGCCTGTCGGGCTCGGGTAAATCCACGCTCGCCTACGCGCTCGAAAGGCGCCTCGTCGACCTCGGCCACCCGTGCTACGTTCTCGACGGCGACAATTTGCGCCACGGGCTGTCGCGCGACCTCGGATTCTCCCCCGAGGATCGCCGCGAGAACATCCGTCGGGTCGCCGAAGTAGCGCGCCTGATGAACGACGCAGGGCTCATCGTGATCACCGCCTTCATCTCGCCGTATCACGAGGATCGGGCGATGGCGCGCCGCACGATCGGGGCATCGCGCTTCGTCGAGCTGTATCTCAGCACCGCGCTCGACACCTGCGAAAAGCGGGATCCGAAAGGTCTCTATGTCCTTGCGAGGCGCGGAGACATCATCGGATTCACCGGAATCGGCGCGCCGTACGAGGTGCCTGGATCCCCGGACTTCCGGCTCGACACCGGGACTCTTACCGTGGACGAATGCATTGACCGCTTGTTCGACGTCGTCGCACGACGGATTGGAGATTCATAAGCCTGGCGACCGGAACCTGTCGCCAAGGTTCCAATCAGGCTAACGTTTCGTCAATATTTTATTTGCGTTGATGGCGTCGCCTCAAGTCGGCTTTCCCTGCCAACTTTTGCTGCCCTTCCTACGTGCGACGTCCCGAAAGTGTGCGGCGCACGACATCCTGAAGCTGACGGAGATACGGCTCGATCCACTCCGTCTGCGCATTCAATCGAACTTTCGCCAAGCCGTTGGAATAGTCGGTGACCGCATCGCGCAGGGAATCGCACGATGGATGGGGAAAGTGATTGATCCACATGGTGCCACAGGGATGCTTGTTGGTGCAGCTTAGGTGCGCGTCGATCTTCCGCGCGCGGAACAATCCCGCGTCTGCCGTCTTTTGCGCGTCGAAGTGCTCCAACACCGCCTCCGGCCCCAGCCGTCGCAGCGCACGCCCTGTGATCGCGTAATTGTTGGTGTAGATAACGTCGTCAAGCGCACGGATTACAAGACCGGTCGCTGCGCCATCTTCCGTTGGCGACATGATTTGCAGATTGCCAAGGTAGATTGATCCCCAGATCAATCCGCTGTCGGGCGTCTCGGTCGATCGCAGGATTTCGAACAGGTTCGGCGCGAGCCAATCGTCGTCATCCAGGAATGCGATCAGGTCGTCATCCTTTGTTCGGGCCACGACGTCTGCCAACGTCCGCAATTGAGAATTGTTGCACTTCGCTATCGAGGTGAGCGCGATTGTCTTCAGATCGTGGCGAAATGCCTTGAAGTCGACCACGGCAAACGTCTCATGCCAACGATCGGCAAACTTGATGATTCGGTCTTCCGGGAGACCAAACCTTCTGCAGAAGCCTCGAGTCTGGTCGAGATCGAGGGTCAACCAATCTGGACTTGCGCGCAAAACGATATAGTTGTCAGCCATTCCGGTGCCCGATCGAAATTTTTTTCAATTGCGCAGGCTACAGTATTGGATGTCCAAGGATGCGGGTCAACGGTCGACATCTCCTGGCGACAATACCGCACGTAGGCTTTCGTCGAAATGATCGGCCAGGGTGCAACAGCGCGATGAGGCACCAAATTCTCACACCTACGATTCGAGGAACTCGATCCGATTCCAGGGTGTCCGCAAAGCAGGCGCTCCACAATGAAGGGTAACAATGGCGACGTCCTTTCGTTGCCGATAGGTTCACCCACTTTGGCAAAGGTCTCCGTCCACGACAGCCGAGCCATTCAAAGCGTGAATTCGGGCAGAAGCGCGAGATCCAATGCTGGCGACAACGCGGTGCGAAACATCAACCTCGATGCGTTCGGAGCCATCACCGTGATCGCGACCAGGTGAGGCGGCTCCTGTCCGCGATCTGATCCGGCGGTGTCGACATTTCCCTGGCGAAAGTGACAGAATCGGCGCGTCCTGCGCAACGCAGGCGTGTCCACTTTCACTTTCCCAGGGAGATCGTCATGCGCATCGCGAACATCTTGCGAATTGTCGGGGCCGTCGTCGCCGCCGTGCTGCTCGCCGGCACCGCTCACGCCCAGCTGTTTCGCGCCTATGTGTCACCGACTGGAAGCGACGCCAACAACTGCACGCTGGCCACACCCTGCCGCCTGCTGCCTGCAGCCCTGACGGCGGTCGCGGACGGCGGCGAGATCTGGATGCTCGGCTCGGCCAACTACAACACGGCGACGGTCGACATCGGCAAGTCGGTCAGCATCCTCGCCGTTCCCGGCGTGGTGGGCAGTGTGGTGGCCGCCGGCGGCCCCGCCATCAGCATCGCCACGGCGGGCGTCAAGGTGTCGCTGCGCAACCTGGTGATCACTCCCCTGCCTGGAGCAGGAGGCACCGACGGCATCGTCATGACCAGCGGCAGCGGCCTCACCATCGACCGATTGCTGATCTCGGGTCTTGCCGGCAACGGCGTGGATGTGACCACTGCGGCCCGGGTGCGAATCCAGGACACGACGATTCAGAACGTGAATCAGGGGACCTCGCAGAGTGGTGCGGCGGCGGTCTATCTTAGCGGCGGCGCGACCGGAGAGATCTCGGGCACCAAGATTCTTGGAAACTGGTTCGGCGTTGAAGTGGACGGCAATTCCGCTGGCGTTACCTCGTCCGTGACGATCAGCGACTCGATCCTCGAAGGCAGCCAGAACTCGGCGGTCTTTCCGTTCTCCACGGTCGCCGGAAGCACGGCAAGGGCGTTCATTACCCGCTCGACCGTCACGAACAACAACGGCGGAATCGTTCCCCAACAGAATGCCGGCACTGCCGTCGCCACGGTCAGCAACTGCACTGTCCAGGGAAACACGTTCGGATATCTCAACAACGGCGCAACCCTGCGGACGTTCGGAAACAACAATGTGTCGGACAATGTCTCTGACGCAAGCGGTACTGCGGTGACCCCGGTAGCACCGCGCTAGATCGACAGAATCGATTGGAATGTGCGCAATGAACCGCGCACCGGGCCAGCGCAGCCCGGGGGAAGATTTCAATTGGCTCCACCAGCCCCGTTTCTGAAGGACGCGAGGCGGGCGATCTACAGCCGCCGAAGGAATGGCCAAGTCGCTCGACGAGGACGACGCTACCCACCCCATGACTCCGAGGCCGTCCGGTGTCGAGTCTCAAATTCGGGGATTCCGGTCCGGCGGATTGGGGGTTCACAATCCCGGTGACGGGGAATATTTCGTCCCCAAAACTGGGTGACTTCGCTCGCAGCGCGCACGCGTGTCGCACATTTCAGAGGTGGCCCCGTTTGTCAGGACAGGTTTTCCGGATTGTTAAGTGAAGTTTAATTGTCCTCGGTATCGCGCAGTGTTCGGTTGAGATGCGTTGGAAGTGCAAAATGTTGCGGCTTGGCGGAATTTGAGACCTTGCAGAACGCGCTACATGCGATTGTTCGCTGTGGGTCGGGGTGAAGGTATGTTCCCGATGATCGGTTCAAATCATGTGGCGCTCTCATCGAGTTTTCTGCAAGGTCGAGGCTGCGCAAACCTTCGGGCGGTCGCCATGGACGAACCGGCGTTGCCGCAAAAAAACGGGCCCCGTCGAAACGGGGCCCGTCCATACAGCAGAAGCGGCGATTGAACTCTTGCGCGCGCCCTATCGTCCAGGAACGCGGCAGCAGACCGTCAGCGCCGTGGCAAAGCTGGCGTCGAGAGTCGTTCCCGTCTGATTGCGCCAGATGCAGGCGAAGTACCCGGCTACTCCGCCGACCTGGGTGAGGGCGAGCCCCGCCGGGGAACCGCCCGCAAACCCGCAGGCGTGCGAAACGGCCGTGTACCCCGCTGCGCACGCAGGCGCATTTACGATGTCGATTTCAGTATTGTTCGGCGAGGTCCCGGTCCCCGAAGATTGAACCGTGGTGCAACTCAACGGGGTGGCCTGCGGCGCGATGAAATACCCGACGACGTCGACGACGACGCCCGCGGACGTCACCGCGTTGACGTTGATCGCGAAATCCAGGACGCTGCCGCCGGGGCCGGAGCCGGTCCGGTTGCCCGCCGGGATGACCGTGGTGTTGGCGATGTCGCCGGTCGCGCCGTAGCTCATGGTGCTGGCCGACGCGATGGGACTCGCGCCGCCCCAGGCGATCAGGTTGCCGGCTCCGCCCTGATTGACGACGGTCACCGTCGCCACCGTCGACGCCGGAGTTCCCGTCGGAAAGAAGGTTCCCGGGCAGGCCGACGACGTCGGGCCGAAGACGCCGCCCTGGTTGGTGAACCAGTTCCAGCTGCCGGAACGCTGTAGAAATAGAAGTTGCGCGTGCCGAACGGGCCGATGTTGCCGCCGACGTTGCGCGTGTCGACCACGCGGCACGGCGTGATGGGAATGAAGACGAGGTCGGACGACGCGTCGCCGAGCACCTGCGGCTTCATCCTCCGGACGCGGCTGGCGACGTCCCTGCCCAGCGTGGCGACGAACTGCTCATAGCGGGAGGCGCCGCCGTTCGGGTCGAGCAACGGTTCCAGCGCCTGCAGCGCGTGGATCGTGGTCGCATCGGCCTGGCGCAGCTGGATCGCCATGACGTCGCGCCACACGTCGACGCTCATGCCGGTGGACGCCGCGTATTCCTGCCAGCGGTCGAGCAGGGCGGCGACCTGCGCCGCCGTGGGACCCGTGCGCGCTGCAACCTGCTGCGCACCCGCCACCGCCTGCGTGTGCTGCGCGAATGCCGATACCGACACACCCGCGGCGACTATCGCCGCCGCGACCGTCAATTGCATCCATCGTATACGCTTCGTCATTGCTCCCGCTCCTCGTTGTGCGCTGTCCAGAAGGCTGCCTTTCCCTGCCAATTGCCGGGCTAACGGGCACCAAGGCAAGAGTTCCGGGGACTCGAATCCGGAGTTCTCAGCATGCGAGTCTAGGCGAGCGCCATGATCGAAGCAACTCGAATATTCACGGCACGATACTGCGTTTCATTTCCATGTACTGCCGGATGGGGGAAACCACGTAGGGCGCGCTGGGCGCGCCTGCGGCCCGCGAACGCAAGGCGAACGAACCGTGGAGGAAGGGCGAGACAGCCTCCGCGTCAGCGCAGGCAGCCTTCCTGCACGACGCGGTTGAGGCGCAGCTGGAATTCGTAGGACCCAATGAAGATCTGCCGCACCTGCTCGCGCGTGTACTGGAGGTTGTTCAGGGCGTTGGTCCACGACCACAGCTCGTAGAGCGTGGCGTAGCGCCGCATCAGCGTCAGATAGAGATCCTGCATGTACCCTACGTTGTCGCGTCCGCGCTGCTGGTACTCGGTGGAGGCGAAGAACGCCAGCGTCGTCGCATCGGCTTCCGCCTTGACCTGGGCGACTCCACCGCATTGCGCCGTGCGCATGCGCCCGCGCGCCGTCGAGAACTCGGCGTTGCTGGCGAGCCGGTTGAGGATGACTCGATAGAAGTCCGAGATCATCATGTTCTCGGCGCGGCTGTCGGTGCGACCGTAGAGGGACCGCGCGAACGCGTCGTACTCGGACGAAAGCCCGAAGGCGTGGCGCACCATGTCGCGCGGCTCGCCCGCGTCGAGCTGCGCGACCCAGAATGCGAGCCCCCCGCCGTCCGGCGTGCGCCGGAAGAAGGTCATGTACAGGTCCGTCGCGAATTGCGTGTTGTTGCGGTTGCGGAACTGGTACTCGAGGCTGTTGAAGAAATAGCCGGACATCACCAGCAGCATCTCGCGCGGATCGAGCCCCTGCGCCTGCACGCGCGCCATCTCGTTTTCCCAGGCGATCTTGCTGGGCGCATCGGGCGTCCGGTTGAGGATCGACTGGTAGAAATGGTCGATCAGGTTGAGCTGCTGGAGGTCGCGATAGCGGGCGTAGATCTCGCCGCCGATGTTGTTGTCCCGAAAGTCGGTCCACGCGGCGTGCACGCGGCCGCGCGAGTACACGAAGCGCGGCATCGCCGCCATCGTCGTCGTGCCGACCTGCTCGAACGCGGCCAAGGTCGACGCCGCCGTCGGCGCTGCGCGCGGTAGTAGAGACGGCCGTAGGAAACCGAGTTCATCGTCGCCGCACTTTCCCCGAACAGCAGATGGACGGTCCCCAGGTTGTCTTCGATCGACACCGATATCGCCGGCCTCGGCGTTGGTCGACCCCGCCTGACGGTGATTGAGTCCGAGATTCCCGAGGCGCAGCACCGGACCGAAGCCGGCGCCGCCGGGCCGAAGACGGCGATAGGCGACGTCATTGCCGGCGACCTGATCCCAGAACGCGAGGTGGATCGCGCCGCCGGCGCCGGCGGCGATCTCCGGCGCGTAGGCGTCGGAATACTCGTCGGGCAGTCCGCGCGTCATGCGCTGCGGCCGGGTAGACCACGAGACGGATTGCCCGGACACGCCGTACGGGATGCCACGCAGCAGGTAGATCTGGTACGGCGGCCATCCGCCCTGCGGAGAGCCGTCGCGGCTCGAGCGGAACGTCAGGTAGAGCTAGCCGTCCTGCCCGGCGACGAGGTGCGGGACTTCGTTGTCGACGACGCCGTCGTTGGCAGTGACGTTCTGCTCCGCGCTCCACGTGAGGCCGTGATCGCAGCTCTGCTGGTGGTAGATGTTCGAATAACCGACCCGATTGTCGAAGTAGGTGACGTGCAGCGTGCCCGCGTCGTCGATCGCGATGTTGCTGGCGCGCGAGGCTCCGGCCGCGTTCGGAGCGTCTTCTGCTGGACCGACCCAGGTCGTGCCGTTGTCGAGGCTGCGGCGCTGAAGAACTCGTCGCCGTTCACGAGGTCCGAGGTCCAGACGACGTAGACGCCCGAGGCGTCGGCCGCGATCGAAGGCTCGATAGTCCGTCCGGGCCGGCTCGTCGACAGGTTGACGGCGCACTCCAGGTGTCGCCGTTGTCGAGTGCTGCGCGCATAGAGCACCTCGGCGTCGCCGCCGGCGCCGACGTAGTCGAACCAGACCGGTGCACCGTCCCGTTGTAGGCCGCGAGCCGCGGCGCCCACGAATGCCCGACCAGGTTGGTGATCCGCATCTCCGGTCCCCAGCGGCGGCCGACGCGTCCGGTCACGGCGAGCGAGGAGCGCCACGAGCGAGGGCGCCGAGCGCCGCAATACCGGATGCGCGGAAGCTGCTCATGGGCAGGTCGGGTCGCGCTGCATCACGCCGGCGCCGTCGGTCGACAGGAACACGAGGTTGTTCAGCCAGCGCACGCCGACGATCGACGAGGCTCGACGCCGTCTCGCTGCACGATCCACGTCGCGCCGCCGTCGTTGCTGCAGTAGAAGCGTCCGGCACGGTCCGCGCTGAAGACGCGGTTGTTGACCAGCGACGAGAACGCGAGTCCGGTGAGTTCGGTCGCCGAGAGACCGGTCGGGTTGACGAGGTCGACGTCGCGCCGGCGTCGATCGATTTCGGAAAGTCCCTTGCTCGTGCTCGCGAGGACATTGGTCGACGCGAACGGGTTCTCGGCAACCGCGAAGAACGTGATCGGCGTCTGACGGCCGACGCGGCGGCGGTCAGCGTGACCGCGTTCCAGGTCACGCCATTGTCGGTCGAGCGATCGGCCGGCGCGTCCTGATTCAGGATGTACCAGCGCTGCTTCCCGGCGTCGCCCCGGCGACGACGCGCCCCGCTCCCGCGCCGCCTCGGACCCGTTGCGACCGACCACGACGGTCCGCCGTTGCGCCGCCAGGTTCCCGCCGAGCCGCCGTCGAACAGCGCGTAGAACACGTTCTGCGCATTCGACGGGTCGATCGCCACGCCCATCGGATTCGAGAACGCGGTGTTGGCGTTCGGAAGGCCGGTCTCGGACGCGCGCCCACGCCGATGCTTCCGTTCCACTGGAAGAGGCCACCAAATCCGAAGGTCGCGGCGTAGACCACGCCACCGGTGCCCGCGATCGAGACGACGTTCGAGCGCCTTCGCCCCGTAGACGCGTTGACGAGACCGCTGTTGACGACGACGAAGCTCGCGCCGCAGTTGGTGCTGCGCTGGACGCCGCCGCTCAGCGTGCCCATGAACAATTCGCCGGCGGCCGCGCCCGGCTCGAGTCCGGTGACGCGATCCGCGATGAGCCCCGACGAACTCTTGACCAGATACTGCCACCGTTGGTCGACACGTACATCCCGAGGCCGTTGGCGCCGGCGAGCACGCGTCGCGGAGCTCGGGATCGTTCCCAGCGCGAGCTCGTTGGTGATATCGCCGTGGGGCTGATTGCGACGACCCGCGGAACGTCGTACCGTCATTCGTCGACTTGTAGACGCCCTGCACGCGCGTGCCGAGCCACACCGTCGACGCGCTGTTGCGGTCGACGTGCAGCGAGTACGCCCGAAGTGTTCTGCGCGAGGCTGCGGTCCAGCTCCGCTCCCGACGCGGCGTAGGCCATGCCGCCGGTCGCGGATCGTAGGTGCCGGCGATCACCGCTCCCGACGCGGTGACCACCAGCGAGGTGACGAAACTGCTCGGCAGCGCGCCCGCCGAGCCGTTCCACGAAGTCCACGTCGCGCCGCCGTCGGTCGACTGGAACACCCCGCCCCAGCCGCCCGTCGCGTTGCCGTTGAGTCCGACAAAGAACATGTTGGCGACCGGCGCGGCGACAAGCGCGCGGACGTCGGTGCTATCGAGACCCGCGCTCGAATACACGAAGGTTGCGCCACGATCGCTCGAGCGATAGATGCCGGCGCCCGGCACGCCGATGAGCACGTTCTGGTCGTTCGCGGGATCGACAGCGACGGCGCGCGCCTCTTCGAAGGTGACCTGCGTCCAGCTCGTCCCGCCGTTGGTGCTGCGATAGACGCCGTCGCTCGTCGCGGCGAAGATCAGATTGGAATCGGTCGCCGATCCGGCGAGCTTCGACATGTAGCGCTCCGGCATCGCCGGCAGCGCGGACCAGGTCGTGCCGTTGTCCGTGGACCGATAGATGCCGCCGCCCAGGGTCGCGGCATACACGATCGCGTGGTCGGTGCCGTAGATATCCCGGACTTCCCCGGTTTGCGCCGACAGTTGCGCGGACGCGCCGCTGGCGACACCGGCCCAGGTGACTGCGAGCGTCACAAGGCCCTGCACAACGGCAAGGCAAAGCCGGGAACGGAAACTGGTTGATTCGGTGCGCACGGGCGTGGGAATCGGACGTAACTTGGTATTTTCCTGTCTGGGCGCTCGATTGGACGAATTCGAGCTGCGGGACCATCAAGCAAGCAGCAAGAACGATGCCCGTACCGACGAGAGGTCGAAACCTCCCGGGCGAACGGCGCAGTCGAGGTCGGCGATGCCTCTTGCCTGCTCGGTCGCCGTCCCTTTCACAACGCGATTGGACGCCGCTGCGGACGCCCCGGTTCTGCGATGACGGCACGGATCCTGCGCCGACGGACCGTTTTCGCTTCGATAATGATTCATGAAATCAATACTGTTGGTTTTCACCGGCGCACGATGGTACGGTCGGCTTTCCAGGCATGACATTTGCATAATTTTACTTCGCCTTCCCGATTGCGTCAGGCCTCCACCATGTCGAATTTCCGGTCCCTGCTTTCCGCCGCCGTGCCCGCCCTTCTGGCCGGCCTCGCCCACCCGGCGCTTGCCCAGCTCGGCGACGCGCCGCGGTTCTTCTCCCCGTTCGAGCAGCCGGGCCGCAGGGTCGATCGAATCCGCGGTGCCTCCCGCACGCCTCGATCGCGCTGCGGTCGTCGAGCTGTACCACACGCTGTTCCTTCCGACCGAAACCGTCGCCAGCGGATGGAACGGCAACGTGGCATCGTGCAACGCCGGCGGCACCACGGCGGCGTACAAGCAGGCCGTCGTCGATCGCGCCAACTACTACCGCGCGCTGGCGAGCCTGCCGTCGAATCTCCCGCTGCTCGGCGGCCAGCAGACGACGGACGATCAGAACGCGGCGCTGATGATGAGCGCCAACAGCGCCCTCAGCCACACGCCCCCGACCAACTGGCTCTGCTACACGGCGTCGGGTTCCAACGGCGCCGGCCATTCGAACATCGCGCTCGGGCTGACCGGACGTCGGCGCGATCGACGCCTACATGGACGACTACGGCGGCCGGCAACACCGCCGCCGGCCATCGCCGATGGATCCTCTATCCGCCGCAGATCGGCTTCGGCACCGGCGACCTGCCCAACAGCAACGCGCTGTGGATCGCCGGCAACAGCTGGGTATTCGGCACGCGCCCGGGCACGCCCAACGGCGTCGCTTGGCCGCCGCAGGGATTCGTCCCCTGGGACGTGCTGCCGGCCGGCTCGAACCGCTGGTCGTTCTCGTATCCCAACGCGACCTTCTCGACCGGCACCTCGGCCGCGATCAGCCGCGGCGGCGCGTCGTACGCGGCGACCTACGAAACGGTGGCCAACGGCTACGGCGACAACACGCTGGTCTTCCTGCCGCAGGGATTCCCGTACTCGCGCCCGGAGAGCGACACCACCTACGCCGTCTCGGTGAGCGGCGTGAGCGGCGGCGGGATTCCGCCCGCATTCAGCTACGCGGTGACCGTCATCGACGCCGAGCCGCTGCCGGGCGGCATCGCCGGCGACTTCAACGGCGACGGCAAGAGCGACCTCCTGTGGCACAACGCGAAGACCGGCGAGACCGTCGTGTGGCTGATGAACGGCCTCGCCTTCGCGAGCGGCGGAGCGATCATGAGCAACGCCGCATGGCGGCCGACACAGGTCGCGGATTTCGACGGTGACGGCAGGAGCGACATCCTCTGGCGCAGCAGCGCGGGCGAGACCGCGATGTGGCTGATGAACGGGGCGCAGCTTGCCAGTGGCGCCGGCCTGATGTGGAATCCCGACTGGCGCGTGACGCACGTCGCGGATTTCAACGGCGACGGCAAGGCCGACCTCTTGTGGCGCAACGACAACACCGGTGAGACGGCGATGTGGCTGATGAACGGCACGCACGATGGTTTCCGGCGGCGGCATCATGCCCGATGCCAACTGGGTCGGTCACGCACGTTGCCGACTTCGACGGCGACGGGAAGGCGCGATCTCGTCTGGCGCAACACAGTCGACCGGCGCGACAGCGATGTGGCTGATGAACGGCACGGCGCTGGTCTCCGGCGGCGGCGATCATGCACGACGCCAACTGGTCAGGTCGACGCGTGTCGCCGATCTGAACGGCGACGGCAGGAGCCGATCTCCTCTGGCGCAATACGGTCACCGGCGAGACCGCGGGATGGCTGATGAATGGCCCCGCAATACTCGGCGGTGGCAGGCTGCATGCGGATCCCAACTGGCGCGTCGCCGAGACGGGCGATTTCGACGGCGACGGGAGAATCCGATCTCGTGTGGCGCAACCGGTCGACCGGTCAGACCGCGCTGTGGATCATGAACGGGCTCGCCTACACCGCGGCGACCGGCCTGCTGTCCAGCGTCGACTGGCAGCCGGCGAAGGTGGCCAACTTCAACGGCGACACGAGCGCCGGCGGCAAACCCCGGCAGGACCTGCTGTGGCGCAATTCACGCACCGGCGAGCACGTGATCTGGCTGATGAGCGGCACCGCGATCGCCGGCGGCGCGACGGTGCTCACCGGCGCGCCTTGGTGGGCTGCGCCCTGATCCCGCTCAACCGCCCCGGGCCGCTGCGGCGCGGATTCAGCGGCGCGTAGCGACGAACGCGAACCGCGCGTAGATCGATGGATCGACGTCCGCGGCGTTCGCCACGTGGTAGAAATCGAACGCCAGCACGTCGCGGAAGCGATCGACGATCTTGCGCTTGAACGTTTCCGGTGCATAGAAGCGGCCGTGGCGGTTGCCCCAGCCGTCGGCGCAATGGATGACGGTGCCTTCGTCGAAGGCAATGTCGGCGGCGATGCCGACGACCGGATCGGTCTGCGTGGCGTCCTCTTCGTAGGCGTAGAACGGCACGACACAGACCTTGCCCCCGGGACGCAGCACGCGCGCGAGCTCCGCGAACAGGCGCACGTCGGCGTCGCCCTCGAAATGCTCCAGCGAGCAGGTCAGAGCCGCCTTGTCGGCGAAGCCATCGGGCACCGGCATCGCGCAGGCATCACCGCCGATGCGGTTGCCCTCGATACCCTGCGCATAGCTGATGTCCTGGCTGAAGCTGCAGCAGCCCTGAGCCGCCAGTAGATTTCCGGG
This sequence comes from uncultured beta proteobacterium, assembly GCA_963779445.1. Classification (GTDB taxonomy): domain Bacteria; phylum Pseudomonadota; class Gammaproteobacteria; order Burkholderiales; family Casimicrobiaceae; genus CAIWHR01. Next base: position 60,442 of record CAVZYI010000006.1, read on the forward strand.
CACCGGCGAATGTTCGCTGGCGATGTCGACGAAGACCTCGGTCGCCGCTATGCCCAGCCACTGCAACGCGAGCCAGTGCTCCAGTGACTTTTCCGGCTGATTGCCGCGGTAGTAGTCGGGATAGCGGTCCGCGTATCCCGCCGCTGCGGCAGTATTCGCGGTAGGCCGCAACGTCGACCGAGTACGGCGTGAACGGAATTCCCGCCGCGCGCGCCCTGTCGAGCACGCGCTCGACCCGCGGCGGCGAGACGTTGTCGATGGCGCCGGTGACGACGCGCGGAAATCGCGCCGCGAAGGCGTCGCGCGCCTCGCTGAAGCTCAGCCCGGAGCGCTGCGGATTGTAGACGTAGGCGGTCATGGCAATTTATCGAGGCGGAGGCGGAACCGGGCTCTCGTGCAAGTTTACCATCCGCGCCCTCGATACCGTGGGCTGCCAGCGCCGCGAACTCGCGCGGCAGCTCCGCCAGCGTTTCACTCCACAGGACCGAGCGGCGCAACGCGGGATCGTCGGGTCCGGCCACCGGCAACGTCTCTTCGAGTGCCGCCTTCGTCAGGTTCCTGAACTCGAACGCGTCATCGGTTCGGTAGACATGCGGGAGCCCGAGCGTGGCTTCGTAGCCGCGAAAGCTCTTGCTCGTGCCGATCACGGGCTTGCCGGAACGGATCGCCTCGGCCGTCTTGATGTTGGACCCGCCGCCGCGCGTGATCGGCAGCACGATGCAATGCGCCAGCGCGAGCAACGCGGCGAGCGCCTCCTCGGATTGGATGCCGGCGAGCTCCAACCGGCTGGCGTTGATCGCTTCCCAGGCCTTGTACATCGGATGCTGCGGCACGAGACCGGAAACTCCGCCGACGGCAAGTATGCACTGGTCCGGGGCAAGGAACGCGAGCGAGGGCCCGAACATATTCCAGAAGCCAATACCGTTCGGTGGATACGCGCTACCAACGAAAAGCGCGAATCGGCGGGATCCCAGAAACCAGGTCCAGTCGCGCACGACCTTCGGATCCAGCTCGCGTTCGACGATCCCGTTGTGCGCAACGATGACACGTCTGGCGCCAAAATCCGCCAGAACCTTGCGATCCGCGTCGGTCACCGCGATGGTGAGGTCGGCGGCGCGCGCGGCGGCGCGTTGCCGGAGTTCGATGCGTCCGGCGATCGCGTCGACGCGGTCGGCGGGAAGGCCGTCGAGGATCTCCCGCTTCAGCGGCGCCTCGATATTCTGCGACGAATAGACGAGGCGGAACCTCAGCCCGGGATGTTCGCGACGCAGGCGTTCGACGGCAGGCAACAGCCACGGCTGCTCGAGCATGATGGCATCGGGGGCGAACGCCAGGGCGAATTGCGCGAACTCGCCGTATGCCGTCGGATCACCGGCGAGAAAGTCGCCGGACGCGTAGTCGGTGCAATACGGCAACGCGGAATCACGGAATGGCGACGATTGCGGAAACGCGATGTCGTGGCGGCCCACCAGGTCGCCGCCATAGTTCTCCGGCTCGTACACGGCGAGCGCGCGGACATCGTGGCCGGGCGCGGACAGCGTGGCGCGGATGTTGGCGATGCGTGCCTGCCCGCCATGGCGCGGAACCTGCGTCGGGTACGTCGAAAGCTGAAGGATCCGCATCACGATCGGGCGGCGACCTGCGCGATGATCACCTGCATCGAATCGCCGAACGCGCTCCACGAATTCGGCCGGAAATTCTCGGTCACCGACGCGGACACTGCGGCAAGCGCCGCCGGATTGCGCCAGAGATCCTCTATCGCGGCGAACCACGCGGGCGTGTCAAGCGGATCGAGCACCGTCGCCCTGACCCTGTGCGGCTTCGCTCACCGCGGGCGCGTTCGAGCAGATGCACGGCTTGCCGAGCGCAAGGCACTCGACGACGGGCAAGCCCCAGCCTTCGTAGAGCGACGGGAAAACCGAGAACAAACAATGGCGGTAGAGCCAGAAAAGTTCGGCGTCGGCCAGATTGTCGAGAATGACCACCTGGCCGGCGAGGCGCGGGTTCGTACGGACACGAAACAGCAGGTCGGTCACGCCCCAGCCGACCATGCCGACGAGCACGAGTTTCGGCGCCGCGTCGCCGTGCGCGGCGACGAGCCGGTCCCAGACGTTGTAGAGCACTTCGTGGTTCTTGCGGGCCTCGATCGTGCTGACGTACAGGACGAACGGCGCGCCTTCGAGTGCCCCGACCGGCGCCTCGCCCGCGGCGGACGGGGTGTCGATGTCTGTGCCCAGATGTACAACGTCGACCGACGGAATCGGGGCGCCGACCTCCGTGAGCAGCCGTTGAAAATCCCGGCGTGACGCCTCCGAGATCGCGGCGACGCGATCGGCAGCGTGTGCGAGATCGACGAAATAGCGCGCGAAATACTGACGCGAATCGAACGACATGAGGTGCGGGAACTGCACCGGGATGGTGTCGTAGCAAAATAGAACGGTGCGAAATCCGACTCGCCGCTTCTCGCGGACGAGCTGCGGAAGATCGTTGTACTCCCAGTCGAGACCCATCGACACGTAGACATCCGATGATGCGAACGCGAACGCGTCGGCCGAAGCCTCTGCGGCCGGTTGCGGGCCGGTCGCCGGCGCGCCAGCGTGGCGGGCGCGCCAGCGCGCACGGACGAGTCGTGCGGCGCCTCCGGTAACCGCGAGGCCGCCCTTCACGAACGACTTGCCGTGCACCAGCGTTTCCCATGCCTTGGCCTGCAACACCTGCGGCAGACGCCCGATGAACACCCGCTCCACGCGATGAAGAACGCGCCTCGCCCGATCACGCAGACGCGGTGGCGGGCTGGTGGTGACGGGGCTTTCGCTGGGGGTGTCGTCGTCGACGGCTTTCGGAGACAAACCGGCCTCCGACGCAAACAGCGCTTCCGCGACGGCGCGCTCGACCTGCACGTGGACGCGGCGCACCTTGTCGTAGCGGCAGAACGCGATGTCCGCACTTTGCCGCTGCAACAGATGCTGCGCGAATTTCCGCTCGGTGCGCACGATCCCCACCGGAGGGCGATGCCAGATCCAGGACGTGCTGATGTCGAGAACGATGCGCATGTCAGGCGGATTCTGGCTTCCGTGCGATCAGCGCGTAATCGCGCGCGCCGTACACGAGGTCGGCAAGCGCCGGTGGCCAATTCGCCGCGGCTGCGTCCGCGCGGCCGGCGTCGTCCGGATGCAGCGGCAACACCTCGGTCGCCTTGAAACCCACGATCTCGGCAGCAAAGCGCAACAAGGCAGGGGGCAGCGGGCGAAGATGGGTGGGATCCAGCCAGAATCCGTTGCTGCCGACCACGAAGTTGTTCGGATTTGGCGTTTCGAGAATCAGCAAGCCGCCCGCGGCGAGGACACGATGGGCCTCGGCGAGAAGCGCGATCAGCCGCGGAAACGGCAGGTGCTCGACCAGATGGAACGCCGTGAGCGCGCCCCATGCACCTTCCGGTTCACCGCGCAGCATGGTGATCGCGTCTTCGTTGCGGGCATCGAGACCGCGCTCGCGGCACGCGCGCACGACGATTGCGCTCGCATCGACGCCCGCAGCCGTCATGTGCTCCGCCGCCAGCAGCTCCAGCCACTCGCCTCGCCCGCAGCCTACGTCGAGCACGGGACGCATCGCCGTGCCCGCCGCGGAGGCCCGGATTCGCGGAAGGTAAATGGCGTGGCGGCCCTTGATTTCGTCCCGTGTACCGCGGAATGAATCTTCAAAACTCGCATACATCCAATCGCCCGTTTCCGCGGCGCCGGCGCCGGAAAGCACCGGCATCGGCGGGTCGAGGCGTTCGAGCGCCTGCTCGACTGCCGCGATCCGCGTGTCGATGCCACCGACGTTCGCTCCATGTGCCGCAAGGTCCTCCCGCATGTCCGCCAACACGCGCGCCTGCGCGTCCACCGCTTCCCGCAGTTCGGCTTCGATTGCCGCGGCGCGTTCCGCACGAGCGAGCGATTCCGATGCCGCGCTGGCTTCACGAGCGGCCGATTCCGCTGCCGCGCTGGCCTCGCGGGCAGCCATTTCCGCTGCGGAACCGGCTTCGCGCACCGCAGCGTCGTCGCGCATCCGTTGCAGCTCTCGTTCCAACGCGGCGAGCGCATTCGCGTTGGCCGCCGACTCCGCCTGCGCATCGGCGACCCGCTGCGAGGTCGTCGTGAGCCTGCGCAGCGCGCGGAGCCAACCTATCGTGCGCGCGACGATCGACACCCGAGTCTCGTTAAACCGTACGGACGCCGTCGACGCGACGCAGATCGGCGTCCACCATTTGCTCGATCATTTCGCTCAAACTCGTCCGGGGCGACCAGCCGAGCCTGGCCCTGGCCTTTTCCGGATTGCCGAGCAGCACCTCGACCTCGGCCGGCCGGAAGAATTTCGGATCGACGACGACGTGATCCCGGTAGTCGAGGCCGAGATGGCCGAACGCGAGGTTGCACATGTCGCGCACGGTGGTCGTGATCCCGGTCGCGATCACGTAGTCGTCAGGCTCCGGCTGCTGCAGCATCCGCCACATCGCGTCGACGTAGTCGCCGGCGTAGCCCCAGTCGCGCTTCGCGTCGAGATTGCCTAGGCGCAGTTCCCGCTGCAGGCCGCGCTTGATTCGCGCCGCTCCGTCGGTCACCTTCCGCGTGACGAATTCGAGCCCGCGCAGCGGCGATTCGTGATTGAAAAGGATGCCGCTGGACGCGTGCAGCCGGAAGCTTTCGCGATAATTGACCGTGCACCAGTGGCCGAACACCTTCGCCACGCCATAGGGGCTCCGCGGATGGAAGGGCGTCGACTCGTCCTGGCGCTCCGCCCGTATCAATCCGAACATCTCGCTGGTCGACGCCTGATAGAAGCGCGCCGCGGGATTGACTATGCGGATCGGCTTCCAGAAGATTGAGCACGCCCATGCCGTCGACCTGCGCCGTGAGCACCGGCTGATCCCACGACGCGCCGACGAAACTCTGCGCCCCCAGGTTGTAGACTTCTCCGGCCCCCGAGAACTCGAGCGCGCGGATCAGCGACGGCAGATCGGTGAGGTCGCCGCTGTGCAGCTCCACGTCGTCGACGATTCCGAGTTCGCGCAAGCGCCACTTGGTATCGGAACTGCGCCGCGGCATCAGCCCCACGACGCGATAGCCCTTCTCCAGCAGCAGGCGCGCGAGGTACGCGCCGTCCTGGCCCGTGATCCCCGTGATCAGGGCGGATGCCGTCATTTGTGGTTCTCCCAATGGCGTAGCACGGTGCGCAGGGATTCGTCGAACGGCACCGCCGGCGACCAGCCGGTATCCTGCTTGATCCTCGCGACGGATGCGCAGACGCGCCGCTGTTCGGCGGGGCGGAAACGCGCCGCGGCCGGCACGACGGCGGCGGTCACGCCGGCCATGTCCTGTAACGACTTCAGGATGTCCCGGAGCGTCCTTTCGACGCCCGAGGCTACATTATAGACGGCTCCGCGCCGGCCGGACGCGAACAGGCAGCCATAGGCCGCGATGACGTCCCGCACGTCGCAGAAATCGCGTGTCACGTCGAGATCGCCGGCCTCGATTTCCGCGGGGCGCCTGCCCGCCGCGATCTCGGCGACCTGCTTCGCGAAACCGCTCACGGCGAATCGCTCGCTCTGGCCCGGTCCGATGTGGTTAAATGGTCTGGCGATGACCACGTCCAGCCCTTCGGTCACCGACCACTGATAGCAGAGCGCCTCGGCAGCGAGCTTGCTGACGGCGTAGGGGTTTCGCGGCCGCGGGAAGAGATCTTCCCGGATGGGCAGGCAGTCCTCCTCGACCATGCCATAGACGTCCCCGGAACTGACATACACCATGCGACCGGCAAAACCGAACGCCTTCAGCGCGGAGAGCAGGTTGAGCGTGCCGAAGAGATTCACCTCGAAGGTGCGCGCCGGATCGGCGAACGAATCCGGCACGAAGGTGACCGCCGCGAGATGCAGGACGTAGTCCGGGCGCTGCGCCGCGACGGCGTCGGCAACCGCAGCGGCGTCGGTGACGTCGAGCTGCGCGGGCGCAGCGATGATCTCGGCCGCACTCGGCCCCGATCTGCAGCCGGGGTTGGCGGCACAGCGTCGAACCGACGAAACCGGTCGCGCCCAGAACCAACAGTCTTGCCATGCGATGCGATGCCCCGCCCGATCCGATGGTCCGATGATACCAACATGAGCCCGCGTCCCGCGCAGCGCGCGGTCGGACGCCCACGCGCATGAACCGTTCGATCCTCAAGGCCAACGCCCCGCTGCTCGAACTGGCCGTTCGCGCCGCCGATCCGCTGCTCGCGATCGCCGCCGGGGTGCTTGCGTACCGTTACATCTTCGGCGGCTGGAGCCTGCCCGAGTCCTACTGGCTGTTCCTGCTCGGCGCCGCCATGGCCTGCATGGCGGCGTTCCCGCTGATCCGGGTCTACGAACCGCGGCGCGGCATGGCGCTGGTCGTCGAAATCCGGCTGCTCGCGTTCGCGTGGGTCCTCGTGGCCGCATCGGTGTTCGCGTTCTTCTTCGCAACCAAGTCGGGCGCGGATTTTTCGCGCGTCTGGATAGCGGTCTGGCTGGGGAGCGCATTCGCGCTGAACCTGGCGGTGCGCATCGCGCTGCGCCTGGTGCTGCGCGCCCTCCGGGCACGCGGCCGCAACCAGCGCCACATCGTGATCGCCGGCGCCGGCACCCTGGGACAGGATGTCGCGGCGCGGCTTGTTGCCGCATCGTGGACCGGAATCCGCGTCTGGGGCTACTTCGACGATGCGCCCGAACATCGGGGAGCGATGCATCGCGGCCTGCCGGTGCTGGGCACGCTGGCCGATCTGCCGGCACAGGTCGAACGAACGGGAATCGACCAGGTCTGGATCGCGTTGCCGCTCAAGGCCGAGGAGACGGTCAAGGAACTGCTGTCGGCGCTGCAGCGCACGTCGGCGCAGATCTGCTTCGTCCCCGACATCTACGGCTTCCATCTGCTGCATCACTCGGTCACGGAAGTGGCCGGCATGCCGGTGATCAACCTGACCGACACGCCACTGACCGGCGTCAGTTCGGTTCTCAAGACCGTCGAGGATTTCGTCATCGGCGCCTGCGCGCTGCTGATCGCGACGCCGCTGATGCTGGCGATCGCCGTCGGCATCAAGCTCGATTCGAAGGGGCCGGTGCTCTACCGGCAGGAGCGCCTGACCTGGAACGGGTCCCGGTTCCTGATGCTCAAGTTCCGCTCGATGCCCGTCGATGCGGAGGCGGCGACGGGTCCCGTCTGGTCGGGCTCGGGCGAGCGGCGCGCGACGCGCTTCGGCGCGTGGCTGCGCCGCTGGAGCCTGGACGAACTCCCGCAGCTGTTCAACGTCCTCCGCGGCGAGATGTCGCTGGTCGGCCCGCGCCCGGAGCGCCCCGAGTTCGTCGAGCGTTTCCGGGCGGAAATCCCGGGCTACATGCAGAAGCACCTGGTGAAGGGCGGCATCACCGGCTGGGCGCAGGTCAACGATCTGCGGGGCAACACCGACCTGCGCAAGCGCATCGAATTCGACCTCTACTACATCGAGAACTGGTCGATCTGGTTCGACCTTCGCATCCTTGCGCTGACCGCGCTCAGGGTGTTCACGAGCCGCCACGCCTACTAGATTCGCAGTTTCGCGAGGAGTTCCCGGGCCGCGTCGCGCCAACTGAGCCAGCTGAAGCCCTCGATCGGATCGGCTCCGGCAAATCTGCGTATCCGTTCCGCCGCACGGACCTCGCGCGCCAGAGTCCGCGCGTCGCCGGCCGGAAAGTACGCGACATGCCGGCCGCCGATCTCCCGGAACACCGGGATGTCGCTGGCGAGGACCGGCAGCCCGCGCTGCAGCGCCTCGACGATCGGCAGGCCGAAGCCTTCCTCGATCGAAGCGAAGACGAGCCCCGTGGCATGGGAATACGCGTACTCGAGGTCGGCATCGCCTGCGTCCTGGAGCCAGAACAGGCGGTGACCGAATTCCGCATGCCCTCGCAGCCGCCTGGCCACGGCGCCGCCGTGCCAGGCCTCGCGACCGACGAGCACCAGCCGGCTGGTGCTGCCGTCGCGCCAGCACGCCTCGAAGGCGTCGAGTACCACGTCGTGGCATTTGCGCGGCTCCACCGACCCCACGACGAGGAAGCACGCGGCAGCGCCGGCGGCGAAGGCGGCACGCGCCGGTTCCGAGACGGCACCCGGTCCGTCGGGGTGATCGAGATCGAATCCCAGATAGAAATAGTCGCTGCCGGCGACCGGATCCGGCATCGCGCGGGCGCGCAGCTGTTGGCGAACATCGCCGAGGACGGTGCGCGAAATCGCCAGAATCCGATCGGCGAGCGGCACCGTTCGGACAAACCAGCGGCGATAGATCGCCCCGGCGCCCGGCGATGCGAGATCGGGTCGGCGCAGCTGGATCAGGTCGTAGACGACGACGCAGACCCGCGCCCCTGCACGCTTGGCACGGTGAAGCTCGCGCCGCAGGTCCGAACTCCAGTTCGAGTCGATGAGCAGCAGCCAGTCCCCGGACCGATATCCGATCGCCTCGCTGCCGGGCCACGATCGCGGCCGGATTCGCGACTGCATGTTGCGGACGCTGGCCGCGGCGAGGCGCAGGATTCCGGTCAGCAGCAGCGCGTCGAGCATCGCGCGCAGCCGGCCGAGCCAGCGGCCCGATCTTCGCTTCGGCATCGCCGCGGAAGGACCGGAACGCAGCCACGCGGCCACGTTCGATGGCGCGCCGCCGCGCCTCTCGCCCCCGTCGCCGCCGGCCGGGAGCAGCGCGTCCGGCGGGAGCTCGCGGTAACGGCGGCCGTCGAACGCGACCGGAAGGCAGTCGACGCCCGACTCGCCTGCCAGCGAGCGCGCCGATGCGACGATATTGCGCACCACGCGCTGTATGCCGGTATGGGCAGCGCTGCCCGCAGTGGCCGAACAGTCGATCAATATGCGATCATTGCTCATTCTGAACAGCGCCCCTGCCAATCATGCGTGCCTCCGGCATCCGGCGGTCGTGCACCACGCCGTTGCGGCACCCGTGCAGTTGCGTCTCCCGAGTAACGACAGCGGGTTCTGCGACGCACTCGGGCTCGCGCGCGGCCCAGTTTCGCATATCCGTCGGCGTCGCGGCCGGTCGTCGCGCGTACATTCGGCCCGGCATCGGACACCTCCCGTGAAACTGGCGCTCGTCCACGACTGGCTCGATACCTGGGGCGGCTCGGAGAGCGTTCTCGAGCAGCTGTGCTCGCTCTTCCCCGACGCCGATCTCCATACGCTCGTGGATTTCCTCTCCGACGAGGACCGGAGGCGGCTCTCCCGGCAGCGCATCGTGACGACGCCGATACAGTCGCTGCCGTTCGCGCGCCGGCATTTTCGAAGCTGCCTTCCGCTGTTCCCGTGGGCGATGCGCCAGCTCGACCTTTCGCACTACGACGTCGTGTTGTCGAACTCGCACGCCATCGCCAACTTCGTGCGCTGCCGCCGGGAACAATTGCATCTCAGCTACTGCCATACTCCGATGCGTTACGCGTGGGAGCTGCGCGAGGATTACCTGTCGCGGTCCCCCCTGGGCCGCGGCCCGGCCGGCTGGGCGGCGCGCTGGCAGCTCGAACGCCTGCGCCTCGCGGATCTCGCGGCCAGCGCCGGCGTCGATCTCTACGCTGCGAATTCGCGCAACATCGCCCGGCGGATCGCGCGCTGCTACGGTCGCTCGGCGACGGTGATCTACCCCCCCGTCGACACCGAGCGATTCGTGCCCGGCGGCGCGCGCGACGACTATTACGTGACCGTGTCGCGGCTCGTTCCGTACAAGCGGGTCGACGTCCTGGTCGAGGCATTCCGCACGCTCGCGCCCCGCCGCCTCGTCGTCGTCGGCGCCGGTCCGGAGCTTGCGACGCTGCGCCGCATGGCCGGCGACAATGTCACCTTGCTGGAGCACGTGCCTGCGGCAAGCCTTCTGCCTTTGCTGCAACGCGCCCGCGCCTTCCTTTTCGCGGGCTACGAGGATTTCGGAATCGCGCCCCTGGAGGCGCAATCGTGCGGACTGCCGGTCATCGCTTACCGCCGCGGAGGCGTCGCGGAGACCGTCGCCGGTCTCGACGACGCCGCCCCGACCGGCGTCTTCTTCGCGGAACAGCAGCCGGCGGGGGTGGTGCGGGCCGTCTTCGAGTTCGAAGCCAGCGCCGGACGAATTTCCGAGCAGGCCTGCCGGTCGAACGCATTGCGATTTTCGCGGGAGCGATTCCGCGCTGCGATGCAGGGGTTCGTGGCGAATGCGTGGTCGCGGTTCCAGCGCGGGCATCCGCTGGAATCGGCCTCCGCCGATGCACAGCCCCGAACACTGGCGCGCGTTTGATGCCGGGCATCCTGCGCGTGGCGACCGCCGGAGCCGTGCGCGGCGCTCATGCGGGCTGAGGCACCCACGATGCCGCCGCCTGACACGACGGCACCGCCGTTGCGCGGCGCGCAGTACATTCCGCTCGCCGTCCTTGCGGTCGTCCTGATACCCCTCTTCGCGTTCTACCATGCGCTGACGGTACCGGACGCCTGGTTCGGGTCGGCCGATTCCAAATGGTACGGCGCGTCCACCCTTTCGGTGGCGTCCGGCACGGGCATCCTCGACGGCGACGCGCTCGTCGTCACGCCTTCCGACGATTCGGGGGCGGTCATCGTCACGGCGCCGGTCACGCTGCGCTCGCGTGAATACCCCGGGATCGCGTGGCGCGTGTCGAACCTGCCCGCCGCCACCGAGGCCCGCCTGCTGTGGCGTAGCGAGTTCAAGCCCGGACGCACGCTGATGATGGACATCCCGGTGGAAGCCGACAGGCTCGCTCCGGTGGTCGCCGCGAGAAGCGCCGACTGGATCGGCTCGGTCAACGGCGTCGCGCTTGCGCTCAAGCTGCCCGGTCGCGAGCCGGTGCGCGTGGCCGGCGTGCGGGTGGAAACGCTCACGCTGGGCGACCAGTTGAAGAGCCGCCTGCGCGAATGGACGGCGTTCGAGGCGTGGAGCGGCGCCTCGATCAACACCGTGGTCGGCGGCGCCGACCTGCAGGAACTGCCGCTGCCGATGCTGCTGGGCATAGCGGCGCTGATTGCCACGGCCGCGTGCGTCGCCATCTCGCGTTGGCGCCGGCACTGGATCGGCGCGCGCCTGCCGCTGGCGCTCGCCCTCATGTTCGCCGCCGCCTGGCTCGTGCTGGATGCGCGCTGGCAACTGAACCTGGCGCGGCAGGTGAGCGCCACCGCCGCGCAATATGGCGGCAAGGATTGGCGCGAGAAGCACCTGGCCGCCGAGGACGGCGCGCTGTTCGAATTCATCGAACGCGTGCGCGCGCGACTCCCTTCGGAACCCGCGCGCGTCTTCATGATCGCCGACGCGCAGTATTTCCGCAGCCGTGGCGCCTACCACCTGTACCCGCACAACGTCTACGCCGACCCGGCGAGCAACACGATTCCTCCGGCATCGGCGCTTCGCGCCGGCGACTATCTGGTCGTCTTTCAGCGGCACGACATCCAGTACGACGCGGCGAAGCAGCGTCTGCGATGGGCCGCCGGAACGCCCGTCGCCGCGGAGGCGCTGCTGGTCGAGCCCGGCGCCGCGCTGTTCCGGATTCGTTGAATGGACGCCCTGAAGCTGACCGCCGGACTGCTGCTGCCGTGGCTGCTGGGCATGGCGGCGCTGCTCGCGCTGCGCGACCTTCGGCGCCCGCCGGAGTCGCCCGGCGAGATCGCATGGATCGCCGGAGCCGGCTATCTCGCCGGCGCATTCCTGCTGACGTTGTGGATGCGCGCGCTCTCGGTGGCCGGCGCCGGCTTCAGCGTTTCGTCCATCGCCGGGCCGCTGGTCCTGGCCACGGCCGCGCTCGCCCACGTCGCATGGCGGAACGGCCGGGCGGCGCCGCTGGCGGCCGCGCGATCCGCGCTGCGCGCTCTGTTCATGCCGACCGGAGTATCCGGCGCGGCGCGAATCGCATGGCAGCTGCTGCTCGCCTGGCTCGTCCTGCGCTATCGTGCTGCTGGCGCTCGAACTGGCGTTGCAGCCGCTCTATCCGTGGGACGCGTGGATGCAATGGGCGACCAAGGCGCGCGTCTGGTACGAACTCGGCCGCATCGTTCCCTTCGTGCGCGCCGACGCGTGGTTCGCGGCCGGCGGCGCCGCCTGGATCGACGCGGCGCCGGAATATCCGCCGACGATTCCGCTGCTGCAGGTGTGGTCCTGCGTCGCTCTCGGGAGGCTGGGACGACGCGCTGATGAACTGGCCGTGGTGGCAGTTTGCCGTCGCGCTGGCGCTCGCCGTCTACGGTGGCCTGCGCTCGCTCGAAGTCTCCGCCACCGGCGCGCTTCGCCGGCGCATTCATCGTCGCGTCGCTGCCGCTCGCCAACGTCCACGTCGCGCTCGCGGGCTACGCCGACCTGCCGCTGGCCGCCTACTACACGGGCGCGGTGCTGGCGTTCCTGCGCTGGAGCGCGATGCGCGACGTGCGCGAGGCGATGCTCGCGCTGCTGCTCGGCGTCGCCTGTACGCAGATCAAGGTCCCGGGTCTGGTCTGGGCGCTGACGATCGTGCCCGGCGTGGTCGTCGTGCTGCTGCCGCGCCTGGGGCCCAGGCTCGTCGTCGTCGGCTTCGCCGTTACGCTGTTCCTCCTCGCCGTCGTTTCCCAGTCGCATCCGATACTGCTCAACTACCGGATGCACCTCGACTTCGACCCGGCGTGGCGCGCACTGGTCGAGACGCATTTCCTGCTCAGCAACTGGCACCTGCTCTGGTACGCCGCGATCGCCGCCGCGCTGCTCGCCTGGCGGCAACTCACCTCGCCCGGGCTCGCGCCGCTCACCGCCATCGTCGCCGGCGGCGCGCTCTTTCTGATCGTCGTCTTCAGCTTCACCAATGCCCGGATCTGGGTCACCAGCCAGACGACGATCAACCGCGCCACGCTGCACCTCGCACCGCTGGCCGCGGTCTTCCTCGTTCTGGCGTTTCGCGCGTTCGCCACGCGATGGGCCGCATTGCAGCCGGTCGCGACGCCCGCCGTCGCGGCGGAATAGCGCGCCGCTCCGGCGCCCGGCCATGCGCGATCTGCCGGAAGTCACGCTTGCCTGCGTAGACACCGCAAACCACGCGCTGGCGCTGCGCGCACTGGAACGTTCGCGCGCGGAAATCCGGTACGCCCGGGTGATCCTCCTGACCGACGCGCTTCCGGCCGGCGTGCCGGCGCCCGAGGGCATCGACGTCGTCGGCATCGCCCCGATCGGAACGCGCGATGCGTACTCGAATTTCGTGCTCAAGATGCTGCTGCCGCACGTCGCGACGCAGCACGTCCTCCTGGTCCAGTGGGACGGCTACGTCGTGAACCCGGCCGCGTGGGATGACGCGTTCACCGGCTGCGACTACATCGGCGCGAAGTGGTACTGGCACGACGACGGAATGCGTGTCGGCAACGGCGGCTTCTCGCTGCGCTCGCGAAAGCTGCTCGAAGCGCTGCAGGACCCGCGCATCGCGCTCGTCGATGCCGAGGACAGCACGATCGGGCGCACTTTCCGTCCGCTGCTCGAGCGCGAGCACGGCATCCGCTTCGCGACCGAGGAGCTCGCCGACCGCTTCTCCTTCGAGGCGGCGTATCCGATCGGCAGGCCGTTCGGGTTTCACGGGCTGTTCAATTTCTGCCGGACCGTGCCGCCCGGCGAGATCGCGTCCCTCGCACCGGGATTCTCCGATGCGATCGCACGCTCACCGCAGCTCATGCAGCTGCTGAGGAACTGCTGCGCGCTCGGGCAGTGGACTGCCGCCGCGGCCATCGGCCGGCGCATCGTCGCCGCGGCACCCGATCGGATGGACGCCGCGGCGATGCTGGCGAGCGCCGAACGCAACGCCGCGCGGCCGCCGGTCGTCGGACGCAACGAGCCCTGCCCCTGCGGCAGCGGCCGGAAGTACAAGCAGTGCCACGGGGCGATAGGTGCAGGCGCGCCGGTTTCCGCGGCGCCGTCGGATCCGGACGTCCTCGCGCGCGATGCGGTGGACCGGCATCGGAACGGCGATGTCGACGCGGCGGAGCGCGGCTATCGGGCCGTGCTGGCGACGGCGCCCGCGCATCCGCTGGCGCTGCACTATCTCGGCGTGGTGCTCTACCAGCGACTGCAGCTCGATGAAGCGCTGCCGCTGCTCGAGCGCGCCGTCGCGGCATCGCCGGGCGAGCCCGAATTCCACAACAACCATGGCCTCGCGCTCGCGGCGGCCGACCGCAACGACGAGGCCATCGCCGCTTTCCGGCGGGCGCTGGCGCTGAGGCCCGATCACGCGATCGCGTGGAACAACCTCGGCTTGGCGCTGCAGGCGTCCAACCGCCTGCCGGAGTCCATCGCCGCCTTTCTCGACGCGCTTGCCCTCGTTCCGGACTTCGCCCAGGCGCACTGGAACCTGGCGCTCGCCCTGCTGGCCCACGGCGAGTTCGCCGACGGTTGGCGGCAGTACGAGTGGCGCCTCAAGATCCCGGAACTCGCCTTGCGGGACGACGCGCCGGAATTGGGGCCGCGCTGGGACGGCATCGTGCGCGCCGGACGTTCGCTGCTGCTGACCGCCGAACAGGGGCTGGGCGATACGTTGCAGTTCATCCGTTTCGCCAGGCCGCTCGCCGACGGCGGCATGCGTGTCCTGGTGCGCGCCCAGGCGCAGCTTGTCAGCCTGCTGGCGACGGTCCCGGGTGTCGCCGGCGTCTGGGGTCCCGACGACGCGCTGCCCGACTACGACGCACAGGCGCCGGTGATGTCGGTCGCCGGAGCGCTGGGCGTGGCGACGGACACCATCCCGGCGGCAGTGCCCTACGTGACCGCCGATCCGGCACGCCGCGCGGAAATTGCCGCGGCGCTGGCGTTGCATGGCCGATCCCTCAAGGTCGGCCTGGCCTGGACGGGCAGCAAGCACCACGCGAACGATCGCCGTCGCTCGATGGCGCTCGCGACGCTCGCGCCGCTGTTCGCGCTGAGCGGCATCGCGTGGTTCACGCTGCAGAAGGAAGACGACGAATCGGAGGCCGCGACGGCGGCGGCGGCGGGAATACGGCGTGTCACCACGCCCAACGATTTCGACGACACGGCGTCGCTTGCCGCGGAGACCGACCTCGTGATCACCGTCGATACGGGCATCGCGCATCTCGCGGGCGCGCTCGCGAGGCCGACATGGGTTCTGCTGCCGTTTGCGCCCGACTGGCGCTGGCGTCTCGATCGCCACGACAGTCCGTGGTATCCCACCCTGCGCCTCTTCCGGCAGCCGAGTCCGGGCGACTGGGGTCCGGTGGTGCGCGAGGTCGCGGCGGCGCTGCGCGAGGCCGCGGCGCGCTAGCGAAAGGCGACGGCGATCTCGGGGGCGTCGATCTGGCAGGCGAAATCCGCGTATCCGGGGATGCGCGATCGCTGCTCGCCGTAGCGGTTGCCGACGAAGCGCCTTTCGACCCGCGTGTAGGGAAGCGTGAATTCGGCCAATGCCTGGCCCAGCCGCGCGACTCCCGCCGATGCGACATCGGCCATCTCCTGGAACCGGTCCGCGGCGATGATCTGGATCGCCGGCTCGGGAAAGTTGTATTTCGGACACCACATCACCGTCCATCCCGAATCGATCGCGTTGACGTAGTCGACGATCCTGCGGGAGAGCAGATAGGCATCCGATTCGACGTGCACGATCTTCCGGAAACCGAAGGCCCTGGCGATGTCGAGCGAGAACAGGAAGCTGCGCCACCAGCCGAAATGACCGGTCAGACCCTCGCGCCCGAGATGGGTCGCGAAACGGTAGACGCACGTCTCGCCCGGAAGGTCCGGTCGTCCGGGAAGCTCGTGCAGGACATGCACGTCCGGGTCGGCCGGAACATGCGGCGAGCAGTCGTCGATGACGAAGGTTGCGGCGCGCCGCAGTGGAATCGAGCGATGGTAGTCGAGCCACCGGCGATAGCGGCGCTGCCACGCCGCCTCGCCAGCACAGTACGAGGTGCAGAACAGCAGCGTCTTCTGTTCATCGGCCATGTGGCGCCGGCGCGGGGCCCGTGGAGCGCGTCGGGGGCAGGTGTCCGGCAGGGCCGTTCGAAGGCGCCATCAGCGTGTCGCCGCGACGGGCGCATCGCCCCCGACCAGCGCTTCGAGGACGGCGGCGAGTTCGCGCACCGGTTCCGGGTCGTCGAAGAGCCTCCCGGCGGCGGCGCGAACGTCCGCGGCCCGCGCGGCGCGCCACGCCGGATCCAGCGCCAGGCGTTCGGCGATGGCGACATAGTGGTCCTCGTCGCCGGCGACGAGCCCGTCGATCCCCGCCAGCGCGAGCATACCGGCGCTTTGCCGCCCGCGCATGAAGCGTCCGGGCAGCGTGACGATCGGCAGCCCGGCCGCCAGCGCATCGAGGCTCGTGTTGCCGCCGGACCAGCGCAGCGTGTCGAGCATCGCGTCGCACACCGCGTTGATGCCCATGTAGTCGTCGTGATTGCACTGCGGCAGCACGATCAGCCGCTCGTCGAGGCGCAGGCCCAGCCGCAGGAACGCGGCGCCGAGGCGCGCACGGTACCGGGCCGTCAGCGCCGGATGCCGGCCCTCGAACACCACGAGCCGCGCCGGCGGCGCCGCGGCCAGCATCCGCGCGAACAGCGCGTCGTTGTCGGGATGGATCTTGAACAGCGACTGCGGGCACAGGAACAGCGGGGCCGCTCGGGAAGTCCGAAGCGTGCGCGCGTTGCATCGGCCGGAACGGCAGGTCTCGAATACGACGTGCCGATTCCCGGCAATCGCCGCAGCCGCTCGGTGTAATGAAGTGCGGCGTCGGTCGGTTCCATCGCGGCGCAGCTGAGGAAGACATCGATCGTCGCCTGCCCGGTCGTCACCGGGTGTCCCCAGCCGACGCACTGCACCGGCGCGAGGCGCAGCGCCGCGAGCGCGAACGACGTCGCATCCATCCCGAGCTCGGGATAGACGAGCACGTCGAGCGCGTCGGCGCGGATCACCGGCGCGATCGCCGAAGGGACGAGCGACGCGCCGGGAAAGGTCCGGATGCGATCGGCATGCGGCGCAAGGCCCTCCAGGAACGGAGTCGAGGTCGCGCCGCAGGTGATAGACGAAGATCTCGAAACGCGCGCGGGGGAGCCCGGTGATCCAGCTGCGGAAATAGCGGCCGCAGGTGCCGTCGCTGAAGAAGGCGGACGCGAAACCGACGCGCAGACGCGGCCCGGCGGGCGGCGCCGCAGCGGCGCCCGCCATTCCGGCGCGACCGATTCGATCGCTCCGCCGACGATGGCGGCGAAGCGCGACTGCAGTCCCGATCGTCCTCACCCTGATACGCGAGCAGGAAGTTCGTCCAGCGCAGGTCGTCCATCGACGTCGGCGAAGCCGCGGCCGCGGACCAGCGCCGGGACCTCCGCTTCCAGACGCGCCAGTCCGGCCTCGTAGCCCGCGCGGGCGTCCGCCACGGCGGCGGCGTCCGCGTACACGGTCGGCAGCGTCAACGCCTCGCCGAACGCCGCGCGCAGCAGCGCGGGACGGCGCGAACGCGCGCGGGGTAGGCGCTGCACGCTGCCGCGAGGTCGTCGCGTTCGGCCAGCACGCCGGCAAGCGAAAGCAGGATCGTGGTGTCCGCGGGTGCCAGGACCGCCGCGCGCGCGTACAGAAGAGCGGCCTCGTCGACGTCGCCGCGCTGCCGCGCCAGCGCGGCCAGCGCCTGCAGCGTGCGCGGATCCGGCTTCAGTTCCAGCGCGCGCCGCAGCGCGTCTCGCGCACCCGCCTCGTCGCCCAGGTCCTGCAGGATCGTGCCGAGGTTGCTCCACGCGAGCGCGTAGTCCGGCTGCGCCGCGACCGCCCTCCGCACCGCCTGCGCCGCCTCGGCGACGCGGCCCCCGGAGCGCAGCGCATTGCCGAGATTGTTCCAGGCGCGCGCATAGCCGGGGTCGAGCCGCACCGCGGTGGAAAACTCGTCGCCTGCGCCGCGCGCGTCGCCGGCGTCGGCGAGCAGGATGCCGAGCGCGTTGCGCAGCCGCGGGTCGCCGGGGTGGCGGACGATCGCCTCGCGGAGGTCGGCGATCGCGCCGGGCAGGTCGGCAAGCGCTTCCCGCGCCCGCGAGCGCAGCATCAGCGCGGCACGCCGATCGTCGGGGGTCGCGTTGGACACGGCGAGCGCCGCCGACAGCAGCGCCGCGGCTCGCGCGGGATCGCCGCCGCGCAGCAGCGCCTCGGCCTCGCCGATGCGCGCGTCAGCCATGATCCCGTCCCGGCGGCGGCGAGCGCCTCCGGCGCCTTTGCCGCGAGCGCGGCGAGGTACGCCCGCTCGAGCGTGCGCGTGTGCGCCGGCATGTCGGTCAGCGCCGAATGCGCCAGACCCGCGCGAATCGCCGCGCGCACCCGGCGCGCGAACGCGGCATCGTCGGCGAGGCGCACCGCGATGTCGACGTACTCGCGCCCGCTCTCGGCGATGGTGTCGGTCACACCGAGATTGGCGAGGATCGAATACGACGTCCGCTCGCCGTGGCGCCTTCCCGATCAGCGTGACGACGGGCACGCCCATGTCGAGCGCCTCGAGCGTGCCGTTGACGCCGCCGTAGGGCATCGGGTCGAGCACGAAATCGACGAGCCCGTAGCGCGCCTGGTTCTCGGCGTCGTCGCGCCCCTGCGGCAGGAACAGCAGGCGCTCCGCGGCGATGCCGGCGGCGGCGGCGATGCGTTCGTACGTGCCGCGCAGCGCCGGATGGTTCGGCGAAAACGCGAGCCTCGCCCGCGGCACGCGCGCCAGCACGTCGCGCCACAGCGCGAGGCAGCGGCGCGACAGCTTCAGCGCGCTGACGAACGCGCCGATGACGATCGCGTCCTCGGCGATGCCCAGCAGGCGGCGATGGAACGGGTGCGTCGCCGCGGGCGCGACATGCCGGTACGGATACACGCAGCCGTCCATCGGCAGCAGCGGCTCGATCTGGAGCGCCGCGCTCTCCGGGACATCCGCATGCGGTCGGTGAGCTTGAAGTCGACCGTCGACAGGCCCAGCGTGCCGGCGCTCGCGACGTGCGTGATCTGCACGCGCGCGGGCTTCAACGCCAGGATGCCCGGCTTCGCGCCCCTGGTGTGCGTGACGAGATCGACCAGGATGTCGAGGTCGTCCTCGGCGATGCGCTCGGCCGCCGCGTGTTCGGGAACATGCGCGATCACCTCGAAGCGGTCGGCGAGGCGCCGGAAGCGATCGGTCCACTCGTCGGCGGCCGCGGACAGCGAGTAGAAGAAAAGTTCGAAGCGCGCCTTGTCGTGATGCTCGACCGCCGCCCACGTCATCTTGCCCATCACGTGATTGCGCAGGTCGGCGGACAGGTAGCCGACGCGCAATCGTCCCGGCCGGCGCGTCGCGGTTCTCGGCAGCGGCGCGCCGTAGAAATGGCGCGCCGCCGCGTCGTAGGTGTGCGCGAGCGTGCGCTGCATCTCCGGCTCGACGTCGAAGTTGAGCAGCAGAAACAGCAGTTCCTCCAGGCGTCGACGAGCTCGGCCTCGTCGCCGGCCTGGAAGCTCTCGTGGCGCAGGCCGTCGAGGTAGCGCTCGAGCTTCGGGAAATCGCCGCCATAGTGGCAGGCCTCGAGCGCCTGCACCGCGAGCGGCAGCGCCTCGGGGCAGTGCGCCTCGAAGCGACGGAAGTTCGCGAGCAAGGCGTCGATGCGTCCCGCCGCGAGCAGCACCTCGCCCAGATTCTTGTAGGCGGCGACGTTGCCCGGATCGACGGCCAGCACTTCGTCGTAGGCGGCGATCGCCGCGTCGGTCGCGCCCTGCTCCTGGAAGAGCACGCCGAGATTGAAGTCGGCGGCGACGAGGTCCGGGCGGAAGGCCAGCGCACGCTGGTAGGCGCGCGCGGCCTCGGCGAGGTTCCGCTGCATCTGCAGCGCGACGCCGTGGTTGTAGTGCGTCTCGGCGTCGGTCAGGTCGTGCTGCAGCGCCTGCTCGAACGCGGCGGCGGCCGATGCCCCGTCCCGCCGGGCGAGATGCGCGAGACCGAGGGCGCGCAGCAGCGGCGCGTCGCCCGGCGCGATGGCGAGCCCGTCGGCGCACAGCGCGATCGCGCGGTCGGCATCGAGGTCCGCAATGGCGGCCCGAACCGCCGCAAGGCGGGCATCGACGTACCCGGGCGCCGCTGCCAGCGCGGCGGCGAACGCCGCGCGCGCGCCCGCGAGGTCGGCATCGTCACGCCGCGCGATACCGGCAAGGTAATGCGCCGGCGCGTAGCCGGGCTGCAGCGCGAGCACGCGGTCGTAGTGCGCAAGGGCCGCGGGGCGATCCCCCTGCTGGTGCGCGAGCACCGCGGCCGCCCAGGCCGACGCCATGCCGCCCGCGTCGAGTTCGCAGTCCTGCGCGGGGTCGCGTCCGGCGGCGAGGTCCGCGAGCGCCGCCGTCAGGCCGGCGGCGTCGCCGACGACGCGATCGACGAGCGGCGGCCGATGGTGCAGGGGCAACGCGGCGAACGTCCAGATCTCGCGCGCCGGCCGCTGCGCGAGCAGGGGCCCGGTCGCCGCGTCGAGGCCCGCAAGGTCGATCAGCACGTCGGGATCGATCGCCGCCATCGCCTTCGCCGTCGCCGCATCGGGCTTCTCCGGAAGGGCCATGGTCGACGCACCGCCGGCCGCGGTGTCTCCGGCGCCGCCGATGCTCGCGAAGGTGATCGCGAACGCGTCGCGGGGCAGCGCGGCGATCGCGTCGGCAGCCGTCGCAGCGGCTTCCGCCGCCGGTGCCGCGGCGCGAAGCACGACGACGCGCAGCGGTCGGCCCGCCGTGCGGCGCGGCCACGGCAGCGGCACCGGAGCCGCCAGCGCATGCGCACACAGTGCGGCGTAGCGCGCCGCGAACTCGGCCGCGGCATCGGGATCCGCGTGGGCAACGGCGACGGCGATTCGGCGCAGGGCGTCGTGGTCGGCCGGAGCGCCAATGCGGGCGCGCGCCGCGTCGATCAGCGCGG
This sequence comes from uncultured beta proteobacterium, assembly GCA_963779445.1. Classification (GTDB taxonomy): domain Bacteria; phylum Pseudomonadota; class Gammaproteobacteria; order Burkholderiales; family Casimicrobiaceae; genus CAIWHR01. The sequence goes on from CAVZYI010000006.1 coordinate 81,320, forward strand.
ATCGAACCATCGCCGCATCGGCGCCGGATTCCCGCGCCGCCTCTTCCAGCGCGAGCGTGACGAGCAGCGGCGGCGCCCCCGCCAGCGCGCCGTCCGTCCTGGCGAGAACGCCGAGCAGCGCATCGCGACCGGGAAGGTCGCTTCGATGATCGAGAGCCAGCGCGAGCGGCCCCGCCAGCGTCGGCACGGCAACGAGCCCGGGCTCGCGCCGGAGGGCGTCCGCAACGTCGGCGGCGGCGGATGGATCCGCTGTGCCGTCATCCTCGATCATCCGCGCGATGCCACCGATCAGCGTCGCGCGGGCGCTGCCGGGCAGCAGCGCGAGCACGTCAGCCGCGGCGGCGCGCGCGCCTGCAGCGTCCCCCGTCGCCAGCAACGCCTCGGCGAGCGCCTGCGCAGGGGCCACATGGCGGGGATTGGCCCGCAGCGCTTCGCGCCACGCCGCGATGGCGCCGGCAATCCGGCCCTGCTGCCACAGCACCTCGCCCAGATGAAAATGCGGATCGGACGCGCCCGGCTCGGAACGCAGCGCGCGCCGATAGCAGAGCATGGCGTCGACCGGACGACCCTCCCCCTGATGCGCACGTCCCAGCGCCAGCCATTGCGCGTATTCCGGAGTCGCCATCAGGAACGGCGGTTCCGCAACACTGCGCGGAGCCGGGCAGGAAGGAGGCGGCCGAGGATTCGACGGGGCAGCGACGTTCGCCGATGCTGCGCCGCAGGCGCGCCGCGGGCGGTGTCGGCCGTGTCCGGCGAGAGCGTCACCTCCGACGACGGCACCGGCTCGCCGGCCGCGGCCGACGGCTCGCCGAGTGCCGCGCGCAGGCGCGCGCCGCTGAATCCCGCGACCGCCGGCCGCCGGACACGCGTCGCAGCGGCATTCATCGCGGCGTCATACAGCGCGAGCGTGCTGCGCGCCATCGCCGCCGGCGTTGCCAGCGGGACACGGCGCGCGCACTCCGCCGACGCGGCAAGCGCGAGTCGATTCGCCGGAGCCACCAGCGCGGCGATGCGTGCCAGCATCGCCGCCTCGTCGCGCCACTCGGCGTCGGTCCATGTCCAGCCGGCGCCGGTCCCGGCGACGCGCTCGGCAAGCGCGCCGAAAGGGGGCACGACGACGGGGCATCCGGCCGCCCACGCCTCGGAGAGCGTGAAGCTGAAGGTCTCCGGTCCCGCCGAAGGATAGGCGACGAGATCGACCCGGTAATGGGCGAGCAGATCCGGCAGGTGACGCGGGTCGTAGCGGCCATGGACCGTCATCACCGCGTCGTCGCTCTGCCACGGCCCGTGCTCCACGTCCATGTAGCCGATCAGCACGAAACGCAATCGCGTCCGGCTCGCGCGGACGAGGGACACCATGCGCTCGAGCCGGCGCGCGCCCTTGTCGGGCCCTACCGCGCCCAGCACGGCCACCGTCGGCACGTCGTCGTCGGGCAGCGCGAGCGTCGGACTCCGAAAGTGGCGCCGTGGTGCGCGCGTCGTCGTCATCGATGCCTACGGTCTGCATCGCCCAGACATCGGGTGCGCCGTGCGGAATCACTTCGATCGGATGCTCGGGAAAGTACTTGCGCAGCGTCGCCGCGGTCCATGACGACGGCGCGACGATGAACGACGCCCGCGCGAGCAGGTCGCGATGTCGCGCGCGCCACGCCACGATGTCGACGGATGCGAACGCCGGCTGCGCCGCCAGGCAGCGCGCGCAGACGCCGGGATCGGTTTGCGCGCCGCAGTACATCCCGTCGGCGCCGAGAAAAAGGATCGTCGGGCAGGCGAAGTTGAAATCGTGCACCGTGTACCCGTAGGACAGATCGAGGTCCGCCAGCGCCGCGATGATCCCGTCCCGGCAGCCGGTGATGTTGTGCAGGTGCACGAGGTCGACGCCGAACGCGGCGCACAGGCCGCCGGCGAAATCCGGCCAGGATTCGCCGTCCAGGCGCCGGAACTCGAAGCTGCGCACGCTGCCGTCCCCGCGATGCTCCTCGACCTGCCAGACGTCGCCGACGGCGATGGCGAGATGGTGGCGATAGCGCTGCCGCGACGCGCCTATCAGCGCGCGCGCGTGATGCTCGGTGCCGCCGCCATGGCCGTGGATCACGTGCAGAACGCCGCGCTGCGGCGCCGGCGTCGCCGTTCGCGCTTGTTCGATGTCGGCGGCGGGCATGCGCAGTTTCCTGGGACGGGCGTGGCGTGGGTGGCGCAGGCAGGCGAACCGCAACGGGCGCGGCGCGGCAGGCACGGGACGCAGCATTCGCGGCCTTCCGCCCGACGGCAATTTTACTCCAGCGACGCCGTCGTCCGGACGGATCGGGCGACATGCGCGACGGCGCCTATAGTCCGCGGCGGCCCCGCTAGCGGAACGCCTACGCGGCGGACGTGGACCGCCCCTCCGGCTCGCCCATCTCCCACCGGTGCTCGAGCCGCACCAGGCCCAGCTCGCGCGTCTCGCCGGTCACGACCAGCGGACGCTCGACGTTGTCGAAGAGCCGCACGCCCTCGGGATCGAGCGCATGCGCGCGCACAAAGTACTTTCCGGGCAGCAGGGCCACACGAGGCAGCGTCAGCGCGTAGGCGTAGCGATCAGGCGAGATGCGCCGCGGCACCACGCCGTCCATGTCGGTCGCGACACCGTACACCGGCGTGCCGTCGGCGCGCACGATGCCGACCAGCACGACCGGCGCGCGCCCGTCCGGCGTGTACACCTCGCCCGACACCGCGAGCGCGTCGCCCTGCGCGATGGTGTCGCCGGGGGCAAGGTCGAGTGACTGCACGGCGTAGACACCCGTGGCAGCCGCCTCGGGCGCGGCGATGGGCTGCTTCCTTCCGGCGCTCTTTTCCTCATGGAAGGCAAGGTACGCCTGCGTGACCTCGGCGGACGGCCCGTAGCGCTCGACGCGCCCTTCGTTCAGCCACAGCGCGTGCCGGCAGAGCTTCTGGACGTGGTACATGCTGTGCGAGCACATGAGCAGCGTGCCGCCACCGGCCAGGTAGCGTTCGATCCACGCGACGCATTTCTTCTGAAACGATTCGTCGCCGACGGCGAGCACCTCGTCGGTGATCAGGACATCCGGCGCCAGCGTGGTCGCGACGGCGAAGCCGAGCCGCACGACCATTCCCGACGAGTAGTGCTTGATCGGATCGTGGATGTGCTCCCCGATATCGGCGAAGGCGACGATTTCGTCGCGCCTGGCGGCCAGTTCCGCGGCGGGGATGCCGAGCAGAGCCGCCGCGAGGTCGATGTTGGCGAGCCCGGTGTACTCGGGATGGAATCCCGACCCCAGTTCCAGCAGCGCCCCGACGCGGCCGTTGACGGCAACGGTGCCGTGGGTCGGAGGAATCACGCCCGCGACGATCTTCAGCAGCGTCGATTTGCCGGCTCCATTCGCGCCGATTATGCCCAGCGACTCGCCGCGCTGCAGTTCGAAGCCGACGTCGTCGAGCGCCCGGAACGCGTGCGCGGCAGGGCGGCCGCGCAGCAGATCCCAGACCAGCCGAAGCCGGCCGCCGCGGGACTCGATCTTCGCGTAGTCCTTGCCGACATGCGCGAGCGATAGCAGCGCGGTCATGGGTGCGCCCCCACGCTTGCGGCTGGCGCCGCGGCGCTGCTCGCCCAGGGAAGCCCGGCCGCACTCATACGAAATCCTCGAAGTGCGGCGACAGGCGGCGAAACACCCAGCGCCCCGCCCAGAAGAGGGCAAGCGCTCCCGCGACGGCGACGGCGTCGCTCCAATGCAGCGCGAGCCGGCCGTCGAGCAGCGCGTCGCGCAGGCGGTCGACGAGCCATCCGAACGGATTGGCGGCGACCCACGGCCGAACGCCTGCGGGAACCAGCGACAGCGGATAGAGAATCGGCGTCAGGTACATCAGGATGATCAGCACCGGGGAGAGGACCTGCGCGACGTCGCGGACGAAGACCTGCAGCGCCGATAGCGCGAGTGCGACGCCGGTCACCGCCAGCGCAAGGACGATCCAGATGGGCACCGCGAGCAGCAGCCCCTCGAAACGCACCGGTTCGCCGAACGCGTAGAGCACGACCAGCACCGCGAGATAACCGGCGAACTGCAGGGCGAGCGTCGCCGCGACCGATGCGTAGATGGCGATCTCGTGCGGAAACGCGACCTTGCGGATCAGCCCGGCGTATTCGGCTATCGCGACCGTCGCGCGCTGCAAGCCTTCCTGTGCCGCGAGCCAGGGCCACAGCGCGACGGCGACGAAGAGCAGGAAGCTCCTGCCCTCGAATGCGCCCATGCGAAAGACCGAAGTGAACACGAAGTGGTAAACGGCAAGCAGCAGCAGCGGATGCAGCAGCGCCCAGGCGAGGCCGCTGCTGCTTCCGAGATAACGCGTGTTGAGCTCGCGCAGGAAGAAATTGGCGAGCAGAGCACGGCTGCGGCGCGACGAAACGGTCTTTTCGGCGGCCGTGGTCGCCACGGACGCGGTCACACCGTCGTCGGCGACCGCGCCCGCGCGCTGCGTGGAATCGGACATGCCGTGAGAATAGCAAGACGAACGGGGGGGCGGACGACGCGGCGATGCGCCTCGCGATCGATGGGGCCGCCGGCGACGAACCCTCGCGAAACCCTATTGGCGCAAACCGCCGCGCCCGGCGCCCCGAACGGATTGCGCCGGGACCGGCGGCAACCCCGGACGGCCTGCGCTAGGGCTTGGCGGTCTCGGTGGCCCGCTTGATCGCCTCCGGATCCTGGCGTACGTACAGGAGATCGATGGCGGCGTTGTTGATCTCGGTCTTGGGGTCGTCGCGCAGCTGGGCGATGCGCACCGCGCGGCGTTCCTCGATCCAGGCCTTGCGCAGTTCCGCGACGATCTCGGGCTTCACTTCGTCGTAGGGCCGCGTGACGCCGCCCCGCCGGCCGTCGAGCCGGACGACGTGCCAGCCGAAGCGGGTCTGCACCGGCTCGCTGACGTCACCCACGGCCTTGAGCGCGAACACCGCCTGCGAAAACGCCGGGTCCATCTTCTCGCGAACGAACCAGTCGAGCTTGCCGTCGTTGCGCTTGGCCGACGGGTCCTCGGAGATTTCGCGGGCCAGGACGTTCATGTCGCCGCCGGCGACGATTCGCGCCCGTGCGTCCTGCGCGAGCTTCTTCGCCTCGTCGCTCGGGTGCTTCGGCACTTCGAACAGGATGTGCGTCGCGCTCACCTGCTCGGGCACCTGGTATTTCGACTTGTTGACGAGGTAGCGCTCGCGGGCGATCTGGTCGGTCGCGGTCCGGGCGTCGAACTCGCGGCCCGACTCGACGTCGAAACGGTCGAGCAGGAGCGCGGCGAGGATGCGGTCGGTCTCGGACGCGATGCGGCGCTTCGTATCACGCTCCTTGTCGATGCCCAGCGCGCGCGCTTCGGCCGCGAGCGTCTTGGTCGTGCGCAGGTTGTTGACCATGCCCGATACCCGGTTCGGGTCGGTGCCGAACACGTTGCGGATGTCGATGGGCATGCGCAGCAGCTCGGCGTCGTAATCGGCCTTGGTGACGGTCGCGCGCGAATTGCTGATCAGCGGCGTGTCGTCGGTGAGCACGAACGGCGCGGGCGCCGACGGACTGGGCGGCGCGGGAGCCTGTGCGGCGGCCGGCGGAGACAGCAGCGCAAGCAGCGCCAGGGCGAGGAAATGCGATGTGTAGGTCATGTCGTCGGCATTCGAAAAAGCAGCGGGCCCCAAGACGGGGCCCGTTGCGTCAGGCGCGGCCCGAGGGCCGCGCTACAGGGAAGGTCATTGAGGCGGCAGATTCCAGGTGAAGCCGATGTTGCAGCTCGTGCACCACGGAAGCCCCTTCGCGCTCTGGCTGATTACGTGCACGTACCAGACCTCGTCGGGGACCAGATTCACCGAGCCCGCCACGGCGTGCCACCGATCGTATAGTAGAAATTCACTCCGGGGCTGCCTTCAAGATACGCGGGCCAAGTCGGCAGGGTGGCTCCGCCCGGCATGTCGCAGCGGGTCTTCGACATCCACGCCTTGCGCCAGCCGCCTCCGTCGCCATAGTCGTAGACCTGGATGGTACTTCCCGCCTTGGACGACAGCCCCGAAGGAATCTTCAGCGTGACGATCGCGATCGAGTTGCTGGTGACGTTGGTCGTCGTGTCGGGGACGGTCATTCCCAGCACGCCGGCGTCGGCGATGCTGTACACCTTGCTGCCCACGGTGCAGGTCCCACCGGACGGTGGCGGCGGCGATCCGACCGTGACCGTTGCCTGCGCAGTGTTGCCGGCGCCGCCGGCATTGGTCGGTGTCACGGTGAACGTCGTCGTCGCAGCGACGGTGACACTCTGGACGGCGACGTCGGTCGGCGAGACGACACCGGTACCGGTCCACCACCACTGGGTGGGCGCGGCACCACCGGAGCACGTCGTGGTGAGCGTGACCGTTCCGGCAGCCGTGAGGTTCGAGAAACTCGGGTCAGCGTGCAGCCGCTCGGCGCAGCCGGCGGCGTGTTGCTCCAGGTCACCGTGAGGTTGCAGTGTTTCCGGCGCCGATGTTGTTCCTGGGGATGACCGAATAGCCCACCTGGCCAAGCGGATCGTTGGCGGCGCAGCTCTGGGTGGTCATTCCGGCGCAGCTCCCGCCTGACCAGGCCCAGGCATTGGGCGAGCCGCTGGCGCAAACCGCCGTCAGCGTGATCGGGGTACCCACCGAGCCCGTCGACGGGCCGGTAATCGAGCAGCCACTGGGCGCATTCGAAACGACGCAGGTGAGCGTCTGGTTCGGCGCCGTGCCGGTCAGCGAAAAACTGTCGCAGTTGGAATCGTTGAGCGTGATTGAAGCAGCCATCACGGGCGTCGTTGCGAAAGCCGCAAACACCGCGCCGGCGACGAACCCAAGGGCGTGGCGAAGAAATGTTCGGGTCATGGCGGGCTCCGGTCGAGGCGGCGGAAGTCACTCTAGAAACGACGTAAATTCCGCGCCAATAATGCGTTGATTAGACGACATTATAGCGCATCGCACCGTGCTCCACCAAACGCAGGCGACCCCGCCCGTCCGCCCCAGGGTACCGCCCATGCGATATCGAAATTGCACGTCGGAAATAGGCACAAAAAAACGGGCGGGGATCGCTCCCCGCCCGTGGTGTTGCCTTGCCGCGAATTGCTACAGCAGTTACTGGATGTTGCGTGCGAACCGGTGGTTGAACGTGCCGGCGTAGTTGGCCTGGACGAGCGAACCCGTCGTGGTGGTCAACGTGCCGTTGGTGAACGACTGCGCCGCGAAGCCGATGATCGGCAGGCCGAAGAACGTCCCGACGGCGGTCGTCGTGACACCGGCCGGCGACGTCTTCGTCACCGCAGCCGACACCAGGTTATGCGCCGACGTGCCGTCGAACGACGCACACCGGCGTGATCAGTCAGGTCCGCCCAGCCGTTCTGGTAACCCACCGTGGCGCTCAGGCTGTTGTTCGAGGCCAGGATGTTCGTGCTGTTGAACGTCAGGACGTTCGCTTCCCAGCACAGACCGGCAACCTTTCCGGGGGGCGGGGGCGGCGAGAAGCCTTGCGGCGTCGTCGGCGTCTGCTCTTCGCGGTCGTACACCAGGAGACCGATGTCGTCGCACGAGTTGGTCACGAAGTTGCGCTGGAACAGGTAGTTGACCGAGCCATCCGAATTGAAGTAGTAGCGCTTCGTCGGCATCGTCAGGACCCAGTCGGTACCCGAATGGGTGGCCGTATCCAGCACGTATTCGTTGGCGACGTGGTTGACCATGAACAGCGCCGAGATCGTGTCGATCGGCTGGACCCAGTCGCCGATACCACGCCGGCCGCGCCCGCGAACACCACGGAGGTGGACGGATTGACGTCGCGTCAGGTCGGGCTTGATGCTGCCCGGCACGTCGTACACGCCCGTCGTGCGGAAGTTGTCGATCGCGACCGCGTTTTCGGAGACGTCCACACCGGCCAGCACGTTGACCAGCGAAATGCCGCCGAACAGGCCGCCGCTCGGGGCGATGATGTTGCCGGCCACTGCCGCGTCGGTCAGGCCCGCAGCCGTGCAGGGCGGTACGCCCTTGACGTGCGTGACGGCGACTGCGGTGCTGCCCGTGACGACGCCCATTTCGATGATTTCGACGTAGCCTTCGTTCGTGCGGTCGAGTCCGTCGCCGCCGCCGTCACCCGCATACACGTAGTTGACGAACGGTTGCGCCGTCGCCAGCCGTGCTCGGCACGGTCGGGATCGTGCAGGACTTGTCGGTCGTGAACACGCCAGCGCCGGAGTCCACGCCGGTGGAGGGACTGACCACAGGCATCGGAATCACGGCGGCGGTCCAGACGTCCTTCGCCGACAGGAAGAGGTTGAAGTCGAGTACTTCCGCGCTGTTGCGTCCCTCGATGAAGCGGACCTTGACGGCCTTGGCCGACGCGGTCGTGTTGACCACGGACAGCAGCGAGTTGTACGGCGCCGAGCTCTTGCTGTTCACGGTGTAGTACGGATAGATCAGGACCTGACCCAGGCCATCCGGGTTGACGTTCGCCGCTTGCGCGGTGCCGACGACACCCAGCGCACCTACGCTGGCGAGCGCGGCGTACAGCGACTTCTTCTTGAATGAGTTCATGGTTGTTGGTAACTCCTCTGTTTGCGAATTAAAGTGATCACTTCAAAACTGACAGCATGCGCATGGTATTACAGCGATCTCGTCTTGTCCAAACGATTTCTTTCGTGCCCGAAGCCCCCTGTGGAGAATTTGCAACGGCCGTCCGGTCGCATTTACTGCTGCCAGACGTACCAGGCTTGGCCTTGTCCGATGATCCACGTCTCCCCGGCCGGCGTAACCACGCCCTTCATGAGCCGGTGGTCGTAAGTGATCGAAATGCGGACTTTGCAGGATTCTGCTTCGCACTCGACCGCTTCGACCTTGACTCCGCGGAAATCCACTCCCTTCATCTTTGCCTCGAATGCCGCCAGCGAAAGCTGCTGCCGGGACCCCGGGCTGAAAAACTCGTACGCGGCGCCATAGTCACGCTTCAGGAGCGCCTGCCACCGGGCTTCGGAGCGTTCGCGCACCGCGGCGCGTTTCGCTTCGGGCGACGCGTCGGGCGCAATGCCCGTACCCACCGTCGCACAACCGACTGCCGTCGCGAGCGCCAGCATTCCGGCGAATCGACCCAGCAACCGCAAACCACGCGCGCCAACAAACTGCCTGCCGAAACCAAACATCGTCATCTTGGATTGCCCCTTCTGCATCAGGTCAAGCGCCGTAGTGCGCGAGGACCGCCTGGAACACATAACCGCGCTACGGCGCAGCAATCCTCGATTCAAGCCTAACCAATGCATCCGGCAGCGTCAATCGGGATTTTCGCCTAATGGCGTACTCAATTATTCCGTTGCTTTGCCGCAACATGAATTCGTCGGGGTTTGGCGACGTTTTCTTGTCGCCATCCGGCGACGCTCCGCGATAATCTTCAGCGTTTTCCGGTGCTTGCACCCGATGCCGGCGCTCTGCGGCGGCTTGAAGACATCGAACGAATCGTCGATTTTCTGCATCTTCTGGCGCAGGTCCTCGATGACGTTCTTGAGGTCGATTTCAGTCTCGACGACGCGCGGCGTGATGAACATCACGAGTTCGGTGCGGTTGTTGGTCAGGCTCTGATCACCGAACAGGCCGCCGATGATGGGGATGCGCGAAAGCAGCGGCAGCCCCTTCGACGTGTTGCCTTTCGTCTCGCCGATCAGGCCGCCCATCACCATCGTCTGCCCCGACTGCACGCTGACGATGGTCTGCACCGAACGCGTGTTGATCGGCGGCGCCTCGCAAGGCGTGGTGGTCGCGCCCGGATCGCTGACTTCGGCCTGCACGTCCAGCGTGACCAGTCCGCCGGCATTGATGTGCGGCGTCACCTGCAGCAGCACGCCGGTATCGATGTACTGCGAGGTCGTCGTGACCACGTTCGACGACGCACCCACCGTGCTGCCGACGTAGCTCTGCTGGCATACGGGAATGCGGTTGCCGGCCTTGATCGTCGCCTTCTGGTTGTCGAGCGCGGCAAGGTGCGGGTTGGCGATGACCTTGGTGTTGCCGTAGCTGTCGAGCAGGTGCAGCGCCGCCTGGATGCCGCCGGGGAAATTCGCGTTGTTGATGATGTAGGTGAAGCCCTGCGCGAGGGCGAGCGCGGGATTGGTCGCGGCGCCGCGCCACCGGCAGGATTCCGGGGTTGAACGGCGCCGTCCTGGTGAGCAGCCCGCCCGCGCCGCGCCCGGAAGGCGCGCCGCCCTTGAACAGCCACTCGACGCCGAAGTCGAGCTCGTCGGTGAGCGTCACCTAGGCGATGGTGACCTCGATCGCCACCTGGCGCGAGGGCACGTCGAGCTTCTTCAGAGCGGCTTCGATCACCGTGTATTCGGGCGCCGTCGCGACGATCAGCAGCGTGTTGTTGTCCTTGTCGGCGACGACCTGGATGTTGCGAACGATGCCGATGCCCTCAGCCGCACGGGCGATCGCCGCCGCCACGGGCCCGGGTGCCGGCGGCGGCGCATTGACCTGGATCGTCGGCGTCGTCGGCGTCGTCGGGGTCTGCTGGAACGTCGGCGGATTGACGATCGTTCCCGACGGCGTGCCCGGCGCGACCGTCGGCGCGGCGGGGCCCGACGCCGGCGCGGCGCGTCCGGTGAACGCCTGCTTCAGCAGCGGCCCGAGCTTTTCGGCGCGCTGGTTCTGCAGGTTGTAGACGTAGAAGCGCGGGCCGTCGCCGCCGCCGCCCTGGTCGAGCCGCGCGATCCACTTCTTCGCCTCTTCGAGGTACGCCGGCTGCGGCGTGATGACCAGCAGCGCATTCATGCGCTCGATCGGGATGATGCGCAGTATGCCGGCGAGCGGGCTCGTCGCCTTGTCGCCGATCACCTTGTCGAGCTCCTGTCCCACCGTCTTGACGTCGGCGTTCTGCAGCATGAACAGTCCCACCGACATGCCCGCCATCCAGTCGATGTCGAACATGTCGATGGTGTCGAGCAGGTGCTTCAGCTCGCGCTCGGTGCCGGACAGGATCATCAGGTTGCGCAGTTCGTCGAGGCGCACGGCGCTGGCGTCCTTCACGAACGGCTCGAGGATCCGCACCATTTCCTTGACGCCGACGTAGCGCAGCGGAACGATCTGCACCGAGAATCCCGGCGGCAGCGCCCGCTGCGAGTTGCCGAGCTGCGGCGTGATGTTGCCGCGCACCGCGGCGGCCTGCGGAACGATCTTGTAGATGCCCGCTTCCTTGACCATCGCCGCGCCGTTCATCCGCAGCAGCATCTCGAGCGTGGCCGGCAAGCGCCTCGCGCGGTATGCCCGACGTCGTGCGGATCGTCACCTGGCCGCCGACGCTGGCGTCGATCGTGTAGCTCTCGTTCAGGATGTCGCCCAGGATGTTGCGGACGACCTCGCGCAGATCCGCGCCCTCGAAGTTGAGGACCACGCCGGCGCCGGCCGCCTGCGACCGGCGGGCCCGGTGGAAGTCCGCCGCCGGGCTGCTGGCCCTTGACCAGAACGCCGGTGCCCTTGAAGAGCCGATTCTTGTCTTCGGCGCTCAGGGCACCCGCCGGGGCTTCGGAGAGCACGATCGTCTGCGTGCTTCGAAGCGGCTTGACGACCATCGGCGCGCTCGGGCGTTGGTCCCTGCGACGCACAGGCCGCGAGGAGGATCGGGAGCGCGCAAACGAGCGCTCCCGCAAGGGATCGGTTCATGGTCATTGTTGTTGTCCGTTCTCGGCGCAGTGGCAGTCGCGCGTAGCGCGGCCGCACAGGGCGGCTGGGCTATTATTGCAGGAGGGAATCGTGCGCGGTCATGGCGGGTCGTCGATCAGCGCGCGCATCTGGTAGCGCCGGTAGACGTCCTGCCCATCGCGGATCGGCAGGGCCGCCCGTACCGTATGCCGGCGGTGTCATGGCTGCTCCGGGTGAAGTCCGGCCGCCGGGGCGCACCTGGCGACTCCGGCCGGCCGGGTTGCTGGCGGCGCCGGGATTCGCATCCTGCTGCGCCGCCTGCACCGCCGCCGCGCGCCGACGCTCGGCCAGCGACCGCACGTTGCCGGTCGGCACCGGCTGGGCCGACCCTGCCGCTCCGGGTGGCGCTGGCGCGGCAGCCGTGCGTGCCGCTTGCGTACCGGGTTCGGCGCGCCAGCGGACCCGGCGCGGGGCACGGACGGCGTCGTCGGCCGCGGATTGGTCGCTACGCGCAGAACCAGTTCTTCCGTTTCGTCGCCCAGAGACAGCTTGACGCGGTCGGCCTTCACCTCGGCGACCACGAGGCCGTTGATCGTTTCGCCCTGCTTGACCGGCGCGATTTGCCGCCCGCCGTCTCGCGCAGGAACGCGGTGCTCTTGCCCTCGATCACCGTGGTTCCGGTCAGCGCGAACTGTCCGCGCTGCATCCGCGGCTTCGCCTGCTCGGTGGCCAGCGCGGCGCCGGACGGCGCGTCGGATTGAACAGCGTCCGCTTCACGGTCTCCGGGCGCGCGGCGGTTCCGCCGGCGATCGCGTATTCGGGCAGCAGCGACGTGACCACCGGCTGCGGCGCAATCGCGTCCTCCGGCGGCGGAAGCTTGCGCACCGCGGCGCCCCAGTCCGTTTCCCAGCCGAGCAGCAGCAGCAGCCACCGCCAGAGGGACCAGCCACCAGAGCGCGGCGCGCACGCGGGTTTCGAGAATCGTTCATCGCGGATTCCTCATGCTCACTTCTTTTCCGGCTCGGCGAAGGCAAAGGCGGCGACGTCGAGCTGCACGTTGATCTCGGGCTCCTGCCCGGCGCGGGCTTGAAGCCGCGGAAGGCGTTGAGCGGCCGCAGCGTGATGTTCTCGACGATCAGGTACGGCTGCTGGGTCTCGAGCGCGTGGAGAATCTTCTGCAGGTTCGGCGTGGTCGCGAAGAACTGCACGTTGACGCGTGATCTGCTTGAAGCGGCCGTCGTCCTTCGGCGGCTGGTTCTGGCTCGTCGTGATGCGCCCGCCGTTGCCTTCGATCGCGCCGCGGACGAGTTCCTGCAATTCGGCGCCGGCGAGGTTGGGCGCCGTGTTCTTCAGGAAGAAGCGGCGTCCGTCCTTCTGCGCGCATCGCGTCGAGCGCCTTCCGGTATTCGGGCGCCTGCGCGGCGACCCGGCGATAGCGCTCCAGCCGATCGTCGAGCGACGCGATGGCGTCGCGTAGTGCTTGTGCAGCAGCAGCGCGGGCAGCAGCAGAACGCCAGCGCCAGCACGACCGCGACGACGAGCAGCGCGACGGCGAGTGCGCGCGACTGGCGCGGCGTGAAGCTTGGCGAGCGGCGGCGATCATTCGGCGGCGCCTCCGCCGGGCGCTCGGCCGGCGCTGCCTCGTCATCGGGCGGCGCGGCCGGTGGCCGGCACCGCTTGCGGCGGTGCGTCCGAAGGCCGGCGCCGGTGCAGCGGCCGGCCGCGCGACGCATCGGGGGTTGGCGCGCCGGCACGACGACGTTGGGCGGCGTTGCCGGTGGGCGACGGCGCTGCCGCGGGCTGGCGCCGCGCGTGGCCTGTATGCGGTCGCGACGCGGCCGGGCGGCGGCAGCCGTCGGCTGCGGCGCGAGCGGCTGCGGCCGACCGGACGTCGGGGCGGCGGGCGCCCCGGCTGTCGCCGGCGTGCCGGCGCGCCGGGTGCTGCCGGCGGCGCGGCCGCCGACGGGTGCCGACGGTGCGGACGCCGGAGCGACGACCTGCCGGCGCCGCGCCTTCGCAGTCGGCGCGGGCAATGCCGCATTCGCCGGCTCGGCTGCCGGCGCCGCGCTCGCCAACTGCGTCGGCTGCGGCGGCGGCAACGGCTTCACCTGCGCGCCGAGGTCGAACACCTCGCCCGGACCGGGCTGGATCTTGGTCGTCGGCGACCGCGGCGCCGCCTGCTCGAACAGCTTCGATTCCTCGAGCGGCGAGACGAGCCGTCCGGCGTTGCCGCTCTCGCCGCGCAGCAGCATTTCGCGGTGCGGCTCCTTGCCCTGGGGCACGCTCTTCAGTTCGAACTGCGTGAGCCAGGTGTCGTCCGGCAGCAGCTTCGTCACGTCGTCGAGCAGCTGCACGCGTGCTCGGAAACGCGTATTTCTTTCCGAGCGCGAAGTTGTAGTCGCCGGTCATCGACTCGAGCTGCTGGCGCAGCGCGCTCGATGCGGCGGCCTGCACGCGCGCCTGCTCGGTGATCTGCGTCAGCGCGATCACGTAGTCGCGCTTCTGCCAGATCGGCAGGACGATCGCGACCAGCGCCATCGCCGCGATCAGCGCGATCGGCACCCAGAGATGCCAGCGGCGCCACCACCGCATTTCGGGACGTTCCTCGACCGGCAGCAGGTTGAGCCTCGACCATGTCGCGGAGGGGCCCGCGATCGCCCGGGGAATCGGGCGTGACGCCGACGACCGTCGCGCCCCAGCTTTCGGCCTGGCGCCGCGCCGTGATCGACCGCAGTCCTGAGCGCGGCCGCCCAATCGACGCGGATCTCCTTTCGCTGCGCGTCACGCGCAACGACGACGGCGTCGAAATAGAGCTGGTCAGGCCGGAACGGCGTGTGCCGGTCGAGGTCGTACGCGAGCGTCTCCCGCAGGTTCTCCTCGACCGCCGCCGGCAGCGTGATCTGCTTGCGCAGCACCTGCGCTGGCGGCAGCGCGACGACCAACCGCGCCGCGGCGACGGCGCCGCCGTAGGCGACATCGGGCAAGCGTCGATCGCCGCGCGCCCCGCCTGCGCGTCGCCGCAGGATCACCCTTGAGCGGGACCCTCGCCGACTCCCCGAACCCCAGCACGCCCTGATGCATCCTCGGCGACCAGAGCACCGCGTCGTCGGGCGAGAAGGCGAGGATGGGCCGCAGGCGACGGCGCTGCACGGCCGCCCGCGGCACCGCCGGCACCAGCGGCGCGAGCTCGCCCATCCACCAGCGCCAGAACGCAGGCAGGCCGAAGCGATGCGCGAGGCCGCGCATGCGATGCCGGAGGTTGACGGTAGCTTGATCCATGGATTTCAGGGCGCGGCGCTGCCGTCCGCCGCGGTCGATGCGGGCAGCGGCGCGCGGGCGCCTTCCTGCCACAGGAGCGCGATGACGGGCCTGCGGGCATCCGCCGACGGGACGCAGGACCGCGTCGCGGACGAAGGTTACACCATCGGGCATCGCCGCCTCGGCCCGGATGCGCCAGACGGGGAAGGCGACGCGCCGAAGCCCTGCGCCTGCGCAAGCCGCGGGGGAGGCAGCATGTTCGCCAGCGCGTCGCGCCGCTGCGCGAGGTACGCGTCGACCTGCTCGGCCGTGACGTTGGGCAGCGCGAGCAGGACGTCGCGCGACGCCGTCGCCGTATTGATCCCGGGCTGCCGCGAATACACGGTGAGGCTGTCGGCGATGCGCAGCATCAGTGCCGGCGTCATGCCGAGCACGCGCTGCAGTTCGCCGATCGTGGTGAACGCCGCGTTCGCCGGCTTGTAGCTGCGGCCGGCGGCGCGGTAGTCGGCTTCCTCCGCGCCGTTCGGGCGCCGCAGGTCGTCGGCATCGCGCCAGTCGACGATCGCGTCGACCACCCGCTGCGCCGAGTCGGGGTCGAGTCCGCCGACGTTCTGCAGCAGGCCCTTGAGGAACGTGTCCGGCGCCGCATTGAGATCGATGCGGGACGCTTCGTCGACCGCGGCCGCGGTGATTCTGATTTCGCCGTCCTGCCATGTCCGCGGAACGCCATCGGCCTGCCACACGTCGGGCAGGTTGCGCGGCCGCGACAACTCGAACGCCATGCGCTCGACGGCGCCGTCGGCCGCCGCGCGCGCCTGCGCCAGCGACAGCGCGTTGCGGGCCGCGAGCGCCTCGCCGCGCATGCTGAACGCGAAGCCGCTGGCGATCACGGTCAGCAGCACCGTGAGCCACAGCACGGCGATGAGCGCAATCCCGGATTCGCCTGCCGGACTGCGGCCACGGAGGCGCCGCGCGCTCTCCGGCCGTCCGTACCGTTTCGACCGGCGTCGCTCGCGATGCCGGGTCGCGGCGTCGACCATCGGCCCCGGAGGGACGGGCGTCGCGCGGTCCCGGGACGGCGCCCTTCGCGCGATGCGAAACGCGACACGGGCGGGATCGGGATGGCGCCCATCAGACGACGCCCATGCAGCGGTTGCGGGTAGGGTCGAACGACGTGCAGCCTGCTTCGGGGGCACGCCGCGGCTCGACGACGAGCGCCGGCCAGGGCAGCCCCTTCTCGGGCTTGACGTCGATGCGAATGAGCAGCGGCAGGCGCTGCTGATCGTCCCAGCGGTCGCGCCACGTCGGTGTCGCGGCGTCGATGGCGTCGGCATCGCGGCCGTAGTAGCGGAACCTGAGTTCGGCGATGCCGTCGGCAAGCACCGAGCGCTCGGCATCGCGGAATTCCGGCTCGCGGGGCGCCGCCGGATCGGGAATCATTCGCTCGAGAACGAGCTGCGACTTTTCGCCCGTGCGCACGATCGCGAGCCGGAAGTAATAGACGCCGCCTTCGGCGACACGCGGAGGCAGCGCCGCGGCGTAGCGGATCTCGTCGCGCTCGCCCGCGAACAGCAGCGGCATCTCGATGACCTTCTTCAGCCGCAGCGGGAACTCCGCCGACAGCTGCTCGCGCAGGAATTCCTGCGTCTGCCGCATCGCCGACACCTGCTCCACCTTCGCCTCGCCGCCGTCCCAGCTTCTCGATGCCATCGACAGCGAGCCGAACATCACCGATGCCATCAGCGCAAGCAGCACCAGCGCGACGATGAGCTCGAGCAGCGTGAAGCCCGCCATCGGTACGCGGACCCGCGCTGGCGCACCATGAGCGCCGCCGGGCCGTCCCAAGGCGCGAATTGCTGCGGCCTCCGCGCCGTCGACGCGGGGCGTCGCGTCGTGGTGTCGGCCGCCACCCGCGCTCGCAGACGCGCCCTCCGGGCCTGGGCTTCGCCGTGCTCGCGCGGGCGTCTCTCGGGGGGCAGCGCAGCAGCGACAGCCGCCAGCGTGGGATCCCACTCTCATTGCGCGTCCTTCGCGCCGATACGGGTCGTCGCCAGCGCCAGCGTCCGCTTGCCGCCGGCGGGCGATGGAAAGGTGACGTCGACGCTTACGCGATACAGGCGCGTCGTCATGGAATCGGACGCCCGCTCGAGATCGGGATTCACTCCCGGCGGCGTGTACGGCGCGACGCGCGCCGTCCATTCGATCCGGCCGTCGTCGGCGTTGCCCTGCAGGTTGATCTCGGTCAGCGGCTGCGCCGCCGCTGCCTCGGCCAGCGCGCTCTCGGCGACGAGCACCGCGCGGCTGTAGTCGTCGGCGGCGGACGCATTGCCGAGCGCGCCCGAGAACAGGCGGAAGAGCGCGGTGACGACCAGCGACAGGATGACGAAGGCGACCAGCACCTCGAGGAGCGAAAAGCCGGCGGAACGCGTCACGGAACCGCCGCGCCGACGACTTGCGCCCGCGGAATCACTGCGAATGAGCCCCTTGCCGTCGTCCCGGCGGACGCGGGGTCCCGGCGGCTTCAGCGCAAAGACTGTCGATTCCCGCGTTCGCGGGAATGTCGTCATTGCTTTCATCGCCGGGGTCTGCATTGCGAATACCATCAGTCAAGGATCGCGACGCGGCCGGTCAGCCAGTCGATGTCCACTTCGAACTTGCGCTCGCCGGATGCCAGCGTGACGCGGCCGCCGTTGGAGCCGCCGTCGGGAAAGAACCGGATCGCCCCGACGCGGTCGCTGACGAGGTCGCTCTGCGCCGTGAAGAGCTTCATTTCGAGCTCGCGCGGCAGCGCGTGGACGTGCGCATCGCGCTCGACCTGGAAAGTGCGGTGCTCGAGGTCGAGCATCACGCGCGTGTCCTGCCGCGTGGCGACCGCTTCGCTGCGCGCGAGGCGCAGTCCGGCGGCCACCTGCCGCGCCGCGCTCTTCAGCTCGGTATTCGACACGCCGGAACCGAACATCGGCACGACCAGCGCGGCGACGATCGCCATGATCGAAAGCACGATGAGCAGTTCGAGCAGCGTCACGCCCGCCTGCGCCTTCCGGCTCGCCGCAGCGACGGCGGACGACGCGATTGCTCGGCGGGTGCGCAGGCTCCGCGTCATTGCGGTGCTGACGATGTCCTTGTTCGCGCCCTCGCCGCCTTCCTTGCCGTCGGCGCCCAGGGAAACGATCTCGTAGGGCGCGCTCTGCGCCGGCGAGACGTACTTGTACTCGTTGCCCCACGGATCCTTCGGTACCGACTACCTCTTCCAGTACGGGCCGTTCCAGTTGCTCGTCCCGGCCGGCGCGCTGATCAGCGCCTGCAGGCCTTCCTGCGTCGTCGGATAGCGGCCGATCTCGAGCTTGTAGAGGTCGAGCGTCTGGCCGATCTGGCCGATCTCGATCTTCGCCGCATCCGCCTTGGCCTTCTCGCCCTTGCCGATGAAATTGCCGCCGACGATGCCGAGCACGACGCCGATCAGCACCAGCACGACAAGTATTTCGATCAGCGTCATGCCCCGCGCGCCGTTTCGTTTCAATTCTCGTCCCGCCATTGCCATCTCCTGCCTGGTTGTTCGCTACAGTGCCGCGGCTAATGAGCCGGCACCGGATCGGCGGGCATGCCGCCGCGGGCCGGCCGCAGCCACCCCGCGCGGAATCCCCGATGGTCGCGGACACGACGGCCGCGGATTGCCGCGCCCCGAACCCGACCACCCGTTAGACCCGTGTCACTGGACAAGTTCGCTCATGCCCATCACGCCGAGCAGGATCGAGAAGACGATGCCGCCGATCATCACCGCCAGCCCGAGGATCATCACCGGCTCCAGCACGGCGAGAAATCGCTTGATCGACATGGCCACCTCGCGGTCGTACACCTCGGCGACGCGGTTCAGCATTTCCTCGAGCCGGCCGGATTCCTCGCCGACCAGGATCATCTGCATCGCGAGCTTCGGGTAGTGCCCCGTCTCGTCGAGCGGCCGGCCGAAGCCCTTGCCCTCGCGCAGCCGCGCGATGACGCCGTCGAGCGCGTTGGCGAGGACGCTGTTGCCGAGCGTCTCCTTGACGATGGCGAGCCCCGACAGCAGCGTCACGCCGTTGCCGAGCAGCGTCGCCAGCGTGCGCGCGAACCGCGCGACCTCGACCTTGGTCACCAGGTCGCCGACGAGCGGCCAGCGCAGCAGGCGCGCGTCCCAGCGTCCGCGCACGACGGGATTGGCCAGGCGGCGGCGCATCCACGCGACGAGCACGACGGCCAGCGCCGCGCTCGCCCACCACCATTGCTTCAGCGCGGTGCCGACGAAGACGACGACCTGCGTCGGCAGCGGCAGCGCCTTGCCCGCCTGCGCGAACGTCTGCTCGAACTGCGGCACCACCCAGATCAGCAGCACCATCACCGACAGCACCGCGACGCCGATCAGGATCGTCGGGTAGATCAGCGCCGACTTCACGCTCTCGCGCAGTTCCTTGTTGCGCTCCATCGTGTCGGCGAGGCGCGTCAGCACGACGCCCAGCGCGCCGCCGGCCTCGCCCGCGCGGACGATGTTGACGTAGAAGCGGGAGAACACGTCGCGCCGCGCATCGAGCGCCTGCGACAGCGCCTTGCCGCCGCGCACGTCGTCGCGGATCTGCTGCAGCATCGCCGCGACCGGCGGCGTGGGCGAGAGGCCGATCAGGATCTCCAGCGCGCGGTCGAGCGGCAGGCCGGCGCGCAGCAGCGTCGCCAGCTCGCGGGTGATCGCGAGCAGGTGATCGCGGGTGACGGTCTTCGGCGCGAACCAGCCACGGCGCCGGCGGCGCAGCCCGGACGCCGCCGCGGCGCCGCCGGCCGCCCCTCCGGCGGCGCGCGCGACCTGCATCGGCATCAGGCCCTGGTCGCGCAGCCGATCGACGATCGCCGCCTCGTTGGCGGCTTCGAGCTCGCCGACGGCGACGTCGCCCGCCGGATTGACGGCCTTGTAGCGGAAGATCGGCATCGGAAACGCCCTAATTCTCGCGGGTGACGCGCAGGACTTCCTCGAACGTGGTGATGCCGCGCACCGCCTTGCGCAGGCCGTCCTCGTACATCGTCACCATGCCTTCGCGTATCGCCTCGGCGCGCAGCTCGGTCGACGTCGCGTGCTTCATCACCAGACTGCGCAGCGGGTCGGTCATCGGCAGCATTTCGAGGATGCAGATTCGGCCCGAGTACCCGGTCTGCGCGCACTGCGGGCAGCCCTTCGGGTGGAAGAGCGTAATCGGCTTCGCGTCGCTGAAGCGCGCGAGACCGAGCTCGTCGACCAGTTCCGGCAGCGCCGCGTACGGCTCCTTGCAGTGCTCGCACAGCGTGCGGACCAGGCGCTGGGCGAGGATGCCGATCACCGTCGACGTGAGCAGGTAGTCCTCGACGCCCATGTCGAGCAGACGGTTGACCGTGGACGCCGCGTCGTTGGTGTGCACGGTCGACAGCACGAGGTGGCCCGTCAGCGCCGACTGCACGGCGATCTGGGCGGTCTCGAGGTCGCGGATTTCGCCGATCATGATCACGTCCGGGTCCTGGCGCACGATCGAGCGCAGCGCGTTGGCGAACGTGAGGTCGATCTGCGGCTTGACCTGGATCTGGTTGATCCCGGGCATCTGGTATTCGACCGGGTCCTCGACGGTGAGGATCTTCACGTCGGGCTGGTTGAGCTGCTCGAGCGCGGTGTACAGCGTGGTCGTCTTGCCCGAGCCGGTCGGGCCGGTGACGAGCAGGATGCCGTGCGGCTCCAGCAGCACGTCCCGGAACGCCTTCAGCGTGTCGTCCTCGAAGCCCAGGCGCTTGAAATCGAGCGCGACACCGCCCTTGTCGAGGATCCGCATCACCACGGATTCGCCGTGCATCGTCGGCACCGTGGACACCCGCAGGTCGATTTCCTTGCCCTGCACGCGCAGCCGGATGCGGCCGTCCTGCGGCAGCCGCCGCTCGGCGATGTCGAGGTTCGCCATGATCTTGACGCGCGAAATCACCGCGGCGGAGAGGCGGCGCGGCGGCGACTCGACCTCGTGCAGCACGCCGTCGATCCGATAGCGGACGACGAGCCGGTTCTCGAAGGGCTCGATGTGGATGTCGGACGCGCGCGCCTCGAGGGCGTTGGTGATGACCAGCGAGACGAGGCGGATCACCGGGGCCTCGGCGGCGAGGTCCTTCAGCTGCTGGACATCGGCGTCGAACGCGAGGTCGTCGCCGCGCTGCTCGACGTCGCCGACGATCTGCCCGACCGCCGAGCGGCCGGCGCCGTAGAGACGCTCCAGCGCAGCCTCGAGCTCGCCCGGGATCGCGACCAGCGGCTTCACGTCGCGGCCGGTGACCATCCGGAACGCGCCGATCGTGTAGGCGTCGGTCGGATCGGCCATCGCCAGCGCCAGCTCGTTCTCGTCCTCGCGCAGCGGCAGCGCGCGCGCTTCGCGCAGGAAGCGCGCGGAGATCCGTTCCTCGAGGATCGGGAACTCGGGATAGCCGGTGGCGTCGACCAGCGGCAGGCCGAGCTGCGCCGCGAGGGCCTCGGTGACGTCGCGCTGCGCGCAGACGCCGAGCGTCACCAGCAGCGCGCCCAGACGCTCGCCGCTGTCCTGTTGCACCCGGAGCGCGCGGTCGAGGCCCGCGGCGTCGAGCTTTCCGCGCGCGATCAGGATCTCGCCCAGGCGCTTTGCAACCGGTGTGTCCACGCGTTCTCTCGCCCCGAAACCGCCCGAAATTGGCCGATGATCATACCACGGCGAACACCCGAAAATCCCCCGCGGAGCCACACAAATCAAGGTGTTGCGTGCGATTCCTGCGGAAAACCGTCGCCGTCGCCCGACGTGGCCGCGTTAATATGTCGCCGCCGCCCGACGACTACGCGGACCGCACCACATGAAGCTGATCGCGTTCTACCTCCCGCAATTCCACCCGATCCCCGAAAACGACGCGTGGTGGGGAAAGGGCTTCACCGAGTGGCGCAACGTCGTCCGTGCGCAGCCGGGCTTCTCGGGACACTACCAGCCCCACCTGCCCGCGGACCTCGGGTTCTACGATCTGCGCGTTCCGGAAACGCGCTTCGCCCAGGCCGAACTCGCGCGGGAATACGGAGTTCACGGGTTCTGCTACTACTACTACTGGTTCAACGGACGTCGCCTGCTCGACCGGCCGCTCGACGAGGTTCATCGCAGCGGCGCGCCCGATTTCCCGTTCTGCGTGTGCTGGGCGAACGAGAACTGGACGCGGCGCTGGGACGGACACGCCGACGACATCCTGATGGAACAGGCGTACTCCCCCGAAGCCGACCGCCGGCTGATCATCCGATCTCGCGCCGCTGTTTCGCGACCGGCGCTACATCCGCGTCGGCGGGCGCCCGCTGTTCGTCGTCTATCGCGCCAACGCGCTGCCGGACCCGCGCGCCACCGCCGAACGGTTTCGCGACCAGGCGCGGCTCGAGGGCGTCGAGAACCCGTACCTCGTGCTCGTGCACGTGCCGGGCATGCCGCCGCCCGCCGATTGGGGCTTCGACGCCGGCCTGGAGTTTCCGCCGCACAATCTGCAGGTCGGCGACGTGACGCAGGCGGTGCAAGTCACCAATCCGGACTTCCGCGGCAAGGTCTGGGACTACGTGTTCAGCGCCAAGGCCGCCATCGACCGACCGCTCCCGGAATTCCGGCTCTTCCGCGGCGTCATGACGGGCTGGGACAATACGCCGCGAATCCCGAACAACAGCCACGTGTTCGTCAATGCGCATCCGGCGAATTATCAGCGCTGGCTCTCGGCCCTCGTGGCCCAGACGGCGCGCGTCCATCCTCCCGAGGAGCAGCTGATCTTCATCAACGCCTGGAACGAATGGGCCGAGGGCTGCCACCTCGAGCCCGACCGGGCGTTCGGGCGCGGCTATCTCGAGGCGACCCGAAGCGCGCTCAGCGCAACGCGTTGAACGCCGCTTCGGCGCAGGCGATGGTCGCGGCGACGTCGTCCGCGGTATGGGCCGCGGAAACGAACCCCGCCTCGAACGCCGACGGCGCGAAGTACACGCCGGCATCGAGCATGGCGTGGAAGAACTTGTTGAAGCTCGCCTTGTCGCCGGCCATCACCGCGTCGTAGGTGTCGGGCACGGAGGCGGCGAAATACAGGCCGAACATGCCGCCGACGGCCTGCGCGCAGAACGGAACACCGGCGCGCGCCGCGGCTGCCGCGAGACCGTCGGTCAGCGCCTTGGTGGTCGTCGCCAGCCGGTCGTAGAATCCGGGCGCCTGGATCTCGGCGAGCGTCGCCAGTCCCGCGGCGACGGCCACCGGATTTCCCGACAGCGTTCCCGCCTGATACACCGGTCCCAGCGGGGCGATCCGCTCCATGATCGCGCGCTTGCCGCCGAAGGCGCCGACCGGCATGCCTCCGCCGATCACCTTGCCCAGCGTCGTGAGGTCGGGCGTGACGCCGCAGAGTCCCTGCACGCCGCGTGGATGCACGCGAAAGCCGGTCATCACCTCGTCGAAGATCAGCACCGCGCCGTGCGCATCGCAGACGCGGCGCAGCCCCGCCAGGAATCCGGAGCGCGGCATGATCAGGTTCATGTTGCCGACGATGGGCTCGACGATGATGCAGGCGATGTCGGCGCCGCCGGCGGCGAACGCGGCCTCCACCGCCCCGATGTCGTTGTAGGGCAGCACGATCGTCTCGTTGGCGATGGCGGCGGGCACGCCCGCCGACGACGGCTGGCCGAAGGTCAGCGCGCCGGAACCGGCCTTCACCAGCAGGCTGTCGCCGTGCCCGTGATAGCAGCCTTCGAACTTGACGATCTTGCTGCGTCCGGTGAAGCCGCGCGCGAGGCGCAGCGCCGACATCGTCGCTTCGGTGCCCGACGACACGAGCCGCACCAGCTCGATGGACGGCAGCAGCCGGACGAGCGTTTCCGCCATCTCGATCTCGATCTCCGTCGGCGCGCCGAACGACAGTCCGTGCCTCGCGGTTTCCTGCACCGCGCGGACGACCGCCGGATGCGCGTGGCCGAGGATCGCCGGCCCCCACGAGCCGACGTAGTCGATGTAGCGCTTGCCGTCGGCATCCCACAGGTAAGCGCCCTCGCCGCGGGCGAAGAAGCGGGGCGTGCCGCCTACCGAGCGGAAGGCCCGCACGGGAGAGTTCACGCCGGCGGGAATGGTGCGCTGGGCGCGTGCGAACAGTTCGTCATTGCGGCTCATGGGTGGATTCCGTTGCGCTCGGGTCGAAGGGAGGATGGCGCTCGGCCGCCGGAGGATCGCTGGCGCCGGCGTCAGGCGAAGGCATTCGCCACGGCGCGCGCCGCGGCTTCGACGTCCGGGGCGTCGAACACGGCCGAGATCACGGCCACCGCGTCGGCGCCGGCACACGCCAGCTCCCGCGCATTGGCGGGGGTGATGCCGCCGATCGCCACGATCGGCACACCGAGATGCCGCGCGTTGAGAAGCAGCGCCACATCGGCGCGGCGGGCGCCGGGCTTGACCGAGGACGGGAAGAAACTGCCGAACGCCACGTAGTCGGCGCCGTCGGCAACCGCGGATTCGGCGAGCGCCGGATCGTCGTAGCACGACACGCCGATGATGCGGTCCGGGCCGACGATCTCGCGGGCCGCCGCGACGCTGCCGTCGCTCCCGCCGATGTGCACGCCGTCGGCGCCGACCGCGGCGGCGAGCGCGGGGTCGTCGTTGACGATGAACACCGCGCCGCGCGCAGCGTGAACGCGGGCCAGGGCCGCCGCCTGCGCCCGTTTCAGCGCCGGATCCGCCGTTTTGTTCCGGTACTGGACGGCACCGGCGCCGCCGGCAAGCGCGGCCGCGACGCGCGCGACCAGGTCGGCGGTATCGGCGAGATCGGGCGTCACCGCGTAGAGGCCGGCGATGCGCCGTGCGCGGGCCCGCCGCACGGCGAAGGCATCGTCAATGCGTGCGTCCGGCATCGGAAACATGCGTGGCGTCGGCGGCGTCGGGCGTTTCGTCGGCATCCTCGCGCGCCCAGAACAGCCGATCCGGCAGGAACTGGCCCATGCCGGGGCGGTACGCCTTCTTCAGGGTGTGCCAGGTGTAATCCTGCGCCTCGCGAACCGCTTCGGGCAGCTCGAGACCGTTGGCGAGCATCGCGGCAATCGCCGAGGCGAGCGTGCATCCCGACCCGTGATAGCTGCCGGACAGCCGCGGCCAGGTGTCGGTGCGCACGATGCCGCTCTTGCCGTACAGCGTGTTGATCACCTGCGGGGTCGCCTCGTGCGTCCCGGTGACGAGGACGAATTCGGCGCCCAGCTCGATCAGCCTGGCGGCGCAGTCCGCGAACGAAAGCTCCTCGTCCTCCTCGGCATCGGCGAGGCGGCGGGCTTCCATGATGTTCGGCGTCAGAATCGTCGTCTGCGGGAGCAGAAGCTCGCGCATCGCATGCACCATGTCCTCGGTGGCGAATTCATCGCCGCGGCCCGAGGCGAGCACCGGGTCGAGGATCAGCGGCACATCGGGATAGTCGGAGACGATCTCGGCGATGGCCGCGATGATTTCGACGCTGCCCAGCACGCCGATCTTGAAGGCATCGACCGGCATGTCCTCGAGCAGGCAGCGCGCCTGGTCGGCGACCCATTCGGCGTCGACTGCCTGCATGCCGTCGACGCCCATCGTGTCCTGCACGGTGATCGCGGTCACGACGGAGAGCGGATGACAGCCCATGCTCGCGAGCGTCAGGATGTCGGCCTGCAGCCCGGCCCCGCCGGAAGGGTCCGACGCGGCGAACGTCAGGACGAGCGGCGGAAATTCGGGATCGGTATCGGGGGGCATGGTGCTGCGACCGTCGACGTCGCGAGCGCGGCCGGAAAGGTCGCGCAGAACGCGTGGGCCTTGCTAGAATTGCGGGATTTTACTCCAACCGCCACGCCCTCAATGAAAAAGTACATGTGCCTGATCTGCGGCTGGATATACGACGAAGCCGAGGGTGCCCCCGACGAGGGGATCGCACCCGGTACGCAATGGGAAGACGTGCCGCCCAACTGGACCTGCCCGGAGTGCGGCGCGCGCAAGGAAGACTTCGAGATGGTCGAGTTCTAGGACCGATACCGGAATGCGAATCCTGCACACGATGCTGCGCGTCGGCGACCTCCAGCGGTCGATCGACTTCTACACCGACGTGATGGGCATGCAGTTGCTGCGCACGGCGGACCGTCCCGAGCAGAAATACACGCTGGCCTTCGTCGGCTACGGCGACGAGTCGCGCGGCGCGGTGCTCGAACTCACGTACAACTACGGCATCGATCGCTACGAAGTCGGCAGCGGCTTCGGCCACGTCGCCGTCGAAGTCGTCGATGCCGCCGCCGCCTGCGCCG
The DNA here is from genome assembly GCA_963779445.1 of uncultured beta proteobacterium. Taxonomy (GTDB): domain Bacteria; phylum Pseudomonadota; class Gammaproteobacteria; order Burkholderiales; family Casimicrobiaceae; genus CAIWHR01. Next base: position 107,518 of record CAVZYI010000006.1, read on the forward strand.
CGGTGCGCTCCAAGGGCGGGACCGTGACGCGCGAGGCGGGGCCGGTGAAAGGCGGGACGACGGTCATCGCCTTCGTCAAGGATCCCGATGGCTACATTCTTGAACTGATCCAGCGTTCGGGGCCGTAGCGCGGGGAAGCTGCAGACGCGCGCCGTGCGAACGTGGTGCCGCGTGCCGTCCGGCGAAATTTCCGACGGGCTCTCAGCCCGACGTGCGCAGCAGTTCGCGCGATGTCGTGCGTGAACACGTCCGGCCCCTGCCCGTAGCCGACGTAGAGGCGCAGCCGCCCCTGCGGATCGAACACGAACGTGCCGGCCGAGTGGTCCATCGAGTAGGTGTCCCGGCGTGCTGCCCGGCTGCTTCTGGTAGATGACCTTGAATTCCTTCGCGGTGCGCGCGGTCGCGTCCGCGTCGCCCGAGAGGCCGAGGAACGACGGATTGAACGCCGGCACGTACTGCGCCAGCAGCTCCGGCGTGTCGCGCTCGGGATCGACGGTGACGAACAGCACCTGGACGCGGGCGGCGTCGGGGCCGAGCCGCTTCATCGTCTCGGCGAGTTCGGCGAGCGTCGTCGGGCAGACGTCGGGGCATTGCGTGTAGCCGAAGAACAGCACGACCACCTTGCCGCGGAAGTCGGCGAGCGTGCGCGTCTGCCCGTCGTGGTCGGTCAGCCGGAAGTCGCGACCGTACGTGGTGCCGGTGACGTCCGATGCCCTGAAACGCGGGGCTTCGGGCCCGCAGCCGGCCAGCGCCAGCGCGGCCAGGACGGGGAACGCGCACCGGAACACGCAACGCGCGAAACCGGGCATCAGCGCCAGTAGTGATCGACCAGCAGCGCCGAGAACAGCGCCGCCAGGTACCAGATCGAATACTTGAACGTCGCGCGCGCGAGCTCGTCGCTGTAGTCGCGGTAGAGCTGCACCGCGTAGAGCAGGAACAGGCCGCCCAGCGCCAGCGCCGCGACCAGGTAGATCACGCCGCTCATCCGGATCGCGAACGGCAGCAGCGTGACCGCGACCAGCGCGAGCGTGTAGAGCACGATCATCAGCCGCGTGTAGCGGCGGCCGTGCGTGACCGGCAGCATCGGCAGGCCGGCCTTCGCGTAGTCGTGCGCGCGATACAGCGCGAGCGACCAGAAGTGCGGCGGCGTCCAGACGAAGATGATCAGGAACAGCAGCAGCGCCTCGGGCGCGACGTCGCCGGTCACCGCGGCCCAGCCCAGCACCGGCGGCATCGCGCCCGACGCGCCGCCGATGACGATGTTCTGCGGCGTCGCGGGCTTGAGCAGCACCGTGTAGATGACCGCGTAGCCGACGAACGTCGCGAGCGTGAGCCACATCGTCAGCGGATTGACGAAGCGATGGAGCACGAACAGGCCGATGCCGCCGACCAGCGCCGGCGAACACGAGCGTCTGCAGCGAGGTGAGCTCGCCGCGGGCAGCGGACGGCGGCGCGTGCGCGCCATCAGCGCGTCGATCTTCTGCTCGACGAGGCAGTTGATCGCCGCGGCGGCGCCGGCGACGAAGCGCGATGCCCAGCGTGCCGAAGAACACCGGCCGCCGCCGGCGGCAGGCCGGGCACCGCGAGGAACATGCCGATCACCGCGCATGAACACGATCAGCGACACGACCCGCGGCTTGGTCAGCGCGAGAAATTGCCGGAATCGGCTTTCGGCGTAGGGCGAGCGTGGTCATGGCGAATCGGGGTGGGCGCAGGGCGGGCGCAGCGGCTGGCGAAGGGCGGATTTTACCATCGCCGGGCCGCCGTACCCAAGCCTTGCGCGGGCCGGGCGACGCGGGACATCGGCTCGCATCCGACCCGCCCGGCGTCAGCCGATGCGCGACGCCTCGAGCAGTCGCGCGAGGTCCTTGCGACGCCCTTGATGTCGGGGTCGTCGGCGTAGCGCAGGACCAGGTTGCCCAGCGGATCGATCAGGAAGATCGCCGCGGCCGCCGTCGGGCAGCGGCACCCCGGCGCCGCCCCGCAAGCGCGCGACGACCAGGCCGGGATGCTGCGCGAGGATGCCGTCCGCGGGCATCTCGTCCCCGAGGACCAGCCAGACGCGCACGATCCGGTCCTGCTCCTTGCCCTGCATCGTGCGCGCCTGCCGCGTCGCGTAGAGCATGCGCTCGCAGGCGCGTCGCAGCGCCCCGCGCGACCGACGAGCAGCACCCAGCGGCCGCGCAGGTCGGCGAGGCGAAACGGCGCGCCGTTCGCCAGCGTTCCTTCGATCGCGGGCGCCGGCGCGGTCGGCAGCAGCGTCCCGTAGTTCACCCGGGCGTCGCGCGGAAACAGGTAGTAGGCCGCGTACGACGCGAGCACCGGCGCGACGCAGATCGCGGCAATCAGCAGCAGCGTGCGCTTGCCGCGCCAGTCGGTGCGCGGAGCGCGAACCGGGCGGCGGCAGCGGTTCAGTCATCGCGGCGGCGCGCGGATTCGCGCAGGTTGAGCACCAGCCACAGGACGATCGCGAGCGCCGCGAACGCGTACCACTGCATCATGTAGATCCAGTGCTTGTCGATGCCGAAATCCGGGGCCGGCCAGTCGCGCACGAGGCCGTCGTCCGGTACCGGAGGCCGCCGTCTGCTCGACCACGACCGGCAGCACCGCGATGCCGGTCGCCGCCGCGAAGCGCGCCGGGTCGAGGTTCTGCCACACCGGCCCCGCGGCGGCGTCCGACCCGAGCTCCAGATATCCCGACGTGGGAAGGGCGATCCGACCCCTGACGGTCACGGCGCCGGCCGGAGGCGCGCGCGACGGGCAGCGCGGCGCGCGACGCGCCCTGCGCGACCCAGCCGCGGTCGACCAGCACGACGCGCCCGTCCGCGAGGCGCAGCGGCGTGACGACGTGATAGCCGACGCGGCCGTCGTGCACCCTGTTGTCGATGAGGATCTGCCGCGCGCGCATCGTATTCGCCGTCGGCGGTCACCGGGCGAAAGCGCAGCGCCGACCAGTCCGACGCGGCGGGCAGCGTCGCCAGCGCGAGCGGCGGCTGCAGTGCCGCGGCGTCGAACTGCGCGCGCAGCGCCTCCTTGTCGTGCATGCGGCCCTGCTGCCAGTGGCCGGCGGCGACGAACAGCGCGACCGCGGCGAGCATCGCGAGCGTCGGCAGCGCGCGCGGCCGGAACCGCGGCGGCATCGCGACAACTGTCGTGTCGGGCGCGTTTGGCATCGGTCGCGGGCTTCTTCTACACTGCGTTCGCGGAGAGCGTCGCAAACGCATGAAGATCATCGTCGTCGCCGGGCTCATCGCCGTCATCGTCAGCCTGTTCTCGGCGCTGTACTACCTGTATCACGATCGCGGCCACGGCACGCGCATGGTCAAGATGCTGGCCGTGCGCGTCGCGCTTTCGGCGAGCCTCGTCGCGTTCCTCGTCATTTCGTACTGGATGGGCTGGATCTCCCCGACCGGATTGCGCTAGCCGGAGCGGGGAGGAACCTCGCGGGCCGTCGTCCCGCGCCGCGGCGCGCTCCACCGAGCCTGAATCGCCGCCAGAGCAGCGGCGGCGCGGCTCCGGCGCCGCAGCCGCAACAGCGGTCCGGTCAGAGCCAGTAGACGAGCACGAACAGCAGCAGCCAGACCACGTCGACGAAGTGCCAGTACCACGCGGCCGCCTCGAACGCGAAATGGTGGTCGGGCGTGAAATGGCCCCTGAACGCGCGCGCGAGCATCACCGACAGCATGATCGCGCCGATCGTCACGTGGAAGCCGTGAAAGCCGGTCAGCATGAAGAACGTCGAGCCGTAGACGCCGGTCGACAGCTTGAGGTTGAGCGCGCTGTACGCGTGGATGTATTCGTAGGCCTGGAAGCCGATGAACGTGAAGCCCAGCACGATCGTCGCGAACAGCCACAGCTTCAGCGTGCCGCGATGGCCCGCCTTCAGCGCGTGGTGCGCGACGGTCAGCGTGAAGCCCGACGTTAGCAGGATGATCGTGTTGAGCAGCGGGATGCCGATCGCGCCCATCGGCGTGAACTGCTCCTTGATGTACGGGCCGACGGTCGGCCACGCCGACGTGTAGTCGGGCCAGATCAGCTTCGACGTCAGGCTGCCGAGGTCCGGCACCGACAGGTTGCGGATGTAGAAGAGCGCGCCGAAGAACGCGGCGAAGAACATCACCTCCGAGAAGATGAACCAGCTCATGCTCCAGCGGAACGACAGGTCGACCTTCTTGTTGTAGAGCAGCGCCCTCGGATTCGCCGATCACGGTGCCGAACCAGCCGAACAGCATCACGAGCAGGACGCAGAATCCGCCCGCCACCAGCCACGGGCCCGCGCCGATGCTGTTCAACCAGAAGGCGGCGCCGAATGCCATGAGCAGCAGCGCGAACGAGCCGATGATCGGCCAGTGCGACGGCTGCGGTACGTAGTAGTAGGGCTTGGCGCCGTGCTGTGCTGCGCTCATCGAGTGCTCCTCGGTGTCGTGCCGGTCCCCGCGCGCCGCGAGGGCCGTCCTCCGGACCGCTCGCGCGGCCGGTTGTCGTCATGTCCTGCCTCCCGCCGCGCCCTCGACCTCGAAGAAGGTGTAGGACAGCGTGATCGTCGCGACGTCGCCCGGCAGCGCCGAATCGACGACGAACACCACCGGCATCCGCCGCGTCTCGCCCGGCTGCAGCGTCTGCTTGGCGAAGCAGAAGCATTCCAGCTTCCGGAAATACTGCGCGGCGTGCGCGGGGCCGTAGCTGGGGATCGCCTGGCCGGTCATGGCGCGGTCGGTCGTGTTGACGATCTCGTAGATCACCTGCCGCACTTCGCCCGGGTGCACGTCGACGACGGCTTCCAGCGGCCGGAAGGTCCACGGCAGCTTGCGCACGTTGGAGTCGAGCTCGATGCGCACGGCGCGCGACAGATCCACCTGCGAGTTCGTCACCTCGTCGGCCTGCGCGATGTTGCGCATGCCGGTGGCCTCGCAGATCTTTTCGTAGAACGGCACCAGCGCGTAGCCGAAGCCGAACATCGCGACGACGACGATGCCGAGGCGCGCGAGGAGGCTGCGGTTGGACTTGCGCTGCTCGTCGTTCATGGCTGCGGCCTCAGCGGCGCAGGTTCCGGCCGATGGCGAAGGCCAGGAACACCAGCACCGCCACGCCCATGACGGCGATCCCCGTGACCGGGCCGCCCATGAACCGGGTGGCGATGATGCCGACGAAGAACACGACCGCAATGGACGCGAACACCAGCGCCGTCCGCAGGTTCGCGGATCGCAGGCGCCGCGCTTCGTCTGCGTTCGGCTCGACGTTGGTCTTCATGGAATGTAGGTGCATCGCGAAGGCGCGGGACGCGTCGGCAACCGGCGGTCCGAGCGCGCGTCACCTGATCGCCGGCGGCGTCTCGAAAGTGTGGTACGGCGCCGGCGACGGCAGGGTCCACTCGAGCGTGTCCCCGCCTTCCCAGGGCTTCGCGGGCGCCTTCTCGCCCTTCCCCATCACGCATTTCAGCACCGCGTACAGGAAGAGCAGTTGCGAGAACCCGAACCAGAACGCGCCGATCGACGCCAGCATGTTCCAGTCGGCGAACTGCTGCGCGTAGTCCGGAATCCGCCGCGGCATGCCGGCCAGCCCGAGGAAGTGCATCGGGAAGAACGTCAGGTTGAACGAGATCATCGACGACCAGAAGTGCAGCTTTCCGATCCGCTCGTCGTACATCGTGCCGGTCCACTTCGGGATCCAGTAGTAGGTGCCGCCGAAGAACGCGAACAGGCTACCCGCCACCATCACGTAGTGAAAATGTGCGACGACGTAGTACGTGTCCTGCAGCTGGATGTCGACGGGCGTGATCGCCAGGACGAGGCCGGTGAAGCCGCCCATGGTGAACAGGAACAGGAAGCCGATCGCAAAAAGCATCGGGGTCTCGAAAGTCATCGACCCGCGCCACATCGTCGCCAGCCAGTTGAAGACCTTCACGCCGGTGGGCACCGCGATGAGCATGGTCACGTACATGAAGAACAGCAGGCCGGCCGTGGGCATGCCGACCGTGAACATGTGGTGGGCCCAGACGACGAAGGAGAGGATCGCGATGCCCGCGGTGGCGTAGACCATCGACGCGTAGCCGAACAGCGGCTTGCGCGAGAACGTCGGGATGATCTGCGAAATGATTCCGAACGCGGGCAGAATGATGATGTAGACCTCGGGATGCCCGAAGAACCAGAAGACATGCTGGAAGAGCACCGGGTCGCCGCCGCCGGCGGCATTGAAGAACGTCGTCCCGAAATGCCGGTCGGTGAGCAGCATCGTCACGGCACCCGCCAGCACCGGCATCACCGCGATCAGCAGGTAGGCGGTGATCAGCCAGGTCCAGCAGAACAGCGGCATCTTCATCAGCGTCATGCCCGGCGCGCGCAGGTTCAGGATCGTGGTGATGATGTTGATCGAGCCCATGATCGACGACGCGCCCATGATGTGGATGGCGAAGATCGTCAGATCCATCCCCATGCCGGCCTGGACGGTGAGCGGCGGGTAGAGCGTCCAGCCCGCGGCAGCGGCGCCGCCGGGGACGAACAGCGAGGTGATCAGCAGGATCGCGGCGGGAGGCAGCAGCCAGAAGCTCCAGTTGTTCATCCGCGCGAACGCCATGTCGGGCGCCCCGATCAGCATCGGTACCATCCAGTTCGCGAACCCGACCGCGGCCGGCATGATCGCGCCGAACACCATGATGAGACCGTGGAGCGTCGTCATCGAGTTGAAGAACTCGGGATGGACCACCTGCATGCCGGGCTGGAACAGCTCGGCGCGGATGGTGAGCGCCATGCAGCCGCCGACGAGGAACATGGTGAACGAGAACCACAGGTACAGCGTGCCGATGTCCTTGTGGTTGGTCGTCGTGATCCAGCGCATGATCCCGGACGGATGGTGCGCGTGGTCGTCGTGCGCGTGGCCGTAGCCGGGGGCGTGATCGTGGGGAATGCTGCTCATCGGGTGCTCCCTTTGGATACTCCGTGCGTCTCTGAATCGGTTCTCGTCACGCCGGGCCGCGCCCGCGCCGCGCGCTCGACTTGCGTCACGTGCGCCCCGCCTTCACTTCAGCCGGCTGGATCGCCTCGCCGGTCTTGTTCCCCCAGCTGTTGCGCGTGAAGGTGATCACCGCCGCGAGGTCCGTGTCCGACAGCTGCTTCCAGGAGATCATCGCCGTCGGCTTGCCGTCACGCTCCACGCCGTTGAGCACCGTCTTGATCTGCGCCGCCTTCGGCCCGTTGACGACCTTCGAGCCGTCGAGCGCCGGGAACGCCGGCGGCAGGCCCTTTCCGGTCGCCTGGTGGCAGGCCATGCAGTTCGCCGTGTAGACCTTCTCTCCGCGCGCGACGAGATCGCCCAGTGTCCACACCTTGCTCGGGTCGTCGCCGGCCGCCGCGGCCTTCTTGCGCTGCTCGTCGATCCACTTCGCGTAGTCGTCCTTGGTCTTGACCTCGACGACGATCGGCATGAATCCGTGTTCCTTGCCGCAGAGCTCGGCGCATTGGCCGCGGTAGATGCCGGGCGTTTCGGCCTTGAACCAGGAATCGCGGACGAATCCGGGAATCGCGTCCTGCTTGACCCCGAACGCCGGCACCCACCAGGAGTGGATCACGTCGCTCGCAGTGATCAGCAGCCTGACCTTGGTGTCGACCGGGACGACCATCGGGTTGTCGACCTCGAGCAGATAGTTGTCGCCCTTGGGCGCGCGATTCTCGATCTGCGCCAGCGGCGTCGAGAGATTCGAGTAGAAGCCGAAGCCTTCCTGAACGTAGTCGTAGCCCCACTTCCACTGGTAGCCGGTGATCTTGACCGTCATGCCCGGCTCGGTGGTGTCCTTCATCGCGAGGATCGTCCTCGTCGCGGGAAACGCCATGAACAGGAGGATCAGGAACGGGATGACCGTCCAGACGACCTCGACCGTGGTGTTTTCGTGGAACTGGTGCGCCTCGTGACCCACCGACTTCCGGTGCCTGAAGATCGAATAGAACATCACGCCGAACACGGCGATGAATATGATCACGCATATCCAGAAGATGAACGAATGCAGGTCGTACATCTGGCGCGCGATCGGCGTCACCGGAGTCTGCAGGTTCCACTCGCGCGCCCCGAACGCCGCGCCCGGCGAGAGGAATGCGAGGGCCAGGGCCTTCAACAAGAGCCGGTGGCCGGCCCGAAAATCATTGCGCACCATGCGTTCCTCGATTGCTTCCAGCGTTCGTGTTCGGATCCTGTCGGCGCCTCTGCCCGCCCGCCCCGCCGGCCCGCTCCGCGACGACGCGAGGCTCGTTCCGGATTCGACGGGTATCGGGAGGGAGTCCGGCGCCCGGCATCGATCGCGCCGCCAGGGGGGCGGCGCCGGCCCGGTTTGACCTTCGAGCCGCGTTTCGCCGTTCTGTCCGATCTTGCCGCGGCGGATTGCTGCAAAAGGCGCGGAATGTTAGCACGGATCAATGACGCGGCAAAAGCGCCGCGGGCAGGCGTCGGTCCGCCTTCGCCGCGCCGTCAGCGCGCGACGAACCCGAGCGCACGCAGCGCGGCGGCGGACAGCCGCGGCGTCGGCGCAGTTCCCTGATGCCACGCGAAGTCGGCGACCAAGGGCGCCGGCAGGCGCCCGGCAAGCGCCGCGACGCCGGCATCGGCGGCCTGCATCGCCGGATCGATCCGGTTCGCGATCCAGCCGGCCAGGCGCAGGCCGCGCGCATTGATGGCCAGCGTCGAGAGCAGCGCGTGATTGAGGCAGCCCAGCCGGACGCCGACGACCAGAAGCACGGGAAGGCCGAGGCGCGCGGCGATATCCAGCATGTCGGCCCCGGCGCTGAGCGGCACCAGCGCGCCGCCCGCCCCCTCGACGACCACGGCATCGGCGCGATCCGCCAGGCGCCGGTAGGCGGCGACAATGACGTCCAGGTCGATCACGACGCCCGCATCGGCCGCGGCGACGTGCGGCGCAATGGCGGGGACGAATGAATACGGGCTCACGTCGCCCAACGGGGCCCGGACATTGCCGGCGGCGATCAGCGCTGCCGCATCGGCGCCGACCTCGCCGCCGCGCTCCAGCCCCGCCGCGACCGGTTTCATTCCCACGGCGCGGATGCCGCTCGCGACGAGGCCGCGCAGCAGCGCCGCCGCGACGACCGTCTTGCCGACGCCGGTGTCGGTCCCGGTGATGAAGATCCCGCAGGTCATGGCGTGCGCATGCGGAAGCAGGATGTCCCGATCGACAGGCGCGCAGCGGCCCCCGTCACGCTGCCTGGGCGGGGCAGCCGGCGATGCGCGAAGGTCACGCCCGCGCCCTCATCACCCGTCGCGCGGCCGGCGCTCCAGGGTCACGATCGCGTGTCCTTCGGGGGTGCGCCGGGGCACGGCCTTCCAGGCGTGGCCGTAGATCACCTCGAAGGTCGCCGGGATCCTTCCGCCCACGGCCGCGTCGCGCATCGCGTCGAGCGCGCCGACCACCCGACCCCAGCGCCGGCGGCCCATGAGTCCCCGCGCGCGGCCCCGCGTCGCGTTGGTCGCGCCGATCGCCTTCAGGTCCTTCATCATCTCCGGCGCGGTGGCATAGGTGAGCGTCATGCGCTCCATCTGCACGACCGGGTCCGCGAATCCTGCGTGCACCAGCATGTCGCCGATGTCGTGCATGTCCGCAAAGCGGCCCACGTGGGGCCCGGCATCGATCGCGGCGAACGCGGCGCGCAGTTCCTTCAGGGTGTCGGGTCCGAACGTCGTGAAGCTGAGCAGCCCGCCGACTTCGAGTACGCGATGGAACTCGGCGAACGCGCCCGCCAGGTCGGCCACCCATTGCAGCGCGAGATTGCTCCACACGAGGCCGAACGCGGCATGAGCGAAGGGCAGCGAGCCGATGTCGCCGCAGGCGAACAGCGGCGCGCCACCCGAGGTCCCGCGCCGCGGAGCAAGCAGCCGGCCGAGCATCGACGGGGGTCCGCCCGCGCGTCTGCGCGCCGCCTCGATCATCGGCAGCGCGATGTCGAGCGCGACCCGGCGCGCCTTCGGATAGCGCCCGGCAAGTCCTGCCAGCGCCTCTCCGGTGCCGCAACCGGCATCGAGCAAGACGCCGGGCTGGAGCCGCGCGACGTCCAGCCGCTCCGCCATCCTCGCGCCGACCTCGCGCTGCAGGACCGCGGCGTCATCGTAGGTCTCCGCGGCGCGCCCGAAATGCCGGCGGACGGCGCGCGCGTCGACGGCCGCGGGGTCGGCATCGCGCGGCAGGTCACCGGGCATCGAGAAAATCGTCCAGCGCGCGGTCGAAGGCTTCGGGATGCGACAGGAACGGCAGGTGCGCGGCGCCGGCGACGAGCGCATGCCGGGCCTGCGGCAGCGCGTTCGCGAGCCATTCGCCCGCGGCGGGCAGCGTCAGCGTGTCGCGGCTGCCGGAAACGACCAGCGTGCGCTGTTCGATCGACCCGGCGACATCGCGAAGGTCCGTCGTCGCCAGCACGCCGAGCGCTTCCGACAGCACCCGCGGCGACGGCTCGCCGCGCGCGAACATGTCGTGGCGCAGGCGCGCCAGCACGGCATGCGAGTGCTCGCTTCCCTGCAGCTGCAGGGTCAGGAAGCGCAGCACGGTGGCCTTCCACGCGACGTGCAGTTCGTCGGCGAAGCGGGTGAGCGTCTGCCTCGACATCGCGTGCGGCCAGTCGTCGCCCGCGACGAACCGCGGCGTCGCGCAGACGAGAACCAGCGTCGAGATGCGTTCCGGGCGCGCGAGCGCCCAGCGCATGGCGGCGAGCCCTCCGAGCGACCAGCCGAGCAGCGTCAGCGGTCGCTGCTCGCGGGCGAACGCGGCGTCGAGGGCGCGCACGATGCCGTCCAGAGTGAACGGCGTCGATGGAGCACTGCGGCCATGCCCGGGGAGATCGGCGGCATGCACGCGATACCGGCCGGCGAGCCGCCGCGCGAGCGCCCCCCACACGCCGGAGTGCATCGCCCACCCGTGCAGGAGCACCAGCGGCGGGCCGTGCCCCTGCGATTCGACGTGGAGCGTCACGGCATCATCCGAAGCGCAGGATCGTCGCCCGCTTCGCGGCGCCGCGGCGCCCGCGCATCGGACGTGCATCCGCCGCGTGCGAACCGGGATCCTGCCGTGGAATTCTCCCGCACCCGTGGTGTGGCGCGCATGTTCAGCGACCCGCCGCGATCTCGCCCAGGGCTCCGATCAGGGCGTCGACGTCGGCCAGCGAGTGCGCTGCGGTCAGCGTCACGCGCAACCGGGCACTGCCGGCGGGCACCGTCGGCGGCCGGATCGCGGGCACCCAGAAGCCGCGCCGCCAGAGGGCGTCGGCCAGCGCCACGGCGGCTTCGCTGCCACCGGCGAAGAGCGGCTGGATCGCGGTCGGCGACTCCCGCAGCACCCACGGCAAACCGCGCGCGCGCTCGCGAAAGCGCTCGATCAGCGCCGCGAGATGCGCGCGGCGCGGCGCGTCGTCGCGGATGACCGACAACCCGGCGAGCAGCGCCTCCGCCAGCAGCGGGGGCGCCGCCGTCGTGTACACGTATGGGCGCGCGAACTGGATCAGCGATTCGATCACCGCCGGATGCGCGGCGACGAACGCTCCCGCGACACCCGCCGCCTTGCCGAGCGTGCCCATGTAGACGATGCGCTCGGACTCGATGCCGAAATGCGCGAGCGTGCCGCGTCCGCCGCCGAGGACGCCGAAGCCGTGCGCGTCGTCGACCACCAGAACGGCGTCGAACTCGTCGGCCAGCGCGACGAGCTCGGGCAGCGGGGCGAGGTCGCCGTCCATGCTGAACACCGCATCGGTGACGATCAGCCGGCGCGGCGCCGCCGACGCGGCGAGGCGCGCGCGAAGCGCCGCCAGGTCGCGATGCCGGTGGCGGAAGAAGCGCGCGCGCGACAGCAGCGCACCGTCGTTGAGGCAGGCATGGTTCAGCCGGTCGGCGAAGATCTCGTCGCCGCGCCCGGCGAGCGTCGTGAGGATCGCGAGATTCGCGAGATAGCCCGGTCGAAAACGTCAGCGCGCGCGCGCCCGCACAGGGACGCACGAATGCGGCGAGCTCCGCTTCCAGCGCGGCGTGCGGCGCGTAGTGGCCGGAGATCAGGTGCGACGCGCCGGCACCGACACCCCAGCGCGTCGCGGCGTCGCGCGCCGCCGCGACGACCGCGCGGATGATTGGCGAGACCGAGGTAGTCGTTGCTCGCGAAGGCGACGATGTCACGGCCGTCGACGACGACGTCGCGCGCCCTGCGGCGACGACAGCGTGCGGCGGACGCGCGCAAGCCCGGCCGCGTCGCGCGCCGCGAGGTCGCGCTCGAGGTCGCGGATCAAGCGAGGGTCACGCGAACGCGACCGCCGGCGGCGCGGCCGTGTCGCGGCGCGGACCGGTCGCTGCGACGGTGGTCACCATGCCGACGAAGCGCCGCTTCGCGCCTCCGCCGTTCGGAAATGCAGCGGCGCGCCCGCGGGCCACGCGTTCTCCGCCGTCAGCCGGCGGGCGCCGGATGCCGGCAATGCCGAGCCCGAGTTCGCGAACAGCGCGCGATCGGCATCGACGTCCGGATTGTCCGTCGTCAGCAGCGGTCGCCGTAGAAGATCGAGTTCGCGCCGGCGAGAAAGCACAGCGCCTGCACCGCGTCTCGCCGATCTCGCGACGCCCGGCGGACAGCCGCACGCATGGCCTTCGGCATCGTGATGCGCGCGACGGCGATCGTGCGGACGAATTCGAGCGGGTCGAGCGCCCCGTCGCCGCCGAACCGGTCGTGCAGCGGCGTGCCCTCGACCTGGACGAGGTGGTTGATCGGCACCGACTCCGGATAGGGATCCAGGTTGGCGAGCTGCGCGATCAGGCCGGCGCGCGCCGGTGCGCGACTCGCCCATTCCGACGATCCCGCCGCAGCAGACGTTGATGCCGGCATCGCGCACGCGATCGCAGCGTATCGAGCCGGTCCTGGTAAGTCGCGCGTGGTGATCACTTCGCCGTAGAACTCGGGCGCGGTGTCGAGGTTGTGGTTGTAGTAGTCGAGGCCGGCCGTCCTTGAGCTGCTCGGCCTGGCCGTCCTTGAGCATGCCCGAGCGTGCAGCAGGTCTCGAGGCCGAGCGCCTTCACCGCGCGCACCATGTCGAGCACCGGCGCGAGGTCGCGCTCCTTCGGTCCGCGCCACGCCGCGCCCATGCAGAAGCGCGTCGCGCCGCTCGCCTTCGCGGCGCGCGCCGCCTCGACGACCGCGGGACAGCCGGAGCAGCGCCTCGTCCTCGACACCGGTGTGGTAGCGCTTCGCCTGCGGACAGTAGCCGCAGTCCTCGGGGCAGCCGCCGGTCTTGATCGACAGCAGCGTGCGAGAGCTGGACGGTGTCGGGCGCATGGTGCTCGCGATGGGTCTGCTGCGCGCGGAACAGGAGGTCGGTGAACGGCAGCGCGAACAGCGCTTCGACCGCCGCGACGCTCCACGGCGCCCGCTCGCCGGCCGTCGCGACCTTTCGCGCCGCCGCTGCGTCATGGTCAGGGCGGTCATGCGTTCGGCGGATGGCATGGCGACGGCCTCGTGGGTTAGTCTTCAGACGTCGAATTCGCATCGACGCGGACGCGCCGGCGTCGCGACGACCGGACGGGTCCGAGTGTCGAGGGAGGCCCCGTCGTTGTCAAATCCGGATGCGCGAATGCTTGACAGCGGCATCGCGGGCGCCCGCCGCGGCGCACGCCGGCGATGGCAGTCGCTCTCGCACCGCGCCGATGAGCCTTGCCCGCCTTGCGCTGCCGCAGCACTGCGCGCTCTGTGCCGCCGGCTGCCGGCAGCGCGCTGCTGTGCTGCGAGTGCAGCGCGGCGCTGCCGCGACGTCCGCCGCCTGCCCGGTGTGCGCGTTGCCGGCTGCGGAGGCGATGGTCTGCGGCGCCTGCCTCGACCATCCGCCGCCTTACGCGGCGACGATCGCGCGCTCGTCTACGCGTTTCCCGTCGACCGGCTCTGCAGCAGTTCAAGTACGGCGGCCGGCTGGCGCTCGCCGATTGGGCCGCGGTCGCGACTGGCCGCGCGCCGTGCTGGCGTCGCTTGCTCGCGCGCCGGCGTCGTGCCCGACCGCGTCGTCGCGCTGCCGCTCGCCGCGGCCCGCCAGCGCGAGCGCGGATTCAATCAGGCGCACGAGATCGCGCGCGCGCGTCGCGCTGCGGCGTCGGATTGCCGCTCGCGGCGGCGCTCGAGCGCGTCGGCGGCGGCCCGCCGCAGGCCGCGTTGTCGTGGCCCGACGCGCGCGCAACGTCCGCGGCGCATTCGCCGCCCGCGGCGACGTCCGCGGCGCGCGGATCGCACTGGTCGACGACGTGATGACGACCGGCGCGACGCTGGCCGAGGCCGCTGCGACGCTGCTGCGCGCCGGGGCGCGCCGGCATCGAGTGCTGGGTCGTCGCGCGCACGCTGCGTCCCGGGCAGGTGATGACCGAGCGGCATGCGGCGCCGCCGAGGTCCGTCGCACGCCTTTCGCGGTGGTGCTCGTGCATCCGGAGATTCCTCCGAATACGGGCAATGTGATCCGCCTCACCGCGAATACGGCGACCGACCTGCACCTCGTCGAACCGCTTGGCTTCCGGATGGAGGACCGCGAACTGAAGCGCGCCGGCCTCGACTACCACGAGTACGCGCGCGTCCGGGTCCACCGCGATTTCGCCGCCTGCCGCGCCGCGCTCGACCATCCGGCGGGCCGCCGCTGGTTTGCGTTCACGACCGGCGGCACGCGGACATTGCACGATGCGCGCTTCGCCGACGGCGATGTCCTGGTCTTCGGATGCGAGACCGCCGGCCTGCCGGACGAGATACTCGCGCAATTCTCCGCCGACGCCCGCCTGCGCATTCCGATGCGCGCCGGCGTGCGCAGCCTCAATCTGTCGAACGCCGTGGCGGTCGCCGTCTACGAGGCGTGGCGGCAGACCGGGTTCGGCGGCGCGGCCTGACCCGGATGCGCGCGCGGGACGCGCCGGGCCGCGGCGCATCGGCGGGCGGCGACCGGCGTCCGGCAGCTCAATGCCGTTCCGATCCGGGCTCGCGCCGCAGCAGGGTTTCGACGGCCTGCCTTCGGGTCGACGTTCTCGTACAGCACGCGGTAGACCGCTTCGCAGATCGGCATTTCGACGCCATGCTGGTCGCGCCAGTGCGCGCACGCGATCGCGCCGCGCCCACGCCCTCGGCGACGTGACCCAGCTCGGCGAGCACCGCTGGCAGCGCCTGCCCTCGTGCCAGCGCGAGACCCACGCGGCGGTTGCGCGAAAGGTCGCCGGTGCAGGTGAGCACGAGGTCGCCGAGGCCGGCGAGTCCCATCAGCGTATCGCGGCGACCGCCGAGTGCCGCCGACAGGCGCCCGGTCTCGGCGAGGCCGCGCGTGATCAGCGCCGCCCGGGCATTGTGTCCGAAGCCCAGGCCGTCGCTCGTGCCCGCTGCGATCGCCAGCACGTTCTTCACCGCGCCGCCGACTTCGACGCCCGCCATGTCGTCGCTTTCATAGGCACGCAGCGTATCGGCGCGCAGCAGCGCCGCGACTTCGGCCGCGAGCGCGGGATCGGTTGCGGCGACGGTCACCGCCGTCGGCAGTCCGCGGGCGACCTCCTCGGCGAAGCTCGGGCCCGAGACCATGCCGACGGGCGCCGGCCAGCGCGGCGCGATCACCTGGTGCGCAAGCGCGACGCCCGCAGGCAGCGCCGGGGTCGCCGATACCGCAAGGAAGCCCTTCGACAGCCAGACGAAGCGGCGCGCGCGCGCCACAGCCGGCCAGCCCGTCGACGAGCGCGGGCAGTGCCGCCACCGGCGTTCCGGCGATCAGCAGCCCGGCGCCGGCCGCGGCCGCGAGATCGCCGGTGACGACGAGTGCACTCGGCAGCGTCACACCGGGCAGATACCGGTCGTTGACGCGCGTCGCGGCATGTCCTGCGCGCCTGCGCTTCGTCGCGCGCCCACAGCGTGACGCGGACGTCGTCGCGGCGCGCGAGATGCGCGGCGAGCGCCGTGCCCCAGGCTCCGGCACCGAGGATTGCCACGCTCTTCGCCGTCATGGCCACGACCTCCGGCGCGCCGAGCAGCGGATTCGCGGCCGGCGCGTGCGCGTCAAATTCCGAAGACCTGCGAGATCCGGACGAAACCGGTCTGCCCGTCGCGGTGCCTGACCTTGACCCAGCCGGGCGCGGCTGTCGCCGCCGCCGACGCCGCCTGTTCGGCCATTTCGAGCAGCACGTTCTGCTCGGCCCGGAACACCAGGGCCGCGCTGTCGTCGGGGCCGGCGCGCACGTCCGGCGAGCGGAACGCGAACGACCAGCATGCGCCGGTCGGAAAGCGCCCTTCTCTCCACCCAGCCGATGGTGCCGCCGACGTCGCGGACCTTGCTCCAGCCCTCGACCGGCACGATGACTTCGAGCGGCGTGTCGCGACCGAGCACGAACAGCGGCTTCGCCTTCGTGGACGGCGCGTCGTAGAGGATCGTGGCCGCCTCCCCGGTCGAACGGAACTCGGTCGCGGCCGCCGGAGCGGCTACCGCCAGCAGGAGGGCGGCGATGAATGCGCCGCGGGATCGCGCCGCTCGCGGTACACCGTTCCCGGCATCAACGGGCACGCAGGCGCGGCGCGTCATCGGGCGCGGCGTTCAGTTGGTGGCGGCGGTCGCCGGCTGCTGCATCTGCGCGAGCTGCTGCTGCTGGTACAGCGCCTCGAAGTTGATCGGCGCGAGATGCACGGGGGGAAAGCCCGCGCGCGCGACGGCATCGGCGAGCGTTTCGCGGATGTACGGGAACAGCACCGTCGGGCAGTTGATCGCGATGACCGGCTGCATGTGCTCGGGCGGGACGCCCCGGATGGTGAAGACGCCGGCCTGCGATGCCTCGACCAGGAACAAGCGTCTTGTCGGCGGTCTTGGCCGTCAGCGTGACGGTAAGCACGCACTCGTAGACGTCCGGATCGATCTGCTCGCCGCGCGTGCGAAGGCCGATTTCGATCTGCGGCGATTCCTTCGTCATGAACGACTGCGGCGAGCCGGGGCATTCCAGCGAGAGATCCTTGACGTAGATCTTGTCTATCGTGAAGGCCGGGGCCTGCGCGTCGGCGGCGGGTTGCGGGGATTCGGCCATGATGCTGTCCTTCGATGGAGGTCAAACGTGGGATTTTACTCCACTGGCACGCTCCGAAGCGACACGCGCACCGCGCTCCCGGCGAGTCCGGATGCGGCCGGCGCCGGTCAGGCGATGGCGCCGACGAGCAGCGACGCGAGCCCGCCCGCGCGGTCGAGCGCGACGAGGTCCTCGTATCCGCCGACGTGGAAGTCGCCGATGTAGATCTGCGGCACCGTGCGCCGCCCGGTCCTCTCCATCATCGTCGCCCGGAGCTCCGGATCGAGGTCGACGCGGAGCTTGTCGATCCCGGTGATGCCCTTGGATTGCAGGAAGCGCTCGGCGCGGACGCAGTACGGGCACATTGCCGTCGTGTACATCGTGATCGTCGCGGGCACGGCACACATTTCATTTCGCGAGCGGGAGCCCGTCCTTCTTCCATGCGTGGATGCCGCCCTGCAGACTGTAGATTTCCTTGAAGCCCGCCCGCGTCAGCGCCGCGGCCGCCATTCGGCTGCGCCGGCCGTTCTGGCAGTAGGCGACCACGGGGCGCGACGTCAGCTTCGAGAGCTCCGACGCGCGGGAATCGAGCTGGGAAAGCGGAATGTGCACCGCGTTCGGCAGGCGCCCGCCTTCGTATTCCTTCGCTTCCCGGACGTCGACCAGCACCGCGTCCTGATGGTTGATGAGACGCGTGGCCATCGACGTGCCGACGTCCTTCACCGGCGACAGGCGCCGCTGGAAGAGCGGCCAGACGAGCATCGCCCCCGACAGCACGAGCACGAGGATCAGCATCCAGTTGTTTTGGGCGAACGACATGGTTCGGGGAGCTTCCGCAGGGCGAGGAAGGTAAAATGATAACGCACCCGGTCCCATGCTCCGCTTCAGCGGGCATCGTTCGCGGGCGCAGCCCACCCTTGGCGCCTGACCTCCGCTGCCGATGATCGCCCCCGCCCGCCCCGTCGTTCGCCCCGTCGTGCTGCTGATCCTCGACGGCTTCGGCTGCCGTGACGCAGCGCCCGACAACGCGATCGCCCGCGCCCGGATGCCGAACTGGGAACGGCTGCTCGCGACCTGCCCGCACAGCACGATCGACGCGTCGGAACTTGCGGTGGGACTGCCCGGCGGCCAGATGGGCAATTCGGAGGTCGGGCACCTCAACATCGGCGCCGGCCGGGTGGTCTACCAGGACTACACGCGCATCGACCACGCGATCGCGACCGGCGAATTCGCGGAGAATCCGGTGCTGAACGACGCCGTCGCCGTCGCCAGGGCCGCCGGGTCGACGCTGCACGTGCTGGGCCTGCTTTCTCCCGGCGGCGTCCACAGTCACGAGCGTCAGATCGCGGCCATGGTCGAGCTGGCGGCGAAACGCGGCGCGCCGCGAGTGCGCGTGCATGCATTCCTGGATGGCCGCGACACGCCGCCGAAGAGCGCCGCGGCCTCCCTCGCCTTCCTGGAGGGCGTTTGCGCGCCGCATCCGCAGGCGCGGATCGCCTCGATCGCCGGCCGGTACTACGCGATGGATCGCGACCAGCGATGGGAGCGTGTTGCGCCGGTATTCGACATGCTCGTCCGCGGACGGGCGCCCTTCGCGGCGACGACGCCGCAGGCCGCCCTGGCCGCAGGCTACGCCCGCGGCGAGACCGACGAATTCGTGCAGCCGACGGCGATCGGCGACGACGCCGCGGATCGGCTGATCGCCGACGGCGACGTCGTCGTCTTCATGAATTTTCGGGCCGATCGGGCGCGCGAGCTGACGCGCGCGCTCACCGATCCGGCATTCGCCGGCTTCGCCCGCGCGCGCGTTCCCGCACTCGCCCGCTTCGCGTGCCTGACCAGCTACGGGGACGAGTTCGCGCGCCTGCCGGTCGCCTTCGCCCCGCAGTCGGTGGCCAACGGCTTCGGCGAATTTGTGGCGACGCGGGGAATGAAGCAGCTGCGGATCGCGGAAACCGAAAAGTACGCGCACGTGACCTATTTCTTCAGCGGCGGCGTCGAGACCGCCTACCCCGGCGAGGACCGGATCCTCATTCCATCGCCCAGGGTCGCGACCTACGACCTGAAGCCCGAGATGAGCGCCGCCGAAGTGACCGCCAGGCTCGTCGCGGCCATCGCAAGCGGCGCGTACGACGCGATCGTCTGCAACTACGCGAATGGCGACATGGTCGGCCATACCGGCAACCTCGACGCGGCGACGCGAGCGATCGAAACGCTGGACGCGTGCATCGGACAGGTGGTCGAAGCCGCGCGCAGCGCCGGCGGCGAGGTGCTGATCACCGCCGACCACGGGAATGCGGAACAGATGTACGACGACGAGACGGGGCAGCCGCACACGGCGCATACGCTCAACCGCGTGCCCTGCGTCCATGTCGGCAGGACGGCGAGGATCGCCGACGGCGGATCGTTGTCGGACATCGCGCCTACGCTGCTGGCGATGATGGGCCTCGCCCCGCCGCCGGAAATGACGGGGCACTCGCTGTTGACTTTCGGGTGACCCGAACGGCGGCAGCACACGCTGCCGTTTTCATGGCCGCGCCTGCCGTCCCGTCCTGCGGGCGCCGAGCCAGGGGTCGCCCGGTCAGCGGGGAGACGCCATCGCTCGCGGTCAGCCGATCCCGCGTGGCCCAAACGCGCAGACAGCGCCGGACCGTCGACGCATCGGCGCCGGCAAGAAATGCGGCATGGATTGTTGTCGCTGACATGCCACAAGGACAAAACGAGGAGTAACCGCTTACTTTTAACCCGGAATCCGGTGGCGGCGGCGCTTGTCGCCGAAAACCGGTTCCGCCGCGCCGGGACGAACGGGCCCCGCGATCGGCGCCGGCTCCCGAACCGGGCCGCGACGCGCCCCGCCCCGCCGGATACCGGTCGAAGGGAACTTGCGGCCGACTTCGGCATCCCAAGCTAGTCTCCCGAACCGATTCGGAACGGCCGGGCCATTCCCCGGGGTCGCCGGAGGTCGCAATCGGCGGCAGTCGCCGCCGGTCAGTTGGCCCGCGCCGATTGGCTGCGGGCCTTTGGCAATCCGTCGATCGTGTATCAAGGTACATGCTGCGAGAGCGGGCGCGACCCATGCCGATGCGCCCCCCGGACGCCGGATGGCGCCCCGGAGGCCCGAGGATCGACGGGCTCGAGGGCCCGGGGGTCCAGGGGCTGACGGGGACCGGGGGTATACTTTAACGTTGGGCACCAGGGGAAAGCCGTGGATGCGGCGCCCCGGGGTCCCCGACCAAAGGAAAACGGACGATGGGCAACTGGAAGAAGGCGGGACTTGTCGGGTTGGGCGCGGTGCTGGGCGTTCTGCTTTCGCTCAACTTTTCCGCGGTCGCGCAACGCGACGCCAGGATGCCGATCCCGTACGAGGATCTGCAGCTCCTGTCCGCGGTCTTCGGCAAGATCAAGAGCGACTACGTCGAGCCCGTGTCCGATGAAAAGCTGATCAAGGAGGCCATCAACGGGATGGTCCACGGCCTCGATCCGCATTCCGACTTCCTCGACGCCGATGCCTTCAAGGACCTGCAGATCTCGACGCAGGGCAAGTTCGGCGGCCTGGGCATCGAAGTCGGCGTCGAGGACGGCATCGTTCGCGTCGTCTCGCCGATCGAGGACACCCCCGCCTTTCGCGCCGGCATCAAGTCGGGAGACCTCATCGTCAAGATCGACGACGCCGCGACGCGTGGCATGCCTCTCAGCAAGGCCGTCGAGAAGATGCGCGGAAAGCCCGGCACGTCGGTCGTGCTGACGGTCGTGCGCAAGGACGCCGAGGCGCCGCTGACCTTTACGCTGACCCGCGAAGAAATCAACGTGAAGAGCGTCCGCGCCAAGATGCTCGAGCCGGGATACGGCTACGTGCGCGTCCGGCAGTTCCAGGACCGCACCGGCGAGGACCTCGCCAAGGCGCTGAAGGACATGTACAAGCAGGGCGAACTCAAGGGACTCGTCCTCGACGTGCGCAGCGACCCGGGCGGACTCCTCAATCAGGCGGTCGCGGTCTCCGCGGCATTCCTGCCCCGCGACGCGCTCGTCGTGTATACCGACGGACGCACTTCCGAGGCGCGGATGCGCCTGTCCGCGCGCAAGGAAGACTACACGCGCCGCGGAGAAGACTGGTTCAAGGATGTTCCGGCCGGCGTAAAGAAGGTTCCGATGGTCGTCCTCGTCGACGGCGGCACCGCATCGGCGTCGGAAATCGTCGCCGGCGCGCTGCAGGACCACAAGCGCGCCATCGTTATCGGCGCGCAGACGTTCGGCAAGGGGTCGGTGCAGACCATCCTGCCGCTGGGCAACAGCGCCGGCCTCAAGCTGACCACGGCGCGCTACTACACGCCGTCGGGCCGCTCGATACAGGCGAAAGGCATCGAGCCGGACATCCTCGTCGACGACGGTCGAGCATCGCCGCTGTTCCGCGAGGCGAACCTCGAGAGGCACCTCGAAAGCGGTTCCGCCGACGCCGCCAAGGCGAAGGCGCTGGAAGCGGTCAAGGGGCTCGACAAGAGCGCAGCAAAGTCCGCGGACAAGGGCGCCGAAAAGCCCGCCGAGCCCGCGCTGCCGCGTTTCGAGTTCGGCGCGGCGGACGATTTCCAGCTGACGCAGGCGATGAATCACCTCAAGGGCCTGCCGGTCGTCGTGTCGACCAAGGCGGTTTCGGCGCAGGCGAAGCCGCAATAGCGACACCGCTTCCGCATCGCGAAGGAACGCCCGGCGCCGTCCGGGCGTTTTCGCTTGCGCCACCCGCAGTGCGCGCTCGCATGCCGCTTCGATGCGTTCCGATTTTCATTTGCGGCCCCGGCACCGGATAATCGCATTCGAAAAATCGCACCGCTACGCATTCCATGGACGACTCCCAACTCCTCCGCTACAGCCGGCACATCCTGCTTCCGGAATTCGGCATCGACGCCCAGGAACGATTCGCGGCGGCGCACGTGCTGATCGTCGGCACCGGCGGGCTCGGGGCGCCGGCGGCGCAGTTCCTCGCCGCCGCTGGCGTCGGCACCCTCACGCTCTGCGATCCCGACGCCGTCGATCTCACCAACCTGCAGCGGCAGATCCTGTTCGCGACAGCCGACGTCGGCAGGTCCAAGGTCGTCGCCGCCCGCGACCGGCTCCATGCCGTGAATCCGGGCGTGCGGATCGACACGGTGGCGGCGCGCGTCGGCGCGGACGAGCTCGCGCCTCTCGTCGCGCGCGCGGATGTCGTTCTCGACTGCTGCGACAACTTCGCGACGCGGCACGCGGTCAATCGCGCCTGCGTCCTCGCGAAGACGCCGCTGGTGTCGGGCGCCGCGATCCGGTTCGACGGGCAGATCGCCGTCTTCGATTCGCGCGACGAAGCGAGTCCCTGCTACCACTGCCTGTTCGGCGAAGGCGAGGAGCTGGAGGAGACGCGCTGCGCGATCATGGGCGTCTTCGCGCCGCTGGTCGGCATCGTGGGCGCGACGCAGGCCGCCGAGGCGCTGAAGCTCGTCGCCGGCGTCGGGGAGGCCCTGACCGGGCGCCTGCTGCTGCTCGACGCGCTGTCGATGCGCTGGCGCGAGCTGCGCGTGCCCCGCGACCCCGCGTGCGCCGTTTGCGGAACGCCGTAGGCGGCGCCGCGCGCAGTTCAGAAGAGCTTGCGCTGCTCTTCGACGATCTCGCGAAAGCGCACCGGCGCCGCGGCCTCGGCGCGCACGATCGAGCGGCGCATGGCTTCGATCTCGCCGCGCATCTCCAGGTCGTCGAGCCATTCGGTCATCGCCCGCGCCCGGTCCGCGGCCGACGCGGGCCGGCCGGACGGCAGCTCCTCCTGCGCCAGCTGCATCGCGGCTGCCGCGCGGATCTTCAACGTGTTCAGCTCGCTGCGCAGCCGGGCGGCGCGCTCGCGATCGGCGGCAGCGGCGGCGAGGCGGCCCTGGATCCCCGCGCCGATCATTCGTTCGACCATGACCCCCTGGGTGGCCATCAGCTCCGCAATCCTCCGGCACGCAGCCACCTGGCCGTCGTTCGCGGGGCCGGCCTGCAGACAGGGCTGGAGCAGGACGCTGTACGCAGGCAGCTCCGCGGCGAGGACCGAGCCCAGTGCCGCCACCACGGCGGCCCAGGGGTCCTCGCGATAGACGGACGTCGCGCGGAAGGCGCGACCGACCACGCCGACGGTTGCGCCGTAATAGCTGTCGAACCGGCGCGATTCCGAGGCACGCGCCAGGGATCGCCGGGCGCCGGCATCGTCGCCGCGACGACGGGCGGCCGCTGCCGCCATGATCCAGGCGAGCGCGTTGTCGGAGTCCGCGCGGGCGAAGGCTTCCGCACCGTCGTCCGCAACGCAGCGCGAGTCGCCGAGACGGTTCGGGCGCGAACAGTACAGCGCATATTGATATCGGACGAGGGGGTCGCCGGGGGCGAGCGCTCACGGCCCGTGCCAGCAGCGACTCGCGCGTCTTCCCCGGGTCATCGCCTCCGATCGCCCGGTACGACGTCGCGGCCGCCAGCAAGTCGCGCGCGGACTCGCTTCCGCGTAGGCGCTCGTAGACTTCGGTCGCCGCGGCGTCGCCCAGGACGTTGAGGCGCAGGATTTCCGCCTCGGTCATCGCCGGGTGCGCCGGGCCCGGTCGCAGCAACAATGCCGCGACGCAGGCGATCAGCAGCCGCACCGAAGCGCCTTTCCGGCAGCGCGGGCGCCGGGAATCAGCAAATGCGGGCCTCGCGATGCGCTCGCGCGTTCGTCGCATCGGCCATCCTCCCGCGGGACGCGCGGCGCCTCAACCGAACAGGAACTTGCGCTGCTGCTCCCAGCCGTCCTGCGGTGCACGCTTGAATCCGCTCTTGGCGAAGAGCAGCCAGCGGCCGATCACGAAGGTCACCAGCACGTTCGCTTCGGCGCTCGGGTCGCCGGGCCACGCGCCCGCGGCCTGCGCGATCCTCAGCGCCTGCCGCAGCGAGGCTTCGATGCGGTCGTAGAGCTGGTTCATTCGCGCCTGCAGCCGTTCGTCCTCGTTGACCAGCGCGTCGCCGATCAGCACCCGGGTCATGCCTGGGTTCTTCTCGGCGAATCCGAGAAGAACGGCGACGATCTGCTGCGCCTGGAGCGCGCCGTCGACGGTTTCGCCGGCGATCTTGTTGATCAGGGTGAACAGCGTGGTTTCGATGAACTCGATGAGGCCCTCGAACATCTGCGCCTTGCTCGCGAAGTGGCGGTACAGCGCGGCTTCCGAAACATCGAGTTTCGCCGCCAGCGCCGCGGTGGTGATCCTGTCGCCGCGCGGATTCTCGAGCATCGCCGCGAGGGTCTGCAGGATCTGAAGGCGCCGTTCACCGGGCTTGGCGGCCATGGTCATCGTCCCCGTTCGGTCCTAGCGCGGCGCACGCGCATGGACGGGCTCGGTATCGTCGGCGCGGATCATCGTCCCCACGCCCTCGTTGGTCAGCACTTCCAGCAGCAGCGCGTGCTCGACGCGGCCGTCGATGATGTGCGAGCTCGCGACGCCGTTCTTCACCGCATCGAGCGCGGAGCCGATCTTCGGGAGCATTCCGCCGTGGATCGTTCCGTCGGCGAACAGCGCGTCGATTTCGCGCGCGCTCAGCCCGGTCAGCAGATTGCCGTCCTTGTCGAGCACGCCGACGGTATTGGTCATCAGCACGAGCTTCTCCGCCCGCAGCGTTTCCGCGAGCTTGCCGGCGACGAGATCGGCGTTGATGTTGTAGGCATCGCCGTCGGCGCCGACCCCGATCGGGGCGATGACCGGGATGAAATCGCGGGAGTCGAGCAGCTGGATGAGCTCGGGGTCGATCCGCTCGATTTCGCCGACCAGCCCGATGTCGACCATCTCGTCGTGATTCGACTCGCTCTTCAGCAGCATCTTCCGCGCGTGAATGAAGGCGCCGTCCTGGCCGGTCAGTCCCACGGCCTTGCCGCCGTGCTGGTTGATGAGCCCGACGATCTCCTGGTTCAACTCGCCCAGCACCATCTCGACGACATTCATCACCTTGTCGTCGGTAACGCGCATCCCCTGGCGGAACTCGCTCTGTATGCCCATCTTCTTCAGCAGGTCGCCGATCTGCGGGCCGCCTCCGTGGACGATAACGGGATTCATTCCGACCAGCTTCAGCATCACGACGTCGCGCGCGAAGCCGGCCTTCAGACGGGTGTCGGTCATCGCGTTGCCGCCGTACTTGATGACGATCGCCTTGTCGTGGAAGCGCTGAATGTAGGGCAGCGCCTCGGCGAGGATCTGCGCCTTCACGGCGGCGGTGACGGCATCGAAGGGCATGTTGGCGGGAGGGGGCGAACCGCGGAGAGCGGGCCCAAAAGGCCCACTGGCGATTGTACCGGAACCGCGACAGCGTGAAATCCTGAACGCGAAGCGCTCCGGTGCGCGCGCCGGTGCCGGCAAGTGAGCCCTGACTGGAGGTCACCGCCGGCCCGCCGATTCCGCGCCGTCGAGGAGGTTTTTTTGCTATCGTTGCGCGTCATGTCGAGCCGCATTGCCGCCACCGCCCGTCCGCACCGCAGTTGCGGAACCTTCGACTGCCGTCCGCAACCTGGCGACGCTTCGCCTCGGCGACGCGCGCGCTGATGCGCCTGGCAATAATTCGGCAGCACTACACGGCCTCGGGCGGCGGCGACCGCCATTTCGAGGGCGCGCTCGAGGCGCTGCTCGAGCGCAATGTCGCGATTTCGCTGTATACGCGCGCCTGGCCGCAGACGAAGCTGCAGCTGATCGAACCCGTCATCTGCGACCCCTGGTACGCCGGCAGCCTGATGCGCGAATGGGGCTTCGCGCGCTCCGTCAGCCGGGCGATCGGCCGCTCGAAGGCGAATCTCGTCGAATCGCACGAGCGACTCCTCTGCTGCGACATCTTCCGTGCCCGGGACGGCGTCCATGCCGTGTGGCTCGAGGAGCGGCGCAAGGGCGCGTCGGTTGCCGACCGGCTGCGGCTCGCAGTCTCGCCCTACAACCTTTACATGCTGAGCGTCGAGCGCAGGCTCTTCGCCAGCCCGTGGCTGCAGGCCGTCATCTGCAATTCGAGGATGGTGCGCGACGAGATCCGCGACCGCTTCGGGCTCCCCGAATCGAAGCTGCCGATCGTCTACAACGCGGTCGACTCGGAAGTGTTCCATCCGGGTCTGCGGGTCGAGCGCGGCGCGAACCTGCGCCGGCTCGGAATCGACGAAGCCGCGGTGGTGTTCCTGCTCGCGGCGTCGGGTTACGAGCACACCGGCGCCGGCACGGCCATCGAAGCCCTCGCGGAATTGCCGGCGCCGTCGCACCTGATCATCGCGGGACGCAGCCGGCACACCGAGCGCTATCGTGAGCTCGCGCAATCGCTGGGGGTCGCCGAACGCGTGACGATGGCGGGCGCGGAAATGGATCCCAGGGCGTGCTACGCGTCGGCCGACGCGTTCGTCCTGCCGACGCTCTACGACCCGTCGCCGGAGTCGACGCTCGAAGCGATGGCCTGCGGTCTCCCCGTCATCACCAGCAGGAAGTCAGGCGCCGCCGAACTGCTGATCGCGCACGGCGGCGGCCTCGTCTGCCCGGCGGGCGACGTCGCCGGGCTCGCCGCGCAAATGCGCGCCCTGCTCGATCCTGCGACCCGGGAGCGCCTCGGCGCGTGCGCGAGACGCGCGGTCGAGCCCCTGACGCCGTCGGCGATCACTTTGCAGCTCGTTCTCATCTATCGCGACCTGCTGGCCGCTACCGTGCAGAGCAAGGCGGGTGCGCCGCGTGCCGGCACGGAAGCCGCCGTCGCCCCAGCCCCGGGGTCGACGCCCGCAGACCCGGCGCCGGCTCCAGAATCCGCGCCGGACAAGGATCCGGGCGACGCGGCGACGGATGCGCCGCCCGAACTGGCACCGGAGGCAGCGGATGCCCCGCCGACGCTGGAACCGGCCGCGGAAATGCACGTGCCGGACCCCCTGGAGGCCGGGGCGACGGCGTCCGATCCGCCCAAGCCCTGAGACGCAACGCCGGCCCACGATCCGCGCTCCGGTCCGGGCATCGATCGTCGGCACGCCGACGCCCCAGCAAAGACGGCCGACGAGCCCGAACCCGATGAGTCCCAGGCAGATGCTGCGGTGGCTGTCCGATCGCCTCGCCGGAACGGCGCTGGATCGCGCCGTGCGCCGCGCGGCGCGCGATCCGCGCCGCGATTTCCTGTTCTGCTGGAATCGCGGGCTCGGCGACATCGCGCTGTGTCTCGTCCCCATCTTCGCGCGCGTGCGCCGCGACGTCCCCGGAGCGCGGATCGTCGTCGTCACCCGGCCGGAGCTCCTGGAGCCGTTCCGCATGACCGACGCGGACGATGCCCATGCGATCCCCGGACTCGCGCGCGATGCTCCGATCTCCGTCGACGACATTCGCCGGCGCCTCGGGATGGAGCCGGATCGCTTCGCCGTCGTGTTCACCTACCCGGACCCCAATCGCTGGCTGCGCGGCCGGCGAACCGAGTTTCCGCCGTCGCTGCGCTGGGATCCCGAATGGGACGCCCGCGCCGAGCGCTTCGTGCCCGTCAACGACGTCCGGATCGTCGTCGGCGCGCACGTCAACTCGGAAACGGCGGGTTTCTACAGCTATTCGAAGGATTGGCCGGCGCAGCGCTGGCGCGAACTCTTTGCCCGCTTCGAGGATGCGCCGGCGGTGCACTGGATCCTGTTCGGCAATTCGCCGGAACCGCGCTTTGTTCTCCCGAACGTCACCGACCTGCGCGGGAGAACCGGTTTTCTCGACCTGGCGTCGGTGATCCGGAACCGGTGCCGCGTGCTGGTGGCGCCGGACAGCGGCGTGCTGAGCACCGCCTATTACCTGGCGGCGAGTTTCCCGCTCGACGTGATTTCGCTGTGGTCCGATCCGCGCCAGGGCATCCTGCTGCAGGGCTGCCCGTCGCCGAATCCGCTGCTGCGGCACGTGGCGCTGATCGGCCGCGACGAACAGGCGCGCAACATTCCCGTCGGCGACGTCGAGTCCGCCCTGCGGTCCGCGCTGGCCGGCGTTCGCTAGGAGAACTCGGTCAGCGTCGCCGCGGAGCCCGCAGCGGCAGCGGCGCGGCGTCGCCGTCGGCCGGCTCGGTCGGTATCGGTTTCACCGGAACCCCCGCGGACGGCACGTATTCCGGTATCCACGACTTGAGCCGCGCGCGCACCTCCGCGTCGTCGGCTGCCCGGTCGCGCTCGCACCACGCCACCATCTGACCGATGACTTCGCGGTTGGCGGTGCGCGCCTGCGCGATGCGCAGTTTCGGGTGGGTCGTGGGCAGCGTCATCTCTTCGGACGCGAGCGGCTCCTCGAAGAGCTTTTCGCCGGGGCGCAAGCCCGGTGAACACGATCGGCGATGCGGTCCGGATCGGCACCGGAAAGCCGGATCATGTCGTGCGCAAGATCGACGATGCGCACCGGCTCGCCCATGTCGAGCACGAGAATCTCGCCGCCCCTCCCCTGCAGCCCCGCCTGCAGCAGCAGCTGCGTCGCCTCGGAGAGCGACATGAAGAACCGCGTGATGTCGGGATGCGTGACGGTCACCGGCCCGCCGCGTGCGATCTGCTCGGAAAAGCGGGGTATGACGCTGCCGGCGCTGCCGAACACGTTGCCGAAGCGCACCAGCACGAATTGCGTGCCGCCGCCCTGCAGGCTCTGGCAGACGATCTCGGCGAGGCGCTTCGTCGCTCCCATCACGTTGGTGGGGTTGACCGCCTTGTCGGTCGACACCAGCACGAACTTCTCGACCCGGGCGGCCATGGCGGCGCGCGCGAGCACCCAGGTGCCGTGCGCATTGTTGCGGATCGCCGCCCAGGCGTTGGTCTCTTCCATGAGCGGCACGTGCTTGTACGCGCCGGCGTGGAAGATCACGCTCGGCCGCTCGCGCGCCAGCATGTCGTCGACCAGCGCCGCGTGCTTGACGTCGCCCACGATCGCGGCAAGAGGGAGTTGCGGAAAGGCGTCGGCCAGCGTCGTCTGGATTTCGTAGAGGGCGGCTTCCGAGATATCGAAAAGTACCAGCCTGGCCGGGCGGAAGCGCGCAATCTGGCGGCAAAGCTCCGCGCCGATCGATCCGCCGGCACCGGTGACCAGCACCACGCGGTTGCCGAGCCACTCGGCGAGGCCCTCGTTGTCCAGGACCACCGGGTCGCGCCCCAGGAGGTCGTCGAGCTCGATGGTGCGGATCGTGGTGAGCGGCGAGCGGCCGCTGATCAGGTCCTCGTAGGAGGGGACCGTCAGCGCCTCGAGCCCGATGCCGGCGCAGATCTCCGCCACGCGGCGGCGCACGCCGTGGGCCGCGGAAGGCAGTGCGATGATGACCTTGCGCACGCCGTACTTCTTCGCCCAGACCGGCAGGCTGGCAATCGGGCCGAGCACGCTGACGCTGCGCAGCAGGCGGCCCTGCTTCGCCGTGTCGTCGTCGAGGAGTCCGACGACACGCCACTGGCGGCTGCGCGCGAGTTCGGTGGTGAGCCGCGCGCCCGCGACGCCGGCGCCGATCACGATCACGGGCTCGCCCAGCGCCTCGAACGGACTGTAGAGCCGGTGCTCCTTCCAGATCCGGTATGCGAACCGACTGCCGGCCATGAGGAAGATGAGCACGACGGGGTAGAAGATGAGCACGCTGCGCGGAACCATGGCGCGCAGCTGCAGCATCACCACGACCAGCGGAATCAGCAGCGCGCCCAGTCCCGCGGCAAGAACGATCCGTTTGAGGTCCAGCATGCTGGCGAACCGCCACAGCCCGCGGTACAGGCCGAAGGCGAGGAAGATCGCGGACTGCAGCGGCACGATCCAGGCGAGCGTCGACATCATGTCGCCGAGATAGGGCTCCCTGATGTCGAGGTTGAAGCGCAGCAGGTACACCGCGATCCAGGCGGCGGCGACGGCGCAGACGTCGTGCAGGAAGGCGAGCCAGGCGCGCCAGTTTCGGGGTTGCGTCATGAGGATGCGGGCTTGCGCCTTGCCCAATGATAATCAATGCGCGCAAAAAACGCTGTGATCGCGGCGACCCAGGCCGCCAGCGCGCCCCAGCCGTACGCCGGGCCGAATGCAAGCGCGGCCAGTGCCGTCGCGCCGGTGCCCGCCATCAGCCCGAAGTACACCAGCAGCG
This sequence comes from uncultured beta proteobacterium, assembly GCA_963779445.1. Taxonomy (GTDB): domain Bacteria; phylum Pseudomonadota; class Gammaproteobacteria; order Burkholderiales; family Casimicrobiaceae; genus CAIWHR01. The sequence goes on from CAVZYI010000006.1 coordinate 137,590, forward strand.
TGCCCCGGTGACCCGCCCCGAGCTGATGCAGCCGCTGGTAGTAGTGCGACTTGTGCGCCATCCACGCGCGCTCGCCGCGCAGCAGTCGCTGCGCGAGCGTCAGCGACGCGTCGGCGACAAAAGGCAGGAAGACGAGCAGCGGGAACCATGCAGGCCAGTCGCCCGCGCGGCAGCCGGCGAAGCCGAAGTACGCGGCGAGAAAGCCGAGCGGGACCGCGCCGACGTCGCCCATGAAGGTTCGCGCGGGCGGCAGATTCATGGCGAGGAACGGCAGCGATGCCGCGGCCAGCGCGACGTACGTCTGCTCCGCAACGCCCGCCCGTCGCGCGGCGACGCCGTAGGCCGCGAATCCGCAGACCGCCATCGCCGCCGCCAGGCCATCGCTGCCGTCCATGAAATTGAACAGATTGGCCGACCAGACGATGGCGAGCGTCGCCGCGGCGACAGCGGCGACGAGCTCCGGGGTCGACAGCACCGCCGCATCGCCGCGAAGGAGGGTCCCGGCCACGGCGGCCGCCGCCAGCGTCTGGATCACCAGCCGCACCACCGGGTGCACGCCGCGCCAATCGTCGGCGAGCGAGACCCCGACGACGGCAAGCCATGCGACCAGCCAGACGCGACCGCTCGCAACCGGGTCGGGAAGGATCAGCGCGACGGGCAGAAAACCTGCCCATATCGCCAGCCCCCCCACCCGCGGAACCGGAACATCGTGCAACGAGCGAATTCCGGGCCGGTCGTGAGGGAGCCGGGCCGCGACCCGCATCAGCACGGCGACCATCAACGCCGACAAGGCAAATGCCGCGATGGCCGCGCCGGCCGCGGAACCCGGAAGGAACCCCGGATTCACGACCACCCGCGCCCGGTTGCAGCGGGTTCCGGGACCGGGGTCACGGGTCGCAGCGGGGGTCCCGCTTCCCGAAAAATCGACAAAAAACGGGCCACCGGTGTGCGGGACGCCCATCCATCGAAAAATGTCGAATTTTTGTACTAGCTATCATGATGTTAGAACGTTCTTTTAATCTTCATTTGCGAAGTTGCCGGCACGGGCACGCCCCTCGCGGGATCGATTCCTGTCGCGTTTTAGCAACAGGGAAACCGCTCCTCGGCGGACAGCCGGACTTTACCTTGCCACGGACGCGACCCCTTTGGCACAATGACCTCAACTTCTCGACAGCCCTGAGAAGGTTCCCGCGGCAAGAGCACAACGGTGTTGTTTGCTTGCCAATTTTATCCGTTAGAGGAGAGACTTCATGAACAAAAAACTGGTCGCTCTGGCCGTCGCGGGAGTGCTTGCCGCCCCGCTGGTCCAAGCGCAGACCGCGAACGTGACGCTGTACGGTCGCGTCAACATGGATGCCGAATGGTTGATCAACCAGAAGCAGGCGACATCCACCCCGGCCCAACCGATCACGCAGAACCTCTACCGTATCAGCAACAACTCGTCGCGCCTCGGCGTACGCGGGACCGAATCGCTGGGTGGCGGACTGAACGCGATTTTCCAGGTCGAAGAACGCTATGACCCGGCGAGCTCCGGCCCGGCGACCGTCAGCGGCGACACCTTCATCGGCCTGCAGGGCGGCTTCGGCACGCTGAAGATCGGCTACTACCTGACCCCGTACGACGACCTGACCGCCTACTGGTCCAGCGTCCCGACGCTGGGCACGTCGATCTTCAATGCGGCGAACATCTGGGCGAACAACGGCGGACAGTCGATCAACAGCGGCTCGTTCGACGACCGCGTCGGCAACTCGATCCGTTACGACACGCCGACCATCTCGGGCTTCACCGGCTCGTTCCAGCTCGGCGCCCGCGACAACGGCAACAACGACAACAATGGCGTTGCCTACCTGCAGAACAGCGGCGACGTGGCCCAGATGCGCCGTCACGCGTATGTCATCTCGGTCGGCGGCTTCTACAACAACGGCCCGATCGGCATCGGCGCGGTGTACGAACAGCACAACAAGATCCGCGCGACGGCCGCAGGCGCCGGACTCAACGACCAAGGTCTTTCGGTCGCGGGTTCGTACAATTTCGGCGTAGCGAAGGTCGGTCTGGTGTTCGAGCAGTTGAAGTACGACGTGACGACCACCACCGAAGTCAAGCGGTCGTTCTGGGCCATCAGCGGCATCTTCAACGTCGGTCCCGGCCAGTTGTACGCGGAGTACGGCCACGCCAACGACGGCACGGGCTCGGCCGCCGACGGTTCGAGAGTCGGCGCGGTCACCAAGGGCACCGGCACCGGCGCGAATACGTGGCAGCTCACCTACACGTATCCGCTGTCGAAGCGCACGCTGGTCTATGGCGGCTACATCATGATCGACAACGACAAGAACGCGAACTACAACTTCGGCAACAATTCGGTCCCGGGCCTTTGCACGGGCAACGGTGCCGCCTGCGGCGACGCCGCGCGGCCGCAAGGCGCCGGCATCGGCATGGTCCACTTCTTCTAAGAGACCTCCCGAACGCAGAACAATCAAAAGCATTCGCTGGTTTTGAAGTGATCACTCGGGCGCCTTCGGGCGCCCTTTTTTTGTCCGTGGCTTTCCGCACGCTCCCGCAGACGACCCGGACCCGGCGTCGCCGCCCGCGCCGGATGGGTACAATGCGGCATGCTTGACGATCTGGTGATCGGCTTCGACCGGGCGCTGCGCACGCTCGCCGGGCTTGCCACTTCGTCGCGGCCCGTTCCCGGCGCGGCGATCGCGGTTCCCGAACTGACGCCCGACGAGCGCCGCCACGCCGCTGGGCTGATGCGCGTCAACCATACCGGCGAGGTCTGTGCGCAGGCGCTCTACGCGGCGCAGGCGCTCGTCGCGCGCGATCCCGGGATCAGGCAGGCGTTCGCGCAGGCCGCGCGGGAAGAGGAGGAACACCTCGCCTGGACGCAGCAGCGCCTGGCCGAGCTGGCCGATCGCCCGTCGCTGCTGAATCCGCTCTGGTATGCCGGTTCCTTCGCGATCGGGGTCGCCGCCGGCGCTGCGAGTGACCGTGTCAATCTCGGATTCGTCGTCGAGACCGAGCGGCAGGTCGAGGAACATCTGACCGGCCATATGGAGCGCCTGCCCGCTTCCGACGCCCGGAGCCGCGCGATCGTCGAGCAGATGCGGGACGACGAAGCACGTCATGGCGCGACGGCGCAGGCGGCCGGAGCGACCGACCTGCCGTTTCCGGTGAAACGCCTGATGCGCGCAGCGGCCGACGTGATGCGCGCGGTCGCGTATCGAATCTAGCGTGGCGAGTCAGAACTTCACTTGATGGTTCGCGGCGGCTTCGACCGCCATGCCGCGTTGCTGGAACTCACCGCAGCACGGGCCACGGTTGCGGTCTCGCGCCTTGCCTGACGGCCAGATCCGTTCGCTCCTATACCTTCGGAACTCCCGACTCGCCACGCCAACGCCGGTTCACCGGCGCCGAATTGCCGCGTGTCTGTCGCCGCGGGCGTTGGGCTTCGCTGCCCGGCTCGCGCTCCGCAGCGCTTTCAGGCGCGCGGCGCGCACGAGCCCGGAGATCCAGTCCCCCGGCACGGCGCGTCCCGCCGCGACTTTTTCCCTGGCGCTTCGCACGACGGCGGCCACGTCGACCCCGACGACCACGGCGAGCGCCGCCAGCACGACGCCGGCCGGCGCGTAATGGTCGGGCGCTCCCGGCCGGGACAGAGCATCGGATTCGCAGGCCTCGAGAAGCGCGTCGAGCCGTTCCGGGCGGCGCAGCGCGTCCGCCGCGCCCAGCAGATCGAGCATCGTCGCCGGGCGCAATTCGCCCGCGCGATGGACGCTGCCGTGCCATCGCGCCGCGAGCCGCGCGGCGTCGCGACATTCCACCGGCACGCGAAGTCGCACCGACATCCGGTCCGAAAGACGGACGCTGCGCGCCTCGTGTCCGTGGTGCTTCGGCCAGGCCCCGGACGGCGTTGCCGCCTTGCCGAGATCGTGGCCGAGCACCGCATAGCGCACCGTGAGCGGAAAACCCCTGGCCGCCGCGTAGTCCAGGGCCAGCGCGAGATGCACGCCGGTGTCGAGCTCGGGATGGTGGATCACGGACTGCGGCACGCCGTAGAGCACGTCGACCTCGGGCAGGATCCGCGCCAGCGCGCCGCAGTCGCGCAACACCGCCAGCATGCGCGACGGATACTTCTCCATCAGGCCGCGGGCCAGCTCCTGCCACACCCTTTCCGGCGACAGCTCGGCAAGCTCGCCCGACGCCGCCAGTTCGCGCATCAGCGCCTCGGTCTCGGGCGCCACGGTGAAGCCGAAGCGGGCAGCAAATCGCGCGACGCGCAGCACTCGCAGCGGGTCCTCGGCAAACGCCGGCGACACGTGCCGAAGCACACCGGCGCGCAGGTCGGCCTCGCCGCCGAAGGGGTCGATGACCGATCCGCCTTCGCCGCGTGCCATCGCGTTGATGGTCAGGTCCCGGCGCCGCAGGTCCTCCTCGAGCGTCACGTCGGGAGACGCGAAGAACTCGAACCCGCGATAGCCGCGCCCGTGCTTGCGCTCGGTGCGCGCCAGTGCGTACTCCTCGCGCGTTTCGGGATGTAGGAACACCGGGAAGTCGCGGCCGACCGGCTTGTAACCCGAGGCGATCAGCGTTTCCGGCGTCGCGCCGACGACGACCCAGTCGCGATCGGAGCCCGCCCGCCCGAGGAGTTCGTCGCGAACCGAGCCGCCTACGCGGTAGATTTTCACGGAGGGCGTCTTGCGCTGCGAACGGACCATCCCGGCACGTTAGCGGCAACGCGCGCCCGGCGCAACGCGCACGGGATCGCGACGCGGGCCATCCGCAGCACGCAATTCGAAGCGGTCGGGCGGGCGCCACACCACTACGGTCGGTCCCGCATCGGGCGTTGGTTGCGGCTGAAGGCTAGCGCCCGCTGTGCGCCCGGTACTCGTCGTAGCGGCTCCTGGCCGCCGAGGGATCGAGGTAGGACGGGGCGACCGCCGACAGCGAGGCGGGTGCGATGCCGAACACCGCCGGAAAATCGCAGCCGCAGATGCTGTCCCTTTCCATCGACGCAAGGTTGTCGCGGCTCATCAGTCGACCCGGCAGCATCTCCAGCGCGCAGGCCTGCAGCCGGCCCAGCGTTTCGCCGAGGGACACGATAGGCCGCTCATCGCCGGTGATCTTGCCGACGCAGGCCACCAGTTCGCGCAGCGTGTAGACATCCGGGCCGCACAGCGGATACTTCTTTCCGATCGTGGCCTCGAGGACGAGCGAGCGCGTGAAGCAATGCGCCACGTCGCCGACGAAGACGGGCTGGAACTTCGTGTCGGCGCGAGCGAGCGCCATCACCGGCAGGTACCGCATCAGCTTTGCGAACAGGTTGAGGAACGAATCCTCGCGGCCGAAGATCACCGATGGCTGGAAGATCGTCCAGTCGAGGCCCGATTCGACGATTGCGGCCTCGGCTTCGCCCTTGCTTCGCTGGTACCGGCTCGGTCCCGCCGGGTCGGCGTTGAGCGCGCTCATCTGCAGGATCCGGCGCACGCCGCCGGCCCGGCATGCGGCGATCACGGCCTTGGCGAGGTCGACGTGGGCACGGGCGAACGTCTGCCCCGCGCCCTCGTTGAGGATGCCGACGAGGTTGACGACCGCCGAGGTGCCCGTCGCGAGCCGCGCGAGCGTGGCGGCGTCATGGATATCCGCTTCGATCGCTTCGACGGTCGGCAGCAGGATGAGATGCCGCGCATTGGCGCGGCGGCGCGTCGGCACCGTCACCCGATATCCGGCGCCCGCCAGGCTGTTGACGACGTATCGGCCGACAAAGCCGCTGCCGCCGAGGACAAGCACGGTCCGCAGGGTCATCGCTCTGCGCCCTGCGCGGTGAGCGCGCGACCGGCGCCCCCGCCGGTGATGCCCGCTGCGCCGCGCGGCTGCACGGTGCCCAGCCGGGACGTCAGCGACACGTACGGCTGATCGAGTTCGCGCGCGTAGAACATGGCGTTGGCGAGAACCTTCTTCACATAGTCGCGCGTTTCGTTGAACGGAATCGACTCGACCCAGATCGCGCCTTCGAGCGTGGCGCCGTTGCGCCAGGTTTGCGCGCGGCTGGGACCCGCATTATACGCGGCGGCGGCCAGCGCCGGCATGCGATCCAGGCGATCCAGCCAGTACTTGAAGTAGAACGCGCCGAATTCCGTATTGACAGCGACGTTCGATATCTGTGTCGGCCGGTAGTCCGCGCGCCCGAGCTGCTTGGCGACCCAGCTCGCGGTCGGTGGCATCAGTTGCATCAACCCGACGGCGCCCGCGGAGGAAACGATGTCCGGCGCGAATCGCGACTCCTGGCGGGCGAGGCCGAACAGCAGCGCGACATCGGCCTCCTGGTCGCGCGCCGCGGCTTCGAAATGCGTCCGGAACGGCATCATGTAGCGCAGTCCGAAATCGTGCCGGGCCGATGTGCGGTCCGCCGTGTTGATCGCGCGGTCGTAGAGCCCGGCGCGCCGCGCGTATTCCGCGGCGAGGAGCAGACCGTCGTCGTCGCGCCCGCGGACGACGTATACCCATTCGCGCTGCGATTCGGCGCGCATGTCGAGTTCGGCGAGCTTCACCGTGCGACGCACGCCGGCCTGCGCGCCGAACTCGGAGAGCGCCGTCGCCGATGCGCGAAGGGGATTGCTGGCCGGTTCGACCCGCCGGCCGAGCGCCTCGGCCGCAAGCAGCCCGTAGAAATGGTATTCGCCGGCGAGCGCGGCAAATGCGGTCCGGGCCTCGTCGGCGCGGCCCACCTCGCTCGAGGCCCGCGCCTTCCAGTAGCGCCAGGCGGGTTCCTGCGCCAGCGAAGGCGGCATGGCGTCGATGGCCGAATCGACGTCGCGCCAAGCTCCCGCGCGAAGCGCCGCGCGGACGCGCCAGGCATGCTGCATTTCCGAGAGCGTGGCGCCTACCGCCTCGCGAAACCAGTCGTTGGCCTGCGGATTGAGCTGGCGCGCGGCGTGGAACGCGATCCTTGCATTGCCGTAGAGGCGGTCGGCATCGGTCAGCCGGCCGCGGTGCTTCTCCCAGGCCGCGCGCACCCCGGCGGCGTCGCTGCGCGCGGCCCGCTCGAGGGCATAGAGCGCGAGGTCGCGACCGCCCTGTCGCTTCCACGCGAATTCGCCCTTCATCAGCGCGCGCGCCGGATCGCGCTCGACCTGGGTCAATTCGTGAGCGCCGATCCTGTCGTCGGGCGGCAGATCGACGGCGATCGACTGCGCGAGCCGCAGGTTTCCGGCCTCCACCGCCAGCCGGAAGCGCACTCGGCGGTCGGCGGCCGTGAGGTCGCCGGAAGCCACCAGCGCGTCGAATAGGGGCGCGCAGGCGTCCGGCGTGGCCTGCGCGCTGAACCACAGCGGCTTCGCCGCCTGCAGCGCGGCGGCACCCTCGTGCAGGCGGCGAAACTGGATGCCATAGCACGCCAGCTCGACGTCATCCGCCGCTGCCGGCGGCTGTTCGGCGCCGAAAGCCTCCCATTGAGCCCGCTTGCCGAGCGACTTCAGCCACTCGATGCGCAGGCGGTCGGCCAGCGGCGACCCGGGCCAACGCGCAAAGTAGGCGTGCACGTCGTCGCCGGTCGCGCTGTCCAGCTTCGACTTCAGCCGCCAGTATTCGACATACGGCTCGAGGACGTGCCCGAAGAGCCTGGGTGCGAGCGCCTCCAGCTTCGCGCGGTCGCCGCGATCGAAGGCCGCCCTGGCCGCGAGGAATTCCGCGTCGGAGGGCTCTGCCGCGCCGACGGCTGCGCGCAGCAGCAAGGCGGCCGCGAGCACAAGTTGCGAGACGCCGACCATCGAGATTCCGAACATGGCTTCATTGTCCGCGACGCCGGCCCTCGGCGGCAACCCGTCCGGCGGAAATGCACGAAAGTTGGTCATGAGACCGCGATTGCGCAAGGCGGTTCTCGCCACTCGAATGCTAAAATCGCCCGACCGACGAGATCACCGCACCGGGCGCAGGTCCTCGCGCCGCGCGGAAAACAAACCTCCGGGAGGATCGATGGCACAACGCAAGAGCGCGCCGCAGGTCGGCGTCGTGATGGGGAGTGACAGCGATTGGGAGATCATGCGCCACGCGGCCGCGCAGCTCGAAGCGTTCGGCGTCGGTTACGATACGCGCGTGGTGTCCGCGCACCGGATGCCCGACGACATGTTCGAATACGCCGAGGACGCCGGTCCCCGCGGCCTGCGCTGCATCATTGCCGGCGCCGGCGGCGCGGCGCATCTGCCCGGCATGCTGGCCGCGAAGACCATCGTTCCCGTCCTCGGCGTGCCCGTCCCGTCCAAGTACCTTCGCGGCGAGGACTCTCTCCTGTCGATCGTCCAGATGCCGAAGGGCATTCCGGTCGCGACGTTTGCGATCGGCGAAGCCGGCGCCGCCAACGCCGGCCTTTTCGCGGTGGCGCTGCTCGCCGCGACGGACCCGGCTCTCGCCAGGAAGCTCGCGGCGTTCCGCGTCAAGCAGACCCATTCGGCGCGCGCCATGCGCGTACCTCCCGCGGCGTGAGGTCGATCGTCCCGCCGGGTGCCTGGCTCGGCCTGCTGGGAGGCGGCCAGCTCGGCAGGATGTTCTCCATGGCGGCGCAATGCCTGGGCTACAAGGTCGTCGTCCTCGATCCGGGCAGCGACAGTCCGGCGGGCAGCGTCGCCGACCTGCACATCAGGGCCGATTACCTCGATCCCGCCGGACTCGCGCGACTGGCGGCGCTCGCCGCAGCGGCCACCACCGAATTCGAAAACGTCCCCGCCGCCGCGCTCGATTACCTTTCCCGCACCCTCCCCGTGTCGCCGTCGGCCGCGAGCGTCGCCATCGCGCAGGACCGGATCCGCGAAAAGACCTTTCTTGCGGAGCACGGATTTGCCGTCGTGCCCTTCGCGGTGCTGCGCAGCGATTCCGACGCGCGGTCGGTCGATCCGGCGCTCCTGCCCGGCATCGTGAAGAGCGCGCGCTTCGGCTACGACGGCAAGGGACAGATCCGCGTGAGCTCCGCCGCCGACGTCGTGGCGGCATTCCGCGAGATGGCGGGCGCGCCCTGCGTGCTGGAACAACTGGTGGCGCTCGCCTGCGAGGTGTCCGTGGTCGTGGCCCGCGACGCGCGCGGCGAATCGGTGACCTGGCCCGTCGCCGAGAACCGCCACCGCAGCGGCATCCTCGATGTCTCCATCGTTCCGGCACGCGTGCCGGCGGAGCTCGCCGAACGCGCGCGAACCACGGCCACCGCCGTGGCCGCACGGCTCGACTACCGCGGGGTGCTCTGCGTCGAGATGTTCGTCACCGCCGCCGGCGAGCTGCTCGTCAACGAAATCGCGCCGCGGCCGCACAACAGCGGTCACTACACGATGGACGCCTGCGTGACCTCGCAATTCGAACAGCAGGCACGCGTGCTGGCCGACCTGCCGCTCGGCGATCCCCGGCTGCACGAGCCCGCGGTGATGGTGAACCTGCTCGGCGACGTCTGGTTCGCCGATGCAGAATCCGGGTCGCCCCGCGAACCCGATTGGACGCGCGTTCTGAAGCATCCGCAGGCCAAGCTCCACCTCTACGGCAAATCGGCGCCGCGGCGGGGGCGCAAGATGGGTCACGTGACCTGTCTCGGCGCGTCGGTGGGCGACGCGCTGGCGACGGCGCGGGCAATCAAGCGCGACCTCTACATTCCCGGCGCCGACGAACCGTGACCCCGCCGTGCCCGCGCTGACCGGATCCTCGCGCGGCCCGCTGACCGGCCTACGCGTCCTCGACCTGACGCGGCTCCTTCCCGGGCCGGTCTGCACGCTCCATCTCGCCGACCTCGGCGCCGACGTCGTCAAGATCGAGGACACCGGCGCCGGGGACTACGCCCGCGACCTCGGCAGCCGGCCCGGCGCAGTCTCGGCGTTCTTCCTTGCGGTGAATCGCAACAAGCGGAGCGCTGCGCTCAACCTGAAGGACCCGCGGGGCCGCGAAGCGTTCATCGCGCTGGCAAGGGCCGCCGACGCCATCGTCGAAGGATTTCGTCCCGGCGTCGTCGCTGCGCTGGGCATCGGCTACGACGCGATCGCCGCCGTCAATCCGCGCATCGTCTATGCCTCGATCTCCGGCTACGGCCAGACCGGCCCGCGGGCAAGGACGGCCGGCCACGACATCAACTATCTCGCCCGGTCCGGGGTGCTCGACCAGAGCGGAACGCTCGGCGGGCCGCCCGCGCTTTGCAACCTGCAGATCGCCGATCTCCTCGGCGGCGCGGCGACGGCGGCGATCGGCATCCTCGCTTCGCTCGTCGACGCCCAGCGCACCGGACGCGGCCGGTACGTCGATGTCGCCATGGCCGACGGCGCGCTCGCCCACAACATCTTCGCGCTGCATGCGCTGAACCAGCGAGGAAGCACTTTGCCGCGCGGCGGCGACCTGCTGACCGGCGGCGTGCCCTGCTACGGCGTCTATGGAACGCAGGACGGACGGTGGCTGGCGGTCGGGGCGCTGGAGGACAAGTTCTGGAAGACGCTGTGCCGGACCCTCGGGCGCCCCGACCTCGCGGGCGGCGCCATGGCGCAGGGAGGCGACGGCGCGCGCGTGCGCGAAGAACTCACGGCGATCTTCGCCGCAGCGCCGCTCGCGCACTGGGCCGACCTGTTCGCCGATATCGACTGCTGCGTCACGCCGGTCTCGACGCTCGACGAGGCGCTTGCCGATCCGCAGTTCGCCGCGCGCGGAATGGTCGTCGATCGGCCGGACGGGTCCCGTCAATACGCGCCGCCGTACCGGCTCTCCGAACACGACTTCACGGTGACTCGCGGCGCGCCGGCGCAGGGAGAGCACACTGCCGAAGTCCTGCGCGCTTCGGGCTACGACGACGCGACCATCGCGGCGCTCGCCGCGGCGGGAGCCGTCAGGCTCGCGGACCCGCCGTCGTAGCCCGCACGCGGGTGGTATCGTCGGAGCCCGGCGATCGGTTCCCGCCGCTCGCCGCGTTCCGACGAAGCCGGTGCCTGCGCACGGAAACCTTCGCGAGAATCCGGGACGCCGGCCGTCGCTGTCGGGTCAGGATTTCCTCGGCGGCTTCGCCGGGTTCCGCCTTCCGCCGCCCTCGTCGCGCCTCGCGCCTATCGGCAGCGACGCGACGCGCGCGTATTCGGGATCGACGAACCGGCGACCGGCCGCGACGAATTCCGCGGCCATCTGCGTCGCGTCCAATCCCCAGAAGAGCTCGTTTCCCACGGCGATCGTCGGCACGCCGAAGACCCCGCGGGCAAGCGCTTCGTCGGTATTGCGGCGCAGCGCGTCCTTCACTTCCGGCGACGCAATGCGTGCGTGCCGCATCGGCCAGCCCCAGTTCTCCGGTGAGCTCGGCCCATTCGATGGGCAGGTCCGGCAGGCGGCCGTCGCGCCAGACGAAGCGGAAGATCCGGTGCACCGCGTCCGGCGCGCATTCGCAGGCGATCGCGAGGCGCAGCAGCGGCAGCGGATTGAATGGATGTTCGGGCGGAAACCGCAGGGCGATTCCGAGACGCCGCGCTTGCCAGACGCAGAACCGATAGGTGAACGCGCGCTTCGCCGGGATCTCCGCCGGGCCCTTCTGGCCGTTCGCACCCAGCAAGCCGGCGAAGAGCACCGGCTTGTACCGAAACGAGATCGCGGGCGCCAGCGACGCGAGCCGCTCGCTCTGCAGGTAAGCGAAAGGCGAAACGAAGTCGAAATACCAGTCGGCGATGGTCATCGGGCCTTCCCGGCGCAGGATGCACGGCGCGCGGGAAGCACCGCCAGCACCGCCCGCTTCGCCGTTGCGTCGAGAACGCTCCACGCGGCAATTTCGTCGAGCGTGCGAAAGCAGCCGACGCAGAGGCCGCTGGATTCGTCCATCGCGCATACGCTGATGCACGGCGACGCAACCCGGTCTGCGGAATCGACGGTCGCAACGCGCCGGGCGGCGGCGCTCACGGAGCACCTCCCGAGGCTTGCGGCGGCCGCGGCGGCGCTCACGCCCGCACCGGAAGCGGGGCCCTGGCGGCGAGCGCGAGCGCGACGCGTGAAGCCGGCGGCCGTCCGAGGACGTCCGAGATGAACTGCCCGGCGAGGCGCAGCTTCGTCAGGTCGACGCCGGTTTCGATGCCGAGCCCGTCCAACAGGTAGACGACGTCCTCGCTCGCGACGTTGCCGGTGGCACCCTTGGCGTACGGGCAGCCGCCCAGCCCGGCGACCGACGCGTCGAAGGTCGTCACGCCCATCTGCATCGCGGCATAGACGTTCGTCAGCGCCTGTCCGTAGGTGTCGTGAAAATGCCCGGCGAGTACCGCGACCGGGACCCGCTCGCCGACGGCGGCGATCAGGTCCCCGAGCTTGCCGGGCGTCCCGACGCCGATCGTGTCGCCGAGCGAGATTTCGTACGAACCGAGATCGAACAGCGCCGCGGCGACATCGGCCACCCGGCGCGGATCGACCTCCCCTTCGTACGGGCAACCCAGCACGCAGGAAATGTAGCCGCGCACGCGCACGCCGTGCTCGACCGCCGCGGCGAAGATCGGCCGCGCGCGCTCGAGGCTCTCGGCGATCCCGCAGTTGATGTTCCGCTGCGAGAACGTCTCCGACGCGGCGACGAAGACCGCGACTTCGTCGGCCTTCGCCGCCAGCGCAGCCTCGAAACCCTTCATGTTCGGCGTCAGCACCGGATAGCGGACACCGGAGCCCCGCCGGATCCCGGACATCACTTCGGCGGCGTCGCTCATCTGCGGCACCCATTTCGGCGAGACGAAGGCCGTGGCCTCGATCGCGGCGAGACCGGCGTCGGTGAGCCGGTCGATGAGCTCGACCTTGGCCCCCGTCGGCACCATCGCCTTTTCGTTCTGCAGACCGTCGCGTGGTCCGACCTCGACGAGGCGCACGTGCGTCGGCAGCTTGTGGTCCGTTCCCATGGTGCCTCCGCCCGCGCGTCAGTAGCCGCGCAGCCTGTCGACGATGCCGGTCACCGCTTCCCCGCGCTCCAGGCGCCGGATCTTGGCGGCGACCTGTTCGAGCGAATCGGCGACCCGCGTCAACGCCGAGCTATGGGGTGTCAACGTGACCCGCGGATGATGCCAGAAGGCATGTTCCGCCGGCAGCGGCTCCTGGCTGAAGACATCCAGGGTCGCGCTCGCGAGCTGCCCCGAATCGAGCAGCGAGAGCAGGTCCTCGTCGACGACGATCTCGCCGCGCGCGACATTGATCACGTGCGCGCCTCGAGGCAGTCGGGCGAGCGTCGCCCTGTCCAGGAAACCGCGCGTTTCCGCGGTCAGCGGAAGCAGGCAGACGAGCACGCGGGAGCGCGCCAGGAACGCCGGCAGCTCGCCGCGGCCGGCGTAGCTTTCGCAATCACCCGCGGCATTGCGCGTGCGGCTCCAGCCCGCGAGCGGAAATCCGAACGGCGCGATCGCCGCCGCCACGGCGCGCCCCAGCACGCCGAACCCGAGGATCCCGATCCCGAATTCGGCCTTCGGCAGTCGCCACCGCGGCTGCCACAGGCCGTCGCGCTGCTGCGCGGCGTAGGCATCCGCTTCGCGATACGCGCGCAGCACGGCGAGCATCACGTACTCGCACATCTGCTCGGCCATCCCCGCGTCTTCGAGCCGGATCACCGGGACGTCGGTCGGCAGCGTCGGCACCTGGAGCAGCGCGTCGACTCCGGCGCCGAGGTTGAAGATCGCCTTGCCGGGACGCACGCGCAGGAACAGCTCGGCCGGAGGCTTCCAGACCAGCGCGTAGTCGGGACTCGCCGGGTCTTCGGGCCAGACGTCGATCTGCGCCTCCGGCAGCGCGGAGGCGAGTCCGGCATGCCAGTCTTCGACGGCGCGCCCCGGCATCTGCAGCAGGACTCTCACCCGACGCCGGCGCTAGTCATCTTCGATGACGACGAGGTCGGCGCCTTCGGTGACGCGGTCGCCGGCCCGGTAGTTGACCGCCGTCACGGTACCGGCCGCCGGCGCCGTGATCGTATGCTCCATCTTCATCGCCTCGAGGATCAGCAGCGGCGCGCCCCTGGCGATCTTGTCGCCCGCCCTGGCCATGACCGCGACGACCGTACCGGACATCGGCGCCGTCAGGTGCCCGCCGTGCGCCTCCTCCTCGCCGGCGTGCGCGAGCGGATCGATCAGCAACAGCCGGCTGTGCAGCCCTCCGGTGAAGACATGGCGTTCCTCTCCGAGAGCGCACGACGGTCGCGCGGAACTCGCCCGCCGTCGAGGCGATCGTCAGCCGCCCGCCGTCGGCCTTCGCGCCCCCGACGGCCCGCGCGACGGTCTCGCCGGCAGCGGTACGCACGTGCCAGCCGTCGCCCTCGCGACGCAGGGCGACGTCGTGGCGGATCGCGCCATCGCCGAACGCGAGTCCGATGTTGTGGCCTTCACTGTTCGGCCACCAGGGATCGACGGCGTTCCAGGGCGAATGCGGATCGCTCGACGTTCGCGCCTCCGCCGCGCGCGCGGCGTCGATCGCGCACGCTTCGGCAAGCGCCGCCGCGAGGACGGCTTCGCGTGGCGCGGGCGCGGCCGCGGGAAAGAGCGCCGCGTGGTGGCGCGCGATGAGCCCCGTGTCGACGTTTCCCGACGCAAAGGCCTGGTGCGCGGCGACGCGCCGGAGAAAGGCGACGTTGGTCGCGACGCCGACGATCTCGAACTCGGTCAGGGCGTCCACCAGCCGGCGCAGCGCCGCGGCGCGGTTTTCGCCGTGGACGATGAGCTTGGCGATCATCGGATCGTAGAAAGGCGAGATTTCGTCGCCGGCTCGGACCCCGGTGTCCACGCGCACCGCGGCGTCCTCGACCGGAGAGCGCAGGTGCGCCAGCGTGCCGATCGACGGCAGGAACCCTCGTTCGGGATCCTCGGCGTAGATGCGCGCTTCGATCGCGTGGCCATCGATCGCCAGTTCATCCTGCTTCCTGGGCAGCAGCTCGCCGGCCGCGACGCGCAACTGCCACTCGACCAGATCCGTTCCGGTGATCAACTCGGTGACGGGATGCTCGACCTGCAGCCGGGTGTTCATCTCCATGAAATAGAACGCGCCGTCGCGCGCGAAGCTGTCGGCGGCGATGAACTCGACGGTTCCGGCGCCGACATAGCCGATGGCCTTCGCGGCGGCCACCGCCGCCGCACCCATCGCGCGGCGCTGCTCGGGTTTCATCCCGGGCGCGGGCGCCTCCTCCAGCACCTTCTGGTGGCGGCGCTGCACCGAGCAGTCGCGTTCGAACAGGTGGATGGCGTTGCCGTGCGTGTCGGCGAACACCTGCATCTCGATGTGGCGCGGCGCGGTCAGGTATTTCTCTATCAGCACTCGATCGTCGCCGAAGCTCGCCAGCGCCTCGCGACGGGCCGACGCCAGCGCCGTCGCGAACTCCTCGGCACGGTCGGCGATCTTCATGCCCTTGCCGCCGCCCCCGGCCGTCGCCTTGATCAGCACCGGGTATCCGATGTTCGCGGCTTCGCGCGCCAGCAATTCCGGGTCCTGGTCGTCGCCGTGGTAGCCGGGAACGAGCGGCACCCCTGCGGCTCCCATGATCCGCTTGGCGGCGGACTTCGAGCCCATCGCCGCGATCGCAGCGGGCGGCGGGCCGATGAAGACGATGCCGGCGGCGGCACAGGCAGTCGCGAAGTTCTCGTTCTCGGACAGGAACCCGTAGCCGGGGTGAATCGCCTGCGCGCCGCACGCCCTGGCCATGGCGATGATGGCATCGCCGACGAGATAGCTCTCGCGCGGCGGCGGCGGTCCGAGCCGGCGGGCTTCATCGCAGGCGGCGACGTGCAGCGCATCGGCGTCGGCGTCCGAATACACGGCGACGGTGCGAATGCCCATCCGGCGCGCGGTGCGCGCGACGCGGCACGCGATCTCGCCACGGTTGGCGATCAATATCTTGTCAAACATCGGCGGCGGACCTGGTGATCTTCACCTGGCGACGCGACGCGCCGGTCATCCTGCCCAGCAGCGCCGCGATGGTCGTCCACACTTTCGGGATCAGCCAGGCCATCAGCAGCACGAGCAGCACGATGACGACCAGCGCCACGACCGGGTGCGCGAAGGCGAGCCACAGGACGGTTCCGACCGCGAGTTCCTCGCCGAACGACGCCGCCCAGTTCGAGAACGGCTCGGGCGACGTGTTGATCAGCGCGCGGCTGCCGGATTTCGCGACGTGGCTGCCCGCGGCGAGCGAACCGCCGACGATCGCGGCGACCAGCGTCGCGGCGGCCGACGAGTCGACGAACACGCTTCCCGCCAGCGCCGCGCCCGCCGGGATGCGTATGAACGTATGGACCGCGTCCCACAGCGTGTCGACGCCCGGAACCTTGTCGGCGAAGAACTCCACGGCGAACATGAATCCCGAGGCCGCGAGTACCCAGGGATGCGCGAGCGTGGCCAGGCCGCCGGGCAGCTCGACCCAATGCAGGTAGCCCAGTGCGCCGACGATGAACAGCACGGCGTACAGGCGGATGCCGCTCGCCCAGCCGACCACCGCCGCCAGCGCGACGAGCTGCAGCGTATCGAACGGGGCAACACCGGGCATCGCGTTCACGGTTCTTCCGGCGCCACCGGGACCCAGGCGGGCTTGCGCTTGGCGAGGAATGCCGCGACACCTTCCCTGGCCTCGGCCGACGCGCGGATCCTGGCGATCCGCGACGCCGTATCGGCGACCATTGCGTCGTCCACCGGACGCCGCGCGACGGCGCGGATCAGCGCCTTCGACTCCGCCTGGGCGCAGGGCCCGGCGACGATCAGGTCGCCCAGCAATTCGTTGATCCGGTCGTCGAGCGCCTCGGCGATCGCGATGTCGTGGACCAGCCCGATCCGGTACGCCTCGGCGGCGGTGAACCGTTCGGCGGTCAGGAAATAGCGCCGCGCCGAACGCGCGCCGATCGCGTCGATCACGTAGGGGCCGATCGTCGCCGGAATCAGGCCCAGCCTGGCCTCGGACAGCGAAAACGTCGCGTCCTGCGCCGCAATCGCGATGTCGCAGCAGGCGATGAGCCCGACGCCCCCGCCATACGCGGCGCCGTGGACGCGCGCGATCGTCGGCTTCGACAGCTCGTTCAACGTCTTCAGCATCGTCGCGAGCGCGGTCGCGTCGGCCAGGTTCTCGGCGTCGCCGTAGGCCGCCATTTCCCGCATCCAGTTGAGGTCGGCGCCGGCGCAGAAGCTCTTTCCGTGCGCGAGCAGCACCACGGCACGCACCGCGTCGTCGCGCTCGAGCGCCGCGAGAGCCGCGGTCATCTCGGCAATGAGCGCCGCGTTGAACGCGTTGTGCACGTCGGGCCGCGCCAGCGCGAGCAGAGCGATCCCGTTGCGGATCTCGACGTCCACCGTGGTATAGGACGCGCGGGTTCGGGAAGGCGCCCGCTTCTTCTTCCGGACAGCCCTGGAACCCCGCGCCGCAGTCGTCGCTTTCCTGGTCTTGGCCATGATCCCTACATCCGGAAGACGCCGAACTTCGTCGGCTCGATCGGCTTGTTGAGCGACGCCGATATCGCAAGCCCCAGCACCCTTCGCGTGTCCGCCGGATCGATGACGCCGTCGTCCCAGACCCGTGCGCTGGCGAAATAAGGATGCCCCTCGCTCTCGTACTGGGCGCGTATCGGCGCGCGGAACGCCTCTTCCTCCGCCGCGGTCCAGCTGCCGCCCCTCGCCTCGATCGCGTCGCGCCGCACCGTCGCCAGCACGGTGGCCGCCTGCTCGCCGCCCATCACCGAGATCCGCGCGTTCGGCCACATCCACAGGAAACGCGGATTGAATGCGCGACCGCACATGCCGTAGTTGCCGGCGCCGTAGCTGCCCCCGATGACGACGGTGAACTTCGGCACCTGCACGCAGGATACGGCGGTGACCATCTTGGCGCCGTCGCGGGCGATCCCGCCCGCCTCGTACTTCTGGCCGACCATGAACCCGGTGACGTTCTGCAGAAAGACGAGCGGCGTGCCGCGCTGCGCGCACAACTCGATGAAGTGCGCTCCCTTGAGCGCGGACTCCGAGAACAGGATGCCGTTGTTGGCGACGATGCCCACCGGATAGCCCCAGATCCGCGCGAAGCCGGTGACGAGCGTCGTGCCGTAGCGCGACTTGAACTCGTCGAATTCGCTTCCGTCGACGATGCGCGCGATCACCTCGCGGACGTCGTAGGGCTTCTTGATGTCGGCGCTGATGACGCCGTAGATCTCCTCGGCCGCGTACCTGGGCTCGACCGGCTCGCGCAGGTCCATGGCCACGCGCTTCGGGCGGTTCAGGTTGCCGACGATCCTGCGGGCGATCGCCAGCGCGTGGTGGTCGTTCAGGGCAAGATGGTCGGCGACGCCGGAGACGCGCGTGTGCACGTCGGCGCCGCCCAGATCCTCGGCGGTCACGATCTCGCCGGTCGCGGCCTTGACGAGGGGCGGTCCGCCGAGGAAGATCGTTCCCTGCTCCTTGACGATGATCGACTCGTCGGACATCGCCGGCACGTACGCGCCGCCCGCCGTGCACGAGCCCATCACCACCGCGACTTGCGGGATTCCCAGCCGCGGACATCGTCGCCTGGTTGTAGAAGATGCGTCCGAAGTGATCCCGGTCCGGAAAGACGTCGATCTGGTTCGGCAGGTTCGCGCCGCCGGAATCGACGAGATAGATGCACGGGAGGTTGTTCTCGCGGGCGATGTCCTGCGCGCGCAGGTGCTTCTTCACGGTCAGCGGGTAATACGTGCCGCCCTTGACGGTCGCGTCGTTGCAGACGATCACGCACTCGCGACCGGCGACGCGCCCGATCCCGGTGATGATGCCGGCGGCGGCGATGTTGTCGTCGTACATCCCGAGCGCCGCGAGCTGCGAGAATTCGAGAAACGGCGAACCGGCGTCGAGCAGCGCACGCACGCGCTCGCGCGGCAGGAGCTTCCCGCGCGCGGCATGCTTCGCGCGCGGCGCATCGCCGCCGCCCTGCTCGATCTCCGCGACCCTGGCGCGAAGATCGGCGACCAGCGCTTCCATCGCGCTCCGGTTCTTCGCGAAGGTCGCGTCGCGCAGGTCGAGTTTCGATTCGATGACGGGCATCGGGCGATCGGGTCAGGTTGCCGCGGGCAGCGGGTGGCCGGGCATCAGCGTGTACGGATGCACCCAGCGCGGTTCGGATTGTATCCGTGCCAGCCAGTCGCGGATGCCGGGGTGGCGCGCCCAGTCTATGCCGATCTCGTCGGGCCAGAAGAGGTAGCCGCACAGCGACAGGTCGGCGATCGTCAGGCGGCTGCCGACGACGTAGTCCCGGCCTTCCAGATGCGCGTCCAGGACCACCCACGCCGCTTCGGCGCGGCGACGGAACACGGCGAGCACGCCGGGCTCCGTATCCTTCGTGTAGCTGCGCAGGAATCGGTACGTCGCCGTGTAGCTCGTCAGCTTGTGGTTGTCCCACAGGATCCAGCGCAGGATTTCGCGGCGCTCCGCGGCGTCGGCGGGACCGTAGCGGCCCAGCGCGCTCGCACAGGTAGTCGAGAATGACGCCCGACTGCGCCAGGAGCATGCCGTGGTGCTCCAGCACCGGCACTTCGCCCATCACGTTGATCGCGCGATAGGCCGGTGTGCGCGTTTCGCCGTTGAAGTAGTCGACGAAGCGCGGCGCCCAATCGGCGCCCGCGAGTTCGAGCGCCAGCGCCGCCTTGTAGGCGTTGCCGGATTGCGCGAAGCAGTGGAGCGTGAATTCCGCCATCGCGTCAAAAGCGTCCCGTCGCCAGCCACTTCTCGATCTGGTCGAAGCGGTCGAGACCCCAGAAAGGCTCGCCGTCGACGAAGACGAAAGGCGACCCGAACACGCCGCGCCCGATCGCTTCTTCGACCTCGCGCTTCAGCGCGTCCTTGATCGCCGGATCGTCGACGGCCTCGCGGGCCGCTCCCCTGTCGACACCGTGCCGCGCGGCGATCGCCGCCGCCTCGTCGGGCGAGGAAATGTCGATGTCGTCGACGAAGTACGCGTGAAAATACGCCCGCGCCAGGCGCACCGCCTGTGCCGGATCGCGGCCCTTCATCCACATCACGATCCGCGCCGGTGCCTGCGACGGGATCGGGAACCGGGTCGGCATCGTGAACTCGGTCAGACCGTGAAATCGCGCGCTTCGCGAGAAGTCGTGCCTCGAGTACCCACCCTTCAGCGGAATTTCGGTCAACGGAGCCATCCCGGTCTGCCGGAACATCACGCCCAGCAGGATCGGCCGCCACTCCGCCGTGCGGCCGTATCTCGCAGCCAGCGCATCGATCTTCTGCGATGCGAGATAGCCGTAGGGTGACGAGAAATCGAAGTAGAAGTCGATGGGAGCAGCCATGGAGGTTCCCTGCGGACGTTGGCTCAGCCGGCCAGCGCGCGGCCGATCACCAGGCGCTGGATCTCGCTCGTGCCTTCGTAGATCTGGCAGACGCGCACATCGCGATAGATGCGCTCCACCGGAAAGTCGGCCACATAGCCGTAGCCGCCATGGATCTGGATCGCGTCCGAGCACACGCGCTCGGCCATTTCCGAGGCAAAGAGCTTTGCCATCGACGCCTCGACGAGACAGGGCCGGGCGGCATCGCGCAGCGCTGCCGCGTGCCAGACCATCTGCCGCGCGACCTCGATCTGCGTCGCCATGTCCGCCAGCTTGAAGCTGATCGCCTGGTGTCCGGTGAGCGGCTTTCCGAAGCTGGAGCGCTCGCGCGCGTAGCCGAGCGCCGCGTCGAAAGCCGCGCGCGCCATGCCCACCGCCTGCGCGGCGATTCCAATGCGGCCCGCCTCGAGATTCGACAGCGCGATCCGGTATCCCTGCCCTTCGTGGCCGAGCAGGTTCTCGGCCGGCACCCGGCAGTTCTCGAATACGATCTGCGCGGTGTCCGACGCCCGCTGGCCGAGCTTTTCCTCGACGCGCGCCACCACGTAGCCGGGCGTGCCGGTATCGACGATGAAGCCGGAGATGCCCTTCTTGCCGGCCGCCCGGTCGGTGACCGCGAAGACGATGGCGACGTCGGCGTTGCTGCCCGTGGTGATGAACTGCTTGACGCCGTCGAGCACGTACCGATCGCCGACGCGCTCCGCGCGCGTGGCGATCGCACCGGCGTCCGAACCGACATGCGGCTCGGTCAGGCAAAAGCAGCCGAGCGCCTCGCCGCGGGCGAGCGGTTTCAGGTATTTCTCCTTCTGCGCATCGCTGCCGAAGGCATTGAGCGGGCCGCAGACCACCGAATTCTGCACGCTGACGATCGTCGACGTCGCGCCGTCGCCGGCCGCGATCTCCTCGAGCGCGACGGCGAGCGACACGTAGTCCAGCCCGGCACCGCCCCAGCGCTCCGGCGTGACGATGCCGAGCGCTCCCAGCGCGCCCAGCGCGCGCAGTTCGTCGCGCGGAAAGTGGTGCTCGCGGTCCCATCGGGCGGCGTTGGGCGCGAGCTTCTCGCGCGCGAAGTCGCGCATCGTGTCGCGGATCATCTGCTGGGTTTCGTCGAGCAGCATCGTCTCAGGCCCCCTACGCCGCCGGCATCGTGGACGGCGTCCGGCCGGGGGGCGCGGCGAATCCGGCCGAGACGCGCCGATCGCCGGCGCGCCGGAGCCGCGGGCGCGGCGCGTTCATCGGCGATCGTCCAGAGCGAGCTTCGCGGCGATCGCCGGCGAACACTCCCGCCAGCACCCAGCGCTGCGCGGTGGCCCAGCCCGGTCGCGTCGCGATCCAGCGCGCGACTCCGGCCGCCGCCAGCACGAACATCGTGTCGCCGACCACGGCAACCACGATCTGCGTGGCTCCGAGGACCAGCGATTGCCCGAGCACGCTGCCGCGCGAAGGGTCGACGAATTGCGGGAAGAGCGCGAGATAGAACAACGCGATCTTCGGGTTGAGAATGCTGGTGAGGAGTCCCATCCGGAAGAGCGTCGCCGGCGCGGCATCGGGAAGCTTGCGCGGCGCGAATACGCCGCCGCTGCCGGGGCGCACCGAGTCCCACGCGAGGTAGAGCAGATACGCGGCCCCCGCCCAGCGCACGCCGTCGTAGAGCATCGGGACCGCGACGAACACCGCGGACAGGCCGAGCGCGGCGGCGAGGATGTGGACCACGAATCCCGTCGTCGTGCCGACGAGCGATACGAGGCCCGCCGTCGCGGCCCTGGCACAGCGTCCTCGAGACCAGATACAGGAGGTTCGGCCCCGGCGTGAGCACGAGCAGCACGCTGGCGGCGAGGAACAGCAGGAAATTGTCGAGGCTGGGCATCGTGGAGTCCGATCCGCGCGCCGGATGGGCCGGGCGCGCGAAAAACCGGGCGTGTCAGCAGAGTTCGACGGCCATCGCGGTCGCTTCGCCGCCGCCGATGCAGAGCGCCGCGACGCCGCTTCTTCCGTCCGTGCCTGCGCAGCGCGCCGATCAGCGTCACGAGGATCCGCGCGCCCGATGCGCCGATGGGGTGGCCCAGCGCGCAGGCGCCGCCGTGGACGTTGACCTTCTCGTGGGCGATGCCGTGCTCCTTCATCGCCGCCATCGTCACGACGGCGAACGCCTCGTTGATCTCGAACAGGTCGACGTCGCGCGTCGACCATCCGGTCCGAACATAGAGCTTCTCGATCGCGCCCACCGGCGCGGTCGTGAACAGACCCGGGTTCCTGCGCGTGCGTGGCGTGACCGACGATCACCGCCAGCGGCGCGAGCCCGCGCCTCTCGGCCGTCGACCGGCGCATCAGCACCAGCGCCGCCGCGCCGTCGGAGATCGAACTCGAGTTCGCGGCGGTGACCGTGCCGTCCTTGCGAAAGGCCGGCTTCAGCAACGGGATCCTGTCGCGATTCGCCTTCGCGGGCTGCTCGTCCCGGTCGATCACCGTCTCGCCCTTCCTTCCCGCGATCGTCACCGGCGCGGTCTCCCAGACGAACGTGCCATCGTTGTTGGCGGCGAGAGCGCGCGACAGCGAAGCCAGCGCAAAGGCATCCTGGGCCTCGCGCGTGAACCCGTATTTCGTCGCGCATTCCTCGGCAAAGGTCCCCATCAGCCGGCCCTTGTCGTAGGCGTCCTCGAGGCCGTCGAGGAACATGTGGTCGAAGACGGTCTGGTGGCCCATCCGGTAGCCGCCGCGCGCCTTCGGCATCAGGTAGGGCGCATTGGTCATCGACTCCATGCCTCCGGCGACCATGATCTCGTTCGTGCCGGCGACGATCAGGTCGTGCGCGAGCATCGCCGCCTTCATCGCCGAACCGCACATCTTGTTGACCGTCGTGCAGCCGGTCGCCAGCGGCAGTCCGGCCCCGATCGACGCCTGCCGCGCCGGCGCCTGCCCCTGCCCGGCAGGCAGGACGTTGCCGAAGATGACTTCCTGCACGTCGCCGGCAGCGACGCCGGCGCGCTCGACCGCCGACCTGATCGCAACGGCGCCGAGTTCGCTCGCGGACAGCGTGGAGAAATCCCCCTGGAACGCGCCCATCGGCGTTCGGGCGGCGCCGACGATGACGACCGGATCGTTAAGCATGGCCGGACTCCTTGAAGAAATTCACACCCGTCCGGGATGGGCGTCGGCGTTGCCCGCCGCACGGCGCGGACGCGGCACCAGCTCGCCGCCGCAATTGGGACAGCGGGACGCCATCGCGTCCGCGCACGCCGCGCAGAACGTGCATTCGTACCCGCAGATGCGCGCCCCGGCCGAGTCCGGCGGCAGCGCTGCCGCGCATTTTTCGCACGCGGGTTTCATCGCCAGCGCCATGGTCACTTCGTCTCGTTGAACAGTTCGCGGCCGATCAGCATGCGGCGGATCTCCGACGTGCCGGCGCCGATCTCGTACAGCTTGGCGTCGCGCCAGAGCCGTCCGGCGGCGTAGTCGTTGATGTAGCCATTGCCGCCCAGCGCCTGGATCGCCTCGCCGGCCATCCAGGTGGCCTTCTCCGAGGCATAGAGGATCGCGCCGGCGGCGTCCTTGCGCGCGACGGCCGGCATGGTCGCCGCGGTCGAGGCCTGCGCCCACGGCGTAGACGTAGGCACGGCAGGCGCTCACGTCGCGTACATGTCGGCGAGCTTGCCCTGCATCAGCTGGAACTCGCCGATGGACTGGCCGAACTGCTTGCGCTCGTGCAGGTACGGCAGCACCGACGTCGAGGCAGGCGGCCATGATGCCCAGCGGTCCGCCGGCCAGCACCGCGCGCTCGTAGTCGAGGCCGCTCATCAGCACGTTGACGCCGCTGCCCCACCTGGCCGAGCACGTTCTCCGCGGGAACCTCGCAGTCGTCGAACACGAGCTCGCAGGTGTTGGATCCGCGCATCCCGAGCTTGTCGAGCTTCTGGGCCGTGGAGAAACCCGGCATGCCCTTCTCGACGATGAAGGCCGTCATGCCGCGCGGGCCGGCATCGGCGTCGGTCTTGGCGTAGACGACGAGCGTGTCGGCGTCGCGGCCCGTTGGTGATCCACATCTTGCTGCCGTTCAGCACGAAGCGGTCGCCCTTGCGCTCGCGCGCGCAGCTCCATCGAAACGACGTCGGAGCCGGCGCCGGGCTCGCTCATCGCCAGCGCGCCGACGTGCTCGCCGGAGACCAGCCGGGGCAGGTACTTCACCTTCTGCGCTGCGCTGCCGTTGCGCCGGATCTGGTTGACGCAGAGGTTCGAGTGCGCGCCGTAGGACAGGCCCGACCGATGCCGACGCGCGGCTGATCTCCTCCATCGCGACGATGTGCGCGAGGTAGCCCATCGCCGGTGCCGCCGTACTCCTCCTCGACGGTGATGCCGAGCGACGCCGAGGTCGCCCAGCTTGCGCCACAGATCGGCCGGGAACTGGTTGGAGCGGTCGATGTCGGCGGCGCGCGGCGCGATCTCGTCGGCGGCGAACTGGCGGACGCTCGCGCGCAGCATGCTGATGGTCTCGCCATGGTCGAACTCGAGCGCGGGAAAATTCGGCATCGTCGTTCCTTGTCTTGGGTTCGGGGAGCGAACCCGGTCCATTCGTCCGGCGCGCCGCGCGTGACCCTCGGCGCCCGCCGGCCGCCCCCTGGACCGCTGACTCTACGTAACGTTTACGTAAACGTCAATCCTGGGCGACGGACCGGCGGTTCAGGCGTCGGGGCGCGCGGTTTCCGGCGCCGCCCGCCCCGATTTCAGGCGCCGGCGGCAGTCCCGCTCGAGCGCGCCGATTTCGGCGAGCACCGCGTCGATGTCCTCGCGTTGCTGCAGCAGCATCGCGCGGCGGTCGATCAGCATCTGCAGGAACTTGGAGAGTTGCGGGCGCTCGTTCCCCGTCGCCGCATAGATGTCGAACAGCTCGCGGATCTCGGACAGCGCCAGACCCAGCCGCTTGCCGCGCAGGATCAGCTTGATTCGCGTCCGCTCGCGCTCGCCGTAGACGCGCGTCTGCCCGCGCCGCAGCGGCGACAGCAGGCCCTCGTCTTCGTAGAAGCGGATCGCGCGCGTGGTCAGCGCAAATTCCAGCGCGAGATCCGAAATCGAATAGGTCGGATCGCCGCGGACCGCCGATCGTGGCGTGGCGTCGCCGGGACCGGCGGGAACCTTTCTGGGTCGGGCGGCACGGCTGTTGGCGACGGACATCGGAAGACCGCGATGGAAGGGGCCATGAATGGCAAGGCACGATACCATACCGGCTTGACAGCTTCCGCGGATTCCCCGAGGATGTTGCGTTGCACAAAAATGGCGCACAGGGGATCGGCACCCCGCCTCCGCGCCCACGCCCGGCAACGCCCCGCCCGATCGCCATGACCGCCTCCCTGCCCGCCCTTCTCGACTTCCCGCACGCGGCGCCGCCGGGTCCGGGCGAGGCAATCGAGGTGGCACCGCGGATTCTGTGGCTGCGGATGCCGCTGCCGTTTGCCCTCGACCATATCAATCTGTGGCTGGTCGCCGACGACGACGGCTGGACGCTGGTCGATTGCGGCTACGGCAGCGACGCGACGCGCGCGCTCTGGGAACGGCATTTCCCGACCACGCTGCTGAATCGGCCGATCCGCCGCATCATCGCGACGCATTGCCACCCCGACCACGTCGGCAACGCCGCGTGGCTGTCCGCGCGGTTCGGCGCGCCGGTGGCGATGACGTTTGCCGAGTTCCTGGCGGCGCACGCCATGCGCGCGCAGCACAGCGGCTACGGAACGGCGCCGACGATCGACCTGTTCCGCAGGCACGGCATGGCTGCCGAGCATCTTGGCGCCCTCGAGCATCGCGGCAACCAGTACGCGCGCGGCGTGCCGGAACTTCCGGCGACGTTCGACCGGCTGCTCGCTGGCGACACGCGGCGCGCAGGGGGCACGGACTGGACCGTCATCGAGGGCCACGGGCATTCGCCGGAGCACGCATCGCTCTTTTCCTCCGGGAACGGCGTGCTGATTTCGGGCGACATGCTCCTGCCGAGAATCAGCACCAACGTCAGCGTGTGGGCGCAGGAGCCCGACGGTGATCCGCTGGGCCGGTTCCTCGATTCGATCGCCGCCTTCGAGACGCTTCCGCCCGACACGCTGGTGCTGCCCTCGCACGGGCTGCCGTTCCGTGGCATCGTGCTGCGGGTGGCGCAGCTCCGCGCCCACCACGCCGCGCGCCTCGACGAACTCCTGGCGGCGGTGGAAGCGGCGCGCACGGCGCTGTCGGCCTCCGACCTGATTCCGGTGCTCTTCCGCAGGGAACTGGACCTGCAGCAGCGCTATTTCGCGATGGGCGAGGCGATCGCGCACCTCAACCACCTGTGGCACCGGGGACGGCTCGCCCGCCACGTCGGCGCCGACGGCACGATCCATTTCGCGCTGCCGCATCACTGACCGCAAGCCAACGCACGAGAGACTTTCCGCCATGTCCGACAAGACCAAGACCGCCGCCAGACCCGAGCCCGCACCGGCGCCCGGGTACGACCCCATCGCCCTCGCCGAGTCGCTTGCGTCCGCCGCCGAAAAGAGCGCCAAGCTGATCGGCGATTTCGCTTCCAAGCAGGCGGCGGGCGGACCTTCGGTATTCACCGACGAACTCGGCATCGGCAAGGCGTTCATGGAGCTCGCGTCGAAGATGATGGCGAACCCCTATCGGCTCGCCGAGACGCAGATGAACCTGTGGTGGGACTACATGAATCTCTGGCAGGCATCGACGATGAAGATGCTGGGCGCCGCGCCCGAGCCGGTCGCCGAGCCGAGCAAGGGCGACAAGCGCTTCCGGCACGAGGACTGGAAAGAACACTTCCTGTACGACTACATCAAGCAGGGCTACCTGATCACTGCGCGCTGGCTGCACGACGCCGTCGCCAGCGTCGAAGGGCTCGACGACGCCACCAAGCGCAAGGTCGACTTCTTCACGCGCCAGTACATCGACGCGCTGGCGCCGTCCAATTTCGCCCTCACCAACCCGGAGGTTTTCCGCGAGACGGTCGCCACCGGGGGCCAGAACCTGGTCAAGGGACTGAACAATCTGCTCGACGACATCGAACGGGGCCATGGCCAGCTCAAGATCTCGATGACCGACACCAAGGCGTTCGAACTCGGCGTCAACATCGCCACCACGCCGGGCAAGGTCGTGTTCCAGAACGCGCTGATGCAGCTGATCCAGTACGAGCCTTCGACGAAGAAGGTGGCGACGCGGCCGCTGCTCATCATGCCCCCGTGGATCAACAAGTACTACATCCTCGACCTGCGCGAGAAGAACTCGATGATCAAGTGGGCGGTGGACCGGGGAATCACGGTCTTCGTGATCTCCTGGGTCAATCCCGACGCGAAGCTCGCGCACAAGGACTTCGAAGACTACCTCCTCGAAGGGCCGCTCGCGGCCATCGACGCGATCGAGAAGGCGACCGGCGAGACGGGCGGCGTCAACGCCCTCGGCTATTGCCTGGGCGGGACGCTGCTCGCGGCGATGCTGGCGTACATGGCCGCGAAGAAGGACAACCGTGTCGTCAGCGCCACGTTCATGACGTCGCTCGTCGATTTCACGCGCTCGGGCGAGCTCGAGGTGTTCATCGACGAGGAGCAGGTCGCGTCGCTGGAGCGCAAGATGAACGAGCGCGGCTTCCTCGAAGGCAGCGAGATGGCGACGACGTTCAACATGCTGCGCTCCAATGACCTCATCTGGTCGTTCGTCATCAACAATTACCTGATGGGCCGCGATCCGTTCCCGTTCGACCTCCTGCACTGGAACCAGGACGCGACGCGGATGCCGGCGACGATGCACAGTTTCTATCTGCGCAACATGTACATGAAGAACCTGCTGCGCGAGCCGGGCGGGATCACGCTCAGGGGCGTTCCGATCGACCTGTCGAAGATTGCTGTGCCCGCGTACTTCGCGTCGGCGATCGAGGACCACATCGCGCCGTGGAAGACGACCTACGCCGGGCCCCGGCTGTTCAAGGGCAAGTCACGCTTCGTTCTGTCCGGCTCCGGCCACATCGCCGGAATGATCAATCCGCCGGCGGCGAACAAGTACGGGTTCTGGACCAACGAAAAGCTGCCGGCGTCGGCCAGCGAGTGGCTCGAGGGCGCAAAGCAGCACGAGGGCTCCTGGTGGAACGACTGGGCGAAATGGCTCGCCCCCCACCTCGGCAAGGAAGTGGCGGCGCGCGTTCCGGGCAAGGGCAAGCTCAAGGTGATCGAAGCTGCGCCGGGCAGCTACGCGAAGATTCGGGCGGACGGGCGCTGAACTCCGGCGGCGATGGCTTCAACCGGGATCGGGCCGCCGCGCGCGCTTTGCTATAGTTCCGCCATCGCTGGCAACAGGAGGAGCGCCATGATTTTCCATCGGTCGAAGTTTGCCGCATTCGTCTTCGCCGTCGTCGCCATCGGCTGCGGCGCGGCAGCGTCGGCGCAGGCGCCCGCGCAGTCGGTCTGCGCCGACTGTGGCGTCGTGCAGTCGATCCGCTACGTCGAGCAGGAAGGCCAGGCATCCGGCGTGGGCGCCGTGGCCGGAGGCGTGCTCGGGGGCGTCCTCGGCCACCAGATCGGCAGCGGCCGCGGCAATACCGTCGCGACGGTCGCCGGCGCCGCTGGCGGCGCGTATGTGGGCAACAAGGTCGAGAAGAACCAGAAGAAGACCGCGTACTGGTCGGTCTCGCTCAAGATGGACGGCGGCCAGGCGCGAACCTTCACCTACAGCAGCAAGCCGGCGGTCAAGGAAGGCGAGCGCGTCAAGCTCGTCGATGGCGGCAAGCGGCTCGCGCTGCTCGCCAACTGACCGGCGCTTCGAACCGCGATCCGGCGCGCGCCCGGACTCCTAACCGTTACTTGACCGGCACGCTGCCGCCGTTGTTGTTGGCCGGCGGCGTCATGGTGCCCGCCGCGGGCTTCGCCGTGCCTTGCCCGCCCGCCGGAGCGACGGCGGGGGGAGGCGCTGCCGGGCCGTTGGCGCGCGGCGCGGTTCCC
Organism: uncultured beta proteobacterium; assembly: GCA_963779445.1. GTDB lineage: Bacteria > Pseudomonadota > Gammaproteobacteria > Burkholderiales > Casimicrobiaceae > CAIWHR01. The sequence continues at coordinate 166,826 of CAVZYI010000006.1, forward strand.
GGCGCGCCGGGCACGACTCCCGGCGGGAGGGCCGGCGCGGCGACCGGCGCATGGAGGGCTGCGCCACGGGCGTCCGACGTGCCGCGCGGCGAGGGTGGCAATGCAATTCCGCCTTCGCTCTGAGGCTGCCGAAGCGGCGCGGTCCGCGTTGCCGACGACGGCGGCATCGGGATCCCGCCGGTCGCCTGCGCCGCCGCGGTCGGCTGAACCGGCGCGCCCGACGGCTGCGCCGGCTGAATCTTGCGCCGCGGCCGCGCCTCGCCGCTCGCCGCGCCGCCCGACGCAGTGTTGCCCCCGGTCGCCGTCTCCGGGCCGGGCAGCAGCGTCCCGGTGACCGTCCCGCCCGAGGATGCCGGACGCGCTGCGACCGCGGCGTTCGTCGACGGCAAGGCGACCGCGTTGGGCGGGCGCTGCGCGGCCGGCGCCGGCGCCATGCGCGCCGGAAGCGGCGCGCCCCCGGGGGCCGCGCCTGCAGTCGTTCCCGATTCGCCGCTGGTCGAAGGCAGCGGCTGACGCGCGGGCGGCGATGCGCCGGTTCGCGCCGGGCGCGACGTCGGGTAGAACGTCGAGGCAGGAGCCGGTGCGCCGCCGTCGCCGGTGCGCACGACCGGAACATGCCGCGGGCCGGACCCGAGGACCGGGGCGGCGGCGAGCACGGGTGCCAAGGCCGCCTGCTGCGCCGGAATGCGCAGCAGGTTGTCGCCGACGGGCCGGTGGCCGATCAAGGCATCGCCGGCGACGGCCGTCATCGCGCCGGGCACGCCGATGTTCGCATATCGCGGCGGCAGGGCATTCGAGCGGACGGCCATGCCGACCGCGTACGGGCGGTTGTACCGCGCCCAACAGCTCGACGAGCAGCCGCGCCAGGACGGGTGGTACGGCTCCCCCCACGCGAGCGGCACCCAGCCGTAGACCGGGCCGCGAGAACCGATCGAAGCGCCCCAGGCCGCGCCGCCGTACCAGCCGACCAATGCCGGCGCCCACGCGGGACGCAGGGCATAGGCCCCGGGACACCAGCCCCAGCGACCGCCGACATACGCCCACCGCCCGTAGTGGAAGGGCGCATATCCCCACGGTGCGCTGTCGACCCACGTGTTGCCCCAGCCGCCGACCGTGGTCCAGTACCCGTCGCGATAGGGCACCCAACCGTCGGCGACCATCGTCGGATACCAGACCGCGCCGTATTCCGGCGTCACCTGCCAGGTCCCGTACTCGTCGAGGTCGGCGTATCCCACCATCTGGCGGGAAACATGGGCCGATGCCCGGCTGCGCTCGTAGCGACGGTCGCGGTCGGCGCTCCAGGTGTCGAAACCGTCCTGGCCCACGGCATTGCGAACGTCCGCCGCCGACGGTTCCGGTCCGGTGACGATCACCGTCTGCCCCGGCAGCGCCTGCTGCATCCCGGCGACGAGCGCGGTGGTCGCTTCGCCCTCCCGAACGGTGACCGTCGTGGTCTGCCGGTCCGGCGTCACCTCGATCCGGTAGAGGCCGGCGCGTGTCATCTGGATCTGGGTGTTCGGCGTGTCGATGCGCGCCGCATCTCCTGGATCGAGCACCCGCAGGCGCACGATGACGCGGCCCTGGGCCAGGAACAGCGAAAGCTGCGCTTCGTCCATGCGCGAGACGTGCAGGCTGGTCTCGCCCGCAAGGCGGAACTGTCCGCCGCCGTAATCGATCTCGGCGCGGCCGTCGCCCGATACCCACAGGTTGTCGCCGGTGGCGACGGGATAGTTGAGACCGATCAACGTCCACTCGGCCGCGCGATCCTCGGGCGACTGGTAGAGCTGGCCCGCGAATTCGGCGATGCGCCCGACCCGCCCTGGAAGTTCTTCATCGGCATGAGCGAGCGGCGATGCCAACCCGGCGAGCAGCGCGAGCATCGCCGTGGCGCCGAGCAAGCGTGCCACGGCCGAATTACCGGGCAGGATACTGCGGCGCAGCACGACGTTACAGGCGCCCATGGCAACTCCTTCCCCCATTTGCCATGAACGATCGAGGCGCGTGGAGCGTTGACCTATGCGATGCGCCGGCGCGATGCCCGGCCCGGTCGCGGCTTTTGGATTAGAATGATCGACGCTCGCCAAGTTTCCCCGCACGCCTTCTCTTACAGGAATCCACCATGCAGATCCTCAATCGCACTCTGCTCGCCGGCGCAGTGGCGCTCGCCCTCTCGGCGCCCGCCGCCGCGCAGTTTTCGAACAATTTTTTCTTCGGCGACAGCCTGACCGATGGCGGCTCCTTCAAACCCGCGTTGCCGCCCGGCACGGGCCTTTTCACGACCAACCCGGGTCCCGTGTGGCCGCTGCCGTTCGCGACATTTTTCGGATTGACCGAGGCTCCGGCGAATCAGGGCGGCAACAACTACGCCGAGGGCGGAGCGCGCGTCACCAGCCTGCCCGGCGTGCCGGACAGTCCGCCGACGGGGACCGCGACCCCGGTCACCACACAGATCACCCATTTCCTCGCCAAGGGTCCGGCAGACCCGAATGCGATCTACACGGTGTGGGCGGGAGCCAACGACATCTTCACGCAGCTCGGATTGGCGCAGGCGGGATTGATCACCTCGGCGCAGGCGCAGGCCAACACCGCGCAGGCCGCCGTCGAGCTCGTCGCCCAGATCGCGCGGCTGAAGGCGGCCGGCGCACGCTACATCGTCGTGTTCAACGTGCCGGACATCGGCAAGACGCCGTACGGCGTATCGACGGGCGCCGCGGGAGCCGCGCAGATCAGCGCAGTGGTCGGGCTGTTCAACAGCACGCTGATGGCCGGGCTCGACGCGACCGGCATCCAGACGATCCGGGTCAACTCGCTGGCGCTGCTCAACGAAGCCGTCGCCAACCCGGCGGCCTACGGATTCACCAACGCGTCGGCGACGGCCTGCGGAGCCACGCCGTCGCTGGTTTGCACCCCGGCCAGCCTGGTCGCGCCGAATGCCGCGCAGACCTACGTCTTCGCCGACGGCGTCCATCCGACCACCGCCACGCACGCCGTCATCGCCCAGGCGGTGGAATCGATGATCACGGCCCCGCAGCAGATCGCTGCACTCGGCGAAGCGCCGTTCGCCGTCGAGCAGGCGAACTTCCGCGCGCTCGACGGCCGCATGTGGTCGAGCCTCAACGCGCCGCGGACGCAGAAGAAGCTCGAGGCCTGGGCCGCGTACGACTACGGCAGCATCGACATGAACGCCGGCCCCGGCAACGGCAGCGCCAACACGAACACGGTCGCCGTCGGCGGCGACATGAAGCTCTCCGACCAGATGCTCGTCGGCGTGATGTTCGGCTACACGGAGAACAAGGGCGACTTCGGCGGCGCCGGCGGCGGCTACAAGCTGCGCCAGCCGATGGGCACGGTGTACGGCGGCTACGGCGACGGCCCGTGGTACGTCGGCGCGACGCTCGGCGCCGGCAGCCTCGACTACAGCAGACGTCAACCGCAACATCCCGCTCGGGACCAGCGTCGCGCGATCGAGAGCGGGCAGACGCGCGGCTGGGAGTACACGGGACGTCTCCTCGGCGGCTACTGGTTCAAGCTGCAGGACGTGGTGCACGGGCCGTATGCCAGCTCACGTACACGCAGGCGATCGTGCGGCAGTTCTCGGAAAACGGAGCCGACAGCACGACGATGACCTTCGGCCAGCAGGAGACCGAGCAGATGCTGTGGAGCCTGGGCTGGCAGGTCGCCGGGCAGCTTCGGCAACGTCCGGCCGTTCGCGCGCGTGACGTGGGAATACGACTCCAAGGACCAGAACCGCGACGTGACCGCGTCGTCGGCGACGCTCGGCGGCAGCTACAGCATCCCGGTGGCCAAGCCCGACAACAACTACGCGCTGTTCAATCTCGGCGCGGCGACGGACTTCGGCGGCGTGACCGGCTTCATCACCGGTTCGGGCACCGCCGGCAAGGGCGACGGCAACTATTACGGCGGTCACCGTGGGCATCCGCGTGCCGCTGTAGCCGCCGGGGTCGCGCAACGTTCGAGGGGCCGCCGCGCGCGGCCCCTTTTCTTCGTGCCTCGGGACTGCGCTACACCGGCCGCCGCGGCTTGCGCGGCGCGCGCGCGAACGCCGCGTCGTAGAGCGGCCGCGGCAGGAGGCGCAGCACGCGCCCGACCAGCGCCATCTGCCAGGGCACGACGTAGAAGCGCCTGCGCCGCGGCGATCGCCCGCGCGATGCAGGCGCGCCGCCTTGTCGGCGTCGAGCAGGAACGGCATCGGATAGGGATTGCCCGCGGTCATCGGCGTCGCGATGTAGCCGGGGCAGATCGTCACCACCGCGACGCCGCTGCCGCGCAGCTCGAGCGCGCAGGCTTTCGAGGTAGCGTGATCGCCGCCGCCTTCGACGCCGAATACGCGCCGGAACCCGGCAGGCCGCGAAAGCCGGCGACGCTCGCGATGCCGACCAGCGTGCCGCGCCCGCGCCTCGCGCATCGCGGCGACGAACGGCTGGAACGTGTGGACGAGGCCCAGCACGTTGGTGTCGAACACCGCGCGGAACACCGGCAGGTCGTCCGCGACGTGCTCGGTCAGCGTGCCGCGCGAGACGCCGGCGTTGGCGATGACGACGTCCGGCAGCGCCGAAGCGCGCGATGAAGTCGGCGGCGGCGCGCGGCCAGCGCGTCGGCGTCGCGCACGTCGCCGGCGTAGGTCGGCGACGCGTGCCGCGGGAAGCTCGGCCGCCAGCGCGCCGAGCGCCGCGCGCCGCCGCGCGAAGAGGCCGACGCCGGCGCCCCGCGCCGCGTAGTGCCGCGCGAGCGCGGCGCCGATGCCGCTGCTCGCGCCGGTGATGAAGACGCCGCACGCGTCAGGACTTCGGCCGTTCGGCGCGCGCCTTCGCGATCAGCGCGTTGATCGCCGCGCGGCAGTCGCCGCGTGCGAGCCGACCTTGTCGGTGCGCCGTCATGAACTTGCCGTCGACGACGATCATCGGCACCGACTGGACGTTGTACTGCTGCGCCTCGCTGCTTCGCGCGGTTCATCTTGCCGGCGATCGCGAACGAGTTGTACATGTCCTCGACCTTCTTGCGATCGAGCCCCTTGCTCGCGGCCCAGTCGAAGAACGTCTTGTCCGACGCGAGGTTCATCGCCCTTGCCGTGGATCGCGGCGAACACCTCGGGCGAGAGCCGCGCCTCCTCGCCCAGCGCGTCGAGCGTGTAGTAGACCTTGGCGAGCGGAACCCAGCGATCCTGGAACATCACCGGCACGCGGCGGAACTGGACGTCGGCCGGCAGCGTCTTGAGCCAGGCCTGCAGATCGGGCTCGAGGTCGGCGCAGTGCGGGCAGCCGTACGAGAAGAACTCGATCACCTCGATCTTCTTGCCCGGTCTCGACCGGCAGCGGGTTCTTGAGCCGGACGTACTGCTTGCCCTCCTGCAGCTCCTGCGGCCGGCGCCGCCGCGGCGAACGCAAGCGCGGCGAACAGCGCGACGGCCACGCGCGGCGCAGCCGGCGGATCAGTGCGTTGAATCGATTGCATCGTCTTCATCTCCATGCTGGCCGGCGCGCGGTGCGCCGGCGTCATTAACGCTTGTTGGTCCCGCCGCGCCGACCGGAGTTCCCGTCGCGGCGCCGCTCGTGTCCGGAACGCGCGTCAGCGGGCTACTGGCCCTTGATCACCGCGACGTCGAAGCCGCGCTTGGCGAGGTCGGCCTTGACGCGATTCAGCTCGCTCGGCGTTGTCGTACGGGCCGAGCCGCACGCGGTAGCGCACGCTCTTGTCGGGCAGCGTCGCCTGCTGCACCGACGCCTCCCAGCCGGACAGCGCGAGCTGCGCCTTCAGGTTCTCGGCGTCGCCTTCGGTGGCGAACGAGCCGGCCTGCAGCCAGAAACGCTCGGCCGATTTCGGCGCCGGTCGCTCCGTCGGCCTTGGCCGGCGCCTTGTCGGGCGCCGCGGCCGGGCGCGTCCTCCACGCGCGCGATCGCCTTGTCCGGGCGAGCGGCGCGCTCGACGGTCGCCTTGTCGCCGCGAGCGCTCCACGGCCTTTGCGGCGCTTCGGCTCTCGACGCCCGGCAGGATCTTGTAGAAATCGAAGCGCGGCTTCTCGGCGCCGCCGGGCGTCGGCCTTGCGCCCTTGCGCGGGCTCCTTCGAGCCGTCGCGTCCCGCGTCCTTGCGCGCCACCGACGGCTGATACGGATTGCCCGCCTTCATCAGGTAGAACGCGACGCCCGCGGCGAGCCCCAGGCCGAGCGCGATGCCGATGAACAGGCCGACCAGCGTGCCCCCGACGCCCGACTTGCGCGAGTGCGCGCCGCGCGCGGCATCGGGCGAGGACTGCGTGCGGTCGGAGACGGGCGAGTCATGGACGGGTCGCGGCTGCGGTATCGCGGTCGCGCGGCCTGTCACATCTGCTCCGGCGCGCCGATGCCGAGCACGGCGAGCCCGTTGCTGCACCACCTGGCCCGCGGCGGCGGCCAGCAGCAGCCGCGCGCGCCGCAGCGGCACGTCGTCGACCAGGAACCGCTCCGCATTATAGTAACTGTGGAAATCGGCGGCCAAGTCCTTGAGGTAGAACGTCACCGCGATGCGGCGCGAGGTCGCGCGCCGCCGCCGCGAGCTCCTCCGGGAAATCGGCGAGCCGGCGCAGCAGCGCCTCCTCGTAGGGGCTCGTCAGCAGCGCGAGGTCGGCGTCCGCGAGCGCGTCGAGCGCCGCCGCCGACGGGAATGCCGGCCTGCCGCATCACGCTGCAGACGCGCGCGTGCGCGTACTGCACGTAGTAGACCGGATTCTCCTCGGTCTGCGAGCGCGCGAGGTCGATGTCGAACGTGAACTCGCTGTCGGCCTTGCGCGACACGAGGAAGAAGCGCACCGCGTCGCGGCCCACCTCGTCGATCAGGTCGCGCAGCGTGACGTAGCTGCCGGCGCGCTTGGAGATCTTCACTTCCTCGCCGCCCTTCATCACCGTCACCATCTTGTGCAGCACGTAGTCGGGATAGCCGCGCGGAATGCCGATGCCCGAGCGCCTGCAGCCCGGCGCGCACGCGCGCGACCGTGCTGTGATGGTCGGAGCCCTGCACGTTGATCGCCTTGGCGAAGCCGCGCTCCCACTTGGTGACGTGATAGGCGACGTCGGGCACGAAATACGTGTAGCCGCCGTCGGACTTGCGCATCACGCGGTCCTTGTCGTCGCCGTAGTCGGTGGTCCTGCAGCCACAGCGCGCCGTCCTGCGCGTAGGTCTTGCCCGACGCGACGAGCCGCGTCGACCGTCGCCTCGACGCGCCCGTCGGCGTAGAGCGAGCTCTCGAGGTAGTAGTTGTCGAACGTCGACGCCGAAGGCCTGCGAGATCGCGGTCCTGCTCGCTTGCGCAGCTCGGCGACCGCGAAGCGGCGGATCGCCTCGACGTCGCCCAGATCGTGGCCGACCTCGTCGAGGTAGCGCTGCGCGAGCTCGCGGATGTATTCGCCGCGATAGCCGTCCTCGGGAAACGCCGCGTGCTCGCCGAGCAGCTCCTGCGCGCGCGCGCGCACCGAGATCGCGAGGTTCTGGATCTGCTCGCCGGCGTCGTTGTAGTAGAACTCGCGCGTCACCTCCGCGCCCTGCCATTGCGAGCAGGTTGGCGATCGCGTCGCCCAGCGCCGCCTGCCGGCCATGGCCGACGTGCAGCGGCCCGGTCGGATTGGCGGAAACGAACTCGACCATCACGCGCTCGCCCGCCCGCGCGTCGCTGCGGCCGAAGGCGATCGCGCTTCGGCGAGGATGCGCGCGACGACCGCCTGCCGCGCCGCGGGCGCCAGGAAGATGTTGATGAATCCGGCGCCGGCGATTTCGGTCTTCGCGACCCAGCGGCGACGGCGGCAGCGCCGCGACGAGCGCCTGCGCGAGCTCGCGCGGATTGCGCTTCAGCGCCTTGCGCGAGCTGCAGCGCGACGTTCGACGCGTAGTCGCCGTGCTGCGCCTGCTTCGGCCGTTCGAGCGACGACCGGCAGCCGACCGGCGTGCTCGACGGCGCCGGCTCGGCGGCCACGATGCGGTCGGCGATCGGCAGGCTTCGAGTGTCGGCTTCGACGTCGGTCACGCGCGATCGGGCGGCGCAGGCTGCACCCGTGATTCGGAGCGTCTGCGCGCGCGCGGGGCGAATGACAGCAGATCGGATTATAGCCGCGCGCGTGCAGCGCTGCGACCGCGCGCGCGCCGCAACGTTCGCCGGCGCGCGTGCTATCCGAAGCCCGGCGGGATCGACGTCGAGCGCCCAGCGCACGCGCCGCCCCGGCAGCGGCGTCGATCGCCTCGCGCCATGCGGCAGAAATCGCTGCAACGCGCCGCGCTCGGCGCTCTGCACCAGCACCTGCCCGCGCTCCAGTCCGGCGCGGCGCGCCAGCGCGGCAGGCACCGGCGGAAAGACCTCGACCGCCGTTCGCGCCTCGCGCGCCACCGCACTGCGCCGCGTCGCGCGCCGCGGCGAGGAAGGCGTCGACGTCGTCGCGACGCGGCGCCTCGGCGGTGAGCAGCGCGAGATGCGCAGAACGGCGGCAGGCCGGCCGCGCGCCGCTCGGCGAGCAGCGTCGTCGCGAAGGCGTCGTAGTCGTGCGCGCGCGAGCGCCCGGTACATCGGGTGCGCCGGGAAATCGGTCTGCACGATCACTTCGCCCGGCAGCGCCGACGCGGCCGGCGCGGCCGGCCACCTGGAACAGCAGCGCGGCGAGGCGCTCGGTGGCGCGGAAGTCGGCGCTGTAGAGCGCGTTGTCGGCGCCCAGCACGCCGACCAGCGTCAGCCGGGGAAATCGTGGCCCTTGGCGAGCATCTGCGTGCCGACGAGGATGTCGACGCTCGCCCGGCGTGGATGCGTCCGCGCATCGCCGCGAACGCGCCCTTCGCCTGCGTGCTGTCGCGGTCGATCCGCGCGATGCGCGCCGCCGGGAATCGCAGCGCGAGCGCTCGCTCGAGACGCTGCGTGCCGTGCCCCAGCGGCAGAAGATCGACGTTGCCGCATTCGGGGCACGCGCGCGGCAGTCGCTCGCGCGTGGCCGCAGTGGTGGCAGCGCAGCTCGCCTGCCTCGCGATGGACGACCAGCCGCGCGCTGCAGCGGCGCGCATCCGGCCTGCCAGCCGCAGGACGCGCAGAGCAGCGAGGGCGCGAAGCCGCGGCGATTGATGAAGACCAGCGACTGCTCGCGCGCGCGCGAGCCTTGCCTCGATCGCCGTCGACTGCAACGGCGTGCTGATGCCTTCGATCGCCCCGGAGTCGCGATCGGGAGCGAAGGCGAGCGTCGGTAGGCGGGCCGCCGCGGACCGCGCGCCGCGGCAGGGGCAATTCGAAGTAACGCCGGCTGCGAGCGTGGAGCAAAGACTCGAGCGACGGCGTCGCGCTGCCCAGGACGACCGGCACGCCGCGCTGCCGGGCGCGCCATACCGCGACGTCGCGGCCGTGGTAGCGGACGCCGTCCTGCTGCTTGAACGACGGGTCGTGCTCCTCGTCGACAATGATCAGGCCGAGTCGCGGCATCGGCGCGAATACCGCCAGGCGCGTGCCGAGCACCACGTCGACCTCGCCGTCGGCCGCCGCCTGCCAATGTCGCCGGCGGGCCGCCGGCGCGAGCCGGCTGTGCAGCGTGACCGTCCGATGCCCGGGCAGCGCGCCCGCGATCCGTTCGGCGAACTGCGGCGTCAGGTTGATCTCGGGCACCAGCAGCAGCGCCTGCCGGCCCGCAGCGAGGCACGCGGCGGCGGCGGCAAGATAGACCTCGGTCTTGCCGCTGCCGGTGACGCCTTGCAGCAGGAACGAGGCGTAGCCGCCGCCATGCCGGTTGATCGCAGCGACGGCGCTGAGCTGATCCGGATTGAGGGTCATGCCGTCGACGATCCCGCCAGCTGGCGCAACCGGCGTTCGCGCGTCCGGCACCTCCTCGGCCCAGCCGGCGTCACGCCAGCGGTTGAGTGTCCGTTTCAGGTGGTTTCCCAGCGACGCGATCGTCGGCGGCGCGAGCGTGGCGTCCGGCGCGGCCATCCACGCTTCGTACAGCGCGCGGGCACGCGGCGCCCGGACCAGTTCCCGGCCGAGCGCCAGGCGACCCTCGGCGGTAAGGCGCAGCGCCAGCGAAACCGTCGGCGGGCGCGCGCCCGCCCGACCGCCACCGGATAGCGGCGGAAGCATCTGGCCGAGCACCAGCCCGAGCGGCTCCTGGTAGTACGCGCTGACGAATCGAGCGAGGTCGAGCAGATCCGACGAGAGGGCGCGCAAGTCGCGCAGCACTTCGACGATGGGCTGCAGCTTCCCGTCGGCCACCGCCGTGGCATCGACCATGTCGACGACAACTCCGACGAGAGCCCGCTGTCCGAGGCGCACGCGCACCAGCGCCCCGGGTTCGACGTTGAGGCCCGCAGGCACCCAGTAATCGAAGCTCGAATCGACGGCAACGGGAAGCGCAACCCGGGCGATGGACATCGTTTCAATCGACCACCGCGGGTCGTCCCGCGGTAGTTGTAGTGTTCTAAATCTTCAGCACTCGCCGCAGAAAAGCAAGGCAAGTCCTTGGTTTATAATGATCCCGCAAAAACGGCCCACATCCCCTGTGGATAACGTTGTGCGTAAGTGACCGCTCGCGCCGGCGGCCCCGCCCCGCGTTGCCCGGTGCCGCCGAAGGCGCTGCCCGGGCGGAGGTATTTTCTTCATCGTTTTCAATGCCCTGGACGCGCGTTGCCTCTGCGGTTCGCAGCAGGCTTCGCGAATCGTCCCAGCAGGGGTCGCGTGTGCATAAGTGCGGTCCATGACCGCGCATGGCACGGTTTTGTCAAGGCCCCGCAGACCGAGCACTGGCGCGGGTTCGCGGCATTTTGCCCGCGGCGCGGTCCCCGCGATCAGCCTCCGGCGCGCATCGCCCGCGATTCGCGGTGAACGGCCTCGACCAGCACCGCCACATGTTCGGGAGGCGTCGTCGGCTGGATGCCGTGCCCGAGGTTGAAGATGTGTCCTGGCGCCGGTCCCGCGGCGCGCACCACCGCCTCTGCCTCGCGCCGTACCGTGTCGGGGTCGGTCAGCAGGACGAGGGGGTCGAGATTGCCCTGCAGCGCGACCCGCGCGCCTACGCGTCGGCGCGCGTCCGCCAGGTCGACGGTCCAGTCGACGCCCACCGCCGATGCGCCGCACGCCGCGATGTCGTCCAGCCACTGGCCGCCGCCCTTGGTGAAGACGATGGCAGGCACCGCAAGGCCGTTCGCTGCCGGTGCCAGTGCGGAGAGCACCGCCTGCATCGGCGCCAGCGAGAACTTGCGGTACGCCGCCGCCGGGAGCAGTCCGCCCCAGGTGTCGAAAATCATCACGGCGTCGGCGCCGGCAGCGATCTGCGCGTTGAGATAAGCCGCAACGGCCTGCGCGTTGATGGTGACGAGCCGGCGCAGCAGATCCGGCCGTGCGTAGGCCATGCGCCGCACGGTGCCGAAATCGTCGCTGCCGCCGCCCTCGATCATGTAACACGCGAGGGTGAACGGGCTGCCCGCGAAGCCGATGAGCGGAACGCGGCCCTTGAGCGCGCGTTTGATCTCCCCGACGGCGTCGAAAACATAGCGCAGCTTCGCCAGGTCCGGCACCGCGAGCCCGCCGATCGTCGCTTCGTCGGCTGCGGTTCGGGTGAAGCGCGGACCCTCACCTTCGGCGAAGTAGAGGCCGAGTCCCATCGCGTCGGGCACGGTGAGAATGTCGGAGAAGAGGATCGCGGCATCGAGCGGAAAGCGGTCCAGCGGCTGCAATGTGACCTCGGTCGCGAGCGACGGCGTCTGCGCGAGAGCGAGAAAGCTGCCGGCTTTCGCGCGGGTCGCGTTGTACTCGGGCAGGTAGCGACCCGCCTGGCGCATCAACCAGACCGGCGTGTGGGGCGTGGGCTCGCGGCGGAGCGCGCGCAGGAAGGTGTCGTTTTCGAGTGTGTGCATCATCGAAGCGTACGGGCAGTGCGCGCGGGCTGCAAGGCCCGCGGCCTATCGAATCGTTCGGGAGGTCAATGCGCGGGTGTCAGCGCGCGCCCGGTGAGACGTTCGAGAATCGCCAGCGGCGAGCGCGTCCGATCCTGCAGCGCCGACTGTGGCACGTGGATCGTCTGTTCGAGCATGAACTGGCCGGAGACGGCCGCGTGCATCACCTGATCGGAAAAGCACAGCCACGTCGTTCCCGGAGCGAAGCGGACCAATTCCTGTCGGCAATCGCGCTGATACCCGAGGTCCGCCTTGGCCTGATCGTGGAGGCCGAGCATCAGGTGATCGTATTCGGTGCGGCGACCCTTCGTGGCCCTGACCGCGGCGAGCAGCAGGGCGAGACCGGGGCGCTGGCGCGCAATGCGCGGCAGGAAGGTCCGCGCCATCGCCTCGAACGGTTCGCCCACGCGCCAGACGCGGGCTTCGTTCGGGCTGACGTTGGAGAACACGCGCAGGATGCGCTCGCCGGCGTTCGGACGCGACGGAAACGCGTCGACGTGGAGTCGGGAATCGTCCTTGCGCCAGGACACCGTGCGGCCCACCGCGGGCTGGGGCCGGAAGCTCGTCCGCGCGCGCCGCACGTAGGGGGCGTATCGCGGGAGCAGCGCAGTCACCAGGTCGGCCGCGCCGGAGGCGAAGCGCGCGATCATCGCCGCGAGTTCGGCGCGCTCCCCGGCGGTTCCGCGCGCGCCCTTGAGCCGCGTGCCGTCGAGGCTGATGTTCTTGGCGCGGCCATCCGACCACTCGGGCGAAAGGAACCGGCGTTCGGTCGCGGCCAGTTCGAAGCCCAGTCCCGGCATGACCAGCACGCCGCCATCCTCGAGCGCACGGGTCGCCGCGCGCTGGTCGTCCGGGGCGACCGCCGGGTTCCATCCCGTGAGGTCGAGAGTGACTACGGCCGACATGCTGTGCGCCGTTTCGTACTCGCGGCCCGGGAGATCTCCGCGCGCGGATGGCGCGCGGCGCGACCGTACGCCGCAAGGCGGACGACGTGGCGGATCGCCCGATGCACGTCAGCGTCGCATCGCGTAGCCGCGCCTCAGCGCGGCAGCAGCGATGCGCCCATCAGGAACTCGTCGACCGCCCGGGCGCACTGGCGGCCCTCGCGGATCGCCCAGACGACGAGCGACTGACCGCGGCGCATGTCGCCCGCCGCGAAGACCTTCGCCACCGAGGTACGGTAATCGTCCGTGTTGGCCCTGACGTTGCTGCGCGGATCGCGCACGACACCGATCTGCTCCAGCAGGCCCGTGCCCACGGGGCCGACGAAGCCCATCGCCAACAGCACGAGCTCCGCCCTGCATCTCGAACTCGGTGCCGGGAACCTCGACCATGTTCATCCGGCCATCGGCGCCGGCCTGCCATTCGACGCGCACGGCGACGAGTCTTTCGACCTTCCCGTTGGCGCCTTCGAAGCGCCGGGTCGCGACGGCCCAGTCGCGCGAGCAGCCTTCCTCGTGCGACGACGACGTACGCAGCTTGATCGGCCAGTTGGGCCAGGTCAGCGACTTGTTCTCCTGCTCGGGCGGCTGCGGCAGGAGCTCGAACTGGGTCACCGACCTCGCCCCCTGCCGGTTCGAGGTACCCACGCAGTCCGAGCCGGTGTCGCCGCCGCCGATGACGACGACGTGCTTGCCCCTCGCCTCGATCTGTCCGCGGACTGCGTCGCCGGCGACGATCCGGTTCTGCTGCGGCAGGAAGTCCATCGCGAAATGCACGCCTTCGAGGTCCCGGCCGGGCACCGGCAGGTCGCGGGGCGCCTCGGCGCCGCCCGTCAGCACGACGGCGTCGAATTCGGCCAGAAGCGCCTCGGCGGCGACATCCTTGCCGACCTCGACGCCCGGTCGGAACACGACGCCCTCGATCGACATCTGCGCCATGCGCCGGTCGATCAAGTGCTTCTCCATCTTGAAATCCGGGATGCCGTACCGCAGCAGCCCCCCGATCCGATCGGCCTTCTCGTAGAGCACCACGTCGTGGCCGGCGCGCGCCAGTTGCTGCGCGCAGGCGAGACCGGCCGGTCCGGAGCCGATCACCGCGACGCGCCGGCCCGTCTTCGACGCCGGCGGCATGGGGAGGACCCAACCCTCGTCCCAGCCCTTGTCGATGATGAAATGCTCGATCGATTTGATGCCGACGGGGTTGTCGTTGATGTTGAGGGTGCACGCGGCTTCGCACGGCGCCGGACAGACCCGGCCGGTGAATTCGGGGAAATTGTTGGTCGAATGCAGAACGTCGAGCGCGGGCCGCCATTGCTGCCGGTAGACGAGGTCGTTCCAGTCGGGAATGATGTTGTTGACCGGGCAGCCGCTCTGGCAGAACGGAATCCCGCAGTCCATGCAGCGCGCGCCCTGCTTCGACGCCTCGCCGGCGGCGAGCGCGAGCACGAACTCGCCGTAGTTCTTCAGGCGCTCCGCGGCCGGCAGCGCGACCTCCTGGATGCGCTGCAACTCCATGAAGCCGGTGATCTTGCCCATCAGGCCGCCTCTTTGTGCCTCGCCGACGCCGCGGGCTTCACCGCGGTCTGCTTGGTGTACAACTCGCCCAGCGCGCGACGGTATTCGTTCGGGAAAACCTTGACGAATCTGGCGCGCGCGGCGTTCCAGTCGTCGAGAATCGCCAGCGCCCGCGTGCTGCCGGTGAAACGCAGGTGTCGCTCGGTCAAGGTGCGCAGCAGCGCCTCGTCCGACGTGCCCTCATGCCGCAGAAGGCCCTTGCCGGCGGCCGCCATTTCCATGTCCCGTTGCGCCTGCTCCGTTTCCGAGAGCACCGGCTCGAGCACGACCATCGCCGCGTTGCATCGCGTCGCGAACGTGCCGTCCTCATCGTAGACGTAGGCGACGCCGCCGCTCATGCCGGCGGCGAAGTTCCGGCCCGTGCGGCCAAGCACGACCACCGTCCCGCCGGTCATGTACTCGCAGCCGTGATCGCCGGTGCCCTCGACGACGGCGGACGCGCCCGAATTCCGGACGCAGAAGCGCTCGCCGGCGACTCCGCGGTAGTACGCTTCCCCGTCGATCGCCCCGTACATCACCGTATTGCCGATGACGATGTTGTCCTCCGGCCTGGCCGGGCACGCGGGATCGGGATAGACGACGATGCGCCCGCCGGACAGCCCCTTGCCGACGTAGTCGTTGGTCGCGCCCTGCAGCTCGAAGGTGACGCCGCGCGCGAGAAAAGCGCCGAAACTCTGGCCGGCCACACCGTCGAAGGCGACGTGGATCGTGTCGTCGGCGAGACCGGCGTGCCCGTACTTGCGCGCCACCGCGCCCGAGAGCATGGCGCCCACCGAGCGATTCGCGTTGCGGATCCGGTAGGCGAGGCGGACGGGCTGCTTCCGGTCGAGCGCCGGCGCCGACGCCGCGATCAACGCGTGGTCGAGCGCACCGGCGAGACCATGGTCCTGGGCCTCGCACTGGCGGCGTGCGACGTCGGCGGGCATGTCGGGCTGATGGAAGATTCGCGAGAAGTCCAGGCCCTTCGCCTTCCAGTGCTCGACGCCGCGACGCATGTCGAGCCGGTCCGAGCGGCCGATGAGATCCTGGAACTTCCGTATTCCCAGCTTCGCCATCAGCTCGCGAACTTCTTCGGCGACGAAGAAGAAGAAATTGACGACGTGCTCGGGCTGCCCCGCGAATCTCCGGCGCAGCACCGGGTCCTGCGTCGCAATGCCCACCGGGCAGGTGTTCAGATGGCATTTGCGCATCATGATGCAGCCCTCGGCGACGAGAGGGGCCGTCGAGAAGCCGAATTCGTCGGCGCCGAGCATGGCGCCGACGACGACATCGCGGCCCGTCTTGATCTGGCCATCGACCTGCACGGCGATGCGACCGCGCAGCCGGTTGAGAACCAGCGTCTGCTGCGTCTCGGCGAGGCCGAGTTCCCAAGGCGTTCCGGCGTGCTTGATCGAGGACACCGGCGACGCGCCCGTGCCGCCGTCGTGGCCGGCGATCGTCACGTGGTCGGCCTTCGCCTTCGCCACACCCGCGGCGACGGTCCCGACGCCGACCTCCGACACGAGCTTCACGGATATCGAAGCCAGCGGATTCGCGTTCTTGAGATCGTGAATGAGTTGCGCGAGATCCTCGATCGAGTAGATGTCGTGGTGCGGCGGCGGCGAGATGAGGCCGACACCGGGCACCGAGAATCGCAGCTTCGCGATGTATTCGGAGACCTTGTGGCCAGGCAGCTGGCCGCCCTCGCCCGGCTTCGCGCCCTGCGCCATCTTGATCTGGATCTGGTCGGCCGAGACGAGGTATTCGGCGGTGACGCCGAAGCGCCCCGAAGCGACCTGCTTGATCTTGGACCGCAGCGAATCGCCCTCCTTGAGGGGAACGTCGACGACCGCCGCGGCGATGCGCGACCTGAGCGTCTCGCCGGCCTTCACCAGGGGATAGCGCGCCGCGTCCTCGCCGCCTTCTCCGGTATTCGACTTGCCGCCGATGCGGTTCATGGCCACGGCGAGCGTCGTGTGCGCCTCGGTAGAGATCGACCCCAGGCTCATCGCACCGGTGGCGAAACGCCGGACGATTTCCGCCGCGGGCTCGACTTCGGCGAGCGGCACGGGCTCCGGCGCGAACCGGAACTCGAACAGTCCGCGCAGCGTCAGCATCCGCTGGGACTGGTCATTGATCAGCGCGGCATATTCCCTGTACGTCGAGTAGCTTCCGGCCCGGGCCGCGTGCTGCAGCTTCGCGATCGAGTCCGGCGTCCACATGTGTTCCTCGCCGCGCACGCGATACTGGTACTCGCCACCGGCGTCCAGCGCGTTCGCGAGCAGCGGGCTTTCGCCGAAAGCCTCCTGGTGCAGCCGCGCGGCTTCCTCGGCGACCTCGAACAGGCCGATGCCCTCGACGTTGCTCGCCGTCCCGGTGAAGTACTTGCCGACGAACTCCCGCTGCAGGCCCACGGCCTCGAAGATCTGCGCGCCGCAGTACGACTGATAGGTCGAGATGCCCATCTTCGACATGACCTTGTACAGCCCCTTGGAGATGGCCTTGATGAACCGGTACGCGGATTCCTTCGATGAAACGCCCCCCACCGTCTCCGCCAGCGAAGCGAGGGTTTCGAGCGCGAGATACGGATGGATCGCCTCCGCGCCATATCCGGCGAGCAGCGCGAAGTGATGAACCTCCCGGGCGGAGCCGGTCTCGACCACGAGCCCCGTGCTCGTGCGCAGGCCCTTGCGCACGAGATGCTGGTGGACCGCCGCGGTCGCCAGCAGCGCGGGAATGGGCAGAAGCTCCTCCGAAACGTTGCGGTCGGAGACGATCAGGATGTTGTAGCCGAGATGGATCGCGTCCTCGGCGCCGGCGCACAGCGAGGCGAGCGCCGCCTCCATGCCGATCGCTCCCCAGGCGGCCGGATAGCAGATGTCGAGTTCGAAAGCCTTGAACGCGCCGCCCGTGAACAGCGCGACGTGCCGGATCTTCTCCATGGCGTCGTTGGTGAGGATCGGCTGCTGCGCTTCCAGGCGCATCGGCACGTCGGACGCGTCCGCCGCCACGTCCACCGCAAGCAGGTTCGGCCGCGGGCCGATGAACGTGACGAGCGACATCACCAGCTCCTCGCGGATCGGATCGATCGGCGGGTTCGTCACCTGCGCGAACAGCTGCTTGAAATAGCTGTAGAGGACCTTCGGCCGCCTGGACAGCACCGGCAGCGCGGCGTCGTTTCCCATCGAGCCGATCGCCTCCTCTCCGGACTCCGCCATCGGCGTGAGAATGACCCGCACGTCCTCCTGCGTGTAGCCGAATGCCTGCTGGCGGTCGAGCAGTGGCACCGCGGTGTGCTGCGGCGGCGCCGGCTTCGGCAGATCGTCGAGCGCGATCCGCGAGCGTTCCAGCCACGCGCGATACGGCTTCGCGGTGGCGAGCTCGCGCTTCAGCTCGACGTCGTCGATGATGCGTCCCTGCTCGGTGTCGACCAGCAGCATCCTTCCCGGCTGCAGGCGCCATTTCTTGATGATCTTCCGCTCGGGAATGTCGAGCACGCCGACCTCGGAAGCCATGACCACGAAGTCGTCGTCGGTGACGATGAAGCGCGCCGGGCGCAGTCCGTTGCGGTCCAGCGTCGCGCCGATCTGCCGGCCATCGGTGAATGCCATGGCGGCGGGGCCGTCCCAGGGCTCCATCAGTGCGGCGTGATATTCGTAGAAGGCGCGGCGGTCCTCGTCCATCAGCGGATTTCCCGCCCATGCCTCGGGAATCATCAGCATCATCGCGTGCGCGAGCGGATATCCACCCATTACCAGCAGCTCGAGCGCGTTGTCGAACGAGGCGGAGTCGGATTGTCCGTCGTAGATCAGCGGCCAGATCTTGTCGAGGTCCTCTCCCAGGACCGTGCTCGCGATGCGGTGCTGGCGGGCGCGGATCCAATTGACGTTTCCGCGCAGAGTATTGATCTCGCCGTTGTGGCACACGAGCCGGAACGGATGCGCGAGATCCCACGTCGGAAACGTATTGGTGGAGAAGCGCTGGTGCACCATCGCCAGCGCCGACACCATGGCCTCGTCGCGCAGATCGAGGAAATATTCGCCGACCTGGTGCGCGAGCAGCATCCCCTTGTAGACGAGCGTGCGCGTCGACATCGACGGAACGTAGAATTCCTTGCCGTGCCGGAGCTTCAGCGCCTGGATGGCGTGGCCGGATTTCTTGCGGATGATGTAGAGCTTGCGTTCAAGCGCGTCCTGGTCGATGTCGTTGGATCCGCGGGCGATGAACACCTGCCGGATCACCGGCTCGACTTCCTGGGTGCGCGTGGACAGCCCGCTGTTGTCGGTGGGCACGTCGCGCCAGCCGAGCAGGATCTGGCCTTCGCCGGCGATGGCGCGCTCGATCTCCTGTTCGCAGGCGGTGCGCGACGCGGGCTCCTGCGGCAGGAACACCATGCCGACGCCGTAATGACCGATCGCCGGCAGGGTCAGGCCCTGCTGGCCGCAGGCCTTGCGCAGAAACGCGTCGGGGAGTTGAATCAGGATGCCGGCACCGTCGCCCTGGAGCGGGTCGGCGCCGGTCGCGCCGCGATGGCTGAGGTTCTTGAGGATCGACAGCCCCTGCGAGACGATCGCATGGGTCTTGTGGCCCTTGATATGGGCGATGAAGCCCAGCCCGCAGGCATCCCGTTCGTTCGCAGGATCGTAGAGCCCTTGGCGCGCGGGAGGCAAAAGGCTTGGGTCCACGCTAACTTTTTGCACGATGACCTCGTCGAAGACGAAAATGGCGACGTCCTGCCGCGCGACGCGAAGGGCAGCCAGGCCTCGCGAGGCGCCGGCGAAACCTGTTAATACTAGCCGCGATGCTGCATTGCGGCAAGACATCGGCATTCCGGTCGCGACGCACGCAACATATCCCGCCGAACGGTCGCTTGGCCGGGGGCAAAAGACTTGCGCCGCAGCGCAACTTAGGCTTTAATCTGAACAAAGTGGGCTAGATGCTTGTTGCAACATCCAAAAACAGCCTCGCCCAGCGACATCTTTAGGACAACATCATCAGGAACCCCATCATGACGGAAACCCGCCTGCCCGCCGCCTGGATGCGTTCCTTCGCCGGCCTAGTTGCCCTTGCGGGCGTGCTTGCGTTGAGCGCCTGCGGTGGCGGAAGCGGCAGCCCGAGTTCGGTCATCAACCCGCCGCCGGTCATCGTGCCGCCGCTGTTCGTGCTTCCGCCGTCGACGATCGCGTACTCGAACATGCCTACGGTGCTCACCCTCAGCGGCGGGCTTCCCCCGTACCGCGCGTTCTCGAGCAACTCGGCCGTGCTGACGGTGCCGCAGGACGTGAGCGGGTCGACGATCGTGCTGCTGCCGACGAATGTCGCGGTCGAGACCCCCGTCGTCGTGACCATCCAGGACTCGGCCAGCCAGAGCGTGACGTCCGCCATCACCGTGCGGCCGGCGCCGCTGTTCAATACCTTGACGGTCACTCCGAGTCGCACCGCGTGCGGCACCAACGCCGTCTGCGCCGGCGAAACGGCGCAGGTGTCGGTGCTCGTACTCGGTCCCGCGGGCTCGCCGCTCCCGAATCGCCAGGTCAGGTTCGACGTCGTGACCGGTAATTTCGGCATCCAGTCGAGCAACCCGGCGCTGCCGCTGTCCTCGACGCTGACCGTCGTTTCCGACGGCAACGGGGCCGCGAAGGTGATCATCCGCGCCGCGGTGAACGCGCCCACGCAGAACGCGATCATCCGCGCCACCGACCTCACCACCGGCAACCAGGTCACCGGCACGTTCACCATCGTGCAGATCACCAGCGGCGAGGGCGTCCTGTCGACGATTCCCACCGGGGGCAGCAAGACGACCATCAACGGCCCGGCACTCAACGTGTGTTCGGCGGGCGTTGCGGTGGCCACGTACATCTACGGCGGCACGCCCCCGTACAGCGTATCGACCAATTTCCCCGGCGCGGTGGCGCTGACCGGCGTACCGGTGCTGACCAGCGGCGGCGGCTTCAACACCATCACCAACGGGTCGTGCTTCACCGGGCTGGTCTATGCGATCACCGATGCCACCGGCCTCACTATCGTCAATTCGCCCACCGTCGACAATCTGCCGGGGACGCAGGCCCCGCCGGTGGCGACACCTCTGGTTGTGACACCCAGCACTGCCGCGGGGACGCCATCATGCGTCGGTCTGACGTTTACCTTCGTTGTGTCGGGAGGCACACCGCCCTATGGCATAACTATGAGTTCTCCGGGTTGGACTGGCCTCGTTACGCCCGTCAATACCTCTGGTGGGCCCTTCTCCGTTACGGGGAGCGCTACCAGTGTCTCGAGCACCGCTGTCATCGTAGACTCCGGAACGCCGACGCTGACGACCAGCGCCGCCATTACCTGCAACTGACGCGGTCAGTCCACTGTCATGAAAACGGCGCCCGCGGGCGCCGTTTTCGTTGGTTTCGGGGCGGCGCGAAGCTCAGGGAAGAACGGCGTGGAGTTCGCGCGCCGCGACGTCGGCGGTGACGAACGCGTCGCCCAGTGCGCGCAGCAGGACGAAGCGTATCGACCCCGACACGACCTTCTTGTCGCGCCCCATCAGACTCGAGATATCGCGAGGCGCCCAGCGGCGGCGCATCGACCGGGAGGCCCGCCCGCTGCAGTAGAACATGCAGGCGCGTCGAATCGGATTGCGGCAGCAGGCCGAGCCGCACCGACAGCCGCGCGGCGATCGCCATCCCCGCGGCGACCGCCTCGCCGTGGAGCCACTCGCCGTAGCCGACGCCGGCTTCGATCGCGTGTCCGAACGTGTGGCCGAAGTTGAGGAGCGCCCGCTCGCCGGCTTCG
This sequence comes from uncultured beta proteobacterium, assembly GCA_963779445.1. GTDB lineage: Bacteria > Pseudomonadota > Gammaproteobacteria > Burkholderiales > Casimicrobiaceae > CAIWHR01. The sequence goes on from CAVZYI010000006.1 coordinate 188,003, forward strand.
CGCTCGTCGGCGGCGACGATGTCCGCCTTGATCCGGCAGCACTCGGCGATGGCGTGCGTCAGCGCGTCGGCGTCGCGTCCAAGCAGCGGCTCCAGGTTGTGCCTCGAGCCAGTCGAAGAACGCGCGATCGCGGATCGCCCCGTACTTGATGACTTCGGCGAGGCCGGCCACCAGTTCGCGAGCGGGCAGCGTCCGCAGGCACTCGGGATCGATCAGCACCGCCTGCGGCTGATGGAAGGCGCCGATCATGTTCTTGCCCAGCGGGTGGTTGACCCCGGTCTTTCCGCCGATCGACGAATCGACCTGCGCCAGGAGCGTGGTCGGAATCTGCACGAACGACATGCCGCGCTGATAGATCGCCGCCGCGAAGCCGGCGATGTCGCCGACCACCCCGCCGCCGAGCGCCACCAGGGTCGTCGACCGCTCGGCGCGCAGTTCGAGGAGTCGCGTCAGAACGTCGTGGGCGGTGGCCCAGGTCTTGTGGGTCTCGCCGTCGGCGACGAGGATGGTTTCGGCCGCGATCCCGGCGGCGGCGAGGCTCTCCCGCAGCGGCGCCAGCCATTTCGCTGCGACCACCGGATTGCTGACGATGATGACGCGCCGCCCCGCGGTCAGCGGCGCGAGCAGGACCCCGGCGCTGCGGAGGGCCCCGCCGCCGATGTGGATCGGATAGCTGCGCTCGGCGAGCGCGACCGTCAGCGTTCGCATGGATTTCAGGCGCGCCGCACGTCGCGGTTCTCGGCCTGCAGGCTCTGCGCGAAGCGCGCCACGTGCTCGCGATCGGATTCGAGCACGCAATCGGCAACCTCGCGGTAGAGGGCGTCGCGCTGCGCGTACAGCTCGGTCAGGCGGGCAAGGGGATCGGCGGTATTGAGCAGCGGCCTGTGGCGGCTTTTCCGGGTGCGCTCGCGAAGTGTCGCGGGCTCGGCGTGGAGGTACACCACCGTTCCGTTGGCCTTAAGTTTTTCCCGGTTTGCCGCGCGTATCACCGCGCCGCCGCCGGTGGCGAGCACGATGCCCGTGCGCTGGACGAGGTCGGCGATGCAGCCCTCCTCGCGGTCACGAAAGCTTGCCTCGCCTTCGATTTCGAAGATCGTCGGAATGGAAACGCCGAGCCGGCGCTCGAGATCGGCGTCGGCGTCGATGAAAGTCAGCTCGAGGCGGCGCGCAAGCGCCCGGCCCAGCGTGGACTTGCCGGCGCCGGGAAGACCCACCAGGAAGAGATTTCCGCGATGCAATTGCACCGCAGCATTGTAGAGGAATCAGCATCGCCACACGAGCGGCGGCCGTCGCCATCGAATCGGGAATTGTGCTCGCTGCGCCGCGATGCGAAGCGGCCGCACATCGCGCCGCGACGTCCCCGCGCCTGCGTCAGGGCGCGCTACTTGATCGCGTTGACCGATTCCTTGACGATTCGCGGCGTGAGGAAGATCAGGAGTTCGGTCTTCTCGCTCGTGCGACCCGTGGTCTTGAACAGGTAGCCGATGAAGGGAAAGTCCCCGAGGAACGGAACCTTTTCCACCGAGTTCGTGATCTGATCCTCGAAGATCCCGCCGATCACGGCGGTGTCGCCATTGTTCACGGCGATCTGGGTAACGACGTTGCGGGTGTCGATGGCGGGAACGAAACCGCCGCCCTGGACCGGCACCAGCTGACCGACCGCATCCTTCTTGATCTCGACCGTCATGATGATCCGGCCGTCCGGCGTGATCTGCGGCGTGACATCGAGCGCCAGCGTGGCCTTCTTGAAGGTCACCGTCGCCGGGCTGTTGTTCGAACCCGGCGTAACGTACGGGATCTCGGTGCCCTGCTCGATATGCGCCTTCTGGCTGTCCTGCGTGACCACGCGCGGACTCGACACGACCTTGCCCCGGTTGTCCGATTCCAGCGCGGACAATTCGAGGTTGATCAGGTTGCCGCTGCCGAGGTTGATCAGCGTCAGCGCGAGCTGCCCCGCCGGATTGAGCACCGGAAGGTTCACGTTGAGCTGGGGCGAATCCGAGTAGCCGGGCGTCGCGATTCCGGACGCCAGCTCGAAGGGAGTCTGCGTGCGGGTGTCGCGAATCAGCTTGTCGCCCTCGAGATGGACCACCGGCTGGGTCGCCAGGCTGCCGCCCTGCCCGACCGCGTATTTCTTGTTGATCGTGAATCCGGTCTGCGCCGCGAAGCGCACGCCGAGCTGCTTGCTGAACTTGTCGCTGGCGATGACGATCCGCGCCTCGATCTGCACCTGCCGGATGGCGGTGTCGATCTGCCGGATGATCTTGCGGACCTCCTCGAGGCGGGCCGCGGTATCGGTCACGAACAGGATATTGGTGCGCGGGTCCACCAGCGCCACACCACGCTTCGAAAGGATCGATCCCTGCCCGCCCGTGGTTGCAGTCTGTCCGGCGCCCGCCCCGAACTGCTGCTGCCGGTTGGTCGTGATCAGCCTTTCGAGGTCGACCGCCTTGATGTAGTTGAGCTGGAATGACTCCATGACCAGCGGCTCGAGCTCGCTGATCTGCAGCTGCGTCTCGAGCTGCTGCCGCTCCTTCAGAGCGAGCTCCTCGCGCGGCGCGATCAGGACGACATTGCCGTTCTTGCGCATGTCGAGACCCTTGGTCTGCATGATGATGTCCAGCGCCTGGTCCCAGGGGATGTCCTTCAGACGCAGCGTCAGGCTGCCCGTCACGGTATCGCTGGTGATGATGTTGAGGCCGGTGAAGTCGGCGATCACCTGCAGCACCGCCCTCACTTCCACGTTCTGGAAGTTGAGCGAGAGCTTCTCGCCCTTGTAGCCCTGTTTGGTGCCCTGGATCAGCTTGTTCGGATCCTCGACGATCGACTTGATCTCGAGGATGAAACGGTTGTCAGCCTGGTAGGCGGAATGTTCCCAGAGGCCCTTCGGCTCTATCACCATCCGCGCGTTGCCGCCCTGGTTGAAGGTTTCGACGGCTACGACGGGCGTTCCGAAATCCTGGACATCGAGCCGGCGTTCCAGGTTGCGGGGCAGCGTGGTCTTGATGAAGTCGACGATCAGCGACTTGCCCTGCTGGCGGATGTCGATTCCCGTTGAGTTGTCCGACAGGTCGACGACGATCCGGCCCTCGCCGTTCGGCCCGCGCCGGAAATCGACGTCGCGCAGCGCATTCACGACATCGCCCGGCCGCGCCTCGGCGAAACGCTGCACGACCTGGGGCTTGGCGTCCTGCTGATTGCCCTGATCGAACAGCGTGACCAGAACGGTGTTGCCTTCGACCTGGGTCGAGAACGTCTGCGGCCGGTTGAGATTGAAGACGACGCGAGTCCGGGTCCCGGCCTGGATCACGTTGAGGCTCCGCAGCGCCGGATCCTCGATCAATCGCTGCGTGCTGCCGAGGCCATTCCCGGTGTCGAGGAAATCGAGCGCGATCCGCGGCGGACTCGTGATCGCGAAGCCCGCGGGCGGGTTTGCGGGAGGCGACTTCAGCACGAACTTGACGATGGTGTTGCCGGAAGTTCCCTTCGACACGGCCAGCGAATCGATACTGTTGGCGGCCTGCGCGGATGCCGCACCGGATCCGGCCAACGCCAACGCAGCGATGAGCCACGCAAACGCACCGCGGGTCGCGCGCCCTCGCAACACGGCGGTGCCTAGCCAAACGAACGCGCTCATTTTCTTCGCTCCTGTGTCTTGGCATCGGCCTGGATAAGGTGGAGCGTGCTGGACCGCTCGGTCCAGTCGCCCGCCCCGTCCTGCACCAGCTCCTTGAGACGGATTTCGCCGTCGGTGACGTCGATGATCACGCCGTAGTTCTGCCCGAGGTAGTTGCCCTGGCGCACCTGGTAGAGATCCTTCTCCGGGGTGCGTACGAGAGCGTAGGCGGTCTTGCCCTTTTCGAGCGTCCCGACCATGTTGAGCGCCTCCAGCGGATACGCCTCGAGCGGCTCCTTGCGCCGCGCAAGATCCGGGGCCAGCTTGCTCCCTCCCTTGGTCGGTTCGATCTTCCGCGGCTTGAACGGATCCGGCAGGTCGAATGCGTTGTACGCAAACGGCTCGTAGGGCTTCATCTGCGGCAGGGGTTCCAGCTTGCCCTTGACTCCCTTGCCCTGGTCCGCCATCCAGGCCCGGAGGTCCTGATGGCTTTCGCCGCCGCACCCGGCGACGACGAAGGCGATACCTGCCGCGAGCGTCAGCCAGCGCTTCATTTGCTGCCCTTTGCCTTCGCGTCCTTGGCGGCTTTCGCCAGCTTGCGCTGCTTGGCCATCTCTTCCTCGTCGAGGTAGCGGTACGTCTTGGCGACCGCCTCCATCGACAGCTGGCCCTTTTCGTTGTTGATCGCCACGTCGTTGAGCGTAACGATGCGCGGCAGTTGCGCGACGTCGCTCGCGAACGCGCCCATGTCATGGTAGTTGCCGGTGATCCGGACGCTGATCGGCAATTCGGCATAGAACTCGGCGATGCGCTCCTGCGCGGCGGGCTTGAACAGTTCGAACTGCAGCCCGCGGCCCAGCCCCGCCTGGTTGATGTCGGTCAACAGCGCATCCATTTCCGCCCGATTCGGCAGTTGCTTCAGAAGCGCGCCGAACGACTGCTCCACTTCCGAAAGCTGCTGGACGTAAAGCTCGAAATTGATCGCCTTGCCCTTTTTCGAGGTGTACTGCTCCTTCAGCTTCGCTTCTTCCAGCTTCGCGACGTCGAGGGCGTCGTACTGGTCCTTCCAGTCGAGCGCCGCGCCGGCGATCAGAATCGCCACGAACAACAGCGACAGCACCAGGACCTTGGGCAGCACGGGCCAGTTGCCGACATCCCGGAAATTGAGCCGGCGGATATCGTCGAAAGTCATGCTTTCGCTCCTTTCGCCGCCGGGACAGTCGACGCCGCCTTGGCCGGCGGAGCCTTGGTTTCCTGGGGCGGCTCGGCCCGCTTGATCTGGAAATTCAGCGTGAACTCGTTGACCCGCGAGTCCTTGTCCTTGGCGTTGGGCAGCGGCACCGACTTGATCTCGACCAGTTCCGGCTGCGACAGCCACGGCGACGACTCGATGTTGCGCATCAGGGTCGAGACCCGGGCGTTTGACTGGGCATAGCCGATGGCGGTGACTTTGGTCCCTGCCTGCTTCAGCGAGCGGAGGTAGACACCGTCCGGGAGCTGGCGGACCATCTGGTCAACCAGGTGCACCGCCTCGGTGCGGTTGGTCTGCAGCGTCTCGACGACCTGCTTGCGCGAAAGCAGCGCCTGGGTCTGCTCGCGCAGCCGGTCGATTTCCTTGATCTGCTCGTCGAGGCGCGCGATTTCGTCCTTGAGCAGCTTGTTACGGCTCTGCTGGTTGTCGATCTGGCTTTGAAAGACGACGTGAACCAGCCCGATCACGGCGACACCCAGGATGGCGAGCCCGATCGCGACGGAAATGAACTGGCGCTGGCGTGCCTGCCGCTTCTGCTCGCGGTGGGGCAGCAGATTGATGCGTATCATTCGAAGCTCCGCATCGCCAGGCCGCAGGCGATGAGCAGCAGCGGCGCGTCCTGCGCGAGCTGCCGTGGGCGAATGCTGTCGGCGGTCGCCATGCTGGCAAACGGGTTGGCCACGACCGTCGCCACGCCGGCGCGCTTGGAGACCAGTTCGTCCAGGCCGGGCAGCAGCGCACCGCCGCCCGCGAGGACGATCTGGTCGACCTGATTGTAGGATGTCGAGGTGAAGAAGAACTGCAGCGCCCGGGTAACCTCGAGTGCCAGGGTCTCCATGAAGGGCTGAAGGACGTCCGCGTCGTAGTTCTCGGGCAGCCCCTGGTTCTTCTTGGCGGACTCTGCCTCGTCCGGCGAGAGGTTGAACGCCCGCTGGATGTCGTAGGTCAGCTGGTTTCCGCCGAACGCCTGGTCGCGCGAGAAAAGGAACTGGTCATTGCGCAGAACGTAAAAGTGAGTGACGTGGGCCCCGATGTCGACCAGCGCGATGTTCTGGTCGCGGCCGTTCGCCGGCAGCGACGGGGCGATCAGGCGGAAGGCTTCCTGGGTCGCGTAGCTCTCGGCATCCATGACCCGCGGCTTGAGGCCGGCGGTTTCGGCCACCGCGACGCGATCCTCGACCTTTTCCTTCCGCGAGGCCGCAATCAGTATTTCGACTTCGTCGGGGTTGTTCGGCGCCGGGCCGAGAATCTGGAAATCGAGGTTCACTTCGTCCAGGGCGAAGGGGATGTACTGGTTCGCTTCGGCCTCGACGGTGAGCTCCAGGTCCGATTCCGTCTGGCCGGCCGGGACGCACGATCTTCTTGGTGATCACCATCGCCGCGGGAAGCGCCATGGCGACGTTCCGGTTCCGGCTGCCAAGGCGCTTCCACGCCCGCCTGAGGCCGTCGCTCACCTGGTCGAGATTGGTGATGTTGCCGTCGGTGACGACGTCCTTGGGTATCGTCTCCACGACGTACCGCTCGAGGCGGTGGACGCCCTTGCCCGCATCGGAAAGTTCCACCATCTTGATCGAGGTCGAACTGATGTCCACGCCGATCAGCGCAGGCGACTTCGTCGAGAAGATGTCCAGGGCCGAACCGAGTTTTTCGCCGATCATGGGAGCCTTAAGCGCAATGCTCACAATCTACATTAAAGGTTGGCAGCAAGTATGAATCTTGTCAAATTGTTTTACCTGGATCGAATGCTTTGTTGTAACCCCGCCTATAATTGGGGGGGTCACCCCACTCTCACAGCAAGTTTTATTCCTCCATGCTAAAGCGGTGGCTCCTCTATGTCGGGTCCGTCCTGCTTGGCTTGGCGGTCGTCGGCGGCCTCCTGGGCGCTTTCATCCTGGCCCTTCTTTATCCGACGTTGCCGTCGCTTGAAAGCCTGACCGACTACCAACCCAAGATTCCGCTCCGTATCGTCTCGGCGGAGGGCGAACTTCTCGGTGAGTTCGGGGAGGAGCGCCGCGCCGTCGTGACTATCGCGGACGTGCCGGATGTGATGATAAAGGCCATTTTGGCCGCAGAAGATGAGCGTTTCTATTCGCATGGAGGCGTCGACTACCTCAGCGTGCTCCGCGCTGCCGCAACCAATCTGGCGAGCGGCACGCAGCAGGGCGCGGGCACGATCACCATGCAGGTTGCCCGGAATTTCTTCCTCACCCGGGAAAAGACCGTTACCCGGAAGCTGCGCGAGGTCCTGCTGGCGTGGAAGATCGAAGCCAACATGACCAAGGACGAGATCCTCCAGCTGTATATGAACCAGATCTTCCTCGGCCAGCGCGCCTACGGGTTCGCGGCCGCCGCGCAGATCTACTTCGGCAGGCCGTTGATGGACGTCACGCCGGCCGAGGCCGCGATGCTGGCCGGGCTGCCCAAGGCCCCGTCGGCCTATAACCCGGTCACCAACCCGCGGCGAGCCAAGACCCGGCAACTGTACGTGTTGCGGAGGATGCATGATCTTCGGTTTATCGACGACGACCAGTATCGGGAAGCACAAAGTGCGCCACTTGCCGTGCGCGCCGGATTGCGGGAGGTCGTCCCGACCCACGCCGAATACGTGGCCGAGATGGCGCGGCAGGTCGTGTTCGAGGCCTATGGCGACGACGCGTACACCAAGGGGCTGACGGTCCATACGACGATACGCAAGGCCGACCAGGAAGCTGCATATGCCGCGTTGCGGCGCGGAGTGCTCGACTACGACAGGCGGCACGGATACCGTGGTCCCGAGGCCCTGGTCAGCCTGCCGGACGACCCGGGCGAGCGCGAAGCGGCGCTGGAGAAGGTCTTCCAGGAGACATCGGAAAGCGACGGCCTCGCGCCGGCCATCGTGCTCGAAGCGACCCCCGCCGAAGTCAAGGCGCTTCTGGCCGACGGCGAGACGATCCAGATCGCCGGCGACGGACTCAAGTTCGCCGCCCGCTTCCTGGGCGACAAGGCCGCCGCGCCGACGCGGATCCGGCGCGGGGCGGTCATCCGCGTCATGCGCGAGGACAAGGGACGCTGGGGAATTGCCCAGATGCCGCAGGCCGAGGCCGCCATGGTGTCGGTGCGTCCTGCGGACGGTGCCCTGCTGGCATTGGTCGGCGGGTTCGATTTCGAGCGGAACAAGTTCAACCACGTGACCCAGGCCCAGCGCCAGCCCGGATCGGCGTTCAAGCCCTTCATCTATTCGGCGGCCCTCGAAAAGGGCTTTACCCCGGCGACCGTCGTCAACGACGCGCCATTTTTCGTGCCGGCGGACAAGGCGGGCGGCGAGGACTGGGAACCCAAGAACTACGACGGCAAGTTCGAGGGCCCGATGCGCGTGCGCGCGGCGCTCGCCCGATCGAAGAACCTCGTGACGGTTCGCGTGCTGCAGGCGATCGGCCCGCGCTATGCGCAGGACTACATCGCGCGGTTCGGATTCGACCCCAGGCTGCACCCTCCCTACCTGACCATGGGTCTGGGCGCGGGATCGGCGACGCCGTTGCAGATGGTCAGTGCCTACGCCATCTTCGCCAACGGCGGCTACCGCGTCACGCCCTACCTGATCGCGAAGATCGTCGACGCCAGGGGCAACGTGTTGTCGGAAGCGGTGCCGACGGTCGCCGGCGAGAACGCGGAGCAGGCCATCGACCCGCGCAACGCATGGATCATGACGTCGCTGCTGAAGGACGTCGTGCGCGTAGGCACGGCGACGCGTGCGCTGTCGCTCAACCGGACCGACCTCGCCGGCAAGACGGGGACGACGAACGAAAATGTCGACGCCTGGTTCTGCGGCTTCAACGCGGCGATGGTCGGCGTATCGTGGATCGGTTTCGATCAACCGAAAACCCTGGGCGCCAACGAAACGGGTGCCGCTGCGGCGCTCCCGATCTGGATCTCGTACATGGCCAAGGTGCTGAAGGGAACGCCCGAGTCGGTCCTCCCGATGCCCGACGGCGTCATTACCGCCAGGATCAACGCGGATTCGGGCTTGCGCGACGACGCCGGCGGAATCACCGAGTACTTCTTCGCGGAATTTCCGCCGCGCGGACGCGACGACGGCATGTCGGCAGCGGGCGCGCCGGCCAAGGATATCCGCGACCAGCTGTTCTGAGCGGATGGCTCACCGGTCGCACGGAGAACGCGCAGGCGCCGCTCGGGGTCAGGGCGCCGAAACGCGCTCCCGGCAGGACCGCGTGCGCATTGCGCAGGCCGCCGCCCGCCTCATTGCCGAGCACGGGCTGACCGACTGGTCGCTTGCCAAGCGCAAGGCCGCCCGGCAGCTGATGCTCCCGGATTCTTCGGCACTGCCGTCCAACGACGAGATCGAGGAAGCGCTGGCCAGCTACCATTCGCTGTTCCGCAGCGAAGCCCACGCCGCCAGCCTGCGCCGGCAGCGCCTGGAGGCGCTGGCGTGGATGAAGCGCCTTTCCGACTGGGAACCCCTGCTGGTCGGCGGCGTCGCCGCCGGCTGGGCGACCGAGTACAGCGACATCCGGCTGGAACTCGTCGCCGACGACGCCAAGGCGGTGGAGATCACCCTTGCCGGCGCGGGCGTCAGCTACAGCGCCCTGCCGCGACGCGACGACGATGCCGGCGCGCAACTGCTCGTCGACACCGCAGACGCCGGCCTGCGCCTCGACATCCTGACACCGCAGCAGCGGCGAAACCGGCCACGGCGCGACGGGGAGCCGCGGCTGAACGCGGCGGCGCTCGCGGCGCTGCTGGCCGAAGCGAGTTAGGCGCCTCGGGCACCGGGTGAAGTTCGGGAACCGCTATTCGCCTCCGGCAAGCCAACCGGCCGCGTCGAGCGCGTAGTAGGTCAGGATCGCGTCGGCGCCGGCGCGCTTGAACCCGGTCAGAACTTCCATGACGCAGGCGCGCTCCTCGAGCCATCCGTTGCCCACGGCCGCCTTCAGCATCGCGTACTCGCCCGACACCTGGTAGACCGCCGTGGGCACGCCGAACGTGTCCTTCACGCGCCGGACGATGTCGAGATACGGCAGCCCCGGCTTCACCATCACCATGTCGGCGCCCTCCTCGAGGTCGAGGCGCACTTCCCACAGCGCTTCGTCGGTGTTGGCCGGGTCCATCTGATAGGTGTACTTGTTGCCGCCGCCGAGGTTTCCGCCGGAACCCACCGCGTCGCGAAACGGCCCGTAGAAGGAAGAAGCGTACTTGGCCGAATACGCCAGGATGCGCGTGCGCAGAAAGGCCCGGTCGTCGAGCGCCGCGCGGAGGGCGCCGATGCGCCCGTCCATCATGTCCGACGGCGCGACGACGTCCACGCCCGCCTCGGCATGGCACAGCGCCTGCCGGACCAGCGCGGCGACGGTCTCGTCGTTCATCACGTAGCCGGTTCCGTCGATCAGGCCGTCCTGGCCATGGCTCGTGTAGGGATCGAGCGCGACGTCGGTCACGATGCCCAGGCCGGGAAATCGCTCCTTCAGCGCGCGCACGGCGGTGGGCACCAGCCCCTTGGAGTGCCACGCCTCGGCCGCGTCCGGCGATTTCCTTTCCGGCGGTATCACGGGGAAGAGCGCCAGCGCCGGCACCCCCAGTTTCACGCAGCGCTCCGCATCGTGGAAGAGCAGGTCGAGGCTCTTGCGCGAAACGCCGGGCAGCGACGGCACCGGTTCCTCGCGATGGGTGCCTTCGAGGAGAAATACCGGATAGATGAGGTCGTCGGAGGAGAGGCGATGTTCGCGCATCAGGCGGCGTGAAAAATCGTCGCGCCGCATCCGGCGCATCCGCTTGCCCGGGAACCGCCCCGAAAAATCGAAACTCATGATGGCCGCCTGCCTGTCGTCGTGGTGTAACAGCGTACGCCGCGCATCGTATCCGTTCGGGCGCCATCGCGGCAAATGCACGGTGCGGCGCGCCGCGCGAGCGTGTCGCGGTCAGTCGGCATTGCCCAGCCATTTCTGCTGACGCGAAACCTCGAGCAGGGCCGCGAAACCCCGCGCGCCCTGCTTTGCCGCCATGGCCCGCAGCCGCAGCAGAAGTTCGGCGGTCGCGAGCGCATCCGATGCAGCGTTGTGCCTGACGCTGCACTCGATTCCGAGCGCGGCGAGCCAGTCGTCGAGGCTCCGGCCGCCCTCGCGATACGGACCCGGCAGCAGCGTCGCGGCCAGCGGAGCCAGGTCGAGCCAGGGCCCGCTGTCGGCGGACATGCCGGCGCCGGCGTAGGCCCGCTTCAGCACCGCGCGGTCGAAGTCGGCGTGGAATCCGACGGCCGGCGCGCCGGCCGCCCAGTCGCGAAACGCGAGGAGCGCCGCCGGCACGGCGATGCCCTCCGCCCGGGCGCCGTGACCGATGCCGTGGACGGCGATGTTGGCCGCATTCCCGGACCGATCGCCACGGAGGACGATCTCGAAACTGTCTTCGACGACAATCCCTTCGTCGTCGACCGCGACGGCGCCGATGGCGAGCAGCGCGTCGGACGCGGGATCGAGGCCGGAGGTCTCGGTGTCGACGACCACCCAGCGACCCGCAGGCGCGCGCCGTCGATGCCATCGGTCGATCCAGGACTCCAGCAATGCAAGCGCGCCGCTCATCCGGGATAGTCGACAGCGAGGCGCTGCTGCACCTTGCGGACCTGCCGCAGTGCCTCCTTCAGGATGCGGCGGTCGAGATCCGAGAGCAGCGCGATCGGGACCAGGTTGGGATTCGAGTCCCCGGCCGTCGAGGCGCCTTGCCCCGCCCTGCGATGCTGCTCGCGCAGGCGCAGAAGCTGCACGTATTCGAACGCATCGCACCAGGCCCGGACTTCCGTTTCGGGCATGCCGCGCTTCTCGCCTGCCTGCACGAACCGGTCGACGGTGCCCGTCGCGTTGACACCCGCCGCCAGCGCGAATATGCGTGCCGCATCGACGAACGGCACGCTTCCGCTCATCTTGAGGTCGATTCCCTCGACGCCCGCGACATCCGCAGCCGCGCGCAATTCGCCCCACCAGCTGACCGGCGGGCGATTCCTGAGCGCATTATCGGACATCTGCTTCAGGAACCGGGAATTCGCCATGGCGCGCGGGATGATGTCGGAGCGCAGCTCGTCGGCGAGTCGCGCGTCGCCCCAGAGCGTCCGGAAATCGAAAAAGATGCTGGCGGCAAGCAGGCTCTCCGGGTCGCCGCGGTCGATCCAGTTCGCGAATGCGGACTTCCATTCGGACAGGCTGGCGCACCAGCGCGGGTTCATCGCCATCACGCCGCCGCGGCATAGCGGGTAGCCGCAGCGGTCCATGGTTTCGTTGACCGCGCGGGCGAACGGCAGCAGGCGCGCGCGGACCGCGTCCGGCGGCCCGGCATCGTCGTCCGTCGCGAAGATGAGCCCGTTGTCCTGGTCGGTTGCGATCGTCTGTTCGCCGCGGCCTTCCGATCCCATCCCCAGCCAGCACAGCGCGAGGCCGGCGATGTCGAATGCCGGTGCCGTGAGCTCGATGATGCGCACCGCGAGCTGGTCGTTCAGGCTCGAGATCATTCGCGTCAACTGGCCGGCAGCGACACCCTGGGCGACCAGCGCATGCGACAGTGCCCGGATGTCGGCGGCGCACTGGACGAGGCCCGGCACGTCGGGTGCCCGGCGGAGCGCCGACGCCAGTTCGCGCACCGACAGCCGCTGCAGGCTGAAGAGGTCGCGCTCCGACACGACGCCGGCAACGCGGCCATCGCCGTCGAGCACCACCACGTGGCGAATTCCCTGGCGCGCCATCACCAGCGCCGCGTCGCCTGCGGTCGCGTCGGCCCCCAGCGTGATCACCGGGACCGTCGCCACGTCACGCATCGGAACGTCCAGAGTCCGTTGCGGGAGCACGACGCGGCCGATCACGTCCTGCCGCGTGAAGATGCCGATGGGCCTGGTATCGGAGTCGACGACGGGAATCGAGCCGATTCGCTCGGCCTCCATCCTCGACAGCGCTTCGCCGAGCGGCGTCCCGGGCCCGCAGACGACGGGCGGGCGACGAATCAGGCTCTGAAGCCGGGTCGAGAGTCCGCGCTGTTCGGTCGCCGCCGCGGCATATTCCGCCTGCAGGCGGGTGCGCGACAGGTCCAGGAGATGCGCGAGCCGGCGCGTGCAGAAATCCTGAAAGACATGCGAGGTGCCGATGAGCGCACCGAAGTCGGCTGCCGGGAACGCGAGGCAGAACGTATCCCGCGTCGCGCGATAGACGCTCGTGACGCTGCGCCGCGCGAGCAGCGCGCCCAGAGGGAACATCTCGCCGGCCGAAAGCTCCCACAGCGCGGCGGCGTCGCCGGTCGCACCGGGCCGCTCGCCGCGCACGGTTCCCTGTCGTACGACGTAGCAATGCGCCGGGCATTCGGGACCCGGTTCCAGGATCGTTTCGCCCGGCGAGAAATACCTGAGTCGGGACGCCCGGACGATGCGGTCCAGGTCTGCTTCGGCCATGGCCGCGAACGGCGCGTGGGGCCGCAGCGCCTGCTTGAGGCCGGCCAGGACCGATGGCGCGGGGGACGGCTCATGCGGCACGTGAATCTCCCTCGACGGTCCCTGGAAGCGCCCGCGACCGGCGGGTCCGGAACTCCGGCTTGCATCCGCGGTCTATCCCGACAGACGGCAACGTCTCCCGCTTTCCTCCCTGAGCGGGTGCCCGCGCAGCGGTCAATCCGCCGCCGGGCGTTTCGGGCCCCGCGCCACTCCCCTTGATCGCGGGGCCTTTTCTTTGGCCGGAGGCGCAGGCTGGCGATCGCCGTCGCCAGGCGCAAGACCGAGCCAGGCGCCGAGAATGGACTCGGCCGCCTCGATGCCGATCCGGCGCGTCGCCGAAAATGGCACGATGCTCACCTGCGCGCCGTGGATCGGAAACGCTTCGGCGATCGCGCCCGCGATCGCGAGCTCCGCCAGCCTCCGCGCCGATGCCGAAAGCTTGTCCATCTTGGTCGCGAGGAGAAGCACCGGGCGGCCGCTGGGCAGGAAGCCCGCAAGCAGCTCGCGATCAAGCTCGGCCAGCCCATGCCGCGCGTCGACGATCAGCACGAGACCGATCAACGGCTGGCGCGTCGCCACGTACCGGCCGAGAAAATCCTGCCAATGCCGCTTCAATTCCAGCGGCACCGCCGCGTAACCGTATCCGGGCAGATCGGCGAGCAGAGCACCGGAGCGCAGCCGGAAGAAATTGATCTGCTGCGTGCGGCCGGGCGTCTTGCTGGTGAACGCGAGCCGCGTTCGATTGGCGAGAACGTTGATCGCCGTCGACTTGCCCGCATTCGACCGCCCGGCGAAGGCGATTTCCGGTGGCCCCGGCGGCGGCAACTGGTCGTCGTTGGCGACGGTAAGGGCGAACTCCGCCTGCTGCAACGGATGCTTCACCGTGCCGCTCGCCGCAGCGCTTCGGTGCGGGCGGCAGCTTTGGCCGGGCCCGCCGATTCCGTTAGAATGCGAGGGTTTTGCACAAATGGACTGTCGGCGCCCGGCAATCCCCGGAATCGTGGCCGGAGCGACCGGCGCTGCCCTCGAGGAGTCACCCGATGAAATTCACGATGTTGCTGGCCGCCGTCATTGGTTTTTGGCCCGCGGCTGCCGCGGTGGCCCAGAGCCAATCCGGCAAACCCGACCTCGCCAAGGCGGAGGCCATCGTCAACCAGGTCTGCGTGGCCTGCCACGGTGCCGACGGCAACAGCCCGACGCCGGTCAATCCGAGTATCGCAGGGCAGCCTGCCGAGTATATCACCCGCCAATTGACCAACTTCAAATCCGGAATTCGCGCCAATCCGGTCATGCAGGGCATGGCCGCGGCGCTGACGCCCGAGGACATGAAGGCGCTGGGCGCGTATTTCTCGCAGCAGAAGCCCAAGGGGATGGCGGCGAAGGACGGCGCTCTCGTTCGCGCCGGCCAGAAGCTCTATCGGGGCGGCGACGCCGTGGCCGGCGTGCCCGCCTGCGCGGCCTGCCATTCGCCCAACGGCGCCGGCATGCCGAAGAACTACCCGCGCCTCGCCGGCCAGTACCCCGATTACGCGTACGCGCAGCTCAAGGCCTTCAAGGCCGGCGAACGCGGCGCGGACAAGGACGGGAAGGACGTCAACGGCCGGATCATGGTCACGATCGCTTCGAAAATGACCGATGCGCAGATGAAGGCGGCGGCCGAGTACACCTCGGGCCTGCGCTGATCTTCGGACGCCCGGGGGCCGCGGGCTTGACGGACCCCGGCATCGCGATGGCCGTCACCACGCCGGCGCCTTCGCGGTGACCGGCGCCGCCATCGTCGCGCTGAACGTATATCCGGTAAAGAGCTGCCGCGGTATCGCGCTCGGGCGTGCCGGCGTCGCGGTGCGCGGGCTCGTCGCGGGCGCCCGCTCCGGCGGGGCCGGAGATCGCGAGTGGATGGTCGTCGACGCCGACGGGGGCTTCATCACGCAGCGCGAATGTCCGCGCCTCGCGCAGGTGGCGACAAGCGTCGCCGACGACGCGCTGACGCTCGCCGTCCCCGGCCAGGCGCCGTTGTCGCTTCCTCTGTCATCGGCCGTCGGCCCCCGGCGCGAAGTCGTCGTCTGGCGCAGCCGGCTGCCCGCACACGACGCCGGCGACGGCGCCGCCCGATGGCTCTCCACGTGGCTCGGCGTCGAAGCGCGCCTCGTCCGTTTCGATCCGGCGCAGGTACGAAGCTGCAATCCCGACTACGCCGGAGCCAGCGGAGCGCATACCGCCTTCGCCGACGGCTACCCGATTCTCGTCGTCGGCGAAGCCTCGCTGGGCGAACTGAACGAGCGTCTCGCGAGGCGCGGGACGACGGCACTGCCGATGAACCGGTTCCGGCCGAACGTCGTGCTCGCGGGGCTCGAAGCCCACGACGAGGACCACGTCGACACGATCACGGCCGGGGGCGTCGTGCTCAAGCTCGTCAAGCCCTGCACGCGCTGCGCGATCACCACGACCGACCAGGAGACCGCGCAGCGGGGCATCGAACCGCTGCCGACGCTGGCCGGCTATCGCCACGACGCGGGACTGGACGGCGTGACGTTCGGCATGAACGCGGTCGTCGTCGCCGGCGCCGGGCGCGAACTTGCGGCGGGCATGTCCGCCACCAGCACGTTCCGCTTCTAGACGGCATCGAAACCGCCGGCGGCCGGCGGATCTACCGGACCAGCGGTGCAGCGCGCCAGCGCTACGCGCCAGTCGGGCAGAGCAAAGCCGAAGGTCGTTTCGAATCGAGCGGTCGCGAGTACGCCGTACGCGGGGCGCCGGGCAGGCAGCGGATACTCGGCGGACGTTGCCGGCACGATCCGCGCGCCACCCGAGTCGCCGACGATGCTGCGCGCGAATTCGAACCAGCTTGCCTGTCCGGTCGAACTCAGGTGATAGAGTCCCGCGCGCTCGGCCGCCGCCGCCAGCCCCAGGCCCACGACGCGGGCGCTCGCCCCGGCGAGCGCCCGGCTCCAGTTCGGCACACCCGTCTGATCGGCGACGACGCGCAGCTCCTCGCGCTCCGCGGCGAGCCGGCGGATGGTCAGCAGGAAATTCTTCCCGCGCAATCCGTACACCCAGCTCGTGCGGAATACGAGGGCGTGGCCGCCGACGTCCGCCACCGCCCGTTCGCCGGCGAGCTTGCTCGCGCCGTACACGTTGAGCGGCGCGGTCGCCGCCTCCTCGGGATACGGCGTGGTGCGCGAACCGTCGAACACGTAGTCGGTCGAGTAATGGATCAGCACGGCGCCGATGCGCCTCGCCTCCTCGGCAAGGATGCCCGGAGCGCGGCCGTTGATCGCCTGCGCCAGCGCCGGTTCCTGCTCGGCGCGGTCTACCGCCGTGTACGCGCCGGCGTTGACGATCAGCGCGGGCCTCGAGCCGCGCACCGCCGCGACAATGGCGTCGGCATCGGCGAGGTCGAGTCTCTCGCGATCCGCCGCCACGACGTCGCCGATAGCCGCGAGCATGGGCGCGATCTCGCCGCCGAGCTGCCCGCGTGCGCCGGTGACGAGTATCGTCGGCCGCGTCATCGTCGTCGGCAGCCGCGACGCCCGCTAGGGATACACGTCCGCGGCCGCGAGCGTCGTTCCCGCCGCGTCCTTGGCGTTGACCAGCGGCGCGCCGGAAAGCGGCCAGGCGATGCCGAGCGCGGGATCGCTCCAGAGCAGCGTCCGCTCGTGCTCGGCATGCCAGTAGTCGGTGGTCTTGTAGAGCACTTCGGCCGGCTCGGAAAGCGCGAGGAAGCCGTGCGCGAAGCCCGGCGGAACCCAGAGCATGCGGGCATTGTCGGCCGAGAGCGACACGCCGACCCAGCGGCCGAAGGCCCCCGAGGACCGGCGCAGGTCCACCGCGACGTCGAACACCTCGCCGACCACGCAGCGCACGAGCTTGCCCTGGGCGCGCGCGATCTGGTAGTGCAGGCCGCGCAGCACGCCGCGCTTCGAGCGCGAGTGGTTGTCCTGCACGAAGGAGATGTCCAGACCGGCGTCCCGGAACGCGCGCGCGTTCCACGATTCGCAGAAGAAGCCCCTGTCGTCCCGCAGGACGCGCGGCTCGATCGACAGCACGCCGGCAAGCGAAGTCGGCGTGACCTTCATTGGAACCGGATGTTCGGCTCGCGCAGCAAGGCCAGCAGGTATTGGCCGTAGCCGTTCCTCGCCATCGACAATCCGAGCCGCTCGACCTGCGCGGCGTCGATGTACCCCTGGCGGAACGCGATTTCCTCGGGACAGGCGATCTTCAGCCCCTGCCGCCGCTCGATGGTGGCGATGTACTGCGCCGCCTCCAGCAGCGATTCGTGCGTGCCGGTATCCAGCCATGCCATTCCGCGGCCCATCACTTCGCATACCAGTTCGCCGAGATCGAGATAGGCCTTGTTGACGTCCGTGATCTCGATCTCGCCGCGCGCGGATGGCCCGAGGCCGGAAGCGATGTCGAGCACCCGGTTGTCGTAGAAATAGAGCCCGGTCACCGCGTAGCGCGACTTCGGCGAAGCGGGCTTCTCCTCGAGCGAAATGACGCGGCCCGAAGCGTCGAACTCGGCGACGCCGTAGCGCTCGGGATCCGCGACCGGATAGGCAAAGACCGTCGCCCCCGCGGGACGCCTGTTGGCGCGCACCAGCTGCGCCGAAAGGTCGTGCCCGTAGAAGATGTTGTCGCCCAGAACAAGCGCGCAGGCGTCGCCGCCGACAAAATCGCGGCCGATGATGAATGCCTGCGCGAGCCCCTCGGGCGCCGCCTGCACGGCGTAGGAGATGCGCAGCCCCCATTTCGATCCGTCGCCGAGCAGGTGCGCGAAGCGCGGCGTGTCCTCGGGAGTGGAAATGAGCAGGATGTCGCGGATGCCGGCGAGCATCAGCGTCGACAGCGGATAGTAGATCATCGGCTTGTCGTACACCGGCAGGAGCTGCTTGGAGACGACCTGCGTGACCGGATACAGGCGCGTGCCCGAACCGCCCGCGAGAATGATGCCCTTTCGCGTCATCGTCGCGCCGCCGCGGTCATGCGGCCTCGGCCTCCGTGTGCCGTCTCGCCGTGCGAATGCCTGCGCGTCGCCCTCGTAGCGTCGATTCGCCCCGGTCGCATCCCCATCCGCTCCGCGCATGGGGCCCCTGCTCCCAGGCTCACGCCGCCTCCCCCGCATAGTTGAGCGAGATCCACTTCTGGTATTCGTGGCTCGTCACCGCCGCCAGCCACGCGGCGTTGGCGAGGTACCACTCGACGGTGCGCCGCATCCCCGATTCGAAGGTTTCCGCCGGGTGCCATCCGAGCTCGCGGCGGATCTTCGAAGCATCGATCGCATAGCGGCGGTCGTGCCCGGCGCGGTCCTCGACGAAGCTCACCTGGGACGCATAGTCGCGGCCCGGCCGCAATTCCCCCAGGATGCGGCAGATCGACTGCACGACATCGAGGTTCGCCATCTCCGCATTGCCGCCGATGTTGTAGGTCTCTCCCGGGCGGCCCGCCGCGAGCACCGCGCGAATCGCCGCGCAATGGTCGTCGACGTAGAGCCAGTCGCGGACGTTCTTCCCATCGCCGTACACCGGCAGCGCCTTGCCGGCGATCGCGTTGACGATCATGAGCGGGATCAGCTTTTCGGGAAACTGCCGCGGTCCGTAGTTGTTCGAGCAGTTGGTCGTGAGCACCGGGAGGCCGTAGGTATGGTGCCAGGCGCGGACCAGGTGGTCGGACGCCGCCTTCGATGCCGCGTACGGGCTGTTCGGCGCATACGATGTCGTCTCGGAAAAGGCCGGGTCCAAGGGACGCAGCGAACCGTAGACCTCGTCCGTCGACACGTGCACGAAGCGGAACGCCCCGCGCTCGGCGGAAGGCAGCTCGGACCACCACGAGCGGACGGCGTCGAGCAGCGCAAAGGTGCCGACGACGTTGGTCGCGATGAAATCCGCGGGTCCGCGGATCGAGCGGTCGACGTGGCTCTCCGCCGCGAAGTTGACGATCGCCCGCGGCCTGTGCTCGGCCAGCATCGCGAGCACGAGCGCGCGGTCCCCGATGTCGCCCCTGACGAAGACGTGCCGCGCGTCACCGTCGAGCGACGCGAGGCTGCCGAGGTTTCCGGCATAGGTGAGGAGATCGAGGTTGACGACGGGTTCGCCGCCCGCATCGAGCCAGCCGAGGACGAAATTGGCGCCGATAAACCCGGCACCGCCGGTGACGAGGATCATGGATTCCTGGGAGGTGACGCAGCGGCCGCGCGGAAGCAGGCGGCAATGCGCGCGAACGAAGATTCTAGCACCGCGACGCGATCAGGCCGCCGGCGCGCCGTAGTAGCCGACGTACCAATCGACGAACCGGGCGAGCCCCTCGTCCAGCGGCGTTGACGGCGCAAATCCGGTGGCCGCGGCCAGGCGCTCGATCGAGGCGTACGTCGCCGGGACGTCGCCGGGCTGCATCGGCGCGTAGGACTTCACCGCCGGCCGGCCGAGCAGCTGCGCGAGCAATTCGATGAACGCTTCCAGCTCGACCGCCTCGCTGTTTCCGATGTTGTAGATCGCGTACGGCGCCGCATCGCCGCTGCCGGCAGGCGGCAGCTCGAGCACGCGCACGACGCCCTCGACGACGTCGTCGATGTAGGTGAAGTCGCGGCGCATGCGCCCGTGGTTGAACACGGGTATCGGCTCGCCGGCGAGGATCGCCCTGGCGAAAAGCATGGGCGACATGTCCGGCCGGCCCCACGGCCCGTAGACGGTGAAGAAGCGCAGCCCGGTGGTCGGCAGACGGTAGAGGTGACTGTAGCTGTGCGCGATCAGCTCGTTGGCCTTCTTCGTCGCGGCGTACAGGCTCAGCGGATGGTCGACGTTCTGGTCTTCGGAGAAAGGGAGCGCGTGGTTGGCGCCGTAGACGCTGGAACTCGACGCGTACACGAGGTGCGCGACGCGCGCATGCCGGCATCCCTCGACGACGTGACCGAACGCGGTCAGGTTGTTGGCGACGTACGCCCCGGGGTTGACGAGCGAATAGCGCACCCCGGGCTGCGCCGCGAGATGGATGGCATGCGTGTAGCCGCCCCGTTCGAAGAGGCGCGTCGTCGCCATTGCGTCGGCGAGATCGGCGCGCTCGAAGCGGAATCCCGGCCGGCCGGCAAGGCGTTGCAGCCGCGCTTCCTTCAGTCCCACGTCGTAATACGGATCGAGGCTGTCGACTCCGGTCACCGCGTAGCCGTCGTCGAGCAGCCGCGCCGCGACGTGCATGCCGATGAATCCCGCGGCGCCGGTGACGACGACGTGGCCTCCGGCCGGGTGCGCGGGACTCATCGCGGCGTGTCCGAAGCGCTCAGGGCGCGCAGTTTCGCGTACTTCATGAAGCTGTTCTGGCAGCCGATCGTGATGTGCACGAATCCGGCGACGCCGTCCAGGAATCCGAGCTTCGCGATGTAGAAACGCAGGAAACGGACCAGCGGCGACAGGACGAGGCGGGCGACGCCGGCGGTCTCGCCGCGGGCGTGCATCGCCTCGGCCTGAAGCGTCGTGTAGCGATTCTGCTTGGACAGGTACGCGTCCAGCGATTCGGCCGAATCGTGCAGAAGGTCGCCAGCGAGGCGCGCAACCGGTCCATCGGCCACGACGTTCTCGTGCACCGGATCGAGAGTCCAGCGCGCCTGCCGGCGGTCGAAGAGACGGATGTTCCAGTCCGGATAGCCTTCGCCGTGCGCGAGCCAGCGGCCGAGGAAGCGATTGCGCCGCGCCATGGCGTACGCCGAGGCCCTCGGCGACCGGACCGCGGCGGCGATGGACTCGGCGAGTTCCGGGGTCAGGCGCTCATCGGCGTCGAGGCAAAGCACCCAATCGTTGGCGGCGTCGGCGACGGCAAAGTTCTTCTGCGCGCCGAAACCGGGCCAGCCGCGCTCGACGACGCGCGCGCCATGGCGGCGGGCGATTTCCACGGTATCATCGCGGCTGCCGGAATCGACGACGACGATCTCGCCGGCGAACGATGCCGAAGCGAGGCAGTCCGCGAGCAGGCCGGCGGCATCGCGCGTGATGACACAGAGACTCAGGGGAAGCGGCCCGGACATGCGCCTCGCGAATGCGGAGCCGGCGATTCTGCGCGGCGTTGGATTGCGCGCATTCTACGGCGTTTCGCCGGGCTGCGGGGTCCGCGCCGCGCACGCTCCACCGCGGCGATGAGCGGCGTACTCGTCGTGCGGCCGTCCTCGCTCGGGGATATCGTCCATGCCCAGGCGCTCGTCGCCGACATTCGCGAGCATCGGCCGGAACTCGCCGTGGATTGGGTCGCCGAGGATGCGTTCGCGCCGCTTCTGGCGCTCAATCCGCGCGTGCGCCGCGTGATTCCGGTCGCGCTGCGCCGCTGGCGCGAGCGGCCGGGCTCGGTCGCGACGTGGCGCCAGTTCGCCGCGTTCCGGCGCGACCTTCGGCGTGACCGGTACGTCGCGGTGCTCGACCTGCAGGAGCAGGTGAAGGGCGCGATCATCGCGCGCCTCGCGCGCGGGACCCGGCACGGGCCGGATCGCGCGAGCATACGCGAGCCGATAGCGACGCTCCTGCACGACGTCCACCATGCAATCGATCCCGAGCAGCACCTGATCGACCGGTGCCGCCAGCTGGCGGCGGCCGCTCTGGGCTATCCGGTATCCGGACCGCCTCGGTTCGACCTGGTCGCGGCGCCGCGCACGAACGGCGTGCCGGAGCCCGATCGCCCCTATGCCGTCTTGCTGCACGCGACGAGCCGGGCGGACAAGCTTTGGCCCGAGGGCCACTGGCGGGTACTGATCGCCGCGTTCGCGCACGCCGGGCTCGCCATCCTCCTGCCATGGGGCAGCGTCTCCGAACGCGCCCGCAGCGAGCGCCTGGCCGAAGGCGAACCCGCGGCGGTGGTCCCGCCGCCATTGACGCTGGGGGCGCTCTCCGGGGTCATCGCCCGCGCCGAACTCGTCGTCGGCGTCGACACGGGCCTTGTGCATCTTGCCGCGGCGCTCGGGACGCCGACGGTGGCGCTGTTCGTCGCGACGGACGCAAGGCTTGCCGGCGTCGAGCGCGCGAGCGCGTTCGCGCGCGACCTGGGCGGCCCCGGACGCGTGCCGACGGTGGGCGAGGTCCAGGACGCCATGGCCCTGGCCATGCGTCGCGTTCCCCGCGGTTGAAGCGGGCCTCCCCCGGTGCGCGTCCTCTATTCGCTGCTCTGGCTGACGGCTCTGCCGTTCCTGCCGCTGCGACTTTGGTGGCGCGGGCGCAAGGAGCCCGTCTATCGCGAACGCATCGGCGAGCGCTTCGGCCGGTATCGCGAAGCGCGGAAGTCCCGCGGGCCCGTGCTCTGGATACACGCGGTGTCGCTGGGCGAAACGCGCGCCGCGATACCGCTGGTCGATCGCGCCCGGCATGCGTTTCCCCAGGCGACCGTGCTGCTCACGCACATGACCGCGACCGGCCGCACGACCGGGCACGCGCTGCTCGGCGACCGCGTCGTGCAGGCGTGGCTGCCCTACGACGCGCCGTTCGCGGTGCGCGCGTTCCTCGCGCACTGGCAGCCGTTCGCCGGCCTGGTCGTGGAGACCGAACTGTGGCCGAATCTGGTGGCCCTCGCGCGGGAATCCGGCGTGCCGCTTTTCCTCGTCAACGGGCGCATGTCGGAGAAATCGGCGGCGGGCTACGCCCGCGTGCCGGCGCTCACGCGGCCGATGCTGGCGTCGCTCGCCGGCGTCGCCGCGCAGGCGGACGCCGACGCCGGCCGGCTCGCCGCGCTCGGCGCGCGCGCGCCCATCGTCACCGGCAATCTCAAGTTCGATGCCGTCGTGCCCGACACCGCGCAGGCGCTGGGCCGCGAACTGCGGCTGCGCTTCGGCGAAGCCCGGCCGGTATGGGTCGCGGCCTCGACCCGCGAGGGCGAGGAGGCCCTTATCCTGGACGCGCTGGTGCTTCGGCCGCTGCCGCCCGGGGTGCTGACGGTGCTCGTTCCGCGCCATCCCCAGCGGTTCGATGCGGTCGCCGACCTCCTGCGCCAGCGCGGCATTCCCTACATCCGCCGCAGCGACAACGTTCCGGTGCCCGCGGATGTCGCCGTCGTGCTGGGCGATTCCATGGGCGAGCTCGCGGGCTACTTCGCGGCCTCCGACGTCGCCTTCGTCGGCGGCAGCCTGCTGCCGCTGGGTGGACAGAACCTGATCGAACCCATCGCCGCGGGGCTGCCGACGCTGGTCGGCCGGCACATGTTCAACTTTGCCGAGGCGACGGCGAGGGCCCGCGAGGCGGGCGCCGCAGTCGAGGTGGCCGACGCCGGGACGCTCGCCTCCACGGTGCCGGAGCTTCTCGGCGACCGCGAGCGGCGCGAAAGGATGCGCGCGGCTGCGCTCGCCTTCCACGCCGCACACCGCGGCGCGGGCGACCGGCTATGGACCTGGCTGGCCCCGCAGCTTGCCGATGCGCTGCGCAGATCGGGCAGCGGTCGGGGAACCGGGTCTGAGCCCCCGGTCAACCCTTCAGCTGGCGATTGATCTCCTCGAGGTCCTCCACGCCGAGCGTCCCGACCGCCGTCTTCAGCCGCAATATCCCGATCAGATAGTTGAAGTACGCCTGGGCGAGATCGCGCCTCGTCGAAAAGACGTTCTGCTGCACGTTGAGGACGTCGAGATTCGTGCGGATGCCGACCTCCTGACCCAGGATGTTCGACGCCAGCGCGCTTTCGGCGGACACCACCGCCTGCTCGAACGCCTTCACCGACGCGACGGCGCTGGTCACGCCCGAAAAGCCCGTCTGCGCCTGAAAGAGCGCGATCCTGCGCGCCGTTTCGAGGTCCTGCCGTGCCTTCTCCTGGAGGGCGATCGCCTCGCGCACCCGCGAATCCGTGAAACCGCCCTGGTAGATCGGTATGTTGAGCTGCAGCCCGACGGTGCCCAGCCGATAGTCGCTGGCCACCGTCGACGTCACCGCCCCGTTGGATCCCTGTGCGGTGACGCTGCCGACGAGGTCGACCGTCGGGTAGTGGCCCGCGCGCGCGCGATCAACTTCGAGTTTCGCGACCTCGAAGCTGGCATCGGCGATGCGCACGTTCAGATTTTCCTTCAGCGCCTTTTCCACCCAGAAGTCGGCCGCGGCCGGTACCGGCAGCGACGGCTGGAGGCCGCCTCCCAGCTTCTTGAGTTCCTTCGGGTAGCGACCGATGATCGCCCGCAGCGCGGTGACTCGATTGTCGTATTCCTGCCGCACCGTGATTTCCTGGGCGACGATCGCGTCGTACTTGGCCTGCGCCTCGTTCGTATCGGTGATCGTGGCCACGCCGACCTCGAAATTGCGCTTGGCCTGGGCCAGCTGCTCGACGACGGCCTTCTTCTGCGTCTCGGCGAGCTCGATGTTGAACTGCGCGAGCAGGATGTCGAAATACGCCACGGCGACGCGGATGATCAGGTCCTGCTGCGCCACCCCGAGGATGTATTCGGCCTGCGTCACCTGCTGCCTTGCCTGATCCAGAAGGACCCAGTTCTGGTAGCGGAAGAGCGGCTGCGACGCCGAGACGATCGCGTTGTACTGGTGGAAGTTGCGGTTGATGTCGATCTGCGGGTCGGTCTTGATCGTTGCGTCGCCATCGTTCAGGCTGACGTTGCCGGAAGCGGTGACGTTGGGCAGCAGGCCGGCGCGCGCCTGCGGCACCTTTTCCTGGGTCGCCTGCCACTGGGCCTTGGCGGCGGCAATGCCGGGATCGGCGCCCTGCGCGTCGCGGTAGATCTGCAGCAGGTCCTCGGCGGCCGCGGGTCCCGCGGCGACGGCGAGGCCCAGCGCGGCGGCCGCGGCAAGGGCGAACAGGCGTCGTGTCATCGTTGGCATTCCATGGTCTTTCATGCGCGGCAACGGCGCGTCGACGGCAGGCCGGCGGCGGCTCCGCGAGGCTTCAGTACCGTTTCATCGTAGGCTCGATCAGAGCCGCCCATTCCTCCACGCCGCCGCGCAGGTTGTAGACCTGCTCGAATCCGGCGTCCTTCAGCATCGCCCCCGCGTGCCCGCTGCGATTGCCGTGATGGCAGACCATCACCAGCGACCGGTCCTGCGGCAATTCGTCGATGCGCACTGCGAGCCGGCCGAGCGGAATCGACACCGAGCCCTCGATCCGGCAGTACTCGAATTCCCATGGCTCCCTCACGTCGATCAGCGCCGGTGCCGGTCGCCCCGCGTCGTCGAGCCACGCGCGCAGCTCGGCCGGCGCGAGTTGCGGGATCAAAACCGGAACCGCGACGGCGTCGCGGCATTCTTCAGCGGGTCGATGACCGTTTCGAACAGTTTCTGCGTCGTCGCCGATCCGGGCGTGCCCCAGCGCGTCATCGTTCCGGTCATCGCCGGCGCGTCGCCGACGACCGCGAACATGCGCCCGCCGGGAGACAGCTGCTTCACGAACTGATCGGGCAGGACCGGCGTCGAGCCGGTGAGCACGATCGCGTCGTAGGTCTCCGCGCCCCAGCCGCGCGCCCCGTCGCCGACCGCGAACTCGACGCCGGAAATTCCGGCGCGCGCGAGCCTGAGTTTCGCATGATCGGATAGCCGGCCATCGATCTCGACGCTGGTGACCTGCGCGCCCTGGCTTGCCAGCAGCGCCGTCAGGTAGCCGCTGCCGGTTCCGATCTCGAGCACGTTCTCGCCGGGCGCGAGCTTCAGTTCCTGAACGACGCGCGCTTCCAGCTTCGGCGCCCACATCTTCTCGCCCCCGGGAAGCGGAATTTCGAGATCCGCGAAGGCCAGCATGCGGTAGGCCGCGGGCACGAACTCCTCGCGCCGGACGACGAACAGCAGGTCGAGCACGCCCTGATCGAGGACCTCCCAGGTGCGGATCTGCTGCTCGACCATGTTGAAGCGTGCTTGCTCGATGTCCATGAAGTTCACGCGCGTAGGGGCGGCCCGCAGTTTCGGGCCGGGATCACTCTGAATCTTCCCGGGGGCCGCGTCGGTGACGTCGGTCACACGGCGGCCGCCGGTCGGGATTCCGTCGCCGCGACCGTTCTCGGTGCCGACCGCGGGCGGAAATGACTCCGGGTCAGTTATTATCCCGATTTTCATTATCGCACGTCAAATCGGCGGGCTTCGCGTCAGTCCGCGCGGCCGTGGGCGCGTTCGGCAGCCACGTTCGCCGCGCGTTCGACGCGCGCGGCGCGCTTCGCCTTGCGATGTTCCGCCCAGGCGTCGAGATAGGTGAAGAGCACCGGAACGACGACCAGCGTCAGCAGGGTCGACGTGATGACGCCGCCGATGATCGCGCGCCCCATCGGAGCCTGCGTCTCGCCACCTTCGCCCAGCCCGAGCGCGAGCGGGGTCATGCCGCCGATCATCGCCGCGGTCGTCATCAGGATCGGCCGCAGCCGCACCTGCCCCGCCTGCAGCAGGCAATCGTGCAGGGTGGCCCCGGCACGGCGCGCGCGGTTCGCGAAATCGACGAGCAGGATCGCGTTCTTCGTCACCAGGCCCATCAGCATGATGAAGCCGATGATCGAGAACAGGTTCAGCGTGGTGCCGGTGACGAGCAGCGCGAGGAACACGCCGATCAGCGAAAACGGCAGCGACGCCATGATCGCGACCGGCTGCGTGTAGCTCGCGAACTGGGAGGCGAGGATGAGGTAGATGAACACGACCGCCAGCCCGAGCGCGGCCATCGCCGCCTGGAAGGATTCCTGCATGTCCTTCGCCTGCCCGCCGACGTCGAAGCGATAGCCGGGCGGCAGCGCCGTGTCCTTGATGATCTTCTGGACCTCGGAGTTGACGTCCCCCGAGGGGCGCCCCTCGACGTTGGCGTACAGCGCGACGCGCCGCTGCAGCTCCTGCCGCTTGATGATCTGCGGGCTGGTCGTCTCGACGATCTCGGCGACCTGGCGCAGCGGCACCATCCGCGCCTCGCCGTCGGGCCCCCGCTTGGCCGTCGTAAGGTAGAGGTTGCCCAGGTCGGCGGCGAGCCGGCGGCTTTCCTTGGGCAGCTGCACGTTCACCTCGTAGTTCTGGCCGTCGGGTCCCAGCCAGTAGCTCACCGTGTCGCCGGCGAGCAGCGGCCGCACCGTCGCGCCCACCTGCTGCACCGTGATCCCGAGGTCGGCGGCCGCGTCGTTGGCGAGCCGGATCGACAACGCGGGCGCCGCCGCCTTCTCCGAGGTCTCGAGATCGGCGATGCCCGGAATCTTCCCGACCTTCTGCGCGAACTGTCCGATCAGCTCCGTCAACGTCTCCGGATCAGGGCCCAGCAGGTTGACCCAGACCGGCCGGTCGAAGCCGAAGGCGAGCTCGATACCCGGGATCGGCTTCAGTTCCGCGCGAATCGCCCGTTCGAGCTCCTTCTGCGACCGTGCGCGGTCGTTGCGGTCGGCGAGCTTCAGGTTGACGCGCGCGTAGTTGCGCCCTTCCTCGGTGCCTATCGTCGTCATCGTCAGCGCGATCTCCGGAATCTTCTTCAACGCCTCCTCGACCTGACGAACCTTGCCGTCGCTGAACTCGAGGCTCGAGCCCACCGGCGTGTTGAGCCGCAGCGAAATGAATCCCTGATCGGACTCCGGGACGAATTCGGTGCCGACCAGCGGCACGACCGCGAAGCTCGCCAGGAACGACGCGAGCGCCAGCGCGAGCACGCTCTTGCGGTGCCCGAGCGCCCATTCGAGGATCGTCCCGTACAGCCGGTGCAGCCATTCGATGCCGCGCTCGATGCGATCCATGAGGCGGCCGAGCCACGGCACGCGTGCGAACCGCGAGCCCGGGGGGTCGTGCCATACCGAGGACAGCATCGGATCCAGGGTGAAGCTCACGAACAGCGACACCAGCACGGCGACGGCGACCGTCACGCCGAACTGGAAGAAGAAGCGGCCGATGAGACCGCTCATGAAGGCGATGGGGACGAACACCGCGACGATGGCGAACGTCGTCGCCATCACCGCGAGCCCGATCTCGTCGGTCGCCTCCTGCGCCGCCACGACGTGGCTCTTGCCGAGACCCAGGTGGCGCACGATGTTCTCGCGCACGACGATCGCGTCGTCGATGAGCAGGCCGATGCACAGCGACAGCGCCATCAGCGTCAGGAAGTTGAGCGTGAAGCCGAACGCGTACAGGGCGATGAAGGTCGCGATGACCGCGATCGGGAGCGTGAGCCCGGTGATGATCGTGCTGCGCCAGCTGTGCAGGAACAGGAACACGATGAGCACGGTGAGGAACGCGCCCTCGAGTATCGTCTGCTTGACCCGGTCGACGCTCTTCTCGACCGTGTCGGCGGTCGAGTTCGTGATCTTGAGCTCGACGTCCTTCGGCAACCGCGATTTCAGCGCTTCGACCGCGGCGCTGACGCCGCGGCCGGTGTCCACGATGTTGGCGTCCTGCGCCTTCTGGATGTCCAGGGTGATCGACGGACGGCCGTTGATCCGGGCGATCGAATCCTGCTCCTTCTCGCCGTCGACGACGTCGGCGACCTGCGACAGGTAGACCGGCACGCCGCTCTGCTGCGCGACGATGATCCGCCCGAACTGCGCCGGGTCCTTGATCTTGCCCTCGACGCGGACGATCGAGTCGGTCTGCCCGCGCGTGATGCGTCCCGCGGGGACGTCCTGGTTCGCGTTGCGAATGGCAGCGATGACCTGGTCGACGCCGATTCCGAGGGCGGTGACCGCGCTCGGCTTTATCTGGATCAGGATCTGGCGCGTCACCCGGCCGCTGACGTCGATGCGCGCCACGCCGGGCACGTTCTCCAGGCCCTTCACGATCGTCTGGTCGGTCAGCGAACTCAGGTCGCGCAGGTCGCGCGTGGGAGAAAGCACGGCCAGCGATACGACCGGCTGCTGGTTCTCCAGGTCCGCGCGAATCACCAGCGGGTCCTTGACGTCGCGCGGGAAGCTCGGGCGGACCTGGGCGATCTTGTCGCGCACGTCCTGCATCGCCTTGGACATGTCGGTCGCCATCCGGAACTCGGCGAAGACCTGGCTCTGCCCTTCCCTCGAATTCGACCGGATGAGGCTCGCGCCGGAGACCGTGTTGACCGCGTACTCGAGCGGCTTGGTCACGTCGGTCTCGACCACTTCGGGCGAAGCGCCGGGATAGCTCGTCAGCACGAGCACGAACGGCAGGTTGACGTCGGGCATCTGCTCGACGCGCAGCCGGTTGTAGGCGAAGAGCCCGAGCACGGCGATGGCGACCATCACCATCGTCGCGAACACCGGGTTCGCAATCGAGACGCGCGTTATCCACATGGCCGTCTTCCTTCGTCCGTCGTGCGTCAGCCCGCGACCTGCGACCGGCCCGACGTCGGGGCCGACGCCGGCACGGGCACCGGGATCGGAGCCTTGACGATCGCCGGCGCGCCTTCCTTCAGGTTGTCGAAGCGCGCGCCGAGCACCGGCGCGCCGGCGGGCAGCGCGGTCTTGATCTCGACGCGTCCGGCGGCATCGTCGCGCGTGCCGACGACGACGTTGCGCTTCACCAGCTTGCCGTCCTCGAGGATCCAGACGATCGCCTGGCCGCCCTCGACGCGCACCGCCGTCGCCGGGAGCGTGGGCACCGGCACGCCTGCGGCGAGGGCGATCCTGCCCGTCGCGAACATGCCGCCGCGCAGCGCGCCGTCGGCATTCGGAATGCCGACGTAGACCAGGATCGAGCGCGTGCCCGGCTCGGTGGCGGGATTGATCCGCTCGACCCGGCCGGTGAACCGGCGCTCGCCGAAGCCGTCGATGACGAGTTCGACGCCTTTTCCTATCGTCAGCTCCGGCACGTCGACCGCCGGCACCACCGCCTGCAGCTCCATGTCCTTCAGGTCGACGATGGTCACCAGCGGCGAGTCGAACGCGACCTTTTCGCCGGGCTGCACGTGGCGCCTGGCGACGACCCCCGTCAGCGGCGAAATGGCGACGGCGTCGCGAAGCGCGTTTCGCGCCAGCTGCACCTGCGCTTCCACCGACTTGACCGAGCCCTGCGACACGCTGTAGGTCGATTCGGAATTGTCGAAGGCGTTCTGCGAGATGAAGTTCTGCTTGAGCAGCGTCTGGTTGGTCGAGCGCGTCTTCTCGGCCAGGGCCAGCTGGGCCTTCGCCGATTCCAGCGCACCGATGCGCTCGGACAGCTTCGCCTCGAGGTCCGCGGTGTCGATGCGCGCGAGCATCTGTCCGGCCTGAACGGTTTCGCCCTCGCGCACGGTGATCTGGCGCACGTCGCCGGACACCTTGGCCTTCACCGTCGCCTGCCGCACCGGCTGCAGCGCGCCCGATACGGGGAGCCAGCGGGCCAGCGGGTGGGATTCGACGCGGGTGAGGTCGCCCGGCGTGAACTCGAGCGTGACGAGCGGCTGCGCGCCGTCCTTGCCTCCGGCGCCGTCGGCGGCCTTCTTGACGAGCCGCATGGCCACGCTGCCGCCTATGGTTCCGACAACCACCAGTGCCACGACGCCGCCGACCAGCCTGCGGCGCGTCCATCGCTGTGCCATGCTTGCCCCCTGTCGCGACCGTCGTTTCGGCCGCCTCGCGCGTTGAAAGGTCGTCCCGGGTTGGCCGGGCCGACCTTGGTTTCCCATTGCGTCCCGGTTGGATGCGCGGGCCGCGGTGTTCGGATTCGGAAAGCCTCGCAGTCTAGGGCCGCGGCCCGCTGCCGGAAAGTGCGCTGCGACGGACCGCGCCTGCGGGCGATGGGCGGCGGTACGGGCGTCCCGGGGCGGCTACCGGCCGGTCGCCAGGGTGCGCAAGGGCGCGCCGTCGCTGCGGCGGACCCCTTTCGCCGGCCGCCGCCGGCCCCGGTTCGCCGGGCGGCACCTGATTTTGCCCGGTTGTGGCAATTGACAGTCTGCCGGGGACAGCAAATAATTGTCTGTTGCCCTTTTGGCCAACCCCAATCCCCGGAGGAAATCGATGAACATGACCCACAAGCTCGGCCTGACGGCCGTCGCTGCGGCGCTGCTGGCCCTCGCCGGCTGCGGCAAGGAAGAACCCAAGAAAGCCGAAGCCCCGAAAGCACCGGCGGAAGACGTCGTGGTGGTCAAGATCGGCCACGCCGGCCCGCTGACCGGTGGGATCGCCCACCTCGGCAAGGACGACGAAAACGGCGTGCATCTCGCGGTCGACGAAGCCACCGAAAGGAAGGTCAAGATCGGCGGCAAGACAATCAAGTTCGAGATGATGAGCGAGGACGATCAGGCTGATCCGAAGATGGGACCGACGATCGCCCAGAAGTTCGTCGACGCCAAGGTCGCCGGCGTCGTCGGCCATCTCAACTCCGGCGTCACGATTCCCGCCTCGGCCGTCTACAACCAGGCGGGCCTTCCTGTCATTTCGGGCTCGGCGACGAACCCGAAGCTGACCGAGCAGGGCTTCAAGGTCGTGTTCCGCACCGTCGGCCGCGACGACCAGCAGGGTCCCGCGATCGCCGCCTACATGGCGAACGAGCTCAAGGCCAAGAAGGTTGCGATCGCCGACGACGCGACCGCGTACGGCGAGGGCCTCGCCAACGAGGTCGAGAAGACGCTGAAGGCCGCAGGCGTACAGGTGGTCGCGCGCGAGAAGAGCAACGACAAGGCGACCGACTTCAAGGCGATCCTGACCAAGATGAAGGGCAAGAATCCCGACGCGATCTTCTACGGCGGGATGGACGCCACCGGCGGCCCGATGATCAAGCAGGCGCGTGAACTCGGCATCAAGGCGACGTTCGCGTTCGGCGATGGCGCATGCACCAGCGAGATGACCAAGCTTGGCGGCGCCGCGGCCGAGGGGATGTACTGCTCGCAGGCCGGGATCCCGACGCAAATGGCGTCGCAGGAGTTCCAGACGGCGTTCAAGGCGAAGTACGGCGAAGTCAAGCAGTACGCGCCGTTCTTCTACGATGGCGCCAAGATCTTGATCGCCGCGATGCAGCATGCGGACTCGACCGACCCGGCCAAGTACCTGCCGGAAATCAGCAAGATCAAGTTCGATGGCGCGACGGGCCACATCGAGTTCGACGAGAAGGGCGACCGCAAGGACGCCGAAATGACGATCTTCCAGATGAAGGACGGCAAAGTCGAGCCGGTGGCCATCATCAAGTCCGGCAAGACGACGAAGGTCGAGGCTCCGGCGGCTGCCCCCGCCGCGGCACCGGCAGCCGCCGCAGCGCCCGCTGCGCCCGCCGCTGCCCCGGCCAAGGACGAGATGAAGAAGGACGCGCCCAAGAAATAGGGCAGGCGCGCGCATCGACGAAAACGGCGCCCGCAAGGCGCCGTTTTCGCATCCGGACACCGCCGCGAACCAGCGGGTGGCACGACGCCACCCCATGCCTTCATCGCCTTCAGGGGGATTGCCCGTATCGGCGCGACCCCCCACAATCGCCGCATCCTTGGCAACGCGCCGAACGGGCCATCCCGATCCGCGGCGTCGACCGGGGTCTTGCCGGGGCCGCCGGCCGGGGGGGGACGCCCGCATGGACATTTTCCTGCAGCAGATGATCAACGGCCTCACGCTCGGCAGCGTGTACGCCGTCGTCGCGCTCGGCTACACGATGGTCTACGGCATCATCCAGCTCATCAATTTCGCCCACGGCGAAGTCGTGATGATCGGCGCGATGACCGCGTTTTCCGTGATCACCGGGCTTTCCGGCGCGCATACGGGCCTGCCTCCGCTGGCGATCCTCGCCATCGGCGTGCTGGTCGCCGTTCCGGTGTGCATGGGCGTCGGCTACACGCTCGAGCGCGTCGCCTACCGGCCGCTGCGCAACGCGCCGCGGCTGGCGCCGCTGATCACCGCGATCGGTCTTTCGATCATCCTGCAGCACCTCGCCATGATCATCTGGAGCCGCAACCCGATTCCGTTCCCCCAGATCGTCACCGTCACCTCGTACCACGTCACCGGCCACCCGGACGGCGCGACGATCACCAATGTGCAGGTGGTGATCATCGGCGCGTCCGTGCTGATGATGGCCGGCCTGCTGGGGCTGGTGTACCGGACCAAGCTCGGGGTCGCGATGCGCGCGACGTCGCAGAACCAGTCGGTCGCCGGGCTCATGGGCATCAATATCAACACCGTCATCGCGCTGACGTTCGTGATCGGCGCCGGGCTGGGCGCGGTGGCCGGGGTGATGGTCGGCACGTACTACGGGATCGCGCAGTACCAGATGGGCTTCATTCTCGGCCTCAAGGCGTTCTCCGCCGCCGTCCTGGGGGGCATCGGCAATCTCGGCGGCGCGATGCTGGGCGGCGTGCTGCTCGGGCTCATCGAGGCACTGGGGGCCGGCTACGTGGGCGATCTCACGAATCTCTGCCAGCTCGCCGGCTGGTCCGACGCGATCGCCGAGCGCTGCGTCAGCGATCCCAACCTCACGCTGTTCGGCAGCAACTACCAGGACGTGTTCGCCTTCCTGGTGCTGATCACCGTGCTGATCTTCAGGCCGTCGGGGCTCCTCGGCGAGCGCGTCAGCGACCGCGCCTAGGGGCCGCCGTGCATCCGCTCCTCGATCCGAAGAAGAACCCGCGCGGCGCATGGCTCGGCATCGCGATGATCGCCGTGGCGCTGGTCGTGCTTCCCTTCGCGCTGGCGCAGATCGGCACCGCATGGGTGCGGATCACCAACCTCGCGGTGCTGTTCGTGCTCCTGGCGCTCGGTCTCAACATCGTCGTCGGCTTCGCCGGCCTGCTCGACCTCGGCTACATCGCCTTCTACGCCGTCGGCGCCTACGTCTACGCGCTGCTCGCCTCGCCGCACTTCAACCTGCACCTTCCGTTCTGGATCATCCTTCCGATCGGCGCCGCGGTCGCGTGCATGTTCGGCGTGCTGCTGGGCGCGCCGACCCTGAAGCTGCGGGGCGACTACCTGGCGATCGTGACGCTGGGCTTCGGGGAGATCGTCCGCATCTTCCTCAACAACCTCTCGCAGCCGGTCAACCTGACCAACGGCCCCCAGGGCATCACGCT
The DNA here is from genome assembly GCA_963779445.1 of uncultured beta proteobacterium. Classification (GTDB taxonomy): domain Bacteria; phylum Pseudomonadota; class Gammaproteobacteria; order Burkholderiales; family Casimicrobiaceae; genus CAIWHR01. Next base: position 222,140 of record CAVZYI010000006.1, read on the forward strand.
GATCGATCCGTTTCGCATCGGAGACTTCAGCTTCGCTGCGCGCGAGACGATCATCGGCCTCGATTTCACGGGGCCGATCAAGTACTACTACCTGCTAATCGTCGTGCTCCTCGCCGTGATCGTGATCAACCTGCGGCTCCAGAATTCGCGGATCGGCCGCGCCTGGGAGGCGATCCGCGAGGACGAGATCGCGGCGCGGGCGATGGGGATCAACACGCGCAACATGAAGCTGCTGGCATTCGCGATGGGCGCGTCCTTCGGGGGCGTGTCCGGCGGCATATTCTCGGCGACGCAGGGATTCATCAGCCCCGAGAGCTTCGTGCTGGTCGAATCGGTGATGGTGCTGTCGATGGTCGTCCTGGGCGGCATGGGCAACATCTGGGGCGTGATCCTGGGCGCGGTCCTGCTGTCGTTCGTCCCCGAGGTATTGCGCTACACGGTCGAACCCGTGCAGCGCGCCGTCTTCGGCCGGATGCTGATCGAGCCCGAGGTGATCAGGATGCTGCTGTTCGGGCTGGCCCTGGTTCTGATGATGCTCTTCCGCCCGGCGGGAATCCTGCCCTCGGCCCTGCGCAAGCGCGAACTGGAAGGCGGAAGAGAGGCGGCAAAGTGACCGATCATCACCTCGCGCTGCTCACCGCCACGGGCATCAGCAAGCGCTTCGGCGGCGTCCACGCGCTGTCGGACGTCGGCTTCACGATCAACCATGGCGAGATCTACGGGCTGATCGGCCCCAACGGCGCCGGCAAGACGAGCCTCTTCAACGTGCTCACCGGCATCTATACGCAGGACAGCGGCGAGTTCACCTTCGACGGCCAGCCGCTCACGCGCCTCAAGCCGAATGAGGTCGCCGAGCGCGGGATCGCGCGCACCTTCCAGAACATCCGCCTGTTCGCCAACCTGTCGGCGCTCGAGAACGTGATGATCGGCCGGCACGTGCGCACGCACGCGACGGTGGTCGGCGCCATTTTCCGCGATGCCGCGACCCGGGCCGAGGAAAAGGCAATCGAGAAGCGGGCCTACGAGCTGCTCGAGTACGTCGGCGTGGCCAAGCGCGCCAATTCGCTGGCGAGGCACCTGGCCTACGGCGACCAGCGCCGCCTCGAGATCGCGCGGGCGCTGGCCACCGAGCCCAAGCTCCTTGCGCTGGACGAGCCGGCGGCAGGAATGAACGCCACCGAAACGGCTTCGCTCAAGCGGCTGCTCGAGGACATCCGCCGCGACGGCATGACCATCCTGCTGATCGAGCACGACATGAAGCTGGTGATGAGCGTCTGCGATCGCGTCCTGGTGCTCGACTACGGCAAGAAGATCGCCGAAGGAACCGCATCCGAAGTGCAGAAGGATCCGACGGTGGTTGCCGCGTACCTGGGCGGCGAGGTGACGCTGAATCTCAAGGGGGCGGCATGACCGCCGGCGCCGCGCCGCTGCTCGAGCTGGTCGGGCTCGAAGTCACCTACGGCGGCATCCACGCGGTCAAGGGAATCGATCTGCACGTCGGGCAGGGCGAGCTGGTCTGCCTCATCGGCGCCAACGGCGCGGGCAAGACGACGACGCTGAAGGGCATCTGCGGGCTGCAGCCGGTGAAGTCCGGCACGATCCGCTATGGCGGCAGCAACATCACCGGTCGGCCGGCGTTCGAGCTCGTGCGCAGGGGCCTGGCCATGGTGCCCGAGGGCCGCGGCGTATTCGGCGCGCTGACGATCGAGGAGAACCTCGCCATGGGCGCGTACGTGCGCAGCGACCGCGCCGGGATTCGCGATGACATCGACCGCGTGTTCGGATGGTTCCCGCGGCTGAAGGAACGCCGCCGCCAGACCGCCGGCACCATGTCCGGGGGCGAGCAGCAGATGCTGGCGATGGGCCGGGCGCTGATGTCGAAGCCGAAGCTGCTGCTCCTCGACGAGCCGTCGATGGGACTCGCCCCGCTGATGGTGCAGAAGGTGTTCGAAACGGTGATATCGGTATCGAAGGAAGGCGTGACGATCCTGCTGATCGAGCAGAACGCCAAGCTCGCTCTCGAAGTGAGCCATCGCGGCTACGTGATGGAATCCGGCGAGATCACGCTGTCCGGCGACGCCCGGACGCTGCTCCACGACCCGGCCGTGCGCGCCGCCTACCTCGGCGAAGCCGCCGCGTAGCGGCGCGATGGCCTCCGCGCCGCTCCTCGACCCGACTCCGCCGCCGGCGCATCTGCACCCGCGCATCGTGCCGTGGCGCCATGCGCTGGCGTGGTACGAGGAGGCGATGCGGCTGTTCAAGTTCGCACCGGCGACTTGGATGGGACTCGCCGTGCTCACGCTCGCCACCGAGCTGGCGCTGAAGGCCGTGCCGGGCGCCGCCGGCGCGTTGCTGGGAGAGCTATTGACGCCTCTGGTCGCCTGCGGGCTGGTCTACGCGGCTGCCGCCGCGGACCGCCGGACGGTGCCTTCCTATCGTTTCGCGATCGCGGCGTTCGGTGCGGGGGGCAGCGCGATAGCCGCCATCGTCGCAGCGAGCCTGCTGACCTTCGCGGCGGAGGCGTTCGCCGGATGGTGGATCGCCGATGCCAATCTGCTCGAATTGGGGAGCCATGCCGCCGAGCTCTCCCCGGTGTCGATCCTCGGCGTGTACGCCATCGGCGTTCTCTCATCGCTACCGATCACGTTCGTCCCGTTCCATGTGCTGTTCGAACGCGTGCCCGCCGGCCCCGCATTCGCGGCAAGCTGGTCCGCGTTCACGCTCAACACGCAGCCGCTGCTCGTCTATGGCGCGGTATCGCTGGTGCTGCTGGTATTCAGCCTCGCAACCATGGGCATCGGCCTGGCGCTTGCGCTGCCGCTGTGGGCCGCGTCGTCGTACGCCGCCTGGAAGGACATCTTCGGCGTTCGCGACGCACCTGACGCCGGCTAGCGGGCAGGCCTACAGCGACGGCCGGTGCCCGAAGGCGACGATCGCGGGATCGGCCGCGGCGGGCGCCACATCGACCGCAGTGACCCGCGCCTGCGGCGGTCCGCGGCGGCACCAGGCGATGACGGCGTCGACCGCCGGCGGGTCCCCCTGCACGAAGGCCTCCACGGTTCCGTCGCGGCGGTTGCGCACCCAGCCGGCGGCGTCGACCGCGCCGGCGGCCTCGACCATCGCCCATCGGTAGCCGACGCCCTGGACGCGGCCGTGGATGACGAGCCGCCGCGCAACCATGGCGTCAGCGCGAGCGCCGCCGCGCGTAGAGCAGCAGCGCGGCGACGGTCTTCGCGTCGGTGATCTCGCCGCGATCCAGCGCCGCGAGCATCTCGTCGACGCTCATGACGGCGACGTCGAGGAACTCGCCGTCGTCCAGCTTCGCCCCGACGTGCGTGAGGCCCTCGGCGACGTAGATGTCGATCTCCTCGTTCGTGTAGGAGATCAGCGTGTGAATCGTGCCGAGGGGCGTCCAGGTCGCCGCCTCGTATCCCGCTTCCTCGATCAATTCGCGCCTTGCCGTCTCGATTCCGGATTCGCCCGGATCGAGCTTTCCGGCCGGGAACTCGATGAACACGCGGTCGAGCGGGTAGCGGAACTGCCGCTCGACGACCAGGCGGCCGTCGGCGAGGACGGGGACGATCAGCACGGCCCCCGGATGGACGATATGCTCGCGGATCGCGAGCTTGCCATCGGGCAGCCTCACCGTGTCGCGGCGAACGTGCAGGAGCAGGCCGTCGAACACGGCTTCCGACGACACCCTGGTCTCGACGAGATGCGCGTCGCGCGGCGGTTTGCCGGCTCCCGTCATGCAGCCCAGTCCTTCGCCACCAGGAAGTCGGTGTAGAGAGCGGCTTCGGGTGTGCCGGGATCGGGCTTCCAGTCGTATCGCCATTTGACGATGGGCGGCAGCGACATCAGTATGGCCTCGGTGCGGCCGTTGGATTGCAGCCCGAACAGCGTGCCGCGGTCCCAGACGAGGTTGAACTCGACATAGCGACCGCGCCGGTAGGCCTGGAAGTCGCGCTCCCGCTCGCCGTACGGCGTGCCCATGCGCCGCCCGAGGATGGGCGCATACGCGTCGAGGAAGTGGTCGCCGACGCTCCTCGTGATGCCGAAGCAGCGTTCGAAGCCGCCTTCGGCGAGGTCGTCGTAGAATATTCCGCCCACGCCGCGCGGCTCGCCGCGGTGCTTGAGGAAGAAATACTCGTCGCACCAGCGTTTGAACTTCGGATGCAGCTCGGCGCCGAAGGGCAGGAGCGCGGCACGACAGCCGCGATGGAAATGGACCGCATCCTCGGCGTAGCCGTAGTACGGGGTCAGGTCCATGCCGCCGCCGAACCACCAGACGTCGTCCTCCGATCCCGAGGGCGCGTGCGCGACGAACATCCGCACGTTTAGGTGGACGGTGGGCGCGTAGGGATTCCGCGGATGCAGCACCAGCGAAACGCCCATCGCCTCCCAGGCGCGTCCGGCGATGCCGGGCCGCGAGGCGCTCGCCGATGCCGGCAGCCGCGCGCCGGTGACGTGCGAGAAATTCACGCCGCCGCGCTCGAGGACTCGGCCGTCCTCGATCAGCCGGGACAGGCCGCCGCCGCCCTCGGGCCGGGTCCACGCATCGCGGAGAAACGGCGCGCCGTCGATCGCCTCGATGCCGGCGACGATGCGCGATTGCAGATCGAGGAAATAGTCGCGTGCCGCGGTAACGTTCATAAGGCTGCGCCTAATTCCGCTTCAGGAAGAAGTCACGAGCCGGCCCGGCGGGCCGCCAGGGCGCGAAAGCCGATGTCGTGCCGATATTGCATCCCGTCGAAGTGTATCTCGGCGGCTGCGGCGTAGGCGGAGCGCTGCGCCTGCCTGATCGAGTCGCCCAGCGCCGTCACGCACAGCACGCGACCGCCGTTCACCACGACCGCACCCGCCGCCAGCGCGGTTCCGGCATGGAAAACCTTGCAGTCCGGGTGCGCATCCGGCGTGACGCGCTCGAGCCCGGCGATCGCGTCGCCTTTGCGCGGTGCGTCGGGATAGCCCTGCGCGGCGAGCACGACGCCCAGCGCCGTGCGGCGGTCCCATTCGATCTCGGCCGCGTCTAGCGTTCCGCCCACAGCGTGCAGGACGAGTTCGACCAGATCGGACTTCAGCCTGGCCATGATGGGCTGAGCCTCGGGATCGCCCAGCCGGCAGTTGAACTCGAGGACCTTTGGATTGCCGGCGTCGTCGATCATCACGCCCGCGTAGAGAAACCCGGTGTAGGGAATGCCGTCGTCGGCCATTCCCGCCACCGTGGGCTGGATCACTTCGCGCATGATCCGCGCGTGCAGCGCAGGGGTGACGACCGGCGCCGGGGAATACGCGCCCATGCCGCCGGTGTTCGGGCCCACGTCGTTGTCCCCCAGCCGCTTGTGGTCCTGCGACGATGCCAGCGGGAGCACGTGCCGGCCGTCGACCATCACGATGAAGCTCGCCTCCTCGCCGGCGAGGAAATCCTCGACGACGACGCGCGCGCCTGCGGCGCCGAGCGCGTTGCCGGAGAGCATCGCGTCGACCGCGGCATGCGCCTCGGCGACGGTTGTCGCGACGACAACGCCCTTTCCGGCCGCCAGGCCGTCGGCCTTGACAACGATCGGCGCGCCGCGATCCGAGACGTAGGCCCGCGCCGAGGCGGCATCGACGAAGGTCCTGGAGCGCGCCGTCGGAATGCCTTTCCGCTCCATGAAGTCCTTGGCGTAGTCCTTCGAACTCTCCAGCTGCGCCGCCGCGCGCGTCGGTCCGAAGATCCGTAGCCCCGCGTCCTGGAAGGCGTCGACGATGCCCGCCGCGAGCGGGCCCTCGGGGCCGACGACGGTGAGCGCGACCTGCTGCTCGCGGGCGAAGGCGACGAGCTCGGGAATCCCGGTCACGTCGACGTTGGTGAGATCGGCCTCGAGCGCCGTACCGGCATTGCCCGGCGCCACGAAGATCCGCCCGACCCGCGGCGACTGCGCCAGCTTCCATGCCAGCGCGTGCTCGCGGCCGCCGCCGCCGATGACGAGTACGTTCACGTTGTCCTCAATCCAGCGCGATCTTCCCGAATACGTACAGGACGCTGCCGTGATTGATCCCGCCGTTGAGCGTGGGGATGAACGTCGACAGCAGCGTGAATTTCCCGTAACGCAGCGAAACCAGCGGCAGGACCGCGGGAAAGGGGATGCCGCTCGCGATGTCGGGTCGCTGGATGATCAGCGCCGTGTAGCCGAGGCCGGGCTGGATCGAATCGCGGTCGCGCCAGTACGTCGACCACGCGTACCCGAGGTTGAACTCCGGCTTCCCTGTGCGAGTCGCTGAACACGAGGAAGTAGACCGTATCGGTGTCGCCGTTGTCGTGCTCGACGGTGCGTCCCCAGCCGCCGCCCCATGCGTTCTCGTTCTCGCTCGCGCGGGCTTCCGCGGTCCAGGTCCACGGCACGTGCCACGCATAGCCCGACACCAGCAGCTCGTTGCCGCCATTCGTATAGGTGTCCGCGAGCCGGCGGCAGGCCTTGCTGACCCAGTCCCACAGGTCCGCGCATTCGGCGCCGCGTGCCGGAGCAGAAAAGCCCCAGATGAACATGCCCAGCAGGACGACGATTCGCAATCGCTGCATGTTGCCGGTCTCGCGGTCAGTGGCGGAAGTGACGGACGCCGGTGAACACCATCGCGATCCGGCGCTCGTCGGCGGCGGCGATGACTTCGTCGTCGCGCATGCTGCCGCCAGGCTGGATCACCGCGACCGCCCCGTTGTCGGCGACGACATCGAGTCCGTCGCGGAACGGGAAGAACGCGTCCGACGCGACGACCGATCCGGCGAGCGAAAGCCCCGCATTCTTCGCCTTGGCGGCGGCGATGCGCGTCGAATCCACGCGGCTCATCTGTCCGGCGCCTATGCCCAGGGTCCGTCCATCCGCGCAGTAGACGATCGCGTTGGACTTGACGAATTTCGCGACGCGCCACGCGAACATGAGATCGTCGATCTGCGCCGCGGTCGGCGCGCTCTTCGTCACGACCCGCAGCTCCGTCGGCCGGACATCGCGCGCATCCGCGGTCTGCACCAGCAGCCCGCCGCCGACGCGCTTCATGTCGAATTGCGCCGGCGGTCGACTCTCCGGCAGCCGCACTTCGAGCACCCGGACGTTCTTCTTCTGCGCAACGAGGTCCAGCGCGGCCGGCGCGTAGGCGGGCGCGATCAGGACCTCGAGAAACTGCGTCGCCACCGCCTCGAGCGTCGCCGCGTCCACTTCGCAGTTGAACGCGATGATCCCTCCGAAAGCCGAGACCGGATCGGTGGCGAATGCCTTCCGGTAGGCCGCCAGCGGCGACTCGGCGACCGCAACGCCGCAGGGGTTGGCGTGCTTCACGATCACGCAGGCGGGGCGGTCGAACGTCCTGACGCATTCCCACGCCGCGTCGCCGTCGCCTATGTTGTTGTACGAGAGTTCCTTGCCCTGGAGCTGCCGGTACGTGGCGATCGAGCCGGCGGCGGGCGCGAGGTCCCGGTAGAACGCGGCATCCTGGTGCGGATTCTCGCCGTAGCGCAGATCCTGGAGCTTCGCGACCTGAAGCGTGTAGCGGTCGGGAAACGCGACGGCGGCGCCATCGGGACCGCGCGCGGTCAGCCAGTTCGCCACCGCTCCGTCGTAGGCGGCCGTATGCGAAAACGCCTTTCGCGCAAGGGAGAAGCGGGTCGCCGCCGACAGCGTGGAGCCGCTCGCATCGAGTTCGTCGAGCAATGCCCGGTAGTCCTCCGGATCGACGACCGCGCCGACGTGCTGCCAGTTCTTCGCCGCCGAGCGCAGCATCGCCGGGCCGCCGATGTCGATGTTCTCTATCGCGTCGTCGAGCGTGCAGCCCGGCCGCGCGACCGTTTCGCGGAACGGGTAGAGGTTGACGACGACGAGGTCGATCGGCGCGATGCCGTGCTTCTCGATCGCCGCCACGTGCGCCGGCAGGTCGCGCCGCGCGAGTATTCCGCCGTGCACCCGGGGGTGCAGCGTCTTGACCCGGCCGTCGAGCATTTCCGGGAACCCGGTGTAGTCGCCGATTTCCGTGACCAGGACGCCGGCGGCGGCGAGCGCCTTCGCCGTGCCGCCGGTGGAAAGCAGGCGCACGCCGCGGCGCGCGAGACCCTTCGCGAACTCGACGAGGCCCGTCTTGTCGGAGACGGACAGCAGCGCTTGCTGAATCGGGGCGGACATGCGTGTCAGGCAGGTGTCGACGCAACCAGGACGACGTTCAGGAACGTCGCCCGGCGCGGCAATGCACCGCACCGGTATTCAGCGGATGCCGTACTTCGTGAGTTTCGCGCGGAGCGTGTTGCGGTTCATTCCGAGCATGTCGGCCGCTTGCGTCTGGTTGCCTTCGGCGCGGGCCATCACCGATACGATGAGAGCGCGCTCGACATGGGTGATGACCATGTCGTAGACGCCATGCGGCGGTTCGCCGTCAAGCCTGCGAAAGTATTCGTCCAGCGATTTCTCGACCGTCTTGCCGAGTTCGTTGCCGCCGTTGATGCGTAAAGTTTTTCTCATGCGGCCAGGGCCTCCCCGCCCCGTAGCATTTGCTGTCCTGCACGGCCGAATGCGACGCGCCCGTCGACGATATCCGCGTGCCGCCCGCGGTAGTCGAGGCGTTCGCCGCGAACGGCAAGCGTGTCGAAAAAGCGGTGAACGACGGACAGTTGCGCGACGGCAGACTCCGTCGCGTTGATCTCCCGGCGGAACGCGTCGCCGCCGGAAAGTTCATGCGTATACCATCCGAGATGCTTGCGCGCAATGCGGGTGCCGGACGCCTCCCCGTAGAACGCATAGTGGTCGGCCAGGTGATGGACGATCGCCGCGCGCGCCTCCTCGACGGTAGGCGGCGCGAGCGTCGCGCCGCAACCGAGGTAATGACGGATTTCGCGGAAGATCCACGGCCGGCCCTGGGCGGCGCGACCGATCATGATCGCGTCCGCGCCGGTGTAGTCGAGGACGCGCCGTGCCTGCACCGGAGTGGCGATGTCGCCATTGGCCACGACCGGGATCGACACGGCCGCCTTGACCGCGCGAATCGTGTCGTATTCCACGGCGCCGACGAACGCGCAGGCGCGCGTGCGGCCATGGACGGTGAGCGCGCGCACGCCGCAGAGTTCGGCAATCCTGGCGATGGCCAGGGCATTCCGGTGGCCGGGATTCGCGCCGGTACGGATCTTGAGCGTCACCGGGACGTCGACCGCCCCGACCACCGCCTCGAGGATCGCCGCGACCAGCGTCTCGTTCGAGAGCAGCGCCGACCCGGCGGCGACGTTGCAGACCTTCTTCGCAGGACAGCCCATGTTGATGTCGATGACCTGCGCGCCGCGGTCGACGTTGTAGCGGGCCGCGTCCGCCATCGTCGCCGGGTCCGCACCCGCGATCTGCACGATGATCGGCGCGGCCTCGCCGCGATGATCGATGCGGCGCAGCGATTTTTCGGTGCTCCGGAGCCTGGGGTTCGACGCCACCATTTCGGAAACCGCGTAGCCCGCGCCGAAGCGCTTGCACAGCTGCCGGAACGGTCGATCGGTCACGCCCGCCATCGGCGCGACGGCAAGGTTGTTGGCAATGGCGTACGGTCCGATATGCACGGCAGTTTGCGGAATTTGCGGCGGGGAAATGCGGCGAGGGGAGCGAATTATAACCGTTCCGAAGCGTGTGCGTATCGCCGCGCGAAGCTTCGTTCGCGCAGCCACCGTCGCGGTTCGGCGTGGCACGATTCTTGGTCGGCGCGGCGCCGCACAACCCGCTGCTCTAATGGAGTCCGAACAACATTGCGCGCGTGAATGCGCGCTTCGCATGCGGCAGCGCATCGAGCATAGTGAGCGCCAACCCGCGCGACCACCGGAGTGGCGGGAAGTCGTTGCCGAACACGTTGACGAGGCCGTGCGTGAAGGCGATCCCTGCCCAGCGGTCGCGGCCGCGGCCGCGCGCGTAGCCGGACAGCATCGCGGCCCCGCCGATTTCCTCGCGGGGGACGTCGAGAACCGCCTGCGCCAGTTCATGGGCATCGCGCAGGCCGAGGTTGAAGCCCTGCCCGGCGACCGGATGCAGTGTCTGGGCGGCGTTGCCCAGCACGACGCATCGCGTGCCCGCGGGCCGGTGCGCGAATTCAAGTGCCAGCGGTATCGCCCGCCGGTCGGCCACGCGGGTAAACCCCGCGGCGCGTCTTCCGAAACAACGGGAGAGCTCTTCGCAGAACGCGGCGTCGTCCAGCGCGAGCAGGCGCTCGGCGCGATCCGGCAACGCGGTCCAGATGAGTCCAAGGTGATCGCCCTCCGGCAGCAGCGCCATCGGGCCATCCGCGGTAAAGCGCTCGTAGGCGAGTCCCGCGTGCGGCGATTGCCGCCAGAGTTTCGCGATCAGCGCGACCTGCCCGTAGTCGCGCCGCCGGCGCGCGACGCCGGCGACGGCAGCACCCGAACCGTCGGCGACCGCGGCAAGCCTCGCCAGGATCGGCTGGCCGTCGGCGTCATCGGTTTCCACCGCGGCATAGGCGGACGTTCCCCCGACCGATTGCACGGTCACGCCGTTGCGTACCACGACTTCCGTGCGCGCCAGCGCCGTGTCGAGCGCCGCCTGCAGCGCGCGATAACTTACGACGTAGCCCAGGGCCGGCAATCCGTTCTCGAGCGCCGTGAGCTTCGCGGTCCCGAATCCGCCGGCCTGCGAGATGTCGATTTCGGCGATCGGCGTCGTGGCGCCGGGCGTCGCCGCAAGGCCGGCCCAGACGTCGAGCCGTTCCAGGATCAGCCGCGCGCCGTGCGACAGCGCAAGCGACCGGTCGGCGCGCAGAACCTGACCGCGCGCGCGCGCGTCCAGGACAACGACGTCCAGATCGGCGTCGGCCAGCGCCAGGGCCAGCGTCGAGCCGACGGGTCCGGCGCCGACGATGGCCACGTCATGCAGCATCGCCGCATCCTCCGCTCGTCCGAAGTACGCCGCGCGAGTCGGCGGCGCCGCGCCGACGGGCGCAGGCGCACATTCGGCTCCGCGGCAGCGAAAACCGGGCTCCCGGCATCGCGCGCAAGGCATCGCGACGCGGCGTCTCCCGGGGCTTCATCGCCGGCAGGCGGCTTCGACGTCGGCAACCGATTTTGGCGCGGCCGCCGACAGATTCTCGATTCCGGTTGCCGTGATGACGACGTCGTCCTCGATCCGCACTCCGATGTCCCAGAACTGCTCGGGGACATTGTCCGCGGGACGGATGTACGTTCCCGGTTCCACCGTGAGAACCATTCCGGGGACGAGCTTCTGCGACGCGCCCTTCACCTGGTAGAGGCCGGCGTCGTGCACGTCGAGTCCGAGCCAGTGGCCCGCGCGGTGCATGTAGTACTGCTTGTAGCTTCCGCTCTCGAGCACCTCGTCCAGCGAGCCCTTGCAGAGTCCGAGATCGATGTAGCCCTGGGCCAGGACGCGCTCGGCGACCTTGTGATAGTCGTGAAAGTCGGCGCCGGGCTTCAGCGCCTCGATGCATGCAAGCTGCGCCGCAAGGACGAGCTCGTAGACGGCCTTCTGCGGCCCCGTGAACCGGCCGTTGGCGGGATAGGTGCGGGTGATGTCGGAGGCGTAGCTGTGGTACTCGCAGCCGGCGTCGATCAGCAGCAGTTCGCCGTCCTGGATCTGGCGATTGTTGTCGCGGTAGTGCAGCACGCAGGCATTGGGGCCCCCGGCGACGATCGACGGATACGCGACCGCCTGCGCGCCATGGCGGAGGAATTCGTGCATGAGCTCGGCCTCGACCTGGTATTCGAACCAGCCGGCGCGCGTCAGCTCCATGGCGCGGCGATGCGCGCCGGCGGAGATCTCGGCGGCGCGGCGCATCAGTTTCAGCTCGTGTTCGTCCTTGACGAGTCGAAGCGCGTCCAGCGCCTGGCGGACGTCGACGATCTCCTCGGGCGCCGTGACGCCGGCGCGCACCCGGTTGCGAACTTCGTTGAGCAACTCGGTGACCTTTCGGTCCCACGGCGCGAAGAGCCCGAGCGGCGTGTAGAGCGCCGGCTGGTCGGAAGCGAGTTCGGGCAGCGCCTGGTCGATATCGGCGATCGGGTGCGCCTCGTCGAAGCCGAAAATTTCGCGCGCCGCATCGGGGCCGTAGCGGAAACCGTCCCAGATCTCGCGTTCCCCGTTCTTTTCGCGGCAGAACAGGATGTGCCGATCGCCCGCGGGGCCGTCCTTGCCGGCGACGAGCGCAACCACCGCCTCGGGCTCCGGAAATCCGCAGACATAATGGAAGTAGCTGTCGTGGCGGAACGGAAAGAGCGAGTCGCGGTTGCGGGCGAACTCGGGCGCGGTGGGCATCAGGGCCAGGCCGCCGCCCGCCTGCGCGCGCATCTGCCGCAGGAGCGCCGAGCGCCGGTCGCGGTGGATCTGATGGACGTTTTTCATGGTGGGAGTCCGCGCGAAAAGCTGTGATTATATGCGCTCGAGCGGAGATGCCGCCGGCCCCGCGATGCCGCGGCTGCGGTTGCGCTACCATCGCTGCCATGCCGACTTCCACCGGACCCGTCGACGCCGCCGCGCCCCATCGCTCCGCGCTGCACCAGGCGAAGCTCGAGCTGCGGCGGCAGGTGCTCGCGGCGCGTGACGCGATTTCGCCGGAGGAGCGCATCCGCTGGGCCGGGGAGATCATCGCGCGCATCGCCACGCTGCCCGCCTACGATGCGGCGCGCACCGTCCTGCTGACGCTCGCGTTTCGCACCGAATGGAACACCACGGCGCTCGTTCGCGCGGCGTTGCTCGAAGGCAAGACGGTGGCGGTCCCGCGCGTCGATGCCGCGTCGCGGATGCTCGTCCTGCATGAAATTGCCGATCCCGACCGCGACGTCGGCGCCGGACATCAGGGCATTCCCGAGCCGCTGCCGCACTGCCCGGTCATCGCACCGGCTGCCATCGACTGGGTGCTCGTTCCCGGCGTCGCCTTCGACCGCGCGGGCCGGCGGCTCGGCTACGGCGGCGGATACTACGACCGCCTGCTGCCGCTGCTTGCGCGGGCCTCGCCGCGCGTTGCCGGCGCGTTCGACGTGCAGATCGTCGACCGCGTCCCCGCCGCGCCGCACGACCTGTGCGTCGACACCATCGTGACGGAAACGCGCCTGCTTGAAGCCTCGAACTGAGCCGCGCTGCCCGGGACGACCCGCCGCCGTGGCGCGACGGCGGCACCCGCCTCGCCCGCCAGCCCCGGCCTCGTGAACGATCGCCGGTCGCCGTGACCCCGGGCCGTACCGCCGCGGCGGCGCTTGCCGTCACGCTGGCGATCCAGATCTTCACTTCGCTGGCCGCGACGGCCGCCGCGGTTCTCGCGCCGATCGTCGCCGCGGACCTGGCGCTGGCGCCGAAGCTCATCGGCGTCTTCGTCGGGATCCTCTATGCCGGCTCGATGGCGGCAAGCCTCGCCAGCGGCGGGTTCATCGAACGCTACGGCGCGATCCGCGTTTCGCAGGCCTGCGTGCTCTTCTGCGCGGTCGGGGTCGCGACCGTGGCCGCCGCCGCGGCGCCGCCGTCGGCGCTGGTCGCTCTGGCGGCCATCGCGCCGGTCCTGATCGGACTGGGCTACGGGCCGATCACCCCGGCGTCGTCGCACGTCCTGGTCCGCACCGCGCCGCCGGCGCGCATGGCGCTCACGTTTTCGATCAAGCAGACCGGCGTTCCGGCCGGCGCGGCGCTGGCCGGCGCGGCTTTGCCGGGACTGGCGCTGGCGCTTGGCTGGCGCGCGACGTTCGTCGGGGTCGCCGTTCTCGGCGTCGGCATCGCCGCACTGGCGCAGCGCACGCGCGCGGCGCTGGACGCCGACCGGGTTCCCGTCCCGGAAACTGTCGGTCGCCGGCGTCTTCGTCCCATTGCGCCGGGTGTTCGCGACACCGGCGCTGATCGAGCTGGCGTTTGCCGGATTCACCTATGCGGCGATGCAGATCTGCCTCGCCAGTTTTCTCGTCGTCTATCTGACCGAGACCCTGCGCCTGTCGCTGATTGCCGCGGGCCTGGCGCTGACCGTCGCCAATATCGGCGGCATCGTCGGCCGGATCGGCTGGGGCGCGATCGCCGACCGCTTCGTACGCCCGCGCACGCTGCTCGGGGCGATCGGCATCGCGAGCGGCGTGTGCGCCTATGGCACCGCGGCCTTCGATGCCCGGTGGCCGGCCGCGGCCGTGCTGGCGGTCTGCGCGCTCTTCGGCGCGACGGCGATCGGCTGGAACGGCGTTCAGCTCGCCGAGATCGCGCGCCGCGCGCCGGCCGGCCAGGCCGGCACCACCACCGGCGCGACCGGCTTCATCACCTTTGCCGGCGTGGTGATCGGACCGCCGACGTTCGCGCTGCTGGCGGCCGTCACCGGCAGCTACCGCGTCGGGTTCGCGGTGTTCGGAACGCTGTCGATTCTCTATGGCCTGCGGCTCCTCGCCAAAACGCGCCAGTAAGTGCTTACAATATGGAATGGGGTGGCCCTGATGCGACGCCGGGCCGGTCGCGGCAGGATCGCCCGTTCCGATGCCCGGTTCACGAATCGGTAGAATCAGGTCCCGGTGTAAAACCGCAGCGATCCAGGAACCCCGCGGTCCCGCAGTGCAGCGATGCGGCGTCAGCCCGTGCCGCTTACAATCCACGAAGCTCGCCCGGACCGCCCCGGGCGTCGATCGATGCAGGAGGACGCACGCATGGACAACATTCCCGACCCGGATCCGCAGGAAACGCGCGAATGGCTCGACGCTCTCGCCGGCGTGCTTGCGCAGGAGGGGCCGGACCGGGCGCATTTCCTGATCGAATCGCTGATCGACAAGGCGCGCCGATCGGGCGCCTACCTGCCGTTCTCGGCGAACACCGCCTACATCAACACCATCCCCGTCGAAGCGCAGGCCAAGCTTCCCGGCGATTTCAACATCGAGCAGAAGATCCGGCACTACGTGCGCTGGAACGCGATGGCGATGGTGCTGCGCGCCAACAAGGAGACCAACGTCGGCGGCCACATCGCGAGCTTCGCATCGGCGGCGATGCTCTACGACATCGGGTTCAACCATTTCTGGCGCGCCCCTTCGGAGGCGAGCGGCGGCGATCTGGTGTTCGTCCAGGGGCATTCGGCCACCGGCGTGTATGCGCGGGCGTTCATGCTGGGGCGCCTCGCCGAGGAGCAGCTCGAGAATTTCCGCCAGGAAGTGGACGGCAAGGGCATTTCCTCGTACCCGCACCCCTGGCTGATGCCCGATTTCTGGCAGTTCCCGACGGTGTCGATGGGCCTGGGGCCGCTGATGGCGATCTACCAGGCGCGGTTCATGAAGTACCTGCAGGACCGCGGCCTGGCGAACACCGAGGGCCGCAAGGTCTGGGCCTTCATGGGCGACGGCGAGATGGACGAGCCGGAATCGATGGGCGCGATCGGAATGGCGGCGCGCGAGAACCTCGACAACCTGGTCTTCGTGGTCAACTGCAACCTGCAGCGTCTGGACGGCCCGGTGCGCGGCAACGGAAAGATCATCCAGGAACTGGAGTCGGACTTCCGCGGCGCCGGCTGGAACGTGATCAAGGTCGTCTGGGGCCGGCACTGGGACCCGCTGTTCGCGCGCGACAAGAAGGGCATCCTGATGCGGCGGATGATGGACGTCGTCGACGGCGAGTACCAGACGATCAAGTCCAAGGACGGCGCCTACGTGCGCGAGCATTTCTTCAACACGCCGGAACTGAAGGAACTCGTCGCCGACTGGTCGGACGAGGACATCTGGAAGCTGAACCGGGGCGGCCACGACCCGTTCAAGGTGTACGCGGCGTACCACGCGGCGGTGAATCACAAGGGCCAGCCGACCGTCATCCTGCCGAAGACGATCAAGGGCTACGGGATGGGGGAATCGGGCGAGGCGCAGAACATCACGCATCAGCAGAAGAAGATGTCGGTCGAATCGATACGCAAATTCCGCGACCGGTTCAAGATCCCGGTTCCCGACGACAAGCTGGAGGACGTGCCCTACGTCACCTTCCCGGAGGGGTCGCCGGAGCTCGAGTACATGCGCGCGCGGCGGATGGAGCTGGGGGGATACATGCCCGCCCGCCGGCCGAAGGCGAACGCGCTGGTCACGCCGGAGCTGTCCGCGTTCGATCGCTTCCTCAAGAGCACCGACGATCGCGAGATCTCGACGACGATGGCCTTCGTCCAGGTGCTGCAGCTGCTGCTGCGCGACAAGAACATCGGCAAGCACATCGTGCCCATCGTTCCCGACGAGTCGCGCACGTTCGGCATGGAAGGCATGTTCCGGCAGCTCGGCATCTGGAACCAGCAGGGCCAGCTCTACACGCCGCAGGACGCCGACCAGCTGATGTTCTACAAGGAGGACAAGCTCGGGCAGATCCTGCAGGAAGGGATCAACGAGGCCGGCGGGATGTGCGACTGGATCGCCGCCGCGACGTCGTATTCGACGCACGGCGTGCCGATGATTCCGTTCTACATCTTCTACTCGATGTTCGGATTCCAGCGCATCGGCGACCTCGCGTGGGCCGCCGGCGACATGCGCTCGCGCGGCTTCCTGCTCGGCGGCACGGCGGGGCGCACGACGCTCAACGGCGAGGGCCTGCAGCACGAGGACGGACATTCGCACCAGATCTCGGCGACGATCCCCAACTGCGTGTCCTACGATCCGACGTTCGGCTACGAAGTCGCGGTGATCATCCAGGACGGGCTGCGGCGGATGTACGCCGAGCAGGAGGACGTCTACTACTACCTCACCGTGATGAACGAGAACTACCCGCACCCGGCGATGCCGGAAGGCGCGGCGCCGTCGATCATCAAGGGCATGTACCTGTTCCGCGCCGGCGGCAGGAAGGGCAAGGCGCCGCGCGTGCAGCTGCTGGGCTCGGGCACGATATTCCGCGAAGTGATCGCCGCCGCCGGTCTGCTGGCCGACGACTGGGGCGTCGAGTCGGACCTCTGGAGCTGCCCGAGCTTCACGCTGCTGGCGCGCGACTGCATGCGCGTGACGCGCGAAAACATGCTGAACCCGACGGCGAAGCCGAAGCTGGCGCACGTGGAGACCTGCCTCGAGGACACGCAGGGACCGGTGATTGCGGCGACCGACTACATGCGCGCCTATGCCGACCAGATCCGCGCCTGCGTGCCCCGGCGCTACGTGGTGCTGGGCACCGACGGCTTCGGGCGCTCGGACACGCGCGAGAAGCTGCGCCGGTTCTTCGAGGTCGACCGCTACTACGTCACGGTCGCCGCGCTGAAGGCGCTCGCCGACGAGGGCACGCTACCGGCATCGAAGGTTGCCGAAGCGATGAAGAAATACGGCATCGACCCGGCGAAACCGGCACCATGGACGGTTTGACTCCAACATCCCACCACGTTGCGTCGGGGCAGCCGGCGCGCCCCGGAAGCAGTCGGCGGCGTCCCTGCCCCTCGGCGTGAAACGGAAAGCCTCCCATGAGCATCATTGAAGTCAAAGTCCCCGACATCGGCGATTTCGACGAGGTCCCGGTCATCGAGATCTTCGTCAAGCCGGGTGACTCGGTCGCCGCCGAGGATTCGCTCATCACGCTCGAATCCGACAAGGCGACCATGGACGTGCCCTCGCCCGCCGCGGGGACGGTGAAGGAGCTCAAGGTCAAGCTGGGCGACAAGATCGGCGAAGGCGCGGTGATCCTGACGCTGGAAGCCGCCGACGCCGGCAGCGCGAAGGCTCCGGCGGCTCCCGCGGCATCGCCGCCTTCGCCCGCGAAACCCGCGGCGGCGGCACCGGCTCCCGCGCCACCCGTTGCCGCGGCGCCGGCTCTCGCAGCGGCGCCTGCCGCCGAGGCTGCGGCGCCCGCCGTCGACGGCGACAATTTCAAGGCCGCCCACGCCTCGCCCACCGTGCGCAAGTTTGCGCGCGAGCTGGGCGTCGACCTCGCGCGCGTCGCCGGCTCGGGTCCGAAGTCGCGCATCATGCTGGAGGACGTGCAGAAATTCGTGAAGCAGGCCGTTGCCGGCGGCGGCAGCGGCAGCGGAGCGGCGACCGGCGGCGGAGCGCTCAATCTGCTGCCGTGGCCGACCGTGGACTTCGCCAAGCATGGGCCGGTCGAGCTTCGTCCGCTGTCGCGGATCAAGAAGATATCGGGCGCCAATCTCGCCCGCAACTGGGTGATGATTCCCCACGTCACCCAGTTCGACGAAGCCGACATCACCGACCTCGAGGCATTCCGCGTCCAGCTCAACAAGGAGAACGAGAAATCCGGCATCAAGCTGACGATGCTGGCTTTCCTGATCAGGGCGAGCGTCGCGGCGCTGAAGAAATTCCCGGACTTCAACGCGTCCCTCGACGGCGACAACCTGGTGCTGAAGCGGTATTTCCACATCGGGTTCGCCGCCGACACGCCGAACGGTCTCGTCGTGCCGGTGATCAGGAATGCCGACCAGAAGGGCGTTCTGCAGATCGCGAAGGAAATGGGCGAGCTTTCGGCGAAGGCGCGCGACGGCAAGCTCGGTCCCGCCGAGATGCAGGGTGGCTGCTTTTCCATATCCAGCCTCGGCGGAATCGGCGGCACCGCATTCACACCGATCATCAACGCACCGGAGGTCGCGATCCTCGGCGTGTCGAAGTCGCAGACGAAGCCCGTGTGGGACGGCAAGGCATTCGCGCCCCGGCTCATGGTGCCGCTGTCGCTGTCCTACGACCACCGCGTCATCGACGGCGCCTCGGCGGCAAGGTTCACCGCCCATCTCGGCGCGCTGCTGGCCGACATGCGGCGGGTAGTGCTGTAGCGGCCCGCACCAGCGGATTTCCCAACCCACCTCGTCCCCAAGAGCGCAAGCGACGCGGAAAACCCATCCCATCCGGGCACGGCGGGCACCGGCCAACGGTCCCGCGACGCCCGGATCGGAGCCGGATCCGGCGGCGCGCGCATGCCAACCATGAGCACGATCGAAGTCAAAGTTCCGGACATCGGCGATTTCAAGGACGTCCCGGTGATCGAGATCTTCGTCAAGCCGGGCGACACGGTGAAGGCCGAAGATTCGCTGATCACGCTGGAGTCGGACAAGGCGACGATGGACGTGCCGTCGCCGGCCGCGGGCACGGTCAGGGAGATGAGGGTCAAGGTCGGCGACAGGATCGCCGAGGGCGCGCCGATCCTGATCCTGGAGACGGCCGACGCCGGCGTTGCGAAGGCGGCGCCGACCGTGGCCGCAGCGCCGGCCCCGGTGCCGCCGGCCGCCGCAACCGTCGCGCCAGCGGCCGGCCCCGTTCCGGGTGCCGCGACCTACACCGGCAAAGCGGACATCGAGTGCGAAATGCTGGTGCTCGGCGCGGGTCCCGGCGGCTACAGCGCCGCGTTCCGGGCGGCGGACCTCGGCATGAAGACCGTGCTGGTCGAACGCTACGCGCAACTGGGCGGCGTGTGCCTCAACGTCGGCTGCATTCCGTCGAAGGCGCTGCTGCACGTCGCCGCCGTGATGGACGAAACCCGGGCGCTTGCCGAACACGGCATCGCGTTCGGCGCGGCACAGGTCGACCTCGGCAAGCTGCGCGCCTGGAAGGACAAGGTGGTCGGCAAGCTGACCGGCGGCCTCGCCGGCATGGCCAAGGCACGCAAGGTCGACGTGGTGCGCGGCGTCGGCCAGTTCCTCGATGCGCATCACGTCGTGGTCGAGGTGACCGAGGGCGCGGGACAGGCCAAGACCGGCGCAAACAAGGTCGTCCGTTTTCGCAAGGCGATCATCGCCGCAGGTTCGCAGGTCGTCGGCCTGCGGCTCGGCGGCAAAGCGCTTCCCGACGATCCGCGCATCATCGATTCCACTGGCGCGCTGCTGCTGGGGGCAGTGCCGAAGCGGATGCTGGTGATCGGCGGCGGCATCATCGGGCTCGAGATGGGCACGGTCTACTCGACGCTGGGTGCGCGGCTCGACGTCGTGGAAATGCTCGACGGCCTGATGCAGGGCGCCGATCGCGACCTGGTGAAGGTCTGGGAGAAGATGAACAAGCATCGCTTCGACCGCGTGATGCTGAAGACCAGGACGGTCGCGATCGAGGCGAAGAAGGACGCGGTCTACGTCAGCTTCGAAGGCGACCAGGCACCCCATGGCGCGCAGCCTTACGACCTGGTGCTCGTATCCGTGGGCAGGAGCCCGAACGGCCGGAAGATCTCGGCCGACAAGGCCGGCGTGGCCGTGACCGACCGCGGATTCATCCCGGTCGACGGCCAGATGCGCACCAACGTCGCCCACATCCATGCCATCGGCGACATCGTCGGCCAGCCGATGCTGGCGCACAAGGCGGTCCACGAGGGGCACGTCGCGGCGGAGGCCGCCGCCGGCGAGAAATCGTTCTTCGACGCCCGCGTGATTCCATCGGTTGCGTACACCGACCCGGAGATCGCCTGGGTGGGTCTCACCGAGGACGAAGCGAAGGCCAGGGGCGTCAAGGTCGAGAAGGGCCTCTTCCCGTGGACCGCGTCGGGACGCGCCATCGCCAATGGCCGCGACGAGGGGTTCACCAAGCTGCTCTTCGACGCCGCCACGCACCGGATCGTCGGCGGCGGCATCGTCGGCACGCACGCCGGCGACCTCATCGCCGAGATCGTGCTCGCCATCGAGATGGGAGCCGACGCGGTTGACATCGGCCGCACCATCCACCCCCATCCGACGCTCTCCGAATCGGTGGGCCTCGCCGCCGAGGCCTTCGAGGGCGTGTGCACGGACCTGCCGCCGCCGCGGAAGAAAGGATGACCTGCGTCAAGCCGCCGGACGATTAGAGCGCGGGGTCAAATCCGGGCGCGTACATTGGTTCCTGAAGCCCGCCCGTCGCGGGTCCATTGGAATCGATGCCATGTACGAATACCTCCCCCGATTGCAGCAGATGCTGTTCGCGCCTACCGCCTCCGCAGCCCGGACTTTCCTCGTCCACGCGGTCGACCTCGCAGACCTCGAGCGCCGCGAAGCCGTGATCGAAGAGGAACTCCGGCGCAACATGCCGCCGGCGCCGCAGCACTGACGCCCGCGGGACCGGGCAAGGGACGGATGCTGCGCATGCAGCGCAACGAAAGCCGGAAGCCCGCCTGCCCGACGGCGGCGGGCAACGTGGGCGGACATGCCAGAGCGAGATAGCCGATGACCCAGGACGAACTCAAGCATGCCGTAGCCGTCGAGGCGATCAGATACGTCGAGCACGACGCGATCGTCGGCGTGGGCACCGGGTCGACGGCGAATTTCTTCATCGACGAGCTGGCGAAGATCAGGCACCGGATCAAGGGTGCCGTCGCAAGTTCGGTCAAGACGGCCGAACGCCTGAAGGGCCACGGCATCTTCGTCGAGGAGCTGAACAACGTTGCCGACCTCCCCGTGTACGTCGACGGCGCGGACGAAGTCACCGAGCACGGCGCGATGATCAAGGGCGGCGGCGGCGCTTTGACGCGGGAGAAGATCGTCGCTGCGGTCGCGCGCAAATTCGTCTGCATCGCCGATGCGTCGAAGCTGGTCGGCGTGCTGGGCCGGTTTCCGCTACCGGTCGAGGTCATACCGATGGCGAGGAGCCACGTGGCGCGCCGGCTCGTCCTGCTCGGCGGCCAGCCCGAATGGCGCATGGGCTTCACCACCGACAACGGCAACGTGATCCTCGACGTGCACGGGCTGTCGATGGCGAACCCCGTCGAGATGGAAGCCAGGATAGGCGCGATCGTCGGCGTGGTCACCGTCGGACTGTTCGCCGCGCGCGGCGCGGACGTGATCCTCCTCGGCTCCGAAGCGGGCGTGAAGACGCTCACGCCGAAGCGTTCCTGACCGGCGGTCCGGCCTCGTTCGGCCGCGCTGCCAAGGCGACGGCCGGCCCTTACCGGCATGCTCGGGAGTCGCGCTACAATCCTCCGATGACCAACCTCAACATCCCGGGCCTGGGGTCGTTCACCGACCTCGCCGAGTACATGGCCGGCGTGGGCGCCGCCGCCCGCGCGGCCGCGCGCGACGTGGCGCGCGCAAGCACGAAATCGAAGAACGTGGCGCTTGCCGCCATGGCTGCGGCAATCCGCCGCGAGACGTCGATGCTGGGCAGGGCGAACGCCGACGACGTCGCCGCGGCGAGGAGCGCGGGGCATGATCCGGCCTTCATCGATCGCCTCGCGCTCACCCCGCAGACGATCGCGGCGATGGCCGACGGACTCGACGCCGTCGTCGCCCTTCCCGATCCGGTGGGCGAAATCGCCGAGCTGAGCTTTCGCCCCTCCGGCATCCAGGTCGGCAGGATGCGCGTGCCGCTCGGCGTGGTCGGCATCATCTACGAGTCGCGGCCCAACGTCACCGCCGACGCGGCAGGGCTGTGCCTCAAGGCGGGAAATGCCGCCATCCTGCGCGGCGGCTCCGAGGCGATCCGCAGCAACCGGGCGATCGCCGCGTGCGTCCACGAGGGCCTGCGCGCCGCGGGGCTGCCGGAAACGGGCGTGCAGGTGGTCGCCACCACGGACCGCGAAGCGGTGGGCTACCTCATCGCCGACGAGAAGCACGTCGACGTGATCGTGCCGCGCGGCGGCAAGGGACTGATCGAGCGGATCGCGCGCGACTCGAAGGTGCCCGTGATCAAGCATCTCGACGGCGTCTGCCACGTGTTCGTCGATGCCCGCGCCGACCCCGAGATGGCGATCCGGATCGCCGACAATGCGAAGACGCAGCGTTATTCGCCGTGCAACACCATGGAGACGCTGCTGATCCACGCCGATATCGCCGCGCGCGTGCTGCCGCCGCTCGCCGCCATCTACGCCTCCAAGGACGTCGAACTGCGTGGCTGCGACGCGGCCTGCGCCCTCGTTCCGGCCATGCGTCCGGCGACCGAGATCGACTGGTACACGGAATACCTGGGGCCCATCCTCGCGGTGCGCATCGTCGACGACATCGACACCGCGATCGCGCACATCGCCAAGTACGGCTCGCAGCACACCGACGCCATCGTCACCGAGGACTACGCGGCCGCGATGCGCTTCCTCCGCGAGGTCGACTCGAGCTCGGTGCTGGTGAATGCGTCGACGCGGTTCGCCGACGGGTTCGAATACGGCCTGGGCGCGGAAATCGGCATTTCGACCAACAAGCTTCACGCGCGCGGCCCCGTCGGGCTCGAGGGCCTGACCAGCCGGAAATGGGTCGTGCTGGGTTCGGGGCAGATCCGGACCTGACCGTCGTGCCGCCGCGTCGCTCCGCAGGCGCGAAGACGGCGGCCGCGAGCGGCGTGCGGCCCCAACAGCAGCAGTGAATCGGCGCGCATGTCCTCATCCGTCTCGCTTTCCATCGCCACCAATTCGATCATCGCCGCGTCCAAGGCGTTCGGCTGGGCGGTCACCGGTTCGCCCACTCTGTTCGCGGAAACGGTCCACTCCATCGCCGACGTCGGCAACCAGGTCCTGCTCAAGGTCGGCGAAGTCCGCAGTCGCGGGGGGCCGGACCTCGAGCATCCGTTCGGCCGCGGCCAGGAAAAATTCTTCTGGGCGCTCGTGTCCGCGGTCAGCGTCTTCTTCATCGGCTGCGGGATCAATCTCTATCACGGGATCCATGCGCTGCTGGCGGGAGGCGAGGTTGCGCCGATGCCGCCGCTGGTCGTCGGTCTGCTGCTGCTCGCGCTGGCGCTGGAATCCTGGACCTTTGCGGTCGCCCTGAAGGAGATCGGCGGCTGGAAGGGCCTGCGGACCAACCGCGACAACGTGACCGTGCTCGCCGTGCTGCTCGAGGATGCCGTCGCCCTGCTCGGGATCGTGCTCACGCTGCTGGTGGCCGGGGTCTCGATGCTTTCCGGGTCCCACCCGGAGTTCGACGCGATCGTCGCCATCGCCGTCGGCGGCCTGCTGGGCGTCATGGCCCTGTTCCTCGCCGCGCTCAATCGCAGATTGCTGATCGACGTTTCCGATCCCGACCTCGACCGCGCCGCCGAACGCTGGCTCGAAGCCCGCGATCTCCCGTCGCAGGTGCGTTCGCTGGTCCTCGACGACGACCGCGCGATCGTGTTCGTCGGCGCGACGCGGGAAGTGCCGCAGTCGTACGCGCTGGGCGACGCGCTGAAGGCGCACCTCAAGTCCGGGCACGGCAAGACGGTGGACGCCGTCTACTGGAAATTCCGGACCGGGCCCGCCCGCCCCTGAAGCGCCGAAGCGCCGGCGCACCGCGGGCCCCGGAACCCTGCCGCGATGGGTCTGAGCATCCGCGAGACCGAATTGCTGCGCGGAAGGCGGCCCTCGACGGCCGCGGCAGGTATGCGTCGGCGTTGCGCTATCATGGCGCGATGAATCGCGAACCGCTGGCGCAGGAGGTGCTCGAGTTCTGGTTCGGGCCGGCGCCGCGCGCCGCCCGCGACGCCTGGTTCCGCAAGGACGCCGCGTTCGACGCCACGGTCCGCGCGCGTTTTGGCGGAGCGACCATCGCCGCGCTCGACGGCGCCTATCTTGATTGGACCGCCACGCCGCACGGAACGCTCGCCCGCGTGCTGCTGCTCGACCAGTTCCCGCGCAACGTCTTTCGCGACACGCCGCGGGCGTTCGCCGGCGATCGCGAGGCGCTCGCCATGGCCGCCGCCGCGGTCGACGCCGGCCACGATCGCGAACTCGACCCCTGGGAGCGCTGGTTTCTCTACCTGCCCTTCGAGCACGCCGAGGATCGGGCCGCGCAGGAGCGATCGATCGCGTTGTACGTCCGGCTGCGCGACGAGGCGGGCCTGGCCGCGCCGCTCGAATGGGCCGAAAGGCATGCGGCGATCGTTCGCCGGTTCGGCCGCTACCCGCACCGCAATGCGATCCTCGGGCGCGAATCCACGCCCGATGAGATCGCGTTTCTTCGCGAGCCCGGTTCGCGGTTCTGACGCGGCGTTCCGCGCGCGGGGCGCCGGCGGGCCGGTACAATCCGGCCATGGAAACGATCGAGCTCGCGCTCGCGTTGTTCGTCGCAGTCGCCGCCATGGGCGCGCTCGCCCGCTGGACGCCGTTGCCGCTGCCGATGCTGCTGGTGGTCGCCGGCGCCGGGCTTTCGTTCGCACCCGGGTTCTCCGAAGTCCGGCTCGACCCCGACGTGTTCTTCCTGCTGTTCGTGCCGTTGCTGCTGTTCGCCGACGGCTGGCAGTTTCCGAAGCGCGAATTCGTGAGCTACCTGCGGCCGATCCTCCTGCTCGCCTTCGGGCTCGTCGCCGCAACGGTCGTCGTCGTCGGCTACCTGATGCACTGGCTGATACCGTCGCTTCCGCTTGCCGCCGCCTTCGCGCTCGGCGCCATCGTCTCGCCCACCGACGCCGTCGCCACGGCGGCGGTCACCGCGAGAGTGCCCTTGCCATCGCGTGCCACGCACATCCTGAACGGCGAGAGCCTGATCAACGACGCCTCGGGGCTGGTCGCGTTCAAGTTCGCGGTCGCCGCCGCCGCGACCGGCGCGTTCTCCTGGCTGGACGCCGGCGCGGCGCTCGCGCTGCTCGCCGGCGGCGGGACGGTCGCGGGCGTGGCGATCGCCGCGGCGATCGGCGAAGTCCGCGTGCGCCTCACGCGCTACTGCGTCGACGACCCGACCATCCAGACGATGCTGTCGCTGCTGACGCCGTACGCCGCGTATCTCGTCGCCGAACGGCTGCACGTCTCGGGCATTCTCGCCATCGTCGCCGCCGGCTTCTACGCCGGCATGCACGACACCAGGCACCTCTCGGTCGCCACGCGCCGGCACGCGTGGGAAGTCTGGGGAATGCTGCTCTACGTCTTCAATGGCCTCGCGTTCCTGCTGCTCGGGTTGCAGCTGCAAAGCGTCCTCGAGGGCATGCGGGGCGAATCCTGGCAGAACCTCGTCGGCTACGCGCTGGCGCTGTACGCGGCGATCATGCTGGTGCGCGTGCTCTGGGTGTACCCGGGTACCTATCTGCCCATCATGTTGTCGAGGCGCCTGCGCGCCCGCGAAGGATGGCGCGACCCGCGCGCAGTGTTCCTCGTCGGGTGGGCCGGCATCCGCGGTTCGGTGACGCTCGCCGCCGCGTTGTCGATTCCGCTGGCGACCTCGGCCGGTGCGCCGTTTCCGGGCCGCGACCTGATACTGTTCCTGGCCGGCACGACGATCGTGCTGACGCTCGCGATCAACGGCCTCACACTCTCCCCGCTGATCAGGCTCCTCGGCGTTCGCGGCGATGGCGGCGCGGAGCGCGAGGAACGCGCGGCGCGCCTCGCCGTCTCGCAGGCCGCCGCCAGCGCGGTGCGCAGCGAAATGCCGAAGCTCGCGCACCCGCAGGAAATCGCCTTCGCCGAGCGGCTGATCGCCGACTATGAGGTCCGGCTGCACCGCCATGCCGCCAACGGCGCGCGGCGCCAGAGCCTGGAGGCCATCGCGGCCGTCGAGCGACGCCTGAAGCTCGCCGCGCTCGCGGCCGAGCGTTCCGAGCTCCATGCGCTGCGCGACACGCTGGTCATCAACGAACAGACGCTGCGCACCGTCGAGGCCGAAATCGACCACGCCGAGACGCTCGTCAGCGGCGGCTCCCCCGGTTCGCGTTGAGCGACCGCCGCCGCCGGCCGATTCGATGACGCCCGTTCGCACCGCCACGCTCGGACTGCTCGGCGGCACGTTCGACCCGGTCCACTACGGACATCTCGAGCTCGCGCGCGAGGTGGGGACGGCGCTGGGAATGGCCTGCGTGCGCCTGGTGCCGGCGGGCGATCCGCCGCATCGCGCCGCGCCCATCGCGTCCGCGGCGCATCGTCTTGCGATGGTGGAAATCGCGGTCGCGGACCGCCCCGGGCTTGCCGTGGACGCGCGCGAGGTGGCCCGGCGCGGACCCAGCTATACGGTGCTCACGCTCGAGGAGCTGCGCGGCGAGGCCCCCGCCCGGCCGCTCGCGCTGATCGTCGGCGCCGACGCGTTCCTCGGCCTGCCCACCTGGCGCAGATGGCGCGAATTGTTCGAACTCGCGCACGTCGTCGTCGTCGCCAGGCCCGGCGTCACTCTCGACGGGAAGATGCCGTCGTCGCTGGAAGCCGAATGGACGCGCCGCCTTTCCGACGATCCGCGGGCGCTGTCGCGAGCGCCCGCCGGCAGCATCGTGACGCAGCCGATATCCGCGCATCCGATATCGGCCAGCGCGATCCGCGCCCAGCTTGCGCGGGGCCGCGAGGGCGCCGCGGCGGTGCGTGGTTTGCTTCCACCCGCTGTTTTGGCCTATATTGAACGACACCAACTCTACAGCCTGCGCCCGGATGCGACTCAACAAGATCCAGAAGATCGCCGTAACCGCCCTCGAAGACATCAAGGCCCGTGACATCGCCGTCCTCGACGTCCGCAAGCTCACCAGCCTCTACGACACCCTGGTCGTCGCCAGCGCCGAATCGAACCGCCAGGTCAAGGCGCTGGCCAATCACGTTCGCGACAAGCTGAAGGCCGCCGGCGCGACGATCGTCGGCGTCGAGGGCGAGGAGAGCGGCGAATGGGTGCTGGTCGACGCCGGCGACATCGTCGTCCACGTCATGCAACCGGCGGTGCGCGCGTACTACAACCTCGAGGAACTCTGGACGCCGCCGAAGCCTGCGCGCGCCAAGGCCGCGACCCGCGCGGCAGCGTGACCGGGTTTCCCGGGCATTTCCGGCGGCCCGGCGCGTCCGCATTCCACCTGAAGACGGCCTCCCCGCATGAAGCTTCGCGTCGTCGCGCTCGGTCACCGGATGCCGTCATGGGTCAGCGCCGGCTGGAGCGACTACGCGCGGCGCATGCCGCGTGATTTCCCGCTGGAACTCATCGAACTCAAGCCCGAACCGCGCGACCGCGGCAAGCCGGTGGCGCAGCTGCTCGCCGCCGAGGCCGGCCGCATCGCCGTCGCCTGCAAGGGCGCGCTGGTCGTCGCGCTCGACGAGCGCGGACAGGCATGGACGACGCGCGAACTCGCCGACCGGCTCGCCCGCTGGCGCGACGACGCGCGTGACGTCGCGTTCGTC
This sequence comes from uncultured beta proteobacterium, assembly GCA_963779445.1. GTDB lineage: Bacteria > Pseudomonadota > Gammaproteobacteria > Burkholderiales > Casimicrobiaceae > CAIWHR01. Next base: position 249,979 of record CAVZYI010000006.1, read on the forward strand.
ATCGGCAGCGCCGACGGTCTCGCGCCGGACGTCAAGCGCGACGCCGCTGCCATCGTCGCGCTTTCCGCGCTGACATTGCCGCACGGGCTCGTCCGGGTGCTCGTGGCCGAGCAGCTCTATCGCGCGGTCAGCCTGCTGTCGGGGCATCCCTATCATCGCGAATGATGCTCGCACCCGCGGCCGCGTGCATGCACGGCGACGGACCCGCGCACGACCATGAGCGCCACTGCCATCTACCTCGCGTCGAAGAGCCCGCGCCGGCAGGAGCTGCTGCGCCAGCTCGGCGTCGAGTTCGAGCGGCTGCGGCTGCGCGAGGCCGCGGGACGCCGGCGCGACGTCGTCGAGAAGGCGCTGAACGAGGAACCGGCGCTCCACTACGTGAAGCGGATCGCGCGCACCAAGGCCTCGGTCGGCTGGCAGCGGATGCAGCACCGCGGGCTGCCGCCGCGACCGGTGCTCGGCGCCGACACCGAGGTGGTGCTCGACGGCAGCATCTTCGGCAAGCCGCGCGACGCCGCCGATGCCACGCGCATGCTGACTCTGCTTTCGGGGCGCACCCACGAGGTGCTGACCGCCGTCGCGCTGCGCTGGGAGCAGCAGATCGTCGCCGAGGTCTCGACGTCCACCGTCACGTTTCGCGAGCTCGGCAGCGACGAGATCGCGCGCTACGTCGCCACCGGCGAGCCGTTCGACAAGGCCGGCGGCTACGCGGTGCAGGGACGCGCGGCGGCATTCATTTCCCGCATCGACGGCAGCTACTCCGGCGTGATGGGACTGCCGCTCTTCGAGACGGCCGAGGCGCTCGCACGGATCGGTTTCCCCGTGCTATAACGATTCCAACCCGATGCGCGCGCGTTGCCCACGGCGAACGCCGCGCGTCACAGGATTCCGACCTTGATCCCCCTCCCTTTCCGATGCCTCACGAAATCCTCATCAACGTAACGCCGCAGGAGACGCGCGTCGCGATGCTCGAGCAGGGCGTCGTGCAGGAACTCCACATGGAGCGCGCCAGCGCGCGCGGGCTGGTCGGCAACATCTGCCTGGGCCGCGTCGCGCGCGTGCTGCCGGGCATGCAGAGCGCGTTCATCGAGATCGGCCTCGAGCGCGCCGCGTTCCTGCACATCGCCGACATCTGGGAGCACCGCCAGAACGGCCACGGCGGCGCCGACACGCGGCCGATCGAGAAGATCCTGCACGAGGGCCAGTCGCTGCTGGTGCAGGTGGTCAAGGACCCGATCGGCACCAAGGGCGCGCGGCTGTCGACGCAGGTGAGCCTCGCCGGCCGCCTGCTCGTCTACCTGCCGCAGGATTCGCACATCGGCATCTCGCAGCGGATCGAGGACGAGACCGAGCGCGAGATGCTGCGCGAAAAGCTCCAGCAGCTGCTGCCCGAGGGACTCACCGGCGGCTTCATCATCCGCACGATGGCCGAGACCGCCACCGAGCGCGAGATGCAGAACGACATCGACTACCTGACCAAGCTGTGGGGCGACCTGAACGCCCGCGCGCGCGAGGTGCCGGCGCCGTCGCTGCTCTGTACCAGGACCTGAACCTCGCGCAGCGCGTGCTGCGCGACATGGCGACCGAGGAGACGTCGCGCGTCGTCGTCGATTCGCGCGAGACGTTCGTCAAGATGCAGGAGTTCGCGCGCGAGTACACGCCCGCGCTCGTCGAGCGCATCCAGCACCACGCCGGCGACCGGCCGCTGTTCGACCTGAACAGCGTCGAGGACGAGATCGAGAAGGCGCTCGCGCGGCGGGTCGACCTCAAGTCCGGCGGCTACCTGATCGTCGACCAGACCGAGGCGATGACGACGATCGACGTCAACACCGGCGGCTTCGTCGGCGGCCGCAGCTTCGACGACACGATCTTCAAGACCAACCTCGAGGCGGCGCAGGTGATCGCGCGCCAGCTGCGGCTGCGCAACCTCGGCGGCATCATCATCCTCGACTTCATCGACATGGAGAACGCCGACCACCGCGCCGCGGTGCTGGCCGAGCTGAACCGCGCGCTGGAGAAAGGACCGCACGCGGCTCACGGTGAACGGCTTCACGCAGCTCGGCCTGGTCGAGATGACGCGCAAGCGCACGCGCGAGTCGCTGGCCCACGTGCTGTGCGAGCCGTGCCCGACCTGCCACGGCCGCGGCGAGCTGAAGACCGCGCAGACGATCTGCTACGAGATCCTGCGCGAGATCCTGCGCGAGGCGAAGCAGTTCAACGCGCGCGAGTTCCGCATCCTCGCCTCGCAGTCGGTGATCGACCTCTTCCTCGACGAGGAATCGCAGAGCCTCGCGCAGCTCGGCGACTTCATCGGCAAGCCGATCTCGCTGCAGGTCGAGTCGATCTACACGCAGGAGCAGTACGACATCATCCTGATCTGAGGCGGCCGGGACGCGGCGGATGCGACCCGGCGGCGTCGTGGCTCGGCCGAGCGTCCCGTTGCGTCGCATGAGGCAGCTGCCCCATGCGCACGTTCGGCAGCCTCTGGTCGCGCGTCCGGCTTCTTCGCCGGCCTCTTCCGGCGCAAGCCGCCGGAGCCGGGACGGTTCGTCGCCGACACCAAGCGTCGCGTGGCGCGGCTTTGCTCGCCGGCGCGCCGCTGGATCGCGCCGCAGCGCGAGTATCTCGTCTACGTGCCGCGAGGGCCGACGTCGCGCTGGCGCCGGCACCCGCTGCTCGTGCTGATCCACGGCTGCCAGGCAGACGCCCGAGGACATCGCCGCCGCGCACGCGCATCGCGCGCGCTCGCCGACCGCGCTCGGCTGCTCGTGCTGCTGCCGCGGCAGAATCCGCGCGCGAACGCCTGGGGCTGCTGGAACTGGTTCGACCGCGCGACCGCGCGCGGCTGGGGCGAAACGGCGATCGTCGCCGCGCAGATCCGCGCGGTGCGCCGCAGCTACCGGATCGACAGCAAGCGCGTGTTCGTCGCCGGCCTGTCGTCCGGCGGCGCGCTCGCGGCGGCGCTCGGCGCTGCGGCGCCCCGATCTCGTCGCCGGCGTGTTCGTCCATTCGGGCGTCGCCTGCGGCGCGGCGTCGTCGCCGCTCGCCGCGCTCGGCGTGCTGAGCAGCGGCGCCGATACCGACGTCGTCGCGCATCGCGACCCGGGCGCGCGCAGCGAGGCGAGACCGCAGACGCTGCCGGTGCCGCTGCTCGCGTTCCAGGGCGGCGCCGACGACGTCGTCGCGCCGGTCAATGCCGCGCAGCTCGTCCGCCAGTACCTGGCGCTCAACGGGCATCCGGCGGCGGCGCCGGGCGCGCCGACGCGCTGCCGCCGCCGGACCGCACGGCGACGGCGAGCACCGCGGACGGCCGCACGGTGACGACGAGCGAGTGGCGCGTCGGCGAACCGCCTCGTCGCGCGGCACGTGCTGGTCGACGCGCTCGGCCACGCCTGGAGCGGCGGCGACGACAAGTATCCGTACAACGACCCGCCTCGCGCCCGACGCGACCGCGCTGCTCGGCGCGTTCGTCCGCGAAACCGGTGCGTAGGGCTCGCCGCCGATCGACGCGACGCCCCCGGGGCGGCAGACAAACCGCACGCACAGGAAGGAGGCCACCATGGCCACCACCGGCATGAACCACTTCACGATGCTCACCGACGACGTGCCGGGCACCGTCGGCTTCTACCGCGACCTCCTCGGCCTCGACCGAAGGCTACCGGCCGCCGCTCGGCTTTCCCGGCGCGTGGCTCTACGCCGGCGACCAGGCGGTGCTGCACGTCGTCGGCGGCAGGTCGCGCGACGAGCTGAAGCCCGGCGTCATCGATCACATGGCGTTCTCGGCGACGGGCCTTGCCGACACGCTCGCCGCGCTCACGGCGCGCGGCATCCACCACGTCTGCCGCCAGCAGCCCGAGTCCGGCATCTGGCAGGTGTTCTTCCTCGATCCCAACGGCGCCCGCGTCGAGCTCGATTTCGCGGCCGAGGAAGCCGCGCGCCGCGATGAAAGCCGCGTCGTCGACGATGCGCTTCGCTTCGGCCACTGCCCGCAGCGCGTCCCGCCCGTCTTGATCCGGCCGCTGCGCCCTGCGCCACGACGCTCGACCATCTCGTCCTCGCCGCGACGACGCTCGCCGACGGCATCGACTACGTTCGCGAAGTCACCGGCGCGACCCCGCAGCCCGGCGGCAAGCACGTCGCGATGGGCACGCACAATGCGCTGCTGAGGCTCGGCGACCGCGTCTATCTCGAGATCATCGCCATCGACCCCGACGGCGCGAAGCCGGCGCGACCGCGCTGGTTCGGCCTCGACGACATCGCGCTGCAGTCGGAGCTGACGGAGCGGCCGCGACTCGATCCACTGGGTCGCGCGCACCGACGACATCGAGCGCGCGGTCGCGCAGTGCCCGGTCGCTCTGGGCACCGTGCACCCGATGTCGCGCGGCGACTACCGCTGGCGGATCACGATTCCCGACGACGGCGCGCTGCCCGGCAAGGGCATCGTGCCGACGCTGATCCAGTGGGACGTGGCGGCACATCCGGCGGATGCGCTGCCGAAGTCGAACGTTTCGCATCGCCGGTCTCGCCGCGACGCACCCGGATCCCGCGCCGGTCCGCGCGGCACTCGCGGCGCTGGGCCTCGACGGCGCGCTGCCGGTGACCTACGACCGCGAAGCGCGCCTCGCGGCGATGCTGCGCACGCCGCGCGGGATCGTGACGCTCTGATCGATTCCGCGGCAGCCGTCCGGCCCGCCCTCGTCCGCTCTGCGGGGCCTCACGCGAGCGTCCCGCGCGCCGCGACCGGCCACAGGCACTCGACCCGGCCGCCGCGAACGCCGACGATCCAGTCGTAGAGGTTGACCGTCGGGATCGCAGTGTCCCGGAATCAGCCAGAGGCGGTCGCCTAGCAGCGGCGCCTGCGCGTGCGCCGCCACCGCGATCACGCCGTGTTCGTCCGACGCCTTGACGATACTCCAGCCCGCGGGCGCCGTAGATCGGCGGCACGCCGGAATCGAACGCCGAAGGCCTTGAGGCCGGCGTCGACGATCGCGCGCTCGCGCACCGGCGTGCTCATCACCGTCGCGACGACGAAGAGGCTCTGCTCGAAATGGTGCTGGTCCGGCGCCAGCGCGTTGCGGTTGTAGTCGGCGTCCATGAAGATGTACGAGCCGGGCTGCACCTCGGTATACACGCCGCTGTCGCGCTCGATGCTGCCACGTGCCCGGTGCCGGCGCCGGTGACGACGGGACACGCGATCCCGGCGGCCTCGATCGCGCGCCTTCGTGTCGCGCGCGGACTGCGCGGCGCGCGCGATGGCGCGCGCGCCGCTCATCCGCGCGAGCGCAGGTGCTGCGCCGCGCCGTGGTAGGCGTGGATCCCGCGAAAGCGCGAGCGACGGGCGTGCGCGCCACCGCCCGTGCGATCGCGACGCGGCGGCGCCCGGCGCGACACCGCAGCGCGCCGCGCCGACGTCGATCTCGACCAGCACGTCGACCGTGACTTCCCGCCGCGCGCGCCGCCGTCCCGATCTCGCGGACGTTCCCGACGTCGTCGGCGAGCACGCCGATGCGTCGCCTCGCGCGCGAGCGCCGCGAGCCGCGCGAGCTTGGTCGCCCCGACGATCTCGTTGGTGATCAGCACGTCGCGGACGCCGGCGGCGACGAACGCCTCGGCTTCGCCGACCTTCTGGCAGCAGATGCCCGCCGCGCCGCGCGCGATCTGGGCGTGCGCGATGTCCGGACACTTGTGCGATTTCGCGTGCGGCCGGAGAGCGACGCCGGCACCGCGGACCGCGTTCGCCATGAGCGTCGAGATTGCGCTCGAAGGCATCGAGGTCGACGATCAGCGCGGGCGTGTCGATGTCATCGACGGTCCCGCCGGCGCGGGCAGGGGCGGTCTGCATAGCCGCGATCGTAACCCGTAATCGGCCCGGATTCCCGGGGATCCGCCTGCGCGGCCAGGCGCAGGGCGAGAAGGGTTCTACCGGTCGGCGGCTTCGCGCGCGGCGAGCTGCCCGTAGACGACGCGGGCGATCGTCAGCAGCTGCGCGCGGTCGAGATTGCCCGACATCGCGTAGCCGCAGGTGTCGTCGATCCAGTAGAACACGCCGACGCCGTTCTCGACGGCATAGCGGAACGCCGTCTCGCCGGTGCGTCGCGCGGCGTGATCGACGACTGCTTGCGCACCTGCAGCGAGAGCCGCTGCTTGTCGGCGTTCTCGTACATGAACAGCGCCGTCGGCTTTTCGTTGCCGGCGACGAGCCGCCCGCCGACCAGCGCGTAGCCGACGCTGTTGAGGTCGGGCGCGTGCACCTGGAATCCGAGCCGCTTGGTGAGCCAGGTGACGAGGCTCTTCTCTTCGCTCGCCCAGACTTCGACGGGGCGCCGCACGTCGGCCGCGTAGAGCGCGTGGGCGAACGCCGCCTGCCGCGCGAAGGTCGTCGGCGTGCCGGTGCGCTCGATCAGCGCGTCGCGCCCGAACCAGCCGACCCCCACGCCCAGCACCAGCGTCGCCGCGGCGCGCGAAGGCGGGCGCGAGCCATCGGCGCGCGCCTCCGCGGCCGCGCGGCTCGCGCCGGCCGGCGCGCGGCGTCGAGCAGGCGCTCGGGAATCGGCTCGGCGAGCACCGGGTCGAGCGCGTCGCGCAGCGTCGCGTTCTGCGCGCGGATTTCGGCGACGCGCGCCGCGAGCTCGGGATCGCGGGCCAGCGCCGCCTCGACCGACGGCGGCGCGCTCCGGCGCGAGCTGGCCGTCGGCGTACGCGTGGAGGTCGGCTTCGGCGAGGCGGCGGGTATCACGGCGCTCCGGTTCGCGATGTTCATTTCACGACTGCGCAGCGCGGAGCGGCTCCGCGATCAGGCGCCGCAGCTTGTCGCGGGCGCGGGAAAGTCGCGACATCACGGTGCCGATCGGAATCGGACAGCACCGCGGCGATTTCCTCGTAGCGCAATTCCTCGACCGCGGCGAGCAGCAGCACCTCGCGCTGCTCGGCCGGCAGCCGGCCGATCTGCTCGACCAGTTCCAGCAGCTCGATCGCGCTCGAGCTGGTTCGCGCGCACCGGCACCTGCCACGCCGCGCCGTCTCGCCGTCGGCGTCGAGCGAGACGTTGCCGGCTTCGCGCCGGGCGAGCGCCAGCTGGTTGACGTAGACGTTGTGCATGATCGTGAACAGCCATGCGCGCAGATCGGTTCCGGCCCGCCACAGCCGCCGCTTCTCCCACGCCCGCGCCAGCGCGTCCTGCACGAGGTCGTCGGCGCGGTTCGGGTCGCCGGTCAGCACCCGCGCGTAGCGCCGCAGCCGCGGGATCGCGGCGACCAGGTCCGGGTGCGGCAGCGCGCGGCTTCGGCGGCGGCGGACGACAGTCGGCGGCAGGGGGCTCGTCAGATCGCAGATCGCAGAACGCGGCCCGGCCCGGGGGATTCGGTCCGGGCCGCATGGCGCGATGTTACTCCGCCCGCGCCAATCCGGTTCCTACCGGCGACGTGCCAGACGCCGTTGAATCCGTCGCCGGTCTGGTCGCCGGGCTTCTGGTCCTTCGCCCAGAGGTAGAGCGGCTTGCCCTTGTACGCCCACTGCTTGGCGCCGTCGTCACGGGCGACGACGGTCCAGTCGCCCGCCGATCTGGCGTCGGCGGCCGCCATCAGCGGCGGCCAGTTGGCGGCGCAGGGGCCGTTGCAGGCGCTCTTGCCGCTGCCTGCGGCATCGCGGTCGAACGTGTAGAGCGTCATGCCGGCCGGATCGACGAGCACGCCGTCGGTCGACCGTGGCAGGGGCGGCCGACAGCGCCGTCGAGCCGCAGCGCGGAAACGATCAGCGCGGCGAACAGCGCCGCATGCAGGCGTAGCGCGAAATTCATCTGATGCTCCCGGGGAATGTGGTCACACGTATCCGCGTCAACAGCAGCGGGCGCGGACTTATTCCTGTGCGTCCGGACGCGGCGCCGCTCCGGGAGTCCCGCGTAGCCGCGGCACGCGGCCGTTCGCGAGGCCGCCGGTCGCCCCGCGGGCGCGCAGCGTCGGGTCACACCAGGAACAGCGTCGCGAGCCCGAGGAAGATGAAGAATCCGCCCGGAGTCGGTCACCGCGGTGATCAGCACCGACGAGCCGACCGCCGGGTCGCGACCGAACTTCAGCATCGTCATCGGGATCAGCACGCCCATCAGCGCGGCGAGGATCAGGTTCAGCGTCATCGCCAGCACCATGACCAGGCCCAGCGCGACGTCCTTGTACAGCAGCGTCGCGACGATGCCCATCACGCCGCCCCAGATCACGCCGTTGAGGAGGCTCACGGTGATCTCCTTGCGGATCAGCTGCCTCGCGTTGGCGAGCGACACCTGCCCCAGCGCCGCGGCGCGCACGATCATCGTGATCGTCTGGTTGCCCGAGTTGCCGCCGATGCCGGCGACGATCGGCATCAGCGCGGCCAGCGCGACCAGCTTCTCGATCGAGCCCTCGAACGCGCCGATCACGCGCGAGGCGATGAACGCGGTGACGAGGTTGATCGCCAGCCACGCCCAGCGGTTCCGGAACGACGCCCACACCGACGCGAAGACGTCCTCCTCCTCGCGCAGGCCGGCCTGCGCCAGCACGTCCTCCTGCCCGCGCTCGCGGACGAAATCGAGGATCTCGTCGACGGTCACGCGGCCGACCAGCCTGTCGTTGGTGTCGACGACCGGCGCCGACACGAGGTCGTAGCGCTCGAACGCCGTGCGCCGCCTCGTCCGCCTTTTCGTGCTGCAGCAGCTTGACGACCGGCGGCTGCATCACGGCTTCGACCATCGTCGTCCGGATCGGTGACGATCAGCCGGTTGACCGGCAGCACGCCGAGCAGCCTCTCGTCGCGATCGACGACGAAGAGCTGGTCGGTCTGCGACGGCAGCTCGTCGAAGCGGCGCAGGTAGCGCAGCACGACTTCGAGCGTGACGTCGGGGCGCACCGTGACGTCCTCGAAGTCCATCAGCGCGCCGACCATGTCGTCGTCGAAGGACATCGCCGCGCGCAGCTGCTCGCGCTCCTCGACCGGCAGGCTCTGGAACACATCGTCCATCACCTCCTGCGGGAGGTCGGGCGCGAGCTCGGCGATCTCGTCGGCTTCGAGGGTCTCGGTCGCGGCGACGAGCTCCTCGGTGTCCATCGACGAGATCAGCGATTCGCGGACGGCGTCGGAGACCTCGAGCAGGATGTCGCCGTCGCGGTCGGCCTTGACGAGGTCCCAGATGTAGAGCCGCTCGTCGTGCGGCAGCGCTTCGAGGATGTAGGCGATGTCGGCCGGGTGCAGCGCGGTCGAGCTTGCGCTGCAGCGCTTCCCTGCTCTTCCGGTAGACGGCGCTTTCGGCCAGTTCGGTGCGCCGGGCGCCCGACTCGTGATCGCGCTGGTCGACGACCAGCCCCTCGACCAGCCGGTGCTGGCGCAGCAGCGCCGTGACGTCGGCGAGCTCGTCCTGCACGCTGGCGCGCGATCCGGGCCGCTCGGTGGCTACGTTGTCGATGATCTCGGACATGCGGTGGGCGCGATCAGGATGGGCGTGCAAAGAATGAAAGTCGCCGGCATTCTACGCGCGAATGACCGGGGAGCGTTACCTCGGAGGCCGATGCTCTCGGCCTGCCGCGGGCTACGGCAGCTCGGCGGCGGGCATCCGCGCGAGGATGATGCCGATCTTCTTCTGCAGCCCGGGCGCGCCGGGATTGCGCTCGAAGAAGCGCGGACTCGGCGCCATCGCCGCCAGCCGCGCCGCCTGCTCGGACGAAAGCTGCGCCGCGCCGACGCCGAAGTAGCGTTGCGCCGCCGCCTCGGCGCCGAACACGCCGTTGCCCCACTCGATCACGTTGAGGTAGAGCTCGAGGATCCTCGCTTTCGGCAGCAGCGCTTCGAGCAGCACGGTGATCACCGCCTCCTCCGCCTTGCGCCAGTAGCTCTTCTGCGGCGACAGGAACAGGTTCTTCGCGAGCTGCTGCGTGATCGTCGATCCGCCGGCGACGACGCGGCCGCGCTTCTGGTTCTTCTCCAGCGCCTTCTGGATGCCGTCCCAGTCGAAGCCGCTCGTGGTCGACGAACTTCGCGTCCTCGGCGGCGATCATCGCCCGCTTCAGCGGTGCCGAGATCCGCTCGTACGGCACCCAGACGGTACCTGCAGCTGCATCCTGCCGTTCTTCGCTCGCGCCTCGTCCATGCGCTGCGCCATGAACGCCGTTTCGCGCGGCGGGTCGTAGCGGTACCAGACGATGTGCGCGCGCGATCCACACCGAGCCAGAGAAGCGCGGCGGCGGCGATCGCCGCCGGCAGCCACACGAACGCGAAGCGCAGAATCGTGCGCAGGCCCGTCCGGCTGCGACCCGGGCCGGCGGCGGCCATTTGCCGGCACGGCCGCGTCACCGCGGCGCGTGCCCCGGCCGGAAGCGATCGAACAGCGCCGCCGTATCCGGCCGCACGCCGCGCCAGACGCAGGAAGCTCTCCGCCGCCTGCTCGATGCAGCATGCCGAGGCCGTCGGCGGACGCGCGCCGCGCCGTTCGCCTGCGCCCAGCGCACGAATGCCGTCGGCTCGCTGCCGCTACATGAGGTCGTAGGCGAAGGCGCCAGGCGCGAAGATCGTTCCCGGCCAGGGAAGTCGGGCCGGATTGCGCGCCCAGGCCGAAGCTCGTCGCGTTGATCACCACGTCGAAGGACCGTCCGGCGAGCGTCGCCGGCGCCGCGGACTCGATCGGACCCGACGCCGAGAACCGGCGCGCGAGGGCGTCCGCCTTGGCCACCGTCCGGTTGCTGATCACGAGCGAGCGCGGGGCGCGTCGAGCAGCGGCTCCAGGATGCCGCGCGCCGCGCCGCCGGCGCCGAGCACGGCGATCGCGCTGCCGGCCAACGGCACGCCCAGGTTCGCCGTGAGGTCGCGCACGAGGCCCGCGCCGTCGGTGTTGTCGGCGAACCAGTGCGTCGCCGCGCCGCTTCAGCGTGTTGACCGCGCCGGCGAGCCGCGCGCGTTCGGTGCATTCCCGCGCGAGCGCGAACGCCTCGAGCTTGAACGGCACGGTGACGTTGAGCCCCTGGCCGCCCTCGCGCGCGAACGCGTCGACCGTCGTCCGCGAAGCCGTCGAGCGGCGCGAGCAGGCGCTCGTAGGCGATGTCCTGCCCGTCTGCCGCGCGAACGCGGCGTGGATGACCGGCGACTTCGAGTGCGCGATCGGATTGCCGATGACGGCGTAGCGGTCGGTCATGTCGGGAATCGTCCTGCGCTGTCGGATTATGCGGGATCAGGGCCGGGAAGCGTCGGCTGCGGGACGCGGCGCAGATCATCGCGGCTCGTTCCCACGCTGCGCAGCTCGTCGCCCCGGGCGAACGTCCACGTGCGCGTGATGTCGAGGATGTCGGTGTCGCGCCGGATGTCCGAGCGGAAACGGCGCGTACGGCGCCGCCATCTCGACGATGTGGACCGCCGCGGCGTCGAGCACGCTGCTGCCCGGACGAGCGGTCGATCATCGACCTTCTCGACGCTGCCGTCGGCGCGGATCGACACCGTGAGGATCAGGTTGCCGTAGAGCTTCTGCTGGCGCGCCGCTTCGGGATAGTTGAGGTTGCCGACGCGCTCGACCTTCAGCCGCCAGTCCTCGACGTAGCGCGCGAAGCGGTATTCCTCCGCGCGGGCGCCGACTGACTGGCGCTTCGGCCGCTTCTGGTAGGCGTCCATGTCCTTCGCGATCTGCGCTTCGAGCCGCATCACCTCGAGCGTCTGCTGCATCAGCTCGGTCGCCGACGGCATCTCGGCTGGCTGCTTCGCGTCCGTCGGCGTCGGCGCCGCGGGCGCGCGTCGGCGCGCTCCTGAGCGCGCGTGATCAGTTCCTTCGCTGCGCCGCTCCAGCGCTTCGACGCTTCTGCGTCGCGACGGCGATATCGTTGTTCGGGCTGTCCTTCGGCAGCACCGGCAGCGGCGTCTTGGCGCGGCGGTCGGCGTCGGTGTTGCCGCCGCCGTCGAGATTGCGCCTGCGCCAGGATGTCGGCCTTGGTCGGCTTGTTCGTCGACTTGGCGTTGACCAGCGCGACCTCGAGCGGCGGCCCGCGGTCCGAACATCTGCTGCAGGTCGAACGGCTGGAACTGGATCGCGAGCAGCACGGCGTGGATGGCGATCGAAGGCCCAGCGCGTAGGACAGCATGCGGCTGCCCCGTTCGGGGGCGTCGAGGCCGGCAACCCAGACCGGCGACACCAGCGCGCCGTCGGCCGGAGCTGCTGCGGTGTCGGCTACAGCTGCCCTCGCCCGCGGCGCCCGCGCTGCGGCTTGGGGGGCGCGGCGCCCATCGCCGCCGTGGCGCCGGCGCCGGGAGACGGTCGCCGGCGGAGCCTTCGCCCGCGCGGCGGCGCGGCCTTCTCCGAGGCGCCGCGGCGGCACGCCGCACTCGCTGCGTCGGCGTCGTTTCCGGGGCCGGCACAGCGGGCGACGGAATCTTGGGCGAGGCGGGTCGGCGCGGCAAGAGGACGTGCGCGTCGGGCGTACTGCCATTGTAGCGTGCACCGCACGCGGGCGCCGCGCCGTGCGCGATTCAGGACACGGTGCCGGCGTAGCGGCACTCGAGCGTCGCCGCGAGGAGGTCGATGCGGCCGATGCGCGACCCGCACCGGCGTTTCCGGCGGCAGCGGCGGCAGGTCGGCGAGCCGCACGACGAGCGGCAGCCGCTCGAAGCGGACCAGGTTGTCGCGGATCACGCGTCGCCGTGGTCTCCGTCGACGCTCTCCTGCAGCAGCCAGCGCAGGCACCAGTAGTGCTCGATCCGGTCCTGGAATTCGGCGTAGCTGCGAGTAGGTCGCCTCGAAATCGGTCAGCGCCGCGAAGAGCTCCGCGTCGTTGTCCGCGTACGGCGGCTTCTCGCCCGCCGATCACCGCCAGCAGCTGCGCGCTGGTTGACGAGGTCGCTGTAGCGGCGCAGCGGCGAACTCGCCCACAGGTAGTGCGCGAGCCCCGAGGCCCTGGTGCTCGCCGGGGCGCGTGCTCATCTTCACCTTGCCGCCCGACTGCATGCGGTAGAGGCCGGCGACGCGCGCGTCGGCCAGCAGCTTGCCCCAGGTGTTGTTGACGAAGATCATCAGCTCGGAGACGAGCTTGTCGAGCGGGGAGCCGCGCGGCCGCGGCACGATCGACACTCGTCCGTCCGGCGCAAGCGTCCCAGTCGACGTAGAAGCTGTAGTCGATGCGCGCGATGTCGGCCTTGCCGCGCGCGGCCGAGAGCGTCTGCGCGAATCTCCACAGCACCCGCAGTTCCGTCGTCCACGGCGGATCCGCCGGCGACGGCAGGTCGTTCGCGAAGGCGTCGCCGATCGCGTCGAGCCGCAGGTTGGCGGCGATCGGCACGCGCTTGACGCGCGTCTCGTGGCGCACCAGCGTGCCGTCGGCGGCGATTTCCGCGTACAGCGACAGCGCCGGCGGCGCATGCCCTCCGCCAGCGTGAACGCGGCGACCACCTCGTCGGGCAGCATCGTGATCTTGCGGCCCGGCATGTAGACGGTCGACAGCCGTGCCGCGCGCGATCGCGTCGAGCGGCGAGCCGCGCGGGATCGCGAGCGCCGGCGCGGCGATGTGGATGCCGATCTCGTAGTGGCCGTTCGGCAGGTCGCGCACCGAGAAGGCGTCGTCGATCTCGGTCGTCGTCGCGTCGTCGATCGAGAACGCGCGCACCTCGGCGGCGGCAGCTCCGGCAGCGCCGGCAGCGGCCCCCCACGGCGGGAATGCGATGCCCTGCGGGAAAGCCTGCGCGAGGAAGCGCGTTGAAGTGGTAGTCGTGCGTCGACGGAATCGCGCCGCATTCGGCGAGCAGCGCGACGCGGATTGGTCCGCAGCTCGTCGCAGGCGGCCGCGAGCGCCTTCCATTCGAGCGTGTTCTTGTCCGGCTTGTAGAGCAGCATCGGCAGCCGCTCGCGCAGCGCCTCCGGCAGCCGTCCCGCGCGGAGGTCGTCGATCCAGAGCGCCATGCGTTCGCCCTCGCGCTTCTTGCGCTCGACCGACGCGAGCGCCGCCTTCAGCGCGTCGGGCGGCGCCTTGCGGTAGCGGCCCTTGCCGCGCTTGTAGAAATACATCGGCGCGGCGGCCAGCGTCAGCGCGACCGCGGCGGCCTCCGCGGGCGCCGGCGCGTGGCCGTAGTATTCGAGCGCGAGCTCGGCGAAGCCGAATTCGTCGTCGCCGCAAACCTCCCAGAGGAAATCCGGGTCGAGCTCGGCGGCGAGCTTCTGCGCTTCGGCGATGAGCGCCGTCGGCGAGGGATCGCTGAAGCGCAGCAGCACCGCCGCTGCCTTGATCTTCAGGCGCTTGCCCGAAGCGGCCTCGACCTGCAGCGACGTGTCGTTGTCGGCGAGGATCGTGCCGGCCTTGAACTGGCCGTCGTCCTCGAAAAAGACGTGCATGGGAAGGAAGGGCCGGTGCGGACCGGGTTCGGTCGGCTTCGGCGCGGATTATACCGGCCGCGGAGGGCGCGGCCTTCGCCATCTTCGCGCGGATGCCGCCCGGCCCGCGGAGCATCGCGCATTGCACGCGGCCGGCACTTGCGGCATAGTCGCGCGCTCAACCCCGGGGAGTGCGGTGATGGCGATGGAATATCGGCGGCTCGGCGCGAGCGGGCTCGAGGTCTCGACGCTCTGCCTCGGCACGATGATGTTCGGCGATCGCACCGACGCGGCCGCGTCGCGACGCATCGTCGACTCGGCGTTCGACGCCGGCGTCAATTTCATCGACACCGCCGACGTCTACGTCAAGGGCGTGTCGGAATCGATCGTCGGCGCGGCGATCACGGCGAATCGGCGGCACTGGATCCTCGCCACCAAAGTGCGGCAACGTGATGACGGCGAAACCGCACGACGGCGGACTCTCGCGTCGCTGGGTGCTTGCGGCCTGCGACGACAGCCTGCGGCGCCTCGCGACCGACTATATCGACATCTACTACCTGCACCGCGACGATCCCGACACGCCGCTCGCCGAAACGGTCGGCGCGCTCGGCGACCTGATCCGAGGCGGCAAGATCCGCTATTTCGGCATCTCGAATTACCGCGGCTGGCGGATCGCCGAAGTCGTCGGCGAATGCGAGGCGCAGGGCGTGCCGCTGCCGGTCGTCTGCCAGCCGTACTACAACCTGCTCAACCGCAGCCGGAAGTCGAGATCCTGCCGGCCTGCGACTACTACGGCATCGGCGTCGCACCGTACTCGCCCGATCGCGCGCGGCGTGCTGACCGGCAAGTACGCGCCCGGCGGCGGCGCACCCGAGGGCTCGCGCGGCGCGCGCAAGGACGAGCGGATGATGGAGACCGAGTTTCGCGAGGAATCGTTCGTGATCGCGCAGAAGCTGAAGGCGCACGCGGAGAAGACCGGACGCACGCGCGCTGCAATTCGCGCTCGCGTGGGTCTGGGCCAACGAGATCGTGACTTCGGTGATCGCGGGTCCGCGCACGATCGAGCAGTGGCAGGAATACTGCGGCGCGGTCGGCACGCGATGGAGCGCCGAGGACGAGGCGCTCGTCGATTCGCTGGTGAGGCCCGGGCACCCGTCGACGCCCGGCTACAGCGATCCGCAGTACCCGTTCTACGGCCGGATCGTCGCCGACTGATCCGCGCGCCGGTCGCGGTGGGGTCCGGTCCTGCGCCGCGAGGGATCGCGCGACAGCCGATGGCCGTCGGCGCGCGCCGAATCAGGACGCCGCGGCGGCGCGCCGCCGTTCGCCCGCGCGCCGTTCATGCCATCTTCTCGCCCGCCGTCACCGCGAACGGCAGCCGGTTCTCGGGCGGGGACAGCGGGCACGACCATCGATCGTCGTAGGCGCAGGACGGGTTGTACGCGTAGTTGAAGTCGAGCACGATCCCGGCGCCGGAGATGCCCAGATCGGCACCCTTGATGGTGTCGAAGAGGTAGCGGCCGCCGCCGTAGGTCTCGCGGCCGCTGGAGGCATCGGAAAACGGCAGCCACAGTCCGCCGCCATAGCCCGAGAGCCAGTACATCGCGAGCGCCGCGGCGCGCCCCGCGACCGAGAACCTCGCGTGGCCGACCCGCGTGCAGTGAAGTACACCGTCCCCCGCCAGGTCGATCTCGAAAGTCCGCCGCGGCGACGTCGCATCGACGACTCCGTAGAGGCGCCAGGCATCGTCGTACGCGAACCAGCGCGGACCCGCCCAGGCGGCGCGACTCGCGGCGGCGACGGGACTGTCGGGGTGTTCGCGAAACAGCCGCTCGCGCGCGGCGCGAAACCGGGCGGCCGCCGCCGGCGCGTCGCCGGGGCCGTCGGCGCGCACCGAAGCGTATTGCTCGGCGACCGTGTGCCTCCAGTCCGCAAGGGTGAACGGATTGGCCGGCGCGCTCAACGATCGGCCGCCTTGACCTCGTTGGACACGCCGTGCGGCACGTGCCCCGCCGCGACGTGCTTGACCGCCGAATCGATGTGCGTGCGCTGGTCGTCGAAGAAGATGTCGGCGCGGAACGCGCGCAGGAACTCGCCCTTGTCGAGGCCGCCGAGGAACAGCGCCTCGTCGATGCGGATGTTCCAGGCGCGCAGCGTGCGGATCACGCGCTCGTGCGCCGGGGCGCTGCGCGCGGTGACCAGCGCGGTGCGGATCGGGCTCCGGTCTTCGGGAAAATCGGCCTGGATGCGATGCAGGCCGGCGAGGAATTCCTTGAACGGCCCGCCGGAGAGCGGCTCGAGCGCGGCGTCCGATTCGCTCTTCGAGAACGCGGCGAGCCCGCTCTCCTGATAGACGCGCTCGGCCTCGTCGGAGAACAGCACCGCGTCGCCGTCGAAGGCGATGCGCAATTCCTCCGTCTCGTTGCCGCCGACCGTGCTGGCGAAGATCGTGGCCGCCGCGTGGCCCTCGTCGAGCGCGCGGCGCACGTCGCCCTGGTCGGCGGAAAGGAACAGGTGCGCACCGAACGCCGGCACGTAGCGGGACGTCGCCTCGCCTTTGGTGAACGCTGCGCGCGTGATGTCGAGGCCGTAGTGCTTGATCGCGTTGAACACGCGCAGCCCGGTGTCCGCGCTGTTGCGCGACAGGAGGATCACCTCGACGTACTGCTTGTCGGGGCGGTTCAGGCGCAGCAGTTTCTTGACGAGACCGAACGCCGGTCCCGGCGCCAGGAGCATGTCCTCGTGCTCCACCTGGTAGCGGTGGTAGGCGTCGACGCCGTCCTCGGTGTAGATCCGGTGGCTCTCGGTGAGGTCGAACAGCGCCCGCGACGAGATGGCCACGACGAGCTTGCCGGCAAGAGTGGGCCTCCCCATGCGGCAAGTATAGCGCCGGCTTCCATCCTCACGCGCCACGGCGGCGGAATGCCGCGTGAATCGCTCGCCGCGGTGCCGCAGGCGGCTTCTACGCGACGCGCCTCAAGCCGTCGCCCAGCCCGGCGAACACCGCGCGCACCTCCTCGACGGCCCAGTCCAGCGCATCGCGCTCGATCACCAGCGGCGGCGCGAAGCGCACCACCGTTCCGTGCGTGTCCTTCGACAGGATGCCGCGCGCAAGCAGCCGGTCCACGACGTCGCGCGCGGTGATCCGCCCGGCGTCCACTTCGACGCCGATGAACAGCCCCTTGCCGCGGACCTCGCGGATGAGCGGGCTGCGGATGGTTTGCAGGCGCTCCAGCAGGTACGCGCCCTGTTCGGCGGAGCGCTCGATCAGGCCCTCGTCGAACAGCACATCCAGCGCGGCGAGACCGACCGCGGCGGCGAGCGGATTGCCGCCGAAGGTGCTGCCGTGGTCACCCGGCGTGAAGACCTGCATCAGGTTTTCGGTGGCGACGAACGCCGACACCGGCAGCAGGCCGCCGCCGAGCGCCTTGCCGAGGATCACGCCGTCGGGCCTGACGCCTTCGTGGTCGCAGGCGAGGAACTTTCCGGTGCGGCCCATGCCGGTCTGGATTTCGTCGCAGATCAGCAGCACGTTGCGGTCGCGGCAGATGCGCGCGCAGGCCGCGAGATAGCCGGCCGGCGGCACGACGATCCCGCCCTCGCCCTGGATCGGCTCGACGAGAAAGGCCGCGGTATGCGTTCCGATCGCCCGCGCGAGCGCGTCGGCGTCGCCGAACGGGATCTGCCTGAATCCGCCCGGAAACGGCCCGAATCCGTCGCGGTACTGCGCCTCGCTCGAGAACCCGACGATGGCGATCGAGCGTCCGTGAAAGTTGTTCCGGCAGACGATGATCTCGGCGCAGTCCGCGGCGATGCCCTTGACCTTGTGGCCCCATTTGCGCGCGGCCTTCAGCGCCGTCTCGACCGCCTCCGCGCCGCCGCTCGCCGGCAGCGCGCGGTCGAGCCCGGTGCACTGCGTCAGGCGCTCGAGAAAACGCGGCAGGACTTCGTTGTGGAATGCGCGCGAGGTGACGGCCAGCCGCTGCGCCTGCTCGACGAGGGCGCGGACGAGGCGCGGATGCGCGTGGCCATGGCTGACCGCCGAGTACGCGCTGACCATGTCGAGATAGCGGCGGCCGTGCTCGTCCCAGAGCCAACTGCCGTCGCCGTGCGCGAGCACGACGGGCAGCGGATCGTAGTTGCGCGCGCCGTAGCGGCGCTCGGCGGCGATGGCGGGGGCCAGCGCCGACGAACCGAGGGCCGGCGCGAAGCCGGAAGAAACGCAGGAATCCATGCCGATGCTCCTTTTGAGAGTCGGGCCCGGTCACACGGGACAGCGGGGGCGGCGGCCGATTGGGCGCCGGGCTCGTGGCCCGGGCGGGAAGGCCTTGCATCATCGGACGTGGTGCCTGGTGCAGCGGGCCCGCGTCCGGACCCGCACTTTACTCGACGGCCGCGCAAAAGGCGAGTTGCAGCGCAGCAAAATCCGGCAGCAAAACGCCGCCGCCCCGGGCGTTCACGGGCTGTTCGTGCGATCCACGGCGCGTTCGGCGTCCGGCGTCGTCGGATACGCGGCGAGCTCGCCCAGCGTCACCGGCTTCACCGGAAACCGCGGCCGGAAGCTGCCGACGTCGCCAGGGGACTGTTTGCGCGAACGGGCGATCATCTCGGTCACCGTGAGGCCGCAAAACCGGCCCTGGCACGGACCCATTCCGCAGCGAAGGAACGCCTTCACCTGATTCGGACCGCTGCAGCCCAGCGCGATGGCGTCGTTCACCTGCCGGGCCGTCACTTCCTCGCAGCGGCAGACCATCGTGTCCCCCGCGGGAATCCGGAACGCATCCGCCGGGCGGTACAGCGCGTCCAGGAATCGGCGGCCGCGCAATGCGCGCTTCAGCGTGGCGCGCGGGCGTTCGGCGGCCGCGTCGCGCATCGCTGCCGTCGATGCGACCCAGCGCATTCGCGACCGCGAGCGCCGCCAGATGTCCGCGCGCCGCGGCGGCTTCGGCCCCGGCGATTCCCGCTCCGTCGCCGGCGATGAAGACCCCGGCGGCGGAACTGCCGCCCCAATGGTCGACCACCGGCTCGAAACACGCCTGCGCTTCGTTCCATCGCTGCGCGCAGCCCATCGCCGCGGAAAGACTCGTGTCGGGCACGACGCCCTGGTGCAGCAGCAGCAGGTCGGCGGGCAGCGATTCGCGGCGTCCGTCCGCCTCGAATGACACGCCTTCGAGGGCGCCGGCGCCGGTCGCCGCCATCGACGTGACGTATTCGACGACGCGGACCTTCCGGCGCACTTCGCGGACGAGTTTCAGCCCTTCGCCGAAATAGGGGGAACGCAGAAAATCGGCGGCGTGCGGCAGCGCCTGGCGCATGCGCCCCCGCGGCGTCGTGTCGAGCAGCGCGTCGACCACGGCGCCGGCATTCAGGTACTGCCAGGCGAGCAGCCACAACAGAGGTCCGCATCCGGCGAGCACCGTGCGGCCCCCGGGCACGAGCGCCGCGGACTTGAGCAGCACCTGCGCGGCGCCGGCCATCATCACGCCGGGCAGCGTCCAGCCGGCGACGGGCAGGGGCCGCTCCTGCGCACCGGTCGCGAGGATCACCGCCCGCGCCCGGATCGGCGTTGCGCCGGGCACCTGCCGCGCCTCCCTCGACACGGCGATGTCGAATGCCGCATCGTCCCGCTTCACTATCGCCCATACCATCGCGCCGGGGACGTGGGTGGCGCCCGACTGGCGAAACGCCTCGACCATCGCCGCACCGCGCCCATAGGCATCGCCGAGGATCGCCGGGCGTGCGAGCGGGCTCGCCGTCACCGCGCGATGAATCGCGCCGCCCGGCGCATCGTGCTCGTCGAGCAGCACCGTCGCGAGCCCGTGGCGCGCCGCCTGGGTCGCTGCCGCGAGGCCCGCCGGCCCGGCACCGACGACGGCCACGTCGTAGATCCGGTTCACGGTCCGCCCGCCCCGGCGTCGCGCGGCTTCAGCCCGGTCTCGATCCTCATTCCGGGGGCGACGACGACCCTGCAGCCCTGCCGCCCGCTGCGCCCGTCGATGGCGACCACGCAGTCGAAGCAGACGCCCATCATGCAGAACGGCGCCGCGCGGCGCACCGCTCGCCGGAGCGCTGGAGCACGCGATCCGTCCGGCCGCGAACAATGCCGCGGCGACGCTGTCGCCGGCGCGGGCGACCGAGCGGCAGGCCGTCGATTTCGATCGGCACGCCCGGCACGCGCGTCGTGTCCCCGTCAGGCAGCCTTCGGAACATCGAATCTTCCGGCGGAAAAGGGTTTGAACGAATCGGGCAGGGCGCCCGCGGCGACCGCAGGAGCGAAGGCATAGGCGTGCACCGCGGCGAGCGTGACGCCGCTGTGGCCGGTGGCGACGAACGCGCCGGGATGCGCCGATGACTGATCGTAGACCGGAAAGCCGTCGGCGGTCATCACGCGCAGCGCGGCCCAGGCACGATTGACGCGGATGCCGGAGAGCTGCGGAAAGACGCGCGTCGCCCGCGCCGCCATCGACGCCAGCACGTCGAGTCCCAGCGTGTCGTCGAAGCCCCTGTCCTGCTGCGCGTCGCCGATGAGCACGGTGCCCTCGTCGGTCTGCCTGATGGTCTCGAGCGGCATCGCCAGGAACGGCGCGACCCGCCCGAGGACGATGATGTGGCCCTTGTTCGGCCCCACCGGCGCTCGAAGGCCGACCATCGGCGCGAGCCGGTGATTGCCTAGACCCGCGGCGATGACGATCCTGTCCGCGTTCACGCGGCCGCCGGCGGATTCGAGCGTGAAGCCGCCGGCGTGCGGCGCAATCGCCTGCACCGCGTGACCGGCACGATACGCACATCCGGCGCGATGCAGCGCCGCGTGCAGCGCATGGAGGAGGCGCAGCGGATTGCAGTGCCCGTCTTCGGCGCAGTAGGTCCCGCCGGCGACGTCGGGTCCGACGCCCGGCAGGCGCCTGGCGAGGCCGGCACGATCGAGCTCGTCGACGTCGTAGCGCTCGAACCCGGGCTGCGCGAAGAGCGCTTTCAGCGTCGCCCGCCGGCGGTCGAGTTCGCGCGGCGTGATGCAGACGCTGATGCCGCCGGGCCGCGCGTAGGCGACGTCGATGCCGGTTTCCCGCGCGAGATCGGCGGCGAGCCGCGGCCACTCGCGCGCCGAGCGCAGCGTCCAGCGCCCGTAGGGAGCGAGTCCCGCGCCCTTTCCCTGCACCCAGATCAGCCCGAAGTTTCCGCGCGCCGCACGGTAGGCGACGTCGCCTTCGTCGAGCACCGCGAGCCTCGGTCCGAGCGAACGCAGGCCGAAGGCGATCGCGGCGCCGACGAGCCCGCCGCCGATGACCACGACATCGAAGGAGTGGCGCGGCATCAATCGCCGCCGGCGAAGCGCAGAACGGCGGGCAGCTCGGCACCGAAATCGGTCCAGCCGTGGTCGCCGCCGCCCGCCACGTGCTGCCAGGCGCCGCGGTAGAACGCGACCGATTCCCGCCAGTCGAGGATCTCGTCGCCGGTGCGCACCAGCAGAAAGTAGCGCTCGGGGCACGTGATGCGCGCGACTTTCAACGCCCGAAGCGCGTCGAAGTACGCTTCGCCGGCTTCGACCGCGCCGTGCGCCCGCAGATCGTCGTAGGGCCGAAGCGCCGGGTTGATGAGCGCGGCACGAACGCCGAAGCGCTCGGCGAGGTGCGTGGCGAAGTAGCCGCCGAGCGAACTGCCGACGAGCGTGATTTCCGACGCCGCGGACGGCGCCTCGCGCTCGATCCACGCCGCCACGCGGGCGATCGCGGCGGCCGGATCGCCCTGCAGATCGGGGAGGTGGAAATGCGGCCGCCGCGAGTGTGGCAGCGCCGCCACCGCGCGCGCGAACAATTGCGCCTTGACGCTCCGCGGCGACGACCGGAAGCCGTGAAGGTAAGCCAGGCTTCTCACGGCGCGCTCCGCGCCCGGCGGCAGCCGCACGCGGGAAGGAAGATCATGATCGAGCGGCGAGCCGGCGCAGCAGCTGCTCGTGGATGCCGCCGAATCCTCCGTTGCTCATCACCAGCACGTGATCGCCCGGCCGGGCGTCGTCCGCGATCGCGGTCACCAGCGCGGCGAGATCGTCGAAAGCCGCGGCCCGCCCGCCCAGCGGGGCCAGCGTCTGCGCGGCATCCCACCCGAGCTGCGACGCGTAGCAATACACGTGATCCGCGCCGGCGAGACTTCCGGGAAGCGCGCCTCGCATCGCCCCCAGCTTCATCGTGTTCGATCGCGGCTCGAGCACCGCGATGATGCGGGCGCCTCCGACGCTTTGCCGCAGGCCGTCGATCGTCGTCGCGATCGCCGTGGGATGGTGGGCGAAGTCGTCGTAGACGGTGACGCCGCCCACGGTCCCGCGCACCTCGAGGCGGCGCCTGATGCCCTGGAACTCCCGCAGCGCCGACAGGCCCACATCGACCGGCACGCCGGCATGGCGCGCGGCCGCGAGCGCGGCCAGCGCATTCAGCCGGTTGTGGCGGCCGCGCTGCGGCGCATCGGCGGGCCAGCTGACGGTCCCCTGCGGCGCTCCGCCGTGGGTCACCCTGCCGTCCGGCGCGATGCGCCACTCCGGCACGGGCACGCCGTCGGGCGCCGCCAGTCCGGCTCCGGAGAAGAATTCGGTCTCCGACCAGCATCCCCGCGCCAGCACCCGCGCCAGGCTCTGCTCCTCGCCGTTCACGACCAGCCGGCCGGCGCGCGGCACCGTCCGCACCAGGTGGTGGAACTGCGTCTCGATCGACGCCAGGTCGGGAAATATGTCGGCATGGTCGAACTCGAGATTGTTGAGGACCACCGTGCGCGGACGGAAGTGGACGAATTTCGATCGCTTGTCGAAGAACGCGGTGTCGTATTCGTCGGCCTCGATCACGAAGAACGCGCTGTCGGCGAGCCGCGCGGACACGCCGAAGTTCAGCGGCACGCCCCCGATCAGGTAGCCGGGATCGAGCCCGCTGCGCTCCAGGATCCACGCGAGCATCGACGCCGTCGTCGTCTTCCCGTGCGTGCCGGCCACCGCGAGCACCCACTTGTCGTGGAGGACGTTCTCCTGGAGCCACTGGGGTCCGGAGACGAACCGCCGCTGGCCGTCGAGCAGCGCTTCCATCAGCGGATTGCCGCGCGACACGACGTTGCCGATCACGAAGACGTCGGCGGACTTCGCAACGGTGTCGAGCTGCGCCGGGTCCCAGCCTTCGGTGAGTCCGATCGAGAGAGCGCGCAGCTGCTCGCTCATCGGCGGATAGACGCCTGCGTCGCAGCCGGTGACCGTGTGGCCGGCCGCCTTCGCCAGCGCGGCGACGCCGCCCATGAAGGTGCCGCAGATGCCGAGAATGTGCAGATGCATGGCCGGGTGATCAGTCGCCGTTCGGTTGGGAGGGCGCGGATTTCGCGCGCAGCGTCGCCGCCGCGGTCATGGGCTCGGCGTCGCGCGGGCCCGCGCGCCCCGCGGCGGCGCCGATCGGGTCAACGCGGCGCCGCCGACTTGGCCGCGAGCGCGCGGGTGTACGCGTCCTCCAGCGCCCGCGCGTACCGGACCGGATCGGTCGCCGCGGGATCCGCCATCGCCAGCCGTATCGCCTCGCGGGTCTCGTTGCGGAACGCGCGATCCAGCGCGAGGCGCACCGCGAGTTCGACGTAGCCGTCGTCGGTCTGGGCGATCGTCTGGGTGAGCGCCAGGCTCACTAGGATGCTGTAGGACATGCGCTCGGCGTGTCTCGCGCCGACGCGGGTGACCAGCGGGACGCCCGCATCCAGCGCCGCAGCGGTGGTATCCCCGCCGGTGTAGGGCATCGTGTCCAGGGCGACGTCGACCACGGCGTAGCGCGCGCGATTGAACGCGTCGTCGTCGCGCCGGAACGGGATCCAGACGAGCCTCCCGGCCGCGATGCCCAAGCCCGTCACGCGCCTCTCGATCACCCTGCGCTCCTCGTCGCGCAGCGGCGAAAACGCCAGCAGCGAACCGGGAACCGCTTCGAGCACCCGGCTCCACGCCCCGATGCAGCGCGGAGAGAGCTTGTGCGCGCCGACAAAGGCGCCGAAGACGGTCGCGTCCTCGGGTATGCCCAGCGCCGCGCGCGTGATGCCCGGGTCGGCGGCGGCGGCGACGCGCCGCAGAGGCAGCACGCAGACATCGAGCGGCAGCGGCGCCTCCAGCTGCCAGCGGGCGCTGGTCGGCGTGTCGGCATAGCGGTCGGTGATCTTGTAATCGACCTGCGAGAGCCCGACGGCGCCGTGGTATCCAAGGTGCGTCGCGATGACCCGCGCCGGCTTCCAGCGCAGGATGCCGGGCCGTGCGTAGGACGAATGGCCCATCAGGTCGACGAGCAGGTCGAGATCGTCGGCGGCGATGGCTTCGGCGGCCGCGCGATCGTCCAGCGCGGACAGGTTGACGAACTCGTCGACCACCTGCTTCCACTGCGCGGTGACCGCATCCGAGTTCTCCGGGGGCAAGCGCGTACGCCCGCACCGCGAAGCGCCGCCGGTCGTGCGCGGCGACCACGGGCAGCAGCAGCTTTCCCATCACGTGGGCGCGAAAGTCCGCCGACAGGTACCCGATGCGGACCGGCGGATCGGCGTCCGGGCGTGGGCCGGTAAGCGGCGGCGTGTCGCGCCCTCGCGCCTGCTGCAGGCGGTCGTAGGTCCGGTAGACCGCGAACAGGCGTTCCTGCGGAATATCCGCGTACTGGAGGAGCGCCAGCAGTTCGGCCATGGCGGCCTCGTCGCCCTCCGCGTACGTCCATTCGAGCGCGCGCTCGATGCAAGCCGCTTCGCGCGCCGCGTCGCCGCGCTTCATGGCGACGCCCACCGCCGCCACGACGGTGCGCGCCGAAGGCCGGGCCACCGACTCGAAGCGCAGGAAGTCGGCAGCGGCTTCCTCCTCGCGGTTCAGGCGCAGCAGCAGCCCGCGCAACTCGATCCAGATCTCCTCGTGGGCGGGGGCGAGCTCCCGCGCGCGCATCAGATGCGGCACCGACAGGCTCCAGCGTTTCGCGCGCATCAGCGCCTTGGCCGCGTTGTAGCAGGCGTCGAGCCGGTCCGGCGCGCGCGCCGCCGCCGCGTCGAAGGCGCCCGCCGCTTCGAGATAGCGCCCGCGCGCGAACAGCAGATGACCTTCGGCGAGCCATGGTTCGGGCCACTCGGCGCGCCGCTGCGCCGCCGCCGCGAACGCGCGCAGCGCCTCGCCGTCGCGGTGCGCTTCGGCAAGAACGACGCCGAGGTTGAAGTGCAGCTCGGCGCGTTCGGGGGCGAGCGTCACGGCCTTTTCGTACGCCGCGATCGCACCGCCGCGATCGCGCGCCGCCACGCATTCGGCGGCGGTGCGCAACAGGGCTTCCAGCTCGTCGCTCACCCGCGCCTCGCGCCGGTCATGGCCGCACCCGCACGCCGGCGACCCCTGTCGCGGCACTCATCGACACTCATGCCGCCACCGCGTCGAGGCGCACGGCGTGCCGCCGCCAGCCCCAGGCGAACCAGGCATACGCCAGCGCCTCCAGCGCCAGGACGATGGCAAACGCGAGTCTCAGCCCGCCCGCGATGTCGAGGCCCAGCAAGGTCCGCGCGGCGTCGACGACGAGCCCGATGCCCCATTGCGCGGCAAAACCGCCGCCGAACATCAGCAGATTCAGCGCCGTGTTCGCGCGGCCGGCGAGCTCCCTGGCAAAGCCGTCGTTCAGCACCGTGAATGCCAGGATGTTGGCCGTGGCGCCCAACCCGTACAGCGACCACCAGGCGTAGCTGCCGGAAAGTTCCGCGACGATGGCCGCGAGCGACAGCGCGTTGAGCGCGAATCCGATGCCGAACAGGTGCCGGGGATGCAGCCCGAAACGCGCCAGGCGGGTCGCGAAGAGCCCGAGACTGAGGTAGCCGGCGAGCATCAGCGTTCCCATGATCAGAAGATGGCGTGCCGCGACGCTTCGATCGTAGCCGCTGACTTCGATCAGCCAGGGCACCGACCACAACCCCTGCATCGCGAAGAACGAGCCCATGCCGAGGCCGCCGAGCGGCGCGATCCACCAGAAGCGCGGATGCCCGAATATCGACCGCACGCCCGCCCACTGCGCCTTGAAGCCCGCCGCGGCGCGGGACGCGGGCATGTCGGGAACGCGAAACCAGATCCACGCCGCGACGGCGAAGGTGGCGACCGAGAGCCCGACGAAGACGGCCCGCCAGCTGGCGAAGCGCAGCGCGTACTCGAGCGGCGCGGTGGCGGCCAGCGCGCCCGCCCCTCCGGCCACCATCATCCAGCCCGACAGCGACGCCTGCGTGTCGGCCGGATACCACGCGGCGATGGCCTTCATCGGCGCCATCAGGCACACGGAGGCGCCGGCGCCGATCAGCGCGCGGGCCACGATCAGCGCGCCTTCGCCTTCGGCCAGGGCGAACATCAGCGCGCCGATGCCCGCGAGCAGCAGCAGCACGGGTTCCACCCGCCGGGGGCCGTAGCGGTCGAGGAGCATGCCTGCGGGAATCTGCATCGCGGCAAACGAAACGAAGTACGCGCTGGTCAGCAGCCCGAGCGCGCCCGGCGACAATCCCAGCTCGCGCGTCAGCTCGGGCGAGATCACCGCGTTGACGCTGCGGAACAGATACGACAGCAGATAGCCGCCGGCGAACGCAAAGTAGAGGTGCCGGAACGGCATGCCTGCGGGATTCATGGGGGGCGTCAGCGGCGGCGCGATGGCGATGGACGATCGGAATCAGCCGCGAAAGACGAAATACACGGCGCCGAGCAGGCACAGCCCCGCCCACAGGAAATCGAGCCTGAGCGGCTCGTCCATGTACAGCATCGCAAACGGCACGAACACCGTCAGCGTGATCACTTCCTGAAGGATCTTGAGCTGCGCCAGCGACATGACGCCGTGGCCGATGCGGTTGCCGGGCACCTGCAGCAGGTACTCGAACAGCGCGATCCCCCACGAGACCAGCGCGGCGGTCCACCACGGGCTCGCCTGAAGGTGCTTCAGGTGTCCGTACCAGGCGAAGGTCATGAAGACGTTCGACGCGGTGAGCAGCACCGCGCAGGCCAGCACGGGGTAGGCGGTGATCGGAGCGAAGTAATTCATCGGCGCGGATCCGCGGCGGACATGGAATCGGACTCTGTCGGAAAGGATGCATTATCGCCGATGCCGCCGCGTACGGCTCGGACGGCCGCGATTCCGCCGTGGCCCGGTGCGACGGATCAGGCGGCCGTGCCGAGGAAGGGGAAACGCGTGCCCGCCGGAAATCGCAGGCCGAAGACCTCCGCCAGCACCTGCAGTATCTCGGCGTCGTCGGCCAGCGTCCGCCGGGTCACGCCGGTGCCGCGAACTTCGCTGTACTCCCGGTTGCGCAGAATGCACCTCAGCTCGGGCGCGATCCGCTGCGCGGCAAGTGTATGGGTGAATCGCGACGCGGGATGCGTCGACGTGTAGTGGCTCGCCATCTCGTAGTCCGCGGCGACCTGCGGCTCGAGCGAGAACTCATAGAGGTCGTCCCACGACGCGTCGCCGCGCGTCTGCAGAATCCAGGTCCCGCCCGCGGCGACGATGCGGTAGGTCCACGCGTACTGCCGTGCTTCCCGCGCGCCGTGGAGCGGCACCGGCAGCAGCAGGCCCTGGGCGCCGAAGCCGACGTCGGCGATCCATCGCCCGCCGTCGACGTCGACCAGCAGCGTCATGTGCGTCCGCGGCAGGACGACGGTCGTGCCGAAACGAACGCGCGCCGCGAGGCAAGTCACGGAGAATCCGAGCGCGCGCAGCGCCGCCGCGAAGAGCAGATTCTGCTCGAAGCAGTAGCCGCCGCGGCCGCCGGCGACGAGCTTGGCCTGCAGGCTCGCGAGGTCGAGCCGGATGGGCCGGCCGAGCAGCACGTCGAGATTTTCGAACGGAATCCGGGTCGCGTGCGCGATGTGCAGTGCCGCGAGCGTGTCCGGCGACGGTTGGCGCCCGCCGGCATAGCCGATCCGGTCCAGGTAGGCGTCGAGGTCGAGCACGGCGCCATCGGCAGGTTCCTGCGTCATGACGCGGCCGTTGGCGTGTTCACGCGGCTGCGGCGCAGGGCAGCCGCACCGAGACGACGACGCCATGACCGTCGTCGCGGGTTTCGGCCTGCGCCCTGCCGCCGTGAAATTCGGCGATCAGGCGCACGATGTAGAGCCCCATGCCGAGATGCGGAACCTCGCCCCCCGTGTCGTGCCGCACCGAGACCATCGAATCGAACAGCCGTCCCTGCATGCCCTCCGGCAGCGGCGGGCCCTCGTTTTCCACTGCGAGGCGCGCCGACGGGCCGTCGCGTTCGAGACGAACCACAGCCGGCGTGCCGGGCGCCCCGAACTCGACGGCATTGGCGACCAGCTTGTCCAGCATCTGCGCGACGAGGTCCGGCGCGCCGTCGATCCACAATCCGCCGTGCGGCGCGACGCATTCGATGGTCCGCCCCGGGTAGGCCGCGCGGTAGCCGTCGACGCAGGCAGCGACGAGCTTCGCGAGATCGATCCTTTCGCGCGCCGAATCGGTCATGCTCTGCTCGAGGCGCGCGGCCTCCGTCATCCGGGTCAGGATCGCCGTCAGCCGCTGGAGCCCGCTCTGCGCGCGCTCGATGTAGACGCGCGCGTCGTCCGGCAGCGGCTGCAGGTTCAGGTTGTCGAGCGACGAGCGCACGACGGCAACGGGCGTGCGCAGCTCGTGCGACAGCCGGCTCGCCATGTTCTCCTGGTGGCTCGCGTACTGGGAAAGCCGCGCCAGGACGCCCGCGAAGCTGCGCGAGAGGTCGCCGATCTCGTCGCCGGCATTCGAACCCGCGACGGCGCCCGTGACGCGCCCCTGCGCATCGATCGCCCGTTCGGCGTCGTCGCGGAGCGCCCGGATGCGCGTTGTCAGGCGCGAGGCGAACAGCGTCAGCGCCACCGAGCCGACCAGCAGCGCCGCCAGCACGATGTCGAAAAGCCGCTCGAACGCCCGATTGCGCTCGACGAGCACGGCGTTCGCCGTCTCCTCGACGATCACCGCTCCGCGCACCTGGTCGCCGACCCAGATCGGATGCGCCGCGGCGACGATCATCGCGCGGCCGTCGCGCGTCGGGCGCCGGTCGGTGGTGAGCACCCCGGACAGCGCGCCGGCCACCTCGCGCGCGACGCCCAGCGCGTCTCCGGCGCCCTCGTCGCTGAAATCCTCGGCCGGTTGCGAGAGCAGCCGCGCGTAGACCGGATGCAGCGCGGCGCGCTCGATCCAGCGCCGGAATTGCGCAGCGGCGCCCGCCGGCGGGGGCTCGGGCGCCGGCGCGGCGCGCTTCAGCGAGCCGGCGCGGGCGAGCACGTTCAGATCGCGGTCGATCACCCAGATCTGCGCCGTCGTCCGCGACAGCCCGTGCAGGATCTGCGCCACCTCGGCGACGGCTCCGGGATGCGGAACCGGCCGCCGGGCGAGGGCCGGCGTCGCTTCGGCGATCGGCTCTTCGGCGCCCCGCCCGCTCGCCAGCGATTCGAGCGGCACCGGCTGCACGTCGAACAGCCGCGGCCGGTCGTGGAGCGCCGTCGCGACGGCCTGGGCGGTGCCGGCGAGCGTTCGCTCCTGTGCGACGCGCAGCACCGTCTCCAGTTCGCGTACGTACTCGTAGCCGAGGAACGGAAGCACCAGGAAGACCGTCAGCACCAGCAGAAGCTGCGCGCGTATGCCGAGCGCGACGCGCGGGAGCCTCAAGCGTCCTCCGCCATCCAGCGATAGCCCATGCCGTACACCGTGTCGATCCGGTCGAACGACGGATCCTGCGCCGCGAATTTCCGCCGTATCCGCTTCACGTGCGAGGTGATCGTAGTGTCGTCGACGACGATGCGCGCGTCGCGCATCAGGCTGTCGCGATCCTTGACGTGCCCGGGAAACCGGGCGAGCGCGTGCACCATCCAGAATTCGGTGAGCGTGAGATCGACGCGCCGTCCCTTCCAGTGCGCCGTCAAGCGCCTGGAATCGAGCACCAGTGCGCCTCGCGTCAGCACGTCGTCGGCGAGCGGCGGCGCCGCCAGCAGGTCGCTGCGCCGGAACAGCGCGGCGACGCGGGCGACCAGGTGCGGCAGGCTGACGTCCTTGGTCACGTAGTCGTCGGCGCCCAGGCGCAGGCCGGCGACGACGTCGAAGTCCGAGTCGCGCGCCGTAAGGAAGACGATGGGAACCGTCGCCGACAGCGCGCGCAGTTCGCGGCACAGCGCGAAGCCGCCGTCCACGTCGTCGGCGAGCCCGATGTCGACGAGCGCGAGATCGGGGAGCCGCGAGCGGAACGCCGCCAGCGCGTCGTTCCGGTTCGCGTAGACGGCGACGTCGTAGCCCTGCCTGCGGAGGACATCCGCGTAGTTGGCGCGGATCGCGGGCTCATCTTCGACGATGGCAATGCGGCGGGTCATGCGGGAATGCGCTCGCGCGGAGCTGCGATGCGTCGACTATAGCGCAGCCGCGCCCGCTGTCGACGGCCGGCGCGCCGGCCGCCACATTCCTGCCACGATTGTTCGCCGGTTTGCCGCAATTCGCGCCTCGCAGCGCCACCTTCGGGGCCTTCAATGTGCGTAGAGCGCGACGGGACGACGGACGGGCCGCCCTCCCGCGCGCCATCGAGCGCATCGTGGACAACGCAAACCCTGCCGGTCGCGTCGCAGCCGGGTCGGCATTCCCCGGAAAGGGCACGGACATGAACTTCGCCGCGGATCAGCGCATGGACGACTCGCCTTCGATTCGCCGCGGAGCCTGCCGCGGCCTCGTCCGGCTCGCCGGCGACGCGCTCGCGGCGGGACTGTTCGTGAGCCTGGTGCTGGCGCTGGCGATCTTCATCGTCTCGTCGCAGGCGCAGGCAGCGGCCACGGCCGCGCCGCCGGGTCAGGGTACGCTGCTGTTCACCCGGGGCGCAGGCGAAGCACCGGTGGCAGCGCCGCTGCTGCACACCGAAGTCAGGATCCAGGTGGGCGGTTCGGTCGCCCGCACGACGGTGACGCAGCGCTTCGGCAATCCGACGACCGAGTGGCAGGAAGGCGTCTACGTGTTTCCGCTGCCGGAGAAGGCCGCCGTCGACCACCTGGACATGCGCGTCGGCCCGCGCCGCATCGAAGGCCTGATCCGCGAGCGCGGCGAAGCGCGCAGCGCCTACGAGCAGGCGAAGCGCGAAGGACGGAAGGCGGCGCTGGTGGAGCAGGAGCGGCCCAACGTCTTCACGACCAGCGTCGCGCACGTCGGACCCGGCGAGGACATCGCCGTGACCATCGAGTACCAGGAGACGCCCCGCTACGATTCGGGGTCGTTCAGCCTTCGCTTTCCTATGGTCGTCGCACCGCGCTATATTGCCGGCACGGCGGTCGTTGCCGGCGAATCGGGCGCTGGCCGCGGCGTCGATACCGATCAGGTCCCCGATGCCGCGCGGATCACGCCGCCGGTTGCGCCGCCGCAGGACGGCTTCCGCAATCCGGTGACCATCGCCGTGGAACTGGCGCCGGGGTTCCTGCTCTCGGGGATCGAGAGCCCGTACCACGACATCGTCGTCGACGAATCCGCCGATCGCCGTTACCGGGTGACGCTCGCCGATGGTCCGGTGCCGGCCAATCGCGACTTCGTCCTGGTCTGGACGCCGGACGTGGCCGCCGCGCCGGGCGCGGCCGTATTCGCCGAGCGCAAGGAAGGCAGGATCTACGCGCAGGTGATGGTGCTGCCGCCCGCGCCGGCGGCGGCGGACACCGCCGCGCGCAGCCCCCGCGAGATCGTCTTCATCGTCGACACGTCGGGGTCGATGGAAGGAACGTCGATCGTGCAGGCGAAGGCCGCCCTGCAGCTCGCGCTCGCCCGCCTGCGGCCCGGCGACCGCTTCAACGTGATCGAGTTCAATTCGTTCACCCGGGGTCTGTTCGAGGCGCCGATGCCCGTCGATCCCGCGACGGTCGCAATGGCGAGCGGCTTCGTCGCCGGTCTGCGTGCCCGCGGCGGCACCGAGATGAAACCGGCGCTGGCGGCGGCGCTCACGCCCGATGCCGCGCCGGGATACGTGCGGCAGGTCGTGTTCCTCACCGATGGCGCGGTCGGAAACGAAGGCGCGCTTATGGCTCTGATCCGCGAGCGGCTCGGCGATCGCCGGCTGTTCACGATCGGCATCGGCTCCGCGCCGAACTCGCACTTCCTGACCAAGGCCGCGCAGTCCGGCCGCGGCACGTTCACCTACATCGGCGACGTTCGCGAAGTCGCCGGGAAGATGGGCGCGCTGTTCACGAAGCTCGAAAGTCCGGTGCTGACCGACATCGCGATCGCCTGGCCCGGCCGCGCCGACGCCTGGCCGCGGCAGGTGCCCGACCTCTATGCCGGCGAGCCGGTGGTCGTCGTCGCGGAAGTCGACGCGCTCGCCGGCGGCGTGACCATCACCGGAACGCGGGGCGGCAAGCCGTGGAGCGCGAGCCTGCCGCTGGCCGCGGGCATCGACGAACCCGGCATCGGCGTCCTGTGGGCGCGCGCGCAGATCGACGGCCTCACCGACGCGCTCGAGGACGGAAGCCCGGAAGGCGAGATCCGGAAGGCCATCGTCGACGTGGCGCTGGCGCATCACCTCGTCAGCCGGTACACGAGCCTCGTCGCCGTCGACACGACGGCGACGGCGCCTCCCGGCGTGGACGGCGCAGCGCTGGCGCTGCCCGTGAACCTGCCGGAAGGCGGGTCCTACGACGCGGTGTTCGGCGGCGCGCAGACCGCCACGCCGGCCATGCAGCACCTGCTCCTCGGCCTCGCCGCGCTGCTCCTCGCCGTCGTGGCGTGGTCGCGCGCCGTTCGCCCACGGACGTACGTCGTCGGGGAACGATGACATGGACCACGCCGCCGACGGGGGAGGACCTTTCGACCTTCGCGACCGCGAGGCGCGCAACTGGATGCGCGCCTCGGCGCCGGGTATCGCGTTTCGCGCTCCCGCGGCCGAGTCTTCCCCCGTCGGCGGCGCGGCGCCGGCGCCCTGCGCGACGCGGCGCCGCTGGTCGTGGATCGCCGCGGGGCTGGCGGCGGCGGGGCTCGCGCTGGCGGGCGACGCCGCCCGGATCCACGCGAAGGCGCTCCTCGCGCAGGTGCTGCTGCAGCGCGCGTGGACCGAAACGATGGCGACGCACGCGCCCGCCAGGCCGTGGCCCTGGGCCGACACGGCGCCCATCGCGCGGCTCATCGCGCCGGCGCAGGGCATCGACCTGCTGGTGCTGGCCAGCGCCACCGGGCGAACGCTCGCGTTCGGTCCCGGGCACCACGACGGGTCGTCGATGCCCGGCGAAGCGGGGAACACCGTGGTATCGGGCCATCGCGATACCCACTTCCGATTCCTGCGGCAGCTCGCTCCCGGCGACGAATTGATCGTCGAGCTGCCGTCCGGACAGCGCCACCGCTACCGCGTCCGGGAAGCCCTTGTCGCCGACGCGCGCGACCTGCGCCTGCCGCGGCTTCCGCCCGAGGAGGAATTGACGCTGGTGACCTGCTTTCCTTTCGATGCCGTCGAACCGGGCGGCCCGCTGCGCTACGTCGTCGTCGCGACGGCCGAGCCGGCGGCGCGCTGAACGCCGCTCCCGGCTTGCCCACGCCGAGCCGGACCCTGCGCGCCGCCCGGCTGCACCGCGGACGCGCTCCGCGCTATCATCGCCCGATCGTCAGCAACGGAGACCGCCATGAAGCTCGAAGGCTCCTGCCATTGCGGCGCCGTGCACTTCGCGGTCGAATCGCACACGCCGCAGCCGTTCATGCGCTGCTACTGCTCCATCTGCCGGAAGACGGCCGGCGGCGGCGGTTACGCGATCAACATCATGGGCGAGATGAAGACCTTGCGCGTTCGCGGCAAGCGATTCGTGAACGTCTACCGCGCCCGCATCCGCGACCGCGCCGGCTCCCGCGGAACGCTGTCGCCGGCGCGGCGCCAGTTCTGCGCCAGGTGCGGCAGCGCGCTCTGGGTATGGGATCCGCGCTGGCCGGATTGCGTCTATCCGTTCGCCTCGGCGATCGACACGCGGTTGCCGAAGCCCGACGAGGAAGTCGAGATCATGCTTCATTTCGCGGCGCCGTGGTCCGACGTGCCTAGCGGCCGCACGCACACCCACTTCCGCCTGTATCCCGACGAGGGCATCGCCGACTGGCACGAAAAGCGGGGGCTGTCGGTCGCCTGATCGCGCTTCAGACGAACGAAAGCGTGACGCCGCCGAGTCCCAGCGCGCCGTAGTCCGACGTCCAGCGTCTCGCCCACGGCACACCGGCCAGGCATCGGTCACGGTGCCCGTCGTGATGATTTCGCCGGCGGCCAGCGGCGGGAACTGCGGCTGCCCGGCGAGCACGCGGGCGAGGTGCACCAGCGCCATGGCCGGGCTCCCCAGCACGTTCGCGCCGACGCCGTGATCGATCACCGAACGCCCGCGGCGCAGCGTCAGCGTGAACTTGGGCAGGGCGGCGGCGATGGCGATGCGGTTGCGGGCCGTCAGCACGATGGGGTTGCCGACGACCAGAGCGCCGTGCAGTCCGAACGCCGCGGTGCAATCGGCCGCGGCGAATTTCCAGTCCGGGAAATGGCTTTGCACGATCTCGAAGCCCGGGGCGATCCATTCGACGGCCGCCAGCACCGCGAGCGCATCGTCGGTCACCGGCACCGGCGCCTTCAGCTTGAACACGACTTCCGGTTCGATGCGCGGCTGGACGAATCCGTGGAGCGCGATCTTCGCCCGGCCGTCATGGGCGAACTGCACCGAATGCGACCAGATGTGCGCCCACATCGGCCGGTCGACGCCGTAGCGCTCCCAGATCGTGCGGTTGCTGAACCCGATCTTGCGGCCGATCGGCTGCCAGCCCTGCGTGGCGCGCCGGCGCTTCTCGATCTCGCGCAGCACCTCGTACGCGGCCGCGACGTCGAAGGCCGGATCCGACACCGTGATCGGATCGATCTGCGTCGCCCGGTCGTACGCATGGATCAGCCGGTCGGCGATGGCGGCGATGTCGTGCCGGACGGTCATCGGATCAGTCCCAGCGTGCGCAACAGCGTGGTCCCGGCCGCCCAGGCCGCCGTGGCGACGACCATGCCGATGATCGCCGCGGCAATCGCGCCCGGCATGCCGTCCCAGCCGAGGGCGGTCACGAGAGCCCACGCCGAGACGCCGCCGATGCCGCCGCAGACGATGATGCCGATGATGCTGCCGAGGAGCGATCCTCGCTGTTCGTAGTACATGGTGGACGACTCCGGTCCGGCATGCGGGGTCCCGATGGTACTGCGTTCGGCGCAACCGCATCAACCGCGCGCACCTCGCCGTCGAAATGCATCCGGGGACGCCGTCGCTCCGGCGCGGGCCACGCGTCGTCGTCCCGCGTCGGAAGCCGCGCTCCCGCTTGCCCTGCGCGCTCGCGGCGAAGTATAAGTCGCCTCGGCGCGGCTGGCCGTCACCGAATCGACCGTCGGACCGGAGCTCCCGCGCACGCGGCGCACGACGGAATTCCCACCCCGGCCGGATTCGGCGCCGGACGCCGGAACTTGAGCCAGGAGGAAGCATGCGACACCGGAACCGTCGCCGCACTGGCCTTCGCCGCCGCGCTCGCGCCGCTGTCGTCCGTCGCCGCAGCCCCCGCCGACCGGCCCGCGACGCTGCACGTCGCCTTCGAGACCGCCGAGACGGGCTTCGACCCGCAGGCGGTCAACGACAACTACTCCTACATGGTCTGCGATTCGATCTTCGACGCGCTCTACACCTACGACTACTTTGCCCGGCCGCCGCGGCTCGTTCCGAACACCGCCGCCGGGCTGCCGCTGATCACCGACGACGGGCGCACGTTCACGATCCGGGTGAAGCCGGGGATCCATTTCGCCGCCGACCCGGCTTTCGCGGGACGCGCTCGCGAACTCACCGCCGAGGACTACGTCTACAGCATCAAGCGCATCTTCGATCCCCGCGTCCGCTCGCCTTCGCTCTTCATCTTCGAACACCAGCTGGCGGGGCTCGACGAACTGCTCGCCGCCGCCCGGCGCACGGGACGGTTCGACTATGACGCGCCGCTCGAGGGCCTGCAGGCGCTCGATCGCTACACGCTGCGCATCAGGTTCAGGAATCCCTACTACCTGTTCCAGCATTGGCTGACCTACGTCACGCTGAGCGCCGTCGCGCGCGAGGTGGTCGCGAAGCACCGGGACGGATCGCACCGCGTCATGGAACACCCGGTGGGCACCGGGGCGTTCCGATTGAAGGAATGGGTGCGCGGCCAGAGGATCGTCCTCGAGGCGAACCCCGATTTCCGGAGCGAGGTCTATCCCGTGCCCGGGGCGGGCAGCGAGCCGGGCGACGCCGCGATCGCGAAAGCGGTCGCCGGCAAGCGGCTGCCGATGGTCGGGCGCGTCGAGATCGGCATCGTGGAGGAGGCGCAGCCGCGGCTGCTGCTGTTCGATACCGGCAGGCTCGACTACGTGGAGGTGCCGGCGAGCGTCGCCGGCGTCGTGCTCGCCGGCAACACGCTCAAGCCCGAATACGCGAAGCGGGGCATCGCGCTTCACCGCCAGATCGACCCTTCGCTGGCGTACGTCTATTTCAACATGGACGACGCGCTGGTCGGCGGCTACACCCCCGAGAGGATAGCGCTGCGCCGCGCGATCGCGCTGGGCTACGAGCGCGAGGCGCGGATCCGGCTGCTGCGCGGCGGCCAGGGGGTGCCGGCGGCGCAAGTCCCGCCGCCGGGATTCACCGGCTTCGATCCGGCCATCCCGGCCGTCGACGCCTACGATCCCGGCGCCGCGCGGGCGCTCCTCGACAATTTCGGCTACAAGGACCGCGACGGCGACGGCTACCGCGAAACGCCCGCCGGGATGCCGCTGACGCTGGTCCTGGCCTCGACGACGGACGCCGCGGCCCGCGCGAGCGACGAACTGTGGAAGCGCAACATGGACGCGATCGGGATCCGGATCGCCTTCGTGAAGCAGAAATGGCCCGAGCTCAACCGGATGGCCGAGGCCGGGCAGCTGATGGCGTGGGGACTGGGGAATGTCGCGGCGATCCCGGACGCCGACCCCTTCTACTCGCTCCTGTACAGTGGCAACATCGGCGCCGGCAACTATTCGCGCTTTCGACTGCCCGAATTCGACCGGCTCTATGAGAAATCACGAAGCCTCGCCGACGAGACCTCCCGTGCCGCCGCGTTTCGCCGGATGAACGACCTCGTGCACGCCTACGCGCCGTGGATCCTCGGCATCCATACCTACGGCAACGTGCTCGCGCAACCGTGGCTGCTGGGCTACAAGCCGGATCCGCTGCTTCGATACCAATGGAAATTCTACGACGTCGCCCCGCGGTGAGCATGAATCCGCTCGAGGACACGAAGCGACTTCCCGCGGTCGACACGGGTCACCACCGCCCTCGCCGTGCTCGCGCTGGCGCTGGTCGCGGGAGCGGCCCGCGCCGCCGACATGTCGAAGACGCTGCGCGTCGCCATTCCGGTCGCCGAAGCGGGCTTCGACCCGCAGGCGGTGTTCGACACCTATTCGTTCGACGTGTGTCGCGCGATCTTCGACCCGCTCTACACCTACGACTATTTCGCGCGGCCGGTGCGCCTCGTGCCGAACACCGCGGACGGGCTGCCGCAGATCACCGACGGCGGGCGAACCTATACGATCAAGGTCAGGCCCGGCATCTACTTCGCCTCCGACCCCGCGTTCAAGGGGAAGAAGCGCGAATTGACCGCCGAGGACTACGTCTACAGCATCAAGCGCATCTTCGATCCGAAGGTGCGCTCGTACTGGCTCTACATCTTCGAGAAGAACCTCGTCGGCCTCGACGAGGTCCTCGCGCGGGCGCGCAGGACCGGGGTCCTCGACTACGACCAGAAGATCGACGGACTCGTCGCCCTCGACCGGTACACGCTGCGCATACGGTTCCGCAATCCCGACTACGTGTTCAAGTGGTGGCTGACCTACGACGGGCTCGCCGCGGTCGCCCGCGAAGTCGTCGACGCCTACAAGGACGAGTCCAACCGCGTGATGGACCACCCGGTAGGCACCGGTCCGTACCGGCTGAAGGAATGGACGCGCGGCCAGAAGATCGTCCTCGAGGCCAATCCCGATTTCCGCGACGAGACCTACCCCGAGCCGGGCCCCGGGAGCGAGGCGGCCGACGCGGCGATCGCGCGCGCCAACGCGGGACGGAAGCTGCCGATCGTCGGGCGGGTGGAGATCAGCGTTCTGGAGGAAGCGCAGCCGCGCCTGCTGACCTTCGACTCTGGAAATCTCGACTTTGTCGATCTCCCGGTGTCGATCGCCGGCAACGTGCTCGCCGGCAACGCGTTGAAGCCCGAATACGAGCGCCGGGGAATCCGCCTGCATCGCGCGATCGACCCCTCGCTGCAGTTCACCTTCTTCAACATCGAGGATCCGGTCGTCGGCGGATACACGCCGCAGAAGATCGCGCTGCGGCGGGCGATCGGGATGGGCTACGACCGCGACGCCGACATCCGGCTGCTCTCCAACGGCCAGGCGGAGCCGGCGAACCAGCCGGTGCCCGTGGGCGTGGCGGGCCACGACGCTTCGCTGCCGCCGACGAAGACCTACGATCCGGCCGCCGCGCGCGCGCTGCTCGACAAGTTCGGATACCGCGATCGCGACGGCGACGGCTATCGCGAAACGCCCGACGGCAAGCCGCTGGTGCTCGTCAAGGCGTCGACGACGGCCGCCGCGGACCGCGCGCGCGACGAACTCTGGAAGCGCAGCATGGACGCGATCGGGATCAAGGTGACGTTCCTGAAGAACAAGTGGCCCGAGCTCAACAAGATGTCCGAGGCGGGCCAGCTGATGATCTGGAACCTCGGCTGGATCAGCTCGATCCCGGACGGCGACCCGTTCTACAGCCCGCTGTACGGCCGCAACATCGGGACGTCGAACGACGCGCGGTTCCGGCTGCCCGAATACGACCGGCTCTACGAGGAGTCGCGCAAGCTGCCCGACGGCGCCGAGCGCACCGCGGTCTACCGCAGGATGACCGAGATCATCCTCAACTACGCGCCCTGGACGCTCGACAACTACCCGTACTCCAACGTGCTGGTCCAGCCGTGGCTGAAGGGCTTCAAGCTCAACGTCTTCCTGCGCAACCAGTGGAAGTTCTACGACACGGGTCCGCGACCGTGAGTCACTGCGGGCGCCGCGGTGGCTACCAGCCCATCGGCGGCATCGTCGCCGCGACGCGCGGCCGCGCGGCGAATGCGGCGTGTGCGCGGCGCGCGTTGCCGGACGGCAGCCCGCCGACCGGCCAGCTCGAACCCCCGCCGGTCAGGAGCGGCATGACCGGTTCCGCGCCGCCGTCGGTCCCCGTGGGCGCGATTTTCGGGCTCCTGTCGATGCCGCAGGTCGACACGATCCTGTCCGCGGCGCTCGGGTTGTCCCTCGTCGGCGTCGTCGGCGCGCTCGCCTACGCGTTCTGGCGCGAGGTCAGGAACGACACCGTGTTCCTGGAGCCCATCGAAGTTCCGCACGAGCTCGCGCGGCGCGGCTTCTCGGCAGCGGTCGTCGCCGCGCGACTGCTCGACGAGGCGCGCGCACTGCAGCGCGGCGCCGCGGGCATGCGGCCGCGCCGGGTGCTGGAAAACATCGCGGCGCTCGCCGACCTGCAGCTCCCCGGGGGCCAGCTCTCGATCCGCGCGGTGGTGCGCTATGCGCGCTCGCTGTTCGGCCGCCCCGCGTCGCGGATCAGCGGCGAGATCACCGAACATCCCGAGGGCTACACGCTCCGGCTGCGCGTCGGCAGCGTCGTCATCGAGCCGGTCGGCGGTCCCCACCCGCCGGCGACGGTCGTCGAGCAGGTCATCCACGCGGGCGCACAGGACCTGCTGCAGGCGGTCGATCCCTACTCGCTTGCGAGCTACTACTTCATGGGCCCCGAAGGCGGGGCCGCCGCCCATCCGAACACGCTGCGCTTGCTGCGCATGGCGGAGCGCTCGGGAACGCCCGAGGATCGCGCCTGGGCGCTGGGCCTCTGGGGAACGGTATTGATCGCGGAGCATGCCGATGAAGAAGCCGTGGCCAAATACCGCGCCTCGCTTGCCGCTCACCACCGGATCTTCGTTTCGGTCGCGCTCGGCAACCTGGTGACGACGCTGGCCTACAAGGGGCACGAAGATCAGGCGATCGCCGAAATCGAGGCGATCGAGGCGCGCCGCCCCGTGGTGGCCGAAAACCTGCTCGCCGTCGCGCAGGCCTACACGGCCATCGGCCAATGGGACCTCGCGCTCTCCGCCGCGAACCGCGCGACGCGCCTCGCGAGGCGCAATGCAATGACGCACCTCGCCCGCGGGTATGCGCTCGGGGGGCTGCACCGTCACGCCGAATCCATCGCCGCACTCCATCGCGCCCGCGAGCTCGGAGGGGCGATCAGCCAGATCGAATTCGCCCTTGCCTGGCAGCTGAGCCTCGCGGGCCAGACCGACGAGGCGCTACGCGTCGCGCAGGAAGCCATCGCGCGCGTCCCGAATGGCCATCACGGAAACCTGGCGCTCGGATTCGCCGAGCTCGCCGCGGGGAACGCCAGGGCGGCG
Source organism: uncultured beta proteobacterium (assembly GCA_963779445.1). GTDB lineage: Bacteria > Pseudomonadota > Gammaproteobacteria > Burkholderiales > Casimicrobiaceae > CAIWHR01. The sequence goes on from CAVZYI010000006.1 coordinate 290,734, forward strand.
GTCGCGGCGTTCGAGCGCGCCGACCGAGCCTTCGGCCACTACGAAATCTGCAAGGCGGGGTGGGGCGACGCGCTGCTCGCCGATGGCCAGGTCGAAGCCGCGATCGCCAGGTACGAGGACGGCATCGCGGAAAACGCCCACACCGCCGAGGCCTGGCGAGGCTGGGGCGAGGCGCTCGCGAAACTGGGGCGGCACGAGGAAGCGTTGCCCAAATTCGAGCGCGCCGCCCGCGAAGCCCCGACCGACCCGCGAACGCCCCGCGCGTGGGCGATCGCGCTCGCCGCGCTGGGCCGCGACGACGACGCGCAGGCGAAGCGCAGCCACGCCGATGCCATCGAACGGCGCAACGCGGCGGCCGGGAAGCGCTGGGGCAAGCCCTGACCGGCCCGGTCTCCGCGGGCGATCGACGTCCCGGCCGACCGCTCGCCGCGCCCGCGTTCGGGCCGTGGCCGGCGCCGGGCAGCGGCTCCGAGCGTCCGCCAACGGTCGGCGGGCGTCCGGGCGGCATGCACCCCGCCGGGCGGGCGGCGGCGACGGCGAGGCGATGACCGCGCCGCATCGCAGCCGGCCGTTCCGCTCCCCGCCATCCCGCGCACCCCGTGCGCAAAATCCCGATTCGACGGATAATTGACCTCCTTTTGCAGGAGATTCGAACATGAGCGAGCAAAGAGAAGTCATGATTCTGAGCGGAGTCCGGACCGCCATCGGCGACTACGGCGGCAGCCTCAAGGACATCGCCCCCAGCGACCTGGCGGCGCGCGTCGTCAAGGAAGCGGTCAGCCGCTCCAAGATCGATCCGACGGACGTCGGCCAGTGCGTGTTCGGCAACGTGATCCACACCGAACCGCGGGACATGTACATCTCGCGCCTCGCCTGCGTCAACGGCGGCCTGCCGCACGATACCGGCGCGCTCACGCTCAACCGCCTGTGCGGCAGCGGCATGCAGGCGATCGTCTCGGCGTCGCAGTACATCCTTCTGGGCGACACCGATGCGGCGGTTGCCGGCGGCGCCGAAAGCATGAGCCGCGCCGCGTACGCGTCGGTGACGCAGCGCTGGGGCGCGCGCATGGGCGAGTCCAAGATGTTCGACATGATGGTCGGCGCCCTGACCGACCCGTTCGACATCATGCACATGGGTGTCACCGCCGAGAACGTCGCCAGCAAATGCAGCATCACGCGCGAACAGCAGGATACCTTCGCCGTCGAAAGCCACAAGCGCGCGGCCGCGGCGATCGCCGCCGGCCATTTCAAGAGCCAGATCCTGCCGATCGAGCTGAAGTCCAAGAAGGGCCCGGTCATGTTCGACACCGACGAGCACGTCCGCGGCGAGTCGACGCTGGAGGGCATGGCCAAGCTGAAGGCGGTGTTCATCAAGGAGAACGGCACGGTCACCGCCGGCAACGCGTCGGGCATCAACGATGCGGCCGCGGCCGTCGTGCTGATGGAAAAATCGGCCGCCGCGAAGAAGGGGCTGAAGCCGATGGCGAGGCTCGTCGCCTACGGACACGCCGGCATCGACCCGAAGATCATGGGCCTGGGCCCGGTCAGCGCGGTCAAGCGCGCGCTCTCGAAGGCCGGACTCAAGCTCGAGCAGATGGACGTCATCGAGTCGAACGAAGCGTTCGCCGCGCAGGCGCTGGGCGTCAGCAAGGAACTCGGCATGAACGCCGCGAAGGTGAACCCCAACGGCGGCGCCGTCGCGCTGGGCCACCCGATCGGCGCCACCGGAGCCATCCTGACGGTCAAGGCGATGTACGAGCTGCATCGCACCGGCGGCCGCTACGGGCTCATCACCATGTGCATCGGCGGCGGCCAGGGCATCGCGGCGATCATCGAGCGCGTCTGACCCGCGCGCCCGATCGCAGCAGCCGGTCACGCCACGCGACCCCGCGGTCAGCCGCGGGGTTTTCTTTGGCGGGGGCCGTGAGAACAGGAGCTTCGATGGCTGCATCCGGAATTCGCATCGGCATCGCAGGCGTCGGTCGCATGGGCAGGCGGCACGCCGCGAACCTGGCGCAGCGCGTGCAGGGCGCCGCGCTCGTTGCCGCCTGCAGCCCCGTCGCCGACGAGCTCGCCTGGGCGCGCGACACGCTCGGCGTCGCGCATGTCTGTTCCGACTACGCGGAGCTGCTCGCGCACCCGGGCCTCGACGCCGTGTTCCTGGTGACGCCGACGACGCTGCACGCCGACCAGATCATCCGGGCCCTGAGGGCGGGCAAGCACGTGTTCTGCGAAAAGCCGCTCGCGCTGAATCTGCCCGACTGCGAGCGCGTCGAGGACGAGGCCGCCCGGCACCCCGCGCTGAAGGTGATGATCGGCTACGTGCGCCGCTTCGATCCCAGCTACCGCGACGCCTGCGACAAGATCCGGGCCGGCGCGATCGGCCGCCCGTTCCTCGTCCGTTCGCAGACCGCCGACCAGAACGACCCGAGCGGATTCTTCGTGCAGTACGCGCCGCAGTCTGGCGGAATCCTCCTCGACATGAGCGTCCACGACATCGACAGCGCGCGGTGGCTGCTGGGCGCATCCGCGGCCCGGCGCGTCTTCGCCACCGGGACGATCGCGATCCACCGCGGCCTCGCCGAATGCGGCGACGTCGACAACGCGGTCGCGACCATCGAGTTCGTCGACGGGCAGATCGCCGTCATCCTGGCGTCACGGACGCTGGCGCACGGCCACGAGACGCTGGCCGAGGTCACCGGCACCGGCGGCCGGCTCACCATCGGCCAGAACCCGCGGTTGAACCGCGTCGAGATCGCCGACGCGCACGGCGTGCGCAACGAATGCACGCCGACGTTCTACGAGCGCTTCGCCGAGGCCTTCCTGCTGGAAGCGCAGGAATTCGTCGACGTCATCCGCGAGGACCGCCCGGTCCCGCTGACGCTGCGCGACGCCACCGAAGCGACGCGCATCGGCATCGCGGTGACCGAGTCGCTGCGGACGAAGCGCGCGGTCGAGCTGTAGGGCGGCGCCGGCCGACCGCGCCGGCGACGCGCTATCGCCGGGCGGCGAGCGATGCCGCGTCGATGCGGATCACGCGGCCCGCCATGGTTTCGGCCACGTAGAGGTTGCCCGCGGCGTCGAATGCGGGATCGCGCGGCTCCTCCAGGCCCCGAAGCAGCGTGACCGTGTTTCCATCCGGCCTCACCATCGACACCCTGCCGGCCACCGGCGAGGCAACGTAGAGTTCGCCCCGCTTTCCGAAGACGAGTCCGACCGGACGATCGACCTTCGCCACGGTCCGTGCGGCGCCGCCGGGCTCGACCCGCACGATGCGATCGCCCTTGTTCTCGTTGATCAGGATCGCACCGGTTCCGTCGAACGCAAGGCCGTGCGGCCACTGCAGGCCCGACGCGACGATCCGCGTCCGCCTGTCCCCCTTGTACGCCAGGACGCGCCCGGAGAAGAGTTCGCAAACGACCAGTTCGCCCTGCGGGCTGAACTCGAGGTCGACCGGGGCCTGCACGCCGGCGATGAAGGTGGAAACCGCTCCGGCAGGCGTGACGAGCGCGATCCGGTTGGCGCCCATTTCGGCGACGTAGAGGTTGCCCCTGGCGTCCAGCGCGATATCGTGCGGGCTGTCCATGCCGCTCGCGATCCGCGTGACGGTGCCGCCGGCGCCAATTCTCGCAATCGCGCCGCTCGCCTGCTCCGCCGCGTAGAGATCGCCCGACGGCGCGAACACCAGGCCACGGGGCTGGGCGAGCCCCGTGGCATAGACCGTGAACGGCAGCGGCGCGCCATCCGCGCCCGGCCGATTCGGAACGCCTGTCGCCGGGGGCGTCGTCTGCGCCGTCGCGATCGTGCCGGCGAGCAGCAGGACGATCGACAGGAACAGATTCACCGCCGCCTCGCGATCCTAGGAGAGCGGCCCGATGAAATCCGTCTTGCCGACCTCGACCCCGTTGCTGCGCAGGATCGCGTACGCCGTGGCCGAGTGAAAATAGAAATTCGGCAGCGAGAACTGCAGGAGGTAGTTGATCCCCGTGAACGTCGTCGGCTGGCCGCGGACCGGCCGTGTGACCGAGCGGTTCTCGGATCCGTCGATCTGCGCCGCGGTGAACGCGTTGACCGCTTCGATGGTGCGATCGACGCGCGCGATCAGCTCGGCGAATGTCGCCTCGTTGTCCTCCCATTTCGGAGGTTCGGCGCCGGCAAGGCGCGCGGTCGTGCCGCGGGCGAAATCGGTCGCGATGTGGATCTGCCGCGCGAGCGGGAACATGTCGGGGAACAGGCGGGCGTTCAGGAACACCGATTCCTCGATCTTCCTGGCCGTCGCGTGCGCGGCGGCCTTGGCGAGGATGGCGCCGAGATTCCGGAGGCCGCGCGAGAAAACCGGGACCGATGCCTGGTACATGGAGAGGGTCATGGGCGATTCCGTGGAGTGGGGACGCATTGTAGCGTCCGGCCGGCCGCGGCGCGATGGCCGGTACCGATCAGCGTCCGCGGGCCGGCCCGGGACCGTCGCCGGACGGGCCGGCACGACGCCGGGAAAGCGAAGTCGCGCCCGCGCGAAAAAGTCAGTTCGCGGGCTCCGGATGAATGTTGTCCACCCAATGCACCTGCTCCGGATTCGCCTCGACGTTCGGCAGGTCGAGATTGACGACGACAGGTTCCTGGCCGCTGCGGCACAGGACGCAGGACAGCGGCTCGTCGTCGCTGGCGTTGATCTCCTGGTGCGGGACGAACGGCGGAACGTAGATGAAATCTCCGGGGCCGGCCTCGGCGACGAATTCGAGGCGGTCGCCCCATCGCATGCGCGCCTTCCCGCTCACGACGTAGATGACGCTCTCCACCGGTCCGTGATGGTGCGCTCCGGTCTTCGCTCCGGGATGGATCACCACGGTGCCGGCCCACAGCTTTTCCGCGCCGGCGCGCGCACGCGTGATCGCCGCGGCGCGATTCATCCCCGGCGTCTGCGGCGTGTCGCGTGTCGAGCTCGCCGGCGCGCACGACGCGCACGCCGACGAGGCGCCATTTCGATTCGCTCGCTCTGTGCATGTGCTCCCTCGTGCCGCAATCGACGGCGCCGCCTTCACCCGGCCGTGCGGGCGCGTTCCGTCATTTGACAAGGCCCAGCGTCTTCGCCGAATTGAGATATTCCTGCGTGCGCTCCTTCATGAACGCCGGCATCAATTCCAGCGTGATGTCGGTGACCTCGAAACCGCCTTCGAACATGCGCTGGCGCAGATCCGGGTCCTTGTTGATCGCATCCATCATGTCGGAGACCTGCTTGCGCACGGCGGGTGGCGTCGACTTGGGCACGCCGATGCCGCGGAACGCGCCGTCGACCCAATTGAGGCCCAGCTCCCTGAACGTCGGCACGTCCGGGAACTGCGGCAGGCGCTTTTCCGTCGCGACCGCGAGCATCCGCATCTTGCCCTTCTGCTGAATGGCCAGCGTCGAATACGACATCGCGGCGGAGACGTGGCCGCCGAGGACCGACGCGATCAGCTCGCCGGTGCCCTTGAACGGGATGTACGTCGTCCTCACACCCTGCTCGCGGTCGAGGCGCACCTGCGCGACGTGGTTGGCGGAGTTGGTGCCGGAGCCGGCGATCGTGACCGCTTCGGGCTTGTCGCGCGCGGCGCGGATGAGGTCGGCGAAGTTCTTGAACGGACTGTCGGCGGCGACGATGATCGCGTCGGGCGTGTAGTGGAAGAAATAGACTGGCGTGATGTCCTCGGTCCTGAACGACGCGCCGGGCTCGAGAGGCTGCAGCACGATGTGCGGCAGGTTGACGCCGACGATGGTATGGCCGTCGCCGGGCATGTTGTTCATCTGCGACCAGGCAAGCCCGCCGCCCGCGCCCGGCTTGTTGACGACGATCATCTCCTGCTTGTACCTGGCCTGGAACGCCTGCGCCTGGAGGCGCGCGGCGATGTCCGACTCGCCGCCCGGAGCGAAGGGGATGATGTACTGCACCGGCTTGTCGGGATAAGCCAGCGCCAGGACGACGAACGTCATCGCGGCCATTCCGCCCGTCCACCGCGCCAGGTTCTGCAGGGCCATGCCTGTCTCCCCTTTCAGGATTCGTCGATTCTAGCGCGTGGCGCGTCCGGCGTGAGCTCTTTGCCCCCGCGCCCCGGCGCGCCCCCGTCCGGCCGGGCCGCATCCGGCGGCAGGGAGGATAATCGATCCAGGCCCGGCGGACGCGCGATCCAGGCGCTCCGCGGCGGGCCCCCAACGTCGCAGCGAAAGGAGGACATCGTGAGCAGCAGCCTGCGCAAGGTCGACTATTTCTACGTGATGATTCCCAACACCGCCGGCAAGGGCGCGAAGATCATGGCGGGGCTCGCCGCGGAAGGCGTGAACCTCCTCGCGTTCTCGGGCTTTCCGAGCGGACGCCAGGCACAGCTCGATCTGATGCCCGAGAATTCCGCGAAGTTCAGGCGCGCGGCCCGGAAGCTGGGGCTGAAGGTCAGCACGCGGAAGACGGGCTTTCTCTACCACGGCGACGACCGCGTCGGCGCCATGACCCGGGTGCTCGACAAGCTGGCGGCAGCGAAGATCGGCGTTATAGCGATGGACGCCGTGACGAGCGGCAAGGGCCGCTTCGGCGCCATCTTCTGGGTCAAGCCGAAGCTCGTTTCGAAAGCGGCCAAGCTGCTGGGCGCGCGCTGACTCGACAGGACGGCGAAAGGCGCGCCGTCCGCGGCGCAGCGGCGACGCTCCGGCGCCGGATCCGCCCGTCCCTTGTCCCGGATCAAGGACCGGCGCGATCGCGGTCGCCGCGCGACGCCGTGCACGCGGCCCTGCCTTAGACTTTCGGGGCGCCGGCGGACCCCCCGTGGCCGGCGCCCCGGATCAACCTGCGAAAGCCCCGCACATGACCGATACCGTCAAATTCGTCCTCGACGAATCCCGAATCCCGAAATCCTGGTACAACCTGCAGGCCGATCTTCCCAGCCCGCTGCCACCGGTGCTGCACCCCGGAACGCACCAGCCCATCGGGCCGGACGACCTCGCGCCGCTATTCCCGATGGCGCTGATCCAGCAGGAGGTCTCCACCGAGCGCGAGATCGAGATCCCGGGCCCCGTGCGCGACGTCTATCGCCAGTGGCGGCCGACGCCGCTCTACCGCGCGCGGCGGCTCGAGCGGGCGCTGCAGACTCCGGCGCGCATCTACTACAAGTACGAAGGCGTCTCGCCCGCCGGCAGCCACAAGCCGAACACGGCCGTGGCGCAGGCGTTCTACAACCAGCAGGCGGGCGTGAGGAAGCTCGTCACCGAAACCGGCGCCGGGCAGTGGGGCAGCTCGCTCGCGTTCGCGGGCGCGCTGTTCGGAATCGACGTGCAGGTATTCATGGTGCGCGTGTCGTACGACCAGAAGCCCTACCGCCGCGCGCTGATGGAAACCTACGGGGCGCGCTGCGTCGCCTCGCCGTCGGGCGAAACGCAGTCGGGCCGCGCGATCCTCGCCGGGCGTCCCGACCACCCGGGCAGCCTCGGCATCGCGATCTCCGAAGCCGTCGAAGTCGCCGCGCAGCGCGACGACACCAAGTACGCGCTCGGCAGCGTCCTGAACCACGTGCTGCTGCACCAGACGGTGATCGGGCAGGAGGCGATGGCGCAGATGGAGATGGCCGACGACTACCCCGACGTGATCGTCGGCTGCACCGGCGGCGGCTCGAATTTCGCCGGCATCGTCTTTCCATTTCTCGGCGCGCAACTGCGCGGCGGAAGGGTCGTCGACATCGTCGCGGTCGAACCGGCCGCCTGCCCCAGCCTCACGCGCGGAACCTACGCCTACGACTTCGGCGACACCGCGCACCTGACCCCGCTCACCAAGATGCACACGCTGGGATCGACGTTCACGCCGCCGGGATTCCATGCCGGCGGCCTGCGCTATCACGGCATGGCGCCGCTGGTGTCGCACCTCAAGGAACTCGGCCTGATATCGGCCTCCGCCTACCGGCAGTCGCAGGTCTTCGAAGCCGGCGTGCAATTCGCCCGCGCCGAGGGCATCGTGCCGGCGCCCGAAGCGAATCACGCGGTCAAGGGCGCGATCGACGCCGCGATCCGCTGCCGCGAGGAAGGCGTTTCGCGCGCGATCCTGTTCAATCTGTGCGGCCACGGCCATTTCGACATGCAGGCGTACATCGACTACTTCGCCGGCAAGCTGAAGGATCTCGACTACGACGAGGCGGAGCTCGCGATGGCGCTGGCCGGACTGCCCTCGGTCCGCGCGGCGGCGTAGGACGAACCGAAATCCGGGCCCGCGACCTATCCGGCGCCGCCGGCTGACTGGCAAAGCGGCGCGCCATCTTGGCGGCGGCGCGCCCTCAGCCGGTAGAGCATCTCACCCGCCCGCCGCACCACCAGGATGCCCTCCTGCTCGCGCCCCGCCCACGCGGCGATGTCGATCGTCGCCGGATCGAGGTAGCCGAGGTTGATGCGCCGACAGCGCTCACGCGGGATGCCGGTGGCGAGCGTGACCTGCACGCGCGGCGTCTCCACGCCCGTCGCCGGATCGTAGGTCCCGAGCCCTTTCACGTGCGTCGAGTGCGCGAGAACGCCGCCGGGATACCGGGCGAAGCGCTCCGGCTGCGCCAGGAAGTAGTCGCGGCAGTGGTAGCCGATCTCGTCGAGCAGGCGGCCGTGCGTGAAGCTCACTTCACGGATGTGCGGCGCGTAGATGATCACCTCGCCGCCGTCGGCGACGACCGGCTCGATCTTGTACATGCCCTTCCCCGCCGTCCACAGGTCGGCGTACATCTCGGGCATCACCGAGAGGACCTGCCGCACCGGCGAGTCGCGCCAGACGATGTGCCGCTGCGACGACAGCGCCGCGGCGCGCTCCCACGCGTCGCGCGCCGGGCCGAAGTACAGGCCGGCGAGGCCGGCGTGCGTCACGACCAGCGCGAAGCAGGAGGTCGGCACGGTCACGAACGAGGCGGCGCGGTCGATGACGGCGCGCACCGGCGTGTACCCGGCGCCGATGACTTCGTAGTTGGTGATCAGCGCGCCCAGCCAGTGGGTGAAGTCGATGATCTCGGCACCGGCGATCCCCGGGAAGAAGTACTTGTTGCCGCCGGAAAAGCCGACGACCTCATGCGGAAACACCGGCCCGCAGATGATCAGCTGGTCGTAATCGAATATCCGGCGGTTCAGCGATACCGGGACCGTCTGCGCCAGCCGCCCCCCGCTCAGTTCCGCGATTTCGGCAGCGGGTATCTCGCCGATCCGCGCGAACGTCGCGGGATCGCTCCATTCATGGTTGAAGATCCGCGAAGCCCCGGCGCGGCCGTCGACCACCGGCCGGCCGACGAGCCGGCTCAACTCCGCATCGTCCATCGGCCGATGCGTGCCCAGCGCGACGAGGTAGTCGAGCGCCGCGACCTTTCCGCCGAGCATTTCGCCGAACAGCGCGAACAGCTGCGGCATCGGCATAGTCCGCGTCCCGTCGGGAATGATGAAGAGCACGCGCTTGCCCGCGAGCGACAGCGAGTCGAGTCCTTCGCGGACGATGTCGCGGATTTCGCCGGGGGCGAGAAAGCGGTCGGTGTAGCCGGTTCCGTCCATCGGCGCCATCGTACACGCAGCGACGGTTCTCCGGATCGCCCCGGCGCCGCCGGAGCGGACGCGACGGCGGCGCCGACCCGGCGTAAACTCGACCGCTCCCTGCGCGGCACCGGCGCGGGAAGGAACGGGGCCCGGGATCGCAGCGCGGGTCGAGCGGGCGCAGCACGAGACGGGAGCACGGCGATGGACGAACTGGCGGCGATCGGCACGGTCGACATCCTCTACGGGCAGTCGGGGCTGTGCGTTGCGCTGCCGCCGGCCGCGCGCGCGACGGTGATCCGCAAGCGGCAGCTGCGCAAGCTCACCGACCCGCACGCCGCGGTGCGCGAGGCGCTGGAACATCCGGTGGGAGCCCCCGCGTACGCGACGCTGGCGCGCGGACGCAGGAGCGCGTGCATCCTGATCTGCGACGTCACCCGCCCGGTGCCCAACCACCTGTTCCTGCGGCCGCTCATCGAGGGGCTGCTCGCGGCGGGCATGCCGCGCGAGCGCATCACCGTGCTCGTCGCGACCGGTCTGCACCGCCCGAACGAGGGCGCCGAACTCGCCGAGGTCGTCGGCGATCCCTGGGTACTGGACGCGGTGCGCGTCGAGAATCACTTCGCCCGCGACGACGCGGCTCACGTCGACCTCGGCGTGACGCCGGGGCGGCGCACGCCGGTCAAGCTCGACCGGCGCTTCGTCGAAGCCGATCTGCGCATCGCCACCGGCCTCGTCGAGCCGCACTTCATGGCCGGATACTCGGGCGGACGCAAGGTCATAGCCCCGGGCATCGCGCACGCCGACACCATCCGCACGTTCCACAGCGCCCGGTTCATGGAGGATCCCGCCGCGATCCAGTGCAACCTCGCCGGCAATCCGCTGCACGAGGAACAGCTGGCGATCGTGCGCCTGCTGGGCGAAGTCCATGCGCTCAACACGGTCATCGACGAGGATCGCGACCTCGTGCACGTCAACTTCGGCGAAGTGATCGGGAGCCATCTTGCGTCGGTTGCCTTCGTCGCCGAGAGCGCGCGGGTTCCGGTCGGCCGGCGCTTCGCCACCATCGTCACCTCGGCTGCGGGTCATCCGCTCGACAACACCTACTACCAGACGGTCAAAGGCATGGTGACGCCGCTCGACATCCTCGAGCCCGGCGGCACGCTGATCGTCGCAGCCGCCTGCTCGGAGGGTTTCGGCTCGCATGAATTCCGCGATGCGCAGCGGCGCCTCGTCGCGCTCGGACCCGAGGCGTTCCTGCAGACGCTGCTCGCCAAGCAATTCGCCGACGTCGACGAATGGCAGAGTGAAATGCAGCTGAAATCGCTGCGCGCCGGACGCGTTCAGCTCTACACCACTGGCCTCGACGAGGAGGAGCGCCGCCTCACCGGCGTCGAGTCGGTCGCGTCGATCGAAGACGCGCTCGCAGCGGCCGTGGCGCGCGCCGCCGATCCGGCGATTGCGGTGATTCCGGAAGGCCCGTATGTCGTCCCGGTCGTCGCCTGAGACCGCGAAGTTGCCGGCGCCGGCGACGCTGGCGGTTCACCTCGACCTCGTCGGCGGCATCGCCGGCGACATGTTCGTCGCCGCGATGGTCGATGCGCTGCCCGCTCTGGAGCGACCGGTGCTGGCCGCGCTGGCCGCCGTGCAGCCGGCCGGATCGGCGCTGCCCGCGTTCCACGACGCGGCGAGCGGCGGCCTGCGCGCCCGACGCTTCGGCCTTGCCTCCACCGCGGCGCGCGGGCACGGCCATGCCGCCGATGCGCATTCGCACACCGGCACCGCGTACTCGCAACTGCGGCAGGACATCGCCGGCGCGCCGCTCGCGGAACCCGTCCGCAGGCACGCGCTGGCGCTGCTGGCACTCCTGGGCGGCGCCGAGGCGAAGGTCCACGGCACAGGCATCGACGACGTGCATTTCCACGAGCTGGGCGACTGGGATTCGATGCTGGACATCGTCGCCGCCGGCTGCATCGCCGCCGAACTCGACGGAGCGCACTGGTCGTCGTCCGCTCCGCCGCTGGGCGGCGGCCAGGTGCGCACCGCGCACGGCGTCCTGCCGGTGCCGGCGCCGGCGACGACGGCGCTCCTGACCGGGTATCCGTGGCGCGACGACGGCGTCGGCGGCGAGCGCGTCACGCCCACCGGTGCGGCGATCCTGCGCCACCTCGTTCCGGCGGCGGCGTGCGACGCGAGCCGCGGGGGCGGGCGCCTCGCGGCGGTAGGCTGCGGCGCCGGCACCCGCCCGTTGCCGGGGATCGCGAACATCGTGCGCGCGCTGGTGTTCGAGCACGCGACGCCGGCCGCCACCGACGCCGTCGCGATTCTGGAGTTCGACGTCGACGACATGAGCGGCGAGGAGATCGCGCTCGCCGCCGAGCGCCTGCGCGCGAAGGCAGGCGTGATCGACGTGTCGATCGGTGCGCGCATCGGCAAGAAGGGCAGGCCACAGGTCGATTTTCGGCTGCTCGGCGACCCGCGGGCCATCGAAGGCATCGTCCGGGAATGCTTCATCGAAACGTCGACGCTGGGGCTGCGTGTCCGCGAGGACCGCAGGCGCCTGCTGCTGCGGGCGGAGATCGCCGCGACGACCGGCAGTGCGACGCTGCGGGTGAAGGTCGCCGAGCGCCCCGGCGGCGAGCGGACGGCCAAGGCGGCGCACGACGATGTCGCCTCGGCGCGCGGACTCGGCGAACGGCGTCGCGCGCGCGCCGCCGGCGAGCGGCGCGCTCTCGACGGCGACGGCGAATGAACGCCGCGCTGCCCGGCGACGCGCTCGCGCGCCTGGTCGCGGTGCTGGAACGCCACGAGCGGCTCGCCGTCGCCGTGAGCGGCGGCGTCGATTCGATGACGCTCGCGCACGTCGCGTGGCGACATGCGCGGACGCGAGCGACGATGTATCACGCCACCGGCCCCGCCGTGCCGGCGGCGGCGCGCCGGCGCGTCGAGGCGCATGCCGGGCGGCACGGCTGGCCGCTGGTCGTGATCGATGCCGGGGAGCAGGACGACGCGCGCTACCGAGCCAATCCCGTCGATCGCTGCTACTACTGCAAGTCCAATCTCTACACGCGCATCCGCGGCCTGACCGCGGATGCCATCGCCTCCGGCACGAACCGCGACGACCTGTCGGATTTCCGGCCCGGCCTGCGCGCTGCGGCGGAGCAGCAGGTCGTCCATCCGTACGTGGAGGCGGCGATCGCCAAGGCCGACGTCTACGCGCTTGCCCGGCGGCTCGGCCTCGACGACCTCGAGCGCCTGCCCGCGCAGCCCTGCCTCGCGAGTCGCGTCGAGACCGGCATCGCGATCGACGCCGCCGATCTCGCCTTCATCGACCGCGTCGAGACCGAGCTCTCGGCGCGCCTCGGGCCTGCGGCGGTGGTCCGCTGCCGCGTCACCCACGCCGGCGTCGCGATCGAACTCGTCGACGTGCGCGACGAGACCTCCGCCGGGATCGCCCGCGAGATCGGAGAACGCGCATGCCGTGCCGATTCGCGCGTGTTCTCCGGAGTGCGGCGGTACGCGCGCGGCGCGGCATTCCTGCACATCGCCGCGCGCGCCGATCTTCGTCAGCGATGAACGACGGACGGACGGCGCCCGAGTTCCGCATGGACTGGGAGCGCAGCCAGCGCACCGGCGCGAGCGAGGCGGTGCTCTGCGAACCGAAGTCCGTCGCGCAGATCGAAGCCATCCTGGAGCACGCGGCGGTGCTGCACCGGCGCCTGCTGCTGACGCGACTGAGCGAGCGCCGTTTCGGCCGGCTCGCGGCGTCGCTGCGCGACCGGCTGGACTACGACGCGGTTTCCCGCACCGCGATCCTGGGGGAGCCGGCGCCGCCGCGCGGCACCGGCAGGATCGCCATCGTGTCCGGAGGCACATCGGACGTGCCGGTGGCGCGCGAAGCGCTGCGCACGCTGGCCTTCGAGGGCGAGGCGGCGACGGAGATCGTCGATGTCGGCGTCGCCGGGCTGTGGCGGCTCACGGACCGGATCGAAGAGATCCGCCGTCACCGGATCGTGATCGCCGTTGCCGGCATGGAGGGTGCGCTGTTCAGCGTCGTTGCGGGACTCGTGCCCTGCCCCGTGCTCGCGGTGCCGTCGTCGGTCGGCTACGGCGTCGGCGCCGGCGGCCGGACCGCCCTGAGTGCGGCGCTCGCGAGTTGCGCTCCGGGGATCGCCGTCGTCAATATCGACAATGGATTCGGCGCCGCGCACGCGGCGCTGCGGATGCTCGGCGCGTCGATCGATGCGTAGTTCGCCGGGATTTCGGCGCAAGGGCACCGCGGTCAGGAAGCAATGCGCGCCCGGGGGCCGGCGCCCCGACACGCGCCGGACGGGGACGCCCGAGCGCCGATTGCCCAAGTGAAGCCGGCGGATCCCCATACGGCGACGATACCGCTGCGCGAGCCGCTGTTCCGCGGCGAGCGGCGGCTGCGCATTGCGCTGGTGGGCCTGCCGAACAGCGGCAAGAGCACGCTCTTCGCGGCGGTCGCGAGCACTTCCGTGCAGAGCGGCGCACTGGCCGGCACGCGCCGCGCCTACCACGAATGCGCGGTGCAGGTCGGGCTCGACGAGGCGCGCGTCATCGACCTTCCGAGCATCCGCTCGCCGCACCATCTCGAGTCGGATGACCGCGCCGCGCTGAAATACCTGCTGTGGGGGGACGAGCTTCCGCCGGTTTCGCTGCACGAGCCGGACGGGCCGCCGGCACCCTTCGCGCCGCCGGACGTCATCGTGCAGGTGATCGACGCGACGTCGCTCGAAAATCACCTCGAGCTGACGTTGAAGCTGGCGAAGTTCGGACGCCCGCTGGTGATCGCGCTCAACCGGATGGACGAAGCCATCGCGCGCGGCATCCGCGTCAATGCTCGGGTGCTTGGCGAACGGCTGGGCGTGCCCGTGGTACCCACCGCGGCGATCATGGGGCACGGCATCGCCGAACTCTTCCGCGCCGCGGTGCGTGCCGTGCGCGAGGACGCGCACCCGCCGGCGCGGCCGCCCAGCGAGCACATCGCCGCCGCGCTCGCGCCGCTCGCGTCGCTGCTTGGCGCGCCGGAAATCCTGCGGGCATTCCGCGTGCCCGCGCAACTGCTGGTGACGCAGATCGCGGAGGGCGATCCCTACTTTCTCGACGAGATGCAGCAGCACTTTCCCGGATGCCTGCCGGAAGTTCGGCGGCTGCTCGCGGTCGCCGCGCAGACGCTGCCGCGCCCGCTGGCGGACGAGCTGCACGCCGACCGCCACCATCGCGCGGCGACGCTGTTCGAAGCCGCGACCCGGCTCGGTGCGCCGCAGGCCGACCGCAGCTGGCGCTACTGGCTGGATGAACTGTTCCTGAGCCCGCGCTGGGGCTTCGTCGGGAGCGTGGCCGTGTTCGCCGCCGTTCTGTTCGTCGTGTTCTACGTCAGCGGGTGGATCGACGGCGAGACGTCCGCGCGGCTGGTGGCGTGGACGTCGACATGGCAGCCCGAGTCGACCGCCGGGGTCGTCGCCCGCGCCGTGGCCGACGGCCTGATCGGACTCGTCGGAATCGTCGTGCCGTACATGATTCCGCTGGTGCTGCTGCTGGTGGCGCTGGAGGAGGCGGGCGTCATGGCGCGCATCGCCTTCGCCGTCGACCGCGTGTTCCACCGCGTCGGACTGCACGGCGGCGTGGCCGTGCCCTTCCTGCTCGGGCTGGGATGCAACGTGCCCGCGATCTCCGCCATCGGCAAGACGACGACGGGCCGCGAGCGCGTCATGGCGTCGCTGCTCGTCACCTTCGTGCCGTGCTCGGCGCGTTCGGCGATCATTCTCGCCCTCGCCGGCAAGTATCTGGGCGGGCTCGGCGTGGTCGCGATCTTCCTGCTCACCATGGTGGTGATCGCGGTCCTGGGACAGGTGCTGCGGCGCCGCTTTCCGCGCGGCGGCCCGGGCCAGGTGCAGGAGATTCCCGCCCTACAGGCTGCCGCGCCTGCGCCCGATGCTGCGCGAGACGATGGAGCGCACACGCGACATCCTGACCATCGTCACGCCGCTGCTGGTCGGAGGCAGCGTGGTGCTGGCGCTGCTCGCGCACGTAGGCGCCGACCGCGTCATCAACACGCTGCTGTCCCCGATCACCCACTGGTGGCTGGGGCTGCCCGTGGCGCTGGGCGTGCCGATCCTGTTCGGCGTGCTGCGCAAGGAATTGTCGCTGCTGATGATCTACCAGGCGCTCGGCAGCTTCGATGTGGGCCGCTATCTCGACCAGGTGCAGATCATGACGTTTCTGCTGTTCCTGACCTTCTACGTGCCGTGCATCTCGACGTTCGCGGTGATGGTCAGGACGATCGGCCGGCGCGAAGCGCTGTTCTCGGTGTCGCTGTCGGTCGCCGTCGCGCTGCTGGTGAGCGGGCTCGCCCGTTTCGTACTCGAGGGCGCGCGTCTGCTGCTGGCGTAGGCGCGGGCGGTGCGCAAGCCGCCGCGATGCGGTCGATGGGCGCCCGAGACCGCGACCGGATGCGCCGCCGTTCCCGGCCGACGACGATCGCAACGGCCCGCTCGCCGACGCCCGGCCGGCCTATGGCCGCGCCGTCGAGCACTCGACCTTCATCTCCGCGCACACGCGCAGCACGCTGTTCATCACCAGCGCCGCCGCATCCGCCTGGGTCCCGCTGTGCGCCGACGAGATCATCATGTGCGTCAGGCTGTCGCCAAGCACGCTCAGCTTGATCCCCGCGATCTGGCGACCATTGGTGAACTGGACCAGATTCGCGGCGGCATCCTCGCGCGTGATGGTGATGCCCTGGGCATTCCTCAGGCCGTTCACCACCGCCGCGTAGACCTTGCCGGCGGGCGCTTCGAGCATCACCGCGGCGGAGTCATAGCTCGGGCCGTCCTGCTGCTGCGACTGCTGCGACAGCTGCTCGACTCGGCCGATGGCATGGCGCGCGACCATCACCCACTGCGCCTGCGCGACCGCCGGCACGAGGAGCGCAGCGAAGCCGCAGGCGGCGATGGTGGCGGTCAGGTTGCGGGATTGCATCGCAGGTGCTCCTTACGGGCAGGGTGGTGATGAGCGCGGAGTCCTGTGTCCGCGTGCCTCGCGGGCGAGTCCGCGCCGGAAGTTCTCCGCTCCGCAGCCAGCGTGGCGAGCCGGAAATTCACTTGCTGGTTCGCGCCGGCTTCGACCGCCATACGGCGTCGCTCGACCGCGCGGCAGCACGGGCTGCGGTTGCGGTCTCGCGCCTTGCCTGACGGCCAGATCCGTGCGCTACTTTGTCTTCGGAATTCCTGACTCATCACGCTAGCGCGCGAGCACGATCGCGGCGTCGGCGTCGAAGGTCACGCCGACCGCCTCGTCGCGGCCCCGCGGCTCGCGGGCCTCGCCGTCGAACACCAGCAGTTCGCCCCACGGGGTCGCCACGACGTATTCGATCCGGCTGCCGAGATACGCGGCGCGCTTGCAGACGCCGGGCAGCATGCCCTTCCCCGCGTCGACGATCCGCAGACGATGCGGGCGCACCGCCAGCGTCGCGGTGCCCGCGGCAACGCCATCCGCGCGCACCGCCATGCCGATGCCGCCGGCGGTGAACGTCGCCGCGCCCGGGCCGGTCGCGAGCTCGCCGTCGACGAGGTTGGCGTCGCCGATGAAGTCGGCGAGAAAGCGGCTGGCCGGCTTCTCGTAGAGGTCGTGCGGCGTCCCGCTGCTGCGCGATGCGCCCGCCTTCCATGACGATGATGCGGTCGGACACCGCGAGCGCCTCCTCCTGGTCGTGCGTGACGTAGATCACGGTCAGCGCGAGCGACTGCTGCAGCTCGCGGATCTCCTGCCGCACGCGGCGGCGCAGCTTCGCGTCGAGGTTGGACAGCGGCTCGTCGAAGAGCAGCACCGCCGGCTCCAGCACCAGCGAGCGCGCGACCGCGACGCGCTGCTGCTGGCCGCCGGACAGCTCCGACGGCAGCCGCGCCTCGAGCCCGGCGAGTCCGAGCATCGCGAGCTTCGCCTGCGCGAGTTCGCGCGCCTTCGCCTTGTCCATGCGCATCGACAGCGGGCCGTAGCAGACGTTCTCCAGCACCGTCATGTGCGGGAACAGCGCGTAGGACTGGAACACCATGCTGACGTCGCGCTCGTTGGCGGCGCGCAGGGTCACGTCGGTGTCGCCGATCAGGATGCGCCCGCCCGACACGGCCTCCAGGCCGGCGACCATCCGCAGCGTCGTCGTCTTGCCGCAGCCCGAGGGTCCGAGCAGCGTGACGAGCTCGCCGGGCGCGACGCGGAACGACACGTCGTCGACGGCGGTGACGTCGCCGTAGCGCTTGGTCACGCCTTCGAAAACGACACCGCCGGCTTCCTTGTTCATCTCAGTGTCCTGTGGCAAGTACGTTGGCCGCGCGGCGGCCGAGCCGCGCTTCGCCGACCAGCTTCTGGACGGCGAGCAGCACGGCCAGCATGAAGACGATCAGCACCGACGAATAGGCGATCGCCAGCGGGTATTCGCCCGCCTCGACGCGTCCGATGATGTAGACGGTGGCGAGGTTGTACTTCGCGGTCGCGAGGAAGATCACCGCGCTGACCGCCGTCATCGCATGCGTGAAGCTGAACACCAGCGTGGCGAGGATCGCCGGCCGCAGCAGCGGCAGCACGACGCGGCGCAGCGTGCGCAGCGTCGACGCGCGCAAGCGTCGACGACGCCTCGTCCAGCGTCCTGTCGATCTGCGCGAGCGCGGCGACGCCGGCGCGCACGCCGACCGGCATGTTGCGGAACACGAAGCACAGCACGAGGATCGCCATCCCGCCGGTCAGCTCCAGCGGCGGCACGTTGAACGCGACGATGTACGACACGCCGATCACCGTGCCGGGAATGGCGAAGCTCACCATCGTCAGGAACTCGAACGCGCGGCGGCCGGCGAAGCGATGGCGCGTGATCACGTAGGCCGCCAGCAGCCCGACGATGGCGGTGAGCGGCGCCGGACACGGCGGCGACCTCGATGGTCGTGAAGAAGCTGTCCCACGCCGAGCCGCTGAAGAACAGCCCGCGCGCGCCCCACTCGACGCCGAAGCCGGCGGCGAAATGCGTGACCGTGAGCGTCATGTCGCCGCGGCCGATGTCCTTCACGAAGCCGCCGACGAGGATGACCGCGTAGCAGACGAGCGTGAAGGCGATCCAGGCCGCGGCCGTGCCGAAGCAGCGCGAACCACAGGCCGCGCGGCAGCTTCGCCGGCAGGCCGCCGTCGCCCTTGCCGCTGACCGTCACGTACGACAGGCGGCCGAGCCAGCGCTGCTGCAGCCAGAACGCGACCAGCGTGAAGCCGAGCAGCACCATCGCCAGCACCGCGGCGCGGCCGGGATCGTGCTGCGCGCCGGCGACGGCGAAGAAGATCTTGGTCGACAGCACCTCGAAGTTGCCGGAGAGGACGATCGGATTGCGCGAAGTCGGCGAGGCTTTCGACGAAGCCGAGCAGGAACGCGTTGGCGAGCGCGGGCCGCAGCAGCGGCCAGGTGACCGTGCGGAACACGCGCCCGCGCGAGGCGCGCAGCGTCTGCGCCGCCTCCTCCAGCGCGGGGCTCACCGCCGCGAGCGCGCCGTGCAGGATCATGAACGCGATCGGCGAGAACGACAGCAGCTGCGCGAGCGTCACGCCGGGCAGGCCGTAGATCCAGCGCGAGCGGCGGAATGCCGAAGGCCGCGTCCAGCCAGCCGGTCACGAGGCCGGTGCGGCCGAACAGCACGACCAGCGCCAGCGCGATCACGAACGGCGGCGTGATGATCGGCAGGATCGACATCAGCTTCAGCAGCCCCGCGTAGCGCTGGCCGCCGCGCTGCACGACCAGCGCGAGCACGAGCCCGAGCAGCGTCGACAGGACGCCGACGATGCTCGCGAGCAGCGCGGAGTTGATCGGCGACGCCGCAGCGCGTGCCGCCGCCAAGGCAGCCGATGCCCCAGATGTCGGCGGTGAAGAGCCGCTCGGCGGCGAGCGCCGGCGCGAAGCGGCCCTGCGTGTCCAGCACGGCCGCGAGCAGCGCCTTGCCGACCGGGATAGAAGATGAAGACCGCGAGCAGCGCGCGATGACGACGACGATCGTGGCGATCACCGGGTCGCCGCGGAACACGCCGCGCCGCGCGATGGCCCGCGCGAAGCAGGCGGTGAGCGCGATCAGCGCGAGCGCCGGCCCCGGCACCGAACGCCGTGCCGCCGGCGCCGGCGGCGAAGCCGGCGGCGAAGGCGACCGCCAGCGCGAGCGCCGCCGCGACGGCGGTCTCCCGGTCGCGGCCCAGCCACGCGAAGGCAGCGTCGCGCAGCGCGGCTCCGACGACCGCAGCCCATCGACGCCGATCCCGCCAGCGCGAGCGAGCACCGCCGACGGGCGCCGCCAGTCGAGCCGCCCAGGGCACGACGGCGAGAACGGCGAGCGCCGCGCGCGGCGACGACCGCGGTCGCGCGATCGCGCGCCGCCGGCACGAAAACGGCCGGCGCAAGCGCGGACGCTGCCACCTAGCGCCCGCTCACTTCGGCAGCGTCGAGACTTCCTTGTCCCACTTCGTCAGCAGGCGCGTGCGCTCGGCCGACGAGCCGTACTTCGCGAAGTCGTAGTTGATGAACTTGATGTCGCTGAACTTCGGCGCCTGCGGCGGCGCCGTCGCGCCCTTGTTCGACGGCACCTGGTAGGACACCTTCGCCTGCGCGCCGATGCTCTGCGCCTCCGGCGTCAGCGCCCAGTCGTACCACTTCTTGGCGTTCTCCAGGTTCTTCGCGCCCTTGATGATGCTCATGCTGCCGATCTCGTAGCCGGTGCCTTCGCAGGGCGAGACGATCTTGACCGGCGCGCCGCCGATCGCCTGCACGACGGCGTCGTGCTGGAAGGTGATGCCGACGAGCGTCTCGCCGGTCGCCGCCGCGCGGGCCGGCGCCGCGCCGGACTTCGTGTACTGGTTGACGTTCTTGTGCAGCGCCTTGAGGTAGTCGAAGGCCTTGTCCTCGCCCATCAGCTGCACCAGCGTCGCGAGCATCGTGTACGACGTGCCCGACGAGTTCGGATTCGCGACCTGGACCTCGTCCTTGAATTGCGGCTTGACGAGATCGGACCAGCACTTGGGCTCGGCAATGTTCTTCTTCTTCAGCTGGTCGGTGTTGTAGCTGTAGCCGAGCGCGCCGGCGTAGACGCCGACGGTCCGGTACTTCGACTGCTCGGCCTGGCGCACCGCCCAGTCCTGGAGCTCGGCGAGCTTCGGCGACTTGTACGGCTCGGTCAGGCCTTCCTCGGCGGCCTGCAGGTGCGGGTCGCCGGTGCCGCCCCACCAGATGTCGCCGCGCGGATTGGCCGCCTCGGCCTTGATCTGCGCGTAGAACTCGCCCGAGCTCTTGCGCGTCATCAGCACCTTGATCCCGGTCGCCTTCTCGAAGGCCGCGACCATCGGCCGGCACCACTCCTCCTGCACCGTGCAGTAGACGACGAGCTCGCCCTGCGGCGGCCGCCGTCAGCGGCGCCGCCGCGAGCGAGCGACGGCCGCGAGAATGCGCGAAGCCATGGCGCCAGTCGGGTGCACGCATCGTCTTCCTCCAGTGTCAGCTTGTAATGGGAATGCCGATCACGCCGGCAAGCTTAGCGCAAAGCGCGTGCGTTGGTCGCGATCAGCGGGTTGCCGGCGGCGATGCCGTCGCCGGCGAAGAAGTCGTTGGTGTGGCCGCCGGCCTCGCGCACGAGCAGGATGCCGGCGGCGCAGTCCCAGGCGTTGATGTGCAGCTCGCAGTAGGCCTCGCTGCGTCCCGCGGCGACGTCGGCCAGCCCCAGCGCGCCGGAGCCGACGCGGCGCATCGCGCAGCCGGCGCCGAACACGCGGGTCACGAGCGCGACGTAGTCGGCCGTGCTGCGGCGCGTCGACCAGCCGCACTCGACGGTGGCCGCGGCGAGGTCGTCGCAGGGGCTGACCGCGAGGCGCGTGCCGTCGCGCCACGCGCCCTGCGCCGCGCGCGGCCGAGTAGAGCCAGTCGTGGCTGGGGTCGTGCAGCGCGCCGACGGTCGGCACGCCGTGCTCGAGGTAGCCGATCGAGACGCAGTAGTGCGGAATGCCGCGCGCGTAATTCGCGGTGCCGTCGATCGGGTCGATCAGCCAGACGCGCTCGCCGCCGTCGCCGCCTTCCTCCTCGCCGATGATCGCGTCGTCCGGATAGCGCGCCGCGATCGCGCCGCGGACGAAGCGCTCGACTTCGCGGTCCATCGCGGTCACCACGTCGTGGCGGCCCTTCATCGACGTCGCCGACTGCCCGAACGCCGAGTGCGCGAGCCGGCCGGCATCGCGCGCGAGCGTCCGGCAGAATTCGAGTCGATCCATTCGCTGCGCCGGCGGCCGCGGCCGCCGGCCCTCCCCGTGGCCACGATCATCTTCGACGGCACGCCGGCGCGGCGTCCGCAAGACGGCGATCTTACTCCCTGCGGCAGCGGGCTTGTAGACGCCCTGCGCGCCGCCGCGAACCCCGGCGCTTCACGGGCGCGGGGGGTCCGCGGCGCCGCCGGACGACCCCCTGCGCGACTCGAAATCGCGCCGCTGATCGTCGCCGATCGGCCCCACGGCGAAATACGTCGCCTCGGGATGCGCGAGATAGAAGCCCGCAACCGCCGCCGCGGGCAGCATCGCGTAGTTCTCCGTCAGCGACATTCCGATCTCGGGCGCGCGCAGCAATTCGAACAGCGGCGCCTTGACCGCATGCTCGGGACACGCGGGATATCCCGGCGCGGGGCGGATGCCGCGGTATTCCTCGCGAATCAGCGCCACGCTGTCGAGGCGCTCGTCGCGCGCGTAGCCCCAGAGTTCGCGCCGCACCTTCATGTGCAGCCACTCGGCGAACGCCTCGGCGAGGCGGTCGGCGAGCGCCTTCAGCATGATCGCGCCGTAGTCGTCCTTCGCGGCCTCGAAGTCCGCGAGCCTCTTCTCGATGCCGAGGCCCGCGGTGACGGCGAACGCGCCCGACGTAGTCGCGAATGCCCGACACCCTCGGCGCGACGAAATCCGACAGGCAATAGTTCGGCCTGCCCGCCGGCCGCTCGTTCTGCTGGCGCAGGTTGTGCCAGGTCAGCACCGCGCGGCTGCGTGTTTCGTCGGCGTAGAACTCGATGTCGTCGCCGACGGAATTCGCGGCGAGCACGCGCGACGACGCCGTTCGCCGCGAGCCAGCGGCCGTCGACGATCCGCTTCAGCATCGCCAGGCCCTCGCCGTGCACGCCGCGCGCCGCCTCGCCGACGACGGGATCGTCGAGGATGGCCGGATACGGCGCCGGACAGCTCCCAGGTCTGGAAGAACGGGCCCCAGTCGATGAGCTTCGCCAGTTCCGCGAGATCGACGTTGCGGAATTCGCGCCGGCCGAGCGCCATCGGCACCGGCGGCGCGTAGTGCGCCCAGTCCGTCCGGAACGCGTTGGCGCGCGCGGCGGCCAGCGATATCAGCGCCGGCCCCTTCCTGCCGGCGTGCTGCCTGCGTATCCGGTCGTAGTCGGCGGCCACCTCGGCCACGTACGCCCCGCTGAGCCCGTCGGAGAGGAGATTGCTCGCCACGCCCACGGCGCGCGAGGCGTCCGGAACGTAGACGGTGGTGCCCGCGTAGTTCGGCGCGATCTTCACCGCGGTGTGCACGCGCGAGGTCGTCGCGCCGCCGATCAGCAGCGGCTGCGTCAATCCCTAGGCGCTCCATCTCGTGCGCGACGTGCGCCATCTCCTCGAGCGACGGCGTGATCAGGCCGGAGAGCCCGACGATGTCGGCATTCCTCTCGCGCGCGGTGTCGAGGATCCTCTGACGCCGGCACCATCACGCCGAGGTCGATGACGTCGAAGTTGTTGCACTGGAGCACGACGCCGACGATGTTCTTGCCGATGTCGTGGACGTCGCCCTTGACCGTCGCCATCACGATCGTGCCCTTCGGTCTGGCCGCCGCGCCCGACGCCGCCTTCTCCGCCTCGATGAACGGCACCAGGTGCGCGACCGCCTGCTTCATCACGCGCGCGCTCTTCACGACCTGCGGCAGGAACATCTTGCCGGCGCCGAACAGGTCGCCGACGACGTTCATCCCGGCCATCAGCGGGCCTTCGATGACCTGGATCGGCCGTCCGCCGTCGGCCGCGACGCGCCGCCGCGCTTCCTCGGTGTCCTCGATGATGTAGGTGGTGATGCCGCGGACCAGCGCGTGGGCGAGCCGCTCCTCGACCGGTCCGTCGCGCCACGACAGGTCCTCGGTGACCTGCCTGCCCTGCGCCTTGACCGTCTCGGCGAAGGCGACCAGGCGCTCGGTCGGGTTCGTCGCGGGCGGCCGGCGATTGAGCACGACATCCTCGACGCGCTCGCGCAGTTCCGCCGGGATCTCGTCGTACACGCCGAGCTGGCCCGCGTTGACGATGCCCATCGTCATTCCGGCGCGGATCGCGTGGTAGAGGAAGACCGTGTGGATCGCCTCGCGCACGGGGTCGTTGCCGCGGAAGGAGAAGCTCACGTTCGACACGCCGCCCGACACCTTGGCGTGCGGCAGATGCTGCCTGATCCATCGCGTCGCGTTGATGAAATCGACCGCGTAGTTGTTGTGCTCCTCGATGCCGGTCGCGATGGCGAAGATGTTCGGGTCGAAGATGATGTCCTCGGGCGGAAAGCCGACCTGTCCGGGTCAGCAGGTCGTACGCGCGCCCGCAGATCTCGACCTTGCGCTCGAAGGTGTCGGCCTGGCCCTGTTCGTCGAAGGCCATCACGACCGCCGCCGCGCCGTAGCGCCGGACGAGCGCGCGCCTGGCGCAGGAATTCGGCCTCGCCTTCCTTCATCGAGATCGAATTGACGACGCGGCTTGCCCTGCACGCACTTCAGGCCCGCTTCGATCACCTCCCACTTCGACGAGTCGATCATCACCGGCACGCGCGCGATGTCGGGCTCGGAGGCGATGAGGTTGAGGAACTTCACCATCGCCGCCTTCGAGTCGAGCATCGCCTCGTCCATGTTGACGTCGATGATCTGCGCGCCGCTGCGCGACCTGCTGCCGCGCGACCTCGACCGCGCCGGCGTAGTCGCCGGCGAGGATCAGCTTCGCGAACGCGCGCGAGCCGGTGACGTTGGTGCGCTCGCCGACGTTGACGAAGAGCGACTCGTCGCCGACGTTGAGCGGCTCGAGACCGGCAAGGCGCATGGCGCGGGACATGGTTCGGAGAGGATGGGCGTGGTGGACGCGGTTGGCGTATTGATCAGGGTGACGGCCTCGTCGCCAACCGCGCGCGGGCGCGGATTGCGTCGGTTCGGCCGGGGCGCGGGAGGTGTTCGCCGCGAAGTCCGGCGCGAGCGAAGGCGCAGCCGCGCGGCCGGGCGTTGCCGGGGCCCGTCGCTACGCCGCTGCCGCTTCGCGTACCGATTCCCCCGTTTCGCCGGGCACGACGCGCGGCGGGAGACGCTTCACGGCTTCCGCGATCGCGCGGATGTGCGCGGGCGTCGTGCCGCAGCAGCCGCCGACGAGGTTGACGAAGCCGTTGCTGGCGAAGTCCTCGAGGAGACGCGGCGGTCTCCTCCGGGCGTCTCGTCGTAGCCGGTCTCGGCCATCGGATTGGGCAGCCCCGCATTCGGGTAGCACGAGACGAAGGTGTCGGCGACGCGCGACATCTCTTCGATGTAGGGCCGCATCAGCGCGGCCCCCAGCGAGCAGTTGATTCCGACCGCGAGGGGCCGCGACGTGCCGCACCGAGTTCCAGAACGCCTCGGTCGTCTGTCCGGACAGCGTGCGTCCCGACGCATCGGTGATCGTGCCGGAGACGATCACCGGAAGGCGCCGTCCCGCCGCTTCGAAGAATGTTTCCAGCGCGAACAGCGCCGCCTTGCCGTTCAGCGTGTCGAAGATCGTTTCGACGACGAAGAGGTCGGCACCGCCTTCGGCCAGGCCCTCGATCGCCTCCGTGTACGACGGCCGACGAGCGCGTCGAAGCTGGTGTTGCGCGCGCCGGGATCGTTGACGTCGGGCGAGATCGACGCGGTGCGATTGGTGGGTCCGAGGGCGCCCGCGACGAAGCGCGGGGTGTCGGGCGTCCGCGCCGTCCATTCGTCGGCGCATTCGCGCGCGATCCTGCGCCGCGGCGACGTTGATTTCGCGCACGCGTCCTTCGAGCCCGTAGTCCGACTGCGCGATCGACGTCGCGTTGAAGGTGTTGGTCTCGATGATGTCGGCGCCGGCTTCGAGATACGCGTTGTGGATCTCGCGGATCACGCTCGCGGCCGGGTCAGCGCCAGGAGGTCGTTGTCGCCCTTGACGTCATGCGGGTGATCGACGAGGCAGTCGCCGCGGTATTCGGCTTCGCCCAGCCGATAGCCCTGGATCATCGTGCCCATGGCACCGTCCAGAACGAGAATGCGCTGCCGGAACAGCGCGGTGAGGAGCGCAGTGCGGTCGGGTTGCATGTCGGGGAGTCCGATCGAGTCGGCGCGGCGCCGCCGGCCTGCCGCTAACACGTTGAATTCTAACATCGACGCCGCGCAGCCACGTTGCCCGCGGCGGAGGCGATCGGAAACGGACGCGCGGGCGAATCCGGCGAACCGCCGGGCCTAACGCAAGACGCACGACGCGTGCTAGATTTGCGCACATGAAGCACCTGACGCCGAAGGAAGCCGCCAAGTTCCTCCAGGACAACCCGCCCGCGGTGTTCATCGACTGCCGCAGCGAAATGGAATATTTCTTCGTCGGCCACCCCGTGGGCGCGCACCACGTTGCGTGGAACGACGGCCCCGACTGGGAGGTCAACCCGCACTTCGTCGGGCAGGTGAAGAAGGTCACCACCATGAACCGGCCGATCGTGCTGATCTGCCGCAGCGGCCACCGCTCGATCGACGCCGGCATGGCGCTGGAGAAGGCCGGATTCACCGAAGTCTACAACGTGCTCGAAGGCTTCGAAGGCCCGCTCGACGACGAGCACCATCGCGGCATCGCTGACCGGATGGCGCAAGGACGGCCTGCCCTGGGAGCAGCTCTAGTGGCGGTCATGCCCGCCTACGAAAGGCTCTGCACTCTCTTCTACGACGCCAGCAAGCCGCGCGCGTCCGATGCCGAGGTCGACTGGTACGCGTCGCGCCTGCCGCGCGATGCGGGACCCCTGCTGGAGGTGATGGCCGGATCGGGGCGCGTGCTGCTGCCGCTGGTGCAGCGAGGCTTCAACATTCACGGCGTCGACCTTTCCGCCGCCATGCTCGCAAGCTGCGAAGCGCGGCTCGCCGCCGCGGGCCTGGCCACGAAGCTGTTCCGGCAGGACGCCGCGGCCCTCAACCTGCCGTTCCGCTATGCCGCCGCGCTGATCGCCGCCGGATCCTTCCAGCTGCTGGTCGACCCGACGGCGGCGCGCGGGACGCTCGAGCGCATCCGCGCCCACCTCGTCGATCCCGGTCTGCTGCTGATGGACATGTACATGCCCGCCGAGGCGGAGCATCCGCCGGGCGCGCCGGTCGTCCAGGTGCAGACCGTCACGCTGCCCGACGGCACCACGATTGCGCATCGCTCGGAGATGCGGGTCGACGTCGAGGGCCGGTGCATCGACATCCGCAGCCGCTACGAACAGCGCGAGCGAACGACGGTGCTTGCGCGCGAGGACGAGGCGCTTGCGGTGACCTGGTACGGCGAGGACGAGATCGTGTCGCTCCTGGACGGCGCCGGCTTTCGCGCCGTCGACATCGGGCCGCCCGCGTGGCCCGCGGGCGACGATGCGCCGGAAGGCGAGCGGCGATTCTCCGTCAGCGCGCGGATATGATGTCGGCCGTCACAGCCGCAGCGTCATGTACACGGCGCCGGGAAGCGGGTTCGAATAGTACGGCGCGCATTCGCGGAATCCGAGTTTGGCGTACAGGTTCCGCGCATCGGCCATCCAGTCGAGCGTGTCGAGCTTGAGCTCGCGATAGCCGATCGCGCGGGCCTCGGCAACCAGCGCCAGGACCAGCGCGCGTCCCCAGCCGCCGTTGCGGGCGGCCGGCCGGACGTAGAGCCGCTTGACCTCCCCGGTCGCGCCGGCGAGCGCCGGACCGGAGTCGGCGCGCCCGCGATCCGGATCGCCTTCGAGGCGGCGCAAGGCGATGCATCCGAACGCCTGCCCCGGCTCGCCGGCCAGCAGCAGCCGGCCCTGCGGCGGCGCGTAGGCCCCGGGAAGCGTCGCGAGCTCCGCGTCGAAGCCCTGGAAGCAGAGATCGACCTTCAGCCACTGCGCGTACTCGACGAACAGCGCGCGCGCCCGGGCGATGTCTTCGGGAACGCTGGCTTCCCGGATCGAAGCGGTCGTTTCCATGTCGCTTCCGCGATGCGCTTTGCCTACGACTTCCCGGCGCGACCATCCGCCCGGTGCCGCAGCGCGCGGCGTCAGGCCGCCTTGTCGCAGCTGCCGATCTTCACCTCGGCGCCGGGATACGAGCCGGCGAGTTCGCGCAGCCGCGCGACGGCGGGCATCTGCGGGTCGCGGATCACCAGCAGCGTTTGCGCGACCGACTGCTGCCGCGGCCCCGCCTTGGCGCCGGATATCCCCTCCCGGACGACGGTGGACAGGTACGCGTTGGCGGCATCTTCCGTGCGAAACACGCCGAGCGATATCGCATAGCGCTGCTGTCCGGTGTCGACGACGATGAGATCCTTGTGGCCCCCGGCCCTGAGCTCGGCGCCGCGCCGGTCGGCGGCGGCCTTGTTCGCGAACGGCGACAGGAAGACCCAATACGCGCTCGTCGTCTCCACGCGCTTCTGAGTGAGCAGCTTGCCGAGCGCCAGCGTCTCGACGTCGGCGAGCGCGCGCAGGCGATCGGCATCGCCGAACGGGCCCCACTCGAGACAGACGTCGGCGAGCGCCGCCGCCTTCGCCGGTCCGAGCGCCATAACCTGCTGCGGCGTCAGGATCCTGATTTTTTCCGGCTGCACCTGCCCGCCGAGCCGACCGCCTTCGCCGCTGCTCGTGCTGTCGAGCCGCGTATACGCGAACAGCGACAGGTTCGCGAGGAGCAGGAGGATGACGATGGTGCGCATGGAATGCTTCGGCGGGTCGGGCGTGCTACGCGGCGTCGGCCAGCGCCAGCACGCCTTCCAGGACCAGATTATCCACGACCTCGACGGGCGGGTTAAGGTGCGGTCCGATTTCCGCGGAGGCGCCGCCGGCAAGGTAGACGCGCACCCGTGCCGCCGCGGCGTCGGTCTGCCGCCGCATCTGCTCGACGGCGCCGCAGATCGCCTGCATCGCGCCGGAATAGAGCGCGTCCGGCGTGTTGTCGGGGAATTCGCGGAACTCGCCGGGTTCCGATTTCAAGGCCGACGTGTTTTCGGCGAGCGCCTGCAGCATGAGGCGCATCCCGGGAAGGATCAGACCGCCGCGGAAGACGCCGTCGGCGTCGAGCGAATCGATGGTCACCGCCGTGCCGGCATTGACGACGACGCAGGCGCGCGGGGGAAGGCCGGCCGCGACCGAACGCATTCGGGCCGCGACGAGCGAAGCCCAGCGGTCCGCACCCAGCTGCGCGGGCCGCGCGTAGCGGTTGGTGACGCCGCAGGCCGTGTCCGCCGCGGTCAGCCACTCGGGGGCGAGCCGCCACCGGGTGAGCTGCGCCTCGACCCGCACGCGCGCGGCCTCGCCGGCCACGTTGACGCCGACCACGCGCATCGGTCGCGGCAGGTTCTGCCAGTCGCGCAGCGACAGCGTTCCTATGTCGCCGTTCGGCGTGACGCCGAGCGTGATCCACCCGTGGGTGCCGCGGAGGCCCCATTTCATGCGGCTGTTGCCGACGTCGATGGCAAGGATCGGGTTCATCGAAGCGCGACGAACACGGAACTGCCGCCTGGGCCGGGAGGTGGAATGGGGCCGCCGGCCGGCGCACCATCGTTGGCGGCTGCACCGGCGAAGGCCGCCCGATGCCCGCGGCTCAGGCGCGGCGCAATGAAATCTCTCCGGAGAGGAAACGCGCCCGGCGCGGTCCGTCGGCGAGCACCAGCGCGCCGCTGGCATCCACGCCGGCCACCTTTCCGGCCACCGATGCCCCGTCGGGCAGCAGGAGCGTGACGGGCTTGCCCTGGTACGCGTGGCGATGCTGCCATTCGGCGGAGAACGGCGCAAAGCCGGCTCTGCCGTAGTACTCGAGGGCCGCGGCGACCTCGGTGATCAGGCGCGCGAGCAGCCGGTTGCGATCGATGTCCTTCGCCTTGCGGCCCGCGACGCTGGCGAGATCCGTCACCGGTCCGGCGATGCCCTTGCGCGCGGCAGCGGGCAGGCGCACGTTGAGACCGATGCCGATCACCGTGTTCGACGGACCGAGAGCGTCGCCGTTGACTTCGATCAGGATGCCGCCGATCTTCATGTGGCGGTGGATGATGTCGTTCGGCCATTTGAGCGCGATGCCGCGAAAACCTTCGGCATCCAGCGCCCGGGCAACCGCCACCCCGACCGCAAGGCTCAAACCGGCGAGGTAGCCTGCGCCCTGCTCGAACCGCCAGCCGATCGAGAACGTGATGCTGCCGCCCGCTATCGCGGTCCAGGTACGGCCGCGGCGGCCGCGGCCGGCGGTCTGCCACTCGGCCGCGAGCACGACGCCGTGGATGTCCCTTCGCTGCGAGCGGCGCAGCAGTTCCGACGACGTCGAGTCGACCTGGTCGACGACCTCCACGGCGAGCCGGACGCCGTCGCCGGTACCGGCGCCCGGCGCGGCCAGGTCCGCACGCACCTTCTTCGCATCCAGGAAATCCGGCGCCTCGAGGAGGCGATAGCCGCGACCCTTGATCCGCTCGAGGGCGAGGCCCGCGGACTCGGCGTCCTTCAGGACCTGCGAAACGCGGGCGCGCGTCAGCCCCACCTCCGCCGCGAGATCTTCACCGGAGTGAAAGTCACCATCGGCGAGCTGGCGCAGCAGCGAAAATCCAAGCGGAGTGAGCACTTATCAACCGGCACGGGCGTAACCCGGCAAATGGTACACGACGGGCAGCGGATCCGTATCAGTCGACGTCCGGTCCGCGGTCCGCCGGCGCCCCCCCGAGCACCCCGCGGCGAATCTGGTCCATCTCTATCGATTCGAACAGCGCCCGGAAGTTGCCCTCGCCGAAGCCCTCGTTGCCCTTGCGCTCGATGATCTCGAAAAAGATGGGCCCGATCACCGTCCTGGTGAAGATCTGGAGCAGCATCTCGCCTTTTGCCGGCGCCCCGTCGAGCAGGATGCGATTGGCGGCCAGGCGCTCCGTGTCTTCCGCGTGTCCCGGGAGACGCGCCGCCAGCGCCTCATAGTAGGTGTCCGGGGTGTCCTGAAATTCGACGCCCGCCCGGCGCAGCGTCTCGACGGTCGAGTAGATTTCCCCGGCGCTGAGCGCGACGTGCTGGATGCCCTCGCCGCGATAGGCGACCAGGTATTCCTGGATCTGGCTGCGGTCATCCGCGCTTTCGTTGATCGGGATGCGTATCTTGCCGCAGGGGCTCGTCATCGCCCTGGACCTGAGGCCGGTGAGCTTGCCCTCGATGTCGAAATACCGGACCTCGCGGAAGTTGAACAGGCGCTCGTAGAAACCCGCCCATTCGTCCATCCGGCCGCGGTGCACGTTGTGCGTCAGGTGATCGACGGCGGCGAGTCCGGCGCCACGGGGCCGCTGATCGACGCCCGGCAGCGGCACGAAGTCGATGTCGTAGATGGAGACACCGGTCCCGTTGCCCGCGTAGCGGTCGACGAGATAGATCAGCGAGTCGCCGATGCCCTTGATCGCCGGCACGTTGAGCTCCATCGGCCCCGGGTGCGCCTCGACCTTCCACGCCCCCTGCTCGACGCAGCGCGCCAGCGCGAAAGCGGCATCCCGGACGCGGAAGGCGATCGCGCAGATGCAGGGGCCGTGCACGCGCGCGAAAGCCTGCGCGAAGCTGTCCGGCTCGGCATTGACGATGAAATTGATGTCGCCCTGCCGGTAGAGGAGCACGTTCTTCGAGCGGTGCCTCGCCACCGCGCTGAACCCCATCTGCTCGAACAGCACGCCGAGCGCGGCAGGATCGGGCGCCGCGTATTCGATGAATTCGAAGCCGTCGGTGCCCAGGGGGTTTTCCCAGAGATCGCCCGGGACATTGCTCGCCATGGTTTCCTCCTCGCGCCCCGGCATTGGAGCACCGCGCCGCCGACGCCCGCCGCGCTACGGCATCGATTCCGGCGCGGCGAGCAGGCGCAGCACGGCGGGATGCAGCGCCGGATCGCCGCAGGCGACCACCGAGCCGCCCTCGTCGCATGCCGTGCCCGTCCACGATGTGACGACGCCGCCGGCCGAATCGACGATCGGAATCAGCGCCTGGATGTCGTAGGCGTGCAGCGACGATTCGATGACGATGTCGATCATTCCCATGGCCAGCAGGCAGTAGGCATAACAGTCGCCGCCCCAGCGCAACAGGCGCGCGCCGTCGGCGACGCGCCGGAACGCGGCGACCTCTTCCGGCGTGCGGAACATCTTCGGATCCGTCGCCACCACCGCGGCATCGGCCACCGACCGGCAGCGCCGGGTCCGCAGGGTCCGCCGCTCGGAGCCACGCCGCCACTCCGCCGCGCCGCCCGACGTGGCGACGAACGATTCGCCTACATACGGCTGGTGCGCGACGCCGGCGACGACGCGAGCGCCGTCGTTCAACGCGATCAGCGTCGCCCAGTGCATCTGGCCCAGGATGAAGCTGCGCGTGCCGTCGATGGGATCGATCACCCAGGTGTAGTTCGAGCGGCCCTTCTGCCAGCCCTGCTCCTCGCCGCGAATGCCGTGCTCCGGGTAGCTGCGCGCGATGGCCGCACGGATCACCTGCTCGGCGGCGTGGTCGGCGACGGTCACCGGGTCGTAGCTGCCGCCGCGGCTCTTGTCCTCGACGTCGAGCGCCGCGCGAAAATGCGGAAGGATGGCCCTGCCGGCGGCAAGGGCCATGTCGTGGGCGAATTCGAGGAAGTCGGGGGTCGCGGCGGGCGGCATGCAGTTCGGGAGACGCCTGGTCGCGCGGTCCCCGGGTGACATCATCGCACGCGCGAGCCGGGATCCGAAGCGCGCGGCCCCGTCGCCGCGGCGAACGAAGACAGCGTGACGGGGCGGATCAGCGCGGCTCCAGCAGCTTCTGCTCTTTCGCGGCGGGCAGCGTGCTGCGCCACGCCCCACTGTTGTCGCGCGCCGCGAGCCACGCCGCGGTGTCGTCCAGCGTGCTTTCCAGCGGGCGAATGGCCAGCCCCTGCGCGATCGCCTTGGCGCAGGCGAACTCCATGAAGCCGCCCGACTCGCGATCCGACTCGGGAATCCAGAGCGGGAGCTCGGTCCACGGTTCGACGCCCCCTGCGAGCAGCGTCGCATCGTCGATCCACACCGGCGTCACGGCACCGCCGCCGGCGTCCGGATGCCGCGCCAGAGCGTCGACGAGCGAACCCATCGTCCACGTGCCGGGCGGGCTGCACGCGTTGAAATCGCCCGAGACCGGCGCAGCGACGACGTCGAGCATCCACTGTGCGAGGTCGCGCGCGTCGATGAACTGCACCGGTCGGCCGCGCGGCGCCGGCACGACGGCCTTCGGGCCGCGCCCGCCCAATAGGTCCGGGTGCCGGAACCGGGCGACCCAATAGCCGAAACGGTCGGTCGGGTCGTGCGGCCCGACGATCAGGCCCGGCCGCACGACGATGGCCCTCTCGCCGAACGCCACCCGCACCGCCGCTTCGCACGCGGCCTTCAGCGCGCCGTAATGCGCGGCGACGTCTTCCGATGCCGGATCGTCGAGCTCGGCGACGGACGCGGTCTCGTCCTGCCCCGGCCGGCTCGCGTCGGCATACACCGACATCGACGACACGAACAGGTAACGGCCGGCGCGGCCGGAGAGCGCCTCGACGCCGGCGCGCACGCAGCGCGGAAGGTACCCGCTGGTATCGATGACGCAGTCCCATTCACCGGCGGACAGGGCCGCCAGGCCGGGTGCGACGGCCGGGTCGCGGTCGCCTTCGAGGCGCGTGACGGCGCCGGCCCAGGGGACCGGGCTGCGGCCGCGGGTGAAGAGGGTGACGTCGTCGCCGCGCGCCAGCGCGCACTCGGCGACATGCCGGCCGAGGAACCGGGTGCCGCCGAGAATCAGGAGTTTCATGCGGAGCCGGGCGGGGGCATCGCCGCGCGATCGCGGCGGCGGCGTGTCAGCGCGGGACGATCTTGACGCCGGCCATCTTTTCCTGCGCCTCGATCAGCGACGCGATGTACCGGTCGCCGAATCCAAGCAGGTTGGCGTTGATCAGCGTCTGGTGGACCGCCTCGCCGAGCAGCGCCGACGTCGGCAGCGATTCGGCGAGATGGGTGTAATAGCGCATGTCCTTCATCGCGTTGACCAGCGTGAACTTGAGGCCCGGTCAGGTCGCCGCTTTCGAGCATCTTGCCGACCAGCATCTGGAAGATGCCGGAATTGACGCGCGCCGGCCGAAACGATCTCGTGCAGCTTCGCGATCGAGACGCCCGCCTTTGCCGCCGTCGCCACCGCCTCGGCGGTCGACGTGGCGATCGACATCGCCAGGAAGTTGTTGATGAGCTTCAGCGTGTGGCCGTGCCCCGGCGGCCCGGCGTGGATCACGTTCTCGCAGAACGCCGACATCACCGGTTTCAGCGTCGCGAACACCGCGTCGTCGGCGCCGACCATGGTGTTGAGCCGGCCCTCCTCGGCTTCCTTCGGCGTGCGCGCGAGCGGCGCGTCGACGAACTCGGCGCGCTTCGCGCCGAAGTCCATCCGGATCGCCGCCGTCGAGGCCGGTTCGGCGGTCGACGTGTCGACGACGATCAGGCCCTCGCGCGTCGCGGACAGCAGCCCTTCGGCGCCATAGACGATCGCCTCGACCTGCGGCGAGCCGGTCACGCAGAGGAAGACGATGTCGGCGTCGCGCGCGACGTCGGCGTCGGTCTTCGCTTCCTTCGCGCCGGCCGCGAGCAGGTCCTCCAGCGGCTTGCGATTGCGGTGCGCGCGCACCGTCAGCGGAAAACCCTTCGTCACCAGGTTCTTCGCCATGCCGTGACCCATCAACCCCAGGCCGATGAAGCCGACGCGCGGCTTCGCTTTCGCGGTTGCGTTCATGTGTCCTCTGCTGGAAAAGGGGGGAGAGGCCCGCGGGGAATTGGTCAGGCCACCTGACCGATTCTACCGCGCGGCGGGCGCGGGCGGTCAAGTCTCGCCATCCGCCGGCAGCACCGACGACGCGTCGCTGCGCTCACGCCGCCGGTCCCTCCGGCCGCCGAAGGATTCCCGGGAACCGTGACTTCCGTGGCGCCCGAAGCGACGGTTCGGCCGGCGACGCGGTTCAGTCGATGGCCGTCGGCTCCTCCGGCGTGGTGGGCAGGGGCGCGCGTCTCCGCTCGTGCCACGTGAGCAGAAGCCCGCTTCCGGCGATGATGCCGATGCCGGCTAGCGTGAATCCGTCGGGGAAGTGGCCGAACACGACCCAGCCGAGCAGGATGGCCCACACCATCTGCATGTAGGTGAACGGCGTCATGCCCGACGCCGGCGCACGCTGGAACGCCAGAACGAACATGAAGTGGCCGGCCGTGCCGAGCACGCCGATCATGCCGACCAGAACCAGGTGCGCAAAGGTCATGTCCGCCCGATGCTCGAGGAACGGCAGCACCGCGGTCATCAGCACGGTGCCGCAGATTGCGGAATAGAACAGCGTCACGCGCGGATCCTCGGCGCGCAGCCGGCGGGTGAGGATCTGGAACACGGCGTAGAAGCATGCCGCAGCCAGCCCGAAGAGCGCGCCGCCGTGGATGATCGACGCGCCGGGACGCACGATCAGCAGCATGCCGGCGAAGCCCGCGACGACGAATCCCCAGCGGGCGGGCGTCATCCGCTCCTTGAGCACGACGACCGACAGCAGGATCACCAGCGTCGGCGTCGTGTAGTTGAGCGCCGTCGCCTCGGCGAGCGGCAGGAACTTGAGCGCGCTGAAGAAGCACAGCGAAGACACCAGCAGGATCGTCCCGCGCAGCAGCTGCAGCCCGAGCTGCGGCGTGCGGACGAGGCGCCTGCCCATGGAAGGCGCCACCCACAGCACGACCACCACGGCCTGCACCGCATACCGCGCCCAGACGAGCAGAGGGACCGGATAACGCTCGGTCA
The DNA here is from genome assembly GCA_963779445.1 of uncultured beta proteobacterium. Classification (GTDB taxonomy): domain Bacteria; phylum Pseudomonadota; class Gammaproteobacteria; order Burkholderiales; family Casimicrobiaceae; genus CAIWHR01. The sequence goes on from CAVZYI010000006.1 coordinate 326,282, forward strand.
GGAACTTGACCATGGTGTCGAGCACCGCAAAGCAGCCGACCGCGGCGGTGATCAGCAGCACAGCCGACACCGGAATGTGGGCCGGACGCGACGCCGGGCTCATGCGCGGGCGTACCGGGCGCCGATCGCCATGGGCCCGTGCCGCTCGCAGTCGGCGGCGACGACATGAAATTCGGCTGCCGGTTCCTGCATCGCGCGCAGGTCGTGATGGAACGGAGCGGCCGTTGCGCCAGGGCACCCGGGGGCATCAGGCGCGGCACCGCGGACGCGGCAGCGCAGGTCGTCGTTGCGCGTCGGGGAACGGCGCGGTGCAGCGCGTGGCGAGTGCATGGGGTGAGCTGCCGGTATCGGTCAACAGCCGACGTCCGGGCCCCGCGGACCCGATACCGTCGCAACGCAGCACATCGCCGCATTTTACGGAGGCGACGCCGCATCGGCAACACAGCGGCGGATGGTGCATGCCGGCAAAGTCCTACGGGCGTAAAATCCTGCGCGGTATCCGACGCAGCCACCGACACTTGCAGACCCGACTCGAACCTCCGGGCATTCGCGCATGAAAGCAGCGACCGCATGGATGATCTACGGCGCGAATGGCTACACGGGCCGCCTGATCGCGACGGAAGCGAAGCGGCAGGGACTCGTGCCGGTGCTCGCCGGGCGCTCCGCCGTCCCGGTGCAGGCGCTGGCCGCGGATCTGGGGCTCCCCTGGCGGGCGTTCGATCTTCGCGACCCGACCGCGGCGCCGCGCGCGCTTGCCGGCGTGCGGGTCGTCGCCAACTGCGCGGGCCCGTTTTCGGCAACGGGCCGGCCGATGATCGACGCCTGCCTCGCGGCCGGAACGCACTACGTCGACATCACCGGCGAGATCGACGTGTTCGTCGGCGCCGAGCACCGCCACACGGAGGCGCATGCGTCCGGCGTCGTGCTCTGTCCCGGCGTCGGATTCGACGTCATCCCGACGGACTGCGTGGCCGCGTGCCTCAAACAGGCGCTGCCGGACGCGACGCACCTGGCTCTCGGCTTCAAGGGGCCGGCGTCGCGCAGTCCCGGAACCGCGCGCACCTCGGTGGAAGCCGCCGCGACGGGGGGCCGCGTGAGGGAAAACGGCGTCATCATCACCGTGCCGCTCGCCGACCGCACGCGCAACATCAATTTCGGAGACGGCACGCGGTTCGCGGTGGCGATTCCCTGGGGCGACGTCGCGACGGCGTACTTCACCACCGGCATCGGCAACATCGAGACCTACGTGCCCGCCTCGCAACGATCGGCACGGCGGCTGCGCCGGTTGAACTGGCTGCGACCGCTGCTTCGCGCGCGGCCGCTGCTTGCCCTCGCGCAGCACATGGCCGGACGCGCGAACGCGGGCCCGTCGCCGGAGGAGCGCTCCACCGGAAAGATGCGCGTCTGGGGCGAGGCGCGCAATGGACGGGGGCAGGTGCGCACCGCGCGCCTCACCACCAGCAACGGCTACCGCCTCACCGTCGATGGCGTGCTTATGGCGGTGCGAACCTTGCAGGCGCGCGCGCCGGAGGGGGGCTACTACACTCCGACGCAACTGATGGGGGCGCGCTGCGTCGAGCGGTTGCCCGGCTCGAGCGTGATCGCCATCGAATAGCGCGGTTGCGACGCCCGGCTACCGGCGGATGCACTCCTGCGGGAGGAACTTCGCCGGGACGTCGACGGGGATGCACATCCAGGTGACGTGCTGACGCGGGTCTATCGCCGGCGCCAGGAGGATGGCTTTGCCGGAAAGCTCGGACAGCGCCGGTCCGAGGATCAGGCGAACCCTTCCGGTCGCGGAATTCAGGTTCACGGTGTCGATCCACGACGCGCCCTGATTTTCGACGACGGCGGCGTAGTCCGGCTGGTGCGGTATCAAGCCCAGTCGTTGCCAGCTGTCCTCGACCTGACGCTGCAGCGGCGCCACCGCGAGCAGCCCTTCGGAGACCCGGCCGCGCACGATATGCTCCTGGAACAGCGACTGCAGGCGGGGCACGCCGATGCCGAGCGCGAGCACCATCGCGCCTCCGCCGAGCAGCAGCGCGGCACCGACCGAGGTCGGCCTGCCACCGGCAAGCAGCCTCGCCGCCTGGTCGGTACGGCTGCTCTCCGCATCGGCGCGCCGGACAATGCGCCGGATCCGGTGAAAGAGCAGGGAATTCGCGATCATCGCCGGGACCATTCCGGGCAGGATCCAGACGGCCAGCACCGCGCAGGCCCACCACGCGGTCAGCGACTCGCCGAGACCGGGCTCGATGGCAACGAACGCGGCAACGCCGAACAGCGGCAGGGTCGCGTAGACGCAACCCGCCCACCAGAGCCTGCGGTAGAACGCCCAGACGCCGGGCCACCACAGCGACGGCCAGTGCCAGCCCGGGATCGATTTTCCCGTTCGTTCGTACTGGAGAAATCGCGGCGCGTAGTAATCCGCCGCCGGCCCGAGCGCGAGGCGAAACAGGATCGCCAGCGAAGGCGGCACGACGCGCTCCTCGAGCGCCTCGTCCGGCGTCCATGGCATGCGCACCGTATCGCCGATCAGCGAAATGGTCGCACCAGCACTGGAATTTTCTTGAGCCATGGGCTTTGCAATCACCTGCTCGTGCACGGCGCCTCGTCCGGCCTGCCGGTACGCACCGACCGGACAGGAATACCGTCGCCGTGCCGGGTTTGTCGCTCAGGCGCGAACGACGGCTGGAGCGGGTGAAGGGAATCGAACCCTCGTCGTAAGCTTGGGAAGCTTCTGCTCTACCATTGAGCTACACCCGCGCAATCGACGATTGTAACAAAACCGAGCCCGGGACCAGGCGCACGCACGCCACCCGCACCATGGTTGCAAGCATAGGCTCGTTGGTTGCGCGTTGCGAGCACTCCGGGTGCGCTGGGGCCGGCAGATCGCCGGCGGAGGGGAAGCCCGAGTCGGATGAGACGCGGCCGCGACCGGCGCGTCCGCCACGCCGGCCCGCGCGGAGCGCCGCCGCGGACGGGGCCGAACGGCGCGCAAGGCGCACTGCAAGCCCGCGGGCGCGCACCCGGCGGGCCGCCCGCCCGTCAACGCGGATTCACGACCTTCCAGTTCGGACCCAGGGGCAGTCCGGCGCCGGATTGCAGCGCGGTCCCGTTCATCAGCCACACCGCCATACCGCCGGTGACGCCATTGCGCCAGACGAGATCACTCTTCCCGTCACCGTTGAAGTCGGCGACGTGCGTGACCGACCAGTCGGGGTCCGGCATGATCAGTCCGCCCGACAACAGCGTCGCGCCGTTCATCAGCCACATCGCCATCTCACCGGTGACGCTGTTGCGCCAGACGAGGTCGCTTCGGCCGTCGCCATCGAAGTCCGCGACCTGGGTAACCGACCAGCTGGCGTCGGTCATGATGCCCCGCCCCCCCGCCAGCGTCGTCCCGTTCATCAGCCACATCGCCGTCTCGCCGGTGACGCTGTTGCGCCAGACGAGGTCGCTCTTGCCGTCGCCGTCGAAATCCCCGACCTGCGTCACCGACCAGTTGGCGTCGGGCATGATCCCGCCGCCCGAAACGAGCGTCGTGCCATTCATCAGCCACATCGCCGTCTCGCCGGTGACGCCGTTGCGCCATAGGAGGTCGCTCTTGCCGTCGCCGTTGAAATCGCCGACCTGCGTCACCGTCCACCTGGCGTCGGTCATGATGCCTCGGCCCCCCAGCAGCGCCGTCCCGTTCATCAGCCACATCGCCGTCTCGCCGGTGACGCCGTTGCGCCAGACGAGGTCGCTCTTGCCGTCGCCGTTGAAATCGCCCACGTGAGTCACCGTCCAGTTGGCGTCGGGCATGACGATCCCGCCCGAAAGCAGCGTCGTCCCGTTCATCAGCCAGATCGCGGTCTGCCCGCTCGCGCCGTTGCGCCAGACGAGGTCGCTGCGGTCGTCGCCGTCGAAGTCGCCGACGTGCGTTATCGACCACGCGGGATCGCGCATGATCGCGCCGCCGGAGGCGACCGCGACCCCATTCATCAACCACATCGCAGTCTGACCATTCGCGTCGTCGCGCAGGAGCAGGTCGGTCTTGCCGTTGGCGTTGAAGTCGAGCGCCACCGGTACGACAGGCGGGGCGTAGGCCGTCAGGTGCGACGACTCGTCCATCAGATAGACGACGCCGTTGGCCACCGCGGGGCTTTCCCAATGGAGGCTTCCGATCTGGCCAGCGGGGCTCGTCCAGAGGATCGTTCCGGTGACCGGGTCGCGCGCGCGCAGCGCGCCGCCGGACGCGTGATAGAGAATGTTGTTGGCGACGACGGGCGATGTTCCCCCCTGTGCGTTTTGCCACTGCGGGGAGAGCGACGGCGTGCCGTTCGCGGCGACCTGCAGCTTCAATCCCGAAATGCCGTTGCCGTTGGCGACATACACCCAGGTCGCGCTATCCGCGGGGTTGACCCAGACGGCGGGCTGCGTGAGCACGGCCCCCGCCCCCTGCGGCACGCCGATGACCGCTCCGACTTCTCCGCCGGTGTGCCCCGGACCGCCCAGCCCGCTCAGGTTCGCAAGGTTGATCAGGCGGAGCATTCCGTCCTTGCCGGCCTGCACCGCGAGGTGCTGCACCGACGCGTTCGCGGACACGGGCAGGATCGCCGGCGCGGTGCTGCCGAGATCGGCGTCGGCGTTGTCCAGCGACTGGTAGGTCGCCGGCGTGTACACGTCGACGGGCTTCCCGCCCGCACCGGTGGCATCGGGATTGAGCGCGATGACCGACTCGCTCCAGTTGTTGCCGCCGGCGCTGCCGTCATAGATCCCGTTGCCGGTTCCCATGAAGATGCGGTTGGTTCCGGCGTCGTAGATGACTCCGGGGCGCGACCAGATCGCCGAGCGCGCGGACGCACAACCGGGCGTCGCCGGCGCCGACGCGAAGTGCACGGCGCTGTTGCTGCACATGGTGTTGAAGACACTCTGCGCGCCGGTCGCGAGATCGATCGCGGTCACGTGCCCCTGATAGTCGCCGTTGTCGCCCGGATAGCCGCCGTGCACGGCGTAGAGATAGCTCGTCCCCTGGATCGTCGCGGTGGACAGGGCCGACGAGCCCTTCTCGTCGAAACCCTTGAGCGTGGCCCGCTGCGGCCAGCCGCCGGTCACGATTTCCGTGCCGTCCGCGACCTGGTGCTTGTGGACGAAGCCGTCGAGTCCGTAGGTGTAGACGTAGAGGCGGTTGGGATCGATCGCGGGCGACGACGTCGTATAGCAGACGGACGCGCCGTTGTTGATCCGGCAGCTCCCGGCCGGAAACTGCCTGCTCCACAGCATCACCCCCGACTTCGCGTCGATGGCCAGGATATGCCCCACCTTGGTGGTGACGAACAGCAGGTCCCTGACGCCGGAGACGGTCGCGACCGATCGAAGCAGCACCGGCGCGCCGTCGGCCACGGCGGGGAGCGTCGCCTGGAACTTGAATTGCAGCGTCGCGACGTTGTTCCGGTCGATCGCCTTCTCGAGGCGATTGTTTCCGCTGTGGGCCGCGTCGCCGTTGAACTGCAGCCAGTCGTAGGCAGGCGCGGAGGTCGCGGCGAGCAGCAGCGGGAGCGGACACGCCAGCGCGAATCCGCGCAATCGACGACGATCGGCAATCGCCATGGTCTCGCCTCCGTAAGGGCTGCCGTCCTCGGCTGCGCGCCGCACGGGCGCGCAGGAATCGGCGGCGCCTGGCCGCCCCGCGAGCGCCCGCGGGAAACGAACCCGGGCTACTATGACATCAGCATAACGGGTGCGTCAACCGGGAGGTCTGCAGCGAGGGATTCGGGCATTGGCGACCGGGCCTCGCCCTGCGGCTGCGGGCCGGTTGAGTACCCACGCGCGACGAGCGCGGCGCGGATCGCGTTCCGGCCGGCGGCACCGCCCCCGTCAGCCGTCGTCCGGCGCGTACGGCAGCGCCGCGTCTCCGTCGAGCGAGAGCACGACCCGCGCGACCGCGGCGGTGACCGCGGCCACCGTCGGCAGATGCTGGACGCCGTCGACGTGGGGCGCGCCGTCGAGACCGAACACGCGCTTGCCGAACTGCATGCCGAACGCGACCTCCGACAGCGTGCCGTAGCTCCCGCCGATGGCGACGAGGCACAGCGAGCCGCGCGCGATCAGCGCGTTGCGCGCGAGGCCGATGCCGGTCGGAATGGGTATGGTCACGACCGGGTTGCCGTCGGCGAGCGATTCGCCGGGCAGCAAGCCGACGCTGATCCCTCCCCGCGCCGCGACGCCTTCGCACACCGCCAGCATCACGCCCCGCCGTCCGCCGCACAGCACGGTGAGCCCCATCTCCGCGAGGCTTTCGCCGAGAGCGCGCGCGGCGACCGACTGCGCGGTCGTGGCATGCCGCCCGCCGACAACGCCGACCGGTTGCCGCGACGGGGTGCCGCTTTCCTTCTGCAGCCAGCGCACGGCGGCCACGGGTTCGATGGCGTCGCCCCCGCAGGCGCCCGGCGCGGCCCGCCATGCGAGCGCAGCGGCATCGAACGCGAGGCCCGCGCCGTCGTGCAGGCAGCGAAGCTCGAGATCGATGTAGAGGATGGGCGCGGGGATGGGCATGGCGGAACCATTGCGCGATCGCAGCCCAGGCATCTTATCGGATCGGCACCCGTCGAACGATGGAATGCATCGCGGTACAATCATGGCCGGCCGATGCCCCCGTACAACCTGAACGGCGCCCCGTTCATTGCGCAGCGGCAGCCGACCGGCTGTGCGCCGGGAATCGCGTTCCGCGGACGAACCGCGGGCATCAGGAGACACTGAAATCGCGGTGCGAATTTCCCGACCCTTGCCATCCGGCGCTTCGCCGGCGGCTTCGAATCCACGACCCATCATGAAAACCCACACGCTCACCGCCGCAATCATCGTCTGCGCAGCCGCGCTGCTCGGCATTCCGGTCGCGGCATCGGCGCAGTCCGCGCCCGCAGCCGCGGCTGCGACGCCCGCCATTCCGGCCGATCCCTGGCCGCGCGTCGTCGACCTCTCGAAGGGCCAGGTGCTGGTCTACCAGCCGCAGGTCAACAAGTGGGTCGACAACCAGATCGACTTCCGCGCCGCGCTCGCCATCAAGCCCACCGGCGCGAAAGAGGAGACCTTCGGCGTGATATTCGCGACGGCGCGCACGCAGGTCGACAAGGTCGCGCGGACGGTGGTCTTCGAGAACCTCAGGATCTCGAAGATCGACTTCCCGACGCTGCCCGATCGCGGCGCCGCCTACGCCGCCGAGCTGCAGACCGAGTTCGCCAAGACCATCCGCACGATAGCGCTCGATCGGCTGCAATCGTCGCTGGCTCTCGCGGGCATCAAGCCGCCCACCGTCGCGGTGCAGAACACGCCGCCGCAGGTGTTCGTCAGCTACTCGCCGGCGATCCTGGTGCCCATCGACGGCGCCCCGGTGCTGAAGCCCGTGCCCGGCGACTCGAGGTTCAAGCGCGTGATCAACACCCGCGCGTTGATCCTGCAGGGCGGGCTCGAGCAGAATTTCTACCTGCACGTCTACGACGGCTGGATGTCGGCGGCCTCGATCGCGGGTCCGTGGGCACAGACGTTCTTCAAGCCGGTCGGCATGGCCGACGCGGCGCAGGCGATCGCGAAGACCGGCGTCGTCGACATGCTCGACGGCGGCCCCGACGCCAATCCCAAGCCGATGCTCGTCAACGGCGCGCCGGCGATCTACACCTCGCAGACACCCACCGAACTCATCGTCTTCAAGGGCCAGCCCGATTTCGTGCCCATCGTCGGCACGCAGCTGCTGTGGGCATCGAATACCACCAGCGACGTGCTGATCAACACCGCCAACAACAACTATTACGCGCTGCTCGCCGGCCGGTGGTTCACGTCGGGCAATCTCGCGGGACCCTGGACGTTCGTCGCCAGCGACGCGCTGCCGCCGGACTTTGCCCGCATTCCCGCGCACTCGCTCGCCGGTGCCGTCCTGCCGACCGTCGCCGGGACGCCGCAGGCGCAGGAAGCGGTGATCGAGAACTCCATTCCGCAGACGGCGACCGTGCCGCTCAAGAACGGGCCGAAGTTCACGCCGAATTTCGACGGCCCGCCGCAGTATGCGCAGATCCCCGGCACGCCTCTGTCCTACGTCTCCAATTCGTCCGAGCCGGTGATCCGGGTCGATGCCAACACCTACTACGCCGTGACCGCGGGCGTCTGGTTCACCGCGACGGGACTGACCGGGCCGTGGGCGGTCGCGACATCGGTGCCGGCGGCGATCTACGCGATTCCGCCGTCATCGCCGGTCTACTACGTGACCTATGTGCGGATCTACGAGGCGACGCCGCAGTACGTCTACGTCGGCTACACCCCCGGGTATCTCGGCACCGTGGTGGCGCCGTACGGGACCGTCGTCTACGGCACCGGCTACGTCTACGCGCCGTGGGTCGGCAGCGTGTGGTACTCCGACGCCGTACACCTACGGGGTCGCCGCGGCGCCCATCTACAACCCCTACGTCGGCTATACGTTCGGCTTCGCGATGGGCCTGGCCACCGCCGCGTGGATGGAACCGTACTGGGGCGGCGCCTACTACCATCCCGGCTATTGGGGCGGCTACGGCTGCTGCGCTTCCGCGAGCGCGAACGTCTATGGCCATTGGGGCAGCACCACGTATTCCGGGACGCGCTCGTGGTATGCGGGAGGCGGTGTCGCCGGCACCACGGCGAGCGGGAACTACTACAACAGCCGGACGGGGACTTCGGGCAGCTACAACGCCGGGCGCCAGTACAACGCGTACACCGGAAATGCGACGCGCGGCTACGACCGCACCGTGAATGGCGCCGCGGGCGGGACCGGCGACGTCGCGCGCGCGAGCAACTACAACACCTACACCGGCCAGAGGTCGACCGCCAATGCGGCTTCGGGCACGACCGCCGGCGGGAGCTCGTACAACCGCGCCGGGGCGACGACCGCGGGACCCGAAGGCGACGCGCATGTCGGCGGCGGCTCGACGTACAACGCGAAGACCGGGCAGACCAATACCTGGGGCACCGCGAGCGTCGGCAACAATCACTACGCCGACGTCAACGGCAACGTCTATCACAACGACGGCAGCGGCTGGCAGCAGCATTCGGCCAGCGGCTGGAGCGGCGCGTCGGGCGATTCGTCGTGGGCGGACAAGGAGTCGCAGGCGCGCAGCACCGGTGACGACAGGGCCGGCGGTGTTTCCGAGTCGGGATTCGCAAGCCGCTTCAACAGCGGCGGCGGGCGGCGATCGTTTCGGCGGTGGCGGCTTCGGAGGCGGCGGCTTCGGAGGCGGCGGCGGCTTTGGAGGCCGCTTTGGTGGCGGCGGGGGCGGGTTCGGCGGCGGCGGGTTCCGCGGCGGCGGCCGGCGCTGATTCGGCGTCGGGCATCGAATCGGACCTATCCCACTCCGGGAGCAAAGCGAACTTGCACGGGTCAACAAAGGTTGCAAGCGCAGTCACGATACGGCTGCGCCGGGGAAATCGTCGGTCAACTCATCCACAAGGAGCGAATCATGTCGCCTCGCGCATCTCTACTCTTGACGGTTGCGGCGCTGGCCGCCGCCGGCTGCCAAACCACACAGCAGATGCTGGACAGCCTGCAGCCGCAAGCCATCTCTGTCGCCACGCGCCGCGGGCAGTTCGAAATGAACTGCCCCGCCGCCGTGGGCCAACTTCTTTCGCGTGAAGAGGTCCAGCCGGTGATCATGAATCCGCGCTGGGGCGGCGTCATGCGCGCCGAATACACGGTCGGCGTCTCCGGCTGCGGCCAGCGCGGAACCTACCTCGTCATCTGCCCCGAGGACGGGTCCGGATGCTTCGCCGCGGGCGCGCGCAACGAGATTCGCTGACGCTCCAGGGAGCGCGCTGCCGCCCTGCCGTCGGCGCGCGCTCCTGCCCCGTCGACGCGCACCGTCGACCTGCACCGCCCCGCATGCACACGCGTGGGTTCCGAGTAGCCGCACGCGGCGTGCGCCGTCGCCGGCGCGAGGCCGTCGCGTACCCGTGAAGAGGCAACGAATGAACCCACGTATTCCACATTTGGCCCCGATGCTGGCCGCGGCCGTGTTCGCGTATTTCGCGGCGGCCCCCGCGCTTGCCGAGCTGAGCGCCGAAGAGCTCGCCAAGCTCGCGCAGAACCCGGTCGGCAACCTGATCAGCGTGCCGTTCCAGAACGACACCAACTTCAACTACGGACCGGAGAAGGGCACGCAGAACGTGCTCAACATCCAGCCGGTGATTCCGATCGAGGTGAACGCGGACTGGAACATCATCACCCGGACCATATTGCCGGTGATCTCGATGCCCTCGCTCGCGACCGGCGACAGCCGCACCAACGGCATCGGCGATCTGCAGATGACCGCCTTCCTGTCGCCGGGAAAGCCCGGCGCGTGGATCTGGGGGCTGGGTGCGATCGCGCAGGCGCCCACGCACAGCAACAGCGAGCTGGGCAACGACCACTGGGGCCTGGGGCCGTCGTTCGTCGTGCTGCACCTCGAGAAGGGCAGCCCCTGGGTCTACGGTGTGCTGATGAACAACGTCTGGTCGGTCGGGGGCGGCAATGGATCGCCGTCGTACAACAACGGCCTGATCCAGCCCTTCGTCAACTACAACTTCGAGGCGGGCTTCTACCTCACCACTGCGCCCATCCTCACGGTCGACTGGAAGGCCGAAAGCGGCCAGCAGTGGACCGTGCCTCTGGGCGGCGGCGTCGGCAAGATATTTCACCTGGGCAAGCTGCCAGTGAACGCGCAGCTGTCGGCGTACTACAGCGTGGCCAAGCCCGACTTCGGCGCGAACTGGCAGCTGCGCGCGCAGCTGCAGTTCATGTTTCCGAAGTAGCCGTTGCGCGACACCAGCGGCCGTTGCGAAGGCGGGCGACGGTTTCGCGACGATGATTGCCGTCCCCGGCCGTGGGCGATGGGGCCGCTTGCCGGACAGGGCGCTTCGGCGTACCGTGAGCACCGACGCTAGGGGTCCTTCCCGCGGTGCGGGAGGGTGAGAGCACACCCTTGGTACCTGTGCGGATAATGCCGGCGCAGGGAAGCGTAGCCGGTCCTTCGCTCCCCCGCGCCCTCACGCCTGAGGAGCCTCCATGAACGCCAACGACCGCTTTTACGCGCGCGACGCGCACGTCGACGCCGCAGCGGTTGCGCCGCTGCCCAGCTCGCGCAAGATCTACGTCGAGGGCACGCGCCCCGACATCCGCGTGCCGATGCGCGAAATCGCGCAGGCGGAGACCCCCGCCTCGTTCGGCGCCGAAGCGAATCCGCCGATCGTCGTCTACGACACCTCGGGGCCGTACACCGACCCGGCGGCCGCGATCGACATCCGCAGGGGCCTGCCGGCGCTGCGCGCCGCCTGGATCGCCGAGCGCGGCGACACCGCGGAGCTTGACGGCCTCACGTCCGCGTACGGACGCGCGCGCCTCGCCGACCCCGAGCTCGCCGGCCTGCGCTTCGACCTGCACCGCAGGCCGCGGCGCGCCGTCGGCGACGGCGCGGCGGCAACGTGACGCAGATGCACTACGCGCGCCGCGGCATCGTCACGCCGGAGATGGAGTTCATCGCCATCCGCGAGAACCTGAAGCGCGAGGAGATGCTGGCGGCGCTGCCGGAGATCGTCACGCGCCAGCATCCGGGCCAGAGCTTCGGCGCCGCGATCCCGGAGATCATCACGCCCGAGTTCGTCCGCGACGAGGTGGCGCGCGGCCGCGCGATCATCCCCAGCAACATCAACCACCCGGAGAGCGAGCCGATGATCATCGGCCGCAATTTCCTGGTCAAGATCAACGCCAACATCGGCAATTCCGCCGTCTCGTCGTCGATCGACGAGGAGGTCGAGAAGATGACGTGGGCGACGCGCTGGGGCGCCGACACGGTGATGGACCTTTCGACCGGCAAGAACATCCACGAGACGCGCGAGTGGATCATCCGCAACTCGCCGGTGCCGATCGGCACGGTGCCGATCTACCAGGCGCTGGAAAAGGTCGACGGCAGGGCCGAGGACCTCACCTGGGAGATGTTCCGCGACACGCTGATCGAGCAGGCCGAGCAGGGGGTCGACTACTTCACGATCCACGCCGGCGTGCTGCTGCGCTACATCCCGATGACCGCGAAGCGGATGACCGGCATCGTGTCGCGCGGCGGCTCGATCATGGCCAAGTGGTGCCTCGCGCATCACAAGGAGATCTTCCTCTACACGCGCTTCGAGGACATCTGCGCGATCATGAAGGCCTACGACGTCGCGTTCTCGCTGGGCGACGGCCTGCGCCCCGGCTCGGGCTACGACGCCAACGACGAGGCGCAGATGGCCGAGCTCGCGACGCTGGGCGAGCTGACGCAGGTCGCGTGGAAGCACGACGTGCAGGTGATGATCGAAGGCCCCGGCCACGTGCCGATGCACCTGATCAAGCACAACATGGACGAGCAGCTGCGGCTGTGCGGCGAGGCGCCGTTCTACACGCTGGGACCGCTCACCACCGACATCGCGCCCGGCTACGACCACATCACCAGCGCGATCGGCGCGGCGATGATCGGCTGGTACGGCACCGCGATGCTCTGCTACGTGACGCCGAAGGAGCACCTCGGCCTGCCGAACAAGGCCGACGTCAAGGACGGCATCATGGCGTACAAGGTCGCCGCGCACGCCGCCGATCTCGGCAAGGGCCACCCCGGGCGCGCAGATCCGCGACAACGCGATCTCCAAGGCGCGCTTCGAGTTCCGCTGGGACGACCAGTTCAACCTCGGCCTCGACCCCGACAAGGCGCGCGAATTCCACGACGAGACGCTGCCGCAGCACGGCGCCAAGCTCGCGCACTTCTGCTCGATGTGCGGCCCGCATTTCTGCTCGATGAAGATCACGCAGGACGTGCGCGAATTCGCGGCGAAGCAGGGCGTCGCCGAGAAGCGACGCGATCGCGCAAGGGCATGGAGGTGAAGGCGGTCGAGTTCGTGCAGGGAGGCGCGGAGGTCTATCGCGGCGTGACGGCCGGATCGCGCATGGCCCGCTCGACGCTGAAGCTGCCGCCGCGAAGGCCGGCCCCGCGCAGCCGGCAAAGCCCCGACGTCGCGGGCGTGGCGCGCGCAGCACGGGGCAAGCTCGCCGCGTCGCGCCGCGCCGACGCATCGCCGCCGCCGCCGCGCCGACGCGGCGGCGCGATCCGCGACCAGCAGCACCGTCCGCGCAGGCCGCGCACGCCGTGCGACGACCGAAGCCGCACGCCGGAGTCCGCCGGCGCGCGCGTCCGCGGTCCAGGTCCGGTCCGACGCGCCGGCCGCGCGCGACGCGATGCCGGGTCGTGCACGCAGCGCCCGGCTGCCGCACGCGTCCGACAATCCGCGGCTGTCGAAGCGGATGAGCGAACTCGGCCTCTGCTCGCGGCGCGAAGCGGACGAGTGGATCGAGAACGGCTGGGTGAAGGTCGACGGCGTCGTGATGGACACGCTCGGCACGCGCGTCGCCGCCCGATGCGCACATCGAGATCGACGCCGCCGCGCGAAAGCACCAGGGCGAGCAGGTCACGATCCTGCTCAACAAGCCGATCGGCTACGTCTCCGGCCAGGCCGAGGACGGCTACCAGCCCGCGAGCGTGCTGATCCGCCCGGAGAACCGCTGGCCCGAGGACCGCTCGCCGCTCGCGTTCAAGCCCGGCCACCTGCGCGGGCTCGCGCCCGCGGGCCGGCTCGACATCGATTCCACGGGACTGCTCGTCTTCACGCAGGACGGCCGCGTCGCGCGCCGTCTGATCGGCCACGACTCCGAAGTCGAGAAGGAATACCTGGTGCGCGTCGAGGGCACGCTCTCGCCGCAGGGCCTGCAGCTGCTCCACCACGGCCTCGAGCTCGACGGCGTCAAGCTCAAGCCGGCGCGCGTGTCGTGGCAGAACGAGCATCAGCTGCGGTTCGTCCTGCGCGAAGGCAAGAAGCGGCAGATCCGCCGCATGTGCGAGCTGGTCGGCCTGCGCGTCACCGGTCTGAAGCGCGTGCGCACCGGCAGCGTTCCGCTCGGCAAGCTGCCGGTCGGGCGCAGTGGCGCTATCTGCGCGACGACGAGCGCGATTCTAGACGGCCGTCCCGTTCGAAACACGTTTTCGGAGACATCGAGATGGCAGACAGTCTCGCCGACCTGCAGGGAGCGATAGACGCGTTCGTCGAGGAGCGCGCCTGGGCGCAGTTCCACACGCCGAAGAACCTGGCGATGGCGACGTGGCCATCGAGGCGGCGGAGTTGCTGGAGCATTTCCTGTGGCGCTCCGACGACGAGTCGCGCAAGCGGGATCCGGACAAGATGCGCGAGATCGCCGACGAGATGGGCGACGTCTTCATCTACCTGCTGCAGCTCGGGCGCACGCTGGACATCGACATCATCGCCGCCGCGCGCGACAAGCTGCTCGTCAATCGCGAAAAGTATCCGGTCGAGAAGGCGAAAGGGCGCGCGACGAAGTACCTCGATCTCGAATGATCGCCCGGCCGGGGTGCCGCCGCGCCGATCGACGGATGCGCGCGCGGCGCGGCGTCTACGTCGCCCCGTCGGCGGGATCCGCCCGATCGGCGATGGCGATCCGCACCGGCACGCGGCGGCGCCCCCGGGGCGCGGCGAACGCGCCGAAACGACCGGGCAGGCGCGTGCCGCAATGCGGGCAGCCGCCCTCCGGGGTGAGGCCGTAGTCCACGATCTCGTGCCAGTCGCGCACGACCAGCGGCTTCCGGCATTCGCCGCAGAACGTCGTGCCTCCCGTCCGGTCGTGGACGTTGCCGGTGTAGACGTAGCCGACGCCCGCGCGCAGCGCGATGTCCCGCGCACGCGACAGCGTCGCCGCCGGCGTGCGCGCGATGTCCGTCAGCTTGTAGTCCGGGTGGAATGCCGTGAAGTGCAGCGGCACCTCGGTGCCTAGCTCGTGCACGATCCAGCGGCTCATCGCGTCGATCTCGGCGTCCGAATCGTTCCTGCCGGGAATCAGCAGCGTGGTGATCTCGAGCCATACATCGGTCTCGCGCTTCAGGTAGACGAGCGTGTCGAGCACCGGCTGCAGATGCGCGCCGCAGAGCCGGACATAGAAGTCGTCGGTGAATCCCTTGAGGTCGACGTTGGCGGCGTCCATCTTTTCGTAGAATTCGCGGCGCGCTTCGATGCCGATATACCCGGCGGTCACGGCGACCGTCCGGATGCCCGACCGGTGGCAGGCATCCGCGGCATCCATCGCGTATTCCGCGAAGATGACCGGATCGTTGTAGGTGAAGGCGACACTCGCGCAGCCGGCCCGCCGCGCGGCGTCGGCGATCGCCTGCGGCGACGCCGCGTCCATCAGCGTGTCCATCTCCCGCGACTTCGAGATGTCCCAGTTCTGGCAGAACTTGCAGGCGAGGTTGCAGCCGGCGGTGCCGAACGAGAGCACGCTCGATCCGGGATGGAAGTGATTCAGCGGCTTTTTCTCGATCGGATCGATGCAGAAGCCCGACGAGCGGCCATAGGTGGTGAGCACCATGGTGTCGTCGACGCGCTGCCGGACGAAGCACGCGCCGCGCTGGCCCTCGTGCAGGCGGCAATCGCGCGGACACAGGTCGCACTGGATGCGCCCGTCGTCGAGCCGATGCCACCAGCGGCCGGGGAAGTTGCTCATGGTCCCGCCGGCAGGCAGCGGAATTCGGATTCCTTCCATCGGGTCACCGTGTAGCGCGAGGCGCAGAGCTGCGGCCCCCAGAAATCGGCGCCCAGCCCCGCCTTGCGCTTCAGCGCGGCCACGAACTGCCGCGGCTCGGCGAACGACTCCCACACCTGCGGCAGGAACGTCGCGCGGCGCCGGTCGCATTCGATGGTGAGGCCGTCGACGCCCGGGCGAAGCTGCGCCAGCAGCTGCTCCTCGTCCGCCGCGCGCAGGCGCTCGCAGGACGACAGCAGCGACACTTCGATGGACACCGCGCCGAACTTCGCCGAGGTCAGCGGCGGAAAACGCGGGTCGCGGAACGCGGCGGCGACGGCATTCTCGTGGACGTCCCGGCGCAGGAGCCGGCGCGCTTCGAGGCTGCCGATGCACCCGCGCAATTCGCCGTCTTGAGTCAGGGTGACGAATGTCGCGCCGGGACGCTCGAGGGCGTCATGGCTTCCCGCGGTTTCGACGGGCATCCCGAACTCGGCGCCGATCGCGTCCCGCGCAATGCGCAGCAGCGCGCCGCCCAGATCACGATCAGGCATGCTGCGCCTCGAAGGCGAATGCCGCATACCCGACGACGCGCGATCGATCGCCGGCGGTGTCCCCCGAGTTGCGCAGGTCGACGAGTTCTGGCACGAGACCGTGGCGCCGCGCGCAAAGCAGCAGCGCGTTGACCGGTGTGGCGCCGCAGGCCTGCGCGTGACCGAGCGATGGCGTCAGCGCCAGGATCGCATCGGCGCTGCTGCGATCGATGGCACGCGCATCGGCGTAGCCGTGGTAATGGGAAAGGTCGGAGCTGACGACGATGAGCGTGTCGGCGCCGCCCCAGAGGGCTTCGATCACTTCGGCCACATCGTCGTCCGGTGCGTCGCCGACCGCAAGGGGCACGATCCGGAAATCGTCCAGCACCGTCTGCAGGAACGGCAGCTGCACTTCCAGGGCGTGCTCGCGCTCGTGCACGGCGTTGCCCGCGCTGACCTGCGGCAGGGCCAGCGCGACCGCCGCGGCTTCGCGATCGATTTCGACCTCGCCGAGCGGCGTGGCGAACGCCCGCACCGAAGTAAGGACGAGGCCGCGAACCGGCACGCGGTGCGCGGGGCCGAGCAGCACGACGCGCCGGATGGCCCGTCTCCCGGGGATGAGCCGCGCATACGCCGAGGCGGCAACCACGCCGGAGTACACGTAACCGGCATGCGGGACGATCAGGGCCTTCGGCGGCGGGGCATCGGGGCGACGCGGCGCCACGGCGCCGGCGAGGCAGTCGCGCACGCTTGCCCGCAGCGCCGCCTCGTCGCCCGGATAGAACGCGCCGGCCACCGCGGCCCGACGGACATCGTGCATCCGGCACCTCGCTCGCAGTTGGATTCCTTAGGCGGCCGTCGCGGGCAAACGCCATGCCCTGCGCAGCCTGGGATCGGGCATTCCGACTCCGGCGCCGCCCGGAGATCGAGGTCCATTGTTGGCGTCCCGGCGGCCGATTGCAACCGGGGTCCGCGGCAGGTCGCGTATCGCTGCCGTCGGCGCGCGCCGTTGCCCCCGTCAGGCGGCGCCTTCGACGAGCGCGAGGCGGATTCCCAGGTACACGAACACGCCGCCGATCGCCCGGTCGAGCCACGCCGTCGCAGCGCCGCCGGCGAGGCGCCGGCCGAAGCTTGCCGCCGACCACGCCACGAAGACGTTCCAGAGCGTGCCGTTGACGACGAAGACGAAGCCCAGGAACAGGAACGCGAGGGCCTTGCGCGGGGCATCGCCATCGATGAACTGCGGCAGGAAGGCGAGAAAGAACAGCGCCACCTTGGGATTCAGGACGTTGGTCAGAAAACCCTGCGCGAAGATCTTCCGCATCGATGCGGCCGGCGGCGGCGCAGCGGCGCGCCGGTTTCCCCGGGGGCCCGACCGCAGCAGGGCGATGCCGAGCCAGACGAGGTATGCGGCGCCGATCCACTTGACGACGGTGAACGCGGTCGCCGACGCCGCCAGTATCGCCGAGAGGCCGAGCGCCGCCGCCAGCGTATGCACGCAGCAGCCGGCGCCGATGCCCAGCGCCGCGATCACTCCGGCGCGAAATCCCTGCGTCGTCCCGCGGCCGACGACGTAGAGCGTGTCGACGCCGGGCGTGATGTTGAGCAGGAGTCCGGAAACGACGAACAGCAGCAGGTCGTGGATGCCGGGCATGATGGCCTCAGAGCTTCGGATGCGGTGCCGTGGGTGCCGGGCAGGTCGCGGCCGCGATCATTCCTCGCCGGCGGCGAGCCGGACGATGTAGCCGCCCGATTTTTCGTCGCGCAGCAGCGTGAGGCTGCCCAGCGCGCTCGGCGTCTTCGAGCATGCCGTTGAACGACCGGTAGCCGTAATACGATTCGTTGAACCCGGGCTTGCGGCGCTTCAGCGCCTGCTTGATCATCGAGCCCCAGATCTTCTCCTCGTCGCCCCGTTCCGCGATCAGCGCCTCGAGCGTTTCGCCGATCAGCTCCAGCGCCTCGTGCTTTCGGTCCTCGTCGCCCTTCCGCACCGGCGCCGCGGGCTCTTCGGCGGCGGACCGGCCCGCCGGCTTGCCGTTGCCGCCTGCCGCCGCCCTGGCCTTCGCCGGCGTCTTTCTCGCCGCGGGCTTCTTCCTCTCCCGGACCAGATCGTCGTAGAAGATGAATTCGTCGCAGTTGGCGATCAGGAGGTCCGACGTCGAGTTCTTGACGCCGATGCCGATGACGACCTTGTTGTTCTCGCGCAGCTTGCTCACCAGCGGCGAGAAGTCCGAGTCGCCGCTGATGATGACGAAGGTCTCCACGTGCGCCTTGGTGTAGCAGAGGTCCAGCGCATCGACGACCATCCGGATGTCCGCCGAATTCTTCCCCGACTGGCGGACGTGCGGGATCTCGATCAGTTCGAACGAGGCCTCGTGCATCGGCGCCTTGAACGCCTTGTAGCGGTCCCAGTCGCAATAGGCCTTCTTGACGACGATGCTGCCCTTCAGCAGCAGGCGCTCCAATACCTTGCCGATGTCGAATTTCTCGTATTGCGCGTCGCGCACGCCGAGCGCGATGTTCTCGAAGTCGCAGAACAGCGCCATGTTGGTGATTTCGGTCTGCTGGGCCATGGTGAGGTGGCGGTGCTCCGGGCCTCTTGCCATGAGAGGGCGGGCACGCGGGCGGTGGCTGGGGGACTCCACGATAGCAGTCCCGGCGTCGCATGGAAAACGGAGCCTCCGACGGAGCGTCGATCCGGTCCGCCGCGGGAGGCGCAACACGGCGCGTTCTCGCGCCGCGGGCGGCGACGATCAGGCGGCGGCAGAAGCGGAAACGAAACGCCGTCGTTCGGCCACACGGCAGTTCCGCGAAGCGGTGCGACATGCCGCGACACTCGTCGGTGCGGGATGACCGGTTCGTCCTCCGCCGCCGCGCATCGCATCGTTCGCGCTACACTGGAGCCCGTACTTCGTCTCCCGGTTCCCCTTCCGCCATGCCCCTTTCCGCCCTTTCGCTGCTCGAGACCCGAGTCCTCGGCGTTCTCGTCGAAAAGCAGCATACCGTTCCCGATACCTATCCGCTGACGCTGAACGCGCTCCTCGCGGGATGCAACCAGAAAACGAGCCGCGATCCGATCCTCAATGCGAGCGAGGCCGAGGTGCAGGCGACGATCGACCACCTGAAGCTGCTGTCGCTGGTCGTCGAGTCGAGCGGCGGACGGGTGATGCGCTATGCGCACAACGTCGAGCGCGTGCTGGGAGTTCCGGCGCAGGCGGTGGCGTTGCTGGCGGTGCTGATGCTGCGCGGACCGCAGACCGTGGGCGAGCTGCGCATCTACTCCGAGCGTCTGCACCGCTTCGCCGACATCTCCGCGGTCGAGGGGTTCCTGCACGAGCTCGCCTCACGTCCGGCCGGCGCGCTCTGCGTCGAGCTGCCGCGCCAGCCCGGAACGCGCGAGACGCGCTGGGCGCATCTGCTGTCGGGTCCGGTAGCCTTCGAATCCGCGTCGCGCGCGCCCGCGGCGCAGCCCGACGGCGACGCCGTGACGGTTTCCGAGCTCGCGGCGCTCAAGGCCAACGTCGCGCAGCTGCAGGACGAAATCGCCGAACTCAGGACGTCCATCGCCAAGCTTTGCGCCGAACTCGGCGTCGGCGTTCCGTAGGGCGAGGGGTCGGCGGCCCGCCGGGACGCCGGTCGGGAACCCGACGGAATGCGCCGTCGCCGGGCCATGCCGCCCTGCGTGTCGCGTTCGCCGCGCCCGTCCTGCGCGCCCCGGTCCGCCACGAGCCCGTTGCGCCGACCGGCCGATCTGGTGAACAATGCCGATCCTTTGGCCCGGCAAGCGCCACGCCGGGCGACGCTGCAACAACGACACCCGGGGGGATTGCATGGATTTCCAAGGCATGTTCGAAACCGCGAAGCCGATGCTGATCGCCTTCGGTCTCAAGGTCATCGGCGCCATCGCCGTCTACATCGCGGGCCGCTGGCTGATCGGCGTGTCGTCGAACCTGATCATGCGCGCGCTCGAGCGCCAGAAGGTCGAGCCGACCGTGATCCGCTACATCGGTTCGATCGTCACCGTCGCGCTCAACATCATCCTGGTCGTCGCGATCCTCGGCTACTTCGGCGTCGAGACCACGTCGTTCGCCGCGCTGGTGGCCGGCCTCGGCATCGCGGTCGGCGCGGCCTGGGGCGGGCTGCTGTCCAATTTCGCCGCCGGCGCGTTCATCCTCGTGCTGCGCCCGTTCAAGGTCGGCGACTACGTGGTCGCGGGAGACGTCGAGGGCACGGTCCGCACGATCGGCCTCTTCAACACGACGATCGACGCGCCCGACAACGTGCAGACGATGGTCGGCAACGCGAAGATCATGAACAGCACGATCAAGAACTTCAGCCACAACCCGTATCGGCGGGTCGAGCTCACCGCGCAGCTCGACCACAGCGTCGATCCGGCTGACGCCGTTCGCCGGCTGAAGGAAGCGCTGCCGAAGATCGCCGAATGTCGTTTCGGCGCCGAAGCCGGACGTCGAGATCCTGACGTTCAACGAGCGCGGCCCGGTCCTGGCGGTGCGGCCCTACTGCAACACGGCGCACTACTGGCAGGTCTATTTCGACACCAACCGCACGATCCGCGAGACCTTCGGCGCGGCGGGCTACCCGGCGGCCGAGGCGCATCATTTCGTGCGTCAGCAGCCCGCCTGAACGGCTCGCGACGACGACACACGACGAGCAGCAATCCGGATAACCCACATTCAGGCGACGAGCGAGGGAACACATGGGCTTGCTCGACGGACTACTTGGCAGCGCACTGGGCGGAATGTTCGGAGGTGGCGGGTCCGCGCAGCAGAACCCGCTGGTGCAGACGGCGCTGCAGTTGCTGCAGCAGAACGGCGGCCTGCAGGGAATCGTGGACAAGTTCCAGCAGGCCGGCTACGGCGAGCAGGCGGATTCGTGGGTGTCGACCGGGCAGAACCAGCCGATCGATGCCGATGCGCTGCAGCAGGCGCTGGGCCAGGGTCAGCTCGGCCGGATCGCGCAGCAGCTCGGCATGGCGCACGGCGACGTCGCCGGCGGGCTCGCCTCGCTGCTGCCGCAGCTCATCGACACGCATGACGCCGCAGGGACAGGTGCCGGACGATCACCACGACCTGGTCGCGCAGGCGCTGGCGATGCTGCAACGCGGACGGACCGGATGACCTGAGGGCGTTCGGGCGCGCACGCGGAATCCGCGTCCGGACGATTCGCCGCGCAACGGTTCCGCTGGCTGCGGAAACGCCGGCAGCGCGTCGCCGGGGCCCCGCGCTGCGCTACAATTCGCCGGCCGGATCGTCGCCACCCCGGTCTTCCTTCCTGCGGCCGCCGTGGATCAGCCCACCCTACTTGCCGCGCTTGTCCTCGGCATCGTCGAAGGCCTCACCGAATTCCTGCCGGTCTCCACCACCGGCCACCTGATCGTCGCCGGCTCGCTGCTGGGCTACACGGGTGAACAGGCGAAGGTGTTCGAGATCGTGATCCAGGCCGGCGCGATTCTCGCCGTGTGCTGGGAATACCGCGCGCCGGCTGGCCGCGGTCCTGCGCGGCATCGCCACCGACCCGAACGCGCAGCGCTTCGCCGCCAATCTGGTCGTCGCCTTCATGCCGGCGGCGATGCTCGGCCTCACGTTCGGCAAGACGATCAAGGCGCACCTTTTCGCGCCGGTGCCGGTGGCCTGCGCGTTCGTCGTCGGCGCGATCGTGATCCTGTGGGCCGAGCGGCGGCAGCAGGTGCGGCCGGACGCCGTGCGCATCACGAGCGTCGACGACATGGACTGGCCGGACGCGCTCAAGATCGGCTGCGCGCAGTGCCTGGCCCTCGTGCCCGGCACGTCGCGCTCGGGCGCGACGATCATCGGCGGCATGCTGTTCGGCCTGTCGCGCGTCGCCGCCACCGAGTTCTCGTTCTTCCTCGCGATTCCGACGCTGTTCGCGGCCACGGGCTACTCGCTGTGGAAGAACGGCGCGCTGCTCGCCGCACAGACGCTGCCGCCCTTCGGCGTCGGCTTCGTCGCCGCGTTCGTCTCGGCGTTCGTCTGCGTGCGCTGGCTGATCCGCTACGTCAGCCACCACGATTTCGTTCCGTTCGCGTGGTACCGGATCGCGTTCGGCGCGGTCATGCTCGGCACCGCCTACACCGGCCTCGTGAAGTGGGATTGACGACCGGCGCCCCGCCGGTTTCCGGTCCGGGACACTCCGCGCCGGACGGGTCCTGTTCCACGGTCGTCCGGGTCAGGCAGGACCTCCCGCTCCGCCATGAATGAGGCGGCGGCTTCGAAGCGGCTGGCGTCGCGCGCATCGATGTCGGCGCATCGACAGCGCTGGATCGGTCCGCTGTTCGCCGTCGTCGGCGTGCTCGGATTCTCGTTCAAGGCGATCCTGATCAAGCTCGCCTACGCCTGGCATCCGGTCGATGCGGTGACGCTGCTCGCGCTGCGCATGCTGTTCGCGGCGCCGTTCTTCGTCGCCATGGCGTGGTGGGCCGGAAGGCGGCCCGGAGCGCTGCCGTTTGCGCGGCGCGACTGGCGCGACATCGTCTGGCTCGGCTTCATCGGCTATTACCTCGCGAGCCTGCTCGACTTCATGGGCCTCGCCTACATCAGCGCCGCGCTCGAGCGGCTGGTGCTGTTCCTGTATCCGACGATGGTCGTGCTGCTGTCGGCGCTCCTGCTGAAGAAGCCGATCACGCGCCGCGCCGTCGTGGCGCTGCTGCTCTCGTACGCGGGCATCGCGCTCGTGTTCGTGCACGACCTGAGGCTGTCGGGCGATCCGCAGGCGCTGTGGACCGGCGGCGCGCTCGTGTTCGGCAGCGCGCTCTTCTATGCGCTGTACCTCGTCGGCGCCGGCGACGTGATCGCGCGCGTCGGCAGCATGCGCTTCATCGCCTGGGCGATGCTCGCTTCGACGGTATTCGTCCTGCTGCAGTTCGTCCTGACGCGCGACCTCGCGCTGCTCCGCGTTCCGGCCTCGATCTACGCGATTTCGCTCGCGATGGCGGTGTTCTCGACGGTGCTGCCGACGTGGCTGATCGCCGAGGCGATCCGGCGCATCGGCGCCAACGCATCGTCCCTGGTCGGCTCGCTCGGCCCGGTCTTCACGATCGGGCTCTCGGCGATGATCCTCGGCGAGGCCGTGCACGCGATCCAGCTGGCCGGCGCGGCGCTGGTGCTGGTCGGCGTCGTGCTGGTCACGCCGGGGCGCCCGCGCCGCGCCGCCGGCCACCGCCGGGTCCTGACCTCGACGGCGGGCGCGGCCGGGCTTTCGGGCGGCCGACCCGGCCTATAATTCCGATGGGCTTCAGCCGCGCTGCGCCTGACCCCGCAGGAGTCCGCCATGCCGCCCGACACCCTCGATCGTTCCGTTCCCGCCCTGAAGGACCCGTCGCTGCTCCGTCAGCTCTGTTATGTCGACGGCCAGTGGATCGGCGCCGACGACGGCGCGACCCGGCCGGTCGTCAATCCGGCGACCGGCAAGCCGATCGGCACGGTGCCGATGCTGGGCGCCGCCGAAACGCGACGCGCGATCGACGCGGCGAACGCCGCGTGGCCCGCCTGGCGGGCCAGGACCGCGAAGGAGCGCAGCGCGATGCTGCGCAAATGGTTCGAGCTGATGCTGGCGAACGTCGACGACCTCGCGCTGATCCTCACCACCGAGCAGGGCAAGCCGCTCGCCGAAGCGAGGGGCGAGGTCGACGATGCGGCGCTGCGTACGTCGAGTGGTTCGCCGAGGAGGCGCGCCGCATCTACGGCGACGTGATCCCGACCATCGGCAGCGACCGCCGCATCGTCGTGATCAAGGAGCCGGTCGGCGTGTGCGCCGCGATCACGCCGTGGAATTTTCCGTCGTCGATGATCACGCGCAAGGTCGCCCCGGCGCTCGCCGCCGGCTGCACCGTCGTCATCAAGCCGGCCGAAGCGACGCCCTACTCCGCGCTCGCGCTCGCGGAACTCGCGCAGCGCGCCGGCTTTCCGCCCGGCGTGCTCAACGTCGTCACCGGCGACGCGCCGGGCGATCGGCGGCGAGATGTGCGCCAACCCGATCGTGCGCAAGCTCTCGTTCACCGGCTCGACCGAAGTCGGCCGCGCTGCTGATGCAGCAGGTCGCGCCGACGATCAAGAAGCTGTCGCTCGAGCTCGGCGGCAACGCGCCGTTCATCGTGTTCGACGACGCCGACCTCGACGCCGCCGTCGACGGCGCGATCGTCTCCAAGTATCGCAATACCGGCCAGACCTGCGTGTGCGCGAACCGGCTTCTTCGTCCAGGACGAGGTCTACGACGCGTTCGCCGCGAAGCTCGGCGACAGGGTGCGCGGCGCTGAAGGTCGGCCCCGGCACCGAAGCCGGCGTCACGCAGGGGCCGCTGATCGATGCGCGCGGCGCTCGCGAAAGTCGAGGAGCACGTCGCCGACGCGACGGCTCGCGGCGCGCAGTGGCGCATCGGCGGCAGGCGGCACGCGCTGGGCGGCACGTTCTACGAGCCCACGGTGCTGACCGGCGTCACCGCCGAGATGAAGATCTTCCACGAGGAGACCTTCGGTCCGGTCGCGCCGCTGATGCGCTTCGGCAGCGACGCGGAGGTCGATCGAGCTCGCCAACCGCACGGTGTTCGGACTCGCGTCGTATTTCTACTCGCGCGACATCGGCCGCATCTGGCGCGTCGCCGAGGCGCTCGAGTACGGGATGGTCGGCGTCAACACCGGCCTCATCACCACCGAGGTCGCGCCGTTCGGCGGCGTCAAGCAGTCCGGCCTCGGTCGCGAAGGCTCGCACTACGGCATCGACGAGTTCGTCGAAGTGAAATACGTCTGCTTCGGCGGCATCGACCGGTAGCCGCGCGCGCCATCGGCCCGCCGCGGACGCCGGCGCAGCGAAGCAGCCCCGGGCGAACCCTCCGGCGCGCCGCCGTCCGCTTTCCTCCGGCCACCGGCTCGCACCGGCGTCACCGGGCAACGGCCAATTGCACCCGGCCGTGCCGTCACGCCGCCGGGACGCTGCGGGGTTCGGCCGGCATGCCATGCGCGCCGGCCGGAGCTGCCTTCAGCTTCGCGCTCGCTTCCGGCGACGCGACGTCGCCGTGGCCCGCGGCGAGCCCTATCAATCCGATCATGCACACCAGCACCGCGGCCTTGACGGCGGCGGCGACGAATTCCGGCGCGGTGCGCGATTCGCTTGCTTTCGACATGCGAGTCTCCGGTGATGAACTCTCAGAACGTGGCGACCGGCGGGTCGTCCTGCACTGCGGCGGCGGCGGCGGCCGAGTGATCCGGGGACGCCGGCTCGGGCGGAAGGTCGAGCCCGACCACCGGGATTTCGCGCGTCGGCTCGAGCGAAACCGCGGCGGCGAGGTCCCTCGCATCGTCCCCCGGCGTGGCCGTCGTGTGCCCCGCCAACAGCGCGATCATTCCGACCACGAAAAACAGTGATACGGCCTTGGCGCCGGTGGTGAATGCCGTCCCGTCATCGTTGCGATTCGATTTGAGCATGTGCGTCTCCTGCCTGGCATGGGTGATGGCTCGCGGCATCGCTTGGTCACTGGAAGTCCGATGCCGCTCCGTCGTCGGCTCGCGGAACATGCGCAGCCGACGAGACCCACTGTAGGCAGCGGCGATGCCGGCGTGGAGGGAGCAATCGGCGCCGCGCGTGCAGAAAATTCACGCGGCGGGCGCGGCGGGCGCGGCGGGACGCGGCTCACCCGCCCGGGGCGGGCACTACCAGCCGGGAGGCGGTTTCCTGAGGATGGTGATGGTGCGATCCTCGACGGCAAGGTAGCCGCCGGCGACGAGGTCCTTCATCAGCCGGCTGATCATGTCGCGCGACGCGCCGACGCGCTCGGCGATGTCCTGCTGCGTGAGCCTGTCGGGAACGACCAGCCGGCCGTCGCGTTCCTGCGCCAGCGACAGGAGCAGCCGGACCAGCCGGCCGTAGACGTCGGTGAGCGCGAGGCTCTTCACGTTCTCGGTCGCGAGGCGCGCGCGCTGAATGAGCTTCTCGATGAGGTTGAGCGCGAAATCCGGGTGAGCGAGCACGAAATCCCGGAAGTGCACCCCCTTGACGACGGCGCAGGTCGAGGGCTCGACCGTCATCACCGAGGCGGAGCGCGGCGCGCCGTCGAGCGCCATCTCGCCGACGTACTCGCCGGGGCCGTGGAAATCGATGACGACTTCCTTGCCGGCCTCGTTGCTGGCGTACACCTTCACCTGGCCCGCCAGCACGATGAACAGCGAGTCGCCCTCGTCGCCCTCGTTGATCAGCATCGCATTCTTCGGGAATTGCCGGACGACCCCCGAAGCGGCGATCGCCCGCAGCGTTTCCGCGGCAAGCGGGGTGAAGGGATCGGCAGCGGCGTTGGGCACGGGCACGGAGCGGTGGAAGACCGGACGGCATGCTAGCACGCGCGGCGCGCCGCGCAGAAATGGGCGCCCGCCGGCGTCAGGTGTACTTGCGGACGTCGTCGATCACCTTGCCGTCGTTCGGCAGCTCGCCGCGGGCCGCGAACACGACCTCGCCGCGCAGCTTGGTGACATCGCGAATCGTCGACGCGATGCTTTCGGCGAGTGCCTGCCCGGTGCCGGCGGCTTCGACGTGCAGCGTCATCCGGTCGCTGCCTTCGGGATTGTCGACCACGAGGCGGGCCTTGGCGATTTCCGGGTGGCGCCTGGCGATCGCCGCCACCTGCGACGGATGGACGAACATGCCCTTCACCTTGGTCGTCTGATCGGCGCGGCCCAGCCACCCCTTGATCCTCGCGTTGGTGCGGCCGCACGGACTCACTCCCGGCAGGAACGCCGACAGGTCGCCGGTGCCGAATCGGATCAGCGGATAGATGGCGTTGAACAGCGTGGTGACGACGACCTCGCCGACTTCGCCCGGCGCGACCGGATCGCCGGTGCCGGGGCGTACGATCTCCAGCAGCACGCCCTCGTCGACCACGAGGCCGTCGCGCGCCGTCGTTTCGTAGGCGATCGAGCCCAAGGTCGGCGGTCGCGTACACCTGGTAGCCGGCGATCCCGCGCGCCGCCAGCGCGTCGCGCAGGCTGGGCGGAAACGCCTCGCCGGAAACCAGCGCCTTGCGCAGCCCGTCGAGCTCCACGCCCGTTTCGAGGGCGCGTTCGAGGATGATCTTCAGGAACGACGGGGTGCCGACGTAGCCGTCGGGCTTCAGCTGCGCCATTGCCTGCACCTGCTGCTCGGTCTGCCCGGTGCCGCCGGCAAATACCGTGCAGCCCAGCGCGTGCGCGCCGGTCTCGAGCATCGAGCCCGCGGGCGTGAGGTGATAGGAAAAACAATTGTGAACGAGGTCGCCCTTGCGGAATCCGGCGGCATGGAGCGCGCGCGCAAGGCGCCAGTAATCGGGGGCGCGTCCTTCGGGCTCGTAGATCGGCCCCGGCGACGCGAATATCCGGGCGACTTCGACGCTGCGCGCGGCGGCCAGTCCGCCGAACGGAGGAGATCGCCTTCTGGAAATCAGACAGCTCGGACTTGCGGATGACCGGCACCCGCGCGAGGGCGGCAGCGGAATCCACGTCGGCCGGCTCGATGCCGCCGAGGAGGCGCGCGAACTCCGGTGCGCTGGCCCGGGCGTGGGCGATCTGCCGCGGCAGCGCGGCGTATATCGCGCGTGCGCGCAGCTCCGGATCGCGGGTTTCGAGAGTGTCGAAGTATTCGGTCATCGGACGAAGGTCGGCAGGGAGGGCGTGGCGGGGTTATCGGCCGTCGGTTGCAGGTGGAAGCGCGTCGACATCGCGGGATCGGCCGTTCGGCGAAAGCGCGACGCGATGTTGCGGCCGCAAAGCGCGTTGTCAGGCGAGGCGCGAGGGTGCGCGGCGAGCGCCGTGTACATGAGACGTACACAAGCGAAGCCAAGCAACCGGGCAACGACGCATGGCGACGCGATCTGCGCACGGCCTACGAGAGCCAGCGCTTGCGGCGTCGATAGTGCTTCACGTCGCGGAACGACTTTCTTCCGGCGGTCGAAAGTCCGAGGTAGAACTCCTTCACGTCCTCGTTCTGCGCCAGGTCGCCGGCGGCGCCGTCCATCACCACGCGGCCATTCTCGAGGATGTAGCCGTAATCGGCGTAGCGCAGCGCCACCATCGTGTTCTGCTCGGCGAGCAGGAACGACACGCGTTCCTTGGTGTTCAGGTCGCGGACAATCTCGAAGATCTCTTCGACGATCTGCGGCGCGAGGCCCATCGACGGCTCGTCCAGCAGGATCATCGACGGCTGCGCCATCAGCGCGCGTCCCACCGCGGTCATCTGCTGCTCGCCGCCCGACGTGTAGCCGGAAAGGCTCGAGCGCCGCTGCTTGAGCCGCGGGAAATAGTGGTAGACGCGCTCGAGCTCCTCGCGCAGTCCGGCGCGGGAGATCCTGCGGGTGAAAGCCCCGGCGAGGAGATTCTCCTCCACAGTGAGGTGCCCGAAGCAGTGGCGCCCCTCCATGACCTGGCAGACGCCCATCCTCACCAGCTGATTCGGCGTCAGCTTGTCGATCCGCCGGCCCTTGAACTCGATCGTTCCTTTCGTGACGTCGCCGCGCTCGGCCCCGAGCAGGTTCGAGATGGACTTGAGCGTCGTGCTCTTGCCCGCGCCGTTCGCGCCCAGCAGCGCGACGATCCGGCCTTCCGGGACCTGCAGCGAGACTCCCTTCAGCACCAGGATCACGTGGTCGTAGATGACCTCGATGTTGTTGACGACGAGCCAGGCGTCGGTCGCGGCGGCGGGTGCGGTGGCGGCGGTCATGATGCAGCGTCTGATCGAATCAATCGGTTCGGCTTGCCCTCATGGCGCCTCGCTCCGGAGCGCGTGGCGCGGCCATGGCCGTCGCATCGGGGCGGGCCGGCGCGTCGCGGTGGACGCGCCGGCCCGATGCGCTAGCCTTCCTTGGAGCAGTCGCGCGGCGTGATCTTCTTCTCGGCCGCGTACTTCGCCGCCGATTCGTCGACCATCTTGCGGATCATCTCGCGGTCGCCCGCCATGTAGGGCGTGAGCGGCTTGAAGGTCTTGCCGTCCCATTGCTGGAACTTGACCATGCCGGAGCCTTCGTGATCGGCGCAGCTCGTCTTGATCGGCGGGAACATGCCGGCGGCGCCGAGCTCCTTGATGCGCGCCTCGCTCAGGTTGAGATGCTCCAGTCCCCAGCGCACCTGCTCGGCGTGTCATCACCTTGCCCTTGCCGTATTTTTCCTGCGCCTTGCGGATCGCCTCGACGATGATGATGCCGTAGACGACGCCGCGCGTATGGTAGATGGAGCCCTGGCGCGTCGGGATCGTCGAGGTTGCCCTTGCCTGCCGCATAGACCTTGTTCTTGATGTCCTGCATCACCTGGAAACTCGTCCCGGGCGCGGAAAAGGCGGCGCTGACGTAACCCTTGGCGGCTTCGCCGGCGGGGATCACGTCCTCCTCCGAACCCGCCCACCACACGCCGAGGATGCGCTCGCGCGGGAAGCCGAACTTGGCCGCCGCCTTCAGCGCCGTCGGGTTCATCACGCCCCAGCCCCAGAGGATCACGTAGTCGGGCTTGGCCTGCCGGATCTGCAGCCACTGCGACTCCTGCGTGTTGCCCGGATGCGCCACCGCCAGCTTGATGAATTCGAAGCCGAGCTTCTGCGCGAAGGCCTCGAAGACGGGCAGGGGTTCCTTGCCGTAGGCGGAATCGTGATACAGGTCGACGATCTTCTTGCCCTTCAGCTTGTCGAGCCCGCCCTCCTTCTGGCCGAGATAGGCGATCATCGCCGCCGCCTGGTCCCAGTAGGTGGTGCCCACCGGGAAGACCCACTCGAAGACCCGTCCATCGGCGGCGTTCGCGCTGCCGTAGCCGAACGTCGTCATCGGGATCTTGTCCTGGCCGACGCGATCGAGCAGCCCGTAGGCGATGCCGGTCGACAGCGGTTCGACCGTCGACGCGCCGCCGTTCTTCTTCTTCAGGCGCTCGTAGCACTCGACGCCGCGCGACGCGTTGTACTCGGTCTCGCATTCCTCCCAGGCGATCTTGACGCCGTTGATGCCGCCGGTGGCGTTCACCAGCGAGAAGTAGTCGATCGCGCCGCCGAAATATCCCGACCCACCGGCCGCATACGGGCCGACGCGATACGAAAGCATCGGGATGAACTGCTCGTTCTGCGCCTGCGCCGCGGACGTACCCGCGAGCAGCGCCAGGCCCACGAGGGCCGCCTTCACTGCATTCATTGCCTTCCTCCTGACATATCGTCTCCGGACCGGAGCGAGTCTGCACAAAGCATTGGTGAATTCAACCCCGGTGTCAATCGGGCCCCGCGCCGGGGGAACCGCCGCAACGTCCCTTTCATGATCCAGGTCAATGCGGAAACGGCCACAGTCGCAGCTTTTCCTTGGCGATCTGCCACAGCCGCGCGAGGCCATGCGGCTCGACGATCAGGAAGAAGATGATGAGGCCGCCGAACACCATCAGCTCGAGGTTCGACGTGACGCTCTGCGAGATGTGCAGGCCCAGCGTCGCTTCGAGGAACTGGACCGCGCGGTTTAGGAAAATGGGCAGCAGGGTGATGAACGCGCTGCCGAGAAACGAGCCGAGCACGGTCCCCACGCCGCCGATGATGATCATGAACAGGATGCGGAACGAAAGGTCGAGGTTGTAGGCCTCGGGCTCGACCGTTCCCAGGTAGGCGTACGCGTACAGCGCCCCCGCGACGCCGCAGTAGAACGAACTCACCGCGAAGGCGAGCAGCTTGGCGGGCATGAGCCGGATGCCGATCACCTCGGCGGCGACGTCCATGTCGCGCACCGCCATCCACGACCTGCCGACATTGCAGCGCGCCATGTTCTTCGCGCCCAGCGCCATCGCGGCGACGATGGTCAGGACGAGGAGGTATTTCGCGGCGGGCGTAGCGAAGGTGTAGCCGAAGATGACGATCGGCTGCGCGGTGATCACCCCCGACGAGCTGTAATTGGAGAACCAGCCGACCTTCGACAGGCACCAGAGGATGAAGAACTGCGCGGCGAGCGTCGCGACCGCGAGGTAGAAGCCCCGGATGCGAAGACTGGGCAGCCCGAACACGATCCCGACCATTGCCGCGCAGACCCCGCCGCCGGCGAACGCGGCCAGCACCGGCATTCCCGGGACGCGCAGTACGAAGTTGTACGACGCGAATGCGCCGACCGCCATGAAAGCCGCGGTGCCCAGCGAGAGCTGACCCGCGTACCCGGTCAGGATGTTGAGCCCGATGGCGGCGAGCGCCAGGATCAGGAACGGGATCAGGATCGCCGAGAACTGGTAGGGAGACGCGAACAGCGGGATGGCGACGTAGGCGGCGGCGAGGATCACGGCGATGCCGATCCGGTCCTGGCGGATCGGAAAGATCGCCATGTCGGCGCCGTAGGTCGGGCGGAACTGTCCTGCTTCGCGGTAGAACATCTGGGTAGGGTCAGACTCGGGTTTTCGGGTTGGGCGGCGGACGGGACATCGTTGGTCGGGAAAAGTCGAGTCCGGCCCCGCTCAGATGCGGCGGATGATCTTCTCGCCGAACAGTCCTTCGGGGCGGACCAGCAGGAAGGCGAGCGCGAGTACGTACGGGAACCAGCCTTCGATCCCGCCGCCGACCATGGGGCCGATGTAGACCTCGGCGAGCTTCTCGGACGCGCCGATGATGAGGCCGCCGACGATCGCCCCGGGAATCGAATCGAAGCCGCCGAGGATCAGCACCGGCAGCGCCTTGAGCGCGACGAAGGTCAGCGCGAACTGTACGCCGTTGCGGGCACCCCAGAGCAGGCCCGCGACCAGCGCGACGAACCCCGCGACGCCCCAGACGATGGCCCAGATCTGCTGCAGCGGAATGCCCACCGCCAGCGCCGCCTGGTGATCGTCGGCAACCGCACGCAGCGCCCGGCCGATCCGCGTCCGGCTGAAGAAGAGCGCGAGCAGCGTGACCAGGATCGCGGCGACACCGGCGGCGGCGACGTCGAACTTCGAGACGCTCATGCCGGCGGCCTCGGTCAGCCACGCCATCGGCTCGTCCTGCAGTCCGAGTTCGAGGCCGCGTACGTTGGCTCCCCAGGTGAGCTGCGCCAGGCCCTCGATGAAGAACGCGAGTCCGATCGTCGCCATGAACAGCGTGATCTGCGGCTGGTTGACGAGCGGGCGCAGCACCACGCGCTCGATGACGAGCGCCAGCACCACCATGACTCCCAGCGTGGCCGGCGCGGCGAGCAGCGCGGGCAGGCCCATCTCCAGCAGTCCGACGTAGGTCAGCGCCGCAAAGAACACCATCGCTCCCTGCGCGAAGTTGAACACGCCGGAGGCCTTGTAGATCAGCACGAAGCCGAGCGCGACGAGCGAGTACATGACGCCGGAAAGGAGCCCGCCGATGAGGACCTCGAAGAAGAACGCCCAGTTGACGTCGAACACGATGGATCTCCCGCGCGGCTAGTGGGCGACGCCGAGATAGGCGTCGATCACGGCCCGGTTGCTGCGCACTTCGTCGGGCGGGCCGTCGCCGATCTTCTTGCCGTAATCGAGAACGACGACGCGGTCCGAGATGTCCATCACCACGCCCATGTCGTGCTCGATCAGAACGATCGTCGTACCGTATTGCTCGTTGACGTCCAGGACGAAGCGGCACATGTCCTGCTTCTCCTCGACGTTCATCCCCGCCATCGGCTCGTCGAGCAGCAGCATCGTCGGCTCGGCGGCGAGGGCGCGCGCAAGCTCGACCCGCTTCTGCAGCCCGTAGGGCAGCCTGCCCACCGGCGTCTTCCGGATATGCTGGATCTCGAGGAAGTCGATCACTTCCTCGACCTTGCGCCGATGGAGGAGCTCCTCGCGCCGCGCGCGGCCGTACCAGATCGCCTGCTCGACGAAGGTCGCCTTCATCTTGAGGTTGCGGCCGGTCATGATGTTGTCGAGCACCGACATGCCGCGGAAAAGCGCGATGTTCTGGAAGGTGCGCGCTATCCCGGATGCCGCCGCGTCGTGCGAATCCATGTCGCGGCGCACCGTGCCGCGGAACGTGATCGTGCCCTGCTGCGGATGGTAGACGCCGTTGATCACGTTCAGCATCGAGCTCTTGCCCGCGCCGTTCGGCCCGATGATCGCGCGGATCTCGTG
Organism: uncultured beta proteobacterium; assembly: GCA_963779445.1. GTDB lineage: Bacteria > Pseudomonadota > Gammaproteobacteria > Burkholderiales > Casimicrobiaceae > CAIWHR01. The sequence continues at coordinate 359,457 of CAVZYI010000006.1, forward strand.
CTCGCGCACGTCGAAGCTGATGTCGGTCAGCGCGCGCACGCCGCCGAACGCGAGCGAGATGTTCTCGAGCTTGAGGACGACTTCGCCGATCCTGCGTTCGCCGCCGGCCATGGCGTCAGGCGGCCTTCCGCGCGGCGGCGGCCGGGAACGTCTTCACGTCCGCGATCCGGAGGTCGGCGGCGACCATGTTCGTGCGGCCGTCCTCGAAGCGCACCAGCGTCTCGATGTGCTGCACGGCCAGGCCGCCGTAGAGCGCGTCGATCAGGACCGCGTATTTCTGCGCGACGAAGCCGCGCCGCACCTTGCGCGTGCGGGTCAGCTCGTCGTCGTCCGGGTCGAGTTCCTTGTGCAGTATCAGGAAGCGGTGGATCTGCGAATCGGCAAGCGACCCTTCACTGGCGAGTTCGGCATTGACCTGCTCGACGCATTCCGCGATCAGTTCGCGGACCTCGGGCTTCTGCGCCAGATCGGTGTACCCGGAATACGCGATGCCGCGCCGCTCCGCCCAGTTGCCCACCGATCCGATGTCGATGTTGATGAACGCGCAGACCATCGCGCGTTCGTGCCCGAAGGCGACCGCCTCCTTGATGTGCGGAAAGAACTTCAGCTTGTTCTCTAGGTAGTTGGGCGCGAACATCGCGCCGTTCGAAAGCTGGCCGACGTCCTTCGCGCGGTCGATGATCCTGAGGTGCCCGTCGTCGTCGAAGATGCCGGCGTCGCCGGTGCGGAAGAAGCCGTCGCCGTCGATGGACTCGGCGGTGGCGTCGGGGCGCTTGTAGTATTCCTTCAGCAGCATGGGTCCGCGTACCAGCACCTCGCCGTTCGCGGCGATCTTCACCTCGACGCCGGGCGCCGGCTTGCCGACGCTGTCGAACTTGATCTCGCCGTCGGGCTGCAGGCAGACCGCGGCGCAGGTCTCGGTCGAGCCGTAGAGCTGCTTCAGGTTGATGCCGATCGACCGGTAGAAGCGGAAGAGGTCCGGGCCGATCGCGGCGCCGGCGGTGTACGCGACCCGGATGCGGCTCATCCCCAGCACGTTGCGCAGCGGGCCGTAGATCAGCACGTTGCCGACGGCGTACAGGAGGCGGTCGGCGGGCGCGACGCGACGACGGTCGAGGATTTCCGCGCCGCAGCGCTTGGCGACACCCATGAAGTAGTGGAAAAGGCCGCGCTTGACGGCGCCCGCGTCCTCCATCCGGATCAGAAGCTGCGTCAGCAGGTTCTCGAACACCCGCGGCGGCGCGAAGTAGTAGGTCGGGCCGATTTCGCGCAGATCGGTCATCACCGTGTCGCCGGACTCGGGGCAGTTGATCGTGAAGCCGGCGACCATCGCCTGCGCATAGGAAAACAGGTGGTCGCCGACCCAGGCCATGGGCAGGTACGACAGGATGTCCTCGTCGGCGGTCAGCCGGTCGAAGGTGACCCCGCTCCTGGCGGCATCGATGAACGATGCGTGCGTCTGGCAGACGCCCTTCGGCTTGCCGGTCGTGCCGGAGGTGTAGAGCATGACCGAGACATCGCCGGCCTGCCCCTTGGCGATCTCGTCGTCGAAGAAACCGGGATGCTCGCGGTCGTAGGCGCGCCCGATTTCCTGCAGCGCCTCGAAGCTCGTCACGCCCTGGTAGTTGCGAAGCCCGCGCGGATCGTCGTAGTAGACGTGCCGCAGCGTCGGGACCTGCGGCGCGGCCTCCTGCATCTTGTCGACCTGTTCCTGGTCCTCGACCACGGCGTAGGCGATTTCGGCGTCGTTCAGGACGAACACGAATTCCGCGGCCGGCGCATCCTGGTACATCGGCACGGCGATGCCGCCCAGCGCCTGGGCGGCGATCATCGACCAGTACAGGCGCGGCCGGTTGTCGCCGATGATGGCGAGGTGCATTCCGCGGCCGAATCCCTGCGCCGCCAGCCCGCAGGCCAGCGCGCGCACCTCGGCCTCCACCTGGCTCCAGGACCAGGTCTGCCAGATGCCGAGGTCCTTTTCGCGAACGGCGGGATGGCCGCCGCGCAGCTGCGCGTGATGGCGCAGCAGGCGCGGAAACGTATCCGCTCCGGACGGCACGGACGGGGCTGACACCGCTAGACTCCTCAATGTGCGGCCGGCCCTGCGCGAGCCCGCCTGCCCGGGCGGCAAGGGCGCCGGGTCGTTTGTGCTTTCGATTCTATAGGATCGACGGTCCTGCCGATACCGGATACCCGGCGCCGCAATGCAGTCCGTCGGGCGGCGCGGGGCCGCGCGCGGCCCCGGTCCGGCCGGGACTTGCGCCTGCCGGGTCGGGCGGCCGCAGCGGGCCGGGCCCGCCGTCCGGCGGGCAGCCTCCGCCCGCATGCGCGATGCGCGCGTTCACGCGGACGCTACGCGTCGACGCCCCGGTCGCGGCCCCGCGAGTTCGCGCGGCGCCGCTATGCGGCGGCGAGGGCCGGTACTCCGGAACCCGCGCGGCGTGCCCGCGGGCATCGCGCCCGGCGGTCCGTTCAGCGTCCCTTGAACTGCGGCGTGCGCTTGGCGAGGAATGCCGCCATGCCTTCGTGCTTGTCTTCCGTCGCGCACAGGAATCCGAACACGTCGGCCTCCATGGCATTGGCGTTGGCGAGATCGAGATCCTGACCGCGCTGGACGAGATGCTTGGTCATCTTGACCGCAACGGGACCCTTCGCCGCGATGACGCGCGCCAGCGCGAGCCCTTCCTCGATCAGCCTGTCGTGCGCAACGACGTGGTTGACGAGCCCGATCCGCAGCGCCTCGTCGGCCTTCATCTGCCGGCCGGTGCAGGCGAGTTCCAGCGCCATGGCCTTGCCCACCAGCCGCGACAGGCGCTGCGTGCCCCCGAAACCCGGGCAGATGCCGAGATTCACCTCGGGCTGACCGAAGACCGCCTTCTCCGACGCGACGATCCAGTCGCAGGCCAGCGCCAGCTCGCAGCCGCCGCCCAGCGCGTAGCCGTTGACCAGCGCGATCACCGGGAAACGGCGAGAGCTCGAGCGAGCGCAGCGTCGCGTGCCCCTTCAGCGCGAATTCGCGGCCTTCGATCGCCGTCATCGAACTCATCGCCGCGATGTCGGCGCCGGCGACGAACGCCTTGTCGCCGGCGCCGGTGACGAGGAGGCACGCGCGACCCGGCGATCGGCGGCAGCCTGCGCGACGGCGGCCGCGATTTCGTAGAGCACCTGCGGCGACAGCGCGTTGAGCGCCTTGGGGCGATTGATGGTCAGGAGCCAGATGCCCGGGCTCGGGCCGGTCGAGGAGGATCGATTTCGTAGGTCATGGCCTTGCCGTCGCGGATAGTCGTAGAACCCGCGGCCGGTCTTGCGCCCGAGACGGCCGGCGGCGACCATTTCCTTCAGCAGCGGCGCCGGCCGGTATTTCGGATCGTTGAAGTCGCGGTAGAACACCTCCATGACGGCGAGCATCGTGTCGAGCCCGATCATGTCGGCAAGCGCCAGCGGGCCGATCGGGATGGTTGCAGCCGAGCTTCATGCCGGCGTCGATCTCCTCGGCCGTGGCCAGCCCCTCGTGCAGCACGAATATCGCCTCGTTGATCATCGGACAGAGGATCCGGTTGACGACGAAGCCCGGACTGTTCCTGACGACGATCGGCGTCTTGCCCAGCCGCTTCGCCAGCGCCTCGCCCGCCGCCACCGTGGCGTCGCTGGTCTGCAGGCCGCGAATCAGCTCGACCAGCGCCATCATCGGCACCGGATTGAAGAAGTGCATACCGAGGAAACTTTCGGGGCGCGACACCGACCGCGGCAAGCTTGGTGATCGAGATCGACGACGTGTTCGACGCGAGGATCGACTCGGGCCCGGCGACGGCGTCCACCTGCCTGCAGAATCCTGATACTTCAGCTCCTCGTTTTCCGTCGCGGCCTCGATCACGAGGTCGCAGGCCTTCAGGTCCTCGTAGTCTGTCGTGCCCTTGATGCGCGACAGCGCCGCTTCCTTGTCGGCCGCGGTGATCTTGTCCTTCCGGTGCAGCCGGTCGAGGCTCGTGGTGACGGTCGACAGGCCGCGCAGCACCGCCGCTTCGCCGACGTCGACCATCACGACGTCGATGCCCGCCATCGCGCACGCCTGCGCGATGCCATTGCCCATGGTTCCGGCGCCGATGACGCCGACTTTGTGGAGGGTCATGATCACTTCCCGAGAGGATTGGCCCGGTTCCGCCGGCGCCGGCCCGGCAGCGGCAACTGCCCGGGGCCCGGACGGCGCGACGAAGCCCCGGACCGGAATCCCATTTTACGCCGCGCGGCTCGACGGATCTCCCCGACCGGGGCGCAACGAAGACCTAGCGCGCGTCGGGGCCCGCCGGCGCGGGACGGCGCAGCAGCACCAGCGCGAGCAGCGCCGAGGCGACCATCAGGAAGAGGCTCACCGCGTTGAGCACCGGACTCGCTCCTTCGCGCATCCGGCCGTACATCATGATGGTCAGCGGCGGGTCCGAGCCGACGAGCATCAGCGTGGTGTTGAAGTTCTCGAAGGACATGAGAAAGGAAATGGCGGCGGCACCGACCAGCGCCGGCTTCAGGTACGGCAGCGTGACCGTCCACAGCACCGCGGCGCGCGATGCCCCGAGGTTGTACGCGGCCTCCTCGAGCGTCGCGTCGAAGCGCTTCAGGCGCGCGGCGATGGTCAGCGTCGCAATCGACACGATGTACGAGAATTGCCCGGCGACGACCAGCGGCAGGCCGGGACGCAGGAAATCGACCTCGATGGCGAAGAAATCGTCGGCGAACTGCGCCAGCCTGCTGGCGAACGCAAGGATGGAAATGCCCAGGATCACGCCGGGAATGACCAGCGGTGCCAGCATCAGCAGCGACAGCGCAGTCTTCCCCCGGAACCGCATCCGCTCCAGCAGGAACGCGTTCGCGGTTCCCACCAGCACCGAAAGCACGGTGACCCAGCCGGCGACGACGACGCTCGTGCCGACGCTCGCGAGGAGCGGACGGTCGGCGAACAGGCCCGTGCGCCCGCCGCCGCCTCCCAGGAACCAGTCGAGCGTGAAACCCCGCCACGGCGGCGCCGGGTACGCGGCGTCGTTGAAGGCGAACACGGCGACGACGGCGAGCGGCACGAAAAGGAAGACGAAGAACGCCGCGACGTATCCCGCCGTCGCGAAGCGCGCGAGCCTCGATCGCGGCAGCGACGGGATCATGACCGCCGCATCACGTCGCCGAACTTCTGGCCGGCGAGCTTCAGGCCGAGTCCGACGATCGCCGTCGAAAGCGCAAGCAGCAGGAATCCAAATGCCGCGCCCTGTTCCCAGTTGAAGCGGGTGATGAACTGCGTGTAGATCTGCTCGGTGAACCAGAGCGAATTCTTGCCGCCCAGCAGCGTCGGGGTCAGGTAGTTGCCCAGCGTCAGCATGAACACCACGATCGAGCCGGCGGCGATCCCCGGCGCGGCATGCGGAATGACGATCTGCCGCAGGATCGACCAGGCGTCGCCGCCAAGGTCGTACGCCGCCTCGATCAGCGCGTCGTCGAGATTTTCCAGCGCGCCGACCAGCGGCACGACCATGAACAGCATCGAGGTGTAGACGAGGCCGACGAGTATCGTCGCGTCGTTGTAGAGGAGCTCGACCGGCGCTGCCGTGAAACCCAGTTCGGCGAGCAGCCGCGGCAGCACGCCCGACTCGCGCAGCAGGATCATCCATCCCAGCGTGCGCACGGTCTCGCTGACCCAGAACGGGATCAGGCACAGGACGAACAGCACCGATTTCGCGCGGCCGCGCGCGATTTTCGCGATGTACCACGCGGCCGGAAACGCAATGAGCAGCGTGCAGATCGTGGCGATCACCGACAACGCGGCGGTGCGCACGAACGTGTGCCAGTACAGCGGCTCGTCGATGAACGTCCGGTACTTGTCGAAGCTGAATTCGTAGACCCTGGGCGCAACCCGCGTGCGCAGCGAGAGGATGGCCAGGTCGAGGTGCGGAAGGACGATCAGCCCCACCAGCCACACCAGCGCCGGCGCAAGCAGCAGCAGAAGGGCGAGGCGCGCATGCGCCGCCGCGCGGCCGGCGGCGAGTTCAGCGAGCATGCTCGCGCGCCCGGAAGCAGGCGGCGCGCTGCCAGTCGAAGCCGAACGCTATGGCCTCGCCGGCGCGCAGATCGGCGAGGCGGCCGGTCTGCGGCAGGGCGATGCGGATCTCGGTCCGGGTCTTCGTCTCGCGGACCAGCACCGCGGAATTCGCGCCGTCGAAGAGCAGGCTCTCCACGCTGCCGGTGAATTGCTGGACGGAGGCGGGCAGGCCGGCGGCGGCGCGGGCGAGCTCGACGACCTCCGGCCGGACGAAGGCTTCGCCGGCATCGCCGGCCGCGATCGTCCCTGTTCCGCGCGCGCAGACGGCGAGGCCGTCCTCGCCGCAGATCTCGACGCGTTCGCCGTCCACGCGCGTCACCCGTCCGGCGATTCGGTTGTTGGCGCCCACGAAACCGGCGACGAAAGGCGTGCACGGCTGGTAATAGAGCTCCTGCGGCGTTCCGACCTGTTCGAAGCGGCCGGCGCTCATGACCGCTACGTGGTCGGATAGCACCAGCGCCTCGGACTGGTCGTGCGTGATGTAGACGAAGGTGGTGCCGAAATCCGCCTGCAGCTGCTTCAGCTCGATCTTCATCTGCTCGCGCAGCTTGAGATCGAGTGCACCCAGCGGCTCGTCGAGCAGCAGCAGCGCGGGCTCGAGGACGAGGCTGCGCGCGATCGCGACCCGCTGCTTCTGTCCGCCCGAGAGCTGATCGATGCGCTTGCCTTCGGCACCGGGCAGGCCGACGCGCTTCAGCATCGTCCCCACGCGATCGCCGATCTCGCGGCTCGCGACGCCGCGCCGGGCGAGTCCGTAGCCGACGTTCTCCCCGACGGTCATCATCGGGAACAGCGCCAGGTGCTGGAACACCATGTTGACCGGGCGCCGGTTCGGCAGGATCCCGCGCATCGAATGGCCGCCGATGCGAACGTCGCCGGAATCGGGCTCGATGAAGCCCGCGATCATCCGCAGCAGTGTGGTCTTGCCGCAGCCCGACGGGCCGAGAATGGAAAAGAAACTGCCGTGCGCCACCGACAGCGACAGTTCGTCGACGGCGGCAAATGCCCCGTAGCGCTTGGTGACGCGCTCGACGTCGAGGTCTTGGGGCATGCGATCCGCGGAAGCTGCACGCGCGTCAGGGGGCCGACCGCGCGCCTGCGCCGCCGCAGGGGCCCCGACCGGCGCGGGGCCCTTGCGCCCGCCTAGCTCGCCGCCTTGACGCGGTCGAGCACCTTGCCTTCGATGTCCTCGATGCCGGGCGGCACCGCCGGATACCACTTGACGTTCTTGAGCGCCGCTTCCGGGAAACTCGCCGCGAATTGCGCCTTGAGCTTGGCGTCCATCAGCTGGTCCGCACCCTTGGAGCCGGTGAAGTTGCCGGCGGAGGCGGCGACCTTGGCGGCGATTTCAGGACGCATGTTGAAATTGATCCACGCGTAGGCCGCGGCATCGTTGCGACCCTTGGCCGGCAGCGCGAAGGTGTCGATCCAGCCGAGCGCGCCGGACCTGGGCGCGATGTACTGGATGTCGGGATTCTCGCCGTTCAGCTTCCAGCCGCCGGTGTCCCACATCATCGCGCCGACGACCTCGCCGGCGCGCTCGGCGTTGAGCAGCTGGTCCTTGTTGTCCCAGAAGAAGCGCAGGTTTCCCTTGCACGCGGTCAGCGTCTTGCCGACTTCGTCCATCAGCGCCGCGTAGGCCTTCGGATCCTTGTACAGCGCGAACGGGTCCTTGCCGCTGGCGAACGCGAAGGCGAGCAGCGTCGGCCGCTTCAGCCGCACGCTGGTCTTGCCCTTGTACTCCGCCTTGCACAGGTCGGGGTAGTCGGTCATCTTGGCGAGCTTGGTGTTGACGACCAGGCCGTCGGTGCCCCAGATGTGCGGCAGGCCGTACACCTTGCCGTCCAGCGTCGTGTTCTTCTTGGTCGCCTCCAGCATCGACGGGATGAAGAGATCCGACTTGATCTTGCTCATGTCCATCGGCTTGTAGATGCCGAACTCCTGCTGCGGGCCGACGATGCGGTCCTGCGACGGCTGGGCGAGGTCGAATCCCGCGCCGCCGGTCGCTCGCAGCTTGGAGATCATCTCCTCGTTGTTCGACAGGGTCACCTCGACGTCGATCCCCGTCTCCTTCTTGAACTGGGCCAGGACGTCGGCCGGGACGTAGTCGGCCCAGGTGAGGAGGCGCAGCTTGTTGTCCTGCGCCAGCGCGGCGGTGGCAAATCCGAGGGCGACGAGACCCGCGGTGAAAACGGCACGCGTAAGCTTCATGGGCATCTCCAGGTTGCAGGGTTTGGCGTCCCGTTCCGGCGCTGCGAAACGGAAGGCCGGAAGCTTACCCCAAGTTCACCCGGTTCGCGCGGCGCGCAGCGGCGACGCCAGGCGCCGGACGCTCAGGAGTGGTCTTTGAAGATGACGCTGAACGGACGCGGGACGTCCTGCAGCTTCTGGTAGAAGCCGACCCGCAGGAAATCGCTCTGCGACTCGAACAGCGCGCGGATCCTGTCGTGCCCTTCGGTGGGCATGGTCTCGCGGCCGCTGGACGGGCGCTCGCGGGGCATCCGGCGACGCCCGGTGACGCCCACCGTGAGTTCCGACAGATTCGGCTCGAGGCTCATGTAGCTGCCGAACACCGCGACTTCGTCGATTTCGTAGCGGTTGTTGGCGGCAGTGCGGTTGAAGCGCTCGGCAAGTTCGCCGATGTGCGTCAGCACGAACTGCGCGCGCGCGCGCGGAAGCGGGTCCACGATGCGCGCCTCGGCGTACTGACGGAAGCGGTCGGTGATGCCGTATTCGATTCCGGATCGGTCCAGCCGCTGCAGGAGCCCGTTGCGCACCATCTGGTCGACGAGCGCCCGGCTCGCTGCGGCGCTCACCCGGAAATCCTCCACCAGCGCGTCCAGCCGCACCGTGGCGCGGTCGGACGGCAGGCCGTTCACGCGGTTCAGCACGCGGCCGGTGGCATCGCGCAGCTGCAGCGCGTCGACGCCGAAATAGAGACGCGTCGCCACCAAGGTCAATGCGTTCACGGTCAGCCTCGCTCCGGATTCCGGTTCGCCAAGTTATCACAACTCTCGTCGTCTGCCTGCATGCGCCGGCGCCGTTTCCCCGGCGGGTGGAGCCGACTCCGCCGCGCCCTGTCGAGGACGGACGCGGCGTTCGAGGACGGCGGCGTCACCCGGCCGGCTCCCCGGCGGTTTGCGCGGCCGGATTGTGCGCCGACCGGTACTCGACCCACCAGGCGTGGGCGTCGGCCTGGGTCCAGGCAAGACGGCTCGAAAGGCGGTCGACTGCTTCGATCAGGGCATCCGCCGTCTGCGGCCGCCGCGCGCGGTCCTTCTCCAGGCACGACGCGATCAGCGCGTCCAGCGGCTCGGGGATGCCGGCGGCCCCGTTCTGCGCGGCCCGCGGCGCCGCGGCATGCAGCACCTGGTTGGCGATGTCGAGATTGTTGTCACCGTCGAAGATCGGTTTCGCGGTCAGCAGGAAATAGCCCACAGCGCCCAGCGCGTAGATGTCGGAGCGCGCATCGACGTCCGCGGGATTCAGGATCCGCTCGGGCGCCATGTAGCGCGGCGTCCCGAGGACCTTGAGCTGTTTGGTGATGTCCCGCGTCTGCGTCCGTTCGAGGTTCTTCACCAGCCCGAAGTCGAGCAGTTTGACCACATCGTCCTCGCCGCGCCGGCACAGCATCACGTTCTCCGGCTTGACGTCGCGGTGGATCATGCCGCGCAGGTGCGCCTCGCGCAGCGCCGCGCCCACCTGCCTCAGGATGTGGATGACCCGACCCGCCGGAACCGGTCCCGAATGGGCAACCAGCTCGGCGAGCGTCACGCCTTCCAGATATTCCATCACGTAATACGGCTGGCCTTCGCGCGTGCGCCCGAAATCGTAGATCTCGACGGTATTGGGGTGCAGGAGCTGGCTCGCCAGCTGCACTTCGCGCTCGAACCGGTGCACGAATTCGTCGGTCGCCACGTGCTTCTTCAGGATCTTGATCGCGGTCGGGCGCTTGAGCAGCGCGTGCCGGGCGAGGTAGATCGTCGCCATGCCGCCCTCGCTGATCTGCCGTTCCAGCGTGTACGCGCCCAGGCGCTGCAGGCGGCCGAACTGCCGCTGCAGCCGGGACAGCGAAAGCGACGACAACAGCGCGGCGGCGAGCGAAAGCACGATGAAGCCACCGATCACGGAAAAGCTGACCAGCAGGTAGCGCATGGGCGCGAACGCCTCCGCCGCAGATATCTCGGCGATGACCCCGACGTCGTAGCCGGGCAACCAGCGCCAGACGCCGATCACTTCGCTGCCCCGGTAGCTGCGATAGGGCTCGGGGACGACGCCGTGGCGCTCGGACTCCGTCGGCTTCGCGCGCGCGGCGACGGCCAGTGCCGCGGCCTGGGTGAGCGGCCGTGCGGCGGCTTCGAGCCGGGCGCGGATCCCTCCGCGGGCTCACCCCCGGATCGCGCACCAGGACATGAAACGCCGGGCTCACCGCGGCCGACTCGGGCAGCAACCCGGCGGCGACCAGCTCGTCGCCGAAACGCGTCGCCGTCAGCATCAGACCGTCGTCCGCAAAGGCGTACGCCTCGGCGGTGCTGCCCGGACGCGCCGCCGAGAAGATGTTCGCGAGGTCGCGGTCGGCTGCGACCCCCATGGCCAGCGCGGCGATCTTCGAACCGCCGGCCCCGGCGATCGGGGCAAGGAACCAGGCGACCGGACGGCGCTGATCTGACGCCCCCTTGACCGAGAGTTCGGGATCAGGATAGGGGCGCACGAACTGCGGTTCGCCGTCGATGGCGAGGTCGAGACGCAGGCGGAACCCGCCGGTCCGCAGACGCTGCCCGCAGCGCGCCGGATCCCTGGACGCCAGCACCTGTCCGTTGCGATCGACGATCCGGAACGCCACGACGCCCCGCGTCGACAACGAGGATTGGACCCTCCGTCCGAGATCCTCGGCCTCCGCGGTGCAGCGTCCGACAACGCCCTTCGGGTCGCGAATGTCGTCGGCCAGGCGCACGGCGCGCGCCACGACATCGGGGTCGCGCGCCAGGCGGACCGCTTCGGCCATGTGCTCGCCGACCCAGACGTCGAGCCCCTTGACCACGGTGCCCAGCAACGCCTCGAGACTCACGACCCGGGTCTCGGCGATCGACTGGCGGATGTTGGCGTAGGACCAGTAACCCAGCCCGATCAGCAGCGCCCCCATCACCACGGTCGCGGAATTGCGCCAGGTCTCGGTCTCGACCAGGTGCGCGATGATGTTGGGAATGGCGTTGGCCGGCGCCTCGGGATCGCCGACGCCGACGTCGAGCAGCGGCGCCTTTGCCGACGCGCGTTCGGCCGCAGATATGCCACCCGCCGTCATGTTCGGTGCGGCGTCAAGCGGCGGCCTACATGCTCCGCCGGTACTGCCCGCCCACCTCGAACAGGGCGGTGGTGATCTGACCCAGCGAGCAGCTGCGCACGGTGCCCATCAGCTCCGCGAAGACGTTGCCGTTCTCGATCACCGTCCGCTTCAACCGCGCCAGCGCCGCCGAGGCATCGTCGGCGTTGCGCTCCTGGAAACCGGCGAGGCGCTTCAGCTGCGACTGCTTTTCGTCGTCCGTCGAGCGGGCGAGCAGCAGCTTCTGCGGGACCGCGTCGCCGACCGGGTTGCGGAAGGTGTTGACGCCGACGATCGGGTAGGTCCCGTCGTGCTTCCGGTGCTCGTAGTACATCGACTCTTCCTGGATCTTGCCGCGCTGGTACCCGGTTTCCATCGCCCCCAGCACGCCGCCGCGCTCGGAGATCGCCTCGAACTCCTTCAGCACCGCGGCCTCGACCAGGTCGGTCAGCTCCTCGATGATGAAGCTGCCCTGGTTCGGGTTCTCGTTGGTGGCGAGGCCCCACTCGCGGTTGATGATCAGCTGGATGGCCATCGCCCGGCGCACGCTCTCCTCGGTCGGCGTGGTGATCGCCTCGTCGTAGGCGTTGGTGTGCAGCGAGTTGGTGTTGTCGTAGGTGGAGATCAGCGCCTGCAGCGTCGTGCGGATGTCGTTGAACGAGATCTCCTGCGCGTGCAGCGAACGCCCGCTGGTCTGCGAATGGAACTTGAGCTTCTGCGAGCGCTCGCTCGCGCCGTAGCGCTGCCGCATCGCCACCGCCCAGATCCGGCGCGCGACCCGCCCGATCACCGAGTATTCGGGATCCATCCCGTAGCTGAAGAAGAACGACAGGTTTCCGGCGAAGTCGTCGATGTGCATCCCGCGCGCGAGATACGCCTCGACGAAGGTGAAGCCGTTGGCCAGCGTGAACGCCAGCTGCGATATCGGGTTGGCGCCCGCTTCGGCGATGTGGTAGCCGGAGATCGAGACGGAATAGAAGTTCCTGATGTCGTTGCGGACGAAGAACTCCTGGATGTCGCCCATCACCTTCAGCGAGAACTCGGTCGAGAAGATGCAGGTGTTCTGGCCCTGGTCCTCCTTGAGGATGTCGGCCTGGACCGTGCCGCGCACCGTCTGCAGCGCCCAGGTCCGGATCTTCGCCGCCTCGTCGTCGGTGGGCTCTCGGCCGTTGTCCTTCGCGAACTTCTCGATCTGCTGGTCGATGGCCGCGTTGAGGTACATCGCGAGGATCGTCGGCGCCGGGCCGTTGATCGTCATCGACACCGAGGTCGCCTCGTCGCAGAGGTCGAAGCCGGAATAGAGAACCTTCAGGTCGTCGAGCGTCGCGATCGACACGCCGGAGTTGCCGACCTTGCCGTAGATGTCGGGCCGCAGCGCCGGATCGTTGCCGTAGAGCGTGACCGAGTCGAAGGCGGTGGACAGCCGCTTTGCCGGCATGCCGTCGGCGAGCAGATGGAAGCGCCGGTTGGTCCGGAATGCGTCGCCTTCGCCGGCGAACATCCTCGTCGGATCCTCGTTCTCGCGCTTGAACGCGAAAACGCCGGCGGTGAAGGGGAAGCTTCCCGGCACGTTCTCGGTGAGCTGCCAGCGCAGCAGCTCGCCTTCGTCCTCGAAACGCGGGAGCGCGACCTTGCGCACCTTGGTGCCCGACAGCGTCGTGGTCGTCAGCGCCGTCCGGATCTCCTTCCCCCGGATCCTGACGACGTATTCGTCGCCCGAGTAGGCGGCCATGGTCCTGGGCCACATCTCGAGCAGCTTTTTCGAACGCGGGTCGAGCTTCGCGTCCCGGTCCGCGGCCAGCGCGTCGAGTTCGTCGACTTCGGTATTGCACTCGCCGGCGAGCATCGTGCGCGCGGCCCGCAGCTGCTGGCGTTCGCGCGCGATCCGCGCCTGGGCTTCGGCCCATTCGCGGTAGCGGCGGACCACGTCGGCGATTTCGGCGAGGTAGCGGATGCGCCCCGGCGGCACGATGACGATCTGCGCGGTCGATTGCCGCGTCGCGACCGGTGGCAGCGCCCCGGGCGCGGCGCGCAGGCCCTTGGTCGCCAGCCGCGCGAGCAGCGCCTGATAGAGCGCGGTGACGCCGTCGTCGTTGAAGCGCGCGGCCATGGTGCCGAACACCGGCATGTCGTCCGGCGGGACCTTGAACAGCTCACGGTTGCGCTGGTACTGCTTGCGCACGTCGCGCAGCGCGTCCTGCGCGCCCTTGCGGTCGAACTTGTTGATGGCGACGAAGTCGGCGAAGTCGAGCATGTCGATCTTCTCGAGCTGCGAGGCGGCGCCGAATTCGGGCGTCATCACGTACATCGACACGTCGACCAGCGGGACGATCGCCGCATCGCCCTGGCCGATGCCCGGAGTCTCGACGATGACGAGGTCGAAGCCGGCGACCTTGCACGCGGCGATCACGTCGGGCAGCGCCTTCGAGATCTCGCTTCCCGCCTCGCGCGTCGCGAGCGAACGCATGTAGATGTTCGGGTGCTCGATCGCGTTCATCCGGATGCGGTCGCCGAGCAGCGCCCCGCCGGACTTGCGCCGCGACGGGTCGATCGAGATGATCGCGATCCTCAGCCGGTCCTGCTGGTCGATGCGGAAGCGGCGGATGATTTCGTCGGTCAGCGAGCTCTTGCCCGCGCCGCCGGTGCCGGTGACGCCGAGGGTAGGAACGCGGGTTCGCTCGGCGGCGGCGCGCAGGGCGTCGCGCGTCGCCTCCGGCACCGCGCCCGCCTCGAGCCCCGTGATCATCCGGGCGAGCGTGCGCGTCCGCGCGTGGCGGTCTCCCTCGGACAGCGCGGCGGGATCGAATCGCGCGTCCTGCGCGAGGTCGACGTCGCAGGCGGCGATGATCTCGGTGATCATGCCCTGCAGCCCGAGCTTCTGGCCATCCTCGGGCGAGAAGATGCGCGCGACGCCGTAGTCGTGCAGTTCCCGGATCTCGGCCGGGACGATGACGCCGCCGCCGCCGCCGAAGACCTTGACGTGCCCGGCGCCGCGTTCGCGCAGCAGGTCGAGCATGTACTTGAAGAACTCGACGTGGCCGCCCTGGTACGACGAGATGGCGATGCCGTGCACGTCTTCCTGCAGCGCGCAGTTGACGATTTCCTCGACCGACCGGTTGTGGCCGAGGTGGATCACCTCGCAGCCCGAAGCCTGCAGGATGCGCCGCATGATGTTGATCGACGCGTCGTGGCCGTCGAACAGCGACGCCGCGGTGACGAAGCGGACCTTGTTGATCGGCTTGCAGGCGAGCGGCGGACGGCTCGTGTCTTTCATGGCGGACTCCCGCGTGCGAATGACGCCCCGGACCGGCCGGGGAGGAAAGCTTACTCTCCCGCAGCGGAGGGAGCCGACAACGTTACATTACGTTTACGTAAACGTCAACTCGGCGCGCCGCCCCCCGCCGCATTGGGGTCCGCCGCGGTCGCCGCGACGCGAACTGCGCGCCGATCGCGGTGTCCTACGGGGCGTTCGCCGGCGCTCTCGCTATACTTCGGCGCCCCCTGCTCCCACGGACTCCCCATGCGCTTCGCTTCCTCGCTGTCCCGCTTCCTTTGCGCCGCTGTCGCCGCGCTGGTCATCGCCCCGGCCGCGGCGGTCCTTCCGCCCGGAGTCACCCAGGGCGCCTCGGTCGAGGGCATCACCGAGTACACGCTCGGCAACGGACTCCGGGTGCTGCTGTTTCCCGAACCGGGCCTCGCCAAGACCACGGTCAACGTCACCTACCTCGTCGGATCGCGCCAGGAAAACTACGGCGAAACCGGGATGGCGCACCTGCTCGAGC
The DNA here is from genome assembly GCA_963779445.1 of uncultured beta proteobacterium. Classification (GTDB taxonomy): domain Bacteria; phylum Pseudomonadota; class Gammaproteobacteria; order Burkholderiales; family Casimicrobiaceae; genus CAIWHR01. Next base: position 374,638 of record CAVZYI010000006.1, read on the forward strand.
ACATGACGTTCAAGGGCACGGCGACTTCCGGCAACTTCTGGGACCAGATGAACAAGCGCGGCATGCGCTTCAACGGCTCGACGTCGTACGACCGCACCAACTATTTCGAGACGTTCAACGCCTCCGACGCCGACCTCGAATGGGCGCTGTCGGTCGAGGCCGACCGGATGGTCAATTCGCTGGTCGCCAGGAAGGACCTCGACACCGAGATGACGGTGGTGCGCAACGAAATGGAGAGCGGCGAGAACGATCCCTGGCGCATCCTCGTCCAGCGGATGATCGCGGCAGCCTACAAATGGCACAACTACGGCAAGGAGACGATCGGCGCGCGCTCGGACGTCGAGGGCGTGGACATCGGCCGGCTGCAGGCGTTCTACCGCACGTATTACCAGCCCGACAATGCGGTGCTGGTCGTCGCCGGCGCGTTCGACCCCGAGAGGACGCTGGGCTGGATCGCGAAATACTTCGGCCCGATCCCGCGGCCCGCGCGCAGCCTGCCGCGGCTCTACACCGAGGAGCCGGTGCAGGACGGCGAGCGCGCGGTCGTCCTGCGCCGCGTCGGCGACACGCAGCTCGTCGGTGCCCTCTACCACACGGTCCCCGGCGCGCATCCGGATTTCGTGGCGATCGACGCGCTGGCCGACCTGATGACGGTGGAGCCGGCCGGAAGGCTGTACAAGGCGCTGGTCGAAGCGAAGAAGGCGACCGGCGTGCAGAACTGGGCGGCATCCCTGCATGACCCCGGCTTCGTCGCCTTCTTCGCGCAGGTGCCGGCGCAGGATTCCCTCGACGGCGCGCGCGAGACGATGCTCTCGACCCTGGAGAACGTCAGGAAGACGCCGATCGCGGCGGCGGAGGTCGACCGGGTGCGCGCCAAGGCGCTCAAGAATTTCGACGAGGCGCTGGCCGATCCGACCCGGCTCGGCGTGCGGCTCTCCGAGTCGATCGCGGCGGGCGACTGGCGGCTGTTCTTCCTGCAACGCGACCGCTGGCGCAGCGTCACCGCCGCCGATGTGCAGCGCGTCGCCGAGGCCTACCTCAAGCCCGCGAACCGCACCGTGGCGATGTTCATCCCTGACGCGAAGCCGGATCGCGCGCCTCCGGCGCCGGCGGTCGACATCGCGGCGATGGTCGCCGGCTACAGGGGCGACGCCGCGGCGACCGCAGGCGAGGCGTTCGACGCGACGCCGGCCAATCTCGACGCCCGCGCGGCGCGGTTCTCGCTGCCCGGCGGCATGAAGGTCGTGCTGCTGCCGAAGAAGACCCGCGGCGAAACGGTCAAGTTCAGCCTGCAGCTGCATCAAGGCGACGAGAAGTCGCTGTTCGGCCGGGCGCCGCAGGGCGCGCTCGCGGCGTCGATGCTCGCTCGCGGGAGCGTCAGGCGCGACCGGCAGGCGATCGAGGATGCCCTCGACGCCTTGCGCGCGAAGCTTTCCGTCGACGGCAATGAAACGCTCGTCATGGCGAATGGCGAGACAGTGCGGGCCAGGCTCGCGGATACCCTGGACCTCGTCACCGAAGTGCTGCGCCAGCCGTCATTTCCCGCCGCCGAGCTGGAGCAGCTGAAGCGCGAGGCCATCGCCGAGCTCGAGGAAAAGCGCACCGATCCGGAGAGCATCGCCGCTCGCACGCTGGCCCGCCTCGGGAATCCGTATCCGCCGGGCGACGTCCGTTACGCGCCGACGCTGGACGAGGAGATCCGCGACATCGGCGCGACGACCCTCGACGACGTGAAGCGCTTCTACGCGCAGTTCACCGGGGGCTCGCATGCCGAGCTCGCGATCGTCGGCGACTTCGATCCGGCCGCGATCAAGGCGCAGGTCACCGAGCTTTTCGGCACATGGCGGAGTCCGTCGCCGTACGCGCGCGTTCCCGAGCCGCTCGTCGCCAAGCCGCCGTCCACGCTGCGGCTGCAGACGCCCGACAAGGCCAACGCCGCGCTCCAGGCGGAGCTCGCGCTGCCGCTCAACGACACCAGCCCCGACTATCCGGCGATGACGGTGGCAGCGCTCATCCTCGGCGATGCCGGAAGCGCGCGCCTCTGGAAGCGCATCCGCGAGAAGGAGGGCCTCAGCTACGGGGTCTACGGCTGGATCCAGCCCAGCAGCTTCGAAGCGAACACGCCGCTGATGATCGAGGCGATCTTCGCTCCCGAGAATCGCGAGCGGCTCGCGGCGGCGCTGGGCGAGGAGCTCGCGCGCGCGGTGGGCGACGGCTTCACCGACACCGAAGTCGCCGATGCCAGGAGCGGGCTGCTGCGCAAGCGGCAGCTGTCCCGGACGCAGGACGCAAGCCTCGCCAGCGGCCTCGTCCAGCAGGCCCGGCTGGGGCGCACGTTCGAATTTGCGGCGAAGATCGACGCCGCGATTGCCGCGCTGACCACCGCGGAGGTCAACGCGGCGCTGCGCAAGTACGTGAAACCCGAGGCGTTCGCGTTCGTGTACGCCGGCGACTTCGCCCGCACCATCAAGTAGCGTCGCGCACCGGACGCCACGGGATACCGGTCGGGCGACCGGCGGTCGGTCCGCCGGCGGGCGGCCGGGGCGACGTGCCGTGGCGGGCCGTCCGGCAACCGCCGCGCATGGCGGCGACACCGCGCACAAGCGCGGCGCGCTCCATTACCATGCGCCCATGCGCCTGCCGCGTCTGACCGACACTTCGCTGTACTCGATCTTCGTCGCCGTGCTGCTGGCCGCGCTGGCCGATCTCGCCTGGCTGCACCGCCTGGCGCCGGCGGACACGGGGCTGTCCGACGCGCTGATCCGGGTGCGCGCGACCTCCCGCGCGCCCGACCCCGACATCGTCATCATCGACATCGACGAACTTTCGCTGGCGAACCTGGCGGACACCGTCGGGCGCTTTCCGTGGCCGCGCTCGGTCTATGGCGAGCTGATCCGCGAACTGACCCGGCAGAATGCGCGCGCGATCGTCATGGACATCGAGCTCTACGAGCCCGACCAGGTCCGCCGCGAGAACGACGAGTATCTGAACGAAGCGCTGGAGGGCAGCACCAACACGTTCTTCCCGATACGGCTGCTCGACCGGGTCTCGGCGACCGAAGGCGCCCGCGTCGCCGACCTCGCCGGAGCGCTCGACCTGACGACGGTCGGCGTCCCCGATCCCGACGTTCGCGTGCCGATGCAGCTGCCGTTCGTGCTCGACCGCTCGGCGTGGAAGCGCACCGGCCTCATCAACTTCCTCGACGATCCCGACGGCGTCGGACGGCGCTACTGGCTGTACCGCGAGTTCGGCGGCTGGCGCATCCCGTCGCTGCCGGAGCGCGTCGCGCGCGCGCTGCGCTACCCGGTGCCCGACGGCGAATCGCTCCGGCTGTCATGGTTCGCCGGCCAGTTCCCGCATGCGCGCGTCCCTTTTTCCGACATCTATGCCGACCTCCAGCTGAGCGGGCGACAAAGGCGCGGCGACGAGTTCGCCGGAAAGATCGTGGTGATCGGCGCCAGCGCCACGCATCTGGGCGACCTGCGCGCGACGCCGATCGACAATCTCACACCCGGCGCGCAGATCCTCGCCACGGCCATCGACAACCTGAAGAACGGCGAGAGGCTCGAAGCCGCGCCGCCCGCGGCTCCGTACTTCGTGCTGCTGCTCCTGTTCCTCCCGCTGCTCTACGCGCTGAAGCGGCGCTGGGGCCTCGTGCCGATCGTCGTCATCCTGGGCGTCGCCACCGTCGCGCTCGTCGGCGCCGCCTACGCGGCGCTCGCGGCGAGCGTGCTGCTGCCCGTCGCGGTCCCGCTGGCCTTCGCCTGGCTGTTCTTCTTCCTCGCCGCGCTCCGCGCCTATCTCAAGGAGCAGCGGGCCAAGGAACAGCGCGAGACGGTGCTCTCGCGCTTTCTCGATCCGCGGCTGGTGAAGGATCTGGTCGCCGAGGGCGTCAAGCTGGAGGACATCAAGAGCGAATCGCGCGTCATCAGCGTGCTTTTCTCCGACATCCGCGGCTTCACGTCGCTGTCCGAATCGCGGTCCGCCGAGGAGGTCGTGGCGCTGCTGAACCGCTACCTTTCGCTGCAGACCGAAACGGTCTTCCGGCACGGCGGCACGCTTGACAAGTTCATCGGCGATGCCATCATGGCCCTTCTGGGGCGCTCCGACCGACGACCCGCAGCATGCGGAGCACGCGGTGGCGTGCGCGCTCGACATGGCCGAAACTCTGGTGCGCTTCAATACCGAGATCGCGGCGACGGACGTCAGGCTCGACATCGGGATCGGCATCCACACCGGTTCCGCGGTGGTCGGATTCATCGGCTCGCAAGCGCAAGCTCGAATACACGGCGATCGGAGACACGGTGAACCTGGCAAGCCGCATCGAAGGCGAGACCAAGGGCCGCACACGGGTGCTGGTGACTCGCGACCACGCGCGCCGCCTGCGGCGACGCCTTCGCGTTCCGCGATTGTGGGCGCGTGACGGTCAAGGGCCGCGCCGCCGCCGTGCAGGTGTTCGCTCCCGAGTCCGCGGCCGCGCCGCGCACTTCCGCTTGAGGTGACGCATGCGCCATGCCGTCGTTCCCGTCCTGACCGCCGCGCTGCTGGCGATCGCCCCGCTCTGCCGGCGGCGAGCCGGCGGTGACCGTGCACGCAGGTCGAGTTGCAAGCAGAACGCCCGCCGCCGACGCCAGGTCGCTGCTGACGGTCCCGGCCGAGACCACGGTCGACCTCGTCAAGCGCGAAGGCGCCTGGGTGCAGCTCAAGTCCGGCAAGGTCACCGGCTGGGCCAAGCTCTTCGACATCCGCCTTCGCCGGCGCCGGTCCGCGCGCCGGCCAAGGGCGGCGGCACGCGGCGGCATCGCGCAGACGCTCAATCTCGCCGCGGGCAATCGCGGCGCGAGCGTCACCACCGGCGTGCGCGGACTCGACGCGGAGATGCTGACCAAGGCGATCGCCGAATGCGCAGGAGTTCGCCGATGCTGGTCGGCTACGCCGCCACCAGGGAACAGGCGCAGGCATTCGCGAAGTCCGGCAAGCTCGAGACGCGCGTCGTGGAGCCGCTCGAATCGAAGATCCATTTCCCGGTCCCGGTGCGCCACCCTCTCGCAGTGACCGCGCTCGCCGTCGTCGCGGCGCTGCTTCCTTCCGCGTGCGCGACGCCGGACAGCGGCAAGCCGATGGAGCAGAAGGACCTCACGCCGCGCCGTGCTGGGCGGATTCTCGATCGGCGGGGTCAACGTCGGCGCCGCCGTCGGCGCCGCGCAGAACGCCGCCGAAGCGACACGCGACATCCCCGAGCCCGAGGAAGTCGAGATGGGCAAGCGACATCGCCGCCGGGCTGCTCGGCGCGGCGCCGCTCGACGAAGAGCGCGCAGCAGCAGAACTACGTCAACGACGTCGGCCGCTGGCTCGCGCTGAACTCGGGGCGGCCCGATCTGCCGTGGCACTTCGGGATCATCGAGGCGTCGACGGTCAACGCCTTCGCCACGCCGGGCGGCAACATCTTCGTCACGCCGCGGACTCATCGACGCGGACGAACATCCGAGAGCGAGCTCGCCGGCGTGCTCGCGCACGAGATCGCGCACGTCGTGCAGAAGCATCACCTCGCCGACATCAAGAAGAACGCAAGCAAGGGTCTGCTGCTCGATCTCGCGTCGCTGAAGGGCGGCGGCCTCACCGGCGAGGCCGCGCGCGCGGTCGCGCGCGTCGGTCTCGAGGGCTACGTCCGCGGGCTCTCGCGCGAGGACGAGCTCGAGGCCGACACGCATCGGCGTGGTCATCGCCGCGCGCTCGGGCTACGAGCCCTACGGCCTCGTCGCCGTGCTGCAGACGCTGAACGCAATGCCGCAGGACGATTCGTCGATGGCCTTGTTCCTCAAGACGCATCCGTCGCCGGCGGATCGCCTGAAGGCGCTTGAGGCGGCGCTTCCGGCGTGGTACGAGTCGTATGCCAAGCCCAATCCGGCGCTGGTGCGCTATACGCTGGTCTTCAAGCCGCTGAAATCCTAGCGCGGTGAGTCCGAGATTCATTCGATGGTCCGCGGCGGTTTCGACCGCCATGCCGCATTGCTCGACCTCAACGCGGCACGGGCTACGGTTGCGGTCTCGCGCCTTGCCTGACGGCCAGATCCGTTCGCTCCTTCATCTGCTGAACAGCTGACTCGCCACGCTAGCAACCCGTCGACGCGCGGACCAGCGCCGTCAGCGCATCGGCGATCCCCTGCGCCGTCGCGACGACCGGCGCGCGCACCGTCAGTCCCTGCGGGCCCGGAAACGGCCGGACCCGGCCGCCGGCCTCTTCCACCAGCAACAGCCCCGCCATCGCGTCCCACGACGAGAGGTCGATCTCGACGAATGCGTCGAGCCTGCCGTCGGCGACGTGCGCGAGCTGCAGCGCCCCCGCGCCGAAATTGCGGAAGGCGGCATTGGCGTCCATCAGCGCCTGGCGCAGCGCGATATAGCGCGGATCGGGCGCGCGATCGGCGTGCCCGACGGCGATCATCGCGCCGGCCAGCTTCCGGGTGTCGGCAGTGGCAACGCGGGTGTCGCCGGCCGCATTCGACCGCCACGCGCCGCCTCCGCGGCGCGCATGGAACAGCTCGTCGCGTGCCGGGTCGTAGACGGCGCCCAGCGTACGCACGTCCCGTTCGACGTACGCGATGGAGACGTTCCAGTAGGGGATTCCGCGCAGGAAATTGTGCGTGCCGTCGATCGGATCGACGATCCACAGGCGATCGCCCCCGGGTTCGAACGACGCGACGGTCTCCTCGCCGAGAAACCCGTCGCCCGGATAGGCGGCGGCGATCTCTCCGCGGATGAACGTCTCGACATCGCGGTCGGCGCGGCTCACGAAATCCTGCGGGCCCTTGAGCTCGACGGTCAATGCCGCGCGGTCATTCCAGAATCCGAGCGCCAGCGCGCCGGCGCTGCGGGCGAGCTGCTGCAGGAATCGGTAACGTGCTTCCAGGGGCATGGGGATCCGGGTCCTTTCCGACAAGGGGAACGCGGGAACGGCGTCACCGAAGGGCCATGCCCGCGAGGCGGCGCCGCGACCGCGATCCTGCCGCGGCGATTCGAGCCGGCTGGCGGCCTTCAGGGCGCAGTCTACAATGACGGCACCCCGTCACCCTGTGTCCGCCGTCCCTGCGGGATTGCAAAGACCGCGGCGGCTGGCCGACCCCGTCAGCCCCGCGTTGAAAACCCAACTTACGCCGCGCGACCTGCTGCTCGCCCTCGCCGTCGTCGCGGTCTGGGGCTACACCTTCGTGCCGATCAAGGTCGCGCTGCACCGAGGTGCCGCCGTTCGCGCTGGCCGCGTTGCGCTTCTTGCTCGCCGCGGTGCCGCTGGTGTTCTTCGTCCGCCGGCCGACGATGCCGTGGCGCGACGTCATCGCGCTACGGCGTGGCCATCGGCGTCTTCCAGTTCGGCCTGCTGTTCCTCGGCATGAAGCTGGGCATGCCGGCCGGGCTGTCGTCGCTCGTGATCCAGGTGCAGGTGTTCTTCACGATCGGGCTCGCCGTCGTGTTCGCGGGCGACCGCCTGCGATCGGCACAACATCGATCGGCGCGGTGCATCGCGGCCGCGGGTCATCGCTGCTCGCTCGCCTGGCACAAGCTCGTCGCCGGGCCGAGCGGCACGTTCGTCGGCTTCGTGCTGGTGATCGCGGCGGCCTTCGCCTGGGCCGTCGGCAACATCATCGCCAAGCGCGGCGCCGGCGACGCACGGCGCCGACATGTTCGCGCTGGTCGTCTGGTCGAGCCTCGTGCCGCCGCTGCCGCTCGCGGCGCTGTCCTTCGCCTTCGAAGGCGGCGCCGCGGTCTGCCGACGCCGTCGTTGCGATGAGCGCGACCGCGTGGGGCTGCGTGCTGGTCATGGCCTACGGCGCGACGCTGTTCGGATTCGGGTCGTGGAACGCGCTGCTGCATCGTTACCCGACGGCGCTGATCTCGCCGTTCGCGCTGCTGATCCCGGTGACGGGGCTCGCGAGCGGCGCGCTCTTCCTCGGCGAATCGCTGGCGATGGCTGCAGGCGGTCGGCGCCGCGCTGGTGTTCGCCGGCCTCGCCGTCAACGTCTACGGCCCTCGCGCCCGGTCCTGGTTCGACCGCGCGGAGCGCTGAGTCACGCCGCCGCCGGCCGCGCGCTGCTTCAGGCCCGCGACGTGGCGCAGCAGCACCGGCACCACCATCGCGATGCCGATCAGCGTGCTGGTGAGGCCCGGCGCCACCATCAGGATCGCCGCGCGCCGGCGCAGACCCAGCGCTCCCACGGTCGCATCGGCACGAGCAGGTAGTTCGACAGCGCCGCGGACAGGAACGTGATGCCCAGCACGCAGCCGGCGAACGCGACGACGAATTCGTACCACGTGAATCCCGGCACCACCAGCAGCAGCGACGGCGCGAACACGAACACGAACGGCACCAGCGCCTTGCCCAGGCCGAGCCGGAACGCCGTGTTGCCGGTCTTGAACGGATCGGAGCCCGCCATGCCCGCCGCGGCGTAGGCGGCCAGCGCGACCGGCGGCGTGATGTCGGCCAGCACGCCGTAATAGAACACGAAGAAGTGCGCGACCAGCGGCGCGACGCCCAGCAGGCCGAGCGTCGGCGCCGCGACGGTGACCATGATGATGTAGTTGGCGGTGGTCGGGATGCCGCAGCCCATCAGGACGCAGACCAGCGCGGTCATGAACAGCGCCGCGAGCAGCGTCAGCGTCTTCGCGTCGACCCAGCCGGTCGGCAGGACGGCCAGCACGCCGTCGGCGATCGACTGCGCCGCCGAGGTGACGATGAACGAGATCTTGAAGCCCACGCCGGTCAGCGTGACGACGCCGATGACGATGCCGACCGTCGCCGCCGCGGCGCCGACCGCCAGCGCGTACTTGGCGCCGGTCTCGAACGCCTCGACCAGGTCCTTCTTCGGGATGCGCGACGTGACGCTTCAGCGCGCGGTGCACGAGCGGCACGACGACGAGCATCGCGACGAACACCTCAGACGCCGTAGTCGCCGAACTGCCGCGTGATCAGCGCGAGCAGCACGGCGTGCGTCACGCGCGAGCGCGACCCACTGCGCGGGCGTCGTCCTGCTGCGCGTGGTGAAGAGCCCGACCAGGATGCACGACGAGATGCCGGTGAACGCCGCGAGGTAGGGCGTCGAGCCGCTGACGATGATCCAGATCAGCAGCACCAGCGGGATCAGCGTCGGCCAGTTGGCCCGCGAACTCCTTCGGCAGGTCGGGCAGTTCCTCCGCGCGTGAGCCCGCGCAGGCCCGTGCGCTTCGCCTCGAAATGCACCTGCATGAACACGCCGAAGAAGTGCATGAACGCCGGCACGATCGCGGCGATGATGATCGTCTGGTACGGCAGGTTCAGGAATTCGATCATCAGGAACGCCGCGGCGCCCATGATCGGCGGCGTGATCTGGCCGCCGGTGCACGACGCCGCCTCGACCGCGCCGGCGAAATGGCGCGGATAGCCGAGGCGGATCATCGCGGGAATGGTCAGCGAGCCGACCGTCACCGCGTTGGCGACCGACGATCCGGACAGCATGCCGAACATCGCGGAGGCGAACACGCTCACCTTGGCCGGGCCGCCCGCGTAGCGGCCGGCGATCGCCGACGCGATGTCGATGAAGAGCTTGCCGAGGCCGATGCGCGTGGCGAGCACGCCGAACAGCACGAAGTGGAACACGTACGTCGCGACCACGCCGACCGCGATGCCGTAGATGCCCTGGCTCGTGAGGTAGAGGTGGTTGACGAGGTTCGGCCACGACGCGCCCGAGTGCTGCAGCAGGCCGGGGAAGATCGGCCCCCACAGCGCGTAGACCATGAAGATGATCGCGATCAGCGGCAGCGGCCAGCCCATCGCGCGCCGCGTCGCCTCGAGCAGCAGCACGACCAGCACCGAGCCCATCGCGACGTCGATGCGGCAGCGGATTGCCGACGCGAAACGCGAGGTCGTCGAAGATGTACGGAATGTAGAGCACCGACGACGGCGATCGCGAGCGCGAGCACCCAGTCGACGAGCGACACGCCGCCGGGCGAATGCCACGACGAGGGCCGCCCGCGCTCGAGCAGCGCCTTGCGCATCGGGAAGACGAGGAAGACGAGCCCCAGCACGAACGCGAGGTGGACGCCGCGGTGCGTGGTCTCGCGCAGCAGGCCGAAGCCCGCGGTGTAGTAGTGGAAGCAGGACAGGACGATCAGCAGGCCGGCGACGACGGCGTGGCCGGCGGCACCAGCGGCCGGAAGCGCATCTCCGGATCGAACTTCTCCTCGAGCTCCGAGCGTTCGATGTCGATCCGCGTCGGCTTCGGCGTGCACGCTGTCCTCTCCGGCGAACGATGCCGCGCCGATGCGCTTGTCGCGTTGCAAATGCGAACGGGGCCGGTCAGGCGCCGGCCCCGTTCCCGGGGTCATCCGCGTCGCGCGTCACCGCGCGCCGCCGAGCTACTTCAGCAGGCCCTTTTCCTTGTAGAACTTCTCGGCGCCCGGATGGAACGGGATGCCGGCGCCGGCGGTCGCGTTGACGCGGCCTGGATCGCCTTGCCCTTGGCGTGGCCGGCGTCGAGCAGCTTGCGCGTGTTGTCGTTCCACATCGCCTTGGTGACCTCGTAGATCAGCGCGTCGGGCTGCTTGGCCGACGTGACCCACTGCGCGCCGACGGCGATCGTCTTCACTTCGCCGATGCCCTTGTAGGTGTTGGCGGGAATCGTGTCCGGCGCGAAGAACGCGTACTGCGCGCGCATCTTGTCGACTTCGGGGCCGGTGACCGGCACCAGCTCGATGCCGCCGCCGGCCGACGGCGAGCTCCGAGATCGCGCCGGTCGGATAGCCGCCGACGAAGAAGAACGCGTCGAGGCCGCCGTCGCGCATCTTGTCGCCGGCCTGGTTGGGCTTCAGGTACTCGGCCTTGATGTCCTTTTCGGTGATGCCGAACGCGGCGAGGATGATCCGCGCGTCGACCAGCGTGCCGGAGCCCGGCTCGTCGAGCGACACGCGCTTGCCCTTGAGGTCGGCGACGCTGGCGATGCCGGCGCCCTTGCGCGCGACGATGTGGATCGTCTCCGGATACAGGTTGGCGATGAGGCGCAGGTCGGCGACCTTCGGCTTGCCTTCGTAGACGCCGGTGCCGGTGTAGGCCCAGTACGCGACGTCGGACTGCGTGAAGCCCGATTCCATCTGGCCCGACGTGATGCCGTTGATGTTGGCGACCGAGCCGTTCGACGCGACGGCCGTGGCGACGAGGCCCGGCACGCCGCAGCTGCCGCCCTCGGCGCAGGGGCGCGAGCCCGGCGGATTGGAGATCGCGTTGGCGATCAGGCCGCCGATCGGATAGTACGTGCCGGCGGTGCCGCCGGTGCCGATGCGGAAGAACTTGATGTCCTGCGCGGCGACGGCACCGTAGCGGCAAGCGGCGCCGGCGATGGCGAGGGCGGCGGCCCGGGCGGTGAATGATTTCAACGACATGAAGTACCTCGCTTTGGAGTGGCTGAAGGAAGGGCAGCACGCAAGTTTCGCACG
>CAVZYI010000007.1:0-104281 GCA_963779445.1 uncultured beta proteobacterium
GTGAATATCGATCCGCCGGAGGGCAGCATGCGCTCATTGGCCGGTGTCCGCATGGCAGTCGCGCTGGCGCTGACGGTGACCGCGCAGACTCCGAGCATCCGCGTGACCGCGTGACGGCAGCGGGTGCTCGTCATCGCGGCCCGGATGGTCGTTGAATTGCGGTGCGCGCCGTGACGCCGTACCAGCCGAGCGCAAGCGCCGCAAGCGTCCAGACGATGGCCGGCCCGCTCGGCAGGTCCCATGCCATCGACAGCAGCAATCCGGCGGCATAGCCAAGTGCTCCCAGCCCCCAGGCCGCCGTGAGCCGATGCCGCGCATTCCCGCGGTCGCCAGCGGGGGCACGATCAGCGTCGCGAACACCAGATACACGCCGACGAGTTGCACCGAGTCGTGATCGCGAGCGCGAACAGTCCGTAGAACCCGCGCGGCCGAAGCGTTCGCGCGCCGAACCAGAGCACCAGGATCGCCGAGAATAGGGCCGCGGCAATCGGCTCGCGGAACCCACAGGATCTGGCCGACGAGGAGGTCGCTCAGGTGTTCGCCGCCGTGGACGTTGCTCGCCAGCAACAGCACGCTGCCGGTGGCGCCGAGCACGAACACGGTGCCGATCAACGGCTCCTGACATCGGGCCAGTCGCTCGGTCGGTGAGCGTCAACGCGCCACCCAGCGCCGCCGCGGCGCACCTGGACGCCGTAGCCGCGTCGTCGATGCCGACTGGTCGGCGAGCATCACCCCGCAGCCCGGCGATCTGCGCGATCGCGAGGTCGATGAAGATGATGCCGCGCGAGAGCACTTGCGCTCCGAGCGGTACGTGCGTCGCGGTGACGAGCAAGACCCGCCGCGGGCCGAGAAGGCTGATATCCAGGCCCTCCCGGGGTCATTGCACGCGCTTCAGCAGTTGGTCGATGGTGTCGTCGTAGAGGCCGAGAGATCCTTCGCGCTGTGCGTCGCCGCCGACGGTGAACGGCAGGACGATCGCGTGCTCTTCGGCGCGTTCGGCGATCCACTGTCGACGCGCGGATCGCCTTGATACGCCGCGCGCAGGACCATCTCGCGGGCGTCCGCTGCAGGGTCTCGAGCACCTCGGACAGGTGCGCGGTGGTCGGCTCGACGCCGGGTTTGGGCTCGAGCGCGCGCGATCTCCGTCAATGCCGAGCCATGCGCGATGAGATACGTGAATGCCTTGTGCTGCACGACGACCGGCACGCCTTTGAGCGTCGCGCCCTGCCTCTCCCAGCCCGCGATCGCGGCATTCCAGCGCGCGCCGAACGCCGATTGCGCTCCCTGTAGTACGCCGCGTGCGCCGGATCGAGTTCAGCCAGTCGCGCTCGAAAGCGGGCCCGCGACCCGCACGATGTTGCGCGGATCGGTCTGGATATGCGGGTCGCCGCCGGGATGCACATCGCCTGCGAACGGTCGAGCGCGCTCGGCTTGTCGAGCAAGTGTACGAACGGCGCGGCCTCGAAATAGCCGGCCTTGCCGGGCCGGATCGCCGGGTTGCCGGCCTGCTGATGACGAGCGGCAGCCAGCCGATCTCCAGTTCCGCGCCGGTCGCGACGACGAGGTCGGCCGGCGGCGCGCGCGATCAGGCTCGGCTTCGCTTCGACGTGGTGGGGGTCCTGCAGCGCATTCGTCGCGACGTAGACCTTGACCTTGTCGCCGCCGAGTTCCTGCACCAGCGCGCCCCATTCGGGAACCGTCGGCGAAGACGCTGAGCGCCCCAAGCGCGGGCGCCGTGATTGCCGCGATCGCGGCGGCGAGCGATGATGCGCAATGGCAAGGGCATGTCGTACCTCCTTCAGTATTTGTGCGCGCCGTGCGCGCCGAGCGTGAGGATGTACTGGACGAAGATTTCGTTGTCGGTGAAATCCGGCCGCAACCGGGCCTGCTGGTATTGCACGCGGAAGCGGCTGAATTCAGACGGCGTCCAGTCGAGCATGACCGCGGAACGCTGCGGATTGAACGACGCGCCCGCGAGAAACTCGCCGTTCGGTCCGTAGTTCACGCTGCCTGGGTCGAGCCAGTCGTAGCGCGCGCCGATGCGCCAGTTCGGCATGAACTGCCAGACGCCCTGCATGTAAAAGCCGCTCTGGTCGGAGCGATAGCTGCCCGTTTGCGTCAGGCCGAGCGCACCTCCCGCGTCGTAGGTCAGGTCGCCACGCTCGCGGCGCCGGAAGTACTCGCCCTGGAGCTTGAAGTTTCGATCCATCGCGTTGCCGTTCGGCGCCCATTTCCAGACGAAGTCGGCGATGGCGAGCTCCGTTCGGCCGGAGAACCCGAGCTGCGCGTCGTTGCCCGCGACATCCGTTTGCGCGTAGTCGCGATCCTTCGCCGCCGTCTGCAGGTACGACAATCCGGCGCGCCAGCTGTTGTTCGCATCAAGGTCGCCGCCGGCATGAACGTAGGCGTTGGCGTTGCCGACGCCGTTCTTGTTGCGCCCGGTCCCCGGGAAGCCCTCGCCGCTGCCGACCTCCGCGCCGAGCTCGAGCCAGGTGTCGGTGGGTGCCACCCACTTCAGCTGCAGGCCGTTGTTCTGGTACTGGCCGCCGAGAAACGCCTGATAGACGAGCGGGGCATCGTAGAAGTCCCAGACGTGCTGGTGCTGGTCGTTTAGGTAACCGATGCTCGACAGAAAACGCCCGAACTTGGGGGCGATGCCGTAGGGCGCGGCGGTGAACAGGCCATAGGCTTCCTCGACCTCCACCGTATTCTCTGGAGAGAGCGAGAAGACCAGGTTGCCGTAGACCTTGTCGTCGACGTTCGCGGACAGGCTCAGTTCCGACTCGGCGATTGAGAACCCGCGCTTCGCCGGCACGATCTCGCCGCTGGGCACGAATCCGGCGATCGCGTATCGATCGGGATCCTGCGACATGTTCGCGTAGCACGCCCTGCAGCACCGCAGAGATGGCGGGGTTGAACGCGGCGATGCCGGATGCGGGCGCCGGCGCAGCCGCGGCGGCGATCGGTGTCGGTGGCGGCGCAGGAGGCTGCGCCGACGCAACGGGCGCACCTGCACGTAGCGACTTTGCCTCGGCCTCTTCGAGCCGCCTTTCGAGCGCCTCGATGCGCGCTTCGTAGCTTTCCTTCAGCTGCCGGATCTGCGCGCGGATTTCGGTGAGTTCGGCATCGGTGGCCGCGTGCGCGGCCGGTGCGACAATGAGCGCCAGCGCGAACGCGCCGGGCGCGAGCCTGTTTCTGGACACGGTTGTTCTCCTCGGGTCGAGTCGGGATTCCGCCGCAACAGCGTGCGGCGAATCGTTGCGCGACTAGAGGGGAACGGGAGGGGCGCGGCTCAGGTAGAAGGACGGCGCTGGGGCGGTCCGTGATGCAGGGGTATACCGAACCGTTGCGGCATCTGCGACCCCGGAGGGCAGCGCAGGCGCGCTGCCTGTCGCCGCGGTCGAACCACCGGCGAACAGCGCGCAAACCACGCAGGCGCCGTCGCCCTGCGGCAGTTGCAGGACCTGGTCATGCGGCCGCTGCAGCCAGTCGCCGAAATGCCCCAGCGCGTGCCACTGCGCTCCCTGCTGCATGCCGAGCAGCAGGAACGCAAGTGCCAGGGCAGCGATGCGGCGCGACATGGAGTTGGAGAACCGGGACACCGTCGATCGATGCGAAGATTGTAGCGCAGGCCGGCGCGGGCGGCGCTCGGCTGTCCGGCCGAGCTACATCCCGCCCGCCGCGAACGTCGGCGCGAGCACTCCGCCGCCGCGAGCGCGGGCTCCTTGATCGTGATCCGCCACAGCGTGCGCGGATCGTCCGGATCGATCAGCGTCGCCGAATGCAGCAGCGACGCGTTGTCCCAGACGACGACGTCGCCGACGCCGATAGTTGATGGCTGTACTGGTACTCGGGCCTGCGTCGCGTGCGCGGCGAGTTCGTCGAGCAGATCGACCGCCTCGTCCTCCGGCATGCCGACGATGCCGAACGAGCTGCCCGACACCGCGTAGAGCGCCTTGCGCCCGGTCACCGGGTGCGCGCGCACGATCGGGTGCGTGATCAGCGGCATCTTCGCCTTCTGCTCCGGCGGTGAGCATCGACGCCGCCGTGCGGCTCGCCTCGTCGCGGTCCTTGCGGTTGCCGTAGTGATGGATCGCGCATCAGCGGCTCGATGCGCCGCTTCATCGCCGCCGGCAGCTCGTCGTACGCGGCGTACTGGTTGGCGAACAGCGTGTTGCCGCCGACCTTCGGCACCTCGATCGAATAGAGCGTCGTCGCCCGCGCCGGCACCTGCAGGTACGAGTAGTCGGTGTGGAAGTACGATGCCGGCGTCGGCGAGCCCGATGCGGCTTGCCGTCGACCTTCACGTTCGACAGGATCAGGATGTTCGGGTCGTCCGGGTGGTGGAACTGGTCGATCACGTGCGGCTCGGGCGGGCCGAAGCCGGCGCGCGAACGCGGCGAACTGCGTCGGCGGTCAGCTTCTGGTCCGCGCAGCACCAGCACCTGTCCCGCGAAGAACGCGTCGCTCGAGCTCCGCGAACGCGCCGTCCGACAGCGGTCGCGAGATGTCGACGTCCGAGGCTTCCAGTCCGAAGCCCGGGCACAGCGGCTGAGTCAGCGCTGCTCATCGGTCCTGCTCCGCGTAGCGGGCGTCGGCGCGTCCGATGTCGAGTCTACTTGAGGAAATCCGGCCGGATCAGCTGCGGCAGCATCAGCGGGATCTCGGGCCAGACGATCAGCGTCGCGAGCACCAGCAGCATCGGCACCAGCATGATCATCGTGTCCTTGAGCGCGTAGCGCAATCGCACCTTGGCGATCGCGCACGAGATCATGAGGCACAGCCCGTAGGGCGGCGTGACCAGCCCGAAGGCCAGCGCCACGATGCCGATGATCGCGAACGACACCGGATGCATGTTGCACCGATTCGGCGAGCGGCTGCAGCGTGGTGCCGACGATGATGATGGCGGGAATCGCGTCGAGGAAGCAGCCGACCACGAGGAACACGAAGGCGATGAAGAAGCCCGACGCCGATGAGGCCGAGTCCCCACGACGTGACGTTCTCGAGCAGCGCCTTCGGGATCTGGAAGTAGGCGAGCAGCCAGCCGAACACCGACGCGGTGCCGACGCAGAACAGCGCGATCGCGGAGAGCTTGCCGGTTTCGAGCAGCGCGTGCCACAGCTGCCTTGCGGCCCATCTCGCGGTAGAAGACGATCGAAAGCACCGCGGCGTAGATCACCGCGGCCGCCGCCGACTCGGTGGCGGTGAACCAGCCGAGCAGGATGCCGCCGACGATGATGAACGGCGTCATCAGCGCCGGGACCGCGACACGACGGCGGCCTTGAAGAATTCGTGGAACGTCGCGCGCGGATAGGTCGGGTAGTGGCGGATCTTGGCGTAGACGTGGACCGTCGCCATCTGCGCGAGCCCGATCAGCAGTCCCGGGATCACGCCGGCGAGGTAGAGCGCGCCGATCGACACCTGCAGCACGCCGCCCCACACGACCATCAGGATCGACGGCGGGATGATCACCGCCAGCACCGCCGACACGGCGGTGATCGCGATCGAGAAGCTCAGGTCGTAGCCTTCCTTGACCTGCGCCTCGATGAAGATCTTGCCCTGGCTCGCGGCGTCGGCGGTGGACGATCCCGAAATGCCGGCGAAGAACACCGACAGCAGCACGTTGATCTGCGCCAGCGCGCCGGGGAAGTTGCCGACCATCGTGCGCGACAGCGTCACCAGCCGGTCGGTGATGCCGCCGACGTTCATCAGGTTGGCGGTCAGCAGGAAGAACGGCACCGCGAGCAGGATGAACGAGTTGTAGGCCTTGAACGTCGTGTTGAACACGACCATCGGCGACAGCCGCGGCTCGATGAACAGCACCGGCAGGCACGCGAGTCCGAGCGCGAACGCGACCGGCACGCGCAGGATCATCAGCAGGAAGAACGCGCCGAACAGCCACATCGCCGCCACGCGCGGGCGTGAGCGCGGCGCCGGTCATGACGACGCCTTGCGGCTCGCCGTGCCGATGCTCGCGCGTACGGCGTGCTCGGCTCACCCGGCGCCGGGGCCGTCGACCGCAGCGACGGCCGGAGGTCCGCCCGCAGGCGCTCGCACGCCGAACAGCAGCCACGTGAATCCGGTCAGCGGCCAGGCGACGAAGATGTACGTCATCGGCAGCTCGGCGAGCTCGGAACGTCTGGTTCCAGCCGAACTGCACGAACTTGATGCCGTACCAGACGAACACCAGCGCGAACACCAGGACGAACACCATCGAGACGATGCCGCAGCAGCGGCGTTGGTCCGCGGCTTCAATTCGGGCCAGACGTCGACGTCGAAATGCGATGCCGTCGCGCACGCCGATCATCGCGCCCAGCATCACCATCCAGATGAACAGGAAGCGCGCCATCTCCTCGGTCCAGATCCACGCCGGGATGAGCGCGGTGAAGCGCGAGATCATCTGCAGCGTCACCGGCACGATCAGGATGCCGACGCTCAGGCCCAGCAGCACGTTGAGCAGCCGGTAGTAGCCGTCGATGAAATTGCGCATGCGTCTCCCCGCGCTTCGCGATCACCGTGCGTTGCCCCGCGAACGCCGGTTCGTGGCAAAAAAAGTCCGGCGGGAGCGGAACTCCCGCCGGATCCGAGGCATCGATTACATCGAGTTGATCTTGTTGTAGATCGCTGTCGGCGCCGATTTCCTTCGCGTAGTCGGCCATCACCGGGTCCGCGACCTTCTTCATCGCGGCGCGGTCGGCGAAGGGGATCTTCTTCAGCTTGCCGGCCGCTTCCATGGCGTCGAGCTTCTTCGGAGTCCTCGGCCGACTCGATCTGGCGGCCGTAGACGCCCGCCTCCTTGCCCGCCTTGACGATCGCGGCCTGCAGGTCCGGCGGGAGCTTCTTGTACGTCTTGCCCGAGAAGCAGATCGGCCGGATGGTGATCGCGTGCTGCGTCATGTTGAGGTTGGGGCCGACTTCGTAGAACTTCATCGCTTCCACGCCGGCCGCCTCGTTCTCGCCGGCCTGGATCACGCCGTTCTGGATCGCGTTGTAGATCTCGTCGTACGCGATCACCGTCGGCGACATGCCGGTGGCCGCGAAGGTCTTGCTCCAGATCGGCGCGCCCTGCACGCGCACCTTGAGGCCCTTCATCTCGGCCAGGTTGCGGACCGGCTTGTTGGCGAAGATGTTGCGCGTGCCGCCGCCGGCGAAGCCGATGAGCATCACGTCGCCCTTCGCCGATACCTCGTCGGCGATCGGCTTCAGCGTGTCGGCGTCCAGCACCTTGTTCCAGTGGTCGAGGTCGCGGAACAGGAACGGCGCGTCGATGAACGGCGCGGCCTTCGAGAACGTCGACATGTGCGCCGGCGAAACGATGCCGTAGTCGACCGAGATGCCCTGGTTCATGTAGGCGAAGTAGTCCTTCTCGAGCCCCAGTTCGCTGTTCTTGTGCAGCACGAAGTTGACCGGCTTGCCGTAGTACTTGACGACCAGTTCCTGGAACCGCACCAGCGCCCGGGTGAACGCGTGGTCGTCGTTGAACTGCACGGCGCCGTGCAGCGTGATGGGCTGCTGCGCGCCGGCGGCGAACGTGACGGCCAGGCCCAGCGCGGCCAGGCAACGGGACACTGCGCGAATCGGATCTCGCATCTATTCCTCCATTGGATTCGGGCCCACCGCGCACCGGCGGCCGTTCGTTGCGGCTGTGGCGCTCTGGTCAGGTGGTCAGACCAATTGAACAGGGTTGGACTCGCGCTGTCAACGCGAATCGCCTGTTGCTGTGCAGCATCGTTCCATCGCGCCCAGGCGCCCTCCCGCTGTCTAGGGACGACCGCTTGCGCGGCGTCGATCGCGGTCCCGGCGCGCGGTTCATTTCGCGGCTGCGGGCATCGGCCCGGCCGTCAACGCCCTGACGGTCGCGTTGACCCGCAGCGTCGTCGCCCTGCCGGCCTTGTCTTCGAACGTCAGCGTCACCGGCACCACGTCGCCCGGCTTCAACGGCGTCGGCAGGTCCAGCAGCATCAGGTGATAGCCGCCGGGTCGGAGTTCGACCGGCTTTCCGGCGGGCAGCGGAAGGCGATCGACGGCCCTCATTTTCATCATCCCGCCATCGACTTTCATTTCGTGGATTTCGACGATTTTCGCGGCGGGCGACGCGGCGTCGACCAGCGTGACGTCGACCGTGGACGTCAGCTGCATGAACGCGCCGCTGCTCTTTTGCCCGGCGACGGTGCCGCGCACCCAGGGGTCGGCGACCGTCACCTGCGCCGGGGAGGGTTGCGCCAGCGCGAGACCGGTGACGGCGACGAGCAGGGATGCGGCGGAACGGATCGACGGCATGGAAGGCTCCTTCTGAATTTCAGCCCGGATAGCTTCGCGAAAGCGGCGCGTCAGAACCGGAAGGTGACGCCGCCGACGGCCGCCCAGTTGACGGCGAGCTGGGTGCCGTTGACGTAGCGATAGAGCGGAAGCTGCGCGAACGCGTACAGCTGGACCTGAGGTGACACCGTATAGCTCAATCCGGGACTGAAGAAAAGAGAGCGGCCGCCGCTTTCCTCGGGTTCGGCATTGG
The DNA here is from genome assembly GCA_963779445.1 of uncultured beta proteobacterium. Taxonomy (GTDB): domain Bacteria; phylum Pseudomonadota; class Gammaproteobacteria; order Burkholderiales; family Casimicrobiaceae; genus CAIWHR01. The sequence continues at coordinate 8,513 of CAVZYI010000007.1, forward strand.
CGCCGGAATCGCGGCCGCGCCAAAGCGCATTGAGCTGCCCCATCAGCGCCACCGTGTCGCTGACCGGCCAGGTGACGCCGCCGTTGACGAGCAGCTGGTTGCCCGGACGGAACTCGTCCTGCGTGGCCATCGCGCCCTGGAACAGGATCTGCGCAAACCAGACCGGGCCGTCGTGCGTGGTGAAATTCGCGTACGCGCCGATCACCCCGCTGGTGGCGCCCGTCCCCGGCTGCAGCGAACGCTCGGCGACGACGCCCTCGGCGTTGGCCACGTTGTGCGGCCCGGTGGGAAGGACCACGCCGAACTGCGCGCCGACGTTGTAGGCCTCGGCGGCGACAAAGCGGTAACGGCCGACGACCCGCGCGTCGCCCACCCGCGTGTAGTCCCAGGATTCGGGCGTCGGGTCGCCGTAGGGATCGGCGAGGTGATCGTGCTTGCGGGCGACGACCGGCAGCGTCGCGGTCACGCCCCAGCGCTCGTCGAACGTGTAGTCGAGCGAGGCGATCAGCGTCTGGGCGAGCGTCTTCTGCTCCAGCGCGTCGGCGTCCTCCGGCGCGACGCTGGTCTTGTGCGAGCCGGACATCAGCTGATCCTGCCTGACGTAGTCGTACTGGAGCTGGAACAGCGTGCCGCCCGCCTCGGTCGGAATGCCGTGGACCTGCCACTGCGTGTTGACGAGGCAGACGGCCGATCCGCAGGAGGCGGCGGCGGGAAGCGCGGACAGCGCGGCGATCGGCGCCAGGAGGGCTGCCATCGCTCGTCGCAGTAGGGCAAAGGGCGCAGCTTTCATGAAGGTTCCTTTCGAGGAATCCGGCGCGCGGCCGGGCGCGATGGACGCGTCCGCGGCGGCGGGCCGACAAAGCGGAGAACGGGACGGCGGCGCAGGGCGCCGCGAGGCGGATCAGGCCCGGACGGGCGGACCGCGGGGACGGGCGGTGACGACCTCGACGCGATTCGCCGGCTTCGGCGTCGCGACGACGGTGCCGGCAGGTGCCGGCGGGATGTTCAGCGACAGTGTTGCGGACGGGGGGATTGCCGCCGATCCGCTGGTGCAACCGGTGCAGCCCGGACAGTGAGCACATGCTTTTGTGCCCGGGTCCGGTGTCTCCCGGGCTGTCCGGGGGCTTTCGTCATTCGTCGCCGTCGAACAGAAATCCGAATGCGACGGGAAGTTCGGCGCCGTAGGATGCACGTGCGCGCCGACCGGCGTTGTCGCCAGAAGGGGCACCAGGATCGCGGCCAAGGCGATCCGCGCGACACGCCGGAGGAGGGGGCGGCAAGCGAACATCCGGCGGATTCTACGTGAGACGGCGCCGGTGTCCATGGGCAAAAGCCACCATTGCGAGCCGGCGATGCAGGGGCCCGCAGCCCGTCGCTACCGATTTCTGCAATTCTCGATGCGGGGTTCTGCGTAGTCGCCCGGCGGTGCGGGGCGACGGAACACCGGGCCGACCGATGTGCCCGCCTCGCCCGGACGCGCGGTTCGGGCCGCGACCGGCGGCATGCGGCGTCGGACCTCGGGGCTCGGCGCCCGATCCGGCCGGTACCGGAGCCGCCCGACGCGGCAGGTGTCGCCCGTGTCGTCGAGCAGCGAACGCGCCCATCCGGGCGCGGCAACGGAAATGAGACAGTCGCGGCGCCGCGACCTTGATCCAGATCAAGAGAACGGGCGTTGGGGATAGCGGGCCGTTGCTCACCCCCATCCCTTGGGCTACCTTGCAAGCGACACACAATATCTAGTGGTCGAAGGCGAGCCGCTCCGGACCCCGCCGCCGGCCACGCGCGTACCCTAGGAGGGGATTCATGCCGCACGCCATCGCGGCGAAGCAGGTCGCTTCGCGCCCGCCGGAGACCGCTCCGCCGGAACTCCCGTCGCATGTGGTCAAGCGCGACGGCCAGCGCGCTCCGTTCGACCTGGTCAAGATTGCGTCGGCGATCACGCGCGCCGGCGCCGCCACCGGCGAGTTCGATGCCGCCGAAGCGGAGAAACTCGCCGGCGCCGTGGGCCGCGTGCTGGCGCATCGCCACACCGGCGGCGTGCCCGACATCGAGACCATCCAGGATTGCGTCGAGCACACGCTGGCCGCCGCCGGCTGGTTCCAAACCGCGCGGGCCTACATCGTCTACCGCGACCGGCACGAGCGCCTGCGCGCGGTCCGCAAGACGCTGGTCGACGTCGCGGCCTCGGTCGACGAGTACCTGGAGCAGAGGGACTGGCGCGTCAACGCCAACGCCAACCAGGGCTACTCGCTCGGCGGACTCATCCTCAACGTCTCGGGCAAGGTCGTCGCCAACTACTGGCTGTCGCACGTCTACGCGCCGGAGATCGGGCGCGCGCACCGCGACGGCGACGTGCACATCCACGACCTCGACATGCTCGCCGGCTACTGCGCCGGTTGGTCGCTGCGGCAGCTGCTGCACGAAGGCCTGAACGGCGTTCCCGGCAAGGTCGAGGCGGGACCGCCGAAGCACATGTCGAGCGCCGTCGGCCAGATCGTCAATTTCCTCGGGACGCTGCAGAACGAATGGGCCGGAGCGCAGGCGTTCTCCTCGTTCGACACCTACATGGCGCCGTTCATCCGCCGCGACCGGATGAGCTACGAAGCGGTCAGGCAATGCATCCAGGAACTGATCTACAACCTCAACGTGCCGTCGCGCTGGGGCACGCAGACGCCCTTCACCAACCTGACCTTCGACTGGGTGTGCCCGGAGGACCTGCGCGGGCAGATCCCGGTGATCGCCGGCGACGAGATGCCGTTTTCGTACGGCGACTTGCAGCCCGAGATGGACATGATCAACCGCGCGTACATCGAGGTGATGACGACCGGTGACGCCAAGGGCCGCGTCTTCACCTTCCCGATCCCCACCTACAACATCACCCCGGATTTCGACTGGGACCACCCGAACTGCGAAGCGCTGTTCGCGATGACGGCGAAGTACGGGCTGCCGTACTTCCAGAATTTCCTGAATTCGGAGCTGAAGCCGAACATGATCCGCTCGATGTGCTGCCGCCTGCAGCTCGACCTGCGCGAACTGCTGAAGCGCGGCAACGGGCTCTTCGGCTCGGCCGAGCAGACCGGCTCCGTCGGCGTGGTGACGATCAACTGCGCGCGCCTGGGCTACATCCACGCCGGCGACGAGATCGGCCTCTACGAGCGCATCGACGCGCTCATGAAGCACGCCAAGGACAGCCTCGAGGTCAAGCGCAAGGTGATCCAGCGCCTGATCGACCAGGGACTCTTCCCGTACACCAAGCGCTACCTCGGCACGCTGCGCAACCACTTCTCGACGATCGGCGTCAACGGCGTCAACGAGATGGTGCGCAATTTCTCCGGCGGCGCCGACGACATCACGACGCCCTGCGGCCACGCGTTCGCGGTGCGGCTGCTCGATCACCTGCGCTCGCGGATCGTCGCCTTCCAGGAGGAGACGGGCCACATGTACAACCTCGAGGCGACGCCCGCGGAAGGGACGACGTACCGCTTCGCCAAGGAGGACCGCAAGCGCTGGCCCGACATCCTGCAGGCGGGGACGCCGGACATGCCGTACTACACGAACAGCTCGCAGCTGCCGGTGGGTTTCACCGACGACCCGTTCGAGGCGCTCGCCCGGCAGGAGGAACTGCAGACGAAATACACGGGCGGCACGGTACTGCACCTGTACATGAGCGAAAGGCTGAGCTCTGCGTCGGCCTGCAAGACGCTGGTGCGGCGCGCGCTGGAGCGGTTCCGCCTTCCCTACATCACGATCACGCCGACCTTCTCGATCTGCCCGAAGCACGGATACCTCGAAGGCGAGCATCCGTTCTGCCCGAGATGCGACGAGGAGAAGCTGGCCGAGAAGCGGCGGCTGCACGCCGCCTGATCTGCGAAGGGTGTCGAGCGGCAGGTGCGATCCGGGGACGGGCGACGACCGGGGGACCGCCCCGGCGCCGTCGGGAGCATCCCCGTGCCTCACCGGGCGACACCGCAGCAAACGAGGCGCCATGCGCGCCATTGCACAACCGTTGGCAGGAGACGCGATGAACACGATGACCGACCTGAAATCCCCCGACCCGTCCCTCACGCTGACCGACGCCGAGCGGCAGCGCTGCGAAGTCTGGACACGCGTGATGGGCTACCACCGCCCGGTCGCGTCGTTCAACATCGGCAAGAAGGGCGAGCATTGCGAGCGCCGCTTCTTCAGCGAGGAGCGCGCGCGGCCGCATCTGTAGCCGCGGCGCGCAGAGAACGAGTCGACGATGCGCCACCGCAGCGCCGCGCCCGCGGCCGCCCGAGGCGTCGACGCGCCGGCGCTGCGCGTCGGCGGCGTGGTGCCGTTCACCTCGACCGACTACCCCGACGCGCTCGCGGCCGTGATCTTCTGCCAGGGATGCCCCTGGCGCTGCGGGTACTGCCACAACCCGCATCTGATCGCGGCGCGGGGCCGCGACGAGCACGACTACGCGCGCATCCTCGCCTGGCTGGCGACGCGGGCCGGGCTACTCGACGCCGTCGTTTTTTCCGGCGGGGAGCCCACGGCGCAGGCGGCGCTGGAGGCGGCGATGGACGACGTGCGCGAACTCGGCTTTGCCGTCGGTCTGCACACCAGCGGCGCGTATCCGCGCCGGCTCGCGCGGGTGCTGCCGAAGGTGGACTGGGTCGGCATCGACGTCAAGGCGCCGCTGGACGATTACGCGTCCGTGACCGGCGCGCCCGACGGCGGAACGGCGGCGCTCGCGAGCCTCGATCTGGTCCGCGGCGCCGGCGTCCCGTTCGAGTTGCGCACCACGGTTCATCCGTCGCTGACGCCGGAGATGCTGGAACGGCTCGCGCGCGAACTCGGCGCGCGAGGCATCGTCCGCTGGATCCTGCAGCCCTTCCGTCCGACCGGCTGCGCGAACGACGAGATCGTCGCCGCCGCGCCGGCGACGTCGACCCTCGACCCCGCGCTGCTGACCCGGCTGGCCGCCCACGTGCCGCTGATCGCCGTCCGCGGCTGACGCCGGCCGGAGCGTCCTCGCGTCGGGTTCGTTCCGGCGGCCCGCGACACGCGACTTCCAGTCCCTCGGGCGGGCGCCGAGACGGCGAGTACCGGCCCGCCGCGCCGTGGCAGAATGCGCGGCATGCCGAATCCCTTCGCCGCTTCCGCGATGGCCATTCCCGCGACGGCCGCGCCGTCCACGCCGGCGGCGGCGCGACCGGTCGCGCTGTGGCTGTTCGCGTGCTGTGCGCTGGTGTTCGCGATGGTCGTCGTCGGCGGCATCACGCGGCTCACCCATTCGGGACTGTCCATCGTCGAATGGCAGCCCATCGTCGGCACGCTGCCTCCGCTGAACGATGCGCAATGGCAGGAGACCTTCGCCAGGTACCAGCTCACGCCCGAGTTCCTGCAGGTCAACCGGGGCATGAGCCTGGCGGAATTCAAGGGCATCTACTGGTGGGAATACTTCCACCGGCTGCTCGGGCGCGCGATCGGCGCCGCCTTCCTGATCCCGATGCTCTGGTTCACTGCACGCCGCGGCCTTCCGCGCGGATACGCGTGGAAGCTCGCCGGCATCTTCGTGCTTGGCGCGCTGCAGGGCGCGATGGGCTGGTACATGGTGAAGAGCGGGCTCGTCGACGACCCGCGTGTCTCGCAGTTCAGGCTGACGGCGCACCTCGGCATGGCGCTGGCGATATTCGCCGCGATGTTCTGGGCCGGGATGTCGCTCGCCGGTCCGCAGCGCGCGACTGCGGCGACGCCGGCGCTGCATTCGGCGCGCGTCCTCGCCCGCGCGCTCGCGGCGCTGGTGTTCGTGATGGCGCTCTCGGGAGGCCTGGTCGCGGGGATCCGCGCCGGCCTGGCGTACAACACGTTTCCGCTGATGAACGGCGAAATCGTGCCTCCCGAGATCCTGATGCTCGAGCCGTGGTGGAAGAATTTCTTCTGGAACATGGCGACGGTGCAGTTCGATCACCGCCTGATGGCCGCGGTGCTCGCCGTCCTCGTGCCGGTGCTGTGGTGGAAGCTGCGCGTCGCCGACGGCGCGCCGTCGCGTGCACGTGCGGGCGCCGGCCTGCTGCTTGCGCTCCTCGCCTTGCAGATCGCGCTCGGCATCGCGACGCTCGTCTTGGTCGTCCCGGTTCCGCTGGCGGCGGCACACCAGGGCACGGCGGTTCTCGTCTTCGCCGCCGCGCTCAACGTCGCGCACGCGCTGCGCTGACGACCGCCGCGCGCGATTCGCGACCGCGTTTCCCTACCGCGGTCAGGGCGATGGAGGCCGTCGCCGAGGTTGCGCAGAACCGCGCGGCGGGGGATCATTGCAGGCCCGACGCCACCCCAATGCGAAAGTCCCCATGGCCGAACCGCGCGCCCTCGACGAACCCCTGACCGATGCAGAGCTCGACGACCTCGAGAGCTTTCTCGCGTCCGACGCCGTCCCGCAGGACTGCATGGACCTCGAGATGCTGGACGGCTACCTCACGGCGATCGTCTCCGGCCCGGACCTGATCCAGCCTTCGGAGTGGCTGCCGCAGGTCTGGAGCGAAGGCAACAAGAGCGCGGCGCCCGCCTTCGTCAGCAATGACCAGGCGCAGCGCGTGATGGGCCTCGTGCTGCGTCATTTCGTCGGCATCCAGCGCACGCTCGGCGAATCGCCGACGCGGTTCCGCCCGCTGCTCTACATGCCCGACGAAAAGGCGCCCAAGACCGAGCGCACCCCGGCCGAGGCGACCGCCTGGAGCGAAGGCTACATGTCCGGCGTCAAGCTGCGCGACGACGATTGGCAGCCGCTCTACGACGCGCAGGATGCGCGCGACTGGATATTCCCGATCGAGGCGCTGGCATTCGGCGATCGCGACGACGACTTCACCGAATGGGTGGACAGCGACGAAAAGCGCCAGGAGCTGATCGACGAACTGCCGGTCGCCGCCGTGCTCATCTACCGCTTCTGGCAGGGCCGCCGCGAAGCCACGCAGGGCCGCGGCAGCGCGGCGCGGCGCAGCGTGCTCTCCGACGCCACGCGCAAGTCGCGCCAGCGCCTGCACTGAGCGCAGGATCCGCGGTTGAGGACAGGGGCCGGAGATTTTCCGGCCCTTTTTCCTGCCGGGGACGGGTACCAACCCGGAGGTCTGCCCGCCGCCGGCCGGCGTGTCAGACGAGGCCGATGACCCAGCCGGGAACCACCGAGAGCACCAGCGCCGTGATCAGGCACAGCAGGCCGGCGGACCATGCGAGACGGCCTGACGCGCGCTCGCCGGTGAGCGGTTCCGCGGGGCTCATGAACATGAACTGGATCACCCGCAGGTAGAAGTAGATGCCGAGATAGCTGCCGACCAGGCCCAGCACCGCGTAGGTGGTGAAACCGGCGGCCATCACGTTCTTGAAGATCAGGAACTTGGCCACGAATCCCGGGAACGGCGGTATGCCCGCAAGCGACAGCATCGCCATGCCGATCATCACCGCCGCGAACGGCCGCCGCTGGTAGAGCCCCTTCAGACCGGCGAGGCGGTCGCGTCCGGCGTCGTCGTCACCGCTCGGCAGCGATGCGAACGCGAGCAGGTTCATCACGCCGTAGGCGACCAGGTAGAACAGCACCGCCTGGTAGCGGCCCGCGCCGTCGCCGAGCAAGGCGTAGAACAGGTAGCCCGCATGGGCGATCGACGAGTACGCGATCATCCGGCGGAAGCTCGACTGCCGCATCGCCGTGAGGTTCCCCCAGACGATCGAGACCAGCGGCAGGATCGCCACCAGGTCGACCGCATGTCCGGCGAGGTTCGCGGTCCCCATCAGCCGCAGCACGGCCAGCAGCGCGCCGGCCTTGACGACCGTGGCCATGTACGCGGTCACCGGGACGCTGGCGCCTTCGTAGGCGTCGGGCGCCCACGTATGAAAGGGCACGATGGCCGCCTTGAGGAAGAACGAAACGAGCACCAGCACGACCCCGGCCGTGGCCATGGTGTCGGCCGAGCCCAGCGCGGTGGCGAATCCGGCGATCGCCAGCGAGCCACTGCCTCCGTAGATCAGCGACACCCCCATCAGGAACGTCGCGGTCGCGGTGCCGCCCAGCACCAGGTACTTGAGCGCCGCTTCGGCACTTTCCCGGCGGCGGAACGCGAGCAGCACCAGGACGTACACGGGCAGGCCCATCAATTCGAGCCCGAGGAAGAGCGTGAGGAAGCTGTCGGCGGACAGCAGCAGGCAGAATCCGTAGAGCGACGACAGGAGCAGCGGGTAGAACGGGCCGTCGGCGAAGTCGTCGCGCGCGAGCAGCAGCACCGGCACCGCGAACGCGAGAACGACGGCCTTGGCGATCGCGATCGCGGGATCGACGGAGTACTGCCCCGGGAACGGCGCCGCGTTGTAGCCGGTGAGGTGGAGCCACGCCGACGCCGCGGACGCCGCGGCGACCACCAGCAGCGCGACGGTCAGCGCGCCGCGCGGCCGGGTCCAGACGATTTCCATGCCGATCAGCGTCACGATCCCGGCGAGCAGCAGGTGCTCCGGCAGCATCGCGGTGAACACGTCCTGCCAGCTCATGGCGCGGCTCCCGGTATCCGCGAGCTGCCCACCAGCTGCTGGTAGTGCTTCGCCGCCAGCTCCGTCTTCTGCAGCGGCTCGTCGGGATAGAGCCCGAGCGCGAATACCGCGGCGACGATGGTCGCGAGGATCAGCTTTTCGCGGAGATCGAGATCGACAAGGGGCTGGTGCGGCGCCCTGGACTCGCCGAAGAGGAACGCCTGCGCGAACCGCAGCATGTACAGCGCGCCCAGCACCACGCCCGACACGGCGATGACGCTCATCGCCAGCGGGTACCCATCGCCCTGAAGGTATTGCGGCCACGACGCCCTGAACGATCCCAGCAGCACCAGGAATTCGCCGGTGAAGCCGCTGGTCGTCGGCAGGCCGATCGACGCCAGCGTCAGGATCATGAACAGCACCGAGTAGACGGGCAGCAGCTTGGCGAGGCCGCCGTACGCGCCGAGGTCCCGCGTATGGCAGCGCTCGTAGATCATGCCCACCATCAGGAACAGCCCCGCCGCGACGAGGCCGTGGCTCACCATCTGCACGATCGCGCCCTGTATGCCGAGGAGGTCGAGGCTGGCGAGACCCAGCATCACGTAGCCGAGATGGCTGATCGACGAGTAGGCGATGATCTTCTTGATGTCGTTCTGCACCAGCGCGAGACAAGCGCCGTAGACGATGGAAACGACGGCCAGCGTCATGATCACCGGAGTCAGCGCGCGCGTGGCGTCGGGAAACAGCGGAAAGCCGAGCTTCATGAAACCGTACGTCCCCATCTTCAGCAGCACGCCGGCCAGGATCACCGAGCCGGCGGTCGGCGCCTCGACGTGCGCGTCGGGCAGCCAGGTATGCAGCGGCACCATCGGGACCTTGATCGCGAACGACAGTCCGAAGGCCGAGAGCAGGACGATCTGCGTCGTCAGCGGCAGCTGCGCGCGGTACAGGTCGGCGAAGGCGAACGACGCGACGCCGGTCGAGGTCTGCAGCGAGTAGACCAGGTAGATCACCGCGGCCAGCATCAGGATGCTGCCGAAGGCGGTGTAGAGGAAGAACTTCAGCGTCGCGTAGATGCGGCGCTCGCCGCCCCAGATGCCGATGATCAGGAACATCGGGATCAGCATCGTCTCCCAGAACAGGTAGAAGACGAAGAGGTCCTGCGCGACGAACGCCCCCAGCATCGCGAACTGGATCAGGAGGACCATCGCGTAGAACAGCTTGACGTCCTTGCGGATCGCGGTGAAGGCGCCCGCCACGACCAGCGGCCCCAGGAACGCGGTCATCAGCACCAGCAGGATGTTGTATCCGTCGAGGCCGATCTGGTAGTAGACGCCCCAGTCGGCGATCCAGGCGAGCCGCGTCTCGAACTGCAGGCCGGCGACGGTGCCGTCGAAGCGCGCGTACAGCAGCACGGTCGCAGCGAGCTGCACGACCATCACCCAGAACGTCAGCCAGCGGACCAGGGCTTCCTGCCGCGCGGGGACGGCGAGCAGCAGCAGGATGCCGGCGACCGGCAGGAACAGCACGACGTTCAGCAGCATCGCGTCAGCCATGGCGGAAGCTCCAGACCAGGCAGGCGAAGGTGCCGAGCAGGATATACAGCGCGTACACGTGCAGGTTGCCCGCCTGCACCCGCGACAGCGTCCCGGCGGCGCGATGCGCGAGGCGCGCGAGGCCGTTGAGCGAACCGTCGAGCAGCAGGCGGTCGCCGACGCGCAGGAAGGCGTGCTCCGAAACCCAGTACAGCGGACGTCCGAGCCAGCGCTCGTAGGCCTCGTCGACGAAATACTTGCCGGCCAGGACCCGGTTGAGCGCGGAGAGCCGCGGCAGCGCGCGGGCGGCGCGCACGGCATCGCGGCCGTAGAAGTAGATGGCGCCGCCGAGTCCGGCGAGAGCGATCAGGATCGAGATGCCGAGCAGCGGCAGCTCGAGGTCGTGCAGGCCCTCGCGCGGCGCCGGGAGCGCGGGCAGCGACGCCAGGAAGTGCGGCACGTCGAAGAAGCCGCCGACTGCCGACAGCAGCGCAAGCACGGCCAGCACCGAGGTCATCGACAGCGGCGATTCGTGGACGTGGTGCGCGACGTCCGGGGCGACGCGCGATTTCCCGAGGAACGTGAGCCACAGCAGCCGGAACATGTAGAACGCCGTCAGCAGCGAAGTGGCGGCGGCCGTGGCCCACAGCAGCGGCGAGCCGCCGCGGCTGCTGCCGAACGCGAACCACAGGATCTCGTCCTTGGAGAAGAACCCGGCCAGCGGCGGGAATGCCCGAGATCGCCGCCGTGGCGATGGCGAAGGTGACGAAGGTGACGGGGATCTTCTTCGCCAGCCCGCCCATCTTGCGGATGTCCTGCTCGCCGCTCATGGCATGGATCACGCTGCCGGCGCCGAGGAACAGGCAGGCCTTGAAGAACGCGTGGGTGTAGACGTGGAAGATCGCGACGCCGTAGGCCCCCACGCCCAGCGCCACGAACATGAGGCCCAGCTGCGAGACGGTGGAATAGGCGAGCACCTTCTTGATGTCGGTCTGCACGACGGCGATGGTCGCGGCGAAGAACGCCGTCGCCCCGCCGACCACGGCGATGACCTGCGAGGCGGCCGGCGCCTGCATGTAGAGGTCGGACATCCGGGCGACGAGATAGACGCCGGCGGTCACCATCGTCGCCGCGTGGATCAGCGCCGACACCGGGGTCGGGCCCGCCATCGCGTCGGGCAGCCAGACGTGCAGCGGGATCTGCGCCGACTTGCCGGTGGCGCCGACGAACAGCAGGATGCCGACGAGGCTGGCGGAGACCGCCGGAAGCGTGGTTCCGGTGAAGGCGCTGTTGATCCGGTCCATGTCCAGCGTGCCCAGCGCCCAGTAGAGCAGGAACATTCCCAGCAGGAAGCCGGCGTCGCCGATGCGGTTGGTGATGAACGCCTTCTTGCCCGCGCGCGCCTTTTCGGGGTCCTCGAACCAGAACCCGATCAGCAGGTACGACGCGAGCCCCACGCCTTCCCAGCCGACGAACAGCACCAGCATCGACCGCCCGAGGACCAGCAGCAGCATGAAGAACAGGAACAGGTTGAGGTAGGCGAAGTACCGCGCGTAGCTCCGGTCCTCCTTCATGTACCCGGTCGAGTAGACGTGGATCAGCGAGCCCGACGCCGGTCACGATCAGCGTCATGACGGCGGAGAGCCGGTCGAAGTAGAAGCGCGACGTCGAACGAGCGGTCGCCGATGCGCGCCCAGGTGTACGCGGTCTCGACCAGCGGCACGCTGCCGGCGGCGAGCAGGTCGACGAACGCAGCGGATCGCGAGACGAAGGACAGCACCGGCAGGCCGCAGCCGACGACGGTGACGAAGCGGTTGCCCAGGCGGTTGCCCGCGAGCCCGTTCAGCGCGAAGCCGAGGAGCGGCAGGACGACGATCAGGGTGAGGTATTGGGTCAACGTCTATCCCTTGAGGGTCCGTGTAGGCGTCCGCGTCCAGCGTGTGCTTCTCGCGAACGAGCAGGAGCACGATGGGAATGGCGATGGCGATCTCGGCGGCCGCGACGACGAAGATCAGGAAGACGAGGACCGCCCCCGCGGCGGTGCCGGTCTGCTGCGCGAACGTCACGAGGCTGAGGTTCACGCCGTTCAGCATGAGCTCCATGCACATCAGCATGACCAGCACGTTGCGCCGGACGATGACGCCCAGGAGGCCCAGCGCGAACAGCGCGATCGCCAGCGGCAGGAGCAGATGGAGCTTATCCACGGTCCTTCCTGCCGCCCTTGATGACGGCCATCGCGGCGACGACCGCGGCCACCAGCAGCACCGACGTCAGCTCGAACTGCAGCCAGTATTCGTTGAGGAAGGCGGCCGAGAACTGCTGCAGGCCGAAGTACACGGTCGCATTGGCCGGCGCGTAGGCGCCCGTGCCAGAAGGCGTAGCCGAGCACCACGGCGAAGAGCACGGCGCCGGCGATGCCCGGCACGCAGCAGCTGCGAGTAGCGGTGGCCGAACGACGGGTCGCGCACGTCGAGCAGCATGATCACGTAGACCATGAAGACCATCACCGCGCTGACGTAGATCAGCACCTGGAAGGCGGCGATGAAGTGGACGCCGAGGAGCCCGTAGATGCCGCCCAGGAAGACCATCGTCGAGATCAGCGCCATCGCCACCTGCATCGGATGCCGCAGCACGAGCATCAGCGCGGCGCCGACGAGCGCCGAGAGCGCCGAACAGGTACACGAGCGCGGTGTCGAGGTTCTGGAGCAGGGTTTCGATCATGCGGATCCTCGCGTCTTGCGGTCGCCGTCCGCGACGGGATACGGCTTGGCGACGTCCTGCCGCGGGCTCCAGGTCAGGAGCTCGTCCATCGAGAGCCACATGTGCTCGCGGTCGGCCGACGGCAGGTCGGGCACTTCCTTCACCATGCGGATCGCGTCCTCGGGGCAGGCCTCGACGCACAGCCCGCAGAAGACGCAGCGCGAGTAGTCGATCTCGAAGCGCGCCGGATACTTCGGATGCGCGGCGTCGCCGGGGTCGAAGGCCGCGTCGATCTCGATCACCTTCGCCGGGCACACCGTCGCGCACATGTTGCAGGCGATGCACTGCGGCCTGCCGTCCGGCCGCTGGGTGAGGACGTGCTTGCCGCGGTTGCCCGCCGCGTAGTCGGCGCGCGTCTCCTCCGGGTAGTAGGTGGTCAGCGCGCCCTTGCGGCCGGTGATCCAGCGCCACATGTTGCGCAGGAACACGCCGCCGGTGATGCCGAGGCCGCGCAGGATCTCGAACAGGTACGCGCGCTCCCACCAGCGTCAGCGTGGGCTCGTTCCAGTAGACCTTGCGCACGTGGGGCTTCCTGGTCATCGCATCACCCGCCCGTCGCCCACACCCAGACCGCGGTGACCACGAGGTTGGCCAGCGCACAGCGGGAACATGAACTTCCACGCGAACATCAGCACCTGGTCGTAGCGGAAGCGCGGCAGCGTCCAGCGGACCAGGATCTGGAAGCTCGACATCAGCAGGATCTTGACGAGGAACACGACGAGCTGCGTGACGACGACCAGCGCCGTGGCTCATCGGCAGCGCGTGCCCGCCCGGGAACACGAAGCCGGCGTCGATCATGTACGGCAGGTTGTAGCCGCCGAGGAACAGCGTGGTGAAGAGCGCCGACGATGATCGCGATCTCGATGAACTCGGCGAACATGAAGAGGCCCATCTTCATCGCGCTGTATTCGGTGTAGAAGCCGGCGATCAGCTCCGACTCGGCCTCGGGCAGGTCGAACGGGATGCGCTTGTTCTCGGCCATGGCGGCGGCCAGGAACAGCATCGCGGCGAACGGCTGGTAGAAGACGCCCCAGGCCGGCAGGAACCCCAGCAACGACGCCGGACTGCTGCTGCACGATCGTCGTGAGGTCGACCGTGCCGTAGATCAGGATGAGCCCCAGCACGGTGAGGCCCATGATCAGCTCGTAGGAGATCATCTGCGAGCCGGCGCGCAGCGCGCCCAGCATCGAGAACTTGTTCGACGACGACCAGCCGGCGAGCATCGCGCCGATGATCGTCAGCCCGCCGAACGCGAACACGATCAGCAGGCCGGCGTCGAGGCGCGCGATCTGCATCGCGTACGTCCGGTCGCCGAACCACGCCGGCGAGCGAGCGGGAAGAGCTTCGCCGGGCTCGAGCATGCCGCCGAACGGAATGACCGCGAAGACCAGCAGCACCGGCGTGAACACCACCCACGGCGCGACCGCGTAGGCGTACCAGTCGTAGGATTCGGGCTTGAAGTCCTCCTTCAGCAGCATCTTGAGGCCGTCGGCGATGCCGTGGAACAGGCCCAGCCAGACCAGCTTGATCTGCGTGAACGGGATGCGGACGTAGGCGCGGTTGGCGCCGATGCGGTCGGACATGACCGCGGCCTGCTTGCGCTCGACCCACGTCAGCACGGTGCCGAAGGTCATCAGCACGCCCATCGCGTAGGCGATGAAGATCGACGTAGATCGACGAGATCCTGGATCATGCGCGCCTCCAGTTCCGGCGACCGCCAGCGCGGCGAACAGCGCCTGCGGCGTCGACCGCCGCGGCGAGCTTCGGGAAGCACGGCTCGAAGGCGCTCGACGACGCCGTCGAAGTTCGTGTAGTGGCCCGCGCGCTCGGTCTGGATGCTGACCGGGACGAACACGTCGGCGTGGCCGTTCTCCGGCTGCAGCCAGGCGTTGAGGAAGACGATCTTCGCGCCGGCGGGAAGCGGCGCGAAATCGAAGCCCTCGCCCCAGACGAGCACGAGGTCGGTGTCCGGCGGCGAACGGCGACGCGGCGCGTCGCCGAACAGCGCGCGCGCGCCGGCCGTGTTCGGGATTCTTGTCGGCGCGGATCAGGAGGTCGTCCTCGATCGCCTCGCCCGGCGCGGGCTCGAAGTCGCGCTTGACGAAGGCGGTGAAGCGGCTGCCGAGCGCCGCCTTGAACGCCGCGAGCTCCTCGTTCGAGCCCCAGGTCGACACCAGCGCGACCGGGCTGCTTCGCCGCGCCGATCAGGCGCCGCGCCGCGCCGATCGCGACGTCCAGCGCCGACCGGCTTGCCCTTCAGCATCGGCGTCTCGGCGCGCGGACGCTCGAAGATCTGCGCGAGGTCGCGGCCCTTGTTGCAGATCCACGGCCCGTTGACCGCCGGGTTCTCGAGCGGCGTGACGCGCGTCGATGCGCGGCGTTCTGCTGCGGGTCGAGCGCGTCGAGCTGCCATTCCGTGCTTGCGGTGCCAGATGTTGACCGTGCAGCCGCGCGCGCAGCCCGGGCACACCGACGGCGTGGGCTTGCAGGTACCAGACGCGCGCCTTGTGCAGGAACGGCCGCGACAGCAGCGCGCCGACCGGGCAGATGTCGACGACGTTGTCGGAGTACGGGTCGCGGTCGAAGGCGCCGTCCTCCGACCGCGCGCACCAGCGAGTGGTCGCCGCGGTGCTTGATGCCGAGCGCGTTCGACTTCGAGATCTCGCGCGTGAAGCGCACGCAGCGCGAGCACAGGATGCAGCGCTCGTTGTCGAGCACGATGCGCTCGGACAGGTCGTGGAACTTGGTCGCGTGCACCTTGGCGTCGCGCGAGATCGACGGCTGCGCCGTTGTACTCGTAGTGGTAGTCCTGCAGCGTGCACTCGCCGGCCTTGTCGCAGATGCCGCAGTCGACCGGGTGGTTGAGCGTGATGAACTGCAGCGTCTGCCTTGCGGTGCTGCGCGCACGAGCTCGGAGTCGGTGAGCACGCGCATGCCCTCGGTGACCGGCATGTTGCAGGCGATCTCGACCCAGCTCCTGGCCTTCGCGCTGCACGACGCAGATGCGGCAGTTGCCGGCGACCGACAGCTGCGGATGCCAGCAGAAGTACGGGATGAAGAAGCCGTTGGCGCGCGCCGCCTGCAGGACGGTCTGGTCTTCGCCCGCCTGGACCGGCTGCCCGTTGATGAAGATCTCAGGCATGCGCGATCGCCTCCAGGTTGCCGTCGAAGCGCGAGCGCTCGTGCTCGATGAAGTACTCGAACTCGTCGCGGTACTTGTCGAGGATGCCGATCGTCGCGTAGCCGGCGGCGTCGCCCATGCCGCAGATCGTCGTGCCGTCGTTGGCGCTGCGAGATCTGGAACAGCCGGTCGATGTCCTCCGGGCCGGCCCTCGCCGGCGACGATGCGGTCGATGATCCGGTGCATCCAGCCCATGCCCTCGCGGCACGGCGTGCACTGGCCGCAGGACTCGTGGTGGTAGAAGCGCAGCATCACCTGCAGCAGGCGCACCATGCAGGTGCCTTCGGCGATGACGATCATGCCGCCCGAGCCGAGCGACGATCCGGCCGCGGCGACCGACGCGTGGTCGAGGTGAGCGGCTCGATCTCGGCGGCGGTCAGCACCTTGGTCGAGATGCCGCCGGGGATGATGCACTTCAGCTTCCGCCCGCCGAGCATGCCGCCGCAGTCCTCGTAGAGGAACTTCTCCACGGGTAGCCGTACTCGACCTCGTAGACGCCGGGCCGGTTGACGTGGCCGGAGATCGAGATGAGCTGCGTGCCGGGGCTCTTGGCGGTGCCGACCTTGCGGAACGCCGCGGCGCCGTTGGCGACGATGCCGGTGACGTTGGACAGCGTCTCGACGTTGTTGATCGACCGTCGGCCGCTGGTAGAGGCCCCTTGCACGGTGAGCCGCGGCGGGCGGTTGCGCGGATAGCCGCGCTTGCCTTCGATCGAGGTGATGAGCCCCGACGCCTCGCCGCAGACGTACGAGCCGGCGCCGCGGTAGACGACGATGTCGCAGGCGAAGTCGGTGCCGAGGATCCGCTCGCCGAAGTAGCCGGCGGCGTAGGCTTCCTCGACCGCGGCCGGCGAGGCGCCGGTACGGCAGGTCGAACTCGCCGCGGATGTAGACGAAGGCGTTGCGCACCTGCAGCGCGTACGAGGCGATCAGCATCGATTCGAGCAGCAGGTGCGGCGCGTTCTCGAGGATCCAGCGGTCCTTGAACGTGCCGGGCTCGCCCTCGTCGGCGTTGGCGCACAGGTAGTGCGGCTGGTCGTCGTTGAGCTTCACGACCGACCACTTGCGGCCGACCGGGAAGGCGGCGCCGCCGTGGCCCAGGAGCCCGGACGCGGTGACTTCCTTGGTGACGTCCTCGGCGTCATCTCGCGCAGCACCTTCGCGAGCGTCGCGTAGCCGCCGCGCGCGCGGTAGTCGGCGAGCGTGTGCGAGGTCGCGGTGACCGGGAAAGTCATGAGGAGCTGGCGGCCGGGCATGGCTATTTCAGCTCCTCGAGCAGCGCGTCGAGCTTCTCGGCGCTCATGTTCTCGTGGTACGCGTCGTTGACCATCACCACCGGCGCGGTGCCGCAGGAGCCCAGGCACTCGACCGTCGACAGCGTGAAGCGGCCGTCCGGCGTCGTCTCGCCCGGCTCGACGCCGAGCTTGCGCCGACAGGTGGTCGATCAGCCGCTCGGCGCCGCGCATCGAGCAGGACACGTTGCGGCAGACCTGCAGGTGCCAGCGGCCGATCGGCTTGCGCCGGAACTGCGTGTAGAACGAGAGCACTTCCTCGATCTGGATGCGCGGCACGCCGAGGTAGTCGACGAGCGCCGTCGATGTCGCTGTCGGCGACGTAGCCCCGGTCCTCCTGGATGCGGCGCAGGCACGGCAGCACCAGCGACGACTCGAAGCCGGCCGGGAAGCGCGCCTTCAGCGTCTCGAATTCGGGGATCAGGTGCTTCATCGGTCGCACTCGCCGCCGATCATGTTGACCGAGCCGAAGGTCGGCACGATGTCGGCGAGCTGGTAGCCGTCGAGCATCAGGTGCACGCCGCCCATGTGGACGAAGCTCGGCGCGCGCACGTGCACCTTGTACGGCATGCCGCTCGCCGGTGCTCGACGAGGTAGAAGCCGAGCTCGCCGTTGGGCGACTCGTGCGCGCTGTAGACCTCGCCGGCCGGCACCTGCGGGCCGTCCATGACCAGCTTGAAGTGGTTGATCAGCGATTCGATCTCGGTGTAGACGAGCGGCTTGTCGGGGAACACGCAGCGGCGGTCGTCGACGTTGATCGGCCCGTCCGGCAGCATGTCGACCAGCTGCCGGATCATGTGCACCGACTCGTCCATCTCGCGCATGCGCACGTAGTAGCGGTCGTAGTTGTCGCCCTTGATGCCGACCGGCACCTCGAAGTCGAGCTCGGCGTAGGCGAGGTACGGCGTGTCCTTGCGCAGGTCGCGCGGCGCGCCGGTCGAGCGCAGGATCGGGCCGGTGTAGCCGTAGTTGATCGCGTCGGCGGTCGAGATCACGCCGACGTTGCGCATGCGGTCGATGAAGATGCGGTTGCGGTCGATCAGGCCGTGGACGCGGCCGACGAAGTCCTCGTACTGGACGAGGATCTCCTCGAGCCGCGCGAGCCAGCCGTCGGGCAGGTCGCGCGCGAGGCCGCCGATGCGGCCGTAGGTGTAGGTGACGCGCGCGCCGGTCAGGTCGGCGAGGTGCTCGTACATGTAGTCGCGGATCATGACCAGGTAGAGGAACGCGGTCATCGCGCCCAGCTCCATCAGGCCGGCGGCGACGCAGGTGAGGTGGTCGACGAGGCGCGAGTACTCGGAGAGCAGCGTGCGCAGGTAGCGGCAGCGCGGCGTGATCTCGATGCCCATCAGCTTCTCGACCGCCTCGCAGTAGGCGAAGTCGTTGATCAGCGCCGAGACGTAGTTGAGGCGGTCGACGTAGGGGATCAGGTTGTGCCAGGTGTGCGACTCGCACTCCTTCTCGAAGCCGCGGTGCAGGTAGCCGCAGTGCACGTCGGTGCGCAGCACGCGCTCGCCGTCGAGCTCGGCGATGATCTGCACCGTGCCGTGCGTCGCCGGGTGCGACGGCCCGATGTTGACGATGACCGTGTCGTCGCGCGCGCTCGTCGTCGAAGGCCGGGCGGACCGGGTTGGGGAGTCATGCGGTGTCCACGGCGGCCGTCGCTCACTTCGCGGTAGGGCACGAGCGGCTGCTCGCGCTGCTTCGGGTAGTCCTTGCGCAGCGGGTGGCCGACGAAGCCCTCGTAGAGCAGGATCGGGCGCAGGTCGGCGTTGCCGCGGAAGCCGATGCCGTACATGTCGTGGCACTCGCGCTCCATGAAGCGCGGCCGAGCCGTAGAGCGGGACCAGCGAATCGACCGTCGGGTCGGCTTCGGTGACGCGGGTCTTCAGCCGCACGCGCACGTGGTGCGCGGTCGAGTAGAAGTGCTAGACGACTTCGAAGCGCGGCGCCTGGCCGGGCCAGTCGACCGCGGTGACGTCGAGGAAGAGGTCGAAGCCGAACTCGGACTTGCAGGCGCTCGCACGACGCCGGCAGCGCCGCCGGCGCGACAGCGCGACGACCAGCACGCCGTGCGCGAGCGCGACCCCGGCCGCGCGGCCGGCGCGAGCTCGCTGCTGCAGCGGTCGAGGATCGTCGGCGCCCACGGTCAGAAGTCCTGCGTGAGGATCGAGGTGCTGCGAGCGGGCGATCTTGTCCTGCAGCTGCATGATGCCGTCGATCACCATCTCGGGGCGCGGCGGGCAGCCCGGGACGTAGACGTCGACCGGGATGATCTTGTCGATGCCCAGCACCGCCGCGTAGTTCTGGTAGAAGCCGCCGCTCGTCGCGCAGACGCCGAAGGCCATCACCCACTTCGGCTCGCACATCTGCTCGTAGACCTTGAGCAGGACCGGCGCCTGCTTGTGCGTGACGGTGCCGACGACCATCAGCAGGTCGGCCTGGCGCGGCGAGAAGCGCGGCAGCGCGGCGCCGAAGCGGTCGGTGTCGTAGGGCGACGAGCTCACCGCCATGAACTCCATCGCGCAGCAGGCGGTGACGAACGGGTACGGGAACAGCGAGAACTTGCGCGCCCAGCCGACCAGCTCGTCCTTCTTGGTCGTCAGGTACTCGAACGCCTGCGACTTGCGCGCCGCCGTGCGGGACGGATCGGGATCGTCGGTGTCGCTGCGCCATCGCTATTCCGTCACCGCCTTCGAGCAGCCGCGCCTTGTAGACGTAGAGCAGGATCAGCACGAGCAGGAAGACGAAGATGGCGAAGGTGACCAGCATGAAGCCGGTGAGCGGCTGCGCGCCCAGCGCCCAGATGAAGAGGAACACGGTCTCGAGGTCGAACAGGATGAAGATGATGGCGACCGCGTAGTACTTGATCGGCACCGCCTTGACGTTGCAGCGTGTCGACCGGCGTCGCGCCGCACTCGAACGGCTCGAGCTTCATCGCGCGAGGACGCCGGCTTCGGGCCCGAGCAGCCGGTTCATCAGCAGCGTGACCGCGACGAAGCCGAGGATCGCCAGCAGGTAGAGCAGGAAGACGACATACGGATTCATGTCGGACGCCGCGGTTTCCCCTGCGGGCGAGGGCACCCGCCCTTCGCAGCCAGATGGAGACTATGCGAGCCGCCGGGCACGGCGTTGACGCAGATCAACGCGCAGCGCAGGAGGCGCCGTGCGTTGACGCAAGTCAAGGCTGCGCGACGCAGCGCCGAAGCTCACGCGCCGGCGACGTAGCTCGCGTAGCGCGGGTCGTACATCTGCGCGCGGACGTACGCCAGCGAGGTCGGCGGGCCGCTGCGCGTCGGCGAGCCGCTGCTCGAACGCGACCTCGGCGACCGCCGCCGCGATGTGCGCCGAGACGTCGCGGACGCTTGGCGAGCGGCGGGTAGAGGCTGCCCTGCGCGAGATCGGCCTCGGTCACCTGCTCGGCCAGCGTCGCGCGCCGCCGCCATGAACATCTCGTCGGTGACGCGCCGTGGCGCGGCTCGGCGACCACGCCGAGCCCGACGCCCGGGAAGATGTACGAGTTGTTGCCCTGCCGCGGCACGTAGCGTCCTGCCGTCGAGCGTGACCGGGATCGAACGGGCTGCCGCAGGCGAACAGCGCCCGGCCGCTCGCTCCACCGGTACGCCTGCTCGGCCGTGCACTCCGACTTCGACGTCGGGTTGGACAGCGCGAAGACGATCGGCCGCTCGTTGATGCCGCGCCATCTCGCCGACCACCTCCTGCGGTGAACGCGCCGCCGACCGCGGCGACGCCGATGATCGCGGTCGGCGCGAGCGCCTTGACCGCGCCGAGGAAGTCGGCGACCGGCGCGTGCTCGTGCGCGTAGGGCAGCTTGTGCGCGGCGAGGTCCGGTGCGGCTCTTCACGACCAGCCCCTGCGAGTCGACGAGCCAGCAGCGGCCGCGCGCCTCCGCCTCGGGCAGCGCCCTCGTCGACCATCGCCGCGACGATCAGGTCGGCGATGCCGGTGGCGGCCTCGCCCGCGCCCAGGAACAGGAGCTTCTGCTCGCGCGAGCTTGCCGCCGGTGACGCGCAGCGCCGAGAGGATGCCGGCGAGCGCCACCGCCGCGGTGCCCTGGATGTCGTCGTTGAAGGTGCAGATGCGGTCGCGGTACTTCTGCGAGCAGGCGGAAGGCGTTGTGGTTGGCGAAGTCCTCGAACTGGACGACGACGCCCGGGAAAGACCTGCTGCGTCGCGGCGATGAATTCGTCGACCAGCTCGTCGTAGTCCGGCGCCGGCGACGCCGCGCTTGCGGCAGGCCGATGTAGAGCGGGTCGTCGAGCAGCGCCTCGTTGTTGGTGCCGACGTCGAGCATGACCGGCAGGCACTGCGTCGGATGGACGCCGGCGCACGGCGGTGTAGAGCGCGAGCTTGCCGACGGGATGCCCATGCCGTTCGCGCCGAGGTCGCCGAGGCCGAGGATGCGCTCGCCGTCGGTGACGACGATGATCGCGCACGTCGCGGTAGCGGCCAGTTGCGCAGGACGCTCGCGACGCGGCCGCGGTCGTTGGCGCTGACGAACAGGCCGCGCGGGCGCTGGAAGATGTGGCCGAACTGCTGGCAGGCGAGGCCGACCGTCGGCGTGTAGATGATCGGCATCATCTCGTCCGGGTTCTCGATGACCACGCGGAAGAACAGCGTCTCGTTGCGGTCGTGCAGCGCGGCGAGGTTGATGTACTTCTCGAGGTTCGACGTCTTGCGCGCGGAAGTTCTCCAGCACGCGCTCGACCTGCTCGTCCTGCGTGCAGACGTGCGGCGGCAGCAGGCCGCGCAGGCCGAGCGCGTCGCGCTCGGCCTCGGTGAAGGCCGTGCCCTTGTTCAGCGTCGGGTCGCGCAGCAGCGCGAGCCCCGCGGGAACCACGCCGTCGCGCCGGCCGGGGCGTGGCCCCTGTTCGAATCGTCCATGTACTGTCTCCGTTGTGGCCGGGCGCGAATCGCATTCACCGCGCGGCGGCCGTGAGGGGCTGCTTCAGATCGTCTCCGGCACCATCTTGATCGCGCCGCACGGGCATTCCGACACGCAGATGCCGCAGCCCTTGCAGTAGTCGTAGTTGAACTCGAAGCGCTTGCCCGGGCCGAGCTTGATCACGGCGTTGTCGGGGCAGACGCCGTAGCAGTTGTCGCACTCGAAGCAGTTGCCGCACGACAGGCAGCGGCGCGCCTCGAACAGCGCGTTGGTCTCGTCGAGGCCGCTCGACGACTTCGTCGAAGGTCGACGTGCGCCGGACGATGTCGAGCATCGGGCGCACCGTCTTCGGCGCGTCGCTGTAGTACCAGGGATTGAGCTTGTCGAACCGGCGCCGCTCGTGCTTCGCCGCCGGCGCGTACGCGGCGCCGCGCAGCCACGCGTCGATGTGGCGCGCCGCCTTCTTGCCGTGGCCGACGGCGACGGTCACGGTGCGCTCCGAGGGCACCATGTCGCCGCCGGCGAAGATGCCCGGCGTAGCCGGTCATCATGTTCGGTCCGACCTACCACGGTGCCGTCCGCGATCGCGAGCCCGGGCACGCCGTCGAGCAGCGACAGGTCGACGTCCTGGCCCAGCGCCAGCACCAGCGAGTCGGCCTCGAGCGTCTCGAACTCGCCGGTGGGCTGCGGGAAGCCCTTGTCGTCGAGCGCCATCTTCTCGACCGTGAGCGTGCCCTCGTCCGCCATGTTCCTGATGGTCGAGAGCCACTTGATCATCACGCCTTCCTGCAGCGCCTCCTCGACCTCGAAGTCGTGCGCCGGCATCTTCTCGCGCGTGCGGCGGTAGACGATGATCGCCTCGGTGGCGCCCAGGCGCTTCGCGGTGCGCGCGACGTCGAGCGCGGTGTTGCCGCCGCCGTAGACGACGACGCGCCGGCCGAGCATCGGCTTCTCCTCGCCTTCCATGCCGCGCAGCACCGACACCGCGTCGAGCATCCGCGCCGCTTCGCCCGCCGGGATGTACGCGCGCTTGGCGATGTGCGCGCCGACGGCGAGGAACGCGGCGTCGAAGCGCGCCTTCCCGCATCGTCTCGAGGATGTTCGACGACCTTGCGGTTCAGCTGCAGCTCGACGCCCATGTCGAGGATGCGGTGGACTTCGGCGTCGAGCACGTCGCGCGGCAGCCGGTACTTCGGGATGCCGAAGCGCATCATGCCGCCGGCCATCGGGCCCGCCTCGACGATCGTCACCGCGGTGGCCCAGCCGGCGCAGGTGGTAGGCCGCCGAAAGTCCCGACGGGCCGGCGCCGACGACCAGCACGCGCTTGCCCGATTCCGCCTCCGGCGGCGCGAACTTCCAGCCGCGCCTGATCGCCTCGTCGCCGAGAAAGCGCTCGACCGAGTTGATGCCGACCGCCTCGTCGAGCTTGCCGCGGTTGCACGCGTCCTCGCACGGGTGGTAGCAGACGCGCCCCATGATCGCGGGCAGCGGATTGTTCGACGGTCAGTGCGCGCCACGCGGCCTCGTAGTCGCCGCTTTCGGCGTGGTAGAGCCAGCCCTGGATGTTCTCGCCGGCGGGGCAGGCGTGGTTGCACGGCGGCAGCCGGTCGACATAGACCGGGCGCGCGTTGCGCCAGGAGCCGGTCTTGTTGGCGAGGCTCGAGCCGACGTCGAGCGTGATCGCGAACGGCTTATCCACCGGCACGCTCCTCGGCGAGCAGTCCGAAACGGGCGATGTTGCGGTCGGCGATCGCCTGGATCTGGCGCGAGCCGCGCCGTGTCGGGCTCCTTGCCGAACAGATGCGCGAAGCGCTTCTGCAGCTTCAGGTATTCGTCGACCGGCACCTGCCGCCGGATCTTCGTGCGGCCGGTGACCTCGCCGTGCTCGGCCTCGAACAGCGGGAACAGTCCCGACTCGACCGCCATGCGCGCGACCCTGATCGTGTCGGCCGGCGCCGAGCCCCAGCCCAGCGGGCAGGGCACGTGGATGTGGATGTAGCGCGCGCCGTGGATGCCCATCGCGCGCGTCACCTTGTACTCGAGGTCGCGCAGGTTGGCCACGCTCGCGGTGGCGACGTAGGGAATGTCGTGCGCCATCGCGATCAGCGGCACGTTCTTGCCGGTGCCGAACACGTTGCCGGGCTCGCGGCCGACCGCCATCGTCGTCGCGGTGCGCGCGGCCGGCGGCGTCGCGCTCGAGCGCTGCACGCCGGTGTTCATGTAGGCCTCGTTGTCGTAGCAGATGTAGAGCACGTCGTCGTTGCGCTCGAACATGCCGGACAGGCAGCCGAAGCCGATGTCGGTGGTGCCGCCGTCGCCGCCCTGCGCGACGACGCGGACGTCGCTGCGTCCCTTGATCCGCATCGCCGCGGCGACACCCGAGGCCACCGCCGCGGCGTTGCCGAACAGCGAATGGATCCACGGAATCTGCCACGAGGTCTCCGGATACGGCGTCGAGAACACCTCGAGGCAGCCGGTGGCGTTGACCGCGATCAGCTGGTTGTCGGCGGCGCGCATCGCCGCGTCGATCGCGTAGCGCGCGCCGAGCGCCTCGCCGCAGCCCTGGCAGGCGCGGTGCCCGGAGTTGAGCGAATTGGTGCGCTCCATGTTGGCCTGCACCGAGCGCTCGTCCTCGGCGAGCAGCCGGTTGCCGACGGTGAAGGTGCCGGTCTGGTAGAACTTGACGGCCTGCATCGGCAGGACCGCGTGCTCGACGGATTTTCCCTTGATCATCGTCAGTCCTCAGCCGATCCGCGACCCGACGGTGCCGAGGCGGCGCAGGATGGCCTCGGCCGTCGGGCCGGTGCGCCGGCGCCAGCGCCTCGCGCTCGAGTTCGTGGCGCCACGACGTCGGCGTTGAGGTCGAGGAAGGTCACCTGCTCGAGTTCGTCGCGGCCGGCGTCCTCGAACAGCTGCCGCAGCGACGCCCGCGTGATCGCGCGCCCGCCGAGGCCGGCGATGACCGTGTAGCCCTTGAGCTCGATGCCCGACAGCGACTTGCGCACGCCGTCGGACACGATGCCGCCCAGGCCCACGGCGAGGCACTTCTCCAGCACGACGACGCGCTTCGCGTGCTGCAGCGCCTCGCGCAGCGCGGCCAGCGGGAACGGCCGGAACGAGCAGATCGACACCGAGCCGATGGCGACGCCGTCGCCGCGCATCTCGTCGACGACTTCCTGCACCGTGCCGTTGACCGAGCCCAGCGCGACGACGATCGTCTCGGCGCCGTCGGTGCGGTAGGTGCGGATCAGGCCGCCCGACTCGCGGCCGAACTGCGCCTCGAACGCGGCGGAGAGCTGCGGAATCAGCGACAGCGCGCGCAGCTGCTTGTGGTGCGCGAGGTAGCGCACTTCGGTGAACGCCTCCGGCCCGACCATCGCGCCGATCGTCACCGGCTCGGCGGGGTCGAGCATCTGCCGCGGCTCGAACGGCGGCAGGAAGGCGTCGACCTGCTCCTGCGTCGGCATGTCGACGCGGTCGTAGGCGTGCGTGAGGATGAAGCCGTCCATGCACACCATCACCGGGCAGGACAGCTCCTCGGCGAGCCGGAACGCCTGGATGTGCAGGTCGAGCGCTTCCTGGTTGGTCTCGGCGAAGAGCTGGATCCAGCCGGCGTCGCGCATCGACATGCTGTCGGAGTGGTCGTTCCAGATGTTGATCGGCGCGCCGATCGCGCGGTTGCCGATGGTCATCACGATCGGCAGCCCGAGGCCCGCGGCGTTGTACACGGCCTCGGCCATGAACAGCAGGCCCTGGCTGCTGGTCGCGGTGTAGGTGCGCGCGCCGGCGGCGGAGGCGCCGATCGCCACCGACAGCGCGGCGAATTCCGACTCGACGTTGATGAACTCGCAGCCGGCGAGCTCGCCGGATTTCACCATCTCGCCCAGCGCCTTCGACGATGTGCGTCTGCGGCGTGATCGGATAGGCGCAGATCACCTCGGGCCGGCACAGCGCGATCGCCTCGGCGACCGCGTGGGAGCCTTCGATCTGCTTAAGCATGGGCGGCCTCCTGCGCTTCGCTGGCGCAGCGCATACGCCTCGCGTCGCCGCGGCGACGTTGTCCTCGGCGATCTTGCCGGGGAATTTCTCGCGGATCGCGGCGACCACCGACTCGAGCCGGATCTGCCCGCTGATCGCGGCGAAGCCGCCGAGCAGCGCCACGTTCGGCACCGGGCGGCCGACGTGCTTCATCGCGATCTCGGTCGCCGGAACGGTGCACAGCCGCGATGGCGTCGAAGCGCCGGGCGAACTCGGCGAGCCCGAGCTCGTCGAAGCTGCGCGTCGAATTGATCAGGATGTAGCCGTCCGTCGGGCAGGCCGTTGAACAGGTCGACCTGATGCAGCAGCGTCGGGTCCTGGATGATCAGCGCGTCGGGCTCCATCACCGGCTCGCGCAGCCGGATCTCGTGGTCGTCGATGCGGCAGAACGCCATCACCGGCGCGCCCATGCGCTCGGAGCCGAAGCTCGGAAACGCCTGCGCGTAGCGGCCCTCGAGGAACGCGGCGACCGACAAGCAGCTCGGCGCCCGAAACGACGCCCTGCCCGCCGCGGCCGTGGATGCGGACCTGGAACATTGCTCCTCCAATCTCCGGTGCGTGCCGGCGGGCCGCGCATGGAGCGGCGGCCGTCGATTTCCGGCAGTGGTGTCCATGCTGCCCCGTCCGGCGCGAAGCCCATTGACGCAAGTCAAGAGTGCGTCGGGTGCGCTCGCGGCGGCGGGTGCTCTGCGGCGACGCCGGACACCGAGTGCGGCTTGACCCATGTCAACGGCAAATCGGAGTCGAAGAGATATTGTCGCGCAGTGGCGGGCTGGGGAAGGCGTGTCCATCGACACCTCGATGGCGGCGCCGGCGTCCGGGGACCGCGCCCGCACCGGGAGTCAATCGATGGACACGCGCAACCCGATCATCGCCGGCGTCGGTCTCGCCGATACGTCGCGCAAGAGCCGCTGGCCGGCGCGGCTCGACCTCGCTGCAGAGCGGCAGCGGCCTCGTCCTCGCGCTGTTCATGTGGGGGCACATGTTCTTCGTGTCGACGATCCTGATCAGCAAGGACGCGATGTGGACCATCACCAAGTTCTTCGAGGGCTACTTCTTCTTCGGCCGCTCGTACCCGGTCATGGTGTCGTTCGTCGTCGCCGGCGTGATCGCGCTGATCGTCGTGCACGCGTTGCTCGCGGTGCGCAAGTTCCCGATCAACTATCGCCAGTACGCGACGTTTCGCGGCCACATGAAGATGATGCGACACGAGGACACGACGCTGTGGTTCTGGCAGGTGTTCACCGGCTTCGCGCTGTTCTTCCTCGCCACCGTGCATCTCTACGTCATGCTGACGCGCCCCGAGCGCATCGGGCCGTTCGAGTCGGCCGACCGCGTCTGGACCGATCACTACTGGCCGCTCTACATCCTGCTGCTGCTCGCGGTCGAGTTCCACGGCGGCATCGGGCTCTACCGGCTCGCGGTGAAGTGGGGCTGGTTCGCCGGACCCGACGCCGAACGCGACGCGCCGCCGGCTGAAGACGCTGAAGTGGGCGCTGACCGTGTTCTTCCTCGTGCTCGGGCTTCGCGACGCTCGCCGCCTACATCAAGATCGGCATCGAGCACGCGCCCCAGTACGGCGAGCCCTACGTTCCCGCGTCGGCGGCGCCGGCACCGCCCGCCGCGAAAGGGGCCGTCGCAATGAAGGTCATCTACACCGACGTGCTGGTGATCGGCGGCGGCCTCGCCGGCCTGCGCGTGGGGATCGGCGCGAAGCGGCGCGGCCACGACGTGATCATCCTGTCGCTGGTGCCGCCCAAGCGCTCGCACTCCGCCGCCGCGCAGGGCGGGATGCAGGCGTCGCTCGCCAACGTGATCAAGGGGCAGGGCGACAACGAGGACGTCCATTTCGAGGACACGGTCCGCGGCAGCGACTGGGGCGCCGACCAGCGCGTCGTGCGCATGTTCGTCAACACGGCGCCCAAGGCCGTGCGCGAGCTGGCCGCCTGGGGCGTGCCGTGGAGCCGCGTGCGCAAGGGCGACCGCGAGGTCATCATCAACGGCCAGAAGGTGACGATCACCGAGCGCGACGAGGCGCACGGCCTGGTCGCGCAGCGCGATTTCGGCGGCACCAAGAAATGGCGCACCTGCTACGTGTCGGACGGCACCGGCCACGCGATGCTGTTCGCGGTCAGCGACCGGGCGATCGCCGAATCGATCCCGGTGCACGAGCGCACCGAGGCGATCGCGCTGATCCACGACGCCGGACGCTGCTATGGCGCGGTCGTGCGCAACCTGATGACCGGCGAGCTCGTCGCCTACGTCGCCAAGGCGACCGCGATCGCCAGCGGCGGCGCCGGCCGGCTCTACCGCGTGACGACCAACGCCGTGATCTGCGAAGGCATCGGCACGGCGATCGCGCTCGAGACCGGCGTCGCGACGCTCGGCAACATGGAGGCGGTGCAGTTCCATCCGACCGGCATCTTCCCGGCCGGCATCCTCGTCACCGAAGGCTGCCGCGGCGACGGCGGGCTGCTGAAGGACGTCGACGGCCACCGCTTCATGCCCGACTACGAGCCCGAGAAGAAGGAGCTCGCCTCGCGCGACGTCGTGTCGCGGCGGATGGAAGAGCACATCCGCAAGGGCAAGGGCGTGAAGTCGCGCTTCGGCGAGCACCTCTGGCTCGACATCACGCAGCTCGGCGCCGCGCACATCGACCGGAACCTGCGCGAGGTCAAGGAGATCTGCCAGTACTTCCTCGGCGTCGACCCGATCAGGGACATGATCGCCGTGCGGCCGGCGCAGCACTACACGATGGGCGGCGTCCGCACCGACCATACCGGCGAGAGCCCGACGCTCAAGGGCCTGTTCGCCGCCGGCGAGGCCGCGTGCTGGGACATGCACGGCTTCAACCGCCTCGGCGGCAATTCGGTCGCCGAGACCGTCGTCGCCGGGATGATCGTCGGCGAGTTCATCGCCGACTTCTGCGACCGGCCGGAAAACGAGGTCAGCATCCCGACGGGCCTGGTCCACGACTGCCTGCGGCGCGAGCAGGCGAAGCTCGACGCGCTGGTCGACGGGCGCGGCACCGAGGACGCCGTCGCTGCTGCGCGTGCGCGATGCAGGAAATCATGACCGAGAAGGTCGGCATCTTCCGCACCGGCGCGGACCTCGCAGTCGGCGGTGGACGAGCTGCAGCAGCTGCTGGTGCGCAGCCGCGACATCGGCCTGCGCTGCAAATCGCGCGGGCGCGAACCCGGAGCTCGTCACGGCCTACCGGGTGCAGAAGATGCTCAAGCTCGCGCTGTGCGTCGCCTACGGCGCGCTCACCCGCACCGAGAGCCGCGGCGCGCATTTCCGCGAGGACTTTCCGCGCCGCGACGACGCGCAGTGGCTGAAGCGGACGCTGGCGACGTGGACGGGCGAGGCCGATACGCTGCCGACGCTCGCCTACGAGCCGCTCGACGTGATGGCGATGGAGCTGCCGCCCGGCTGGCGCGGCTACGGCGCCAAGGATTACGTCGACCATCCGGACACGCCGCAGCGCGATGGCCGAAGTGGCGGCGTTGCGGGAGAAGATGGCCGGCGCCGGCCGCTTCGCGGTGCAGGAGGCGCTGATGCCCTACGACAGGCTGCTGCCCGGAGCGCCTGCGCGGCGAACGAGCGGATCGACGAGCGCGATGCGCCTGATCGCGCCATGAACGCCGAAGCAACACGCCAACGGCGCACCGCGCGCCGCGAAGCTCAAGATCAGCGTCCTGCGCTACAACCCGCAGGAGCCGGCCAGCGTGCCGCGCATGCAGACCTACGACCTCGAGGAAGCCGACGGGATGACGCTGTTCATCGCGCTCAACGAGATCCGCGAGAAGCAGGACCCGTCGCTGCAGTTCGACTTCGTCTGCCGCGCCGGCATCTGCGGCAGCTGCGCGATGCTGATCAACGGCCGCCCGGGGCTCGCCTGCCGCACGCTGACGAAGAACCTGCCGGGCCCGAGATCACGCTGGCGCCGCTGCCGGTGTTCGAGCTGATCGGCGACCTGTCGGTCAACACCGGCAAGTGGATGCGGGCGATGAGCGAGCGGCTCGCAGACGTGGGTCCACATGAAGGAGCAGGAAGTCGACCTGAAGCGCCTCGAAGAGCGCATGGAGCCCGAGCTGGCCGAGCAGATCTACGAGCTCGACCGCTGCATCGAGTGCGGCTGCTGCGTGGCCGGCTGCGGCACCGCGCGCATGCGCGAGGACTTCGTCGGCGCGGTCGGCCTCAACAAGATCGCGCGCTTCCGGCTCGATCCGCGCGACACGCGCACCGACGACGATTTCTACGAGCTGGTCGGGCGACGACGACGGCGTGTTCGGCTGCATGTCGCTGCTCGGCTGCCACGACGTCTGCCCGAAGCAGCTGCCGCTCGCCGACGCAGATCGCCTTCGTGCGCCGCAAGATGGCCGCGCATGGGCTGGAAATAGAAGGCCGGTGGGGATGCGACCGGGGCAAGTCGACGCCTGACGCCGTAGCGCAGCGCAACCCGCGACCGGTAGCGAGGTCGGGGCCTACGCCCGGCACGCGGACCCGGGCGGCCGGCACCGCGACATGATGCCGCACGTGCACGGCGCGCGCCGTCGCCGCCTGCGTCGAGCTTGCGCGTAGTCAATTTTGCGCGCCGGCGTTGCGCGGAAAATGGAAACCGTCGCGTCATCCGCGCGATGTTTCCGGGATTGTGCAGTGAACCCGCTTCCGGCAAACGCGGCGTGCGCCCATCCGGTGCGCGCCGCGCTTCCGTCCCATCCGGCCGACGCAGCGATGTCGGCCCGGCCTCCGGGCAGTTGCCGGCGGCCCCGGTCAAATCCGCCATCCGTCTTCGCGGACCGCGTCGTCCGCCATTCAACGCCGCGCCGTTCCGATGCGGCATGCGGCGCCGCCGCGCACCCTCTACAACCCGCCGGAACCGCCGGCCGCCCTCCGGGCCGGCCATGGCAACGGCACCCTCGATCGGAGGCTCTCCATGGCCATCTCTGTCACTCCTGACCAAGTACCGACGTCGCCGCGAGCACCAACAACTACGGACAAGGTCGTCAAGCCGCCCCGCGCCTCGTGGAAGGCGCTCGCGCCGGTCGCCGTGGCGGCCGTGATCGCCGCGCTGCCGGCGCCGGAGGGCCTCGCGCCCCACGCCTGGTACTTCTTCGCGATCTTCGCTGGCGTCATCGTCGCGCTGATGCTGGAGCCGCTACCCGGCGCCGCGATCGGCGTCATCGGCGTCACGCTCGTCACCGTGCTGGCGCCGTGGGTGCTCTACGGCCCCGCGGAGCTCGGCAAGGCCGGCTTCAACCCCGCCAATTCGGCGCTGGGCTGGGCGCTGTCGGGGTTCGCCAACAGCACGGTCTGGCTGATCTTCGCCGCGTTCATGTTCGCGCTGGGCTACGACAAGACGGGTCTCGGCCGGCGCATCTCGCTCGTGCTCGTGAAGGCGATGGGCCGGCGCACGCTGACGCTGGGCTACGCGGTGACTTTCGCCGACGTCGTGCTGTCGCCGTTCACGCCGTCCAACACCGCGCGCTCCGGCGGCACGATCTTCCCGGTCATCCGAACCTGCCGCCGCTCTACCAGTCGCTGCCCAACGATCCGTCGTCGCGGCGCATCGGCGGCTACCTGATGTGGACGGCGATCGCCGCGACCTGCGTCACCAGCTCGATGTTCGTCACCGCGCTGGCGCCGAACCTGCTGGCGCTCGAGTTCGCGCGGAAGATCGCCAAGGTCGACATCTCCTGGGCGCAGTGGTTCGTCGCCTACGCGCCGGTCGGCATCGCGCTCGTCCTGCTGACCCCGCTCCTCGTCTACTGGATCTATCCGCCGCAGGTCAAGGAAGGCAAGGAGGTGCCGGCCTGGGCGGCGAAGGAACTCGAGACGATGGGCGCCTTCTCCCGGCGCGAGATTGCTGCTCGCCGGTGCTGGTGTTCGTGGCGCTGGCGCTGTGGATCTTCGGCGACCGGTGGATCAACGCGACGACGGTCGCGCTTCTGGTGATCTCGCTGATGCTCCTCACCAACGTCGTATCCTGGGACGAGATGCTCGGCAACAAGCAGGCGTGGAACACGCTCGTCTGGTTCGCGACGCTGGTCGCCCTCGCCGACGGACTCAACCGGGTCGGGTTCGTGAAGTGGTTCGCCGAAGCGGTGGGCGGGCACATGGGCGGCCTGTCGCCGACCGTCGCGATGATCGCGCTGGTCGCGCTGTTCTTCGTCACGCACTACCTGTTCGCCAGCATCACCGCGCATACGACCGCGCTGCTGCCGGTGATGCTCGCCGTCGGCGCGACGATTCCCGGAATGGACATGCCGACCTTCGTGACGCTGCTCGTGCTGACGCTCGGCATCATGGGAATCCTGACACCCTACGCGACGGGACCGAGCCCGATCTACTACGGCAGCGGCTACATCGCGAGCCGTGACTACTGGCGGCTGGGACTCATCTTCGGCCTGATCTTCATCGCCGCGCTGCTCGTCATCGGCGTGCCGTGGCTCGCGCTGATCCGGTGAACTTCTCTGCGCTGACCGTGGCCCCCCGCTGGCCGCGGACCGCGGTCTTCGCCTAGGGCATCGCCCCGCGCGCCGGACCGGCCATTCCGCGGTCCGGCGTTTCCCTGGTCCGCTCCGTCGCGCCCGGGCGGCGCGTCACCCGCATGCGTCCGCACGCGGCGCCGCCGCCATCGGTTCGGCGAATCATCGGTTGCCGGTTTCGGTCCGTACCCTCCCGGCCGCGGTAGAATCGCGCGGTCGTCCCGGCGCACACCCGCGCGCCGGGGTCTCCGGCCGCCGTCCATGACCACCCGTCCCGACGCCAGTCCCGGTTCCACTTTCGATTTCGGATTCGCGCGCGATGCCGGCACCCGCCCCGGCGACGCGGAGCCCGCGTCGCTGCGCGCGCGCCTCGCCGACGCCCACCGCGCCGACGAAGCGACGACGATTCGCGCGCTGATCGCCGAGGCGAGGCTCGCGCCGGAGGTGCTCGCGCGGACGCAGGCGCTGGCGACGACACTTGCCGACGCGGTGCGTGCCGAACGTTCAAACGCCGGCGGCGTCGACGCGCTGATGCTCGAGTTCTCGCTCGACAGCCGCGAGGGCGTCGCGCTGATGTGCCTCGCCGAGGCGCTGCTGCGCATCCCGGACGCCACGACGCGCGACCGCCTGATCCGCGACAAGGTCGAGCCGCGGCGACTGGCGGGCGCACGTCGGCGCCTCGCCGTCGCTGTTCGTCAACGCCGCGGCGTGGGGATTGCTGGTCACCGGCAGGCTCGTCGACACGCGCAGCGAGGGCGCGCTGGAGCGCTCGCTCGCCTCGCTGCTGCGCAAGGGCGGCGAGCCGCTGATCCGCAAGGGCGTGGACCTCGCGATGCGCCTCCTCGGCCGGCAGTTCGTCACCGGGCGCACGATCGACGAGGCGCTGGCCAACGCGCGCGACCGCGAGGCGCGCGGATACACCTTCTCCTACGACATGCTCGGCGAAGCGGCGATGACGTCCGCCGACGCCGACCGCTACTTCGGCGACTACGAGGCGGCGATCCACGCCATCGGCCGCGTCGCGAACGGGCGCGGCGTCGAGGACGGTCCCGGCATTTCGGTGAAGCTCTCGGCGCTGCATCCGCGCTACTCGCGCGCGCAGCGCGAGCCGGGTCGACGCCGAGCTGCTGCCGAGGGTCGCGCGGCTGGCGCTGCTCGCCAAGCGGTACGACATCGGCATCACGATCGACGCCGAGGAGGCCGACCGGCTCGAGCTTTCGCTCGATCTGCTCGCGGCGCTCACCGCCGATTCGACGCTCGCCGGCTGGGATGGTCTCGGCTTCGTCGTGCAGGCCTACCAGAAGCGCGCGCGGCACGTGGTCGACTGGCTCGTCGCGCTCGCCCGACGGCACGAACGGCGGCTCGATGCTGCGCCTGGTCAAGGGCGCCTACTGGGACGCCGAGATCAAGCGCGCGCAGGTCGACGGCCTCGCCGGCTATCCGGTGTTCACGCGCAAGGTGCACACCGACGTCGCCTACCTCGCCTGCGCCAAGGCGATGCTCGCCGCGCCGGACGCGCTGTATCCGCAGTTCGCGAGCCACAACGCGTTCACGATCGCCGCGGTCGCCACGCTCGCCGGCGACGCGAGCTACGAGTTCCAGTGCCTGCACGGGATGGGCGAGAGCATCTACGACCAGGTCGTCGGCGCGGGCAAGCTCGGTCGCGCCTGCCGGATCTACGCGCCGGTCGGCTCGCACGAGACGCTGCTCGCGTACCTCGTGCGGCGCCTGCTCGAGAACGGCGCCAACAGCTCGTTCGTCAATCGCATCGTCGACCCGGGCGTGAGCCTCGCGTCGCTGGTCGAGGATCCGGTGGTCGCCGCCGAGCGGACCGCCGGCGCGCCGCACGCGAACATCCCGTCGCCGGCCGCGCTCCTGCCCGGGCGCCGCAATTCGCGCGGCTTCGATCTGTCCGACGACGTCGCGCTGCGGTCGCTCGCCGGCGCGCTCGCGCGAGCTGCCGTCGTGCTGGACGGCGCAGCCGCTGCTGGCCGGTCCCCGGCGCAGACGCGTCGTTCGACAGGCGGCGGACAATGCCCGCGGAATCGCCCGGCGGGCTCCGTCGATGTCGTCAATCCGGCGGATCACGACGACGTCGTCGGCACCGTCGTCGAGCGCAACGCCGGACGATGTGGCCGACGCCGTTGCCGTCGCCGCCGGCGAAGGCGCGCAGTGGTCGCGCACGCCCGCCGCGGACCGCGCCGCGTGCCTCGAGCGCGCCGCCGACATCCTCGAGGCCGAGCGCGCGAAGCTTCTCGCGCTCGCGGTGCGCGAGGCCGGCAAGACGCTGGCGCAACGCCGTCGCCGAGGTGCGCGAGGCGGTCGACTTCCTGCCGCTATTACGCGGCGCAGGCGCGCGCAGGAATGCGGCGCGCCGGATGTCGCGGCGCTCGGACCGGTCGTCGCCATCTCGCCGTGGAATTTTCCGCTGGCGATCTTCGTCGGCGAGGTCAGCGCCGCGCTCGCCGCGGGCAATCCGGTGCTCGCGAAGCCGGCGGAGCAGACGCCGCTGATCGCGCACGAAGCGGTGCGCCTCCTGCATCGCGCCGGCGTGCCGCGCGCGGCGCTGCAGTTTCTGCCCGGTCGCGGCGAGACCGTCGGCGCCGCGCTGGTCGCCGATCCGCGGATCGCCGGCGTCATCTTCACCGGGTCGACCGACGTCGCGCGGCTGATCCACCGGCAGCTCGCGGCGCGCGACGACGATCCGGTGCTGATCGCCGAGACCGGCGGCCAGAACGCGATGATCGTCGACAGCTCCGCGCTGCCCGAGCAGGTGGTCGCCGACGTGCTCGCGTCGGCGTTCGACAGCGCCGGCCAGCGCTGCTCGGCGCTGCGCGTGCTGTGCGTGCAGGACGACGTCGCCGCGCCGTGCTCGACATGCTGCGGGGCGCGATGCGCGAGCTGACGATCGGCGACCCGCGGCGCCTCGCGACCGACGTCGGGCCGGTGATCGACGCCGAGTCGCGATCGACGCTGGACGCGCACATCGAACGGATGCGCGCGCTCGCCTTCGACGTCTTCCAGCTGCCGCTGCCGGGGGATTGCGCGGGCGGCACGTTTGTTGCGCCGGCGCTGATCGAGCTCCCCGGCGTCGACGCGCTCTCGCAGCTGACGCGGGAGGTGTTCGGGCCGGTGCTGCACGTCGTGCGCTGGCACCGCGACGAGCTGCCGCAGCTGATCGCGGCGATCAATGCGCTCGGCTACGGCCTGACGCACGGGATCCACACGCGGATCGACGAGACCGTCGGGCGATCCTCGCCGGCGTGCGCGCCGGCAATGTCTACGTCAACCGCAACATGGTCGGCGCGGTCGTCGGCGTCCAGCCGTTCGGCGGCCACGCGCTTTCGGGCACCGGGCCGAAAGCCGGCGGACCGCTGTACCTGCGGCGTCTCGTGCGCGGCGCCGAGTGCGCGAAGGTCCCGGCGGGACCCGTCGCCCTGCCCGGCCCGACCGGCGAATCGAACACGCTCGAGTTTCACCCGCGCGGCGTCATCGCCTGCATCGCCGACGACGACCACGCGCTGTTCGCGCAGGCCCGGGCGGTGCTGTCGGCGGGCAGCACGCCGCTGATGCTGCGCAACCACCTCACGCTGCGCGCGCGCGGCCTCGACGGCCAGCGCGTGGTCTTCGCCGACGCGCTCGATCCGGCGGCGATCGACGCCGTGCTCCTCGACGCCGCCCCCGAGCACGCGCGCCGGGTGCGTGCCGAGCTCGCCGCCGCGCCGGGACGGATCGTCCCGGTGATCGCCCCCGGACCGGACGGCGCCTACGACGCCGCGCGGCTCGTCGTCGAACGGACGGTGACGGTCAACACGTCCGCCGCGGGCGGCAACGCGGCGCTGCTCTCGCTTGCCGAGGACGGCCCGCCGCGGGACTAGCGGCGCCCCCGGCCGCGATCCGCCCATGCGCTACTTCGACGCCGCGACGATTCGCGCGCGCCTGCCGTGGCCGCGGATGCTCGAGGCGCTGGCGGCGATGCTGCAGGCGGACGTCGCGGCGCCGCTGCGCGCGCACCATGCGATCGAGGTTCCCGGCGAGACATCGGCGTCGCTGCTGCTGATGCCCGCGTGGCGGACCGGAGAGCGCATCGGCGTCAAGCTCGTCACCGTGTTTCCCGGCAATCGCGACCGCCGCGAGCGCGCGGTCGACGCGGTGTACGCGCTGTTCGACGCGCGCAACGGCACGGCGCTCGCGCTCTTCGACGGCGAGGAGATCACCGCGCGGCGCACGGCCGGCGCGTCGGCCTTCGCGGCGCGCCACCTCGCGCGGCGCGACGCCGCGCACCTGGTGATGGTCGGCGCCGGCCGGCAGGCGCGCGGCCTCATCGAGGCGCACCGCAGCGTGCGGCCGATCGTGAAGGTCAGCCTGTGGAGCCGGACGCACGGGCACGCGGTGGCCGCCGCGCGCGACATGGCGGGCGATGGCCTGCCGGTGTCGGCGGTGCGCGATCTCGAGGCGGCGGTGCGCACCGCCGACGTGGTGTCCTGCGCGACCCTGTCCACCGCGCCGCTGGTGAAGGGCGAGTGGCTGGCGCCGGGCGTGCACCTCGATCTCGTCGGCGCCTTCGCGGCGCACATGCGCGAAACGGACGACGAAGCGATGCGCCGGGCCGACGTCATCGTGGTCGACGACCGGCGCGCGGCGCTGGCGGAAGGCGGCGACCTGGTGCGGGCGATCGAAGCCGGAGTCCTCACGGAGGATTCCATCGCCGCCGACCTGCGCGACCTGGCCCGCGGCGCGCATCGCGGCCGTGCGCGCGACGATGAAATCACGGTGTTCAAGTCCGTCGGATTCGCGCTCGAGGATCTCGCCGCCGCGGAAGCGGTGCTGGACGCCGAGGGATCCGCATGCTGATCCGGGCGCGCGGCGGGCGGCCGCTGCCGGTGCCGGCCACGGCGGATCCGCGGTGAGCCGGCACGCGGCGCTGCGCGCGCGCGCCGTCGCCGCGATCCCCGATGCCCCGGTCACCGTGGAGACCCGCGCGCTGGCGCGGGACCCCTCGACGATGGTGCATGCCATAGGCGCGAGCTGGCTGCTGATCGCGGCGCGGGGCGATCTCGCCTGCGTCTTCGGCGACGCCGACGCGCTGGCTGTCGATGCGATTCTCGACGTGGCGGGATTCGACGGCGCGCTGCTGCTGCCGGACAACGATGCGACGACATGGTCCGCGCGCTGGGAAGCCGAGCGCGCGCTGATCTACACGGTCGAGCCTCGCGCGTCCGCCGCAAAGGCGATCCCGGGAGCGGCATTCGACGTGGGCCGCCTGACGCCGGGTCACCGCCTGGAGCACGTGCCCGACGAGCTGCGCGATGAAGTGGAGCGGGCACTCGCGTCGCGCGAGGTCTACGCCGCATTCTGCGACGGCGTGCCGGTCAGCTTTGCCTACGTGTCGCTCGAGACGGAGCGCCACGGCGACCTGTCGATCGACACGCTGGCCGCGTTTCGCCGGCGCGGCTACGGCGCCGCGGCGCTGCGCCCGGCGATCATCGGCCTGGGCGTGCGCGGGATGAATCCGGTGTGGGGCGCGATCGAGCACAACGCGGCGTCGCTCGCCCTGGCGCGCAGCCTCGGGTTCACCCGCCCTGCGGGAACGCTGCTGGTTGCGACCCGCCGCCGCGCCTGACCGCCGCTCGCGGATCGCGTCCGGCGACGACCGCGCGCGCGACGTTCAGTGAATCGGCGGCCCCGACAGGCCGTGCCGCGCCTCGTAGTCGTCGATCAATTCCGCGAGTTCGTCGAAGCGCCGTCCCGCGGGGGTGTCGGGGTCGGTCGCCATCAGTTCCTCGAGCTCGTCCTGCGCGGCGAGGTACTCGGTTTCGGTTTCCAGTTTCAGGGGATCGAGCAGGTGCGCCATGGCGCGTCCTCCGGCGTCGGCATGAACGGGGCGCGCGCGCGAACCTCGCGCCGGCGTCGCTGGAAGGCGTTCAGCGTCCGACAGCAGGGCGCGCGATTCGCGCACGCGTCGCCATCATCGCCGCGTCACCGCCGCGAGCGCCATGCGACGTTTGGCCGAAGCGGCCGGACCGCCTGCGTCACAGGCGGAAGTTCCCGGGAAGGAGCGAGCGCGCTTCCGGATGGCGCTTCATGTAGACGCGGACGTAGGAACACCAGGGTTCGACCTCGAGACCGCTCGCTGCCGCGTGGTCGAGCGCCGCGCGCACCAGCTGCCCGGCAATGCCGCGGCCCTGGAGTTCGGCGGGAACCTCGGTATGGTGCATCCGCATCACGCCGTCGACCAGGTGATAGTCGGCGCGACAGAGCCGGCCGTCGACCACGGCTTCGAAGCGCGATGCTTCGACGTTGTGGCGGATCTCGAGAGGCGCGGCTTCGATGTCCATGCGGGCGCGATCGCCGGCTGCGGTCTCGTCCTTCGGCCCGGGTCAGGCGGCGGTCGCCGGACGCTGCCGGAACAGGTACGAGTCCAAGGCGAGCGCGCCCGCCTCGAAGCCCTCGACGATGCGTTCCGCGTCGGGGTCCGAGCCGGCGGCACCCCACGCCACGTGGAGCGGCAGGAAATGCTCCTCGGTCGGGTGCGCGCGCTGCGCGTCGGGCGCCTGCTCGCGGTAGGCGACGAGCGCCGCGGTATCGCGCGCCGCCAGGCGATCGCGCAGCCAGCCCGCGAACGCCTGCGCGTAACGCATCGGCTCGTGGCGGCGGGGATTCGCCATCCAGTCGTGCAGATTGTGCGTCGCGTGCCCGGAGCCGACGACGAGTATGCCTTCGTCGGCGAGCGGGGCCAGCGCGCGCCCGAGCTGCACGTGGCGCGCGGTTCCCAGCGTCGGCTGCACCGAGAGCTGCACCACCGGCACGTCGGCTTCGGGATACATCCATTTCAGCGGGACCCAGGCGCCGTGGTCCAGGCCGCGGCAGCCGTCGATTCCCGCCGTGATGCCGGCGTCCTTCAGCCGCGCGACCGCCAGCGCGGCGACATCGGGCGCGCCGGGGGCGTCGTAGCGAAGCTTGTACAGCGCCGCGGGAAAGCCGCCGAAATCGTGGATCGTTTCGGGTTTCGGGCTGCCGGTCAGCATCGGCACCGAAGTCTCCCAGTGCGCGGAGACCATCAGCACGGCGCGCGGACGCGGGAGCGTGCGTCCGAGGTTCGTCCAGGCTGCTCCGGCAGCGCCCGGCTCGAGCGCGTGCATCGGCGAGCCGTGGGACAGGAACAGCGTCGGCAGTCGAGTCATGGCGTTGGGTTCCGTTCCGGTGATTTCTGCGGGTAAATGGCGCGGGTCCGAACGCCGTCCCGCGCATTATCCGCGCGGCACGCCCGCCGAACGCGATGCTGCGGTTTGCCGGACGCGGCGTCCGGACAGCGCCGCGTCGCGAATGTGGCGGTGTTTGCCGCCGCCCGCTCCCTCGCCCCCGCCGCCGCGGAACGCGGGCGCTCCGGCGGCGACGAGGGACGCGATCGTCGGGCGGCGCACGCGGCTTCAGGCGCGGCGCAGCGCGGGCAGCGGGCGCGACGGGCGCAGCGCGTAGGTACCGTCGCCGAGCAGCGCCTGGACGACGAGCGTCACCGTCCAGAACGCAGGGTACTCCCAGCCGCCGTTGGGCGCGTTGAAGACCCAGCCGTTTCCGGCGTGCGCCCACGTGGCTCCGAGCAGGACTGGCACCAGCGTCAGGGCGACGATGCGGGTCTGCACGCCGAGGAGCAGCAGCGCGCCGCCGGCGAATTCGACGGCGAAGGTCACGTAGCCGAGGAAGCCCGGAAGCCCGAGCGACTCGAAGAACCGGGCGGTTCCCGGCAGCGTGAACACGAAATACTTGAGCAGCGCGTGGGCGATGAACATCGTGCCCAGCGAAAGGCGCAGCAGCAGTGCGGCGGAGGCGGTCTGGCGTGATTCGGTCATGGGAGCTCCTGTGTGTGTTTGGCGCCGGGTGGGCGTCGGAACCCATGATGAAGCTTGCTCAATACGGGATAAATAGGAAATTCGTTGAAATATTGTTGCGAATATTGCAATAATGACTGCGCTCCATGGACCGCTTCCACGCCATCGCCGCGTTCGTCAAGGTCGTCGAGTCGGGCAGCTTCGCGCGCGCGGCGGAGCGGCTCGACGTTTCGGTGTCGTCGGTGTCGCGCCACGTGGCGGAGCTCGAGGCGCACCTCGACGCCCGGCTGCTCAATCGGACGACGCGCCGCCTGTCGCTCACCGAAGCCGGCCGCACATTTCACGAGCGCGCGGTCCTGCTGCTCGCCGACC
This sequence comes from uncultured beta proteobacterium, assembly GCA_963779445.1. Lineage (GTDB taxonomy): Bacteria > Pseudomonadota > Gammaproteobacteria > Burkholderiales > Casimicrobiaceae > CAIWHR01. Next base: position 49,394 of record CAVZYI010000007.1, read on the forward strand.
TCGAGGAGGCCGAGCAGTCGGCCGGGGCGGGAACCGTCAGGCCCCGCGGCACGCTGCGGCTCACCTGCGGCATCGCCTTCGGCATCCATCATCTCGCCCCGGCCATCGCCGCGTTCATGGCCCGCTTTCCGGAAATGCGCTTCGACGTCGACCTGTCCGATCGGATGGTCGATCTCGTCGACGAAGCCTTCGACATCGCGGTGCGCATCGGCGAAATCGGCGGCCAGAACCTCGTCGGCCGGAAGGTCGGCGTCACCCGCCTCATCTGCTACGCGGCGCCGTCGTACCTCGCCCGCCACGGCGAGCCGCGCACGCCCGAGGATCTCGCCTCGCACACCTGCCTCACCTACGAGTATTCGCCGCAGAGCGACGTCTGGGCGTTCCGCGACCGCGACGGTCGCGAGCGCAATGCCCGGATCGCGGGACCGATGCACGCCAACAACGGCAATTTCCTCGAGGCGATGGCGCTCGAGGGCATCGGCATCGGGTACCAGCCGGATTTCATCGTCGGTCCCGACGTCCGCGCGGGCCGGCTGCTGCCGATCCTGCGTGCGTTCGCGCCGCCGCCGACCGGCATCCACGTCGTCTACCCGAGCCGGCGCCACCTTTCGGCGAAGGTCCGCGCGTTCACGGATTTCCTGGTGGAGCGGTTCGCGAGCGCGGAATGGGCGCTCGATCAGGCGGCAACGACGAAGGCGCGGACGCCGCGGAGCGGACGCTGAACGGCAGCGGCAGGGCGGGCGCCAACCGCGGCACCGGGCGCGTCACCTGGCGGGGCCGGCGCCGCGCGCGGATCACGGCATCTGGATCTTGCCGCCGCCGCCGAGCGGACCACCCGGCGGCAGCGTGCCGCTCTGCGGAATCACGATCGACGACGACGCCTGGCGCCGCAACTCCATCAGCTCGCGCATCGCGTGCTCGATGCCACCCTTCGCCGCCGCGGCGTACCTCGCGACCGCCTCGGCGAGATTCGGCGCGTCGATGTCGAAGCTGATCGGAAGCGGCCCCATGTTGGTCAGCAGCTGCGCCTCGCCGCTGTAGATCGTCGCCCGCGACGGGTCCGGAGCGCCGCCCGCCGTCACGGGGACCAGCACGCGCAAGCGTCCCGGCCTTGCGGTCGGTGTAGACCTCCTCGCGATACATCGACGCGGCATCGAGCGTCGGCTCGGCCGGACGGCCGGGGGATTCGGTGGCCATGGGAGTCCTTTCGACGAAGTCGTTGCCGCGATTTTACGGCGTGGCGCGGCGCGCGGCTATCCGATCCGGGCGACCTGCCGGGCCGCGGCCGATTCGTGTAGATTGAGGCGCAGCGCGGCATCGTCGGCCGCCTGGAGAACCATGATGCGCTACGCAGCCGGAAGGGCGATCGTCGCCGCGCTGGCGGTGCTCGCCTGCACCGGCGCGCAGGCGCAGGATTATCCGGCGAAGCCGGTGAAGATCATCGTGCCCTTCGCCGCCGGCGGCCCGGCCGACGTCTACGCGCGCTTCCTCGGCGCGCGGCTGCAGGAGGCGCTGGGGCAGCCGTTCGTCATCGACGACCGGCCCGGCGCGGGATCGATCATCGGCACCGACGCGGTCGCGAAGAGCGCCCCCGACGGCTACACGCTGCTGCTGATGTCGAACACGCAGACGGTGAACGAGTCGCTGGTGCCGAACAAGCCGTACGCGCTGCTGCGCGATTTCGTCCCCGTCGCGCCGATCAACTATTCCGACCTCGTGCTCGTGGTCCATCCGTCGGTCGCCGCCAACGACGTCGCCGACCTCATCCGGCTGGCGAAGGCGAGCCCCGGGAAGCTCAACTACGCGTCGTCGGGCCCGGGAACGCCCTATCACATGGCCGGCGAACTCTTCAAGGCGATGGCCGGCGTCGACATCGTGCACGTGCCGTACAAGGGAAGCTCGGGGGCGCGCACCGATCTCCTGGGCGGACAGGTGCAGATGATGTTCGACGCCGTCACGACCATGAGCGAACACGCGCGTTCGGGGCGCGTGAAGGCGCTGGGCACCACCGGCAAGACGCGCTCGGCGGTGCTGCCCGGCGTTCCGACCCTCGACGAATCCGGAGTGGCCGGCTACGAAGCCGTGATCTGGCTGGGCCTCATCGCGCCGAAGGGAACGCCGCCGGCCATCGTCAACCGCCTCAACGCCGAGGTCACCCGGATCGTCAATCGCCCCGAAGTGCGGCAGGAGTGGGCGAAACAGGGTGCGCTGCCGATGCTGATGACGCCCGACGAGTTCGGCCGCTTTCTCGCCGACGACATCGCCAAGTGGGATCGGATCGTCAGGATCTCCGGCGCGAAGCCCGATCAATAGTCGCCGGCGGGATCGCGGCGCCGGTCCATCGATGACGCTGACCCTCCTCAGCGCCGGCGCCGCCAGGGGTCTCGTCGCGGCGCTGGGGGCGGATTTCACCGCCGGAACGGGCGCCGGTATCGAGGCCGCGTTCGGCGCCGTCGGGGCGATGAAGGACCGGCTCGCGTCGGGAGAGCCCTGCGACCTGGTCATCCTCACCGCGGCGATGATCGACGCGCTGCTGGACGACGGACAGGTCGAAGCGCGAAGCGTCGCGTCGCTGGGACGCGTGCGCACCGGGATCGCGGTCCGGGCCGGCGATACGCTTCCCGATCTTCGCGACGGCGCGGCGTTGCGCGCCGCGCTGCTGGCCTCGACCGGGATCCTGTTCCCCGATCCGCTGAAGGCGACCGCCGGCGTGCACTTCGTCGCGGTCCTGGATCGCCTCGGAATACGCGATGTCGTCGCCGCGCGGCTTCGGCCCTATCCCCACGGCGCCGCCGCGATGCAGGAACTCGCGCAGTCGCGCGAGCCCGGCCTCATCGGCTGCACGCAGATCACGGAGATCAGATACACGCCCGGCGTCGCGCTGGCCGGTGCGCTTCCGCCCGAATTCGTGCTCGCCACCGTCTATTCCGCGGCCGTCTGCGCCAATGCGCGGCAGCCGGAGCTGGGGCGACGCTTCGCATCGCTGCTGACGGGGCCCGCATCGCTGGCGCTTCGCCGGCAGGGAGGCTTCGAGGCCTGACGCGGCGCGCGCGACGGGTCCCGGTGTCGTGCGCCGGACCTCGGCGAAGCGCATCGCCGCCGATCAGGGCGCGGCCTGGTCGATGCGGTGGCCGGAAACGAGCGTGCGCAGTGCCGAGGTTGCGGTCCGGCGCACCCGATCCGGATCGCGCAGGATCCGTGTCAGCGCCTGCCAGCTCCCGAAGCCGAGGAGCGCGCTGGCCACCGCCAGCGGCGGTCGCGGGACCTTGCCGCCGAACGCGGGCGCCAGGGCGTCGCGGATCAGCTCGTCGAGCCGATGCTCGTTGGCGGCGACGTCGTCCGTGCGCTGCGGCGACCCCAACGCTTCGCCCGCAATCCCTGGTCGCCAGGGCGCGTAGTGCGCGTGCTGGCCATAGACGATGTCGACCAGCCGCTCCAGCCGAAGATCGACATCCGGCGTTTCCAGGACGGCGTCCGCGTCGACCTGCGGGGCCAGGCGCATGGCCTCCTGCATCCCGGCTTCGGCGAGGGTGGCGCGCGTCGGGAAGTGCTTGTACGCCGTAGGCGTCGCGACGCCGGCCCGCCGAGCGGTTTCGGCGTGCGTCGCCGCGGTCCCGCCACGCTCCGCGACCAGCGCCAGGTAGGCGGAAACGATGCGTCGCCGCGTCGCCGCCATCGCCTCCTCGCGAACCGGACTGCGGTACCGGCGTCGATCCATCCTGTGCGCTCCTGGTGGCGCGGCAACGACTGAATTAGTTATATATTATAAATATTTATAATATTACAATTTCATTCAAATTGAAAATCGGCGGCGACTCGGACGCAGTCGGAAACCCGGATCGAGAAATCGAGGGGTGCGCCGCAGGGCATGCGAGCGTCGAAGCCCGGGCGTCAGCTGTTCGAGGCTCCGAGCCGAACGCCGATCCGGGACGGCAGAAGGGTCAGTGCAATTTCGTCGTGGCGCCGCAGCATTGCTTGAACTTCTTTCCGCTGCCGCAGGGGCAGGGATCATTGCGCCCGGTCTTCGGCGTCGCGCGACGGACGGTTTGGGGCGGCGTCCGCAGGGCGGCCCAGTACTCGCGGATGTCGACGATCGCGTCGGCGAGCCCATCCTCGCAGCCCTTCACCAGCTGCGCCCACTCGTCCGCCCGGAAGGCACGCCGCTCCTTGGCCGGCAGCTCGCCGGCCAGGACGATGAACGGATAGAGCAGTTCGTCGACCTCGTCGGGATCGCCGCGCTCGAACCAGTCGACCGGCGAAAGTTCGACGCCGTCGAGGAATCCGCCGCACCAGGTGGCGTAGTCCCGGGCACCGCCGTCGGGTCCGTAGAGGATGAACTCGAAGCCATCCTGCGCGATCGCCGCCGCTGCGTGCCGCTGGAAGCGCGTCAGCAGTTCGATCGTCTCGCTCCTGTCCCCGGCGCTCGCAAATTCGGGATTCTCGCCGAGCACGACGGACATCCAATCCGCCATCGCCACCGGCTCGGGACCGATGGCGATGGCGAAGAAGAGCCCCTGCAGCGCGTCCAGCGGCATCGCTTCGCCGTGCAGCGGTTCGGAGTCGAGGAGCGCCTCCAGGCGGTCGAGCTCCGCCGGAGTAGGCGCCGCCGCGGGGTCGTGCGTTGTCATGCCGGATCCTTCCGTTTGCGCCCGCCGCCCGGCGCCGATGCGACGCGGCAGCCTTCCATTATGGAGTAATCTTCGACCGACTCGAATGCGCGCCGAACCGACGACCATGCCGACAACGATCCGTCCCCGATCCCGCCGATGGCGCATCGCCGTCGTCATCGGCGTGGTCGCGGTGCTGGTCGGCGGCTGCATCGGCCTCGAGCAGCGCGAGCGCGAGCTCCTGTTCCGTCCGAGCCGCGCCGACGCCGGCTGGTACAGCGGCGTTCCCGCCGACGTGCAGGACGTGTTCATCCCGGTCGGCGCGGACGCCGGCCAGCGGATCCACGCGTGGTGGTGGCCGGACCCGCATCCCGGGGCCCCCGTCGTGCTGTACCTGCACGGCGCGCGCTGGAATCTGACGGGTCACTTCAATCGCATCGCGCAGCTGCGTCGTTTCGGGTTTTCGGTGTTTGCCATCGATTACCGCGGATTCGGCCGCAGCGATGGTGACTTGCCCTCCGAGACCACCGTCTACGAGGATGCGCGCGCCGCGTGGCTCTGGCTGGCGGCGAAAGAGCCTGATCCCTCGCGACGCTACATCTACGGTCACTCGCTGGGGGGAGCGGTCGCGGTCGATCTCGCCGCGCAGCTCGCGGTCGACGGCACCGGCGCCGGCGGCCTCATCATCGAGTCGTCGTTCACCTCGCTGGCCGACATCGCGTCCGAGTTGAGCAACGGTTGGCTCCCGGTGGGACTGCTGACCGAGAAATTCGATTCGATCGGGAAGATCGGCCAGGTTCGCACGCCCGTGCTCGTGGTGCATGGCGCCAGCGACCGCTATGTGCCGATGCGGTTCAGCGAAGCCCTGTTCGCCGCGGCACCGGCGCCGAAGAAACTGCTGCTGGTGCAGAACGGGACACACAACAACAGCATGTGGCTCGCGGACGCCGACTACCGCCGGGCGCTGGTCGAGATCTTCGATCTGGGTGCGGTGCTGCAGGGTGAGGGTCCTGCCGGGTCGTCGTCGCGCGGGGAACGGACCGGTAGCTGAGCCGGCGTCGTCGCGACCCGGCACTGATGCCGGCGAGGCGGGGCGCTACATTCCTGATGGCGCCGGCCGGCGCCGGTCAACGGATGGGGCGGCCCGGCGTTATGCATGGGCAGGGTCGGCGGCGGCAACCGCGTGCGAGACGCGCGGACGATAGTTGCCCCAGCGCATGAACTTGACGTGCGACGCCGCGTCCAATCCATAGATGCACAAGGAGGGCACGCCGTGAAGAAGCTAGCGCTTGCACTCGTCGTAATGTTCGCTGCCGCCGGCATCGCCGACGCGGCAATGGCGCAATCGCGCGGTGGCGGCGGCGGTGGCCACGGCGGCTATTCGGGAGGTGGCCGTGGCGGCGGCGGCTACGGCGGCGGCAGTTGGCAGGGCGGCGGCCACGGTGGCGGTAGCTGGCAGGGCGGCGGCCATGGCGGCTGGTACGGCGGAGGGGGTTGGCACGGAAGCGGCTATTCGGGCTACCGCGGCGGCTACTGGGGCGGCGGCTGGTACGGCGGCAACCTCGGCCTGTATTTCGGCTTTCCGGGGGTCTGGTGGCCCGGGTACGCCTCGGCGTACTACGACTACGGCTATCCGTATGCGTACGCCCCGTCGTACCCGTACGCGGCCTACGTCCAGCAGGAACCGATCGCCTACGTCCAGCAGCCGCAAGCGGCGGCGCCGGCCGGCGTCCCGGCGAATGCCCCGACCGTCTCGTGGTTCTACTGCACCGAGCCGCCCGGCTACTACCCGTACGTCCAGAGCTGCTCGAAGGCGTGGATGCGCGTCGTGCCGGATCCGGCGCAGTCTCCGCCGGGCCCGATCCAATAGCGATGAACCGGGCGTTCCGATCATGAAAGCGCGCGCAATCGTATTACCGTTGGTGGCCGTTGCCTTCATCGGCGGCTGTGCCACGATACCGAGCGGCCCCGCCGTGATGGCGCTGCCGGGGACCGGCAAGAGTTTCGACGCCTTCCAGCGCGACGCCTATGCCTGCCAGCAGTACGCCAATGCCACGTTGGGCGGCTCGACGTCGGGACAGGCCGCGGCCGATAGCGCCGCGACGAGCGCGGTGGCAGGTGCAGCCATCGGCGCCGCCGCCGGCGCGATCATCGGCTCCGCGACCGGCCAGGCCGGCGCAGGCGCGGCGATCGGCGCCGGCACCGGGCTGCTGTTCGGCGCCGCGGCGGGCAGCAACGCCGCCGGGTTGACCTACTACGAGATGCAGCGTCGCTACGACAGCGCCTATCTGCAATGCATGTACGCGCACGGCAACCAGATCCCGGTCCGAGCGGGCTACCGCGGGCCGACCGCGTACGCGCCGTCCGGCTATCCGCCGCAGGGCGCGATGCCGCCAGGCTACCCGCCGCCGAATACCCCGCCGCCGAGCTACCCGCCGCCCAATACGCCGCCGCCGCGCGTGTAGGCGCGGGGAGCGCGCCCGAGGTTCCCGGCCGGGCGTCGCGGACGCGGCATCGCCGCTCCATGCGTGCCTGGCCCGCGCCCGCCGTCTAGGCGTGCGCCAGCCGCTGCCCGTGCTCCCGCGTGGTGTGGAAGCCGACCTTCGGCCAGCGCTCGACCGTCACCTGCAGGTTGTACCGGTTGGTCGCCAGGAACACCGGATTGCCGTCGACGTCGGTCGCCAGCGATGCCGCCTGCTCGCGCTCGAAATTGCGCCGCGTGTTCTCGTCCGGATAGGTGAGCCAGCGCGCGGTCGAGATATTGGCGGAATCGTAGATCGCGTCGACCTTGTATTCGCTCGCCAGGCGGTGCGCGACGATCTCGAACTGCAGCTGGCCGACGGCGCCCAGCAGCAGCGTATTGCTGTGTGTCGATTCGAACACCTGGATCGCGCCTTCCTCGCCAAGCTCCTGCAGCCCCTTCGAAAGCTGCTTGGCCTTGAACGGGTCGCGCGGCCGCGCCACTCGAAACAGCTCGGGCGCGAAATACGGAATGCCCTTGTAGGCGAGCGCCTCGCCCTCGGTCAGCGTGTCGCCGATCTGCAGCTGGCCGTGGTTGTGGATGCCGATGATGTCGCCGGCCACCGCGTCCTCGCTCATCACGCGCTCATTGGCCATGAAGGTCATCACGTTGCCGAGCTTCATCTCGCGCGCGGTCCGCAGGTGGCGCACCTTCATGCCCGGTGCGTAGCGCCCCGAGCAGACGCGGAAGAACGCGATCCGGTCGCGGTGCTTGGGATCCATGTTGGCCTGGATCTTGAACACGAAGCCGGAGAACGCGGGCCTCGGCCGGGTACACGGTCCGCCCGCTGCCGTCGCGGGGCTGCGGCGGCGGCGCCCATTCCACGAGCGCCTGCAGGATTTCGCGCACGCCGAAGTTGTTGATCCCCGACCCGAAGAACACCGGCGTCTGGCGGCCCGCGAGAAAGAGGCCGATGTCGAAAGGCTGGCTCGCCTCGCGGATCAGCCCGACGTCGTGGCGCAGCGCCGGCATCTCGTCGGCGAACAGCTCGTCGAGCCGCGGATTGCCGAGTCCGTCGATCACTTCCAGATCGTCGGTGCGCTTCTCCTCGCCGGGGGTGAAGCGCAGCAGCCGGTCGCGGCGCAGGTCGAAGACGCCGCGGAAGCGCTTGCCCATCCCCACCGGCCAGCTGACCGGCGCGCAGTCGATCTTCAGCACCGACTCGATCTCCTCCTGGAGGGCGAAGGGCTCGCGCACCTCGCGGTCCATCTTGTTGACGAAGGTGATGATCGGCGTGGAACGCAGGCGGCAGACGTCGAGCAGCTTGATCGTCTGCTCCTCGACGCCCTTGGCGGCGTCGATGACCATCACCGCGGCGTCGACCGCGGTGAGCACGCGATAGGTGTCCTCGGAGAAGTCCTGGTGGCCGGGGGTGTCGAGCAGGTTGATGGTGTAGCCCGCGATACTCGAACTGCATCACCGAGCTCGTCACCGATATGCCGCGCTGCTTCTCGACCTCCATCCAGTCCGAGGTGGCGTGCCGGGCGCTCTTGCGCGCCTTGACGGTGCCCGCCATCTGGATCGCGCCGCCGAACAGCAGCAGCTTCTCGGTCAGCGTCGTCTTGCCCGCGTCCGGATGCGAGATGATGGCGAACGTGCGCCGCTTGGCGACGTCGCTGACCAGGTCGGCGGGAAACGGGGGCATGTTCATCGGTTGCGGATTGCGGCGGGACGCCGCTGCGCGAGAAAACAAATGCCGCCGGCCGGGAGCGGCGGGCGGCAAGGTGGGCGGATTATAGCAACCGCGCCGGGCGCCCGCGCGGAGCGCCACGGCGAAACCGCGTCACCGCTGCATCGATTCAGGTCCGCGGGATCGCAGGAATCCGCCAATGCAGACCGGCAGCAGCGGCATCAGCGCGGCGCGTTGGCTTCGATCCAGAGCGCGAAGGCGGCGAGGAACTTGACCAGGAAGGCGTGCGTCGAATCGTTGGTGAGCGCGCCCTTGTCGTCGAAGAGCGCCGCGCCGCCGCCGATGTAGGCCTCCGGCTGGGGCATCGCGGGCACGTTCAGGAACACCAGCGACTGGCGCAGATGGTGATTCGCCCCGAAGCCGCCGATCGCTCCGGGCGAAACGGTGACGACGGCGCCCGGCTTGCCGCTCCATACGCTCTTGCCATAGGGACGCGAGCCGACGTCGAGAGCGTTCTTCAGCACCCCCGGCACCGACCGGTTGTATTCGGGAGTCACGAACAGCAGCGCGTCCGCCTGCAGGATGCGGTCCTTGAAGTCGCGCACCGCCGGCGTCGGCTCCGCCTCGCGGTCCGGGTCGAACAGCGGCAGGCCGCCGATCTCGACGATGCCGAGTTCAAGCGATGCCGGGGCGAGTCCCGCCAGCGCCAGCGCCATCTTCCGGTTCAGCGAGTCCTTGCGCAGGCTGCCGACCAGGATGGCAACGTGTCGTGTCTTGCTCATGGTTGTTCCTTTCGCGCGGCGCGACGGCCGCCGTGTGGTTCGAGCGCGGCACCCGTGCCGCCGGTCATTCGGATTTTCCGTTCTGGTAGAGCGACGGCGTGATGCGCGCGTGCGCCAGGTATTCGCGCAGATGCATGATGTCCTGGCGGCCGAGCGCATTGCCGCCATGCGGCCGGTGCAGGATGCCCTCGTGATCGTTGAGCTTCACGCGAACGCGCGTGCCGGCGAGCGACTCCACGGCGGCTCCGAGATGGCGGAGCAGCGATTCGACTTCGCGCCACTGGATGTTGCCGCTGACGGGATCGTGGAAGATCGCCTTGATCAGGTTTTCGTGCTTGTGGCTCATGGGAAAGGGTTTCTGCGGATCGGGCGTCGCTCGGGCCTGCGTCGCGGAGTCCCGGGCCGGCCGGTGGCGCCGGCAAGCCGGACCCGCCCATTTTACATCCGCACATCCACTAAACTGTCGCTGCCGCGGGTTTCCGGCCAAGCCCGGTCATGTCTTCTCCCCTCCAGCGCCTGATCGCCCACCTCGACATGGACGCCTTCTACGCGTCGGTCGAGCTCCTGCGCTATCCGGAACTGCGCGGACGGCCGGTCGTGATCGGCGGCGGCCGCCGGCATCAGCCGGTCGAGAAGATCGATCCGGCCACCGGCCGGGCGGTCCGCGAGTTCGCGACCCTGCGCGGCTATGCCGGCCGCGGCGTGATCACCACGGCGACCTACGAGGCGCGCGCTCTCGGGCTGCATTCGGCGCTGGGCCTGATGAAGGCCGCGCAGCTCGCGCCGGACACGGTGCTGCTGCCGACCGATTTCGACGCATATCGGAAGTATTCGCGGCTGTTCAAGGCGGCGGTCGCCGCGATCGCGCCGCAGGATCCAGGACAACGGCATCGACGAGATCTACATCGATCTGACCGGCGTGGCGCCGCCGTCCGTGGCGCCGATCCCGCCGGTCGATCGCCGGGACCGCGCGCCCGGCGAGCGCTACGCCGCCGTGACGGAAACCGACGACGACGATCCCGTGGTGGCGCGCGCGCGACGTCGCGAAGTCGATCAAGGAGGCGGTGCGCGCGGCGAGACGGGTCTCTCGTGCTCGATCGGCGTCGCGCCGAACAAGCTGCTGGCGAAGATCGCCTCGGAGCTCGACAAGCCGGACGGCCTCACCATGATCCGGCCCGACGACATCGCGCGCCGCATCTGGCCGCTGCCGGCGCGGCGGATCAACGGCATCGGCCCGAAGTCCAGCGCGAAGCTGGAGGCGCTCGGCATCCACACCATCGGCGAGCTTGCGGCAGCGGATCCCGCATGGCTGATCGGGCATTTCGGCCGCAGCCACGGCGCGTGGATGCACGACGCCGCGAACGGCCGCGACGACCGCGAAGTGGTGACGCACATCGAGCCCCGCTCGATCAGCCGCGAGACGACGTTCGAGCGCGACCTGTCGGCCACGCGCGACCGCGACCTGCTGTCGCGCATCTTCACGGGGCTGTGCGCGGGCGTCGCCGACGACCTGGCGCGCAAGGGCTACGTCGGCCGGACGATCGGTTTGAAATTGCGCTACGACAACTTCAAGACGGTGACCCGCGACCGGACGATCGACGAGCCGACCGACGACGCGCAGACGATCCGCCGCGCGGCCGGCGAGTGCCTGAAACGAGTGCCGCTCGACCGGCGCATTCGGCTGCTCGGCGTGCGCGTCGGGGCGCTTTGTCCGGCGGATGACCACGCGGCTGCCCTGGCGCCCGGCGCGGCGGACCCGACGCCCTCGCTGTTCGATTAGCCTTGCGGCGCCACCGGAGGCGTCCGCCCGGCCCAGGATTACAGCGCGGGCCGCCGCAGGTGCCAGTCGGTCGCCGCCTGGAACGCGCGACCGATCCGGATCAGCGTCGCCTCCGCGAACGGCGCGCCGATCAGCTGCACGCCGATCGGCAGTCCGTGCGGCGAGAATCCCGCCGGCAGCGACAGCGCGCAGGCGCCGAGGTAGTTGGCGGCGCGGGTGAACGTCGCGAGCGGCGTGGTCGATTCGTCGATGTCGGCGATCGGCGTGGCGGTGATCGGCAGCGTCGGCGTCAGCAGCGCGTCGCGGCCGCGCATCCATTCGGCGAACGGACGCCGCGGCGCGCGTTCGCAGCGACGAGCTCGTCGATGTAGTCGGCGGCGCTGATCGACTTGCCCGACAGCACGCGCGTGCGCACCCAGGCGTCGATCGGCAGCGACGCGTCGTCGATGTACGCGCGATGGAACGCATAGGCTTCGGCGGCGATCAGCCGGCCGTTGCGCACCATCAGGTCCTCGAAGTCGAGCGGAACCGGCGGCTCGTCGACGATCGCGCCCGCGATCGCGCAGCACCGCGATCGCCTCGTCGCGCGCGCGGACGACGTCGGGCAGCGTGTACGCGGGAAAATGCTCCGGCGCGAGGCAGGCGATGCGCATGCCGCGGATGTCGGGCGGGCCGGCCAGCGCCGCGTCGAGATCGAAACGCGGCGCCGCGAGCGTGGCGGGATCGCGCGGGTCGGGCCCCGCCATCGCGGCGGTGAGCAGCGCCGCGTCCTCGACGGTGTGCGCGAGCGGTCCGATCGAGTCGAGCGTCGGCGACAGCGGCACGGCGCCGTGGAGGCTGACGAGCCCGTAGGTGGTCTTGAGGCCGGTGAGGCCGCAGAGCGCCGCGGGAATGCGCACCGATCCGCCGGTGTCGGAGCCGATCGCCGCCGGAACGAGGCCGCCGGCGACGGCCACCGCCGAGCCGCTCGACGAGCCGCCGGCGACGCGGTGGATGCGCGTGTCCCACGGATTCCAGGGCGCGCCCATCGGCTGGTTGCGGCCCCAGCCGCCGAACGCGAACTCGACCATGTGCGTCTTGCCGAGCGGGATCATGCCCGCGGCGACGAGCCGCTCGACCGCCGTCGCGGTGTGGTCGGACATTCTTCCGAGCCAGCTCTTCGAGCCGGCCGTCGTCTGGCGGCCTTCGACGTGCAGGAGATCCTTGAGCGCGATCGGCAGCCCCGCGAGCGGTCCCGCGGGGATGCCGGCCCGGCGCCCGCGATCGGCGGCGTCGGCGCCCGCGAGCGCGTCGTCGCCATAGACGTCGACGAACGCGTGCAGCCGCCCGTCGAGCGCGTCGATGCGCGCGAGGCAGGCCGCGACGATCTCGCGCGACGACGGTCTCCCCGGCGGAAAGCAGCCGCGGCGAGCTCGGTCAGCGAGCGGAAGGGGAGGTCGTCGGTCACGGGGAGCCCCGCGCGGCCCGGGTACGCGCGGCGGCCGCGATTCGAGGTGCGCGGCCGCGTGCCGTCATGAGCCGCGTCAAAGTCCGCGCTTGCGATTTGCGGCAAGATGGCGCATCAACCCATTCACGAGGGCACCATGACGTACCGGTCCATTCTTGTCCAGGTCGACGATACCGAGTCCTGCGCGCACCGGCTGGATTATGCCGCCCGGGTGGCGAAACAGTATCCGGCGGAACTGCTCGGCGCGTATCTCGTGCCGCCGAGCGAACTCACGCCGTACGCGTCGGCGGTGATGTCCCCCGAGTCGATCGGGAGGTACCTTCGGGGACTCGCCGATGCCAAGGGCGCCGCCGAGGCGAGCTTCCGCGCCGCCGCCGTCCGCGCCGGCGCGACCGCCGTCGAGTGGCGGGCGCCGACGGGGAACCCGATCGGAGCCGCCGTGCTGCACGCGCGCCACGCCGATCTCGCGATCCTCGGGCAGCCGCCGCGCGACGAAGCGACCAGCGCGTTCGCCGTGGAGCTTGCCAACGCCGTCGTCATGCGCTGCGGCCGCCCGGTGCTGTTCGTTCCTTCGGTCGGCGAATATCCGACCGTCGGCGAGCGCGTGCTGATCGCGTGGAAGGATTCGCGCGAGTCGGCGCGGGCCGTCGCCGATGCGCTGCCGTTTCTCAAGGACGCGAAGAAGGTGTTCGCGGTGGCCGTCACGCCCGAAGCCGATGAGAGCGCGCGCGAGCGCTTCACCGACGCGCAGGTCGCGACGTTCCTGCACCGGCATGGCGTCGACGCGACGGTGCGCCGCCTGTTCGCGGCGGACATCGACGCCGGCGAGCTGCTGCTGTCGCAGGCCGCGGATTTCGGCGCCGACATGATCGTGATGGGGGCCTACAGCCGCCCCCGGCTCGCCGAACTGGCGTGGGGCGGCGTGACGCAGGTGATGCTCTCGTCGATGACCGCGCCGGTGCTGATGTCGCACTGACTCGCGGCGCCGGCGACGGCGAGCCGCGTCGCGCGGGGTCGACCCGCTATGGCACCCGCGGCGATGCGCTGCCCGGGGGCGACCACTCGGGTACCCGCCGCCGCATCGTTCGCACGATGCTGTCGTGGAGCCGCTTCCGCAGGTCGGAAGTCATGGGCAACGGCAAGGCCGCTTCGGCGCGCATCGGCGCACCGACGCTCTCGCTCTCGACGACCGCCGCTGCGGCCGCGCCGCCCGCCGAGCTCGCCAGCGACGCGAACACGTCGGTGCGGTTGGTCGTGTCGCCGTTGTTCACCGCCGCGTAGAACGGCACGAACAGCGTTCCCGATGCTGGTCAGGCCCTGGTAGTCGCCGAGGAACAGTCCTTCGGAATCGGGGGCGATGGCCAGGTTGAACGGACCGGCGACGCGGCTCTCGCGCCAGGTGATGCCGTCCGTCGAGCGCGCGAGCCAGTAGTCGGTCGGCAGGTCCGCAGGATCGGGCGTGTTGCTGCGCAGTGTCGAAGTAGGTGACGCCGAACGTGCCGTCGGCGCGAATGGCCACGGCGGGCTCGAACGCCTGCACCGACGGATCACGGTTGACCGGGCCGCGGTGGACCAGGTCAGGCCGCCGTCGTTCGAGCGCGCGAAGGCGACGCCGTCGCGCTGTCCGCCGGAGAAGCGCGCGTCCTGCCACACGACGGCGAGCGTCGCCGCCGGGGCCGACGGCGATCGCTGCCGAGGTTCGCGCCGTCGCGGATCGGCGTGCCGGCGTCGGGGTCGTGCGTGCCCAGCGCCTGGATGGGGGACACCGTGATGGGCGCCGACCAGGTGGCCCCCTTGTCGCTCGATCGGACCACGACCAGCGACGCATCGACCGTGTTGCCGGGACCGGTATCGAAGCGCGTGAGGAACAGGACGAGCGTGCCATCGGGAAGCACGACGATCTGGTTGTTGAGCGTCTGGCTGGCGGGTCCCGGATCGTAGATCGATCGCGCCGGCTTCCCAGGTCGCGCCGGCGTCGGTCGTGCGCGCGAGGTAGGCCGGCCCGCTGCCCGACGCGGAGAGCCGGTCCCACACCGCGTAGACGTAGCGCGCGTCGGTCGGATCGGCGGTGATCGAATCCTTGTCGTTGAAGAAAGCGGGGCCGTCGCGGACGAGCGTTGCCGGCGCACTCCACGTCCTGCCGCCGTCGGTCGAGCGGCTGACGAGGACCGCGCTGGACGAGCCCGGCGCCAATGCCCGCCCGTTGAAGGAAAGCGCGCTCTGGTAGGCGATGCCGTCGGGTGAAATGGACACCCACGGATCGGAAGCGCGCTCGTAGTCGCCGCCGTTGACCGCGTTTCCGCCCGCGCAGCGCGTGAATGCGGGCATCTGCCGCGTCCAGGTGCGGCCGCCGTCGAACGACACTCCCGTCACCAGGCCCCTGGCGCCGCCATTCGACCAGCGATCCTGCTGCCAGACGCCGACCAGATTGCTCGCGTCGCGGGGATTGATCGCGAGCCACGGCTCCACCTCGGCGTTGGTGTAGAGCGTGCCCGTCGCCGGCGTGCCCTCGCAGCCGGGCGTGAACGGCGAGAGGAAGGACGCCCGGTATTGCGGATCGGGCAGACCCGGATCTCCGGGCGGGCGGGTCGGGCCCGGGCGCGGCCGTTCCGCCGCCACCGCCACCGCCGCCGCACGCGGTCAGCAGCAGCGCGCAACCGAGCGCGACGATCATCGACGCGGATTGCAGGCGGTTGCGCCGCGACGTTGCCGGGAGATTCGAAGTCATCGCTTCCGTGTACCTTGATACGTTGGCCGATGGCCGCGACTACAGGTCGCGGCGCCCGCCGGTTCGAGGCAGGGCTCCCGCAATTTCGGCCCGGCGCCTGTCGGCGTCAATAGCCCGACGCGCTTGGTGGCCGCCGATCGTTGCCATTCCGATGCACGTCGCTCGCCCGAGCGCTGCCCGGCGGCGGACCGTCGACCGCACCGCGAAGCCCGATGCGCGGCGGCCCGCGGCTTCCCGCAAGGCACCGGTTTGATGCACACTCCGGTATGGGCATTTCCTGCCGGACGGTCCGGCAGTCAGCATCGACGACAATGGAACCTCTGGTACTGACCGTGGACATGGCCGGGCTTCCGCAGGCGTGGGTGGCGCTCGAGGAGGCCATCACCTATCACGCCAAGCAGATGGTCGCCTGGTCGCTGGGTTACGAGGTGCGCGAATTCCGCGGCGGCTACCAGCGCAACGGCGTTCGCTCGCGCATCGCGACCAAGTCGATCCTCGCCATCAAGGGCAGCGTGGCCGGACGGCACGGCCAGGTGCCCGGTCTCACCAATACGCTGCTGTTCGCCCGCGATCGGCACCTGTGCGCCTATTGCGGCGAAAGCTACATGTCCCGCGATCTGTCGCGCGACCACGTGGTGCCGGTGTCGCAAGGGCGGGCGCGACTTCTGGACCAACGCGGTGACCGCCTGCAAGAAGTGCAACATCCGCAAGGCGAACCGGACCCCGGAGCAGGCGGAGATGCCGCTGCTCTACGTGCCCTACGTGCCGAACCGGCACGAGCAGTTCATCCTGCGCAATCGGCGCATCCTCGCCGACCAGATGGAGTACCTGCTCGCCGGCGTGCCGAAGACGAGCCGGTTCTATCCGATTGCGGAGACGCCGGCGTACGCGTGAGCGGCCGCGTACGCGTTGTCGCAGAAGACATCGGCGCCCTGGCGCCTTTTTCGCTCTGGCGCAGCGCCGGCGCCGCGAATGCCCGCCGCGCCCGACCGTCCCGCGCAGCTTGCGCCTGCGGCGAGGTTGATGAAATCGTTCCTGCGGCGCGTACGGACGGCTGTCGCCGTCGTGCTGTTCCTGGCCGTGCTGCTCGCGCTCTTCGAACTGTCCGGGATGGGGAGTCACTTCGATCTCGAGGCCCTGCGGCAAAGAATTCTGGAAAACCCGATCCGCGGCCTGGCGGTTCTCGTCGCGCTGTTTGCGCTCGGCAACCTGATCCATGTTCCGGGATGGGTGTTTCTGGCCGCGGCGGTCCTGACGCTCGGGCGCATCTGGGGCGGGCTGGCGATCTACGTCGCGGCCGGCGTCTCCAGCGTGCTGACCTTCGTGATCGTCCGCTTCGTCGGCGGCGACGCGCTGCGGCAGCTGAAGAACAGGTTTGCCGCACGCGTCCTGCGGCGACTCGATGCGCGGCCGATTGCGAGCATCGCGCTGCTTCGCGTCGTGTTCCAGACCGCGCCGGCGCTCAACTATGCGCTGGCGATGTCGGGCGTCGGGTTTCCGCAGTACGTCGTCGGCACGCTGCTCGGGCTTCCGCTGCCGATCGCCCTCTACTGCCTGTTCTTCGACTACCTGGCGAAGGCGCTGCACCTGACCTGAGCTGCGCCGGAGCGCGGACGACGCATCGTGCGACGCGACCCGGCGTCCGGCGCCCGCCGGCGTCCCGTGGCTGCGTTCAGTACCTCGCGTTCCCCGGCGTCCGCGGAAACGGAATCACGTCGCGCACGTTGGCGAGCCCGGTCACGTAAGCCACCGTGCGCTCGAAGCCCAGGCCGAACCCCGCGTGCGGCACGGTGCCGTAGCGGCGCAGATCGCGATACCAGCCGTAGTGCTCCTTGTCGAGCTCCGCCTCGGCCATGCGCGCGTCGAGCACGTCGAGCCGCTCCTCGCGCTGGCTGCCGCCGATGATCTCGCCGATGCCCGGCGCCAGCACGTCCATCGCCGCGACGGTCTTGTCGTCGTCGTTCAGGCGCATGTAGAACGCCTTGATCTCCTTCGGGTAGTTCATCAGGATCACCGGCTTGCCGACGTGCTTCTCCGAGACGTAGCGCTCGTGCTCGGATTGCAGGTCGATGCCCCACTTGACCGGGAACTCGAATTTCTGCTTCGCGCTCTCCAGGATGCCGATGGCCTCGGTGTAGTCCATGCGCACGAACTCCGAGTCGACGATGCCCTGCAGCTTGGCGATCACGCCCTTCTCGATGCGCTCCTCGAAGAACGCCATGTCGTCGGCGCGCTCGGCGAGCACGGTCCTGAAGATGTGCTTCAGCAGCGCCTCGGCCAGCGTCGCGTCGTCGGCGAGATCGGCGAACGCGATCTCGGGCTCGATCATCCAGAACTCGGCGAGGTGCCGGCTGGTGTTGGAGTTCTCGGCGCGGAACGTCGGGCCGAACGTGTAGACCTTCGACAGCGCCATGCAGTAGGTCTCGACGTTGAGCTGTCCGGAGACGGTGAGGAAGGTCTCGCGTCCGAAGAAGTCCTGCGCGAAGTCGATCTTGCCCTCGGGCGTGCGCGGCAGATTCATCAGATCCAGCGTCGAGACGCGGAACAGCTCGCCCGCGCCTTCCGCGTCGGACGCGGTGATGATCGGCGTGTTGACCCAGACGAAGCCGTGCTCGTGGAAGAAGCGGTGGATCGCCTGCGCGATGGTGTGGCGCACGCGCGTCACCGCGCCGATGACGTTGGTGCGCGGCCGCAGGTGCGCGACCTCGCGCAGGAATTCGAGCGTGTGCGGCTTCGGCTGAATCGGGTAGGAGTCCGGGTCCTCGACCCAGCCGACGACCTTGATCGCGGTGGCCTGCATCTCGAACGGCTGCCCCTTGGCCGGCGACGGCACGATGGTGCCCGGTGGCTTCCACCGCGCAGCCGGCGGTCAGGTGCAGCACCTCGTCCGCGTAGTTGGACAGCGTGTTGGGCGCCACCACCTGAACCGGATGGAAGCAGGAGCCGTCGGACACGTTCACGAAGGAGATGCCGGCCTTCGAATCGCGCCGCGTGCGCACCCAGCCCTTGACGGTGACGGGCGCGTCTGCCGGCGCGCGGCCCGCGAGAATGTCCGCACAAGTCAGGGAAGTCATCTGGAACCCCTGGCCGATGGATGCCGCCGATTGCCGCGGATAGTGCACGCGGGCGCAGTGAATCGCGACGCCATTCTAGCCGGGCTCGGGCCGGGCGGGCGGCGACGCCCTGCAGCCGCGCCGGCCGTCAATACGGCGGGCGCGCGCCGGGAAAGAACTCGCGCATGACGAAGTCCTCGAGCTCCGCGTTGTCGGCGGGTCGGGCGGAGAGCGTGATTCCGTGCCCGAGGCGCCGCGAAATGAAGACGAAGTCCCCGCTCTCGTGCGTCGCGGATGATCTCGATGATTCGCCGCGCCACCGCGATGCGGATGTCGCTGTTGCTGCCCCTGCGGACCTCGATCAGCTGCTTGGTGTTCCTGCCGATGTCCTTGTTCCAGCCGTTGAACACGAACGTGGCATCGTTGGTATCCAGGCGCTGGATCTGGAAGATGCCGCCCCCGCTCTTCGGGTCGTAGCCGAAGGTGGGATTGGGATTCGAGGCGACGTTGGCGGCGACGATCCGGTTCCTGCGTTCGATGTCCGACTCCTCCGCCGGCGTGTTCGATGCATCGCCCTGGGCCGGCGCGGGCGACGGCGCGCCGCGCGCGCGGCGCCTCGCTTCGATGAACGCCGACAGGTCGCTCTCGGGCGCGTTGCGCGCGGGCGGCGGCGGAGCTGCGGCTGTAACCGGCGTCGGCGCGGCACTCTCCGGCGCGGCCCGGTGGGCCGCGATCACCGGCGGCGAGGGCGCCGGAGGCGCGACCGGCGATGGCGGGCGGCGCAGCGGCAACGGCGGCGCCCGGCGAGGGGGTTCCGGCGGCGGCGACGGCGGGGACGGCTCCGGCGGATTCGCGCGCGGGGCGAGCTGCGCCACCAGCGAGCCGCTCGCCTGGCCGGGATCGCCGTCCTCGAGCGACAGGCGGCGCATCTGCGGCAGCCAGGTCCACATCGCCACGCCGTGCACCAGCAGCGACAGGACGATCGCGATCCAGACCGCCGGGATCGTCACATCGTCGTAGCGCGTCCGACGCTCGTGGCGCCAGTCGCTCATCGGCTCCTCAGGATGCATGCGCTGCACCCCGGGGAAGCGAAGCCGAAGTCCGCGCGCCGGTGGGCCCGACGACCGAGCGGCGCCGGATTTTCCTCCTGCCCATGGGCGGCATTCTATCGAACGGCGAAGGGCGGGTGACCGGCGGATCCGCGCCTGGCCGCGGTCCGGGTCCGGCCCCGGGGTCGATGACGATGGCGCGTGGAGCGCGAAGCCGGGTCAACGATGTTCGGCGGCGGCGACTGTGCGCATTGCGGCCGTCGAGGAGTGGCCGCCGGCGGACGCCGGATGCGGGCGCAGGAAATATCCGGGCGCCCGGTTCCCCAGGCAGGGGCGCGCCCCACCGGCAGACCGGGCGAGGCGCCGGTGCCGCGCGGACGCGCCGGTCAGGGCGCGACTTCCTTCCAGCCGGCGCCCGGATCGAACGCCGTCATCTTCGCGCCGATGGCGGCGGAGTTCTTGCCGAGGTCCTTCTCGTAGATCTTGCCGTTGTGGCTGACGATGAAGGTCATCACGCCGCTCTCGCCGTATTGGGCGGGATACGCGACCATCGCGAAGCCGGCGATCATGCGGCCGTTGATGACGTAGCTGTACGCGCCGCCGGGCGCTCTTCTGCCCTGGCGCGTCAGGATGCGGAAGTGGTAGCCGCGGTAGGGATCGCCTTCCTTGTGGCCCTTGAGATACGCCGAGCTCTCGGCGATCAGCGGTCCGAACGGGCTCTCCTCCTCGCCCTTCGCGGCATCGGCGGGCCAGTACAGGCCGTCGTGCTTGCCCGGCGCGCTGGCGAGCTTCTGCGCGTACTGCAGCACGCCGTCGCCGTCGCGGTCGCGCGACGCGTACTGCGCGCTGCGCGTCGAGATACGCGCGCAGCACGTGGATGGCGTTGCGCTCGTTGCCGCCGATGCGCCGGTTCAGGATCTCGTCGACGCCTTCCTCGGTCGCGAAGCGCCAGCGCTCGCCCGCGCGCACCAGTGGGAATCGGCATCGGCCAGGCCTCGTCGCCGATCAGCAGCACGCGGCGGTCCTTGCCCGGCTCGTCCAGCACGCGGAACGCCTGCATGCGCCGCGAGCGATCTTCGGCGCGCGTCGCGCTGTTGGCGGCGCGGTCGGCGCTGATGACCAGATTCCTGTGCTTGTCGCCGAAGATGGCGACCAGCGCCGCGTCGTCGTCGGCCTTGAGCGCCGCGATGAGCGCATCGACGGCTTCCTCGGGCGTGGCGAAGGTCTTCTGCCGCGGCCGCGGCCGCCGCGAGCGGAACGCGAGCAGCAGCGCCAGCGCGAGCCGGCGCAACGTCCAGTAGTGAGTGAATGCGTTCATGGCGTCGTCAGCCTCCTGTCGATTGTCTGGATGCATGTTCATGGGCAGCTCCTAGCGACGTCCGCCGCCGCCGCGTCCGCCACCGCCGCCGCCACCGCCACCGCCGCCGCCACCGACCGCCGCCGCCACCGCCACGCCGACGGCGCCGCCGCCCGACATCGAGCTGCGGCTCGACGCACCGCGCGAGCTGTCCACGCTGTGCCTGACGGCCGGAACTCGTAGCCTCCGAACGCGCTGCCGCCCGACTGCGCCGCCGCCGGTCGACGCTGCCGCCGCCGAACTGGTCGCGCCGGCGATGGCGCTGACCCGGCCGGCCGACGTGGCACGATCGCGTGCCGCCCCCGCCTCCGCCCGCCGCCGCCGCCCATCGTCGTCGGGCCGCGTTGCCGCCGCCGGCGGACCCGAGCCCGCCACCGGCCCCGCGCGCGGCATCACCGACGCGCGCGCTCGTCGAGGACGTCCTGCCGACGCTGCTGCTGACCTGCCCCGGCTGCTTGTTGGACTTCCACGCGGTGCCGGCGCCGGCGGGCTGCTGCGCCGGCCGGTTGATGTTGCCGGTGTTGATGTTGCCGGTGTTGATGTTGGTGTTGCGATTGATGTTGATGTTGTTGTTGCCGCCGCCGTAGTTGGCGCCGTAGTGGCCGCCATTCCACGCCGCGCCGATCGCCGCGCCCCAGATCAGGCCGGTGGCGAGCGCCGCGCCGGGCGGATACGGGTAGTAGTAGGACGGGTACGGCGTCGGGTAGTAGCCCTAGGCCGGATCGCGCCGACGACGACCACGGTGGCCGGGTTGTACTGCGGCACGTAGATCACCTGCGGATCGGCCGGGACGATCTTGATGACTTCCTTCTCGACCACGACGATCTGCTTGCGGTCGGTCTTCAGGTTGCCGGCCGCCTGCGTCTTGCGCCGGAACGCCTGGATCGCTTCGAGCACCGCGCCCTGGTCGTCGACGACGGCCTCGCCGAGCGCCGCCGGTCCAGTCGAGGTCGCCGCTCATCATCTTCACGACCTCGGGATAGTTGAGCAGCGACTTCACCGCGTCGTCCCACTTGTCGTCGAGCGGCAGCTTCGGATCGGTCTTGCGCTTTTCGAGAAAGCGATCCGCCTGCACGATCTGCAGCGGATTGGTCGACGCCGGCAGGATGATGGCGACGAGGTCGTCGGGATACAGCGCGATCGGGCCGACGAGTCGTTTCGAGCGCTTCCGGTGACGACGGAGCCGCCGCGGCGCCGCCCGCCGCGGGCGCCTGACCGCCGGCCTGCGACGCGAAGACCATCGTCAACAGGATCGCAACACCGGCCTGCCAGCGCGAGGGATGGCGCTGTCTTGCTGCTACGGGCGCAGCTGAGTGATTCGTCATGCGTACTCCATGGTCGGGTTTCTACAACGTCGCCCGCGAACGAGCGGATCAATTCCTGCAGCGAAATGCTGGTGTCGGGGAATCACGCGGCCGGCGTCGCTACGAAACGGACGAGCGCCAAAACGCTGAATGCTGCGAACATTGCGCGGCGAGAATCTGGGCCGTCGCGTGGACATGGCGGATTGGAGCCTGGTGCAATGCCGACATCGCGCGGGGTTCAACACGGTCTCCCGGCACGGTCAGTCCATTCGATGGCCTGTGCAAGGACTGTCCATTCTAGCAGCAATGGCTCGTGTCGTCGCCCGTGCCCATGGTCGCCGAAAGCGGCACTCGTGACGAGGGCGCCCACGAATCAACGAATGGCGGCGATTCGCCGGGCCGGTGGCGGGCCTGCGTGCTGCCCCGAGTGAACTCCATCGAGGCGGCGAATGGCGGCAGGCTGTCTGCGGTGACAATGACGGGTCTGCCGTGATGTGGTCTGTGGGGAACGTCGCGCGAACGCGCAAAAAAGCAAAGGCCACCGGAGCGCCGGTGGCCTGGTCATTTGGTGGAGACGAGGAGGATCGAACTCCCGACCTCCGCATTGCGAACGCGGCGCTCTCCCAGCTGAGCTACGTCCCCTACAGGGGCGTGATTATAGCGGGAACGGGCCGGGCGCGTAAACTGCGAGCCCGTGCGACGAACCAGGGGGTGGAAACCCGCCGGCATGGCACCATGTACCGGGTTTCGGCGCTTCGAAGGCCCTGCCATGAACCACCTGATCGAGCTGATCCAGTACTACGGACTCGTGTTCGTGTTCGTGAACGTTCTGCTGCTGCAGGCCGGCTTGCCGGTGCCCGCTTATCCGACGCTGATCATCACCGGCGCGCTAGCGGCGAAAAGTCCCTACACGCTTCCTGGGTTGCTCGCGACGGCCATCGTGGCCTCGGTGATCGCAGACACGGCCTGGTACTTCACTGGCCGGCGCCTGGGCGGCCCGGTACTGAAGACGTTGTGCCGCGTCTCGCTCTCGCCCGAGTCCTGCGTGCGCCAGACCGAGTCGATCTTCACGCGTTTCGGTGCGCCCTCCCTGATGGTCGCCAAGTTCGTTCCGGGATTCGCGTCGGTGGCCACGGCGATGGCCGGCATCGTCCGTCTGTCGCCCTGGAAGTTCGTGTTGTTCGATGCGATTGGCGCGGCGCTGTGGTCGGGCGTCGCGATCGCGTTGGGCTACATATTCCGCGATGCAGTCAACGACGTGCTCGACGTGTTCGCGGCGCTGGGCAGGATCGGCATCGTGCTGATCATCCTCGGTTTCGTCGGCTACGCGGTGTGGAAGTGGGTGCAGCGCAATCGCTTCATTCGCCAGCTGCGGATGGACCGGGTGACGGTGGCCGAGCTGCGTGAGCTTGCGGACTCCGGCCTCCCGACGACGGTGATCGACGTGCGCTCGCCATTGTCGCAATCGGTGACCGGCCGCATCCCGGGCGCGATCAGCGTCGACGTGTCGAAGATGAAGTTCGGGCTCCTCGCGGTCGAGCCGACCACCGAAGTCGTCGTCTATTGCCAGTGCCCGAACGAGGCCACCGCGGTGAAGGTGGCGAAGGCGCTGATCGCGCACGGCTTCAAGCGGGTGCGGCCGCTCGCTGGCGGGATCGACGCCTGGATCGAGGCCGGCTACGACGTGGAGCGCTGACCCTGCGGCGCCGCGGCGTGCCCTCGCGGCCCGCCGGGCGGTTCCGCGGCAAGGGGGCAAGGCGGTCGGGCCGGCCCGCCGGCCGGCGTCGCGGGACCCCGGCCGCGGCCTGTGCTACGGTGGCGTCCGGCAGCGCGGCACGGCGGCCCGTTCTGCCGCAAACTGTCCATTGAAGCGCCGTGCCGCTGCCGGGAAATGCGGAATTCGCGGCGCGCATATTCGGGAGTCGACATGTCCAAGGAAGCGATAACGTCCAAGCACGCGCCGGCGGCGCTCGGCCCCTATTCGCAGGCCATCCGCGCCGGCAACACCGTGTACCTGTCCGGTCAGCTCGGCCTCGATCCCGCGACCGGCGCCCTGGCCGAGGGTGTCGAGGCGCAGGCGCACCAGGTGTTCAGGAACCTGCGCGCCGTGGCGCAGGCTGCGGGCGGCGAACTCGACGATATGGTCAAGCTGACGCTGCTGATGGCGGATCTCGCGGATTTCGCCAGGGTCAACGAAATCATGACGACCTATTTCAGCGCACCGTATCCGGCGCGCGCCACCTATCAGGTCGCGGCGCTGCCGAAGGCGGCGCGGGTCGAGGTCGAGGGCGTGCTGGTGTTGCGATCGTAGCGCGGAGGACGGGTCGCGGCGCATCGTGATCAAGCGGGCCCCTGCGAAGAAGCGCCCGTCGGTCGGCACGGAGGCCGACCTGATTTCGCCGGCGGAACCGGCGGCGGTCAAGGCGAAGCCGGCGGGCCGCGGACTCGCCGACCAGCTCGTCCGGCTTGGTATTGCGCGCGACCAGGATCTGGTCCTGCACCTGCCGCTGCGCTACGAAGATCACACCCGCGTCGTCCCGCTCGCCGCGCTGAAGCCGGGTTTCGAGCAGCAGGCCGAGGGCAGCGTCGTCAGCACCGAGATCCAGTACCGGCCGCGGCGGCAGCTGATGTGCGTGCTCGAGGACGGCGGCGACGACTTCGGCGGCGCGTGCGCAGCTCGTCCTGCGCTTCTTTCACTTCTATCCGAGCCAGCAGAAGGCGCTCGCTCCGGGCCGGCGCGTGCGCGTGTTCGGCGAGGTGCGCGAAGGGCATTTCGGCCGCGAGATCGTGCATCCGCAGTTCAAGGTGATCGAGCCGGGGACGCCGCTGCCCGACCGGCTGACGCCCGTCTATCCGACGACCGCGGGGCTCGCGCAGGAGACGCTGCGCAAGGTGACGGCGCGCGCGCTGGCCGCCGACCCCGCGCTGACGGCGGAGACGCTGCCGGAATGGCTCGTCGTGCGCCGCAATCTGTGGAAATTCGGCGACGCGGTGGGTTTCCTGCACGCGCCGCCGCCGCGCCTCAACGCGCTGACGCAGAACGCGCTGGATCAGCGCACGCACCCGGCGTGGACGCGGCTGAAGTTCGACGAGCTGGTCGCGCAGCAGCTGTCGCTCAAGGCGCACCGCAAGGCGCGCGCGGCGCGCCGCGCGCCGGTGCTGACGGGGACGGGCGTGCTCACCGGCGCCCTGCTGGCGCGCGTGCCGTTCAGGCTCACTCGGGCGCAGGAACGCGTGAGGCGCGAGATCAGCCACGACCTGAAGCGCGCGACGCCGATGCAGCGCCTGCTGCAGGGCGACGTCGGCAGCGGCAAGACGATCGTCGCGGCGCTGGCGGCGCTGCAGGCGATCGAGTCCGGGCGGCAGGTGGCGTTCATGGCGCCCACCGAGATTCTCGCCGAGCAGCACTACCGCAAGCTCGCCCAGTGGCTGGAGGGCCTGCCGGTCGAGATCGCGCGCCTTTCGGGGGGGATGCCGGCGAAACAGCGCAATGCGGCGCTCGCGGCCCTAGCCAGCGGCGAGGCGATGTTCGCGATCGGCACGCACGCGCTGTTCGAGGACGAGGTCCTGCTGCCGCGGCTGGGGCTCGCCATCGTCGACGAGCAGCACCGCTTCGGCGTCGCGCAGCGCCTGAAGCTGCGCGGCAAGGCGCTGGGCGAGTCGCACCAGCTGATGATGAGCGCCACGCCGATTCCGCGCACGCTGGCGATGACGTTCTACGCCGACCTCGACGTGTCGGTGCTGGACGAGATGCCGCCCGGCCGCACGCCGGTGATCACGCGCCTCGTCAACAACCAGCGGCGCGCCGAGGTCATCGAGCGGGTGCGCAGCGGATGTGCCGGCGGCGCGCAGGCGTACTGGGTGTGTCCGCTGATCGAGGAATCGGAGACGCTCGAGCTGCAGACCGCGGTTGCGCTGCACGCGGAACTGACCGCGGCGCTGCCGGAATTCGAGGTCGGGCTGCTGCACGGCCGCATGAAGCCCGACGACAAGGCGGCGGTGATGGCCGCGTTCGTCGCCGGCGCGACCGCCGTGCTGGTCGCGACGACGGTGATCGAGGTCGGCGTCGACGTGCCCAATGCATCGCTGATGGCGATCGAGCACGCGGAGCGCTTCGGCCTCGCGCAGCTGCACCAGCTGCGCGGGCGCGTCGGGCGCGGCGCGGCCGAGAGCACGTGCTATCTGCTGTTCGAGGAGCCGCTGACCGACACCGCGAAGGCGCGCCTCAAGGTGATCTACGAAAGCACCGACGGCTTCGAGATCGCGCGCCAGGATCTCGTCATCCGCGGCCCGGGCGAGTTCCTCGGCGCCGCGGCAGTCGGGCGTGCCGCTGCTGCGCTTCGCCGATCTCGACAAGGACGTCGCGCTGATCGAGCAGGCGCGCGACGCCGCCGACGAATTGCTGCAGAAGGATCCGGCCGCCGCCGGCGCCGCACCTCGCGCGCTGGCTGGGCGGCAAAGAGGAGTTCATCAAGGCGTGAGGGCTCGCTTTCGGCGCCGGGATGGCCTGCGCTGCGGTCATGCGCGCCGGACTGCCGCCGGGCCCGGCCGGGACGGGAGGTGGCCAGAAATATGCG
This sequence comes from uncultured beta proteobacterium, assembly GCA_963779445.1. GTDB lineage: Bacteria > Pseudomonadota > Gammaproteobacteria > Burkholderiales > Casimicrobiaceae > CAIWHR01. Next base: position 76,229 of record CAVZYI010000007.1, read on the forward strand.
AAAAGCATAAAATAGGCTGGAAATCCGAGCTTTTTTCAACCCAAATCAATATCTTGCAGTTTTCGCGCAGGTCGGGTAGTGTAGAATCCGAGACGATCCGGTTGATACGCCCATGTCCCTTTACACCCTCGGCCTGAACCACGCGACCGCGCCTCTCGACGTGCGGGAGCAGGTCGCGTTCCCGCCGGAAGCGCTGGGTCACGCGCTGCGCGACCTGCTGGCGCGACCGAAGGTGAAGGAAGCGGCGATCCTGTCCACCTGCAACCGGACCGAGGTCTACGTCCACGGTCCCGAGCCGCAGCCGGTCGTGCAATGGCTGGAGGATTTCCACCACGTCCCGAAGGATTCGCTGGCGCCGTACATCTATACGCTGCCGCGCGAGACGCGCCGTCACCCATGCCTTCCGCGTCGCCAGCGGCCTCGACTCGATGGTGCTGGGCGAGCCGCAGATCCTCGGGCAGATGAAGCAGGCGGTGCGCCACGCCGAATCCGCCGGCACGCTCGGGCTGGTGCTGAACCGCCTCTTCCAGCGCACGTTCGCCGTGGCCAAGGACGTGCGCACGCAGACCGACATCGGCAGCGCGTCGATCTCGATGGCGGCGGCGTCGGTCAAGCTCGCCGAGCGCATCTTCCCGTCGATCGCCGAGCAGCGGCTGCTGCTGATCGGCGCGGGCGAGATGATCGAGCTGACGGCGACGCACTTCGCGGCGCGGAACCCGAAGTCGATCACCATCGCCAACCGGACGCTCGAGCGCGGCCGCGCAGCTCGCCGCGCGCTTCAAGGCCGAGGCGATCACGCTGAACGAGATGCCCGACCGGCTGCGCCGAGTTCGACATCATCGTCACCTGCACGGCCAGCACGCTGCCGATCCTCGGCAAGGGGCTGCTCGAGCGCGTCGTGAAGGCCCGCCGCCATTCGCCGATCTTCATCGTCGACCTCGCGGTGCCGCGCGACGTCGAGCCCGAGGCGGCGGAACTCGACGACGTCTTCCTCTACAGCGTCGACGACCTCTCGAACATCGTCAAGGGCAACCTGCAGATCCGCAGGGAGTCCGTGACGCAGGCGGAGGAGATGATCGCCACGCAGGCCGAGAGCTTCCTGCGCTGGCTCGACGGCCGCGCGGTGGTGCCGACGATCACGGCGCTGCACGGGCACCACGACGAGCTGCGCGCGGCCGAGCTCGAGCGCGCGCGCAAGCTGCTGGTCGCCGGAACGCCGCCCGAACAGGTGATGGAACTGCTCGCGCGCGGACTCACCAACAAGTTCCTGCACGCGCCCACGCAGGCGCTCAATCAGGCCGGCGACGCCGAGCGCGCCGAGCTGGTCGCGATGTTCCAGCGGATCTACCAGATCCCGGACGGGCATTAGCGCCGCGCAATTCCGCTTCTCCGGGCAACGCGCGGGTACCCGCGCCTCCGCTGTCCGGTTCCACTGCAGCGTCGTTCCGGGGTCCGCGGGCCGGGGAACCTTCTGCGCAGACCATCACCATGACCGAACCGCCGAACGCGCGCTGCGCGCGGGCAGAGACCGCGGGATCCGTTCCTCCGCGACGCGCGAAGGCTCCGGATCCGCAGCAGGTGCAGCCATGAAACCCTCCCTTCGCGGCAAGCTCGAAGCGCTGGCGCGCCGCCAGGACGAGCTCGACGTCACGCTCTCGTCGGCGGACGCGATGCGCGATCTCGACCGCTACCGCGCGCTGACCCGGGAACACGCCGAGATCGAGACCGGTCGTCGCCGGATTCCGCGAGTACGTCGCAGGCGGAGGGCGACTCGCCGCCGCCGTCGGAGATGCGCGCGCGACCCGGAGATGAAGGCGTTCGCCGAAGAGGAGCGCGCGGCGGCAGGCGGCGCGGATGGCGCTGCTCGAGGCCGACCTGCAGCGGCTGCTGCTGCCCGCCGACCCCAACGACGAGCGCAACGTGTTCGTCGAAATCCGCGCCGGCACCGGCGGCGACGAATCGGCGCTGTTCGCCGGCCGCCTGCTGCGCATGTACACGCGCTTCGCCGAGCGCAGCGGCTGGCAGGTCGAGCTCGTGTCCGAGTCGCCCGGGGAGATGGGCGGCTACAAGGAAGCGATCACTGCGCATCGTCGGCACGCGGCGCGTACTCGAAGCTCAAGTTCGAGTCGGGCGGCCATCGCGTGCAGCGGGTCCCCGAGACCGAGGCGCAGGGCCGCATCCATACCTCGGCGGCCACCGTCGCGGTGATGCCGGAGGCCGATCCGGTCGCGCGACCGACGATCAATCCCGCGGACCTGCGCATCGACACCTTCCGCGCGTCGGGCGCCGGCGGCCAGCACGTCAACAAGACCGACTCCGCGGTGCGCATCACGCATCTGCCGACGGGTCTCGTCGTCGAATGCCAGGACGACCGTTCGCAGCATCGCAACCGCGCGCCGGCGATGGCGGTGCTCGCGTCGCGGCTCGCCGACCGCGAGCGCCGCGAGCGGCAGCAGAAGGAAGCGTCGATGCGCAAGAGCCTGATCGGCAGCGGCGACCGCAGCGAGCGCATCCGCACCTACAATTTCCCGCAGGGCCGCGTCACCGACCACCGGATCAACCTGACGCTCTACAAGATCGACGCGATCATGGACGGCGACCTCACCGAGCTCACCCGGGCGCTGGCGCAGGAGTACCAGGCGGAAGCAGCTCGCGGCGCTCTCCGGCGACGATACGCGCGCCATGACGCCGGCGGCTCCGTGGCTCGAGACGCTGCGCCTCGAGCTGCGCGAGTTCGTCGCCGGCGATTTCGACGACCTCTATCCGCCTCGACACGCGATCCGCGGGTGATGAAGTACATCGGCAACGGCCGGCTTTCGACGCGCCGGCAGGTCGCCGCCGCGATCGAGCGCGTGCGGCGGGTCTACGCGCTCTATCCGGGATTCGGCACGTGGCGCGCGTCACGCCGGGACACGGGCGCGTACATCGGCTGGTTCTCGCTCAAGTACATCCCGAACACCGTCGAGGTCGAGGTCGGCTACCGGCTGCTGCCCGACGCGTGGGGGCAGGGCTTCGCGACCGAGGGCGCGAGCGAGCTCGTCCGCTACGGATTCGACGACCTCGGCCTGTACCGGATCATCGGCGTCACGCATCCCGACAACGCCGCGTCGCAGCGGGTGCTGATGAAGGCCGGTCTCGAGGATGCGGGCTGGGGGCGCTACTACGGCTGGCGGGTGCGCGTCTTCGCGGCGCGGAACCCGGCCCCGTGACCGCCGCCCCCGCCATCCGCCGCGCGCTGGAGGCGAGCGGGCTCGTGCCGCTCGACGCGAAGGTGCTGCTCGCGCACGTGCTGGGCCGGGGCCGCGCGTGGCTGGCGGCGCACGCGGACGAATGCCTGCAGCCCGGCGCAGGCCGACGCGTTCTTCGCGCTGGCGAGACGCCGTCGCGACGGCGAACCGGTCGCCTATCTCACCGGCTTCCGCGAATTCTGGGGCCTGTCGCTCGTCGTTTCGCCCGCGGTCCTGATACCGCGGCCGGAGACCGAGACACTGGTCGAACTCGCCCTCGCGCGGCTGCCCGCTGACCGCGATCTGCGCGTGCTCGACCTCGGCACCGGCAGCGGCGCGATCGCGCTGGCGCTGGCGCACGAGCGCCCGCGCGCCAGGGTGCTGGCGACCGACGTTTCGGCCGCCGCGCTGGTCGTCGCCCGCGAGAACGCGCGGCGGCTCGGCCTGCCCAACGTCGAATTCGCGCAGGCGATCTGGTACGCGGGCTTGCCGCCCGTTGAGGGCACGGCGCAGGCTTCGATCTCATCGCCTGCAATCCGCCGTACGTCGCGCACGGGGACCCGCATCTCGAGGACGGCGACCTGCGCTTCGAGCCGCGGACGGCGCTTTCGCCCGGCGGTGACGGCGTCGATGCCTTGCGCGCGGTCGTCGCCGGCGCGCCGCGGCACCTCGCGCGCGGCGGGACGCTGGTCGTGGAGCACGGGCACGATCAGGCGGAGGTCGTCGGCGCGCTGTTCGCGGCGGCGGGCTTCACCGCGATCGTCCCGGCGCGCGACCTGGCCGGCATCCCGCGCGTCGTCGCCGGCTGCATGACCTGAGCTGCGTTCCGCGCGGGCGACGCGCGCAACGTCGTCAGGTGTCCGGATCGTCGGGCCCGGACTTCGGGCGCAACGATCGGCTGGGCCAGTCCGGCACGGGGCGCCGGCCGTCCCGCAGGTGGGCGATGGCCAGCAGCGGATGGGTGAGCAGCATCCGCGGCCCGGCGTAGCGCATCATCGCCTGCACCTTGTCGCGCATGTCCGCGCTGTAGCAGTGGATCCTGCAGTTGGCGCAGGTCGGCTTCGATTCGCCGAAGACGCAGCGCTCCAGGCGCCTCGCGGCATAGGCGACCAGCGCGACGCAATCGTCGCAGAGCGCATCGCGCGACCCGTGGCGGTCGCGACAGTGCATGCGCGCCATGACGTCGATGGTCCGCAGCTCGCGATCGCGCCGGGGCCGGCGCTCGATGGGTACGAATTCGGGGGGCGTGTGCGGCATGCAGCGAACCGGTGGCGCGGGAACCCGCGTTGCGGGAGCCGCATCGCCAAGGATGCCGCGATCGCCGCCCCGCCGCCATGACCTGCCTCAAGGTACCGGCGCCGCGCCGGGGATGCGTCCGCGCCCGGCCCCGGCAACGGCAACGGCGAAGTCAGGCCGGCAAGGGAACGGAGAGCTTGGCCGCCCAGGGCGACAGCGCCGGCATGATCGTCGGATAGAGCGCGACGCCGTGCTCGCGCTGCTCGTGCAGCCGGCGCATTCCCGCTTCGCCCGGCATGCGCACGCGCTCGACGCCGGGCCGCGGCGGTGTTGCGTGGCTCACGCGCACCATGTGGTCCATCTGCCGCCTGAAATTGTCGAGCCCGCCGAACGCTTCGGGATCGAGCACCTGCACGAACACGGTCCCGCCCCAGCCCTCGGGCGAGTCGGCGCGCCCGAAGCCGGCGAGTCCCGCGGTCATCGCCTCGATCAGCAGCGCGAGGCCGAAGCCCTTGTATCCGGCATCGAGGCCGCCCAGCGGGAGCAGCGCGCCCTTGGTCTTGGCGAAGAGCTCGCCCGGATCGTCGGTGGCGTTGCCGGCGTGGTCGATCAGCCACGGGCCGGGGAGCCTGCGGCCGGCGTTCATCTCCTGTCGCGCGAAACCCATGCTGGTGATCGACGTCGAGACGTCGACGAGGATCGGGTCGCCGGAGGTCGGCAATCCGGCCGCGATCGGGTTCGGCGTCACGATGGGCGCGAGGCCGCCGTGCGGCACGACGGCGATGACCGTCGGGTCGGAGCTCTCGACGATCGCGACCAGTCCGCGCTCCGTCGCGCGAAGCAGGTACGCGGCGAGGCAGGCGATGTGATGCGAGCGGCGGATGACGACGGTTCCGGTGCCGTGCGTGGACGCCATCGTCGCCGCAGTGTCGAGCGCCCGCAGCGTCAGCCACGGGCCGGGCAGCCGGCAGCCGTCCCAGGTCTGCGCGGCGGGGCGCGCGTTGACGACGACGGGCTCGCCCGACGTCGCCATGGCGCCCTTCTCGATTTCGCCGAGGTAGGGCGCAAGCAGCGCCAGCCCGTGCGTCGTGTGGCCGAGCAGGTCGCCGGCGAGCAGCACGTCGGCGACGTCGCGCGCCATGTCGGCGCGCAGGCCCGCGCGTTCCAGCAACGCAGTGGCGAATGCCGACAGCGCGACGGCCGAATAGCGGGGCGCCGAACCGGGGACCGCGCTCATTTCCTGAATTCGGCAAGCATGTCGAGCCCCTCTTTCGCTGCGTGACCGACGAGCCAGGTGTCGGCGCCGTACAGCAGCACGTTGACGCCCAGCCGGGTCAGGCGCTCGGTCTGCGCGCCGTTCATCGCCGTGGTTCCGACCGCCTTGCCGGCGGCGCGCGCGATCGCCGTCGCTTCGGCGACGAACGCCTGCACGCGCGGATCATCCACCTGTCCGGGGATTCCCAGCGCCACCGAATAATCGAAGACGCCGAGATAGACGAGATCGAGTTCCGGCACGGCAACGATGCGCTCGAGCTGCGCGGCCGCGGCGGGCGTTTCGACCAGCACCCCGGTGAATGGGTATCCGGGTTCGAGCTTCGGCTGCGGCGGAAGGCCGTAGTGCCCGCCGCGTGTGAACGGGTTGTAGCCGCGCGAACCGCGCGGCGGAAAATGCGCCATGGCGACGACCGCCGCGGCGGCGGCGGCATCGACGATCTGCGGCACGACGACGCCATCGGCGCCGAGATCGAGCGCGCGCTGGATGAAGAACGCATCGCCGCCCGGCGTGCGCACCAGCGGCGAGGCCCCGCCGTCCTCGCAGGCGGTGATGCCGGCATCGAGCGTCGCGAAGTCCCAGCCGCCGTGCTCGCAGTCGAGGATCACGAAATCGAAGCCTGCCCCCGCCAGCGTTCCCGCGAGCGGCCCCGACGGAATCACCTGCCAGATTCCCGCAATCACCTTCCCGGCGGCGAGCTTGGCCCTGAGCGGATTCATGACGGCATGCGCGGCATGGATAGCGGAAGATCGGCGCGGTGGTTGACGCGGCGGCGCGATTCTCCGACGATTCTACCTGACGGGTGGCCGGCCTGCCTCGCGGTCCACCGTATCGACGACGACAGCGCCGGCGTTCCGTCGCGAAGCTAACGCCGCGCTCCCGAACCCGCCTTGACCACCCGCCCGCAACAGCGGACCGCCCCGCCGTGCTGCCCTCGTCGCTGACCGTCAGCGTCGTCACGTTCCGCCCGGACGCCGCGATCCTGGAGCGCTGCCTGCGCAAGCTGGCACTCGCCATCGGGGCGGCGCGCGAGGACGGCTGCATCAAGAGCGTTGCCGTGGCGCTGATCGACAACAGCGAAGACCGCGTGGTCGCCGACGAGGTGATCCGGCTCGGCAAGGCGCGTTTCGCGGATTCTGGGATCCAGGTCACCTACCTGCACGGACATCTGAACATCGGCTACGGCATCGCGCACAACCTGATGCTGCACGGCACCGGCGCCGACTACCAGCTCGTCCTCAACCCGGACGTCGAGCTGGCGAGCGATGCCATCGCCAACGCGGTCCGCTGGCTGGACGCGCATCCGCAGGTCGGCGCGGCGGCGCCGGCGGTGACGCGGCCCGACGGCACGCCCGACTTCCTGTGCAAGCGCTACCCCGCCGTGTTCGACCTGTTCCTGCGCGGCTTCATGCCGGGTTTCGTGCGGGCCCTGTTCCGCAAGCGCCTCGAGCGCTATGAACTGCGCGACTACATCGACCCGGCGAGCGACCAGCCGGTCCTGGGCGTTCCGGTGATGTCGGGCGCCTGCCTGCTGGTCAAGCGCAAGGCCATCGACACGACCGGCGGTTTCGATCCCAGGTATTTCCTGTACTTCGAGGATTTCGACTGGAGCGTCCGGCTGAACAAGATCACGCAGACCGCCTATCTGCCGTCGTTTCGCGTCGTTCACCACGGCGGGCATGCATCGCGCAAGGGCTGGAGGCACGTCCGCTGGTTCGTCGCCAGCGGTTTCCGTTTCTACGGCAGGCACGGCTGGCGATGGTGGTGACCCCGTGACAGCACTGAGAGAGGGCCTCGTCGTCGTGACCGGCGCGGGCGGCTTCGTCGGCCGGGCGCTATGCGAGCATTTCCTGCAGACGCGGCAGCGTTTCCGGGCGATCGTCCGGCCGCGCAGCCCGGCGGCGGTGCTGCCGCCGAATCATCGCGTGGTCGCCGACCTCGCTGCCATGTCCGATGCCGACCTCGACGCCCTGGTGCGCGGGGCGACGGCCATCGTGCACCTGGCGGGACGCGCGCACGTCATGCACGAGACGGCGCCGGATCCGGTGACGGAGTTCCGCCGGGCGAACGCGGTGACGACCAGCCGGCTCGCACGCGCGTCGCTGCGCGCCGGCGTCCGCAGGTTCGTGTTCGCGAGCACCGTCAAGGTCAATGGCGAGAACAGCGCGCCGGGGTGGCCTTTCCAGCCCGGCGATCCGCCGGAGCCGCGCGACGCGTATGCGCGCAGCAAATTCGAGGCCGAGCAGGGACTCGCCGGCATCTGCGCCGGCACCGACCTGGTGCCGGTCATGCTCCGCCTGCCCCTGATCTATGGCCCCGGCGTCACCGGCAATTTTCTGTCGTTGTTCGATGAAATCGCGCGCGGTCGCGTGCTGCCGCTGGGTGCGATCCGCAACCGCCGCAGCCTTCTCCACGTCGGCAACCTCGTCGAGGCCATCTCGGCAGCGCTCGACGTGGCCACGCGCCCGGCAGGCGTCCATTTCGTCGCCGATCGCAAGAGCGTGTCGGTCCCCGATCTGCTGCGGGCGATCGCCGACGCGCTCGAGGTCCCCGTGCGCCTGTGGCCGGTTCCGGTGCCGATCCTGAGACTCAGCGGGCGCCTGTCGGGTCGCGGCGCCATGGTCGACCGGCTGGTCAATTCGCTCGAGGTCGATACGACGTCGTTCACGTCGGCGACGGGCTGGCGCCCGCGGCATGCGCTTGCCGACGGACTGGCGACGACCGCGCGCTGGTGGCGGTCCCGGCACGCGATGTAACCGGACCGCGGTTCGCGCGCGCCGCTATACTCCATCCTTGTCCGTTCGAGGAGCTGCGATGAGCGCACGTCCTTCCGGCCGGCGCGCCGATCAAATGCGCCCGCTCCGGATCACCCGCAATTACACGAAGCACGCCGAAGGCTCGGTGCTGATCGAGGCCGGCGACACCCGGGTGCTGTGCACCGCCAGCGTCGAGGAAGGCGTGCCCGCGTTCCTGAAGGGCAAGGGACAGGGCTGGCTCACCGCCGAATACGGCATGCTGCCGCGCGCGACCAACACCCGCTCGCGGCGCGAAGCGGCCGACGGGAAGCAATCCGGGCGCACGCAGGAGATCCAGCGCCTGATCGGGCGCAGCCTGCGGGCGGTCACCGATCTCGCGCGCCTCGGCGAGCGCACCGTGAAGATCGATTGCGATGTCCTGCAGGCCGACGGCGGCACGCGCTGCGCCTCGATCACCGGCGCCTGCGTGGCGCTCTACGACGCCATCGCGTGGTGCCAGGCGCGCGGCCTCGGATCCGGCGAACCGCTGACCGATTTCGTCGCCGCGGTGTCGGTGGGCGTGGTCGGCGGCGTGCCGGTGCTCGACCTCGACTACGCCGAGGATTCGAACTGCGACACCGACATGAACGTGGTGATGACCGGCAGCGGGGGATTCGTCGAACTGCAGGGAACCGCCGAAGGCGCGCCGTTCACCCGCATCGAGATGGACGCGCTAATGACACTGGCCGAGCGCGGGATATGCGAGCTGATCGCGGCGCAGGAGGCCGCGTTGGGCGCGGCGTCATGAACCGCCTGCCCGCCGCCGGCGCTCGCCGTCCGCGGGCGCGGTCGGGCGATCGGCACGCCACGCACGGCCGCGGATCCCGCGCCGCCCGGCGATGATGCCGCGCGCAATCCGCTCCTTCGGCACATGATCCCGCGCCTCGTCCTCGCCTCCGGCAACGAGGGCAAGCTGCGCGAATTCCGCCGCCTTCTGCAGCCGCTCGGCATCGACGTGATCGCGCAGTCCGAACTCGGCATTTCCGCGGTCGACGAGCCGCACCCGACCTTTGTCGAGAACGCGCTGGTCAAGGCGCGACACGCGAGCCTGCACGCGAACCTGCCGGCGCTCGCGGACGATTCGGGCATCTGCGTGCGCGCGCTGGGGGGCGCTCCGGGCGTGCTGAGCGCGCGCTTCGCCGGCGAGCCCAGGTCCGACGCGCGCAACAACGCCAGGCTCGTCGACGCGCTGCGCGGAGTCGCCGACCGCAGCGCGCACTACGCGTGCGTCCTGGCGCTCGTGCGCCACGCCGACGATCCGGAACCGATCATCGCCGAAGGTTCGTGGCATGGATCGATCATCGACCTGCCGCGCGGCGCGGGGGGCTTCGGCTACGACCCGCATTTTCTGGACGCGACGAGCGGCATGACCGGAGCCGAGCTGCCGCTGGAGAAGAAGAACGAGCTGTCGCATCGCGGCAAGGCGATCCGGGCGTTGATCGCCAGGCTGCGCGAAGAAGGCGCGCAATGAGCCTGCCGGCGGTCGCCATGGTCGACGCCACGACACCGGCGAAGCCGCGCTTCGCCGCGCTGCCGCCGCTCGCGCTCTACGTCCACATTCCTTGGTGCCTGAAGAAGTGCCCGTACTGCGACTTCAATTCGCACGAGGCGCGAGGCGAGGCGCCGGAAGGCGAATACGTCGATGCGCTGCTCGCCGACCTGGAAGGCGCGCTGCCGTCGATCTGGGGCCGGCGCTTCGCTTCGGTGTTCATCGGCGGGGGGACGCCGAGTCTGTTCTCGGCCGCGGCGATCGACCGCCTGCTCGCCGGCGTGCGCGCGCGCGTGCCGGTGTCGCCCGACGCCGAGATCACGCTGGAGGCCAATCCGGGAACGTTCGAGCGCGGGAAGTTCGCCGGGTTCCGCGCCGCGGGCGTCAACCGGCTCTCGCTCGGCGTCCAGAGCTTCGACCCGGCGCAGCTGCGGGCGCTGGGCCGCGTGCACGACGAGCGCGAGGCGCGCGCCGCCGCGGAGGCCGCGCTCGCGATCTTCGGCAACGTGAACCTCGACCTGATGTACGCGCTGCCGCGGCAGACGGCGGCCGAAGCGGCGGCCGACGTCGCCGCCGCGCTGGCGTTCGCGCCGCCGCACCTGTCGTTCTACCACCTGACGCTCGAACCGAACACGCTCTTCCATCGCCATCCGCCGCCGCTGCCCGACGACGATGCCGCGGCCGACATCGAGGACGCGATCCACGCGGCGCTCGAAGGCGCCGGCTACATTCACTACGAGACCTCGGCGCACGCGCAGCCCGGCAGCGAATGCAGGCACAATCTCAACTACTGGCGCTACGGGGACTACCTCGGCATCGGGGCGGGGGCGCACAGCAAGCTGTCGTTTCCCGATCGGATCGTCCGGCAGGTCCGATTCAAGCAGCCCAGGCAGTATCTGGAGCAGGTCGCGGCCGGTGCGGCGTCGATGGAGAATGCCGAAGTGACGCGCGATGACGTGGGCTTCGAATTCATGCTCAATGCGCTGCGCCTGACCGCGGGGGTGCCCGCCGCGCTGTTTGCCGAGCGCACCGGTTACCCGCTGGCGCTCGTCCGCCGCCCGCTGGCCGAGGCGCAGGCGCGCGGCCTGATCGCGGGCGACCCGACGGTGATCCGGCCCACCGCGCTGGGCCGGCGGTTCCTCAACGACCTGCAGGCGCTGTTCCTGGTGGAGCGCGAAGCGACGTGAGCACTCCGCCCGCGCATGCCATGACGCTCGCCGATGCGCTCGCCGCCATGGCCGCGGGAACGCTGACCGCGCGCGGCCTGGCCGACGCGCAGCTCGCGCGCATCGCGGCCACCGATGCCGCCATCGAAGCGTGGGCGCATCTCGACCCGGATCAGGTGCGCGCGGAGGCCGATCGGCGCGACGCCGCGGCGCCGTCGCATCGAGGCCCGCTGCACGGCATCGGCATCGGCGTGAAGGACATCGTCGCCACCGCCGACATGCCGACGCAGATGGGCTCGCCGCTGTACGCGGGCCACAGGCCGCGGCGCGACGCCGAGTGCGTGACGCGGCTGAAGCGCGCCGGCGGCTACGTGTTCGGAAAGACGGTGACCACCGAGCTCGCGTACTTTCATCCGGGAAAAACGAAGAACCCCTGGAACGCGCGGCACACGCCGGGCGGATCGTCGTCCGGTTCGGCGGCGGCGGTGGCGGCGGGGCAGGTCGCCGGCGCGATCGGCACGCAGACCAACGGCTCGGTGATCCGGCCGGCGTCGTATTGCGGCGTCGTCGGGTTCAAGCCGACCAGGGATGCCATCCCGTTCGGGGGAATCCACGTCTTCAGCGAGACGCTCGACCAGGTCGGCGTCTTCGCGCGCAGCGTCGCCGATACGGCGCGGCTCGCGAGCGCACTCGCCGATGCGGGGCGCATCGCCTCGGTTCCGCCGCCGCTCGCCGACCCGCCGCGCATCGCCTTCCTGGGCGATTTTCCATGGGTGCAGGTCGACTGCGACGCCGACGACACGCTGGAGGCGGCGGCGACCCGGCTGCGCCAACAGGGCGCCGAAATCGTCGGCGTCGGCTTCCCTTCGGCATGGCGCGAAGCGCATCTCCTGCATCGGACCATCATGCTGCGCGAGGCGGCGGCGCAGCTTTCCGCGTTGCAGGACCGCGAGCGCGCGCGGCTGTCGCTCGAGCTCAACGCGGCGCTCGACGAGGGCCGGGCGGTTTCGCCCGCGGCGTACGCCCGCGCGCTCGCCGGGCGCAGCGAGGCGATCGCATTCTTCACGCAATGGCTCGCCGGCTTCGATGCTGTCATCGCGCCGACGGCGCCGGGCCCCGCTCCGGAAGGCCTCGAGGCGACCGGCGACCCGTCCTGCTGCACGCTGTGGTCACTTGCCGGATTTCCGGCGATCGCCATCCCGGTCGGGATCTCCTCCGGCGGACTGCCGATCGGGATGCAGCTTGCCGCGCCGGCGGGATGCGACGATCGCCTGCTGGCCGTCGCGCAATGGTGCGCGTCGAGAATCCCGTTCAGGGGGCTGCTGTGACGAATCGCGGCGCGCGGGCCATGATGATCGGAATTCCCGATTGAAGCGCGCGAAGAAACATCATCCGCCCGCGCCGCCCAGGCTGCGCAATCCGGTCGCGCGCTCGCCGCTGCTGGGCAAGGGCGGCGCGCACGGCAAGTCCACCGCGGCGAAGCGCCGCCAGGCGAAGGTCGAGCTCGGAAGGCTCGGCAACGATCCCGGGGCGTTCGAATGAAGCGCTGGCCGAACGTCCCCAGCACGCTGTGCCGCAGCGACCTCGAGCAGGGCCGGATGCGCGAGATCTATGCCGCGACGGTGAATCCCGACCTGGCGCTCGACGACCTGCAGCTGTCGGCGTCGCTGATGGCCACGCTGGCCGAAAAGCCCAGGGGCGCCGGCTGGTGGGTCTTCGCCTACGGATCGCTGCTGTGGAACCCGTTGTTCCCGGTCGCCGAGATGCGCTCCGCGACGCTGCGGGGGCTGCATCGCCGTTTCTGCCTGTGGTCGCTCGCTTCCCGGGGCACCACCGAATGTCCGGGGCTGGTGCTCGGGCTCGAGCGCGGCGGCACCTGCCGCGGCGTCGTCCTGCGGCTGCCCGCGCCGCTGGCGCTCGACGAGCTGCACCTGCTCTGGCGGCGGGAGATGGTCGTCGGCTCGTACCGCCCGCGCTGGGTCAGGGTCGATGCCGACGGGCGCGAAATCGTGGCGCTGACGTTCGTCGTGCGGCGCGATCACCCGCAGTACGCCGGGAAATTGCCGCTCGAACGCCAGGTGAGCGTGCTCGCGCAGGCGTGCGGCGCGTTCGGCGCCTCGGCGGACTACCTCGAGCGCACGCGGGTCGCGCTCGTCTCGCACGGCATCGTCGATCCCTATCTCGAAGGCCTCGCCGCGGCGGTCGTCGCGCTGCGCGCGACGCTGCCGGAATGAGGCGCTAGTGTGGTGAGTCAGGAGTTCCGAAGATAAAGGAGCGAACGGATTTGGCCGTCAGGCAAGGCGCGAGACCGCAACCGTAGCCCGTGCTACGGTGAGGTCGAGCAACGCAGCATGGCGGACAAAGCCGCCGCGAACTATCAAGTGAATTTCTGACTCACCACACTAGATCGCCACGTGCCGCCCGCCGTCGACGTTGATCGTCTCGCCGGTCACGTAGCTGGCGTCGACCAGCAGGATAGTGCACGGCCTTCGCGATGTCCTCGGGCGTGCCTTCGCGCCGCAGCGGCGTGTGCGAGATGATCCGCTGCCGCGAGAGCTCGTCGAAGGATTCGTCGTCGGGCCACAGGATCGGGCCGGGCGCGACGGCGTTGACGCGGATTTCGGGCGCCAGCTCGCGCGCCAGCGAGCGGGTGAGGCCGACGAGTCCCGCCTTCGCGACCGAGTAGACGACGAAGTTCTTGAGCGGGCGTTCGGCGTGGATGTCGGTGATGTTGACGATCGCGCCCTGCGACTTCCGCAGCGCGGCGGCGGCGGCCTGCGCCAGGAAGAGCGGCGCCCGCAGGTTGGTGCCGATCAGGTCGTCCCAGATCGCCCGACGTGATGTCGCCGACGGGCGTTGGAAGAACGACGACGCGTTGTTGACGAGCGCGTCGAGGCGGCCGAATCGGTGGCAGCGTCTGCTCGACGATCGCCGGCAGCTTGGCGAGGTCGAGCAGGTCGGCCTGGATCAGCGCGACCGAGTTCTGCCGCACGTGGTTGAGCTCGGCCTGCAGCAGCCGCGCTTCGCCGGCGGACGCGCGGTAGTGCAGCATCAGGTTCGCGCCGGCGGCGTGCAGGCGGCGGCAGATCGCCGCGCCGACACGCTTGGCGCCGCCGGTGATCAGCACGCTCTTGCCCTGCACGCCGCGCTCCCGTGTTCCGCGTTAGACTTGATCGAAATCTAGCACAATGAATGCCGTGCCGCACCGCAGCGGCGTCACCCGCAGCGCGATTGTCATTCCGACGTGGCCGACCTTCCTCCCCCCGACGCCGACGCCCGCGCGCACAGCGGGAAGCTCGCGGCGCACATCCGCGCCGACATCGCCGCGGCCGGCGGCTGGATTTCGTTCGCGCGCTACATGGAGCTCGCGCTCTACGCGCCGGGCCTCGGCTACTACGCGGCCGGCGCGACCAAGTTCGGCGCCGCGGGCGACTTCGTCACCGCGCCGGAGATGACGCCGCTGTTCGCCGCGGCGCTTGCCGTGCAGGTCGCGGCGATCCTCGACGCGACGCGGCGGCGCGAGATCGTCGAGCTCGGCGCCGGCAGCGGCCGGCTCGCCGCCGATCTGCTGAATGCGCTGGCCGCACGCGGCGCGTTGCCCACGCGCTACGCGATCCTCGAGCCCAGCCCCGACCTGCGCGAGCGCCAGCGCGCGACGATCGCCGCGCGACGCGCGCGGCGCATCTTGCGCGCGTGCAGCTGGCTCGAGACGCTGCCCGACTCGATCGACGGCGCGGTCGATCGCCAACGAAGTGCTCGACGCGATTCCGGTGCATCTCGTCGCGCGCAGCGACGGCGCATTCAACGAGCGCGGCGTCGTCGCAGGGCGACGGGCCGGCCGCCTTCGCGTGGGCCGATCGACCGGCCGGCGCGCGGCTCGCGGCGCTCGCGGCCGCGCGCTTCCCGCCGGACGGCGACTACCCGAGCGAAATCAATCCCGCGGCCGAGGCGCTGGTCGAGGACATCGGACGGCGGCTCGACGGCGGCGCGGCGCTGTTCATCGACTACGGCTTTCCCGCAGCGGAGTACTACCATCCGCAGCGCAGCCGCGGGACGCTGATGTGCCACTACCGCCATCGCGCGCACGACGATCCGTTCGCCGTGGCCCGGTCTCACCGACATCACCGCGCACGTCGATTTCTCGGCGATGGCGGCGGCCGGCGAGCGCGCGGGACTGGCCGTCGCCGGCTTCACCGCGCAGGCGCCGTTCCTGCTGGGCTGCGGCATTCTCGACGCGCTGGCGCGCGATCGGCGCGCCGGAGTCGGTCGCCTACATCAAGGCGGCGGCGCCGGTGCAGAAGCTGCTGACGCCCGCCGAGATGGGCGAGCTGTTCAAGGTGCTGGCACTCGCGCGATCCGACGGCATCGCGTGGCCCGGATTCGCGCTGGCCGACCGCACCCACCGTCTCTGAGACGCGAGGAGTCCCCGATGAAGACGCCGATCGCGACCAACAGCCTGGTGCTCGGATCGCTGCTGGCGCGGCATGCGCGCTACCGCCCGCACCACACCGCGGTCATCGTCGCGCCACGCGCCCCCGGCGATCGCGAAATCCGTCTCGACTGGCGCGAATTCGACGCCTACGTGAACCGCTGGGCCAATGCGCTCGCCGGGCTCGGCGTCGCGCGCGGCGACCGGGTCGCGACGGTGCTCGCGAATTCGCTGGAGCTGCTCGCCACGTACTGGGCGTGCGCGAAGCTGGGCGCGGCGGCCGTGCCGCTGTCGCCGCTGCTCACCGCGACCGGTCTCGCGTCGCTGCTCGCCGATGCGCGGCCGAGGGTCGTGGTCGCTTCGGCCGACACGCTCGCGATGCTGGACGAGGTGCGCCGCGCGCGGATTCGCGTCGCCGCCCGCGTGGGTGCTGATCGATGCCGCGGCCGACGACGAGGCGGCGGGCTATCTCGCGTTCGGACCGCTGCACGCGCAGGCGAGCGCCGCGGCGCCCGTCGCGCACGTCGAGGCCGGCGACCTGCTGACGCTGATGTACACGTCGGGCACGACCGGCCTGCCCAAGGGCATCCAGCACACGCATTTCATCCGCGCGATGTACGCGACGACGATGGCCAATGCCTGGCGGATGGCGCCGGAGTCGGTCGTGCTGCACTCCGGCGCGCATCGTGTTCAACGGGGCGATGACGACGATGTTCCCGGCGTTCATGCTCGGCGCGACGTACGTGCTGCATCGCGCGTTCGACGCGGAGGCGTTCATCGCGACGGTCGAGCGCGAGCGCGTCACGCACACGATGCTGGTGCCGTCGCAGATCATCGCCATCCTCAACGCGCCGGGGTTCGACGCCGGCGCGGCTCGCGTCGCTGCAGATGATCCTGTCGCTGGGCGCGCCGCTGCTCCAGGAGCACAAGGACCGGCTGAACGCGCTGCTGCCGCGCCGGTTCTACGAGCTGTACGGACTGACCGAGGGCTTCGTCACGGTGCTCGACCGCGACGACGCCGAGCGCAAGGCGGGCAGCGTCGGCGTGCCGCCGCCGTTCTACGAAATGCGGATCGTCGGCGACGACGGTGGCGACGTTGCGCAGGGCGAAATCGGCGAGATCGTCGGCCGCGGTCCGATCACGATGCCCGGCTACTACGACCGCGCCGACCAGACCGCGCGGACGCTGCGCGACGGCTGGCTGTTCACCGGCGACCTCGGGCACGTCGACGACGACGGCTTCCTCTACCTCGTCGATCGCAAGAAGGACATGATCGACACCGGCGGCGTCAAGGTCTATCCGAAGGACATCGAGGAGATCGCCGCGCGGCATCCCGGCGGTGCTCGAGGTCGCGGTGTTCGGCATTCCGCACGACAAATGGGGCGAGACGCCGGTGGCGGCGGTCGTGCTGCGCCGGGGTACGGCGTCGGCGCCGATGAATTGCGGGAGTGGATCAACGCCCGCGTGGCGGCGAAGTACCAGCGGCTCGAGCGCGTGATGGTGATGGACGACTTTCCGCGCAACGCCGCGGGCAAGACGCTGAAGCGGGAGTTGCGCGCGCCGTTCTGGACCGAACGCGACGAAAAGATCTGAGCGCCGCCGCGGGAACCGCGCCATCGCGTGGCCGGATCGAGCACCGGGGTTCCGCGCGCGCGGTCGCCGGGGGTCGCGGCATCAGGGGTGCGCGGCGTCGAACTGCCGGGCGCCCCGCAGCGGCGCCGCCTTGCCGCTCCAGCGCGCGCCCTCGGTCAGGAGTTGCGGGAAAGCGCTCGAGCAGCCTCGTCGCGATGCGCGTGGCGACGGGTCGCATGAACAGGTGCGCGAACACCGCGGCCATGTGCAGGCGCCGCGAAAAATTCCGGCGCCAGGCCGCGCGTAGTCCTGCGCGGATGCGGTCGAGCATCGCGGGTCGCGCTCGAACGCGATCCGCCGCGCAGTCCGGACGCGCGACCAGTTGCTCGCACAGCAGGGTCGCGGATTGGATGGCCATGCTGATGCCTTCGGCGACGATGGGATGCGCCTCGGCCGCGGCGTTGCCGACCGCGAAGATGCCGTCGCGGCCGAAGCGTGCGAATGCCGGTGCGCAGCGGCCCCGCAGACAGCCAGGCGCCGTCGAGCGTCGCCGCCGACAGCGCCAGCGCGACACCCTTGCAGGACGCCTCGATATGCGCGAGCACCGCCGCCCCGGCCCTGCACCTGCGGCCACCGTTGCCGGCAGTGCTCGAGCTGGTCGCGGCGAATGCAGCACGACAGGCTGACGCGGCCGCCATCGGTGTGCACCATGCCGCCATAGCCGCCGGGAAACGCGAGCAGCGGCATCAGGTCCGCCGGCAGCGCGCTGTGGAGGAAATGCGCCTTGAAGCCGAACAGGTCCGAGGCGCGCGGCGGGCGGCGCAGATGCCTGCGTCGGCATCGGCCCGGACTCCCAGGAGCCGTGCGCGGCGATGATCAGCCGCGAGCGCAGTGCGCGCGACTCGCGCGTGTCCTTGTCGACGATGGTGCATTCGTAGCCGCCGTCGTACGCGACGAATGCCGACAGCGCGCACGGCTGCCAGACTTCGGCGCCGGCCTCGGCCGCGCGTCTGCAGCAGCAGCGTATCGAGGTGTTCGCGGCCCAGCGCCCGGCCGCCGTCGGCTGCGCGCATCGCCGGGCGAGCCAGTCGGCGGTCACCATCGCGTCGCCGGCGTAGACGCCGACGCGGCGCACGCGCGGTCCGGCGATTTCCAGCAACGGCGCCGGCGACGCCCAATTGCCGCAGCAACGGCCATGTCGTTGCGGAGATGAATTCCCCGCACACCTTGCGCCGCGGAAAGCGCGCCTTCTCGACGACGGCGACCCGCCATCCCGCCTGCGCCAGCAGCACGGCGGCAGTGGCGCCGGACGGGCCGCCGCCGACGATGATCGCGTCGTAGCCGGTTTGCGTCCGATTCACGGACGTCCTTGTCCGGACGGCGAGGAAGCAGTGGCTGAACAGGCCCGCCGGATACTCGTGCAAGACCCAGTCGCCGCGGATCGGGCCAGAGGTCCGACAACTCGTGCGCGCGGAATCCCGCGTGCACGCTCGCCACCGCATCCTGTCGCGTCACCGGTCCGGCGCCCAGCAATCCGATCAGGTGGCTTGCCGCCAGCGGCAAGGCGGCGCGCCTCGGCTCGCAGCAAAGGAACACGCGGCAGCGCGCCGCGATGCCCGCCAGCAGCGGCGCAGCTCGCTCGCCGAAAAGTGATGGATGAACAGATTGGCGAAGACGATATCCCAGCGCGTGTCGTCCGGGCTCTGCCAGCCAGTCGAACACATCCATCGCCACGACGCGCGGCGTCCAGCCGACGTGCGCGCAGGCCGTCGAGCGTCTGCGGCGCGACCAGGTTCAGCCGGTCCAGCAAGCGTGACGCGAACATCCGGCCAGCGCGCTGCCCGCCGCTGCGCCAGGCGCAGCATCAGCGAGCCGTCGCCGGCGCCGAGTTCGAGCAGGGTGCGCGGGCGGACATTCCGCCGTGCCGCGATCCAGCGCGCGCTCGCACGATCGGCAGCGTCGCCATCGCGCGGTGGATGCGCCGCAAGTCGTCGCGGGAGCGCTGCGCGCGCGGGTCGTCGGCGGCGAGGTCGTCGAGCAGTTCCGGTTCGACGCGCCGCGGCAGGCTCAGGTCCATGCGCGCGTCCCGGTCACGGCCCGCCTCACGCCGCCTTCGAGCAACGCGCCATGGCAACTGAATCCGGCGCCGAACGACGGACATCCACCACCATCCGGGCTTGGCGTTGTCCTGTGAGCGCGGCCTGCAGCACGAAGTAGACGAAGGCGCTGCTCATGTTGCCGTACTGGCGCAGCATGTCCGCGCTGTAGCGCAGGTCATCCGCGGTGAGCTCAGCCGGTCTTGCAGCGCGATCAGCACGTCGCGCCCGCCCGCGTGCATGATCCAGGCGGCGATGTCGTCCGGCGCGCAGGCCGGCATCGCGCAGCACGGTCTGCAGCACCTGCTCGGCATGCTCGGCGGCCAGCCGCGGAACCGGCCGGGTCAGGACGTTGCGCAGCATTCCGTCGCGCGTCTCGAACAGCAGCGCGTTGCGCTCGGCCGGATTGACCAGCGACGCAAACGACTTTCCATTCGATGCTGCGACGCTGCGGATTCGGCTGCCCGGACAACACGGCCGCGCCCGCGCCGTCGCCGAACAGGCAGGCGCTGATCAGCACGCCCGGATCGTTGTCGAGATACATCGCCGCGCTGCTCACTTCGACGCAGATCGACAGCACGTGCCGGCACGATCCGGCCGCCAGCAACGCGTCGGCCAGGCGCCAGTTCGGCAACGCCGCCGCGCAGCCCTGTCCGACCAGGTCGAAGGCGAGGACGTCGGCGCGCAGGCCCAGGCGTTCGACGACGTAGCTGGTCAGGCCGGGACAAAGGTAGCCGGTGCAGGTGCTGATGACCACGCCGTCGATCTCGCGCGGCGTGCAAGGCCGGCTTCCGTGCAGCGCCGCCGTGCCGGCCGCCGCGCCGAGCGCCGGGGCGTTGGCCAGGAACCGGCTGTGCAGCGTGTCCGGATCGATGCGGAAGACTTCGTCCAGCGACGCGACCGCCAAGCGATCGCGTCTCGATGCCGTTGTCCTTCTGCAGGACCGTTTCGGCGATCATGTGCGAGCGCCGATCCAGCTTCCGGAACCAGTCGGAGGTCCTGAACGCTTCCCAGCACTCGGCCTTGCTGTAGCGGTGCGGCGGATTTGCCGTGCCCAGGCCGTTGACGAACATCCGGTTTCCCCTTTGCGATTTGCGGCGCGCCGTTGCGGCGGCCGCGCGGCGAAGCCGTTGCCGCCATGGCATCCGATACAGTGTCTGCTCGGCTTCGGAATGCGAGGCGTGCGATCCGAGGGGGCTCGCGGCCTCGCACCGGACGCATGCTCGGAACAGGGCATTTTCCGCCGGCGATCCGGCCGCTTCTGTGCGATACCGAACACAGCGGTGGCCGGCGCGGTGGCCGCCGATGCGCAACGCAGCGAAAATCAGGGCTCTATGCCCGATTCGGTCGGATCGACGGGCTCGTCGCTGTCGGGACCGGGTCCGTCGCCGTGACCGTCGGGATCGGGATCGGCGCGTGGCTGCGTACCGGGCGGCGGCGCCGGTTGCATGCCCGACCCGGGCTCGACGCGGCGAAGCTTCTCTTCCTTCGGTACGCGCGTCTTCTGCGCGACATTTCCATGGCCGGCCATATCCGCTCCTCGTTTGGATCCGGCGACGAGCAGTTAGGCCGAGTTGCCCGGACGTTTCCGTGCGCTGTCGCACATGGTGGCGGCGTTGGTGCCCATCGCGCCGTCGGCCCGGCGCGCGGCGCCGCCGGGTCGGCTGCGGTCGGCGGCGGTAGTCCGATGGCCGGATCGTCGGCGGTTCGCCAAGGAGGGCGTGCCGATCGCGCGCCGACGGGTTCGACGGGATTTGAACTTCGATACCGCCTGTGCGTAGCGCCGATGAAGGACCGGTAGGATTCACGCTGAGGATCAATTGCCGGCAAAGCAGCGTGCGCAATTCGTGCGCGCGCACGCGCATTGCTGTACTGCGTGCCAGTGCGCCGGAATGCGTCGCCGGGCCAACGCACTCAGGAAGATCTTCGCGTGAAGCTGACGCTCATCGGCCAGAGCAGTCGAATGGCGTTGCGAGCAGAATTGCGCGGAAGCGGACATTGATACACACGACGGCTGCATGCAGTACCGCGGCTTTTCAGCTGGCACGATCTTGGTGATCGAAGATCTCCAAAATGGAATACGCCTTGACCTCGTCATGGGCTTTGGCTCGCATTAGTACGGGTCGTCTGGAGCGACCACTTGCCCATGTTGATCGTCAGCCTTTCGGCGATTACAGTGTCGCTTCCGAACCGGGTTTACTGCACAATGGGCCGCTGACCCGACGCGCCTATTCGAAGCGGAATGGCGGCGGGCGGACCCGGTAGAACCGACTCCAACCATGCGGAGGCCCCATGTCGCACTACATCGACGCCATCGTCATCCCCGTTCCCCGTGCCAGCCTCGACACCTACAAGCGCATGTCCGCGGAATGGGGCAACGCCCACCTGCGCCACGGCGCTCTGTATTACTCCGACTCGATCAGCGACGACGCCCAGCCCGGCAAACTGACGTCGTTTCCGCAAGCCGTGCAACTCAAGGACGGCGAGGTGATCGCGTTGGCGTGGGTCGTGTATCGGAACAAGGAGGACCGCGACCGCATCAGCAAGGCGGTCATGGAGGACCCGCAGCTCAAGGAGTCGATGGACCCCTCGAAGATGCCGTTCGACGGCAAGCGCATGTTCTGGGGCGGCTTCCAGACAATCACCGAGCTCGCGGCCGGCCGCTGAGCGGGAACAGGCAGTTCAGCGCGCGAGGCCGCACCGACCAGAATCGGGAGGTGGACGAATGGTGCTCTTGTCGAAGACCAACGAAAATCGTCTCGGTGCGCCACGGCGCTTGCCCTGGCTTGCGCTCGGCATCGCCGCGGTTGCGTCGCTCTGTGCTCTCCGCCTGTGGCGACGACGATGACAACAACGGCGTCGCCTACTCGTTCGCAGTCCTGGGCTGCAACCGTGCGATGATCTTCCCAGTCCGGACGACCCGAGCACGGTGAACTTGCCGCAACTGCAGCGCACCCTCGCGGACATTGCGGCCATGCAACCGCCGCCCAACTTCATCTTCTTCACCGGCGATTTGGTACTCGGACTGACCCCCGATCTGGACACGTTGCGCAACCAGCTCGAAGCGTGGGTGCAGCTCTACCGCGCCTCGCCGGCCGGCCAGAACCCGGCGATCCGCTTGGTGGCGCTGCCGGGCAACCACGAGTCACTGCGCCTCGTGCTGGATGATCCTCAGTGCGGGGTGTCCAACCCCGGCGCCGAGGCGGTGTGGCTCGACGTCATGGCACCCTTCATCGCCGGCGACAACGGGCCCACGGCCGGCGGCCCCGACCAACTGGAGACCGATCAGAGCCGTCTGACATATTCGTTCAACTTCCGCGACACGCACTTCGTCGTCCTCAACACCGATCCGGTCGGCGCGGTGGCGACCGTGCCGGTACATTGGATCGCGGACGACCTCGCAGTGGCGCGACAGGATCGTTCGATACGGCACATCTTCGCGTTCGGGCACAAGCCGGCGTTCACCCCGTCCGACGCGACGCCGGACTGCTCGCTCGACTCGAACCCAGGACGTTCGCAACGTGTTCTGGGACGCACTCAACGGCGCCAGCGCAACCGCGTACATCGTCTCGCACGCCCACCTGTACAACCGTTCGCGACCGGCCACGCCGACGCGAACCGAGCGTCATCGAAGACGTGGCAGGTCGTCGCCGGCAACGGCGGCAGCCCGGTCGACAAATGTGGGCAGCAAGCGGCGCGATCCCGTACTATGGATACGCGGTGGTCACCGTCACCAATGACGGCCGCGCGTTGCTGACCGGCTACGGGCGTAACTTCGACCTTTCGAATTACATCGCGCCATCTCCGGCGCAACAGTATCCGACGACGGTGCACGACTCGGCGGATCTCACCGTGCCGTGAGACCGCGATCCACCTTGGCGGGTTGGCCCAGCGCGTCGCGCACTCGCTCGGTCAACCTTCTCCGTTGACCGCCTTCATTGGAACGACCGAGCGTCAAGAACTTCAAGCCAATGAAAGACTTGTCGCACCGGTTGTGCGTCGCGCCGATGATGGATCGGCAGGATTCGCACTCAACATCAATCGGTTGCAACACGGCGTGTGCATTTCGTGTGCACGCACCCACTTCGCTGTACCACGCTCCCGCGCGCCGCATTTCGGAATCCGCCGACGCCCGACGCCGGTCGAACGGTCTCTTGCTAGCCGATCTTCGTCTGTGTAGACTACTGTGTAAGGAGCGACACATGGCGACCAATCTTGCCCTGGACCCGGATCTGATCGAACGCGCAGTGAAGGTGAGCGGTGAAAAGACCAAGAAGGCGGCGGTTACGCGCGCGCTGGAGGAGTTCATCACCCGCCGCAGCCAGAGGCGCCTGATCGACTTGATGGGAAAGCTCGAATGGGATGAGTCGTTCGACTACAAGGCCGAGCGTTCTCGCCGGTGACCCTGTTCGTCGATACGAGCGTCTGGTCGCTCGCGTTCCGCCGCGACCAGGTTTCTGCCGCCCCCGAGGTACGCGTATTGCGCGACGCGCTGGAAGGCGGTGAAACGATCGTAGTCACGGGTCTCGTCTTGCAGGAATTGCTGCAGGGATTTGCCGGCCCGAAGGCGCGAAAGGACATCATTGACCGGTTTGCGGCGCTGCCGCTGCTGGCTCCGGACCGGCAGGATCACATCGACGCTGCGGAGTTGCGCAATCGCTGCCGCCGCGCCGGCTTGCAGATCGGCACGATCGACGCCGTGATCGCGCAGCTCTGCATTCGTCACGACCTGATGCTGCTGACAACCGACAACGATTTCGTCCTCGCCGCGCGACACTGTCCGCTGCGGGTTTGGAGGAAGACGCGCTAGCCATTCGCTTGTCGTCTCGAAGCCGTGACACCAATTGCGGCACCGCGGCAATTCTGGCGATGGATGGTTGATGCCAAACGGCGCTGCTTGGCGGCCGTGAGCGATCCCTTCTGAGGAAGGTTTACGAATGTCTGCTTAGTCGATCCGCGAAACCGCGAACGTCTGCATATTGAGTCCGCGACAGGCTGCAACGGGATAACGAATGGGCATCGCGCGAACAAGCGTCGCACGTTAGCCTGCGGGATCATGTCTGAGCCTTGCGTCTGAAGTCGTCAGCGAAGCGTCGTGGTTACGTCGCTTTTACGTACACAATAGCCGCCGAACGTCGCTAGGGTCGACGAGGCGGACCCGCGCAACGTCGCGGCAGCCGAGCGTTTGCTCCGGCCGGGTCGCGAGTGTCAGACCGGCCCGCCACCGCCGACCACCACAATACGAGCCGCGTTGCCTGCACCACGCCTCATCGACGATGCCCTTCGCACTCCGTCGGTAATCGATCGGCTCCACGCCGTCTAAATAACGCCGCCGATGACGTTGATGCTCATCGCGAGCACGGCAATGTTGAAAACGAAGCTGAGGACGCCATGGGCAAGTGTCGTGCGCCGCATCTGTGCGGTCGTGACTGAGACATCCGAAACCTGCGACGTCATGCCCAGCACGAACGAGTAATACGCGAAATCGAAGTAGGCCGGCTCGTCGACTCCGGGAAAATTCAGTCCGCGGCCGGACCCTCGCGTATCGATGCCGGCGCGTAATAGCGGCGAGCGTAATGGAACGCGAATACCGTCTGGATCAGCATCCAGGACAGCAGGAGCGCGGCGATTGACAGCCCGACGTGAAGCGCTTTCGGCAAAAACCGGCGACTCCACGTCGCCCATCACGAAGCCGATAGCGACGATGCTTGCGCACGCAGCGGTCGTTACAAGCAGGAAGATGACGTACGCGGCCTGATCGTACTTGCGCGCACGCCGACGGGTCATGTCCGTGTCCGCTGCAGGATCGTCAGCCAATACAAGGCCAGGTAGGTCAACGAGGCTCCGATCCACGTCACAAGCACCCGGTTTGCAATGGGAACGACCGTGGGCCCGATGGAATAGACCGCTATGCCGACAGCAGCCACAATCGCAAGCCTTCGCTGGGCAGACAAACGAATGGCCCATGGCTCGCGTTCCGCATCACTCATCAGGTTCGTGGCCTTTACGACGAGATGCCTGTGCGGCGGATCAACTGCCTCACGGACCAGACGGTATCGCCGACCGAAGCGAAGCACCCGATTGCTCATCGGCACGAGCCCATGCCTAGATCCGAAGGATGTGACCGTCGTCGATCCGCACCCGGTCGCCCACCCGCAGGTTGAGGTCGCGCGTGTCTTCGACGATCAGCGAGTTGCCCGAATCGAGTCGCACGGTGATGCGATATCGCGTCGCCTGCCGCTGCTTTTTCTCGATTTCGTTCCCGACGACCGCGCCGCCGATTGCGCCGGCGATGGTGGCCGCCGTGTTCCCGCGGCCGCTCCCGATCTGATGGCCGATCACGCCACCGGCGATGCCGCCGATCACCGTTCCGCCGTTGACGGGATTGTTGTCGGGCGCGCGATAGATTTCGATGGCCTCGACTTTGCCCTCGTCAGCGCGGACGGGGGTTTCGGCCATCACCACGGTGGTGGTGGCTGCTGCGAGCAGGCATACGGACATCCAGAGGCCCAAACGTTGAATACGATGTGTCGGCATGTTCATCTTCCTTTGCGTAAATTTGAATCGAATCGATCAGCCCGACGATCGTCGCAGCGGCGCAAGCAAACAGGGCGCTGGCGTGGCGTCGAGCGGATGCTTCGTCAGTGTCCGAACGTTCGTCGCAATACGCGGCTTGTTTTGCCTTGACGCGTTGCGTAGGAACTTCGCGAACGTCTTGCGGATGTCGGTGCTCGCGCTGTTCCTGTAATGGAACTCCTGGGCGTTGAGGATGCTGTTCGCTGGTGCTGAGCTCAGGAGAGGCTTGTACGTTTTCATGGTTGGCTATGGTGCCGCGGATTGTCGTCGCGCTTGCATTTGATTTGGTGGCCGGGTAATGACGAGACATCGTGGAGCGTAGCGGTTTGCGTGACCCGAGTCGTCAACGAGACGTCGCGGATCTGTCGGGATTCGAGTGCGAGCTGAAGTCTCCCGGAAGTGCGAGAGAAATAGACGTAGCGACCGATGCCGTGAGTCAACCATAAGTATAGAACCCGCGGCCCGTTTTGCGACCGAGATAGCCCGCGGCGACCATCTCCTTGAGCAGCGGCGCCGGCCGGTACTTCGGATCATTGAATTCGCGGTAGAACACGTCCATGACCGCGAGGACCACGTCGAGGCCGATCAGGTCGGCAAGCGCGAGCGGTCCGATCGGATGGTTGCAGCCCAACTTCATCCCGTCGTCGATCTCCTGCGCGCTCGCTATCCGTTCCGCGTACAGGAACACCGCCTCGTTAAGCATCGGGCACAAGAGGCGGTTCACGACGAACCCTGGAGAATTCCTCACCACGATCGGCGTCTTGCCGAGTCGCTTTGCCAGCGAGCAGGCAGCCTCAATGGTCGCGTCGTCGGTCTGCAAGCCGCGGATCACCTCGACCAGCGTCATCATCGGCACCGGATTGAAGAAGTGCATTCCGATCAGGCGCTGAGGGCGCTTCGTCGCGGCAGCGAGCTTCGTGATCGAGATCGAAGAGGTATTGGTCGCGATGGTCGCATCGGGCTTCGCAACCTCCTCGATCTGCTTGAGGATCTTCACCTTCAGCGCCTCGTTCTCGGTGGCGGCTTCGATGACAAAGTCGCACTCGCGGAGCGCGCCATAATCTGTCGTGCCGTCGATGCGGTTCATCGCAGCCTCTTTATTGGCGGCGGACAGCTTCTCTTTCTTCACCAGCCGATCGAGGCTCGACGACACGGCGTTGCGACCGCGCGCGACCGCGGCCGCGTCGACGTCGATGATCGTGACCGAAAGCCCGACGACAGCGCACGCCTGCGCGATGCCGCTGCCCATGGTGCCGGCGCCAATAACGCCGATTGTTTGCGGAGATGCCTATATCGGAATCCTTCCCTCTTTTTTCTTCAAGCCATTATGTTCACGCCGCCGTCGATGTATTGCGTTGCACCCGACAGCCGGTGCGCGTAGGGCGTAGCAAGAAATGCGCAGGTGAAGCCGACGTCCATGATGTCGGCCAGCTCGCCAATCGGCGCGCGCTGTGCGGCCTCGTTCAGGAGCAGATCGAAGCCCTTGAGCGAGGACGCCGCGCGCGTCTTGAGCGGCCCAGGCGAGATCGCATGCACGCGTATGCCCTTGCCGCCGAGCTCGAAGGCGAGATAACGACACGACGCCTCGAGCGCCGCTTTCACAGGGCCCATCACGTTGTAGTTCGGCACGACCTTGTTGGCTCCGTGATAGCTCATCGCGAACATGGATCCTCCGTTCTTCATCAACGGAACCGCCAGCCGCGCCATGCGCACGAACGAATGGCAGGAGATGTCCATCGCCTGCTTGAAGCCCTCGGCGGAACAATTGAGGAGCGGCCCCTGCAAGTCCTGCTTCGGCGCGTATGCGATCGAGTGGACAAGGATGTCGAGCTGCCCCCACTCCTTCGTGATCCTGTCGAACACCGCCTCGAGCATGCCCGGCGTGGCGACATCGAGTGGCATGAAGATTGGTGCGCCGAGCTCCTGGGCGAGCGGCTCGACGTAGGTCTTCGTCTTCTCGTTGACATAGGTGATCGCGAGCTCGGCGCCCAGTTCGCGAAACGCCTTCGCGCATCCATAGGCGATCGAATGCTGGTTCGCCACGCCCACGACAAGCGCTTTGGCGCCCTTGAGCACAGGGGGCGGAATTTCGATGGTCATGATCCTTGATCTCCGAGGAGCGCCAGCGTGTGCCGTGCGATCATCAGCTCTTCGTTGGTCGGGACTACCCAGACCGAGACGTTGCTGTCCCAGG
>CAVZYI010000008.1:0-287432 GCA_963779445.1 uncultured beta proteobacterium
CTCGCTCCTTAGCTCTCTCGATCAGGTGATCGGAGATGTCCATGCCGTGAAGTTCGAGTTGGGATAACCTACTTAGCATGGAAATCACCTTGCCGGCGCCACAGGCAATGTCGAGGGCCCTCCCGCGGCAATTTGCCAGCAGGAGTTGGATCTCGCTCCAGACATTGCCTTCGCCCCAGCTCTCCAAGATTGGGGCCATGACCGGGTCCCAATACTCAAGCTTTCTGCGCTCCGGATCCTTGCCGTGTCCGAATCGGATGCCACTGGAACGGAGGGCCATCTTGGTACTTCTCAGTGCATTCCAAAGAACCGGAGGACATAATCCCTGCGTGAAAGCTCGTGCCTTCACCATCATGTCGTCCCACATTGTGATATTACCTCCGAACTCGGGAAGCCTGACCAATAGATGTCGACAAAGACAGCACGACCGTCTTGATGGGCGGATTGTTGTTGTCACCTAGCTAGTTCATTTAGTCTTATCTGACGTTGCGAGGCATTCGCGTGCGGAATCGTGAATTCCGCGCGCATCCAGCGGGTGATCAAACGAATCTTGGGCAGTGTCTTTGCTATCTGCTTTCCCCAAGTCAGGGGGCGACGCCAAAGCGGCTGTATAGGGAGTTCTTGCTCTTCTTCACCTTTCACCCAGGCTGTGGAGTCCGGGTGCAGGACGTAGACCGCTCCGGCAAACGGCAGCGGTTGGATCGCAGCACCTTGTTCGGCAAGGTGGGCCACATACGTGCAATGGCCCACATTTGCGAGAGATGTGACGTTTCCCCCCCGGTGGAAGCCACTTTTCTCAAAGTGGAGCAAATCCGTTCGCACGATCACGCAAGTGCCGCAGAGGAGATGATGACGCGAATGTTTGTAGACCCACCGCTCTCCGTAGCAGTGCGTAAAACCGGTCTGGAAATACCAACCGTTTTCCCTCGAATGCGCCGCAACAAACTCGCTGAGGCGGCGGCTGACCAAGTCATCGGCGTCCACGAACATGACATGCTCGGAGCCACGGGAGATCGCCCATTCCACGCCGCGCGATATTTTGAGCACCTTATCTCTGCACATTTCCGCATGCTTGCGGTTAGGTTCTGGAAAGTCGACAGAAAGGAACTCAAGTTTTGGATGTTTAGTATGCGCGATATCGGGGATTTCATGGCACACGATGACAGCATTGAAATCCGGATTAGTCTGTGCCAAGAGTGAATCGAGTGTGCGTTCAAGCAGCCACGTATGGTAGTCCCAATTCTGGGACAGCGCACGCGCACGCATGGAGATAATGAACGTCAACATTGAGTACTGATCAGCCTCCTTCGGCTGTTTCGCGAGATTCTGCGAGAGTCACGGAGGCGGCACCGGAAGCGACAGTCGAAGCCGTCGTGAAAGCCACAGCATCGCCCGGCGGTTCAGTTTTCGCCACTTTTGGTGCCGCACCTCCGCCTTCGTAAGTTCGTCAGGCTGGCGGCATACAACGCACGTGAAACGATCACGTTCAATAAGGTTGGCATCTTTTGCCTCGCCCTGCTCCGACCACACGCCGAACATCGGTAGCGCGCACACCACTTCTTCCGGATCTCCGAGAAAGGTTGGCCACCAGCTAAACGTACTTTGCGACATCACCAGCCGCCGTGCCATTGTCATGAAAACCATGGCCTCCAACGCGGTCCCCGCAAAGAATTTCGGCCGCCAGCGTGCAAATCTCCTGAAGAATGGGTCATTCCGGTCATCGGTAACGATCCACACGGCGCCACTGGCGGGACGTAATCGTTCCAATGCCTCTTCATAGAATGAAAACGGCATTGCCCAGCCGAGGTTTACATAGTCGGTTCGTCGCACATGGACCACCAAGTCCGGTTTCACCGCCGGCACTCGGATAGCGGGATCAAACGCCAACCACTTCCGTATCTTCGCTCGATAAGGCCTGAAATACTCATGGCGTTGAAACCAGCCATCGAGCACAATTCGGCGCGGTTCGCGGTCCGCGACGATTTCATCCAATTGAATCCGCTGCCCGGTAAGAATCTGCGTTGGGCCTTCCCATCTTGCGCCGTCCACCTTCTGAGAGGTATTGGGAAAGCCCGGGATCGCGTCGGCCCGCAATGAAAAACCCAACTCGCCCGCAATAATCCGCCCGATGCAGTATTGAAACAGATTATTTCCCAACCGCGCTTTGTAATGTACTTCGATCACAATCTCACCAATTCGGTACACTTTCGACCGAGCGGCTGTGGTGCCTACCGACAAACCTCCGCTTCGATTAGATCATCGAGCACAACCACATAATTCGTCGTACGGAACGCTTCCAGTCCCTCGTGATAGCACTCAATGCGAAAAAGTCGCCCCGATGGCATGATACGGTGGAAGGACCTCATCCCTCAGCAGCAAAAAACTGCCAGAAATCACGCACGTACGTTCGTGTGTCAATATTGCAACCACCGAACTCGAATGTGACCAGCCGAACGCGTCTCTGATTGAACAATGATTCACCGCCACATAGGACTTCGAGTTCATGCCCCTCGACGTCAATTTTGATAAGGTCAATCGTCTCCAAGTGCTTCGCGGCACAATACGCATCCAACGTTTCGATTTGCACCTGTTCCAGATAATTAAAATCAATTCCGATGTGCTTGAGATGGCGACTTCGTTAAAGATGCCAACCCGGAGCCGGCAGAATTAGAGAACAGAGGGAATCTTCCGGGCTCCTTCCCTAACCCGAAGGGATTCAAGCAGATCTTTGGTTGCTCGCCAAACGCCTCGCGTAACTTGGAAAACGCGGCCGCGGATGGTTCAAAAGAGTGAGTGAGCACGTGCCGGCCGGCCAGTCGGCGCAGACCATGCAAGGTATTGCCCCTGATTTGCTCCAACATCAAATACGCACAAGTCCTTTTCTTTGTCCGTACTGGTCGCTCGGGCCAATATGGATAATACCAATTTATTCGCCGCTGTCGCCAACGTAGCCTCCACTTCCGATTCCCAACTGACTCTGTGCCTGGGTGACAAATTGATCCAGGCACTGTTGAAAGCGAGGATAACGTAGCATTGCAATGAGGGGGGGCCAGACAAGACGCGACAACATGGGCAGTGTCCGGATCTTAGACAGGTCAAAAGGGCTATCACATTTACGTCGGCTTTCGGAACACGAAGCAGCCACATCCGTAATGCTGGGCGTCGATCACTTCGGGCGCTGGGTTCAACATCAATCCTTGCTCGTCCTCGTCTGGTATCGCGCCCATTCATCTAACTGCAAGTCGCGAAAAAGCTCCAATACCGAATCATAATCGTATATGCGATGGGCATTAAAGCATATCCGTCGTCGGCCAACAGGTGTGACAAACAACAACCTTCCCAACGGCGCTAGTACCCGTGTCAGCTCTCTGGCACCCTCAAGATCACCCAGCGGATCCAGCGAGTCACCGTATCGCACAAGCCAATGTGCTCGATTACATGCATGCAGCTGAGGCTTGGAATGGAGTTGTCCGGGAACGGCAGCGCCATTAGGTCGCATGCTGCACACGTCAAATTTTCCAGCGTCAGCAACGGTGGACGATAGTCGAAATGGCGCATTGGCACCACCGCAGATCCAAGCACCACAAAATACAGCGACGATGAGATGTCGACGTGCTCGCTGGGCTTGTGCCTCTGAAGTTGGCGTATCGCCCATGCCGTGTGATAAATGTAGTGCCGGTCGAATGGTGTCTGCGCAGTTCGGTTGCCCAACGAAAACTGCCTCTCCCCCCATTTTGGAACCAGAGTGGGCCTCTCGCGTTGTGAACGGGTACGAAAACGGAGGAATTCGCGTGTGATGCGCATCCGTTGAATTGCATCGCAGGCAAGTCCATAAAGAGCGTGGCTACCGGGGATGCGTTTGATGAGGTTTTTAGCGAGGCGTCGCGCTTCATTGATACTGAGGTAATGCTTGCGATCATATTCACGACAGCCGTGAACTGGTATCACCTGACCGACCCAGACAATCGTGCGCAGGGCCAAACAACAAACCAGGAGATTGCCGAACATCAATTCTTGCCGATAGGCGATTGATTAACCGGAGTGATTCTAATGATGTCGTCCTCGACGGCGAACTGGTGCGTGGGCCAGAATTTGGCGACTAGAGTTCGGCACGTTTCGATCGTGGGATAGTCGTTCTTGCCGTTGAATAGGCGTGCGTCGTCGATCAGAATTACGTGCGTTTACCACGAAGTGCTGGGAAATCGCCTGGAGTTCCTTCACGATCGGCGTGTCTACGTGCGACCGCGCGGTGCCGTCACCAGAGTAATGCACAGTACCAACCAGAACACGGCGGGTTCATTCAGTTCATCGAGAATGGGAGGCAATTCGCGGGCATGTTGTCCCCACCGTAACTTTACTTTACGCGAATACGCAAACCGCCTCCGCGCATTTTCATAAAGCTGGTCGAACAACTCGATGGAATATATCGTGTCGAAAGTACCGAGCGACGCGGCAATGGTGTTACCCCAATTCGTGCCGGTTTCTACCAAAACGCGAGTACCGTATTGTTCTGCAAACAGGCGAATTAATTGCTTTTTGTAGGCTTGTGGCGGAGGCAAAGGCCGGCCAGATGATCCAGGCCGCGATCCCACAGCGATCAACTCGCCGCTGTCGCCACCTGATACCAAGCTTTACTGAATTGAGTGACAACGGCTGTAGTAATGTCGTCGTTTCCGCGAACGCGGGAATCCAGTGACTTGCGCCGAACGTCGCTGGGTCCCCGCGTCCGCGGGGACGACAATCATACTTCCGAAAGCGTCACCCCGTTTCGCAATGAACAACAGGCGCCACTCCATTTCGCGTAGGCGCGTCACTCGCTATTCCGCCGCCGTCTCGATCACATGCCCCCTGATCCGGTAGCTCTTGCCGCGGAACAGCGCGATCCGTTCGCCGTGCTGGTTCGATACCTCGATGTCGTACACCCCGGTGCGCCCGACCGCGCTTCGCTCCTGCGCGACGGCCGTCAGCACGTCGCCTTCGCGCGCCGGCGCGAGAAAATCGATCCCGCATCCCGACGCCACGGTGTTGAGGTTGTAGCTGTTGCAGGCGTAGGCAAACGCGCTGTCGCACAGCGTGAAGATGAATCCGCCATGGCAGATCGCGTGCCCGTTCAGCATGTCGGCGCGCACCGTCATCGCCAGCTCGGCGTGGCCCGGCCCGACGCCGGTGATGCGCATGCCGAGGCCCTGCGATGCGCCGTCGCGTTCCCACATCGCCGCGGCGACGCGCTCCGCCAGCGCCTTGGCGTCGGCCGGCTTCGCCGGCGGGGAGTGCTCAGTCATGGAGCCTCGCCCCCGTGGACGCGTGCCGGAGCAGCAGCGGGGAAATGCGGTAGCGGTCCTCCCGGTAGTGCGCGGAGAGGTTCGCGAGCACGTCGCAGACGCGATCCGCGCCCAGCCAGTCGGCCCACTCGAGCGGTCCGCGCGGATAGTTGACGCCCTTCTGCATGGCGAGGTCGATGGCGGCGGGCGCGGCGACGCCCTGCATCACCGCGTCGGCGGCCTCGTTGGCGAGCATGGCGACGGTGCGCATCACCGCCAGTCCGGCGACGTCGTCGAGGCGGCTGGCGGTGATGCCGGCCGCCGACAAGGCACCCACCGCGGCCCGGTACGCCGCGTCGCTGCAGGTGTCGGCGCGCGCCAGCGCCAGCCGCGCCGTCGTCGCATAGTCGAGCGCCAGGTCGAAGAGCACCAGGTCGCGCACCCCGGTCGCCGCGACGCGCGCAGTCGCCGTGCGCCCGTCGGTCTGCGCCAGCCACGCTCCGCCGGCATCGCCCGCGATGTGAACTGCGCCGCGCGGAAATCGCGAATCGGCGCGCGCGTGCAGCACCGCGACGCCGGCCGCCGCCATCCGGTCGGCGAGCGGCGCCGCGCGGTCCAGGTCGCCGTGGACGGTGACTTTCGCCGGCGCCGGTTCCGCCGGCTCGCTGCGGGGCTCGGTCTTCGCCGCGCCCGGCGCGTAATTGTAGAATCCGCGCCCCGATTTTCGACCGTACCATCCCGCGGCGACCAGTTCCTGCTGGCGCAGCGACGGCGCGTAGCGCGGGTCGTGGAAGTACGCTTCCCAGATGCTTTTCGTCACCGCGAAATTGACGTCGAGCCCGATGAGGTCCATCAATTCGAAAGGCCCCATCCGGAATCCGCCCGCCTCGCGCAGCACGGCGTCGATGGTGGCCGGGTCGGCCGCGCCTTCGGCCAGCAGGCGCAGCGCCTCGCCGTAGAACGGCCGCGCGCAGCGGTTGACGATGAAGCCGGGCGTCGACGTCGCGTACACCGGCGTCTTGCCCCACGCGGCCGCGGTCGCGAATACGACGTCGGCGACCGCCGGCGAGGTGGCCAGGCCGCTGACGACCTCGACCAGCGGCATCAGCGGCGCCGGATTGAAGAAATGCATGCCGACGACCCGCTCCGGATGCCCGAGGCCGACGCCGATCGCGGTGATCGAAATCGACGACGTGTTGGTCGCGAGGATGCAGTCGGGCGCGACGACGTTCTCGAGGCGGGCGAAAAGCTCGCGCTTCGCGTCGAGGTCCTCGACGATCGCCTCGACGACGAGCTGCGCCATGCAGGCGTCGGGCAGCGTGACCACCGTCGCTATCCGGCCGACGGCCGCGTCGGCATCCGCCCGCGGCAGCCGGCCCTTGGCGACGAGCCTGGCCAGAGCGTCGGCGATGGCCGACCGCGCCGCGTCGCCGGCGCCGAAGCGCGTGTCGTGCAACTGCACGCGATGTCCCGACAATGCCGCGATCTGCGCGATCCCCGCGCCCATGGCGCCGGCGCCGATGACGGCGACGGTGGAATCCGGCGGAAGCGCGTCCGACATCGTCGATTGCGCCTTCAGCGTCCGGTGAACTGCGGCGGGCGTTTCGCCAGGAACGCGGCGACGCCCTCGCGGTAGTCGTCGCTCGCCCCCAGCTCGCGCATGAAATCGCGCTCGAGGTCGAGCTGGGCTTCCAGTGTGTTCGCCGGGCTCGCGTAGATGGCCTGCTTGCTGCGTGCCAGGCCTTTCGTCGGCGCCCTGGAAAAGTGCGCCGCCAGCCGGTCGGTGACCGCCGGCAGTTCGGCGTCGTCGACGCACTGCCAGATCATTCCCCACGCCGCGGCCTGCTCGGCGGTGACCTTGTCGCCGAGCAGCGCGAGTCCGATGGCGCGCGCCGTGCCGACCAGCCGCGGCAGGAAATACGTCCCCCCGGTGTCGGGAATCAGCCCGAGCCTGCAGAAGGCCTCGATGAAGCTCGCCGACTTCGCGGCGATGACGATGTCGCAGGCGAGCGCGAGGTTGGCGCCCGCTCCGGCGGCGACGCCGTTGACCGCGCAGACGACCGGCATCGGCAGCGCGCGCAAGGCCAGCACCAGCGGCTTGTAGTTGCGCTCGACCGAAGCGCCGAGATCGACCGGCGCGGCATCGGCCGCGACCGCACGATCCGACAGGTCCTGCCCCGCGCAGAAGCCGCGCCCGGCACCGGTCAGCACCAGAACGCGTGCCGACGCATCGGCGCGCACGCGGCCGAGCGCGTCGCGCACCTCGGCGTGCATCGCGTCGTTGAAGCTGTTGAGGCGCTCCGGCCGGTTCAGCGTCAGCCGCGCGATCCCGGCGTCGACGGCGAAGAGTATGTGCTCGTAGTTCATGGCTCCATCCGTGACCGGGCGTCGACGGGCGCGGGTCTCGCGATGCCGTGCCGACCGGCGTCGGCGTCGAACCGCCTGTCCGCGCCGAAGGTCCCGACGTCGATCGCGCTCCGCGCGCGCGATCGCGTGATCGAATGCCGGGAATTGCCAGGATCGGCCGGCCGGCGCGGGCCCTCGAGCGCCGCTGCAGGCATGTCGTCGCCAGGGACTCTCATCGACGTCACCCTCCTCGAGGACGCACTGTCCAACCTACCACAGCCGCCGGCGGCAGCGTGGCGCTCAGGCGTGCCGGCGATGCTGCACCACCCGGAATCGCCCGGCGACGAACGCGGCGTCGGTCAGCGCGGCATTCGCCGCCGGATTGGCGCCGGTGCCGTGGTAATCCGAGAATGCCGCCGACTGATTGACGAATACCCCGCCAGTCAGGTTGATCGACAGCGCGACACCCGCCTCCTCGGCGACCTCGACCGCCCGGTCGACGACCTCCTCGCTCGACGAATACACCGACAGCGTCAGGGCCCCCTTGCGCTCGATCGCGTCCTTCGCGACGGCGAAGCTCTCGGCGGTGTCGCGGGTAGCGATCACGAACGCCACCGGGCCGAACCACTCTTCGAGATACTTGTCCGAATCGGCCGCCGTCAGCTTCACCAACAGCGGCGTGCGGATGGTCGCGTCCGGAAACTGCGGATGCGCGAGCGCCTGCGTGTCGCGCACGACCGGTCCCAGCGCGCGCGCGGCTTCGAGCCTGCGCAGCACGCCGTCGTTGACGACGGCACCGAGGAATTCGACCGCGCGCGCCGGATCGGCGAGGAGCTTGCCCACGCCTTCCCCGAGCGCCGCCGCGACCTCGTCGAACGTCAGCCGGCCATCCGCGGTGTCGATCCCATCCTTCGGCACGTAGATGTTCTGCGGCGCGGTGCACATCTGCCCGGTGTACAGCGACAGCGAAAACGCGACGTTGCGGATGAAGCCGCGGAAATCGCCGGTCGAATCGACGACGATCTGATTGACCCCGGACTTCTCCGTATACACCTGCGCCTGCCGGGCGTTGGCTTCGAGCCACTCGCCGTTCGCGGCGCTGCCGGTGAAGTCGATCAGCTTCACGTCGGGGCGCAGCGCGAGCTTCTGCGCGGTGTCGTCGCCGGCCGCGTGCGCAATCAGCGTCACGACGTTGGGATCGAAGCCCGCCTCGGCCAGCACTTCGCGCGCGATCCTCACCGTCAGCGCGAGCGGCAGGATCGCGGCGGGGTGCGGCTTGACGACGACCGCGTTGCCGGTGGCGAGGTCGGCGAAGAACCCGGGAAATCCGTTCCAGGTCGGAAACGTGCAGCAGCCGATCACCAGGCCGGTGCCGCGCGGCACCACCCGGAACCGCTTCTCCAATCTCAGCGGCTCGTTCTTGCCCTGCGGCTTTTCCCAGAGGGCGCTGGCGGGAATCCGCCGCATCTCGTCCCAGGCGTAGGCAACGGCCTCGAGGCCGCGATCCTGCGCGTGCGGACCGCCGGCCTGGAACGCCATCATGAACGCCTGGCCCGTCGTGTGCATCACCGCGTGCGCATAGAGAAAGCTTTGCCGGTTGATCCGGTGCAGGATCTCCAGGCAGACGCCGACCCACGCCTCGGGGCCGGCCCGGCGCCACGACGGCTGTGCCGCCGCGATCGCGGCGAAGAGCCGGTCGACGTCCGGCTTCGGATAGGTGATGCCCAGCGGAAATCCGTAGGGCGACTTTTCGCCGCCGACGCTGCCGGCGGCGGCCGGCTGGTCGAGCGGGAATGCGGTGTTCCTCAGCGCGTCGAAGGCGGCCTTGCCGGCCTC
This sequence comes from uncultured beta proteobacterium, assembly GCA_963779445.1. GTDB lineage: Bacteria > Pseudomonadota > Gammaproteobacteria > Burkholderiales > Casimicrobiaceae > CAIWHR01. The sequence goes on from CAVZYI010000008.1 coordinate 9,444, forward strand.
CGCGGCGCCTTCGCCGTAGATCTTCGGGCTTGCCGACTCGGGGTACGGGCTCCAGTAGCCGCGCTCGGCAATCGCCTGCAGCGCGCGGTCGAGCGTCGCGCGATGGCGCTCGAAAAACGGATGGGACACGGCTTGCTCCTCGGTCGTGGTTCTCTGCAAAACCCTAGTGTACTGCGTCGCCCGTCGCGTCGACGGCGGGTCCGCGCTTCGCGGAGCGGGGAGCCTCGGCCCGAAGGCCGCGGCTACGCGGTCTGATCGTAGTCGACCGTCACCGCGTCGGTGACGGGGTAGCTCTGGCAGGTGAGCACGAAACCGCGCGCCACCTCGTAATCCTCGAGCGCGTAATTGGCGTCCATGTCGACGTCGCCGGCGACGAGCTTCGCGCGGCAGGTCGAGCACACGCCGCCCTTGCACGAATACGGCAGCTCGATGCCCGCCTTCAGCCCGGCCTCGAGGATGTTCTCCTTTCCCCGTTCGAGGGTGAACGTCCGCGTCGCGCCGTCGAGGACCACCGTCACCGCGCACTCGGTGTGACCGGGCGCGGGCGGCGGTCCGGACTTGTGCTCGTGCTTCGGAATGCTGGCGGCGAAGCGCTCGATCCGCACTCTCGCGTCCGGGTAGCCGCGGGCCTTCAGCGCGTCCGCGACCGAGCGCATCATTCCGTCGGGCCCGCAGACGTAGACCACGTCGACGGCGTCGAGCTCGACCCAGTGCGCGAGCAGCGCGTCGGCGCGGGCGCGGTCGATGCGACCGTGCAGCAGCTCGATGTCCTGCGCCTCGCGCGACAGGACGTGCACCAGGTTGAACCGCGTCAGGTGCCGGTCCTTGAGCGCGGCGAGTTCTTCCTTGAACATCACGGTGCCCGATGCCCGGTTGCCGTAGAACAGCGTGAACTCGCTCTTCGGCTCGACGGCCAGCGTCGTCTTGACGATCGACAGCAGCGGGGTGATGCCGCTGCCGGCCGCAAAGCCGACGTGATGGCGACGGCGCGACGGTTCCGGCGGCACGCCGAAATGGCCGAGCGGCGCCATGGCGCCCAGCGTGTCGCCGGCCTTCAGCGTCTCGTTGGCCCACGCCGAGAAGAATCCGTCCGGCTGGCGCTTGATGGCGATCCGGAGCTCGCCGTCGTGCAGCGCCGAGCAGATCGAATAGGAGCGGCGCAGGTCCTGGCCGTCGACGGCGGCGCGCAGCGTAAGGTGCTGACCGGCTTCGAAGCGGAATGCCTCGGCGAGCGCGGGCGGGACCGACAGCGTCACCGCAACCGCGTCGCGCGTTTCGCGCTCGACCTTTGCCACGCTCAACGGGTGGAATTTGCTCATCTCTGTCGCTGGCCCGTTGGCACCGGCGCGGGCACTTCCTTCGGCAGGCGGTCAGTGCGGCTTGAAATAGTCGAACGGCTCGAGGCAGTCGTCGCAGCGGTACTGCGCCTTGCAGGCCGTCGAACCGAACTGCGACAGGAGCCGGGTGCGCGTCGATTCGCAGCGCGGACAGGGCACGACCGCGCCGCTGCGTCGCAGCGGGCTCAGCCCGGAGACGTCGACGGCGCGAACGGCGGCGGCGGACGAGCCGCCTCCGGGTGGAGCGATGCCGTAGTCGCGCAGCTTGCGCTTCGCGGCGGACGTGATCCAGTCGGTGGTCCACGCCGGCGAGAGCCGGGTCTCGAGCCGAACGCGGGCGATGCCCAGCGCCGACAGCGTGTCGCGGATGCTCGCCATGATGACGTCGGTCGCCGGGCAGCCCGAATACGTCGGCGTGACCCGCACCACCAGCAGCGACGGATCCGCGGTGTCCCACTCGACGCTGCGGACGATGCCCAGCTCGACGATCGAGACGACGGGAATCTCCGGGTCGGGCACGGACTCCAGCGCCTGCCAGATCGCCGCGCAGCGTGGGCAGGCGCCGCCGCCGCCAGGGCCGATCTCGCGCTGCTCGGGGGTCACCATTGCGCGTTCGGGTAGGCCCGCTGCAGGAACTGCATTTCGGCCAGCAGGTGGCCGAGATGCTCGGTGTGCGTGCCCGCGCTTGCCGCCCTTCTGCATGTACACGCCCTCGGGACGGTCAGCGTCGCCTCGGCGAGCACCTCGTCGACCTGCCGCCGCCACGGCGCTTCGAGCGCGCCGACGTCGGCGGCGATGCCGGCGCGCGATCAGCGCGGAGCTCGGCCGCATCGGCGACGAACATCTCGCCGGTGTAGCATCCAGAGGCCGTCGATCGCCGCCTGCATCTTCGCGTGCGACTCGGCGGTGCCGTCGCCCAGCCGGATCACCCAGTCGCCGGAGCGCTCGACGTGGTAGGCGACTTCCTTCGCGCTCTTGGCCGCGATTTCCGCGATGCGCGCGTCGCGCGAATGGACCAGCGCGCGCAGCGCCAGCAGGTGCCAGGCGTCGAACAGGAACTGCCGCGGCGATGGTGTCGGCGTAGTTGCCGTTGGGCTGCTCGACGAGCAGCAGGTTGCGGAATTCGCCGCCGTCGCGCAGGAAGGCCAGCTGGTCCTCGCTGCGGCCCGCGCCGGCGAACCGCGCCTCGACCTCGCCGGCGTAGCGACAGCCACAGCCGCGCCTGGCCGAGGAGGTCGAGCCCGACGTTGGTCAGCGCGATGTCCTCCTCGACGATCGGACCCTTGCCCACCCATTCGCCGAGGCGCTGCGCGAGGATCAGCGGCGAGTCGCCCAGGCGCAGCAGGTAGTCGAACAGGTGGCGGTCGGCGGTCATGGTTGAGCAGCACGCGGCGATCGGCCGCCGGCGGAATGCGGGCGGCGGCGCCCGAATTCGGCGTGACGGCGGTCAGATGATGCTTGACTTCGTCGGGCATCGGAAAGAACGTCGGATGCCGGTAGACCTTGCTGTTGGCCGGCTCGAACAGCGCCTCGCGGTCGCCGGGGCTCGATGCGACGATGTCCGCGGAGCGCACCACCCAGATCGACACGCCTTCGTTGCGCCGCGTGTAGACGTCGCGCGCGTTCTTCACCGCCATCTCCGCATCCGGCGCGTGCAGGCTGCCGACGTGCTTGTGCGCGAGGCCGTGCTGGCTGCGGATGAAGATTTCCCACAGCGGCCATTCGTTCGTCATCGGATCGGCTCCTTCATCGCTGCGGCTGCGCGCTGCCGCCGCCGTCGCGTCGCGCGCGGCGCGCTTGTCCGCGTGCGCCGTCGCCGCTTCGCGCACCCAGGCGCCGTCTTCCCACGCCTTGACCCGCGTGCGCGAGTCGATCGCGGTTGCACGGGCCGTTGCCCTTGACCACCGCGTAGAACTCCGTCCAGTCGATCGCGCCGAAGTCGTAGTGGCCGCGCTCGGCGTTCCACTCGAGCTCGGGATCGGGCATCGTGATGCCGAGGTAATCGGCCTGCGGCACGGTCTGGTCGACGAAGCGCTGGCGCAGCTCGTCGTTCGACAGGAGCTTGATCTTCCACGCCGCCGACTGCGCGCTGTGCACGCTTTCGGCATCGGACGGCCCGAACATCATCAGCGACGGCCACCACCAGCGGTTGAGCGCGTCCTGCGCCATCGCCTTCTGCTCCGGCGTGCCGCGGCGCGAGCGCGAGCATGATGTCGTAGCCCTGCCGCTGGTGGAAGCTCTCTTCCTTGCAGATGCGCACCATCGCCCGCGCGTACGGACCGTACGAGCAGCGGCACAGCGGGATCTGGTTCATGATCGCCGCGCCGTCGACGAGCCAGCCGATCGCGCCGATGTCGGCCCAGGTCAGCGTCGGGTAGTTGAAGATGCTCGAGTACTTCGCCTTGCCGGAGAGCAGGTCGGCGATCATCTGGTCGCGCGACACGCCGAGCGTCTCGGCGGCCGCAGTAGAGGTAGAGGCCGTGGCCGCCCTCGTCCTGCACCTTGGCCATCAGGATCGCCTTGCGCTTCAGCGTCGGCGCGCGGGTGATCCAGTTGCCCTCGGGCAGCATGCCGACGATCTCGGAGTGCGCGTGCTGCGAGATCTGCCGGATCAGCGTCTTGCGGTAGGCCTCGGGCATCCAGTCCTTCGGCTCGATCTTGATGTCGGCGTCGATGCGCGCCTGGAACGCGCGCTCCTCGGCCGACATGTGGCGGCCGAGGCGCACGCGCCTTGACGCCGGTGTCGACCATTTGCGCGTACATCGAATTCCTCCTTCGCGCCGGCCGCAACGCAGGACGCGCGGACCGCGCGTCGCACGGCCGGCAGCGGCGGTCCCGGGACAACCGGCAGCGCGGTCCGAAACGATACACGTTTTCAACTTCTGCTGTAAAGTTTGTATCACGTCGGTTCCGGTTCCGGGCGGGCCCCGGCCGGATGCCGCCTGGCCGCCCCCGCCCCCCGCCACGACGCGCAGGTCCGCCGCTGGATCGCCCGCGAACTCGGCGCCCGCCCGCCGCGCGCGCCGTCGCTGATCGTCACCGTCTGGGGCGATGCGATCGCCCCGCACGGCGGCGCCGTCATGCTGCCGGGACTGATCCGGCTGCTGGCGCCGCTGGGCATCAACGAGCGCCTCGTCCGCACCAGCATCTTCCGCCTCGCGCGCGAGGGCTGGCTCGAGGCGACGCCGGTCGGCCGCCGCAGCCTCTACCGGCTGACGGACGAAGGCGGTCGCCGCTTCGCGGAGGCCTATCGCCGGATCTACGTGCCGGCGGAGCGACGGTGGGACGGGTCCTGGGAGCTGCTGATCGCCGCCGGTCTGTCGGCCGCGGGGCGCCGCGCGCTCGACCGGACATCGGGCTGGGAGGGCTTCGGCGTGCTGGCACCCGGCGTCTACGCGCGGCCCGCGGACGTCGCCGGCGCGGAAGCGCAGCTCACGCAGTCGCCAGGAGCGGACGCAACGATCATCCGCGTCCGTGCAACTGACGACGAGACGCCGGACGCGCGGTCGCTGGCGGCGGCGGTGCCACGCGTCTGGAATCTCGCGGCCATCGCCGGCGATTATCGGCGGTTCCTGCGGCGCTTCGGCGGCGTCATCGACCGCTTTCGCGCGGCCGGGCGCGGCGCGCACGACCCCGAACACTGCTTCGTCGTCCGCACGCTGCTGATCCACGCCTACCGCCGCGTGCTGCTGCGCGACCCGAGGCTTCCGGGCGCGCTATTGCCGCTCGACTGGCCGGGTGCCGCGGCGTACGCGCTGTGCCGCGACTTCTACCGGCTCACCCACCGCTCGGCGGAGCGCCACCTCGCGGCGATGCTCGAGGGCCCGCGCGGTGCGCTGCCGCCGGCGAATGCCGCGTTCTACCTACGCTTCGGCGGGCTGTCCGACTGATCGGGCCGCGGAAGGCCGGGCGGCCGATCGGCGCGGGCAGCGATTGCGCCATCGGGTCGGCATCGGGCGACGGGCGCAGGCAACCATGGTGCTTGCGCGGCAAAAAGGGGCAGCCTGCACCCTTCTTCGTTTTTGGCGGACGGCTCCGCTCGCCGTTGATGTGCATCAACCGGCACGATGCGCGTTCGCGCGATCATGGGGGCGATGCCCGACCCAGCCAGCGTACCGACGATGCCGGAACCCGCGAAAGCCGTGACGCTGATCGGCGCCTGCGTTGCCCGGCACGGTGGTGATGCCAATCGCCTGGTCCCCATCCTGCGCGACGTGCAGGCGGTGACGGGAGCGCTCGATCCCGCGGCGATCGACGCGGTGGCGCAGGCACTGGCACTGCCGCGCGTGCGCGTCGAGGCGACGGCGACGTTCTACCACCTGCTGCACACGCGCTCGCACGGCGCGTACGAGATCCTGTTCTCGGACAACGTCATCGACCAGATGCAGGGCAAGGACGAGATGATGGCCTACCTGTGCGAGCGGATGTGGCTGGAGCCGGGGAAGGTGTCCGAGGACGGTCTCGTCTACGTCGGCAGCACGTCGGACATCGGGCTCGGCGACCAGGGACCGGCGGCGCTGGTCAACGGGTAGCCGCTGCCGCTGCTCGACCGCACGCGGCTCGACCTGATCGCGGGCCTGATCCGCAACGGCAAGCCGCTCGCCGACTGGCCGCGCGATGCTGTTCGAGGTCGCGCCGAACGTCCGCCGCGCCGACCTGCTGCTGGCCGAGCCGCTCGCGTCCGGAGCGGCCATCCGCCGCGCGCATCGACATCGGGGCGGACGGCATGCTGGCGAGAGCTCGAGCGCGCGGCGCTGCGCGGTCGCGGCGGCGCCGGGTTCAAGACCGCGATCAAATGGGCGTCGTGCCGCCGCGCGCCGCGGCGAGGCGCACTACGTCGTCTGCAACGCCGACGAGGGCGAGCCCGGCACGTTCAAGGATCGCGTGCTGCTGCAGGAGTACGCGCGACCTCGTCTTCGACGGCATGACCGTCGCGGCGCGCGTCATCGGCGCGCAGCTGGGCTGCTCTACCTGCGCGGCGAATACCTGTATCTCGAGGCGACGCGCTCGACAGCGTCCTGCAGCAGCGCCGCGAGCGACGGACTGCTCGGCGACCGGCATTCTCGGCACGCCCGGTTTCGACTTCGACATCGAGATCCGCATGGGCGCCGGCGCGTACATCTGCGGCGAGGAGTCGGCGCTGATCGAGTCGCTCGAAGGCAAGCCGGGGCGCCCGCGCAATCGGCCGCCGTATCCCGGACACCCACGGCTACCGGGACCAGCCGACGGTCGTCAACAACGTCGAGACCTTCGCCTGCGCCGCGAAGATCGTCGTGCGAGGGCGGCGCGTGGTTCGCCGCGATCGGGACGCCGCAATCGACCGGAACGAAGCTGCTCTCGGTCTCCGGGGATTGCGAGCGTCCCGGCGTCTACGAGTATCCGTTCGGCGTCACCGTGCGCGAGGTGCTCGCCGACTGCGGCGCGGCGCAACGCGCTCGCCGTGCAGGTCGGCGGCCCGTCGGGCACCTGCGTCGCGTGGCGCGAGTTCGATCGCCGCCTCGCGTTCGAGGACGTGCCCACCGCCGGCGCGTTCATGGTGTTCGGGCGCCAGCGCGACATGTTCGAGGTCGCCCGCAACTTCACCCACTTCTTCGCGCACGAGAGCTGCGGCTTCTGCACGCCGTGCCGCGTCGGCACGTCGCTCCTGCGCAACCACATGGACAAGCTCGCGGCGGGCAAGGGCAGCGCCTACGACATGCAGCAGATGCAGCGCCTGATGCACATCATGCTGACGATGAGCCACTGCGGGCTCGGTCACACGGCGGCGAAGCCGGTGGTCGAGACGATGGAGAAGTTCCCCGACGCCTACGAGCGGCGGCTGAAGGTGCTCGACTACGAGCCGGCGTTCGATCTCGACGGCGCGCTCGCGACGGCGCGCCTCATCACCGGCCGCGACGACCCGTGGGCGCACATCGCGGGGACCGGCTGATGACCGCCGCCGCCACCTTCAGCATCGACGGCAAGGACATGCCGTTCCGCGCCGGCGAGACGATCATCGACGCGGCGGCGCGATGCCGGCGTCTACATTCCGCACCTGTGCCATCGGCCGGGATTCGCGCCGCACGGCAGCTGCAAGCTGTGCACGGTCAACGTCGACGGCCGCCCGATGGCCGCCTGCACGACGCCGGCGCGCGACCGGCATGGTCGTCGAGAACGACACGCCGGCGCTGAACGACGACCGGCGGGCGCTGACCGAGATGCTGTTCGTCGAAGGCAACCACATCTGTCCCGCCTGCGAAAAGACCGGCAACTGCCAGCTGCAGGCGGTCGCCTACCACCTCGGCATGGCGGCGCTGCGCTTCGACCATTTCTACCCGCCGCGCGACCTCGATGCGTCGCACCCGGACATCGTGCTCGACCGCAATCGCTGCATCCTGTGCGACCTCTGCGTGCGCGCGAGCCGCGAGGTCGACGGCAAGAACGTGTTCGCGATCGCCGGACGCGGCATGCAATCGCGCGATCGTCGTCAATGCCGCGTCGGGGCGGCTCGGCGACACCGATCTCGCCGTCGACGACGCCGCGGTGCGCGTCTGCCCGGTCGGCGCGATCCTCGTCAAGCGGCGAGGCCTTCCAGGTGCCGATCGGCGAGCGGAAATACGACGTGCATCCGATCGCCGTGGTCGCCATCGACGACGCGCCGGCGAAGTCCGAGGAGGACGACGATGGCTGAGCGCAAGCTTCGCGTCGCGACGACCTCGCTCGCCGGCTGCTTCGGCTGCCACATGTCGCTGCTCGACATCGACGAACGCGTGCTCGAGCTCGCCGAGCTACGTCGAGTTCGACCGCTCGCCGCTCACCGACATCAAGCACTGCGGCCCGTGCGACGTCGGCCTGGTCGAGGGCGGCGTCTGCAATGCCGAGAACGTCCACGTGCTGCGCGAATTCCGGAAGAACTGCCGGATCCTGGTGGCGGTCGGCGCCTGCGCGATCACCGGCGGCGTGCCGGCGATGCGCAACAACTTCGACCTCTGGGACTGCTTCCAGGAGGTCTACCAGTACGAGCCCGGGACCGCCGGCAGGACGCTGCCCAACGATCCCGAGCTGCCGCTGCCGTTCGACAAGGTGCGGCCGATCTACGAGGTCGTGCGCGTCGACTATTACCTGCCCGGATGCCCGCCGCCCGCCGACGCCTTCTGGCAGCTGCTCACCGACCTCGTCGCCGGACGCGAGCCGAAGCTTTCGCCGGCGCTGATCCGCTACGACTGAACCGACGCAAACCATGAACGCCATCGCCCAGGCCGCCGAACACCGCCGCAGCGCCGGCACTGCGGCGCGTGGTCATCGAGCCGGTGAGCCGGGTCGAGGGCCACGGCAAGGTGACGCTGCTGCTGGACGAGGACAACCGCGTCCGGCAGGCACGGCTGCACATCGTCGAGTTCCGCGGCTTCGAGAAGTTCGTCCAGGGCCGTCCCTACTGGGAGGTGCCGGTCGCTGGTGCAGCGCCTGTGCGGCATCTGCCCGGTGTCGCATCACCTCGCCGCGTCGAAGGCGATGGACATGATCGTCGGCGCGACCGAGCTGACGCCGACCGCCGACGCAGATGCGCCGCCTGCTCCACTACGGCCAGATCCTCCAGTCGCACGCGCTGCACTTCTTCCATCTCTGCTCGCCGGATCTGCTGTTCGGCTTCGACGCCGATCCGGGCGCGCGCAACATCTTCGCCGTGGCCGCCGCGTACCCGGACGTCGCGAAGCAAGGGCGTGCTGCTGCGCAAGTACGGGCAGGAGGTGATCCGCGTCACGTCGGGCAAGCGCGTGCACGGGTCGTGCGCCGTGCCGGGCGGCGTCAACAAGCACCTGTCCGCCGAGGAGCGCGACTATCTGCTCGCCGACATCGAGCAGACGATCGCGTGGTCCCAGGAGGCGGTCGATCTCGTCAAGCGGCTCTATGCCGGGAACAAGGACGTCTACAACCGCTTCGGCAGCTTCCGCTCGTCGTTCGTGAGCCTGGTCCGCGCCGACGGCGCGCTCGACTTCTATCACGGCGGCCTGCGCGCACGGAACGCGCAGGGCGAAACGATCTTCGACCACGCCGACTACGCCAACTACTGGGACTACATCTTCGAGGAAACGCAGACCTGGTCGTACATGAAGTTCCCGTACCTCAAGGCGCTGGGGCCCGACGACGGGCTGGTACCGGGTGGGACCGCTCGCGCGGATCAACAACTGCGACCTCATCCCGACGCCGCTGGCCGAAGCCGAGCGCGTCGCGTTCAGGGCCTTCGATGACGGCAGCGCGACCCACGCGAACCTCGCGTACCACTGGGCGCGGATGATCGAGATGCTGCACGCGGCGGAGAGCATCCGCGAGCTGCTGCGCGACCCGAGCCTGGTCGAGGGTGAGCTCACCGTGACCGGAACGCCCGCGCTGCGCGGCGTCGGCGTCATCGAGGCGCCGCGCGGCACGCTGATCCACCACTACCGGATCAACGAAGACGACCAGATCGTGCGCGCCAACCTGATCGTCTCGACCACGCACAACAACCAGGCGATGAACGAAGCCGTCACGCCGGGTGGCGATGCAGTATCTCGACGGCGTCGAGGTCACCGAGGCGCTGCTCAACCACATCGAGGTCGCGATCCGCGCCTACGATCCGTGCCTGTCGTGCGCGACGCACGCGCTGGGACGCATGCCGCTCGAAGTCGAGGTCGTCGATGCCGCGGGGATCCGGCTCGGCGGCCTCGGGCGCGACGGCGACGGCATCGTGAGGCGGGCCGAGACACCGTGACCCGGATACTCGTGCTCACCTGGGGCAACCCGAGGCGCGGCGACGATGCACTGGGACCCGCGTTCGCGCAGCGCGCCGAAGCGCTCGCCGCCGGCAGCCGGCACGCGATCGCCGTCGAAACGGATTTCCAGCTGCAGCCCGAGCATGCGACCGACCTGCTCGATCGCGACGCGGTGCTGTTCGTCGACGCGAGCGTCGCCGCCGCCGAGCCATTTTCATTCGACCCGGTCGATGCGGCACATGACCGCACGTTCACCTCGCACGCGATGAGCCCCGCCGCGGTGCTGGCGGCATTCCGCGACGCCTTCGGCGGGACTCCGCCCATCGCGTACACGCTGGCGATCCGCGCCGATGTGTTCGAGCTCGGCGCCGGGCTCGGAGCCGCGGCGACGACGCGGCTGGAGGCGGCGGTGAACTTCTTCGCGCGCCTGATCGCCGCCCCCACGGTGGAAGCCTGGCGCGGAATGACCCTGCACCCGGCTTGACCTAGTACAACCGCATTGGATTCGGGAGTGCAGTCACCCGACCTCCGCGCCCGAATGTCGAGGATCCGGCAGTGAGGCAGCAATTGCCGGCCTTCACCCAGGCCACAACCGGTCATTGACCGTCGTTCTCCAAGGTGCAGGTCCGAACGTCGCGCGTGGCCTGGTGCGACCATCGAGAGCATCGCTGCAAGCCGAGCGGCAGCAAACTCCCGGCGAGGTGCCCAGGCCAGTTTGCCTATTCTGTCACCGGCGTTTGATCATTCGTGACGGCAGATTTCGGCGCATTCCCGGTGTCATCGGCCTGCTTCAGGACGATAGGCGCGTCCGTCGTTTCCTCCGGCTTGGTCGGGAGCACCGATGGCGCTGCATTTTCCTCCGGCTTGGTCAGTAGCACCGATGGCGCCGTCCGTTCGGTCGGATCGGCTTGAAGGACCGTTGTTTTTGTCTTGTCCATTGCCTTGCCGCGGGACTCCGGCTTGATGCCGGCGGCACGATGCCGGACCACGGGCGCCGGAACGCGCGGTGCCTGAACCGCGGGAGCCGGTGCGTTCGGAACTTCGACGGATTTCGTCGCAGGGACAGGCGTCAGCGGTGCGATGATCTCTTGGCTCTCGATCGACCGGGCAGGTTCTGCTGACGGGACGAATGCCAGTGCCGGCGGACTTGCTTCGGTCGGCGTAAACAAACGCAGCGGATTCAGCCAGACGAACGCACCGATCGCCAGAGCCACCGCCAGAGCCAAGCCTGAAAGCGCCAGTGCGGAACTGGATGATGGCTCTTCAGCCATGGAGCGGCGCATGCGCAGATCGTTCAAGGTGAATGGATGCGAGAGAGCCGCGGTATACGGAATGGCAGGGTTCGCGATCATGGTTGCTCCTTTGATGAGGGTGGCCGCGCTCTCTCACCCTCACTTGCCGAATGCCTGGACGAATGGGCAAGACCCGGAGGGCGGCGACGCACGACGATGCCTTGACGATAGCGAAAGGATTTCCCACCGTCGGTGCGGCGGTGCACATATCGGTTGATGACGTTGATTCGGGCGAGCGGCGGGTCCCCGCGACTCCTGCTGCTGCACCGCTGGGACGAAAGCCAGGCTTCTCGCACGTCGCAATCGCGCGAGCGGCACCTGTTGACGTCAGGTCACCGACAGCCCGGTAGATGCTGGCGATCGACGCGCGCAGGCCCTGTTGAATTCCTGGTCGTCCTGCTGCGCGGTGAGGCCCACGGCCAGCGCCTGCGAAGAGCTCGCGATCACGTCATGATTGGGTGCAATCAGCGAGTTCGCCTCGTCACGCGAGTAACCTCCCGATAACGCAACCACGCGCAGCACCTTCGGACGCTCTCCCGCCACCGCGGGGAATTCACTGAACAAACCCGGAATTCCGTCTTGGCAAACCGAGCCAGCCCTTAAACGGTATCCGGCACTCGAATCCGCATGGTTGACCGGAGGATTGATCGGTACCGTTGCGGAGTCGCCGCGGCCGAACAGCGCGGCACGCACCGCCGGAGGGACCTTGCGCAAACGGTTCGCGACGTCGAGATGGTTCCCGATCGAAGCCTCACTTCGCCCCGGCTTGCCCACCGCCGAGTCCGGTGAAGCGTTGGCACCCGGTCTCGGGGAACCGGGGGTGGCCATGACCCCGGCACCGAACGCGAGCGAATCGACGAATCAGCCTGTGGAGCGGCAACCGCCGGTGGCTGCTCCGGCGCTGGCTTCACGCCCGAACTTCAAGGCGCCGGCACGACCTTGTAGAAGACGCCGTTCGCGCCGTACGACGGCTGGAACCACGTGTTGCCGCTCAGGTAGTAGGTTCCGCCGTTCTTGTCGATGGTCATCGAGCCCGCGGGCAGACTCGCATAGTTGACGCCCGTCACGTAGGTGCCCGACGCCGGTGCGCCCGCCATGGTGGCCCCGGTGGCGACGCCAGCGTTGTAGGCCGCGCTGGTCGCGGCGGCCGTGCTGGCGCTGCCGGCGGCAACACCCGCCGAGTACGCGCTCGAAGTCGCGGCCGCCGTGTTGGCCGACGCTGCTGCCGCTCCGACGGCAACTCCCGCGATCGCGCCGACGGCTGCCGCGCAACCGTAGCAGCCCGACGAGTAGTACGGCACCGCGACCGGCGGGTGGTAGACCGGATAGGTCGGATACACCGGGTAGGCGGGATGCGTCGGGTACGGATAGTACCCGGGAGGATGATAGGCAGTCGCACCCGAAGGATAGGTGTGCGCCCAGCCCGAACCGTACGCGCCGGACGTCGTGCCGCCGTAGACGTTGGTGTGCGAGGTCCCGCCGTAGTACGAGTGCGACGTGCTGCCGCCGTAGGTGTTGGTGTGCGAGGTGCCTTCTCCCCACGTATGGCTCGTGCTGCCGCCCCAGGCGTTGGAGTGGCTGGTCGACCCGTAGCTGTGGCTGGTACTGCCGCCATAGCGGTTGGCACTCGCCCAGCCTTGCGCCTGGCCCGTCCACAGGATCGCGGTCAGCGCCGCGGTGACTATCGAAACGATCGTCTTCATGTGCGTCACCTCGTCATTGCGACTTCGGTTGGGTTCCCGGGAGGCGCCGCCTTGGCGGGCTTCGCCTTGGCCATCGGCTTGACGCCCGGCGGCGACACGGCGACGGGGCTCGCGAACGCGATGCGCTTGGCCGCTTGCGCCTTTTGCGAAGCGAACGTGTCCTGCGCGATCGGCCCGTCGAGCTGCCAGTTCGACAGCTCCATCTCGTGGCGCAGCTCCAGCGGATCCGTCCGAAAGATCGCACGGAGCCGGCGCGGCAGCTTGTCGTCAGCGCCGATCCAGATCTGCAGGAACACGTCGTCGTTGGCCCAGACCACCATGTCGGTCTTCGTCCCACCGACCACGCCCGACGGACCGATGTAGAAGGCGAGAATCGCCCCATCGGTCAGCGCGGCGTAGGGATCGGCCACCAGAAGATCGGTGAACGGATAGTAGATCGCCGCCGTGTCGTAGGCCGCCTTCAGCGCCGCATCGATCGTCGCGGGCGCATCGGCCACCGCGACCAGGTTCTCGGCCGGGGCGTACGCCATCATCGCCTTGCCGTCGTAGTAGAACTCGGACGCCGGTCCGTCGCCGGGCATGACCACCTTGAGCTTGTCCGGCCGCTGCATGGTCACGTCGTAGCGCATCGTGTACGCGATCGGCGGCCCGAGCTTGCTCGGATACTCGTAGTTCACGGTAGCGGTAAACGACATCGACTTCGCCGCCGCGAGTCGCGCGCTCGTGGCCTTGAGCAGCTCCATCGCCCGTGGCTCCAGCATCATCTTGAACGCGGGCTCGACCGATTTCTTCGCAGGTTTCGCGGCCTTGGCGGGCGTCGCCGCCTTCGCGGCTGACGGCGACTGCGCCGCGACCCCGCCGGCGACGAGCAGACCGACGACCAACGCCGCGGTCCCGCGGCACCAGTGATTTGCAATCCTCATGATCGTCCTCGCCGTGTCGATTCCTTCAGGGGATCATCCCGCATTCAAACATCTTGTTCGCGATCGGCGCGGCGACCTTGTTGATGAACGCGGTGCGCATCTGCGGGTCACCTTGCAGGAGGCCGATGACGCGCTGCTCTTCCATCGACTTCGGCTCACCTTTCTTTTGCCACAGCTGCTCGCACGACGAACTCTGGTACTTCTGGACGACTTTGCCGGCCACCATGTCCAGAATTGGATACTGCGCATAGGCAATACCCGCAGCGAGACTCGCCGCTACCGGGAATAACCAGAATCGTTTGCTCATTTCAGCTCCTTTGAACGTGTGTTGGCGTACGTTTCGTTTGCGCAGAGTCACTGCCGCCGTCCACGGACGTTCTGGACAGGGAAGTCTCCGTGCTTTCGCTAAATTTTCGATTCGTTGCCGCTTGCTGATGCCCGAGTCAAGAGTACCGTGAGGATTGCGTGCACGACGACCGCCGGCCACAGCAGTACGCCGGTCAATCCGCCCGCGAGGCCGACGTAGGCGAGATACAGCGCGGCTAGCACGCTGTAGATCAACATGCCGATCCGCGGCGAACCCGGCCAGCAGGCGACACCCAACGCGATCAGGGCGATGCCGGCCACGCGCGCAACGGCAACGGCCACGCCAGTCAGCTCGGCGCCGAACAGCAACTGCCCGACCAGCGACGGCACGAGCAGCAACGCCACACCGGTCGCGGCTTCGCTCACGGCGGCAAGAACAAGCACCCACTTCTTCGCGCCCATCTCCAGTCCTTTCGCACTCTCAACTCGAGCGAGACCAACCCTAGTCGCGTGCCCGGGCGACGGTCTTTTGCATCTGCTCGCGTTCCTCCGCCGTCACCTGGTCCGGCCCGAGGTTGAAGGTGAGCTTGTTGATCGTGCCGGTGAACTTGAACGGAACATCGTAGCGGTACTCCAGCATCGCGACGCCGGTGCGCGTGTCCTGGCCGATGTCGAAGGTCTCGTCCTCCGGGAACGTGATCGGGGTGCTGTGTTCCATGGAATTCCTGGCCACTTCCTTGCCGTCCACGGAGAGCACGCCCGTCCCGCCCTTGCCCAGCCCCGGACCGTCGGGCTTGAAGTCGAAGACGATGGTGTGCTTGCCGGCGCCCAGCTCGGGCCCTGCCCAGACCGTGCGCTTGAGGTCGAGCAGGTTGTAGAGGAACACCGGCTTGCCCCGTGCGAACGCCCGCCACACCCTTGCTCAGGAAGAGCGCGTAGCCGCCGAAGCGCCCGCCGTCGGTGACGATCATGCCTTCCGCGCCGCCCTTCGGGATCGTGACCTCGGCGGTGATCGTGTACGCCTTGTTCAGGATGCTCGGCGCGCCGCTGTTGGGCACGCCGGTCAGCGCGCCCGAGTAGGTGAAGACCTTTCGTCCGCCGGTGAGGTTCGGCTTCGGCGCGTTCCAGCGCGTCAGCGACGTGTTGTCGAGCGGCAGCACGTCATGCTTCTTCGCCTCGGCGTAGAACAGGTCCTGCATCTGCTTGAGCTTGTCCGGCATCGTGGCCGCCAGGTCGTTGGACTCGGTAGGATCCCCGCCTGCAGTTCGCCGACGTTGTAGAGCTCCCACTTGTACCCGGTGATCACGTCGGGCGCCGGCTTGGTGCTGAGCTCCCACGGGAGCGTCGCCGGGGTCGTCGCCGCGAGCCAGCCGTCGTTGTAGATGGCGCGGTTGCCGAGCATCTCGAAGTACTGCGTGGTGTGCCGGGACGCCGCGTTGGCGTTCGCCTTGTCCCACGTGTAGGCCATGCTCACGCCGTCCATCGGGCGCTGCTTGATGCCGTCGACCATTTCCGGCACCGGGATGCCGGTCGCTTCGAGGATGGTCGGGACGATGTCGATGAGGTGGTGAAACTGGCGGCGGATGCCGCCCGCGTCGTTGATGTGGCCGGGCCACGACATGGCCATGCCCTGCGCCGTGCCGCCGTAGTGCGACGCCACCTGCTTCGTCCACTTGAACGGCGTGTCCATCGCCCACGCCCAGGGTGCGGCAAAGTGCGGGAAGGTCTTGTCGGACCCCCAGAACGGGTACCAGAGCATCTGGGCCTTGACCGGCACGGGAACGCCATTGAAGGTGGTGAATTCGTTCGGCGTGCCGTTGAGCATGCCTTCCGGGCTCGCGCCGTTGTCGCCGGCGATGTAGATGATCAGCGTGTTGTCGAGCTGGCCCATGTCCTCGACCGCCTGGATGACGCGGCCGATCTCGTGGTCGGTGTAGGCGAGGTAGGCCCCGTAGACGTCGGCCTGCTTGATGAAGAGCTTCTTCTCCAGCAAGCCGAGCGAATCCCACTCCGGCAGTTCCTTCGGCCACGGCGTCAGCTGGGCGTTCGCGGGCATGATGCCCAGCCGCTTCTGGTTGGCGAAGATGGTCTCGCGCACCTTGTTCCAGCCGCCGTCGAACAGGTGCATGTCGCCGATCTTCTTGATCCACTCCGGCGTCGGATGGTGCGGCGAGTGCGTGCCGCCCGGCACGTAGTAGACGAGGAACGGCTTCTCGGGCGCGATCTCCTTGATCTCCTTCATGTACTGGATCGCCTCGTCGGCCATGGCCGTGGTCAGGTTCCAGCCCGGCTTGCCCTCGAAGGGGTAGATGGCCGTCGTGTTGCGGAACAGGTTCGGCTGCCACTGGCTGGCGTCGCCGCCGACGAAGCCGTAGAAGTACTCGAAGCCCATGCCGTTCGGCCACTGGTCGAAGGGCCCGGCCTGGGTCGCCTGATAGAAGGGCGTGTTGTGATTCTTGCCGAACCACGAGGTCGCGTACCCGTTGTCCTTCAGGATGGCGCCGATGGTGCCGTTCTCCTTCCGGATGACCGAGTCGTAGCCCGGGAATCCCGTCGCGATCTCGCCCACCACGCCGAAGCCGGCCACGTGGTGGTTGCGCCCGGTGATCAAGGCCGCGCGCGAGGGCGAGCAGAGCGACGTGGAGTGGAAGTTCGTGTAGCGCAGCCCGCTCTTCGCGATGCGATCCATGGCCGGCGTCGGGACGACGCCGCCGAAGGTGCCCGGCGCGCCGAAGCCGCTGTCGTCGGTCATGATCAGCAGCACGTTGGGCGCGCCCTTCGGCGGCACGACGCGCGGCGCCCACCAGGCCTTCGACTCCGAGGCCTTTTCCTTGATCACCCCGCCGAACTTCGGATCGGGCGGCGGCAGCTGCTTGCCGTCGAGCGTCGTCGTGGCGCTCGGCGAACCCAGCACGCCGGTCACCTGTTGCGCCGAGGCCGATCCCAGGCACGAGGCAACCGCGACCACCGAGGTCAGCAACTTGAACACATGGCGTGCATTCATCGCGTTTCTCCCAAAATGTTCTCCTGTGCGTCACGTCGGGTCCGATCGAGTGATCCGCCCGTCGAAACGAAGGATTCAGTTCAGATCGCCATCCTTGAAGAATTTCGTGCCGCCGACAGTCAGCGTCGCAGAAAGGCCCGTCTGCGTCAGCTGGTAGAGGTACACGCCGGGCGAGACCGCGGCGGCGCCGCTGAACTGCGTGCCCTGGCCGCCGGCCATCGCCGACAGGTTGGCCTGGCCGCCGAACTCCCAGCCCTGGTCGATGAAGTTGCGCAGCGCATGTTCGTTGGTGAAGACGAAGATCAGCCGGTTCTGGTTGACGCCGAATCCCAGCCCTCCCTGCACCTGCACCATCTTCATGAACGTCTGGCGATGGGTGCGCTGGTTGACGACCACGCCCTTGCCCGTGGTGCCGCCGGCAAGAAGAGCTTGAGGCCGAAGGTGCTGAACACCGCGTAGCCGGCCGCCTTGTCGATGGCGCGCCCGGCGCCCGGCGCGACTTCGTAGAGCGTGGACAGCGCGTCCTGCGACATCTCCCGCACCTGGTGCCGCGCCTGGATGATCCGGCCCTCGTTCGGCACGCCTTCGGGCAGCGCGTTCTGGACGTCCTTCAGCGGATCCCAGGAAAACATCTGCGCCGCGAGCGGCGGCGAAACCAGGCACAGGGATGCCGCAACCGCCGCAAGGCACTTCCTCAAACCCATGGCCTGTCCTCTCCCTCCGACGCGTCGGCTTCGCGAAAATCATCATCACTCTCCTCCTGGGATTCAAGGCGACACTGCCACCGATGGCGCCGCCGATCGCCGCGAGCAACGCTTCGTCGTTGACCGGCTTGCAGAGATAGGCCTTCGCGCCCATTTGCATGGCACGCGCTCGCGATTCGGCCGTGTCGTGTCCTGTCACGACAACGACCGGCACGGCCGCGTGATCGATGGCGAGCGCGCCTTGAACGTCGAATCCGCTCATCTCCGGCATGTGCAGGTCGAGCACGACGCAGTCCGGTTCGTGGTCCTGAACGGAGCGCAGGAACTCGGCGCCCGACGCGAACGTCTCGACGGCGAAACCCGCGGAGGAAACGAGTCGCGTCAACGCAACGCGCACGTCCGCATCGTCGTCCACGACAGCCAGCAGCGGCACGTCCTTCGTCATCGTGATCCGCACGGTATCAAGCGATGACGGCCGAGCCTACTGGACCTTGGTCCAGGTATCGGCACGCCGCAGGCGCGCGAGCGCCGCAGGGCCGCCCCAAGGCGATCGCCCCCTGCAGGGGGAGCGGCGCGCAGCGCCGTTCGGGGGCACAACTGGCGCTGCCTCAGGTCCTGGGCGTCGAGCCGATGCCGGCGCGTTCCGCCAGCCTCACGAGATCGGCAACGACACGCACATCCATCTTGCGCATCAGATTGCCGCGATGGAACTTGATCGTCTTCTCGGTCGTGCCGAGCTCGGCGGCAATCTGCTTGTTCAATCGTCCCGCGACGATCAGCTCGAGAACCTGCCGTTCCCGCTCGGTAAGCGTTGCAAGGCATTTCGCAACGCGTTCCTGCTCCAGGTGCGCGCGGCGCAGCGCCTGATCCCTGGCCAGCGCCTCGTGAATCGCGGCAATCAGCGCAGTGTCGTCCACCGGCTTGGTGAGGAAGTCCGCCGCGCCATGCTTCATCGCCTGGACGCTGGTCGCGATGTCACCGCGTCCGGTGAGAAAGACGATCGGCAGCAAGCTCGCCTGCTGTTCCAGCACCCGCTGCAGCTCGAGACCATTCAAGCCCGGCAGCGCGAGGTCGAGCACCAGGCAACCCGGAGCGTCCCGGTCGTAGCCTTCGAGAAACTGCTGCGGCGATGAGAACGTTGCAACGTTCAGTCCAATCGATTGCAGCAGTCGCTCGATCGCCTTCAACACGTCGGGATCGTCGTCGACCACGTATACCGTTGGCGCTGGCTCTCGCATCGACGCTAGTCCCTCTCGGCCGGCAATTCGCAATGCAGCGTGGCACCGCGGTCCGCATTGTTGGTCGCCCACAGGCGGCCGCCATGGGCCTCGACGATCGAACGGCAGATCGACAGACCCAAACCCAGGCCGTTCGACTTGGTGGTCACGAACGGCTCGAAAATGCGTTCGAGATCCGCCAAGGGTATTCCCGCGCCCCGGTCGGCGACGGAGACCTCGACGCTGCCATGCGCGGTCGCTTGTGTTCGCACCAGCAGCCGGCGGTCCGCTTCCCGGCCGTCCATGGCGTCGCATCCGTTGATCACGAAGTTGAGCAACACCTGCTGCAGCTGGTTCCGATCGCCGCTCACGGCCGGCAGCGCGTCGGCGAGGTCGGTGCTGACCATTACGTGCCGGTTCAGCAGGTCACTGCGCATCAGACGCAGCGATTCCTCGACCACGTCGTTGATGTCGAGCGGATGACGCTGCGCCTCTTCCTTCCTGAGCAGGGATCGAAGCCGCTGAATCACCGCTCCGGCGCGGTGATCGCTCTTCACGATGTCGGTGAGGATTTCCGCGAGCTTGTCGACGCGCGGCGGGCTCTGCGCGAGAAACCGCTGCGCCGCCTGCGCATTGCTCAGGATGGCCGTCAGCGGCTGGTTGAGCTCGTGCGCAAGCGATCCGGACAACTCGCCCAGCATCGCGACCCGCGACAGGTGCGCGAGCTCGTCGCGCTGGCGGGCCGTTGTCCGCTCGACGCTCCTGCGCTCGGTGATGTCGACGACCGACACCAGCACGAACAATCCATCGTCGGTCGGCATCGGACTGAGCGCGGCTTCCACCGGGATTTCGCCGCCGTCCTTGCGGCACGCGAACAGCTCGCGTCCGGTCCCCATCGCTCGCGCCCGCGCGATCTCTGGCGTAGGCGCTCCGCAGTCCGACGTGCGGGACGCGAAGGCGTTCCGGAATCAGCATTTCGACCGGCTTCGCGATGAGTTCCTCGCGCCGGTAGCCGAATACGGTCTCCGCCTGCGCATTCGCGAGCGCGATCATGCCCTTGTCGTCCACCAGGAGAATCGCGCTCGGAACCGCTTCGACGACCGCGCGGAAGCGCTGCTCGCTCGCGCGGAGCTGCGCCGCAAGTTGCGCCGCAGCGATGAGGTCCCAGACCAGCTCGTAGCCCATCGCCAGGACGACGATGAAAAAGCCGGGCATGAGGATGGTGGGCGCGTGTACCACGCCGGTGACGACCAGCGCGGCGAAGCTGGCAGCCGCCAGGATGCAAACGGCCAGACTGCCACCGACGAGAGCCGCGCGGCGGCGCGCCACGGTTCCGCCCCTGCCGCCAGAGCGTAATGGAGGCATCGACGATGAACGCGACGAGCAGCAGGTTGCCGAGCTGGGGGACGATCGCCCATGGATTCGGGATACCGATGGGTCCGGCGACGACGGCGCCGCCCCAGAGCTCGCACATGGTCCAGCGCGGTGATTTCGCGGAAGTTCACGTTCACGCCGGTCAGGAAATTCAGCGCGAGCGCGACCAACCGAACCCCGATCACCGCGTAGGCGAGCCAGAGTCGACCCGCGTCGAAGTAAAGGCGCACGAACCCCACGACCGAGACGATGACCATGGCGAGCGGCACATGAGACCAGCGTGCAAGGGCGGCGAGGCTGGCCGGCGTCTCGGCCCGCATTCTCGCCAGCTCGAAGGCGCCATAGGCGGCGGCGGAGGCGGCGAGCACGAAAAACAGCAGGTGGGCGTATTGCGATCGCTGCTTCTGCCAGACGAACAGATGGACGACGCCGAGCATCAGGCTCGCCGCGATCATCATGGTCCAGGCGATTTCGACCCAGTTCATCTCGTCGCTGACAAACAATCCGAGGTTGGCAACCCGGTGAGCGCCAGCCAACGCTTGCCTGGGCTGCCCAAATGATCGGCCAGCACGCCGCCGGCGGTCGCGGCTGCATTCGCCGGGTTCGAACCGCTCAAGCCATGGCGCGCATGGCGATGCCGTCTGGATATCACAGGGCTGCTCCACATTGCATACGCCGTGTCCCGGACAAGCAACAACGGTCAGGGTCACTGGTCACATCCGCACAAATACTACGTCCCTGGCGGCGTGACGGGCAGGCCCGGGGCATCGACCGCCTTCAGTTGAACCGGGACGCCATGCCCGGAGGGCCGCCTCTGGCCGAACCCTGCGTATCCGCTGCGTGTCGCGAGGGTTCTGTCGGCACGGCGCAGCGCTGCCGCGTCGCAATCCGCCTAGCGCCCCACCATCGCCAGCACGTCGGCCTTGAGGAAGCGCTCGACGACCAGCATGAAGCCGATCGACGGAATCAGCAGCAGCAGCGCGGTGATCGACGCGATCTGGTAGTTGCCGCCCATGCTGGCGTTGAACATCAGCAGCGGCAGCGTGGTCACGTCGGGCACGCCGACGAAATAGGTGCCGGTGAACTCGTCGAGCGATTCGAGGAAGACGAAGATCGCGCTGGCCATCAGCCCGGGCGCGGCGAGCGGCAGCGTCACCGTGCGGAAGCAGGTCCACGGCGACGCGCCGATGTTGCGCGCCGCCTCCTCGAGCGACACGTCGACCGACGCGAACGCCGCCGAGGCGATCCACACGGCGAGCACGAGGCCGTGCGAGGCGTGCACCAGCACGACGCCGGCGATCGTTCCGTTCAGGCCGATCTCGTAGAAGACGCGGGCGATGTTGACGTAGACCGGCAGGTTCGGGCACCGCCTGCGGCAGCAGGAAGGCGAGCAGGATCGCGCCGCGCCACGGCAGCCGCAGCCGCGCCAGCGCGTAGCCGGCGGGAATCGCCACGGCCAGCGCGACAGGACGACCGTCAGCACGCGCGATCCAGACGCTGGTCCCCAGCGACGCGAGCGCGTTGCCGCGCGGCTGGAAGACGCGTACCAGAACGTGAGGCCGAATTCCTGCGGCAGCTTGTACGGGAAGTACCACTTCTCGGCGAACGCCCACAGCAACAGGTTGAGCGAGCGGCCCGAAGATGACGAACGCGAACAGCGCGAGCAGGACCGCGCGCAGGATCGCGGCGGGCCGCAAGCGTGCGCATCGAGCGAAGTCGTCCCCGGTGCCATCGGCGGCTCACTTTGCCGCCTATCCTGTCGCGCGCCGCGTGCCGCAGGTAGAACGCCGCGCCGAGTCGCCGCGACCAGCAGCGACATCAGGCACGAGCGCGTTGGCGACCGCGTAGTCGCCGTGCGTGTTGATCCGGTAGGCGACGTCGACCGTCATCATGGTCGGCGAATTGGGGTTGATCATCATCGGCACCGACAGCACCGAGAGCATCGTCACGAACGACAGCACGAGGCCGACCATCAGCGTGCCGCGCACCTGCGGCAGCACGATGTCGACCAGCACGCGCAGCCGCCGCGCGCCGAGGTTGCGCGCCGCCTCGATCGTGCTGCGGCTCGAGCGACGCCATCGCGCCGGCCAGCGAGCAGCGTGACGAACGGCGCCTGCTTCCAGACGAAGGCGATGACGATGCCGCGCCAGTCGAGGAGGCTCTGCGCGGCCAGCGGCTCGATCAGGCCGATCCGATCAGCACGTGGTTCAGCATCCCGTTCTTGGCGAGGAACGTGCGCATCACCTGCCCGGTGACGATGAACGGGATGAACAGCGGCCAGCGGTAGAGCCAGCGCAGGATCGCCACCGCGCGCGGGTTCTCGCCCAGCGTCAGGTAGCCGGCGATCGCCGTCGCGACGAGGCCGATCAGCACGGTCGAGAGCAGCGTGATGCCGAGCGTGAAGAGCAGGTCGGTGGTGTAGAGATCGAACGACTTCGCGAAGTGCTCGAGCGTGAAGGCGCCGTCTTGCCCGGAAGGCCAGGACGAACGACATCCCAGCGGCAGCACGAAGAAGGCGCGACGATGGCCAGCGCGGGCGCGCGAGCAGCAGGCCCGCCGCGCGTCGGACAGGGGGCGTCGCTCGTCGCGCCACCGCGTCCCGGGCGGAGCACGCGGGCGGCTCCGGCCGTCACGGCGCTCTGCGGTCGCTGCCGCGCCGGCGGCGCATTCGCCGCCGGTCGCATGCCGGTGCGACCGCGCCGAGGCCTCGGCACGTTCGGCTACTTCAGCACCACGCGCTCGTAGCCTTCGACGATCTCCTTGAAGTAGGGCGACAGCGGGAACGGGCGCCCGTACTTCGACAGATCGGCCGGCGAGATGTCGGTGAAGAGCTTGTTCCAGGCCGCCGGATCGAGCTTCGGCTGCACGAACTTCGGGTCGATGCCGGGATACCAGTTGAACTGCTTGACGATGCCGTCGGCCTGCACCTCGGGACTTTCGGCGAAGTCGATGAACTTCTTCGCGAGCGCGGCGTTGGCGGCCTTCGCCGGAATCACGTAGTACATCGGCTGGCCCGGCAAGCCGGGAGACGGCAGCGCGAGCTTGATCTTCGGGCTCATCTTGCCGTCGGCCTGCCAGGTGTAGAACATGTCCACCCACACCGGCCCCATCGCGATCTCGCCGCGGTTCAGCATGTCGAGCGTGCCGGCGTTGCCGGGCGTCATCACGACGTACTGGTTGAAGTCCTTGAGGCCGGCCAGCGCCTTGTCGATCGCCGGCGGCCGACGACGTGTCGTAGGGCCCCTTCTCCAGCTTGTCGCCGATGCCGCTGTAGGCGGAGACCCAGCCGGTGACGAAGCCGACGCCCGACATCCCGCCCTTGACGCCGTTGTAGCCGAACTGCTTGGGGTTCTTCTTCACCCACTCCGCCAGCTCGACGAAGGATTTCGGCGGCGCCTTGACGAGGTCGGGGTTGTAGGCGAAGCGCGATCTGGCTGTGGAACATCGGCAGCACGTAGCCGTCGACATTCGCGCCGAGCGCGTTCTTCGCCGTGTCGCGCGACACCAGCTTGCCGGCGGCGATGTCGTTGCGGTAGGGCATCAGCAGCTTTTCGTTGACCATCGTCGCCGACGCCAGCTGATGGATGACGGCGACGTCGACGTCCCAGGCGGCGGTCCCGGCCTTCTGCTGCGCCGAGAGCTTTTCGTAGATCTTCTGCGAGCCGGCATCGCCCGGACCGGTGCCGACGGCGCGCACCTTGACGCCGGGGTTCATCTTCTCGAATTTCGGCGCGAGGTAGTTGTTGACGTAGTCGACCATGTTCTGGTCGCCGGCGGTGACGACGTTGAGCGTCGTCTGCGCGCCGGCGGGCTGCAGCGCGGCGAGCGCGCCCAGCGCCGCAAGGGACAGCAGGATACGGAACTTCATGCGACCTCCCGTTGGTTGGTGGATTGCAGGTGGGGAAAAGCAGGAGCGACTCGCGGGGAACCACGACCGATGCGGCCGTGCCCTCCGCGACGCGCTCCGGCGCGTGAACCCAGATGTCGGCGCCGGCGGCGCGGACGCGATAGCGGTAGCCCTGCCCGACGTAGATCGCCTGCGTGATGACGCCGCTGATCACCAGCGCTTCGGCGCCGGCGGTAGACGCGGGTGCGAGCCGCGCGGCGTCGCTGCGGAAATGCGCGCGCAGCCGCGGCCCCGCCGGCGTCGCCGTTGGCCGCGGTGTAGGCGCCCGCCGCGGTGCCGACGACGTCGAGCGCGTTGTCGGCGCCCATGAAGCCGGCGACGAACGCGCTCGTCGGCCGCTGGAAGATCTCCTCCGGCGTGCCGACCTGCACCAGCGCGGCCGGCGTCGATCACCGCGATCCGGTCGGCGAGCGTCAGCGCTTCCTCGCGGTCGTGCGTCACGTACACCGACGTGATGCCGACGCGCTTCTGCAGCGCGCGCAGCTCGTGGCGCAGCTCGAGGCGCACCTTGTAGTCGAGGTTCGACATCGGCTCGTCGAGCAGCAGCAGCGTCGGGTCCACCGCCAGCGCGCGGCCCAGCGCCACGCGCTGCCGCTGGCCGCCGGAAAGCTGCGTCACGGGCCGCGGCCCGAATCCGTCGAGCTGCAGCAGCTTCAGCATTTCCTCGACGCGCGCGGCGATGGCCTGGTTCTTCCAGCCGCGCATCACGAGGCCGTAGCCGATGTTCGCCGCGACCGTCATGTGCGGCCACAGCGCGTACGACTGGAACATCATCGCCGTGTTGCGCTTTTCCGGCGGCAAGCCGGTGATGTCGACGCCGTCGACGCGGATCGTTCCCGAGTCGGGATGGATGAAGCCGGCGATCGAGCGCAGCAGCGTCGTCTTGCCGCAGCCCGAGCTGCCGAGCAGCGCGATCATCTCGCCGCGGGCGACGTCGAGGCTCACGCCGTCGAGCACCCGCGTGGCGCCGTACGAGACGCTGAGATTTTCGATGGAGAGGTAGGCGGGCATGGCGGAAATCGGGCCGGCGCGTCGGGAAGCGAAGCGCGAAGTATGCCGTTTCCGCGACGCTCTGCGTAACGGCGCCGGCAGGCGACGCGGGATCACGCCTCGCCAGCCGCAGGAGAAACGGGATTGATGCAGCGCACCAATCCCGTTGCGTCCTACCGTGCTTCGATCGAATCGATCCGCCGCTGCCGCTAACGCCGGCAGCCGTGGACCCGGCGATCAGCGGGTCACCGGGGTCGCCGCCGACTTGCTCCGCCGGGGACTACCAGGAACGCCCGCCCTTCTTGGCGAAGTCGCGGTCGCGCGGCGCGCCGGCGGACGCGCCACGGTCACCGAACCGCGGGGCGGCGCGACCGTGCCCGGCGGGCCGGTGCGGACGTCCGCCGCGGTAGCCGGGCTTCGCGTACGACGTGCGCGGCCTTTCGGCGCTGTGCTCGTGGCGCGCGCGCGGTTCGAGTCCGGCGATGACGTGCGTCGGGATCGCCGATCCGGTGAAGCGTTCGATCTGCCGCAGCGCGCCGCGTTCGGCGTGGTTCGCGAGCGACACGGCGATGCCGGTGGCGCCGGCGCGGCCGGTGCGGCCGATCCGGTGAACGTAGTCCTCGGCCTGGCGCGGCAGGTCGAAGTTGATCACGTGACTGATGCCGGCGACGTCGAGGCCGCGCGCCGCGACGTCGGTCGCGACCAGCGTGCGGACGCGGCCGCGGCGCATTTCCTGCAGCGTGCGCGTGCGCTCGTGCTGGTTCATGTCGCCGTGCAGCGCCGCCGCCGCGTGGCCGGCCACCTGCAGCCGCGTCGCCAGCGACTCGGCGTCGCGCTTGGTGGCGATGAAGACGATGCTCTGCGTCATCGCCGTATCGGCGAGCAGATGGTCGAGCAGCCGGTGCTTGTGCGAATGGTCGTCGGCGAAATGGACGCGCTGCTCGATCATCAGCGGCGCCGCCTTGTCGGCCTTGACGTCGACCCGGACCGGGTCGCGCAGCAGGCGCCCGGCGAGCCGCGCGATGGCGCCGTCGAAGGTCGCCGAGAACAGCACGGTCTGGCGCAGTCTTCGGCGTCAGCTGCGCGATGCGCTCGACGTCGTCGATGAATCCCATGTCGAGCATCCGGTCGGCTTCGTCGAGCACCAGGATCTCGAGATGCGACAGGTCGATGCGGCCGCGATCGAGGTGGTCGAGGAGCCGGCCCGGCGTCGCCACGAGGATGTCGACGCCGCGCGCGAGCTCGCGGTTCTGCACCGGATAGGGAGCGCCGCCGAAGATGCAGACGGTCTTCGTCCGCAGGTGCGCGCCGTAGAGAACGGCCTGCGTCGCGACCTGCTGCGCGAGTTCGCGGGTCGGCGCCAGCACCAGCACCCGCGGCGTCGCCGCACCGTGCCGCGACGGGCGATCCGGCCGGCGACGTCGCGAGCCGCTGCAGCGCCGGCAGCACGAACGCGGCGGTCTTGCCGGTGCCCGTTTGCGCCGAGCCGATCAGGTCGCGGCCGGCGAGCAGCGCCGGAATCGTCTGCGCCTGGATCGGCGTGGGGTCGGCGTAGCCGCAGGCCTTGATCGCCTGCATCAGTTCCGGCACGAGCTTGAGTTCATCGAATGTCATGCGTGTTTCCTTCACCAGGCCCGGCGTCGCATGCAGCGCCACCGGGCGTACGGGCAATAAGCAGCGTCCGCCAATGGGGCGGGCTGTGCCCAGGAGTCCGGAATGGCGGAAGACGAATGCGGCACCACGATGCCACCGACGGCGGGAAACGCCGTCGGAACGGGCACACGCGGGCGCGCGCAAGCAGCCGCAACCGGGTCGACAGACTGCAAAGCCATCGTCGCTAACCGGTGCTGCCGCCCGGACCCGATGAAGCCGGGGATGGACGCGGGGGCCTCGGAACGAGACCCCGGAAGATTAGAAGCCGATGAACCGGTTGCCTGGGGGATGGAACGTGCGGCGGGCAACCGACAACAACTCGCAGATCGCCGCAGGGGTCGGACTATACCACGGAATGCTGCGCCGCAGCGTGTCTTTCGTTTCGAAGGCCCCGCACCGCCGGCGTCGCGGCCGACGGCACCGGCCGGCGTCGGGCGGCCCGGAGACGCCGTCACGGCGCTCGGCGTCAGGCGGACCGGCAGTCGCTGGCGAACTTCGTGACCATGGACGAAGCAACCACCGGGCTCGCGCCCACATCGGGTCCTCGTCGTCGTCCTCGTCGTCGTCCGCATCGTCTTCGTCTTCGTCCTCGTCGTCGACATAGCCTTCGTCGACGTCGGGGTCGATGTTGCCGCCGCCACCGCCGCCCTTGCCCTTGTCATGGTCCTTGTCGTCGTCGTCGTCATCCGTATCGGGCGCCAGGCGCGGCGCGAGCATGGCGACGGGCGGCGGGCATTCGGCGATCGCGGGCTTCGGAATCATGGCAAACGGACGCATCATCGACGGTGGGGAGGCGCTGCTCGACCCGGCAGGGGCAAGGCGAATGTGGCGGGCCGGGAAGTTCGTGTCAAGGTCGCCCGCGATCCTGCCGATCGCCGCGGGCCCTGCCCTCGCGATGCATCGTGCGCGAAACGACGGCAGGAAGCGCGCTTATACTCCCGCCGGGCCCGGAATTCACGGGCGTCCACCGGAAACCGTCGCCTCGCCATGCCACCGTCCGCCGTCGATGCCCTGCCCATCCGTCCCGGCTCGTGGGCCGCTTGGCGCGTCGCGCTGCGCCCGAAGACGTTGTGGATCGCGACCATTCCGGTGATCGTCGCCACCTGTCTCGCGCTTCGCAGGCCGGGGTCTTCGACGCCGGCATCGCCGCGATGGCGCTCGCGGCGGCGGTGATGATGCAGGTCGTCACCAACCTGCAGAACGACGTCGGCTATACCGAGCGCGGCGGCGAAACGGGAGCGCGCGTCGGCCTGCCGCGCGCCACCGCCCGGGGCTGGCTCAGTCCGCGCGACGTGAAGCGCGCGATCGTCGCGGCGATCGCCGTCGCGCAGCTGGTTGCACTGCCGCTGATGATTCGCGGCGGCTGGCCGATCGTCGCGACCAGCGTCGCGTCGACCGCCGCCGCGTGGGCCTACATGGGCGGACCGCGGCCGATCGCGTACACGCCGCTGGGCGAGCTGACCGTCTTCGTGTTCTTCGGGCTGGTGGCGGTGGCGGGCTCGTACTTCGTGCAGGCCGGTACGATCGCCGCCGCGGCCTGGATCGCCGCCGTCGCCATCGGCATGCACGCCGCGGCGGTGCTGCTGGTCAACAACTACCGCGATCGCGAGCACGACCGCAGCGACGCGCAGGATCACCCTCGCCGTGCTGCTCGGCCCCGGCGCCGCGCGAAGGCCTCTACGCGTTCCTCGTGCATGGCGCCGTTCGCGCTGGCCGCGGGACTGGCATGGAACGCCGGCAGCGCATGGTTCGCGCTGCCGCTGGCGGCGCTGCCCTGGGGCTGGCGCCTGCAGCGCGAACTCGCGCGCACGGCGCCGGGCACCGCCCTCAACGCGCTACTTTTTCGCACGGTGCTGCTCGAAGTGGCCTTCGGGCTGCTGCTCTCGGCCGGCGCGCTGCTGCACGCGGCGCGCTGATCGTGCAGGCGATACGCGTCGAATCGAAACGACACGCACCTCCGGTCCGCGCTGGCCGCATCGGCGCGCAGTGACCGGCTAGAGTCCCAGCGCCACCTCGGTGCCCTGCGCGATCGCGCGCTTGGCGTCGAGCTCGGTCGCGACGTCGGCGCCGCCGATCAGCGTCACCGGGACGCCCGCGGCGCGCAGCGGCGCCGCGAGTTCGCGCTGCGGCTCCTGTCCGGCGCAGACGACGATGGTGTCGACTTCGAGCAGCTGCGGCGCGCCGTCGACGCGGATGTGCAGGCCCGCGTCGTCGATCCGGTCGTACTCGACGGCCGCGATCATGCGCACGCCGCGCCGTTTCAGCAGCGTGCGGCGGATCCAGCCGGTGGTCTTGGCGAGGCCGTCGCCGACCTTGCTCGCCTTGCGCTGCAGCAGCCAGACCTCGCGCGGCGAACGCCCGTCGACCGGGGACCTTCACCCCGCCGCGATCGCGGTACGCGGTGTCGATCCCCCACTCCGCGGTACTCGTGCACCTCGTCGTGTCCGCCGTGATGGGTGAGGAATTCGCCGACGTCGAAGCCGATGCCGCCGGCGCCGATGATCGCCACGCGCCTGCCCGCTTCCCTGCGGCCGGCGACGACGTCGGCGTAGCCGGCCACGCTCGGATGATCGATGCCCGGGATCGCCGGCCTGCGCGGCGACGATGCCGGTCGCGAGCACGACGTGGTCGAAGCCGGCGAGATCGGCAGCGCCGACACGGCGCCCGAGCTGCAGCTCGACGCCGGCCAGCTCGATCCGGCGGCGGAAATAGCGCAGCGTCTCCGCGAATTCCTCCTTGCCCGGGAATGCGCCGGGCGAGGTTGAACTGGCCGCCGATTTCGGCGCCGCGTCGAACAGCGTGACCTCGTGGCCCGCGTCGGCCGCCGTCGTCGCGCAGGCGAGGCCCGCCGGCCCGGCGCCGACCACCGCGATGCGCCGCTTCGTCGCCGCCGGCCTCGAGGACGATCTCGGTTTCGCGGCAGGCGCGCGGGATTGACGAGGCACGACGCGATCTTCCGCTCGAAGATGTGGTCGAGGCAGGCCTGGTTGCAGGCGATGCAGGTGTTGATCTCGTCGGCGCGGCCCTCCGCCGCCTTGTTGACGAAGTCGGCATCGGCGAGGAACGGCCGCGCCATCGACACCATGTCGGCGTCGCCGTGCGCGAGCAGTCGCTTCGGCGACCGCCGGGTCGTTGATGCGGTTGGTGGCGATCAGCGGAATCCGCACCTCGCCCTTCATCCGCTTCGTGACCCACGCGAACGCGGCGCGCGGCACCATCGTCGCGATGGTCGGAATGCGCGCCTCGTGCCAGCCGATGCCGGTGTTGATGATCGTCGCGCCGGCGGCCTCGACGCCTCTGGCCAGCGCGACGACCTCGTCCCAGGTGCTGCCGCCTTCGACCAGGTCGAGCATCGACAGCCGGTAGATGATGATGAAATCGCGGCCCGACCGCCTCGCGCGTCCGGCGCACGATCTCGACCGGGAAGCGGATCCGGTTCTCGAACGTGCCGCCCCACTCGTCGTCGCGATGATTGGTGCGCGGCGCGATGAACTGGTTGATCAGGTAGCCCTCGGAGCCCATGATCTCGACGCCGTCGTAGCCGGCGCGCTGCGCGAGGCGCGCGCAGCGGGCGTAGTCGGCGATCGTCTTGCTCACGCCCCAGCGCGTGAGCGCGCGCGGCCGGAACGGCGTGATCGGCGAGCGCAGCGGCGACGGCGCGACCGACAGCGGGTGATACGCGTAGCGCCCCGCGTGCAGGATCTGCAGCGCGATCCTGCCGCCCGCCGCGTGCACCGCGTCGGTCACGATCCGGTGCCTGGCCGACCTGCCACGGAAACGACAGCTGCGACGGCCCGCGGCTCGAGCCGCCCGGCGAAGTTCGGCGCGATGCCGCCGGTGACGATCAGGCCGACGCCGCCGCGGGCGCGCTCGGCGTAGAACGCGGCCAGCCGCGCGAAGCCGTCGGGCGCCTCCTCGAGCCCGGTGTGCATCGAGCCCATCAGCACGCGGTTCGGCAGCGTCGCGAACCCGAGGTCGAGCGGGGCGAGCAGTCGGGGATACGGTGTTGCCATGGGAATCCTTCGGGTCCTGCGCTAAACCTGGCCGCCGCGGGGCACGCCGGCGGCGGATGGGAGGCGGTGTCGGTCGCGGCGCCGCGTCGTCGCCGCGGCGAGCATCGACTACAGCGTTCGCGCGATGATCTCCTTCATGATCTCGTTCGAGCCGCCGTAGATCCGCTGCACGCGGCTGTCGACGTACATCTGCGCGATCGGATACTCGCGCATGTAGCCGTAGCCGCCGTGGAGCTGCAGGCACTCGTCGACGACCTGGCACTGCATGTCGGTCAGCCACCACTTGGCCATCGACGCGGTCGCGGTGTCGAGCGTGCCCGCCATGTAGCGCGCGATGCACGAGTCGATGAACACGCGGCCGACGTGCGCGATGGTCTTCGCCTCGGCCAGCTTGAAGCGCGTGTTCTGCATCTCGATCAGCGCCTTGCCGAACGCGCGGCGCTCGCGCGCGTACTCGGTCGTGATCCGCACCGCGCGCTCCATGACCGCGACGCCGGACAGCGCGACGATCGTCCGCTCGTAGGGCAGCTGCTCCATCAGCTGCGCGAAGCCCGCGCCCTCGGCGCCGCCCAGCAGCGCCTCCGCGGGCACCCGGCACTCGTCGAAGAAGAGCTCGGACGTGTCCTGGCCCGGCATGCCGATCTTGTCCAGCGTGCGGCCGCGGCGAAAGCCGGCGAGACCGTCGGTCTCGACCATGAACAGCGATATCCCCTTCGAGCCGGCCGCCGGATCGCTGCGCGCAACGGTGCAGATCAGATTCGCGACCTGCCCGTTGGAGATGAAGGTCTTCGAGCCGTCGAGCATGTAGTGACCGGCGCCGCGCAGCGCGCGCGTGCGCAGGCCCTGCAGGTCCGATCCCGCCGCCGGCTCGGACATCGCGATCGCGCCGACGAGCTCGCCGCGTCGCGAGCCGCGGCAGCCAGCGGCGCTTCTGCTCCTCGGTGCCGTACGCGAGGACGTAGTGCGCGCAGATGTTGTGGACGTGCTTGCCGAAGCTCGCGACGCCCGCGTACGCGAGCTCCTCGAAGACCACGCAGTCGTGCGCGAACGTGCCGCCGCTGCCGCCGTATGTCTCCGGCACGTCGCCGAGCAGGAGGCCCATCGCGCCGACCTCGCGCCACGACGCCGCATCGACCTGGTGCGCCGCCTGCCATGCCGGCTCGCGCGGCGCCAGGACTTCGGCGACGAAGCGGCGCACGGTGCCGCGAAACGATTCCAGCTCGTCGTCGGCCCACGGGGACCGGTAGCCCGTCATCGACAGTCCCTCGTCATCAGGGCAGCGCGACCAGCGCGTCGCCGCTCAGCCGGATCTCGCCCGCCGCGTTCGCGGTGTGCACCTCGACGCGGACGAGCCGCTCGCCGTCGCGCTCGAGCTTTTCCGCGACGCGGCCGGTGCAGGTGATCGCGCTCGCCGACCCGCGTCATGGCGCTGAAGCGCACGTCGAATTCGCGCAGCGCCTGCTGCGGCGCCCAGGTGGTCAGGAGCCGCCCGAGCCACGCCATCGACAGCATCCCGTGCGCGAACACGTCGGGCATGCCGGCGGCGCGCGCGAAGTCGATGTCGATGTGGATCGGGTTGTGGTCGCCGGACGCGCCGGCGAACAGCGCCAGCGTCGTGCGCGTCACCGGCGGAAGCAGCAGCGGCGGCAGCGGGTCGCCGACGCTGACGGCGTCGAATGCGGGACCCACCGGCGCTCCTCAGCCGCCGCGGACGACGATCGTCGTCCGGATCTGGGCGACGCGGACGCCGTTCTGGTTGTCGACATCGGTTTCCTTGACGACGAAGGTCATCGCGCCGCCGCGCTTCTGCTGGACGTCGGCGACCCGCGACGCGAAATCGAGCCGGTCGCCCGCGTAGACGGGCGCGAAGTAGCGGAAGCGCTGCCCGCGGTGCAGGACCTGCGCGATATGCACGCCCAGGTCGGCGAGCCAGGCGAACGGATCGGGCACCTCGAGATCGACGCAGAGCGTGAACGTCGGCGGCGCCGGCAGTGCCGGGTGGCCGGCGGCGCGCGCGGCCGCTTCATCGACGTATTCGGGCCGGGTCTCGCCGATGGCCTTGGCGAACAGGCGCAGGCGTCCGGCCTCGACGTCCGCCGAATGCGGCGGCAGCACGCGTCCGATGTGGCTGCAATCGACCATCGCGTCGCGTCAGCCGGCGCGATAGAGCGTGACGACGCAAGCTCCGCCCAGTCCGAGGTTGTGCTGCAGACCGACCCTCGCACCGTCGACCTGGCGGGCTCCCGCCGTTCCGCGCAGCTGCTGGGTCAGCTCGAAGCACTGGGCGAGGCCCGTGGCGCCCAGCGGATGGCCCTTCGACAGCAGGCCGCCGGAAGGATTGGTCACGTACCTGCCACCGTAGGTGTTGTCGCCGTCGGCGATGAATTTCTCCGCGCCGCCCTCGGGGCACAGGCCGAGCGCCTCGTAGCTGATGAGTTCGTTCTGCGCGAAGCAGTCGTGCAGTTCGATCACGTCGACGTCCTCCGGGCCGATGCCGGCGGCCTCGTAGACGCTCCGGGCCGCGGCCTTCGCCATCCCGTAGCCGACGACCTGCATCATGTCGTGCGCGGCGAACGTTTCCGGCGTGTCGGTCGTCATCGCCTGCGCCGCGATCGTCACCGTCGCTGCGAAGCTGCCGTCGGCGGGCAAAGTCCTCCGACACCAGCACCGCCGCCGCCGCGCCGCAGGTGGGCGGGCAGGCCATCAGCCGGGTCATCACGCCCGGCATGATCACCGGTGACTGCAGCACGTCGTCGACCGACACCTCCTTGCGAAAGAGCGCGAGAGGATTGTTGACGGCATGCCGGCTCGCCTTGGCGCGGATCCGCGCGAAGGCCTCCAGCGTCGTGCCGTATTTCTTCATGTGCGCGAGTCCCGCGCCGCCGAAATAGCGGATCGCCAGCGGAAGCTCGGGCTGGCCGACGAGCGCGTCGGTCTCGCGATCGAAATCGTCGAACGGCGTCGGGCGATCGGTGAACTTGGCGGTAAGCGCCCCCGGCGCCATCTGCTCGAAGCCCACGGCCAGCACGCAGTCGACGGCGCCGCTCGCCACCGCCTGCCGGGCGAGGAACAGCGCCGTCGACCCGGTCGAGCAGTTGTTGTTGACGTTGACGATCGGGATGCCGGTCATCCCCACGTGGTAGAGCGCCTTCTGGCCGGCCGTGGAGTCGCCGTACACGTAGCCGGCGTAGGCCTGCTGCACGTCGCCGTAGGCGAGGCCGGCGTCGTCCAGCGCGGCGCGGGCGGCCGCGGCGCCCATCACGTCGTAGGTCGCACCGGCGCCCGGCTTGGCGAACGGGATCATCCCCACGCCGGCGACGATCACCCGCCGGCTCACGACCGGTCCCCTGCCGCTGGAGCGGCGCTGAGTGCCCCGCGTCGATCCGCGGGCCGGCACGACGCGGCCGCGGGCGGCGAGCGCCGCATGCGCATCACCCATGGTCGCCGGAGTCGAGATCGACCGGACAGGGGCTTCTTGCGGGCACTCGGGGAGGGTCATTGCGGGCGCAGTTGCCGGCGGCGCAGCCACCGGACGTCCTCATGGTACGCCATTGGCGATCCTCGGCGCCCGGGCTTCGGTCCCGACGGGCAGGCGGCGATGTTCGCGCAGTTTGTGACGCTCGCCAAGGATTGCAACGGCGGGCAAAATGTCCAGTGCGTGGCAGGTGGCGCACCGCCGCGCTCAGCGCATCGCCGCCAGCATCCACTCGTGCGCCGGATCGTTGCGGAAATGCCAGACCCGCTGCGGGCCGGCCATCACGTTGAGGTAGTACGACGTGTAGCCGTGCGGCACGATCACCGGATGGTAGCCGCGCGGGACCATCACGACGTCGCGATCCTCGACCGTCATCGCTTCGTCGAGCGATGCGGTCGTCGGTGTAGACGCGCTGAAACGCGAAGCCCTGCGGCGGATCCAGCCGGTGGTAGTAGGTCTCCTCCAGCGAACTTTCCGACGGCACGCGCGTCGGTGTCGTGCTTGTGCGGCGGATAGCTCGACGAATTGCCCGGCGGCGTGATGACCTCGACGACGAGCAGCGCCTCGGCCGGCTCGGTCCTGCGGCAGTATGTCGCGCACGTAGCGGGTGTTCGATCCCTGGCCGCGCACGATGCGGCGCATCGACGCCGATTCGATCAGCCGCGGCGCGACGCCCTTCTTCGCGGGCGCCGTGCACAGCGCGATTTCCGCCGCGGTGAGCGCGGCGATCCGGACGTCGCGGCCGGGCGGCAGGTAGACCGCGTACGGGCGCGACGTCGTCGAACGGGCTCGCGCGCGTGCCCGACGTCGCGCCACGCGAGATCGCCGCTGCCGACCGTCACCGTGCCCGACACGACGACGATGCACAGCTCGCGGCCGCCGGTCGCGCCATGCGAACGTCTCGCCGGACGCGAGCCGCAGTGCCTCGAAGCCCACGTAGCGCCAGCCGGCGGACTCCGGCGTCACGCGCGCGATGGTGCGGCCCTCGCGCGCGGCCTTGACGAGCGAGATCGGCGTGCTCATTGCCTCGATGCTCCCGTGCCGCCGTGCCGCTCATGCCTGCGCCCCGCTCGACCGCGCGGCGGCGCGCGCGCGCGCTTCGTCGCGGGCGCGCCATCGACCAGCGCGCGCAGCAGACGGTACGCCATGTCGGCGTAGCGATACGCGGGCGCGACGGCCGGATCCTGCTCGCCTTCGACGACGAGCCAGCCGCGGTAGCCGGCGCCGCGCAGGATCGCGACACTGCGCGCGAAATCGACGCAGCCTTCGCCCGGCGTGCTGAACGCGCCGTTCATCACCGACTGTCAGGAAGCTCCAGCCGCGGTTGCGCGCCATCTTCGCGACCTCCGGGCGCACGTCCTTGCAATGGACGTGACACGACGCGCGCGACGTGCTTCGCGCAGCTCGGTCGGCGCGTCGCCGCCGGCGAAGGTCACGTGGCCGGTGTCGTGCAGCAGGCCGACCTCCGGACCGGTCACGCGCATCAGCCGGTCGACGTCGTCGGCGGTCTCGACGTAGGCGCCCATGTGGTGGTGGTAGGCGAGCCGCACGCCGCGCGACAGCAGGTGCCGCGCGAACGCGCGTCACGCGCTCGCCGTACGCGCTCCCATTCGGCGTCGCTGCGAAAGCGCGGCCGGCGCTGGACAGCGGCTACGGGCTGCCCTGGATCGAGTCGGCGACCTCGCCGTAGACCATCACCTTGGCGCCGTTCGCCGCGAGCAGGTCGCAGGTGCGGTCTCGACCGCGGCGATCTCGTCTTCGACCGAACGCCGCGCGCGAGCCGGCCCGAATACCAGCCCGACACGCAGGCGAGACCATGGCGCGCCAGCACCGCCTTCAGCGCCGTCGGGCTCGCGCGGAAACTTGTTGCCGAGCTCGAAGCCTTCGTAGCCGATCGCCTTGCCCTCGGACAGCGCGGTCTCGAGCGGCGTCTCGCCGCCCAGCGACGGCAGGTCGTCGTTGGTCCAGGAGATCGGATTGATGCCGATGCGCACGTCGAAGTCTGCCATGTCCGCGTCACTGGCGCTTCTGCGGCTTCCGCTGTCATGGCCCTGCGTCGCTTGCCTGGCGTACGCCGCGCGCGCGGCGCGCACCGCGTCGCGACTCCGACACCTCGGGCACGCCGACCTCCCACCACCAGCCGCCGGCTTCGGTCGAGCGCAGCGGATCGGTGTCGATGACGACGACGTAGGTGCGGTCGGCCGCGCGCGCGCGCACCAGCGCCGCCTCGAGCTCGGCGATCGAGTCCACGTGCTCGGCCAGCGGCGCCCAGCGAGCGCGCGTGCGCCGCGAAGTCGATCGCCGGCGCGCCCGGCGGCCCCTGCACGCAGTCGTCGAACAGGTTGTTGAAGCCCTCGCCGCCGCAGGCGCCGCTGCAGCCGGTGGATGCAGCCGTAGCCGCGGTTGTCCAGCACGACGATCACGAGCTTCATGCCGAGCATCACCGACGTCGCGATTTCGGAATTCAGCATCAGGTAGCTGCCGTCGCCGACCATGCACGATGACCTCGCGCTCGGGGTGCGCCATCTTGACGCCGATGCCGCCGGCGATCTCGTAGCCCATGCACGAATAGCCGTATTCGACGTGGTAGGCGCCGGGGACGCGCCGCGCGCCACAGCTTGTGCAGCTCGCCGGGCAGCGTGCCGGCGGCGCAGACCACGATGTCGTGCGTCGCCGAGTGCGGGTGCGTGCGCTGCACGGCGCCGATCACTTCGCCGTCGTAGGGCAGCGCGGGCGGCGCGACGTCGCGCACGTCGACGATGCGCGGACACCGTTTCGCGCCACGCGTCGGCCTCGCGCGTCGCCTTGCTCGCGCCAGCGCGTCGGCGACGTCCAGCCGCCGAGCCGCGTCGGACAGCGCGGCGAGCGTCGTCGCGGCGTCGCCCTGCACCGGCGCGGCGCGCCACTTGAGCGCGTCGAACGCGTTGACGTTGATCGCCACCAGCGCGCGCCTGCGCGAACAGCGAATGCGACCCGGTGGTGAAGTCCTGCAGCCGCGTGCCGACCGCGATGACGACATCGGCGTCGCGCGCCAGCGCGTTCGCCGCGGTCGCCGCCGGTCACGCCGATCGGACCCGCCTGCAGCGGATGGTCCCAGGGCAGCGCGCTCTTGCCGGCCTGCGTTTCGGTGACCGGAACGCCGTGCGTCTCGGCGAAGCGGCGCAATGCTTCCGGCGCCGCCCTCGCTGTAGAGCACGCCGCCGCCGGCGATCAGCAGCGGCCGCTTCGCCGCGCGCAGCAGCGTCGGCGGCGGCATCGACTTCGACCGCCTCGGGCACCGGCGCGCGCGACGCGCACGACGGCGGGCTCGAAGAACGCCTCCGGATAGTCGAACGCCGTCGCCTGCACGTCCTGCGGCAGCGCCAGCGTCACCGGCCCGCACTGCGCGGGGTCGGTCAGCACCGCGATCGCGCGCGGCAGCGCCGTCAGCAGCTGCGCCGGCGCGACGATGCGGTCGAAATAACGCGACACCGGCCGGAAGCAGTCGTTGGCCGAGATGCCGCCGTCGTGGAAGTCCTCGACCTGCTGCAGCACCGGATCCGGCGCGCGCGAGACGAACACGTCGCCCGGCAGGAACAGCACCGGCAGCCGGTTGACGTGCGCGGTCGCCGCGGCGGTGATCAGGTTCGTCGCGCCCGGGTCCGATCGACGTCGTGCAGGCCATCATCCGCCGGCGGAAATGCGCCTTGGCGTAGGCGATCGCCGCGTGCGCCATCGCCTGCTCGTTGTGCGCGCGGTACGTCGGCAACGCGTCGCGGTGGCGGTACAGCGCCTCGCCGACGCCCGCGACGTTGCCGTGCCCGAAGATCGCCCAGACGCCGCCGAACAGCGGCACCTCGCTGCCGTCGCAGATCGTTCGCTGCGCGGCGAGAAAGCGCATCAGCGCCTGCGCCATCGTCAGGCGGACGGTGGTCATCGGCCTCCCCGAGCGCCGGGCTCCTGGACAGGAATTCAATATTTGTATTCATAAACAATAGGCTATCAGCATTTACCGCGTCGATGCCGGCGATCCGTACAAACGATTGGCGATTCCCGGGCCACGCCGTATAGTGGCATTGTGCACCGCAGCAAATCGTTCCATCTATCGGAGACGCCCTCATGAAGTCGCAAGCTGCCCCCCCTGCCCGTGACTCCCTCTATGCACGCATCGACGGGATGCGGATGAGCGCGGCCGACCGCGAACACGCCAAGGCGCAGTTGCGGGCCGCGGAACGTTTCGCCGACGGCGTCTGGCACGCGGTGATGGCGATCCGCGCCGGCGCCGCGTTCGTTTCGCGACAGCTGCAAAGCGGCGGCGCCGCGTCCCCGCAGCACTGAACCTCGGCCCGGCATCGGCCGCGCGCGGCCGGCGCCGACCGGCTGACGCGCCGCGGTCACGCGGATTCCCTCCGCGGCGGCGACACCCTGGAACGCGCCTCGGACCACGCGTCGATCAGCGTCTCGAAGTTGCGGCGCACGCCGGCGACGAGCTCCCGGTCGCCGATGTCGCCGGCGAGCCACGAACGCGCCGGTTCGCCGAAGATCGTGCGCCCGACGGCGAAGCCGCGACAGCTGCGGCTTGTCGCCGCCGCGGCGAATCCGCGCGCGAGCTCGTCGACCGGCGCATTGAGTCCGAGGAGCACGACACCGCGGCAATGCGGATCGCGCTCGGCGATCAGCGCGTCGAGCGCGGGCCATTCGTCGCGTCCGGGCGGCGGCAGCTTCCACCATTCGGGAAAGATGCCGAGGTTGTAGAGGCGCTTGACGCGCGCAGCAGCACGTCGGGCGCCGGAGGCAGGTGCTTCGGCGGCACGATCTCGATCAGCAGTTCGTGGCCGCTCGCCTGCACCGCGTCGTAGAGCGCCTTCAGCTGCGCCTCGTTCTCGAGCCGGTTCTCGATGTCGTCGTCCGGATGGAAGGCGACGAGGCATTTCACGACGTGCTCCGTCGGCCAGCCGAGCAGCGTCGTGCCGACCGAGCGGCCGTGCTCGAACACCAGCGGATTCGAGCCGGGCCATTCGACCGGCCGGCCGATCCACCAGCCGCGCCCGGTCGCCGCGTTGAGCGCGTCCTGCCCGTAGCGGTCGTCGCACAGCAGGCCGACGCGCCCCTGCAGGGCCCGCGCGGCCTCGGTCTCGGCGACCGCGCCGACGAACAGTTTCTTCAGCGCCGGCAGGCGGCCCTCGTCGGCGCCAGCCGCGCGCGCCAGCTCGAAGAACGGGTCGCGGTGATCGAACGCGAAGATGAAGAGCTCCGGCCGCGGCGTGCGCGGAGCGGTGACCCGGTGCAGCCGCGTGAGCTCGACGTCCTTGTCCGGCCGCGTGATGCGCTCGGCGTTGGCGAGGAAATGATCGAGCTCCACGCGCGTGGGCATCGCCGGCGCGCAGCCATGCCGCGACACGACCAGCGCGCCGCAGGCGTTGGCGTAGCGGCAGCAGGCGTCGTAGTCCTCGCCGCGCAGCCAGCCGGACAGGAAGCCGGCGGAAAACGCGTCGCCGGCACCCAGCACGTTGAGGACCTCGACGCGCACGCCGCGGCCGTTGAACGCCTCGTCGAGCGACGCCGGAATGGCGCCGTCGATCACGGCGCAGCCCATCGGCCCGCGCTTGACGACGAACGTCGCGGCGCTCACCCGGCGCGCGGCCCGCAGCGCCTCGATGATGTCGGTGCTGCCGCCGGCGATCGCGAACTCCTCCTCGGTGCCGATGACCAGGTCGAATGAAGGCAGCATCGCCTGCAGGTGCGCGGTGACGGTGTCGCTGGCGATGAAGCGCGTCTCGCCGTCGCCGCGCTTGGTGAGCCCCCACAGCACCGGCCGGTAGTCGATGTCGAGCACGGTGCGCACGTCGTTCGCCCGGGCGCGCGCCAGCGCGACGCTGCTGACGCGATGCACGTGCGGCGTGGAGAAATGCGTGCCGGTGATCAGCAGGGCCTTCGACTGCGCGAGGAAGTCGGCGGCGACGTCGTCCTCGGTGACGGCCATGTCGGCGCAGTTCTCGCGATAGAAGATCAGCGGGAAGGTGTCGCGGTCCTTGATCCCGAGGACCACCGCCGCGGTGAGGCGCGCCGGATCGACGCTCACGTGCGAGACGTCGCAGCCCTCGCGCGCCAGTGTCTCGGTGAGGAAGCGGCCCATCGCGTCGTCACCGACGCGCGCCGCCATCGCCGCCGACAGCCCGAGCCGCGCGCAGCCGAACGCGGTGTTCGCCGAAGATCCTCCGAGGTACTTGGCGAAGCTCGCCACGTCCTCGAGGCGCGAGCCGATCTGCTGCGCGTAGAAATCGACGGCGAAGCGGCCGAGGCAGACGATGTCGTAGCGCCGCCCGGAGGCGAATCGGGTATTGTTTTTCATGGACGGGTGTGCCGCAGACCTGCGGCGCGGGCGCCGGGTTCCGACTGTTCCGGTAAAATAGAACGTCTTGGCGGCCGGCGCAACCCGCGCGTCCGTTCACAGCGAGGAAACCATGATCGACGTCGCAGTTTTCGGGGCCGGCCGCATCGGCACGATCCACGCAGGCAATCTGGCGAAGGAACCCGGCGTGCGCCTCAAGTACGTCGTCGATCCGAACGCCACGGCCGCGAAGTCGCTCGCCGCGAAGCTCGGCGCCGAGACCGCCACCGTCGCGCAGGTGTTCGCCGATCGCGCCGTCGGCGCGGTGCTGATCTGCTCGTCGACCGACACGCACGCCGACCTGATCCTCGCCGCGGCGTCGGCCGGAAAGCAGATCTTCTGCGAAAAGCCGGTCGACCTCGATCTCGGCCGCGCGCGCGCCTGCGCCGACGCGGTGAAGAAGGCCGGCGTCACCTGCATGATCGGCTTCCAGCGCCGGTTCGATCCGACCTTCGCGGCGGTGAAATCGCGCATCCAGAAGGGCGAGATCGGCGCGCTGGAGATGCTCGTCGTCACCAGCCGCGATCCCGGCGCGCCGCCGATTCCCTACATCCGCTCGTCGGGCGGAATCTTCAAGGACATGCTGATCCACGACTTCGACATCTTCCGCTGGATCCTCGACGACGAGGCCGAGACCGTGCACGCGAACGCGTCGTGCCTGGTCGATCCGGCGATCGCCGAAGCGGGCGACGTCGATTCGACCGCGGTGACCATCAGGACCCGGCGCGGGCGCCTGTGCCAGATCAACACCAGCCGTCGCGCCGCGTACGGCTACGACCAGCGTTTCGAAGTGCTCGGCAGCGCGGGCATGCTGCAGGCGGGCAATCACGCGCCTACCGAAGTCGTCTCCAGCACCGCGAGCGCGGTCAGCCGCGACCTGCCCGAGCATTTCTTCCTCGAGCGCTACCGCGTCGCCTATGCCCACGAGATGGCGCATTTCTTCGCCGTGCTCGCCGGCCGCGAAAAGCTGCGCACGACCATCGACGACGGCGTCAGGGCGCTGGAACTCGCCGACGCGGCGACGACGTCGTGGCGCGAGGGCCGGATCGTCCGACTGGTCTGAGGCAGCGCCGGCGTTTCCGGCATCGCCGATCGGCGCGCGGTGCCGGCTCGTCATCGAAGCGGCCGTCACAGGCGCAGCGGCGCCGCGTAGCCGGTCAGTTCGAGATAGCCGCGACCCGCCTCGCGCCCGTCCTGCAGCGCGCGCACCGCGCCTTCCCAGTAGATCGTGCCGGTGCTGGCGCGCGAATCGAGTTCCTGGTCGTCCATCAGCGGCTCGAGCACGAACTCGCGCGTCGCCCGCGTCGCAGCGTCATCGCCACCGGGTAGTCGACGCCGGTGCGCGGCGAGCGCCACGCGGCGCGCGGCGAAGGCGATCGCTCGCCGGCGCGAACGCTGCGACGCGTCCGTCGGCCGTCGCGCTGCGTGCCGCCGGCCCAGAGCGCGCCGCCCGCGCGCGTCGCGCATCCGGAACGCCATCAGCGCGCCGCCGTCGGCGAGGTTGATGCCGGTCCAGTCCCAGCCGACGGCCTCGGGCGCCATCAGCTCGCTCGACCATTCGTGATCGAGCCAGGCGGTCCCGGTCACGGCGACGCGTTGTCCGGCGACGGTCAGCGTTCCGGTCACCGCGAGCTGCGGCCGGCTGTAGTAGTAGCTCGCCTGGCGCGGCCGCGGCCCCTTGCGCGAGTACCCGCCGTCGCCTTGCAGCAGCAGCGGCTGCGTCGGCGCAAACTGCAGGTCGAGCGCGAAGTCGCGCGCCGCGATGCGCGCCGCGTAGCCGCGATCGTCGTGCGTCAGCGACCAGTCGTCGATGCGCACCTGCGTCGATGCCTCGTCGGCGCCGGCGAGGCCGAAGCCGGCGCGCGCGGCGCGCTGGTCGTGCCGCAGGCGCCCGCGCCGCGGATCGGCCAGCGCCGCATGCGCGAACAGGAGCTGCCGCGGCGCGAAGGCGCTGGGATTGGCCTCGGCGACGCCCGGCCGGTTGCGAAAGAACGTGACCTGCACGCCGAAGGGTTGCCGGCGCGTCGGCGAGCCAGCCGGTGAGGTACCACCACTCGGTGCGAAATCGCGGATGGCTGCCGTGGTCGCGCGGGAAGCGCAGCGGTTGCCCGGCGACGACGTCGCGGATAGTCGACGGCGGCGAGCGCGTCGCGCGGCGAACGAGCAGCGCGGGCGCGACGAGGAACGTGCGCCGCTTCATGCGCGCCACCGCTCGTCATGCGCGCGCTCACCAGTCCTCCTTCACCGCGCGCACGACATCCTCGCCCATCGCCTGCCGGCCGCTCGCCAGCGCGGTGACCGTCGCCAGCGCCAGCACGACGAGCGGCGAAGGCGGCGAGCGCGGGCCACGGCAGGCTGAGGTCCATGCTCCAGTGGAACGACTGCCGGTTGACGACGTGGATCAGGATCAGGCTGATGACGCAGCCGAGCGCGAGGCCGGCGGCCAGCCCGATGCCGCTGACCGACGACGCCTTCGGTCGCGAGCATCGCGCCGATCTGCGCGGCGCGTCATGCCGAGGTGGCGCAGCATGCCGAATTCGCGGCGGCGCGCGAGCACCAGCGCGCCGAACGACGACGAGAGGCCGACCAGTCCGATCACCACCGCGGCGATCTCGAGCGCGTAGGTGACGGCGAAGGTGCGGTCGAAGATCGTGAGCGACAGGTCGCGGATTTCGCCCGGCGCCGCGATCTCGAGCCGCTCGCCGCCCGGGATGTCGCGCCGCAGCGCCGCCTCGACGGCGCCGCGATCGGCGCCGGCGTCGAGCCACAGCGCGCCGTTGGTCGCGGTGGCGTCGCCGGTCAGCGCGACGTAGCGCTCGCGCTCGATCACGATCGCGCCCTGCTGCCGCGCGTAGTCGCGCCACACGCCGGCGACGGTGAAGGCGACGGCCTTGCCGGCGAGCGGCAGCTCGATGACCGTCCCCGGCGCGAAGCCGTAGAGATCGACGATCGCCTCGTTCACCCACACCGGCGGCGGCGCATCCGGCGCCGACGACCAACGGCGTACCGACGAGCGGCAGGCTGCGCGCGGCGTCGGCCGCGATCGACGGCGCGCGCCAGCAGCACGACGCGCGGCCGCGCCGGATCGAGCAGCAGCTGCTGCTCGCGCAGGAACTCGGCGCGGCGCACGCCCGGCAGCGCCGCGATGCGCGCCTGCAGTTCCGGCGCCAGGTAACGCCGTGTCGCCGCCGCCGCCGCGCGGAAGTACAGGTCGGCCGGCAGCATGCGCTCGCAGCCACGCGTCGAGCGACTCGCGGAACGACGCGACCATGATCGCCATCGACACCATCAGGCTGACGCTGGCCACGATCGCCGCGAGGCTCACGGTGACCTGCCCCGGCGCGCCGCGCAGTTGCGCCAGCGCGAGCCGCGGCGCGGCGCGGACGCAGGCGCGGCAGCAGCGACGAGCGCCAGCGCGGCGAGGCGCGGCATCAGCATCAGCGTGCCGACCAGCAGCAGCGCGATCGCGCACGTAGCCGAACAGCGGCAAGGCCGGCGACCGGCGGCAGCGCGGTGGCGGCGGCGCCGGTCGCCATCGGCGGCGAGGCCCGGCAGCGGCGGGCGCAGGCGCGCGAACGCGCGCTGCTCGTCGCCCGCCTTGAGCGCCTGCGCGGGCGGCGCGCGCGCCGCCTCGAGCGCCGGCACGACGCTGCCCGCCGACCGCCGCGGCGACGCCGAGCGCGAAGAAGACGCCGAGGCCGACGGGTCGAGCGCGCAGCGTCGGCGCGACGCCGCGAAAATAGCCCGCGCCGAGATCGACGCCGACCCAGCGCACCGCGAGCTGCGCCAGCGCGTAGCCCAGCAGCAGCCCGAGCACGCTGCCGACGACGCCGACCAGCGCCGCCTTCGGCGACGATCAGCGCGGACGAGCCGTCCGCGCGTGACGCCCGAGCACGCGCAGCAGCGCGAACTGCGCGCGCCGGCGCACGACCGCGAGCGCCTG
This sequence comes from uncultured beta proteobacterium, assembly GCA_963779445.1. Taxonomy (GTDB): domain Bacteria; phylum Pseudomonadota; class Gammaproteobacteria; order Burkholderiales; family Casimicrobiaceae; genus CAIWHR01. Next base: position 54,384 of record CAVZYI010000008.1, read on the forward strand.
CGTCGAGAACACGAGCAGCCCGCCGGTGAACAGCGCCACCAGCGCCAGCACGTTGAGGTTGACGCGATACGAGCGCGACAGGCTGGCGCTCGCCGCGAGGCTCGCTTCCGGCCGCTCGACGGCGAGCCCCGGCGGCAAGCTGCGCGCCGCAGCGCGTCGCGAAACGCCGCGACGTCGACGCCCGGGGCGAGGCGCAGGTCGATGCGCGTGATCCGGCCGAGCCGGTCGAAGCGCCGCCTGCGCCCCGGCGATGTCCATCACCGCGAAGCGCTGGCTGCCGCCGCCGGCCAGCACGCCCGCCACGCGCAGCGGCACGTCGGCGAGCCCGACCTGAAACCGCAGGACGTCGCCCGGCCCGACGCCGAGCCAGCGCGCCGCCGCCGGGCTCAGGAACACGCGCGTCCGGGCGCAGCACGTCGAAGCGGTCGGCCGCCGTCGGCGATCAGTCCCGGCTGCAGGTGCGCCGGCGCGGAAGACGTCGAGGCCCAGGATGCGCAGCGTTTCGGCGCGGCCCGCGAGCTTCGCATCGACCTCGACGACCGGGCTCGCCACCGCCACTCCGGGCAGGCGCGCGACGTCCGGATAGAGCGCCTCGTCGAAGCCGCGCGCGCGGGCCGCGGACTTCGAGATCGGCGTCGCCGGAGAGCGCTGCACGCCCTGCGCCAGCTCGTTGACCGCGGCCTGGTTGATGAGCTGCACCGCGTAGCCGAGCGCCACGCCCAGCGCGATCGCGAGCACCGCGAGCACGCTGCGCGTCCTGTTCTGCGCGAGCGCGCCGCGGAGCACCGCGCCCGCGGCCGAGACGCACGGCGAACCGCGTCCACTCCGGAGCATCGCTCCTCAGCCCGCCGACCATGCCCGCGCAGGCCGTCGCGCGGTGAGCACGAGCGATCGCGATCGGCGGTCGCCGCCGCCGCGCGCGAATGCGTGACCAGGATGCCCGCCGCCCGGTTCGCCTTGACCTGGTCGCGCAGCAGGCGCAGCACCTGTGCGGCGCTGTCGGGATCGAGGTTGCCGGTCGGCTCGTCGGCCAGCACCAGCCGCGGCCGGTGCACCAGCGCGCGCGCGATGGCGACGCGCTGCAGTTCGCCGCCCGACAGCTCGCGCGGCATGCTCGCGCGCGCGGTCGCCGAGGCCGACGGCCGCCAGCATCGCGCGCCACCCGCGCTCGCGTCGCGCGTCGGCGACCCGACGCAGCGACAGCGGCAGCGCGACGTTCTGCGCCACGGTCAGGTAGGGCAGCACGTGGAACGCCTGGAACACGAAGCCCATGCGCTCGCGCCGCAGCACGTCAGCGCGTCGTCGTCGAGCGCGGTGAGCTCGACGCCGTCGAAGCGCGATCGAGCCCGCATCGGCGCCGGTCGAGGCCCGGCGATGAGGTTGAGCAGCGTCGACTTGCCGACGCCCGATTCGCCCATCACGGCCACGTACTCGCCCGGGGCGAGCTCGAGATCGACGCCGGCGAACACCGTGCGCGGCCGCGGTCCCGCGTAGGCCTTGCTCAAGTTGCGCACCGTCAGCACTCGCCGAGGGTAACGGCGGCCCGGCGGCGAGGCAAGGTCCCGGTACCCTCCGTCGGCGACGTCCGCGTCCATCGCGATCCCCGCTCGACGCCCCGGGGTCGCGATCCGATGTCATCGCCGCGCCGCGTCGCGGCGTTAAGGGTGGACAATCGCCGGATCCCGCGCGTTGCGGGAGCCGATGCCAGGTCGTATTCGCCGGAGGTCGCCACCGTCGCGGGTGCCACCGGATTTCGCCCGCCGCCCACCGTCAAACCCGTTGCCAGATTCGCAACGCGATCGAAAACCCCCTCCCACGGAATCCACCATGACCCCACATCGCCCTCCCCTCGTTGCGCTGCTGCTCGCCGTCGCCGCGCTCGCCTGCGCCGGCCTCGCCAGCGCCGATCCGCCGGCGCGCGTCGCGCGTCTGGGCTACGTCAGCGGCGCAGTGAGTTTCGCGCCGGCGGGCGAGAACGAATGGGTGCAGGCGACGATCAACCGGCCGCTGATCACCGGCGACCGCCTGTGGGTCGACGCCAATGCGCGGGCCGAACTGCAGATCGGCTCGGCGGCGCTGCGGATGGGCAGCGGCACCAGCGTGACGCTCCTCAACCTCGACGACCGGGTCGCGCAGGTGCAGCTCGCGCAGGGCACGCTCAACGTCCGCGTTCGCCGCCTCGGCCCCGACCGACGTGGTCGAGGTCGACACGCCGAACCTCGCGTTTTCGATCCGCCGCGCCGGCAACTACCGCATCGACGTCGATCCGGACGGAAGCGCGACGACCGTGCTCACCCGCGACGGGCAGGCCGAGGTCTTCGGCGGCGACGCCGCCTACGTCGTCGAGGCGCGGCAGTCGTACCGCTTCGCCGGCACCGACCTGCGCGACTACGAGTGGCTCGACCGTCGCGCCGAACGACGAATTCGATCGCTGGGCCTTCGAACGCGATCGCCGGTTCGACAACTCGGTCTCGGCGCGCTACCTCTCCCGCGACGTCATCGGCTACGAGGATCTCGACGAGCACGGCACCTGGCGCGTCGACCCCGCGATCGGCAATGTATGGGTGCCGAGTCGCGTGGCGGCGGGATGGGCGCCGTACCGCGACGGACACTGGGCCTGGGTCGAGCCCTGGGGCTGGACGTGGATCGACGACGCGCCCTGGGGATTCGCCGTGTCCCATTACGGCCGCTGGTCCAACTTCGGCGGCACCTGGGGCTGGGTGCCCGGACCGGTGCGCCGGCAGGCGGTCTATGCGCCCGCGCTGGTCGCGTTCGTCGGCGGCAGCGAGGTTCCAGATCGCCGTGGCCGGCGGCAACGTCGGCGGGGTCGCCTGGTTTCCGCTCGGCCCGCGCGACGTCTACCGCCCGTCCTACGCCGTCAGCCGCGGGTATTTCAACAACGTCAACACCAGCAACACCGTCATCAACAACACCACGATCACCAACGTCTACAACAACACCAGCGTGACCAACGTCAACTACGCCAACCGGCATGTGCCGGGGGCGGTCGTCGCCGTGCCGACGACGGCGTTCGCCCAGTCGCAGCCGGTGTCCCGATCCGCGGTGCGGATGCGCGACGACGCGATCGCCAACGCGCCGGTCGCCGCCGTCGCCGCGGTGGCGCCGACGCGGACCAGCGTCAGCGGCCCCGCCGCGCGCGGAAGCGAACCGCCCGCGAACACCCTCCAGCGTCCGGTCGTGGCGCGCACGGTTCCGCCGGCGCCGCCGGTCGCCTTCGCCGCCAAGGAGCGCCTGCTCGCGACCAACCAGGGCAAGCCTCTCGACGCAGCGGCCCTGCAGACGCTGCGCCCGGCAGCCACGGCGCCGACCCGCCAATTCCAGATCGCCGCGCCGACACCGACCGCCGCCGGGGCCGCCGCGCCTCCGCCGGAGCGCAAGGGACTCGAACCGCGCGGCCAGCCGCCGGCTGCGCGCGCCCAGCTTCCGGCGAATGGTCCGCCGCCCGCTGCCGCACCGGCGGAACCCCGCGGGCGGCCCGGTCCGAACGGCCAGCCCGCTGCTCCCGGCACGCAGGCGCCGCCCAACGCTCCTCCGGCGGCAACGCCCGCGGACGCGCGCGGTCGTGCCGACCCGCGTGTTCAACCCCCGGTCCCCGGTGCTCAGACGCCGCCAACGGTCGCGCCGACGCCCGCGGTTCCGCCTGAATCGCGCGGACGGTCAGGACAGAATGCGCAGCCCGGCGTTCCCGGTGCGCAACAGCCGCCGGTCGCACCGCCACCGGCACCCGCGCCCACGGACCCGCGCGTCCGAACCGACCCGCGCGGACCACCCCCCGCGCCCGGTGCGCAGACCCCGCCGGTCGTTGCCGCGCCGCCCGCCGTCCCTGCCGATCCTCGCGGACGGTCGGGACCGAATGCGCAGCCCGGCGTTCCCGGGGCGCAACAGCCGGCACTGCCACCGCCTCCGGCACCTGCGTCCGCCGATCCGCGCGCAAGGACGGGCCAGACCGCTCCGTCGAAGGTTCCGGATGCCCAGCGTCCGCCCAACGCGCCACCTCCGGCCGCGGCCCCCGCGCCGCCGCCTGGCAAATCGGAAGCGCGCGGGCAGCCCGGCGTTCCGGTCGCGCAACCGCCGGCCGGCGCAGGCGCGCAGTCTGCGCCCCCGCCGGTCCAGCGTCGATCCGAGCAGCGGCCGGCACCCTCCGAGCAGCGGGTGAAACCCGAGCAAGCGCCGGCGGCAAGGCCGGTCACCGCGCCGCCGCCCGCCGCAGCCGCGCCGCCCCAGCAACGCGCCGCGCCGCCCGTTGCCAAACCGGAACCTCCCCCGACCGCGCGGCCGGCCGCGCCGCCGCCCCGGGCCAGCGAGCCGCCGGCGCCGCCTCCGGCCGCCCGACAGCCGCCGCCGCAGCAACAGCGCCCCGCAGCGCCACCGGCCGCGAAACCCGAGCCGCCTGCCGCCCAGCCGCCGGCGAGAGCGCAACCGGCGGCGAATCCACCGGCTGCGGCCCCGCCGCGCGCACCGGCCGCTCCGCCGCCGGCGGCCGTGCAGCAGCAACCCAATGCCAGGCAGCCGCCCGTCGCGGAGAAAAAGACGCCGGAGCAGCTGAAGAAGGAAGAAGAGGAAAAGAAGCGCAAGCAGTAGAGGCGGCGACCGCCGGCCGGTGTCGCATGCGATGCGGCGCCGGCCTTGCCGTTGGCAACGCCGACTGCGCGAACGACAGCGGCGCACGGCTCCGCGCGTCGGGAGGGCCGCCGCCGCTTGCCGTGCGCGAGCCGGCCGGCGCCCCGGCCCCACCGCCCCGTCGTTGCCGTTTCCGCGGTCCGTCCCCGCAGTCCCTGGCGGTTGTCGCGCCTCCGATCCCCCGATGCCGGACGGGCCGCACCGCAACCCTAGGGCCTTAGGGCCAGTTGATCCGTCCGGGCCGCAAATCCCTGTCACGATCGTGGCCATTGGCACGCCGATTGCTCATTTGGCAAGGCTTTACCCTAGGTCAATACGACCTGCGCACCGCGCGGCTATGGTCCAGCCATGCAGCACGCCCCCGGGGACGGGCGCGCGGTTCGAAATACATGGACTTCCCGGGGCACTTTGTACCTGCATTTGGCGGGGGAATGCCACGAACAGCGCTTGGATCGGATCGCCCGCGAGCAGTCGGTCGCGGCGCGATGCCGCCCGCGGCGCCCCGGTCCTTCGCCATCGCGCCTGATGCCGGCGGTTGCCGATCCACCGGCGCGTCGCTGCACAGCACCCGGCGCCGGCCCGAATGACTGCGTCAGGAATCGGTACGACGATCGCAGCCGCGGCGCGCCGAAGCGACGTCCGCGTCGCCCTGCTGTATTTCCTGTTCGCCTGTCTCTGGATCGTGCTGACGGACCGCCTGCTGGTCCTGACGCCGAACGATCGCGACCTGCTGATACTCATCAGCACCGTCAAGGGCATCGCGTTCGCGGGCACCACCGCGATCCTGCTCTATGCGCTGCTGCGTTCGCGGCGCCATCTCGAGCGAACGGGCATCGACGCCAGCATCGGCTCGGGATCGCGAGTCCTCTTTGCCGTGTGCCTGGCCGCAGTACTCGGCGTGCCGCTGATCGGCCTGGGCGTCGTAGGGCTGTACGCCCCGCAGGTGAAGCACGCCGCGTGGGACGACCTCGATTCGATCGTCGAACTCAAGGCGGGGCAGATCGAATCGTGGTTGCAGGAGCGCCACTCGGACGCCGACGAGCTGGCCATCAGCGTTGGGTTCCTCGACAGCTTCAAGAAATGGCGCGCGACCGGCGATCCCCACGCGCGGACGACGTTCCAGGATCGCCTCGATGTCATGCGGCGATTGCACTCGGACGAGATCGAAGTGCTCGACGCCGAGGGTCGCTGGATCGACGGCGACGACGACCGTCCCGACACGCTGGACGCCGTCAGGCAGCAATTGCTGCCCGACGCGCAGCGCAGCGGGAACCCGCAGGTCAGCGACATGTACCGGGACCCCGCGGGAAAGATCCGCCTCGACTTCGTCGTGCCACTGTCCAGCGGGAAGATCGAACCGCTGCGGCCCGAGGGCTTCGTCGTGCTGCGCGCGCCGATCGAAGGCTTCCTCGTTCCGTTGCTCAAGACCTGGCCCACCGCGAGCGCCAGCAGCGAATTCGTGCTCGTCCGCCGCGCCGGCGACCAGGTGCTGGTCCTGAACGAGCTGCGTCACCGCAGCGGTTCGGCGCTTTCCTACCGCCTCCCCGCGGACGCACCCGACCTGCCGGCCGCGATCGGCACCCGGGCGCGCCAACAAACCGGTCCGCAACATCGAGGGCGTCGACTATCGCGGCACTCCGGTCCTCGCGTCGGCGCGTCCGGTGCACGGCACGTCGTGGGTGCTGGTCGCCAAGGTGGATCGCGACGAGGCGCTGGCGCCATTCCACGACCTCGTGTACTGGGTCAGCCTCGTCGGCACCGCAGCGGTGGTCGCCGTGATGGTCGTCGTACTGCTGCTGTGGCGCGAGCAGCGGCGGGCGCACCGCTTCGAATTGACCGCCCAGGCGGCGGAAGCGGACCGCCTGCTGAAGCTGTTCTACGACATGCCCTTCGTCGGCATGGCGATCACGTCGCCCGAAACCAGGCGCTGGCTGCGCGTCAACGATCATCTGTGCGAAATGCTGGGCTACTCGAGCGAAGAGCTTCTTGCGCGCACCTGGGCGGAACTCACCCATCCCGACGACGTCGCCGGCGACATCGCCCTGTTCGAGCAGGTGCTGGCCGGCGACATCGACGGCTATGCAATCGAGAAGCGCTTCATCCGCAAGGACGGCGCCTGCGTCGTCGTCGATCTCGACGTCAAGTACGTGCGCGACCCGACCGGCCCTACAGGCGCAATCGTCGCGATGCTGCACGACGTGACGGAGCGAAAGCGTGCCGAGGAAGTGCTCGCGGAGCGGCTGAGCCTGCAGGAACAGCTGGCGAGGATCGCCAACACGGTCCCCGGCGTGATCTACGCGTTCCGGCTGCGTCCTGACGGCTCGATCTGCTTTCCGCTGCGCCAGCGCGCCGATCGAGGAACTGTTCGACATTCGGGCCGAGAGTCTCGCCGAAGACGGCAGCGAAGTCTTCGCACGGATATATCCCGACGACGTCGCGCACGTCAGGGAATCCATCGCGGAGTCCGCGCGGACGATGCAACCGTGGCACGACGAGTTCCGCTTCGTCCACCCGAAGAGGGGCATGCGGTGGATCGAGGGCAACGCCGTCCCGCATCGCGAACCCGATGGCAGCATCCTCTGGCATGGATTCGCCTGGGACGTCACCGAGCGCAATCGGACCGCGGCCGCGCTGCGCGCGGGCGATGCCCAGTACCGCGCCGTCGTCGAGACCACCGCCGACGGCTACTGGATGGTCGGCAAGGATGGGCGGATTCTCGACGTCAACGACGCCTACACGCGCCTCTCGGGCTACGGTCGCGACGAAATCCTTGCCATGCGCGTCTCCGATTTCGACGCGCAGGAGCGTCCCGAGGAAACGATGGCGCGCATTCAAAGGATCCTGAACGGCGCCACCGAACTGTTCGAGACGCTGCACCGGCGCAAGGACGGCTCGGCCTGGCCGGTCGAGATTTCCGCCGCCGCGCTGACCGTCGGTGACGGTCGCATCTTCGCGTTCATCCGCGACATCACGCGGCGCCGGGAGGCGGACGAGAACCTGCGCATCGCCGCCGCGGCCTTCGAGTCGCAGGAAGGGATGATGGTGACCGACACCGCCGGCGCGATCCTTCGCGTCAACCGGACCTTCACCGCCATCACCGGCTATTCGAACGACGAGGTCGTCGGCAGGACGCCCGCGGTCCTGCAGTCGGGGCACCACAACGCCGCGTTCTACCGCAATCTCTGGGCCGTGCTGCTGAGCGAGGGCCAGTGGCAGGGCGAGATCTGGAACCGCCGCAAGGACGGAGGCATCTTCCCCGAGTGGCTGTCGATCAGCGCGGTCATGGACACGCACGGACGCGCGACGCACTACGTCGGCGCGTTCTTCGACGTCACCGAGCGCAAGAACGCCGAAGACCGGATCCGGCGCGTCGCCTTCTACGATCCGCTGACGAATCTCGCCAACCGCCGGCTGCTGACGGAGCGCCTCGAGCGCTCGCTTGCCTCCGCGCGGCGCAGCAACCGCCACGGCGCGCTTCTGTTCATCGACCTCGATCATTTCCAGGCGGTCAACGATACCCAGGGACACGACGTCGGCGACCAGCTGCTGGTCGAGGTCGGACGACGGTTCGCAAACTGCGTGCGCGAAGTCGACACGGTCGCCCGCGTGGGCGGCGACGAGTTCGTCGTCATGTGCGACGAACTCGACGTCGACGCGGTGGCCGCCGCCATGCAGGCCGAAGCGGTGGCCGAAAAGATCCGCGAGGCGCTGGCCGCTCCGATCACGCTCTCGTCGAAGTCGGGCGCGCCGATCGACAACTTCGAGATGACCTGCAGCATCGGGATCTGCCTGTTCGACGCCAGCGACGTGTCGATCGACGCGCCGCTGAAGAGCGCCGACGTCGCCATGTCGCAAGCCAAGAGCGCGGGGCGCAACGCCGTTCGCTTCTTCCAGCCGGCGATGCAGACGACGCTGGACTTGCGGATCGCCACCATCCGCGACCTGCGCCGCGCGCTGCCGGCGGGACAGCTCGACCTGCACTACCAGGTGCAGGTGGACGCCGCGCTGCAGCCGGTCGGCGCCGAGGCGCTGCTGCGGTGGAACCACCCGCAGCGCGGCCAGATCTCGCCCGCCGAGTTCATACCGCTGGCGGAGGAGACGGGGCTCATTCTGCCGATCGGACAATGGGTCGTCGACCGTTCGCTCGACCGGCTCGCCGCCTGGGCCGCGCATCCGGAGACCGCGGGTCTCTCGATCAGCGTCAACCTGAGCGCCCGCCAGTTCCGCGACGACGACCTGGTCGACCGGATCAGCGCGGCCATCGAGCGGACGGGCATTGCGCCGGAGCGGGTGACGCTCGAACTGACCGAGGGCGTGGTGATCGTCAACGTCGGCGAATCGATCGCCAGGATGAAGGCGCTGAAGGCGCTGGGCGTCCGCCTGTCGATCGATGATTTCGGCACCGGATATTCATCGCTTTCGTATCTGAAACGCCTGCCGATCGACGAGCTCAAGATCGATCAGTCGTTCGTCCGCGATCTGACCGTCGATCCGAACGATGCCGCGATCGTGCTGGCGATACTCGGCATGGCCAGGCATTTCGGTCACGTCGTGGTCGCCGAGGGCGTGGAGACGCAGGCGCAGTTCGAATTCCTGAAACGCAACGGCTGCCAGCTATTCCAGGGGTACCTGTTCGGCCGGCCGGCGCCCGCCGGCGAGTTCGAGCGCAGCCGTCTGGTCGCGACGGCGCTGCTGGAATAGGGCCGGGCGCGCACCGGCAGCGCCGCCTGTACCTGCGTGCCGCCGCGGCGCGCGCGATCGGGTTTTGAGCCCCGGCCGCCGGTATGGTAGCTTCAATGATTCCAAACCCTGAAAGCCCTGCGCGATGAAGATCGGCATGATCACCGACAGCCTGCCGGGCACCGATTTCGAAACGCTGGTCGCCACCGCGGCGCGCCTGCGCCTCGACATGCTCGAATTCGGATGCGGCAACTGGTCCTCGGCGCCGCACCTCGACCTCGACCGCATGCTGGAGAGCGAATCGGAGCGCCGCGACTTCCGGGCGCGCCTCGACGCCCACGGCATCGGCATCAGCGCGCTCAACTGTTCCGGCAACCCGGTCCACCCGGGCGAGCACGGGCGGCGGCACGACGCGGTGACGCGCAAGACCATCAAGCTCGCGAGCCTGATGGGCGTGGACCGCGTGGTGATGATGTCGGGCTGCCCGGGCGCCAAGGGCGACAGCAGCGCCAACTGGATCACCACCGAATGGCCGCTGGAGGTGCGCGAGATCCTGCGCTGGCAGTGGGACGAGGTGCTGATTCCCTATTGGCGCGACCTGGTCGCCTACGCCAACGGCCTCGGCATCCGCAAGCTGTGCCTCGAGCTGCACGGCCACCAGAACGTCTACAACGTGCGCACGCTGCTGCGCCTGCGCGACGCCGCCGGCGAGACCGTGGGCGCGAATTTCGACCCCAGCCACCTGATGTGGATGGGCGCCGACCCGCTCGCCGCCGTGCGCGCGCTCGACGGCGCCATCTACCACGTGCACGCCAAGGACACGCGCGTCGACCCGGTGGTCGCCGGGGTCAACGGCGTCATCGAAACCACGCCGGGCGACCGCTTCCCGGAACGGGCCTGGAACTACATCACGCTGGGCTACGGTCACGGCGAGCTGTGGTGGCGGCAGTTCGTCGCCGCGCTCGCGGCCGTCGGCTACGACGACGTGTTCAGCATCGAGCACGAGGACCCGATGCTGAGCGCGCTCGAAGGCGTCGAGAAGTCGGTCGATTTCCTGCGCAACGTGCTGATCAACCTTCCGCAGCCCGGAAGCCCTCCCCGGCACATCGTCACCTGATCCGCGATGGACGCGATGCGCGACGGGAAGGCGAGGCGCAGCGTCGCCATCTTCGACCTGGGCGGCGTGCTGCTCGACTGGGATCCCCGGCACCTCTACCGCAAGCTGTTCGACGGCGACGATGCGGCAATGGAGCACTTCCTGGCCACGGTGTGCACCAGCGAGTGGAACGAGCGCCAGGACGCGGGCCGGAGCTTCGCCGAAGCGACGCGCGAGCTCCTGCCGCGCCACGCCGACAAGGTTGCTCTGATCGAAGCGTTCGGGCAGCGCTTCGGCGAGATGATCCCCGGCGCCATCGACGGCTCGGTCGAGGTGCTGGCCGAGGTGAAGCGACGCGGGGTTCCGCTCTACGCGATCACCAACTGGTCGGCCGAGACCTTTCCGCCGCAGCGCGAGCGCTTCGCGTTCCTGTCATGGTTCGACGGCATCGTCGTGTCCGGCATCGAGCGCGTGATCAAGCCCGACCCGCGCATCTTCCGGATCCTGTTCGAGCGTCATGGCGTCGCGCCGGAATCCGCGGTGTTCATCGACGACGTCGCGGGCAACGCGGCGGCGGCGGCCGCGCTCGGCGTCCACGGCATCCACTTCCGCTCGCCGGACCAGCTGCGCCGCGAGCTGGTCGACGCCGGCATCCTCGAGGATCGTCCATGACCGTCGCCATCGGCATCAATCCGATCACCTGGACCAACGATGACATGCCCGAGCTGGGCGGCGACATTCCGCTCGAGGTGTGCCTCGCCGAGGCGCGGCTCGCCGGCTATTCGGGGATCGAGATGGGCGGCAAGTTTCCGCGCGACGCGGCGACGCTGCGTCCGCTGCTCGATCGACACGGTCTTCGCCTCGTGTCCGGCTGGTACAGCGCGCAGCTCTGCCGCCGCTCGGCGACCGAGGAGAAGTCCGCGGTCGAGAGCCACCTCGCGCTGCTGGCGGCGCTGGGCTGCCGCGCGATGGTGTTCGCCGAGGGCCACGGCAGCACCGACGGCGACGCCGATGCGCCGCTCTCGCGCCGACCGGTGCTCGCCGCGGCCGAATGGCCGGCGTTCTGCGGAAGGCTGAACGACGTCGCCGCGCACCTGCGCCGGCGCGGCGTGCGGCTCGCGTTCCACCACCACATGGGGACCGTGGTGCAGACCGAAGACGAAATCGACCGGCTGATGGCGGGGACCACCGACGACGTCGGCCTGCTGCTCGACACCGGGCACCTGGTGTTCGCGGGCGGTGATCCCGTGGCCATCGCGCGGCGCCACGCGCATCGGATCGTCCACGTTCATTGCAAGGACGTGCGGGCGGCGGTGATGCGCGACGTGCTCGCCGGCGATCGCAGCTTCCTGCGTGCGGTGCTCGACGACGTGTTCACGGTTCCGGGCGACGGGTCGATCGACTTTCCCGCGGTGCTGGCCGAACTCCGGCGCGACGGGTATGCGGGCTGGCTGGTCGTCGAGGCCGAGCAGGACCCGGCCAGGGCGCATCCGCTGACCTACGCCCGATTGGGATTCGCCAATCTCCGCGCGGCGGCCCTGAGCGCGGGATTCACGCTGGACGACCGGTGACGCCGGCCCTGCCCGGCGTCCGATCACGGAGCGATTCGAGATGATGGATTTCTGTCTGGTGGGCGCGGGGTTCATCGGCCCGGTGCACGCGGCGAACCTGGCCGCGCATCCGGATGCGCGCCTGGCCTGGGTGGTCGATCTCGACCTCGCCGCGGCCGACGCGCTGGCGGGGCGTCATGGCGCGCGCGCCACGAGCACGCTCGGCGAGGCGCTGTCCGATCCCGCGGTGCGCGCGGTCATCGTCTGCACGCCGCCGCGCACGCATTCGTCGATCATCGAAGCGGCCGCGCGCGCCGGGAAGGCGGTCTTCTGCGAAAAGCCGGTCGACCTCGACCTCGGGCGCGTGGACGCCTGCGCCAGGGTGCTGGCCGAGACGCGGACGCCGTTCTTCGTCGCCTTCAACCGGCGCTTCGACCCGACGCACCGGGCGCTGCACGACGCGATCCGCGCCGGCGAGATCGGCCGCCCGGAAATGCTGTTCCTGTCGAGCCGCGACCCCGAAATCTCGCCGCCGGACGCGGTCGCCGCCACGCCCTACGGCATCTTCTACGACACGATGATCCACGACTTCGACATGCTGCGCTGGCTGCTCGCCGACGAGCCGGTCGAGATCTACGCGCGCACCGCGTGCATGCTCGACGCGACGGAGAATCCCCATCGCGACCCGGACACCGCGATGGTGGTGCTGCGGATGGCCGGAGGCGCGCTGGTGCATGTCAACTCGAGCTTTCGCGCCGCCTACGGCTATGACCAGAGGATCGAGGCGTTCGGCGAAAAGGGGATGCTGATCTCGGGCAACCAGCAGGCGACGACGCTGGAACGCCACGGACGGGAAGGAATCCGCCGCGACCCCCTCCTCCACTTCTTCATCGACCGCTATGCGCAGTCGTACCGCAACGAGCTCGACGCATTCGTCCGCGCGATCGGATCCCGCACGGCGCCTTCGATCGGCCTCGACGATGGTCGGCGCGCGCTGATGATCGCCGACGCCGGCGTGCAATCGGCGAAGAGCGGCGCGCCGGTGGCGCTACCGGGCTGACCTCGCGCGCCCGGTCGACGGCGCGGTTCGCTTCGGCGCGTCGGCACCCCCCGGCAATTCGACGGCGTCGACGCCGTCCCGGCAAAGGCGGAGCCGGCCGGCAATCAGCGGCTATCGGCGCGAACCGGCGGCGGGACGCGCAGTGCCCGCCGGACGCGCGCGCGCCGCGACATCGGCACGCCGGTCACGTCCGCGAATCTTCCGTGTTCAGTGCTTGATGAAGGGCACGGCGTCGGTCGGGTGCTTCTTCTGCTGCTTGAGAGTCTTCTTTTCCTTGGGTGTGTGCTGCGGTTTCTTCTTGCTTTCCTTCGGCGGGTTATGGGACATGGTTCGCTCCTGTGGAACGCCGGGATCCCGGCGCCTCGTCACTATAGGCCAATGTCCGGCCGGGCGCAGGCGGGCGCGGCGCGTTGCCGCCGGCAAAGGCGGCGCTCGGCGTTCTCGGGACTTGCCGCGCTCGTCGATCCGGACATTGCGAACAACGGCCACGATGGGTTTTTCCGCAAAGCTCCGATGCGCCCTCCGGACTGTCGTACCGCGCCACCCGCCGGCGCGGCCGCGTCCGGTGGCCGTACAATCCGGGGCAGCATTCACGGAGGGAGGATTCGATGAGCAGCTTGTTCGACCTGCGCGGCCGCATCGCCGTCGTCACCGGCGGCAATGGCGGGATAGGATTGGGCATGGCCCGCGGCCTTGCGCGCGCCGGGGCAGGCGTCGTCGTCGCGGCGCGCAACGTGGAGAAGTCGGGCGCGGCGGTGCGCGAGCTTCAGGCGCTGGGCGCCGATGCCCTCGCCGTCAGCGTCGACGTGACCGACGAGAAGTCGGTCGAAGCCATGATCGCGGCAGCGGCCGGATGGCGCGGTCGCCTCGACATCCTGGTCAACAACGCCGGGATCAACATCCGCAAGCCGGCGCAGAATCTCTCCCTCGACGAGTGGCGAAGCGTGCTCGACACCAACCTGACGAGCGCCTTCCTGTGCTCGCGCGGTGCCTATCCGCACATGAAGGGCGCGGGCGCCGGCAAGATCATCAACGTCGGATCCATGCTGTCGATCTTCGGGGCGTCGTTCGGGCCGGTGTACGGCGCGAGCAAGGGCGGCATCGTGCAGCTGACCAAGTCGCTGGCCGTGACCTGGGCGCAGGACAACATCCAGGTCAACGCGGTGCTGCCGGGCTGGGTCGACACCGAACTCACGCGCCGGGGACGCAAGGACATCCCCGGCCTCGACGAGCGCGTGCTCACCGGCACGCCGGCCGGGCGCTGGGGCCACATCGACGACTTCGCCGGGATCACGGTCTTCCTGGCCAGCGCCGCGTCCGATTTCCTGACAGGGACCGCGATTCCCCTGGACGGCGGCTACTCGACGCTCCTTTGACAGGTCACGAACCTGACCAGCCGCTTGTGCCGGTGGCTCGTCCCGTTCTTCTGGCACCCGCCTTCATCTTCTCCTGCGTCGAGACTTGCGACGCCCCGTCGCCAGAATTGTCGCCTGGGCCCGTGTCGGTTTCACGATGAAGGCCATTGTCTCCGCGTGCCCCTGCGCAACGACCGCTCTGGGCGCAAGGAGGGAAATGCCTTGTCGACGGCGACAACGATTGCGCAATGCGCTGTCGCTCAGGCCAGTCTTACCGGACCAGCGGCCGATTCAGGCTGTGCGCGAATCCGTGCTCCAGCAGCGACTCGATCTCGGCGCCGGGAACCGCCCTGCTCCAGAAATATCCCTGGCCGTAGTCGACGCCGGCCGCGCGCAGGAAGAAGGCGTGCTCCCAGGTCTCGACGCCCTCGGCGACCGTGCGCAGGCGCAATGCCGCCGCGAGGCCGACGATGCCGCGGAGCATCCGCGCCGCCGTCGGGTTCTCGAGTATGGAAACGAGCAGGCTTCGATCGATCTTCAGAATGTCGAGATCGAGGCCGACGATCTGCGAGAGTCCGCTGTGACCGGTGCCGAAATCGTCCAACGCCACCGCGACGCCCAGCGATCTCGCGTTGTCGATGGCCGCCCGTCCGAGGTCGCACAGCGCCTGCCGTTCCGTCAATTCCACCACCAGTCGCGTCCGCCACCGGTCGAGGTCGAGGTCGGACAGCATCGGCGCAATGCGCCCGGTACCGAAGACCGACGGCGGAATGTTCACGCTCACGTAGAAATCGGGATGCCTCGCAAAGACCGGAACGATCTCGCGCCGGACCGACTCGAGCAGCTTGCGGATCAGCGCGTACTGCGCCTCCGGCTCCCGCTCCAGGTCGTCCATCAAAGCGGCCGCCGATCCGACCGACCCGTCCGGCGCGACGATGCGGCTCAGCGCCTCGCATCCCGCCACCTTGCCGGTGTTGAGATCGACGATGGGTTGATACCAGGCGGTGAGCTGCTCGATCCGGTCGTCTTTCATCCCCTGCTCCGCTCGGGCGGCCTCGGGCCGGTGCGTCGACGCCGTCGAGGCAACGGTCTTTCGGGACAGCCAGCGCGGGCGAGCCCGCCGCGCGGACGCCGTCGGATTCGCCGTCGATCCGCGTCGATGTCGAGGGACGGGCATTCCGACGCCCGCAGGTGTCGAAAGTTCAGGCTATCACGAGTGGGCGCGATCTGGCCAACGACGGGATCGCCCGGCCGGGAGTCAGGCTCGGAGCGTCATTCGGCGATGAGGGGACCCGTTCGTAGGCCGACGCTCGGCCGGAATGGTGGTCGATGACGTGCTCAGGGCACGACCAGATGGCGCGGATTGCCGCGCCAGAAGAGCTCGATGTTCTCCGTCAGCTGGTCGGCAAGTCCTTGAATGGCTTCGCGGCTTGCCCAGGCGACGTGCGGCGTAAGGATGAAGTCCGGGCGCTCGAGCAGGCGCATGAACGGGTGATCCGCCGGCGGAGGCTCGGTGGTCACGACATCGAAGCCCGCGCCGCCGATCTGGCCGCGCGTCAACGCCGAAGCCAGGGCGGCCTCGTCGACGAGGCCGCCCCGCGCGGTATTGATGATGAGCGGCCTGCGTTCCATGCCTGCAAATTCCGCTGCGCCGATCATGTTGCGGGTCGAGGGCAGCAAGGGGCAGTGCAGCGTGATGATGTCGCTGGTTCGCAGGACCTCCTCGAACGGCGTGTAGAGCGGCCCCATGCCGGGAACGCCCTTGTACGAGGAGAAAAGCACCCGCATGCCGAGCGAACGGCCGATCGCGGCGACCGATTGCCCGAGGGCGCCGTCGCCGATGATCCCCAGCGTCGCTCCGGCCAGATCGTTGATCGGATAGTCGAAGTAGCAGAACTGCCCGGATCGCTGCCAGGCGCCGGCGGCCACCGATTGGCGGTAGGCGACGATGCTTCGCCGCAGTGCGAAGATCAGCGCGAAGGTGTGTTCCGGGACGGTGTTGACCGCATAGTTGCGGATGTTGGACACCGCGACGCCGCGCGCGCCGCAGGCCGGGAGGTCGATGTTGTCGTAGCCGGTCGCGGCAATCGCGATCATCCGCAATCGCGGCGCCGAAGCGATGGCCGCCGCGCGCACCGGCACCTTGTTCGTGATCACGATTTCGGCGTCGGCAATGCGGCCGGCCACCTCCGCCGGCGGCGTCGCGTCGTGGGTGACGAGCTCGTGGGCGAAGGCCGGCGGCCGCAGCTTGATCTCCGCAGGCAGGGTGCCCCGATCCAGAAAGACGATGCGCGCCGGCTTTTCCATCGCTGTGGGGGATTGCATGTGGCCGCAGTGCGTTCAGCGGATCGTCAGCGCCGGAACGTAGCTCATCAGGACGAGCACCAGAAACGCGACGCCATAGAACGGCACCATCGCCCGCACCGTTTCGCCGATCTTCACCTTGGCGATGGAGCTCGTGATGAACAGCGTGGTGCCGACCGGCGGCGTATAGAGTCCGATCGCGAGGTTCACGACCATCATCACGCCAAGCTGCACCGGATCCATTCCCGCCATGGCCGCGAGCGGCACGAAGATCGGCGTCAGCAGCAGCACGGCCGCCGGCAGGTCGAGGAACATGCCGGCCACCAGCATGATGACGTTCATCGCGAGAATGATGAGGACCGGCGACTGCAGCGTGTTCTTCGCGTACTCGGCGAACGCCACGGGCAACTGCTCGAACGTGACGATCCAGCCGACGGCGCTCGACGCCATGATGACCAGCAGGACCACTCCCGAGGCGATGCCCGATTCGAGCACGGCGGCCTTGACCCGCTTGAGCGTCATGTCGCGGTAGAGAAATATCGATATTGCGGCCGCGTAGAGCGTGCTGATGACGCTGACCTCGGTCGGCGTCGCGATGCCGAAGCGCAGGAAGACGATGATCAGCACGGGCAGCGCCAGGGCGGGCGACGCGTACCCGACTTCCTTCAGCACCAGCTTGACGCTGATGGGCCGCATTTCCCGCGGGTAGTTCTTGGTGCGACCGACGAAGTAGCAGACCGCCATGAAGCCGACGCACAGCATGAGGCCGGGCAGGATGCCCGCAATGAACAGCGCCCCGATCGACGCGTTGGAGGCAAGGGCAAACAGGATGAACGGAATCGACGGCGGGATGAGAATGTCGATGGTGGCCGCCGCCGCGAGTGTGGCCGCCGCGAACGCCGGCGGATAGCCGAGCTTCTTCTGCCAGGGAATCAGCATGGAACCGATGGCCGAGGCGTCGGCGACCGCCGAGCCCGACACGCCGCCGAAGATGGTCGACGACAGCACGCCGACCTGCGCCGGGCCGCCGTGAAAGCGGCCGATGAGGGTGGTCATCAGCTCGATGAGCGTCTTGCCCAGGCGCCCGCCCATCATCAGCGCGCCGGTCAGGATGAAGAACGGTATCGCGATCAGCGGAAAGCTCTGTATCTGCGAAACCATCTGCTCGACCACGAGACTCAGCGGCACGCGGTCCGAGTAGAGGAGTCCGCCGATGGCACCCAGCACCAGCCCGTGGGCGATCGGGATCGCCATCAGCGCGGCGAGGGCGAAGACGGCGAAGGCGACGAGGCTCACTGGTAGGCTCCTGCGGTGGTCTCGACGGGCGTCTTCACCCAGTGCAGGAGTTCGCCGAGGTGGACGAGCACGATGAGGACGAATCCCGTCAGCAGGCAGAAATAGGTGACCGAACCCGGGATCTGAAGGATCGGCGAGCGCTCATCGGCCACGATCGGGATCGCCTGTGCCGTCACGACGCCGAGCAATCCGTAGGCGGCGATGATCGCGATGTTGCCGATGGCGGCCATCAGGCGGCGCGCCCGGCCGTGGACGAGGTCGGCGACGAACGTCGTCGCGATGTGCGCGCCGTGCTGGGCCGCCAGCACGACCCCCGCCATCACCAGCCATGGAAACAGCAATTCGGGTATTTCCGACGCCCACCGCAGGCTCGAGCCGCTGAAATAGCGCAGCGCGACATCGGAGCAAAGGATGCAGAAGATTGCACCGAAGGTGACATAAAGGATGGTTTCACAGACCAGCGTGATCGCCTGATTGAGCCGCTCCGCAACGACAGACGCCATGGTGCACTCCTCCGGGGATGAGGCGGCGCGACGCCGCCCGTCGATGTTTGCGCGGTGGATTCCGCGCGCTATTTGGATCCTGCCGCAGCCACGACCTTGGTGACGTAGTCGCCGATGGGGCCGCTCTTCCATTTCGCCGTCACCGATTCGGTGGCCTTCGCGAACTGGCTCGAATCGACCTTGTCGATCCGCACGCCCTTGCCCTTGAGTTCGCCGACGAGCTTTTCGTCCGCTTCCCGTGACAGCTTGCGCTGCAGCAGCGTCGCTTCGTTCGCCGCCTCCTGGATGATCTTGCGGTCGGCTTCGGACAGGCGGTCCCAGGTCCGCTTGCTCATCAGGAGCGGCGTCATCTCGAACTTGTGGCCGGTGAGCGATATGAACTTCTGCACCTCGTAGAGCTTCGACGCATCGACGTTGGCGAGGGGGTTCTCCTGCCCGTCGACGACGCCCTGCTGCAGGGCGACGTACAGTTCGGCGAACTTGATCTGCTGCGTCTCCGCTCCCAGCGCCGTCATGATGTCGATGGTCACGGCATCCGGGGGAGTGCGGATCTTCAGGCCCTTCATGTCGGCGGGGGACAGGACCGGCCTCTTGCTGTTGGAGACGTGGCGGATGCCGTTGTCCCAATAGCCGAGAACGACGAGATTCTTCTGCGCCGACTTGTCTGCGAGCTCCTTGCCGAGCGGTCCGTCCAGCAGCTTGAACGCCTGCGCGGGCTCGGTGAACAGGAACGGCATCCCGAACGCCGCGTACTCGGGCACGATGGTCGCCGTGGCGCCCTGGCTGTTCGCGGACATGTCGAGCGAGCCCGAGCGCAGCGCTGTCAGCATGGCGGCGTCGTCGCCCAGCTGCGCGGACGGCGCGACCTGCACTTCGATCTTGCCGCCGCTCTTCTGCTTTACGACATTGGCGAAGTGCACCGCGGCCTCGTGCCTGGGGTTCCCCGGCGCGGCGCCGTGGCCGAGCGAGAGTTTTGTCTGTGCGAGCGTCGGAACGGCCGACAGCGCGAGCGTCGCCGCTGCCAGCATGGATATGAGTTTCATAGCAGTTCTCCGTAGTCGAAATTGAAATTCGGCGGCCGCTTCCGTGAGCTGCAGCCGCCGGTGGGTTCAGGACAGCCAGCCCTTGATGGAACGAGCCATCGTCGGCACCGAAATGCCGTACTTGTCGTGCAGCGTCGGCAGCGCGCCGGCGTCGAGGAACGCGTCGGGCAAGCGCGATCTGGCGGAAGGGCGGCGTCACGCCGGCGCGCAGCAGCACCCCCGCGACCGCTTCGCCGAGACCGCCGATGGTCGAGTGGTTTTCCGCGACGATCACGAGCCGGCCGCTGCGGGACGCCTCCCGCACGATCGTCTCCTCGTCGAGCGGCTTGATCGTGGGCGACGTGCAGCACGCCGACGTCGACGCCGTCCGCGCGAAGCACCTCGACGGTCTCGAGCGCGCGCATCGTCATGAAGCCGCTGGAGATGATCAACGCATCCTTGCCGTCGCGCAGGAGCTTGGCCTTGCCCAGCTCGAACCTGTAGTCGTACTCGTCCAGCACCACCGGCACCTGCCCGCGAAGCAGACGCATGTAGACCGGCCCGTTGTGCGCGGCCATGGCCGGCACGGCCTGCTCGATGTCGACGCGCGTCGCACGGATCGATGATGGTCAGGTTCGGCATGCCGCGGAAGATCGCGATGTCCTCGGTCGCCTGATGGCTCGGGCCGTAGCCCGTCGTCAGTCCGGGCAGCGCGCAGACGATCTTGACGTTGAGGTTCTCCTCGGCGATCACCTGGTGGATGAAGTCGTAGGCGCGGCGCGCGGCGAATACCGCGTAGGTCGTGACGAAGGGAATGAAGCCCTCCTTCGCCATGCCGCCGGCGGCGCCCATCAGCAGCTGCTCGGCCATGCCCATCTGGAAGAAGCGGTCGGGATAGGCCTTCGCGAAGATGTGCAGGTCGGTGTACTTGGCCAGGTCGGCGGTCATGCCGACGATCTCGGGCCGCTGTCGCGCGAGCTCGACCAGCGCGTGGCCGAACGGCGCGGGGCGGGTGCGCTGCCCCTCGGCGGCGATCGAGGCGATCATCGCCGACGTGGTGAGACGCGGCTTGCTCGCTACAGTAGTGCTCATGGCTCAGCCCCTGACCGGTTGTGCGGCGTCGAGGAGTTCGAGCGCCTGCTGCCACTCGGATGCCGTCGACCGCATGAAGTGGTTCTTCTCGCGCTCCTCGAGGAAGCGGCACGCCCTTGCCCATCTTGGTGTCGAACAGGATCGACCCGCGGCTTCGGCTTCGGTGAGCGCGCGCGCGGTGTCGAAGGCGGCGACGACGGCGTCGATGTCGTTGCCGTCGACGCGCTGCACGTGCCAGCCGAACGCCTCCCATTTGCCGGCGAGCGGCTCGAAGCCGAGGACCTTCGTCGAGTGCCCGTCGGCCTGCTGGTTGTTGACGTCGACGAGCGCGATCAGGTTGACGAGCCCGAAGTGGCTGGCCGACATCGCCGCTTCCCAGGTCGAGCCCTCGTCGAGCTCGCCGTCGGACATGCAGTTGTAGACGAATGCCGGGTTCTTCTTCTGGCGCAGTCCGAGCGCCATGCCGACCGCGATGACCAAGCCCTGCCCCAGCGATCCGCCGGAGATCTCCATGCCCGGCGTGTAGCTCGCCATGCCCGACATCGGCAGGCGACTGTCGTCGCAGCCGTAGGTCTCGAGCTCGTCTTCGGGAATGATGCCGGCCTCGATCAGCGCGGCATAGAACGCGATGGCGTAGTGGCCGTGCGAGAGCAGGAAGCGGTCGCGGCCTTCCCATTCCGGATCTTCCGGACGGAAGTTGAGCGCGTGGCCGTAGGCGACCGCCAGGATGTCGGCCATGCCCAGCGCCTGGCCGATGTAGCCCTGTCCCTGCACCTCGCCCATTCGCAGCGCGTACCGGCGAATGCGGTAGGCCCGTTCGGAGAGCGATGATTCGTTTGCCTTCATTTTGACTCCTGGATTCATGGGTTTCGGGTGGCGGCGTGGATCAGTGGATGAGCATGCCGCCGTTCACGTCGAGCGTGACGCCGGTGAGATAGCTGGATAGGTCGCTCGCGAGAAAGAGGCAGCAGTTCGCAACGTCCGTTGCGTCGCCCAGGCGGTTCAGCGGAATGCCCTTCAGGATCTCGACCTTCAGCTCGGGCGTCAGCTTGCCGCCGGTGATGTCGGTCTGGATCAGGCCCGGCGTGACCGAGTTGACGCGGACGTTGTCCGGCCCGAGTTCGCGCGCCATCGCCTTGCCGAGGCCGAGGACGCCCGCCTTGGCCGCCGAATAGTGCGGACCGCCGAAGATGCCGCCGCCGCGCTGCGCCGATACCGACGACAGGCAGATGATCGATCCGCTCTTGCGTGAACGCATGTGCGGGATCACTGCCTGGCTCATGTAGAGCGTGCCGCGCAGCGAGACGTCGGTCACGGCCTCGTAGTTCTCGGGCTGGATCTCCATGAGCTTCAGCGGCTGCGTGATGCCGGCGTTGTTGATCAGGATGTCGACCCGGCCCAGCCGCTCGATCACGTTCCGGGCGGCGCGGTCGCAGTCCGCCTTGCTGGTCACGTTGCAGGCGAGCCCGATGTGGGCGGGCCCGATGTCGGCCGCGGCGGCCGCCGCCGCCTCGGCGCTCAGATCGAGAATTGCGACCCTCGCACCATGTTCGGCGAAGAGCCGGGCGGTCGCCTTGCCGATTCCGCGCTGCGAGGCGGCGCCGGTGATGATTGCGACTTTGTCCTTGAGCAGCATTGCGAACTCCTGATCTATTGGAAAGTGGACCCAGTGTGCGGTGGAGCACAAAGGGCGGCAACGGAGCTAAACTCAATCTGGTGTGAATCTTTTTCATGTTGCGGCGCAATAATGCATCTGCCCCCTCTCAAGGGAATCATCGCGTTCGAGGTGGTCGCCCGCCTGGGCAGCATCAACAGGGCGGCCGAGGAGCTGAATGTCACCGCCTCGGCCGTGAGCCATCAGATCGCCAATCTGGAAGGCTTCGTCGGCCGGAAACTTTTCGAACGGACTTCGCGCGGACTGGTGCTGACGCCCGTCGGCGAGCGTTACCAGCACGATCTGACCGGCGCGCTCGCGCTCATCGCGAGTGCGGCGCAGAACGCGCGAAGCTCGGAAGGCATCGAGGTACTGCGCATCCACGTGTCTCCGAGCTTCGCGAGCCTGTGGCTCATGCCGCGCCTCCCTTCGTTTCTGGCCGAGCACCCGGACCTGCGCGTCCAGCTTTCCGCCGCGCACACGCATTCCGATTTCTCGCGCGGCGAAGTCGACCTCGACATCCGCTACGGCGCGATCCGCTGGGGAGACCTGCACGTCGAATCGATTTTCGCCGAGGAGATCCTGCCGCTGGCGAGCCCGGGACTCCTGGAGCGGATCGTCGTGCGCGGTGCCGAGGACCTCATCGGTTGCGCGCTGATCCTATCCGACGTGAACGTCGTCCAGTGGCCGCGCTGGTTCGCGGCGCACGGCGTACCCTTGAGCCCCGGCACGTATGCGCTGCGGTTCGATCGCGCCTATCTCGCTATCGAGGCGGCGGTGCAGGGGTTGGGAATCGCGCTCGAGAGCGGTCGCCTCGCGGCGGCGTCATTGCGGCGGGGCGACCTGGTTCCGGTGTTCTCGGACCGGAAGGGAGTCCAGGTGCACGCGCACCATCTCGTCTACCCGGCGGCGCACGGCAAGTGGAAGAAGGTCGCGCAATTCGTCACCTGGCTGCGCCGCGAAGCCGCGCACGCCTGAGTCCGGGACCGTGCCTGCGCCTGCCGCGTTGCGGGTCCGGACCGTTCCTTCGACCTTGCGCTGCGCAAGTTCGACCAGGTTCCACCCCGACGTGACGATCCATGTATGGGATGCGAGCCCGGTATGGAAGCCCTCGCATCGGCCATTTGCCGGGCTTGATGCGCTCCGTTGGCCAAGTTCGCAGATTCCGGTCAAACTGAAGTCGAAATCGGTCTTTCATCCCTCGGAGGTCAAGATGAGTCACGCATCGATGCTGAAAACCCGGCGGCAGCACCAGAAGACCAGGAAACTTCTCGATGTCGCCGCCAAGCAGGCCAAACGGCTGGCGAAGCTGGCATTGGCGGGGCCGGTGGTGAAGAAGGAAAAGGTGAAGAAGGAAAAAGTGAAGGTGGAAAAGGTCAAGACGGAAAAAGTGAAGAAGGTCAAGCTGACCAAGGAGGAGCTTGGCCGGCAGGAGTCGAAGAAGGGCGGCGCGGGCGCCGGGAAAAAGGGCGCGTCCTAGTAGCCGTGCCCGCCCCGGAGCCGGGGCGGCTCATGTCGTTGCAACGCGCCGCCCCTGCGGGTCCGAAGCGGCGAACATTGCAGTGCCGCGCATGCGCTGCAGTTGATGAGGCTCGTCGAATCAGGATCAGGCGCGTCCGTCGCCTCCAGGTCGTTCGGCAACTCCTGCACGCGCAGTTCCGGTCGGGTCTGCACCGAGCCCGACGGATCATCCGGCAGCTGAACGCCGTCGTCGCCACGATCCTCCCGGCCGTCGCAGAAGTGATCAAACCCCGTAACAACCCGCGCCGTCTGTTCGATACGGCGAACGCCGCCAACGCGACTGCAACCTGAAATTGCACCGGTCGTGGCGCCACGTGCCCGACGGGTGCCCCTGGTCTCGCCGGCACGCATGTACGGCGGCATCGGAGCGAAATCGCGACCGGCGGCAACGGACCGATCGGCACCTGTCGTGTCCGGTGTCAGCGATTCGCACCGCCAGGCTGCACTCCCGGCTGCTCGGTGACTTCCAGCGCATCGTCGACCTCGGTCCCGAGGCGTCGGGCCGTGCCGCCGGGTTTGCCGTGATCGAAGCGAAGCTGGATCGCCTGGAGACTTCGGGTCTCCCGACGACCCGGCGTCGACGTGGTCCGGTGCAACGCATGTGCGCCCGGCACCGTCCGATGACGCCCGATGAATCCCACCCGGGACCCGGCGGTCCGGGAATCCCGCCGGGTCGACCGACGGGATGGCGAAGCCAGTCGCGCGTCGGGATATTCCGCCGGGGATCGGATTCCGCAACGCACAAACCAGGGACCCCCCGATTCCGACCTGCCATTCGCAGCACTGGCCATGCTGCACTGCGCAAACGCGAACCCGTCGAGCGCGCCGTGCACGGTTTCGCTTGCAAATTCCGAATCCCCGGACGTACACTCCGTCACCACAGCAAATGGTCTAACCAATTGGTTAGCCCCGACTGTGATGTGAACGTTAAATGGTCTAATCATTTCATGGAGGCAGGCATGGCATTCCTGGCGCGGATCGCACGTTTCGTCGCTGTCCTATCGGTCTTTGCGAGCCAGTCGGCGCTCTCGCAAGTGACCTTCAATCTGTCGACGCCCGATCCGGACACCTCCGAGATCACCGTTGCAGCCCGCAAGTTCGCCGAGCTGGTTTCCGCCAAGACCGGCGGCAGGTGGAAGTCAAGGTGTTTCCCGAACGGCCAGCTCGTACGGCGGCGACCCGTCCGCCGCGGTACGGCAGCTCGCCGGCGGCTCGCTCGACATGCTGCTGCTGTCGACCTCGCTGTACGCCAATTTCAACCCGAAGTTCACTGCCGATCTCGATTCCCTACCTGTTCGACGACACCGACGCAGCTGCGCGCCTATCTGAGCGGCGACCGCTCGGCAAGGAATTGCTCGCCGACCTCGACAAGATCGGCATCAAGGGCATCGATCTGTGGCCGCGGCCGTTCCGGCAGATGACGAATTCGCGCCGGCCGATCACGTCGCCGAAGGACCTCGCGGGCCTGAAGTTCCGCGTTCCGAACAATCCGCTGTGGGTCGAGTTCTTCGGCAAGATGGGCGCCTCGCCCACGCCGATGGCGTTCGCCGAGGTCTACAACGCGCTGCAGCTCAAGGTCGTCGACGGTCAGGAGAATCCGATCAACATCCCGGTCACGGCGAAGTTCTATGAGGTGCAGAAGTACGCCTCGCTCACCGAACCACATGGCCGATGGCTGGGTCCTCGCGATCAACCCGGCCAAGTACGACGCGCTGACCGACGCGCAGAAGGCAGGCGATCGACGGCGGCCGGTCGAGGCGGAGGCCTGGAAGGTGGCCAGAACGACGCCGCCGACGAAGGCAAGTCGGTCGAGTTCCTGAAGTCGAAGGGCATGGAGGTCAACGCACTCACTCCGGAGCAGCAGAAGCCGCCTTCGTCGCAGTGTCCAAGGAACTGTTCCCGAAGTTCGCGACACTGGTCGAAGGACCAGGCGTTCTTCGACAAGACGCTGTCCGCAGTCGGCAAGAAGTAGTCGCCTCGGCCCGGTCGGCGACGGATCGGGCTCTTCGGAGGATCGCCACGGACCGCCCGAGATCGGCCGGTCCGGCCCGGGTTGGCCGACGCGGCTGATCGACGGCGCCGCTGGCCTCGCGGCGGTCGGCGATCGTGGTCGTCGTGCTGATCCAGGTCGTCAGCCGTCTCGTCGAACTGCGCCGGTGCCCTGGTCGGAGGAGCTGACCCGCGCGATGTTCATCTGGATGGTCTTCCTTGGCTCGCGTCGAGCATGCGCACCGTCGACGCCGCGCGGATCACGGTGTTCATCGCCCTGGAGCAGGTGCCTGCTGCGCAGGCTCGCGCTGCCCATCTACGTCGATCGGTTGTGCTCGTCTTCTTCGCATGGTGCTGGACCGGGTTCGGCATGGTTGCGCCAGCAGATGATGATGAACGAGATCGATCGCCACGCTCGTCCTGTGCCGAGCTGGGTGATCGGGGCGGTGATCCCGATCTCGGCTCTCGTCGCGGCCGTCGGGACCTGGGCTCGCTCCGCGACAGGCGGCGAGTCGATCGCCGTCGGAACCCGGAGGCGGCATGAGCGTCTTCATGCTGCTATCGTTCGTCGTCCTCGGGGCATCGGCATACCCTGGCGATTCCGCTCGCCCTGCTCCGGGGTGCTAGCGATCGTTCGCTCTTTCACGTCGACGCCGCTGACGCTGCTGCTCCGAGAGCATGTTCTCGTCGATGAACTCGTTCCTGCTGGTCGCGGTGCCGCTCTTCATTCTCGTCGGCCGCTGATGGAGCGCGGCAGCGTCGCCGACCGGATTTTCGACTTCGCACAGGCGGCCGGTCGGCTGGCTTGCCCGGCGGCATCGGTCACGTGAACGTCGCCTCGTCGGTCATCTTCGGCGGTATCTCGGGCTCGTCGGTGGCCGACATCGCGTCCTCGGCGCGATCGAGATCAAGGCGATGGAGCGGCATGGCTTTCGAAAGGGCTACGCCGTCGGGCATGACGCTCTGCCACCTCGACGCTGTCGTCGATCATCCCGCCGTCGATCCTGATGGTGATCGCGGGCTCGATCGCCAATGTCTCGATCGGTACTGCTGCTGATCGCGGGACTCGTTCCAGGCCTGTTCATCGCGCTCGCGCTGATGGTCTACAACCACTTCTACGCGTGCGGCTACGGCGTGCGAAGCCGACGCCGTTCGACGGGCGGCATCTGGTCGCAGCCGGCCTCGCGCGATCCTGCCGATGATGACGCCGGTGATCCTGATGGCGGGAATAGTCGACGGCTACTTCACGCCGACCGAAGCCGCGGCGATCGCGGTGCTCTACACGTTCTCCTCGGCGCATCCGTCTATCGAGCGCTGCCGCTCTCGGACCTTCCGGGCATCTTCATCGAGATCGCGCGCACCATCGGCAACATCCTGTTCATCGCCGCCACGGCGAAGCTCGCCGCGTGGGTGTTCACCTATGACGGCCTGCCGATCAAGGTCGCCGCGATGCTTGGCCGCATCGACATCGCAGCCCGACGGTCGTGATGGTCCTCGTCTTCGTGTTCCTGATCCTGGTGGGCATGTTCATGGACGCGATCGCGGCGATGTTCATCCTGATTCCCGGTGCTGCTGCAGCCGGTGCTGTCGCTCGGCGTCGATCCGATCCACTTCCTGGTCATTGTCGTCATCACGCTGACGCTGGGGCTCGTGACGCCGCCGGTCGGCGTGTGCCTGTACGCCGTCGCCCAGGTCACCAACATGCCGATCGAGGATGTCGTCAAGGGATCGGTCGGCCCGATCTCGGTCCTGACGCTCGCCATCGTCGCGCTGGTGCTGTTCCCGATCCTGGTCATCGGGCCCCTCAAACTCTTCGGCATGTACTGAAAACGCGAAAGGATCTGTCATGTTTCTCGGCAAGGAAGTGCGCATGAAGCGCCTGCTCGGCCCCTCGGGCCGGCTGCTGGCGATCACCATGGACCACCCGATCACCCGCGGCAACCTGCCCGGACTGATCGACGTCCGCGGCTCGATGAAAAAGGTCGTCGAAGGCGGCCCGGACGCGATCACGATGCAGAAGGGCATCGCCGAGCGCGTGTTCCCGCCGTACGCGGGGCGCGCCGCGCTGATCATGAAGGCCAGCGCGTACTCGGTGGACTACCACCCGACGTATGACACGCCGCTCGCCGACGTCGACGAGGCGGTGCGCCTGGGCGCCGACGCGATCTCGGTCGGCTGCATTGTCGGCGGGCCCGACCAGGCGCAGCAGCTCACGCACCTGGCGCGCATCGCCAAGGACGCCGGCTCGGCGGGGATGCCGCTGATCGCGCACATCTACCCCAAGGGTGCGCTGATCAAGAACCAGCACGCCGCCAAGAACGTCGCCTACGCCGTGCGCTGCGGCGCCGAGATCGGCGTGGACATCATCAAGACGCTGTGGACCGGCTCCGGCGAGAGCTTCCGCGAAGTGGTGGCGGCGTGCCCGGCGATGGTCGCGCTGGCGGGCGGCGAGATGGGCGAAACGCTCGAGGACTACCTGCGCATGACGCGCGAGGCGCTCGACGTCGGCCTGGGCGGCGTCACCTACGGCCGCTTCGTCTGGTCGCACGACCATCCGTCCGCGGTGATCCGCGCGCTGCGGGCGCTGATCCACGAGAACGCCAGCGTGGCGGCGTCGCTGCAGGTGTACGAAAAGCACGTGGCGGCCGAGAAGTCCGGGGCGACACGATGAAGGCCGCGGTACTGCGCGGACCCAACGATCTCGCCCTGACGACGATTGCCACGCCGCAGGCCGGCGCCGGTGATCTCGTGCTGCGCGTGCGCGCCGCTACCGTCTGCGGCACCGACCTGCGCATCCTCACCGGGAAGAAATCCAAGGGCGTTCGCTTCCCGTCGGTCATCGGGCACGAGTTCGCGGGCACGATTGTCGAGGTCGGCACGGGCGTCACCGCCTGGCGCGTCGGCGATCGGGTCTGTGTCGATCCGGTCGTTCCCTGCCGCGCCTGTGCGTATTGCAAGACCGGCCGGGAGAACGTCTGCCAGAACCGGCAAGCCATCGGCTACGAGTTCGACGGCGCGTTCGCCGAATTCGTGCGGATTCCGGCGATCGCCCTGCAGGCGGGCAACGTGTTTCGCGTGCCGGAGGGCATGGACTTCGAGGCGGCGGCGCTGGCCGAGCCGCTGGCCTGCTGCATCAATGGCCAGCGCAATGCCGGCATCGCCCTGGGCGATACCGTGCTCGTGCTCGGCGCCGGGCCGATCGGCCTGATGCACGCCGGCCTCGCCAAGGCCGCCGGCGCGCGTCAGGTCATCGTCAGCGAGCCGAACGCCGCCCGCCGCGAGGCGGCGCGCCAGCGCGGCGTCGACGCGGTGTGCGACCCCTCCGTCGAGTCGCTGGCGGCGGTGGTGAAGGCCCGCACCGACGGACTCGGCGCCGACGTGGCGATCCTCGCGATCGGCGTGCCGGCCCTGGTCGACGAGGCATTTTCAGCGGTGCGGAAGGGAGGTCACGTGAATCTCTTCGCCGGATTCTCCACCGGCGCCACGGCCACCATCGACGTCAACCTGATTCACTACAACGAACTCGTCGTCACCGGGGCGAGCGCCCTGTCACGGCACGATTACGAGATCGCGCTGAACCTGCTTGCCGCGGGTCGCCTCGACGCGGGCTCGCTGATCACGCACCGCTTCGGCATCGACGAGGCGCTCGGCGCATTCGAGGAGGCGGGCAGCGGCCGTGCGCTGAAGGTCGCACTGCTGAATGACTGAAACCGTCCTTCTTGGCATCGACGCCGGCACCAGCGCGATCAAGGTGTGCGCGATCGACGCGCGACGGTCGCATCGTCGCCAAGGCGCAACGCCCGGTGCCGGTGATCACGCCGTGGCCGCTGTGGGCGGAGATCGACCTGGAGCGCTACTGGGGACTGGTCTGCGAGGCCCTGCGCGAGGTCGACCGCGCGCGTCGGACCGGTCACGGGAGTCGGTCTCTCGACCACCTGTCCGACCACGATCGTCCTCGACGACGAGGGTCGGCCCGCTGCGGCCCGGCATCGTCTACCTGGACGGCCGTGCCGACGCGCTGCTGCGCGACGTGGTCGGCACCGACGCGACCGCCTATCAGTCGCGACACCGGAAACCGCGCCAGCAGTTCGACCTGCTGGGCCGCGAACCTGACCTGGCTGCAGCAGCACGATCCGGCGCTTTGGCGGAAGGTGCGGCGCGTCATGATGCTGAACGGCTTCATCGCGTTGCGCCTGACCGGACGCGCGGCGATGGAACCGACGCAGGCTTCCTATTCGGGGCTGATGGACGTGCGCGCCCGACAGGCATGCTGGTCGGAGCCACTGTTCAAGCTGTGGAACGTCGAGCGCGAGCCTCCTGCCCGAGATCGTCTCCGGCGCCGAATGCCTCGGCGGCGTCACGCCGCGAGGCAGCCGAGCTGACCGGACTCGCCGTCGGAACGCCGCTCGCCCTCGGGGCGGCCGACACCGCGCCGCCGCCTTCGCCGTCGGATTGAGACGGGCGGGCGACGCATTCGAATCGGTGGGCACTTCGGGCGTGATCACCTTCTGTCTCGACGAACCGGTGTTCGATCCGAGCTTCCTGAATCGCCACCACGTCCTGCCGGGTCGATGGCTGGCGCACGGTGCGATGTCCACGCTCGGCGGGGCGTTCGGCTGGCTGCAGGGCAAGGTGTGGCCCGACATGCGTTCGTTCGCCGGAACTCGAGCACCTCGCCATGGATTCGGTGCCGGGTGCCAACGGTCTCATCTTCCTGCCGTATCTGGCAGGCGAGCGTAGCCCGATCTGGGACGCCGAAGCCAGCGCCGCGTGGATCGGATTGCGACTGCACCACACGCGCGCAGACATGGTGCGCGCCGTGTTCGAGGGCGGCGCCCTCGCCCTGCGCCAGATTCTCGAAATCGCCGAAAGCCAGTGGTCCTGGCGGCCCACGGACCTGGTCGGCGTCGGTGGCGGTGCCCGCAGCCGCTTCTGGGCGCAGATCAAGGCCGATGTGCTCGGCCTCAACTACCACATGGCGACGCTCACCGACGCCAGCGCGATCGGGGCGGCCCTGCTCGGCGGCGTGGCCGCAGGGACGTTCTCCGGAGTCGAGGATCCCGCCCTGCCGGGCATTCGCTGCGACGACCACACGGTGCAGCCCGGGCCGCCGGATCGCCGCGCCGTATACGATCGGCGATTCGACGTCTACCGGAGCCTGTACCCTGCGCTGCAGGACGCCATGCACCAACTCGACGGCGAGCCCTCCGGGTCGGCGGATCACGGCACAGCGGCAGCGTCCTCGCCGGCGCCCTAGCGGCGAACCGGCGCTTCGATCGCCCCAACGTGTCCAACGTTTCCGACGACATACTGGCGCGGCTGATCGAAATCGCGGTTCGCACGCGCCCCGACGGTTCGGGGAGGGTCCGGCTTCCGACCGAGCGCGAACTGGCCGATCGGCTGTCGGTGCAGCGCCCGACCCTTCGCGACCGATTGAAGGTGTTGGAGACGCTTGGTTTCATTCATCGGCAGCAGGGCAGCGGAACCTACCTCGCGCTGCCGAACTCGCAGTTCCTCCAGTTCTACTTCGAGGTCAGCCTGAAGCTCGGCTTCGTATCGATCGACCAGATCCAGGGAGCGCTGGAACTGATCGGTGCCGAGATGGCCACGGCGGCCGCCATCCACGCCAACGAGGAGAATTTCGCGGCGCTCGATCGGATACTGGTTCAGCTGAAATCCAGCGACGAACTGGAGTCGTTCGTGGAAGCGCAGTTCGAGTTTCACGCGGAACTCGCGCGCGCCAGCCAGAATCCCGTGCTGGTCATCATCATCGATGCGCTCGCCAGCGTGATCCGCCAGGTGCTGTCCGGCCGCGTGGCGATGCTCGCCATGGTCAACGGCGCATTCCGGCGCAATGTCGACGCCTATTCCGAACTGGTGCAGGCGATCAGGGATCGGGAACCCGAGGTCTCGAGGGCCGCCCTGCAGGAGTGCTACGCGTTGTGGCGGCGGGAAGCGTCGAAGATTTCCATGCTCTATCTGTCCGAATAGCGTCCGCCGAGCCGCGGGCGGCCGGCAGTGGCGGTGCCTCGTGACGCGGCGCCCGGTCGGGGCCTCGTCCGACCGGAATGCCGGGGACTTGCGACCCCGCGCCCCTCTCCCTTTGCCGTTGACCCGCCCCATTCCGTTCGTCGGAAATACCGCGCCGCTCGTCAACGGGAATTGATCCGCAATCCCGCCCTGCGCTCGGGGCGTGCGCCCCTGCGGCGACATTCGTTCAGCCACCCGAGGGAGGGTTGTCTGTAACGGCAGGCGTGTCTACAATGCGGCGCCTTTCGTGCCCGGCATACCGCCGGGCACGTTTTTTTTGATCCCGGCCTGGAGAGGAAACCATTCAAATGAGCTTGAGAAAATTCTGCAACTTCGGTTGCGCGACGCTCGCGGCGCTGACCCTTGCGGTCATCAGCGCCCCGGGCCACGCCACCAGCGTCCAGCCGATGAGCGTCGTCGACCTGCTCGATCACTCGCAGGACATCGTTGCCGGCCGCGTCCAATCGGTGACCGACGGCTTCGACGCGAAGGGCGTGCCGTACACCGAGGTCACCCTCAACGTTACGGACATGATCCGCGGCCAGAAAAGCAGCACGTACAAATTCCGCCAGTACGGGTTCGACACGCCGCGCACGATGCCCGACGGGCGCGTGCATCTCGGCGGGCGCCCGGCGGGCTGGCCGACATGGCGCGCCGGCGAGACCGCGATCGCCTTTCTCTATCCCAAGGCGAAATTCACCGGTCTGCAGACGACCGTCGGCCTTGGCTACGGCAAGGTGAGCATCGGCGGCGGCGTCGCGATGAACGCCCATGACAACGCCGGGCTCTTCAGCGGCGTGAGCGTCAATCGCGCGCTCCTCGACGGCGCGGAGCAGCAGATGTTCGACACCAGCAAAGGACCGGTGGACGACGAGACATTCCGCAAATTCCTGCGCCGCGCAGTCGACGGCAACTGGGTCAAGAACGGGAGCATCCGCAATGAAAGGCATTGATTTTCGCAAGGGCCGCGCGCTGCGCGGCAGCCTGGCCGCCATCGCCGCCTGCGCCCTGATCGCCCCGGCGCTGGCCGGCGGGCCGTTGTTCGTGGTCACTAGCGGCGGCACGCTGAAGCCCGCGCGCTGGGAAGGCACGGTCAAGGTCTACGTCGACCAGGGGGGCCTCGGCGCGCTCGACAATGCGGCTGCGATCCGGCTGGTCGCGAACACCGTCAAGCAATGGTCTTCGGTGCCGACGTCGAGCTTCCGCGCCGAGATCGTCGGAACCCTGCCTTACGACGTCACCGGTGCGAACGCCGGCACCGTCATCGGCGCTGCGAACGGCGGCGGCATCCAGGTCATCTTCGACAGCGACGGCAGCGTCATCCGGGACTTCATGGGCGCGGGCGAAGGCGTGCTCGGCATCGCGTCCCCCGAATACCTCGCGGGCGAAGACTCGGCGCAGATCGTCGAAGGCTGGGTGATCATCCGCGGCGAGGAAGACTACAAGGATTTCTGGCCCGATTACACGCCCGGCGAGCCGACCTCCGGCGTCGTGACGCACGAGTTCGGCCACGCGATCGGTCTCGCGCATTCGCAGACCAACGGCTACTACTCGCGCAACGAGGCCAATCCGGACTGGGGCATCCCGGAAGGACCGGAGCAGGCGGGCCCCGACCAGTGCGGCAAGGCGGTCGCCAGTTACCCGACGGCGGAGCAGATCGAGACGATGTATCCGATGATCAACCCCTTCCCGTGGACCATGCACTACAACAGCCCGCAGATGGCGACGGTCAACGTCGCCGACGACATGGCGGCGCTGTCCTCGCTCTACCCCGCCGCCAACTATGCCTCGACGACCGGCACGCTCAGGGGTCGGGTCGTGGCCAAGGACGGGACGAGCGAGCTCACCGGCATCAACGTCATCGCGCGCCGCATCGACCAGGGCAACCCGTTCGACGCCATGTCGCGCATCTCCGGCGATCTGACGCAGGGCATCCTCGGACCGGACGGTTCGTTCACCTTCACCGGCCTCGTGCCCGGCGCCAGCTACGTCGTCTATATCGACCAGCTCGCCGACGGCGGCTTCAGCACGCCCAAGGCCATCCTGCTCGGGCCCGAGGAGTACTGGAATTCGAAGGAGAGTGGCGACGCCACGGTGGACGACGCCTGCGTATCCACGGCGATAGTCCTGGCGGCGGGCGAGGTCCGCGACATCCAGATCGCCGTCAACGGCATCAAGCGCGCGCCGACGTTCACGCACATTCCGTATGTGCTGGTGTCCGGTCTCTCCGACGACGGCAAGAAGGTCGTCGGCAAGTACGGCGTTTCCATGTCGCCGTTCTGGGTCTGGGACAAGACGCGCGGGACGACGTATATCGGCGGCATGGGCTCGATCGCCGCGATCTCCGGCAACGGGGACGTCGTCGGCGGGTCGATCGGCGTCAACATCGAAACGCCGTATGGCCCCGATGTCCAGGAGCAGGCCGCGCTGTGGACCAAGGAGAGCGGATGGAAATTGCTTGCCGGCAGCGAGTTGACGGGCTGCGGCTACTTCCACTCGAACGTCTGGGATCTGTCCCGCGACGGTTCCACTGCGGTCGGGCTCGCGTGGGTCGACTGCAGCGCCTATGCGTTCAAGTGGAATCGGAAGACCGGCATGACGTTGTTGCCCAAGGCCACCGAAAACCGGCAATGCCGGGATCCGGCGAGCGGCGAAACCTACCCCTGCGAAGGCGACTCTCGCGCGAATGCGGTGTCGAGCTCCGGCAACGTCGTCGTCGGGTGGGAAACGATTCCCGAGGCGGGCAACTGGGTGGGCTCGATCTGGCAGGGGAACGTGCAGACGCTGCTCCGCGATCCTGCCGGCGGCAACGCGATGGGCGGCTGGGTCGGCGAAGTCATGGCGGTGAATTCGGCCGGCACGATGGCCGTCGGCGCCTACAGCGGGCCGCAGCTCAAGGATGCCTACGTGTGGACGCCGTCCAGGGGCGTGACCAGCCTCGGCCGCTATCCGGGCCAGGCCTGCTACTTCGACGAATGGACGGGGGAGACCGCCTGCGAGGACCGGGAAACGATCGCCTACTCGGTGTCGGACGACGGCAGGGTCGTCACCGGCGAATCGCGCCTGTTCCGGGCCGACGTGGAGGACGGCGCCCTCTACACG
Organism: uncultured beta proteobacterium; assembly: GCA_963779445.1. Lineage (GTDB taxonomy): Bacteria > Pseudomonadota > Gammaproteobacteria > Burkholderiales > Casimicrobiaceae > CAIWHR01. Next base: position 89,279 of record CAVZYI010000008.1, read on the forward strand.
CCGAAGATGGGCTGGATGCTGCTGTCCGATTTTCTGCAGAGCCAGGGCGTGCTCGAAGCCTCCCGCTGGCACATCTTCGGCGCGTACGTGTCGGGCGACGGCAAGACGCTGGCCGGCACCGCGTTGCCGCTGGCCGCCGACTATTTCCACGGGTTCCGGCTGGACATCGAGGAGGTGTACGTCTGCCAGGGCAAGGGCAAGGAGGCGAAGACGGAGCGCGTCGGTTTTCCGCAGGAGATGGACGACAAGCTGGCGCGCGGTGCCACGGTCGGATTCTGTCCGGGGCAGGGTCCGATCTAGACGTTGGGGCTGTCGACCCGCGTTCAGCAGCAAACTTGTTGTGCGCGTCGCCCGGGCGCGATTGTCCGGGCGACGCGGAATGGCGAGGCTCCCCTCGCTGATCGCGTTGAGCGAGGGCGAGTCTTCCAGGTGAATGCAGGGAAAGCAGTGTCAGATTCGACTTTTCGGTGCCGGAAATCCCGGCGTCGGTATCGATCTCGAGAAAGGCGAGGCTGACGCTGCTTTCCTGACCCTGTTATCCATCGAGATCCACTGCGATCGGCCGGAGGCGACCCAAAGCGGGCAGCGCCGTTATAAACCTTGTCGCCTGCTTGCAGCCGCTCAACATTCACGTTGAGTGGCCGCCCAACCGCAGAGCGGTGAGGGTAACCGGTAGCGCTGGCGGTGAATCCGCTCGACCGTGCTGTTGGACTTCACCCCCGCAACCGTGGTCAGGTTGGCTTTAGGACTACGACGAGGAACTCTTTGATTGCCTTGACTACCTCGGCGTGCGCCTGGGCGTCGTAGGCGACCGTCACTCCACGCTCGACGCACGGATCGCTCGCGTAGGTGAACTGCCGCTTCGTCCGACTGTTCACCATGCGCCCACCCGGTTCCTCCTCCAAGCGGGGACAGCCGCGCGTCGTCTGCGCCTGCGGCAGCTTCGTCGGGTTCTTGAGCGCCGGGTTGTCGAAGATGTGATATGCGCCTGGGTACTCGGTCAGCGTGATGTCCTTTCCGGCCTTCCTGAGGCGCTCGACGTAGGTACGGCATTCGGCTGCGGGGACGTAATCGTCCGCCGCGCCGTGGAAGATGCGGATCGGCTTGTCCACCACTTCTAGCCCATCGATAAAGTCACGGTTGCACGTTGGATAGAGCCCGATGTAGCCCGCGAACGTGAGTCCGCCCGCAGGACCATGCATCGCGGCGAATCGCTTGAGAGCGGAGTAGTGCGCCGCCCCGCCGCCGCGCGAGAAACCCATGACCACGATCCGCGTTGGATCGATTCGGGGATGCTTGCCGAGGACCTCGAGTGCGCGGTACGCGTCGCCGATGTGAGCCAAGCGGGAGAGCTGGTCCTGGTCGTCACTGGTGCTGGTGATGCCGCGGCCGGAGAAGCTGTCAACGATGAAGGTCGCAATGCCCAAGGAAGCGAATTCTCGCGCCCAGTTGTCCTGAATGCCCGACGGGCCGCCCGAGCCGTGAAGCAGAATCACAGCTGGCAGCCGGTCAGTGCCGGCACGTGGGATGCGGAGCTCGCCGCTGATGATCGTCGGCTTGGCGTCCCTCTTCCCGTTCAGAAACTCCTGCTCGGTCGGTGTTTGTGTCTGGATCGGATGCACTTCGAGTCTTGCAATCTGCGCGCTGACCAAGCTGATCGGGAATACCGCGCTGAGGGCCAGAGCCCAAGCAAGAAGTACAGAACCGGGTTGGCGAGGGATGCTGACGTGCATGAGCGACTCCTTTGCCCACATCTACTGTGACGCCCAACCAGAAGTGGGCCCCAGAACTGTCGCAATGCGCGACCACTTGGTGCGCCGGAAGGCGCTGGCCGCCCATGATTGGAACCGATTGCAGTCCCGAAGTCCAGACCCACGTCCGCGTGGCAATTCTTATCGCAACCTCTCCGCAAGCGCCGCTAGTAAGCGGTTGGTTGTGGCCGTTGTCCGCCGGCAATCCTTGTCATCGCGACCTTCACCTTCTCGTGACGACCTCGTGGTCGCCTAGGATGCGAGCTCCGCCAGGCGAGATGCCTGGAAGCTGCCCGTGGCCAGCGGCAGGAAGTGGCCGTTGACCGGCATTGCGGCGTTTCGACCGAGCGGCCGCTCTACAACGTAGGGCCGTCATCGAGGTGCGAAGGGCTGCTGCAAATCGCAGTGCCGCCGTTCAGCGCTGGCGCGCGATTGACTCTGACCCATACCGGTGCGTCAGCGCCGCGATTTGCGGACGCTCAACGTCTCGGTTGAACTATTTCGACGCCACGATGGCCGGGGGCTTCCACGTTCCTTCGCCGGCCGGCAGGATCGAAGGCGGCGTGTCCTTGGGCCAGTACAGACGCAACACCAGGTAGATCGTGTCGTTGGGCGCGGGCAACCAGTTGGCTTCCTTCGTCTTGCCGGGCGAATCCTTCTGGATGTAGAGCGTGAGCGACCCGTCCGCATTCTTCTTCATGCCGGGCAACATCGGAGAATTGATGAGGTAGCGATTGATCGGGTTCTTGATCAGGAGCTGGCTCTTGCCGTCATACATTGTCACCGACCAGAAGGCATTGACCGGCGGGAGCTGCCCGGCGGGAAAGGTGAGCGTGTAGTTGTGCTTGCTGCCGTCGAGCGGTTCGCCCGATGCATCCGTTCGGGTATAGGGATACATCGCTTCCACAGCGTCGTTCCCGTAGAGACCGCCCTTGGCTGCGGCGGCACGCATCAGCCAGTTGCCGTGGAAAAAGGCTTGGTCGCCAAAGGCTGCACCGACACGCCAACCGTTGACATTTTTCAGTCCGTTGGACAGGAACTTATCCACCTTGTCGTCACCCTCCTTTAGAGCGATCAAGATTGCGGCCTTGTGCTCTGCCGATAGCTCCTTGAAGTCGAACGTCTTGCCTGGACCGATCCCGATGCTGGCGAGCCGGGCGCGAACGTCCTTGTCCTCCTGCGACGGCGGAACGAACTGCAGGGCGGCGTCGAGATATTCGTAGTAGTTCTTCTTGATTCCTTCGGTAGTCGCGGGGACGAAATCGATCTTCGGCGCGGGCGATGGCGCAGGCTGCTTGAGAAACGCGGATAGCGGCTGCGCCCTGTATCCCGCCTGCACTTTTTCCACGTTCGCAATATCGCCGGGATTGAAGAGCTGGGTGCGAAACAGAACTAGCGCGAACGGCGTCGTCGACGTGAAAACCTTCTTGATCGCGGCGGGCTTTTCGCCTTTCCAATCCGGGCCGACCACCATGTAGTCGCCCGCGGCGGCACCCGTGGCGCGGCTGCCGATGTAGCCAAAGTTGTAGGTGTTGCCGTCGATCAACTGGACCGAGTAGTAACGTTTCTTGTCCACCGCAGGCACGGAGACTACGACCGGCTCCGCACGGAGGTCGGTCCAGAGCATTGAGTACGGCGTGTCGCTGTTCGGAGTGATGACCGCCGTATCCTCCGGAGTGGCGACGCGATGCTGGTTATTGATTTCGTTGAAAGGCGCCTTGTACTGGCTGGATTTGGTGTCCACGGCAAACTCATTCATCACCGCGTAATTCATCACGAGCGGCAGGCCGTAGATGAAACCTTCCTCGGCAATCGCCTTGGTCCGTTCGATACTTGGGGCAGCAACCCCCTTGGCCACATCCTTCTTCTCGGCCCGGGAAATCGTATCGTCTTTCTTTCCGCAGCCGACGACCAGCATCGTCGCGGCAACGAGGAGCACGGCTAACGTACGGAACTTCGACGGCGCGGTATTCATCTTGGCGTTGCTCCAAAAATGCAAAGGGCGAAGCGGCTGACCGGAAGCCCGCGGACAAGCGTGGACCTCGAATTATACTGATCCGGATGCACGATTCGTCGCAGAACTGACCGCTGTGCGGAATCAGGCGCTACGACCGCTCCTGGCCGTGACCGGACACCCTCCGATGGATCGTGCACCCCTGCCTGGACCCTAGGCCCTGGACGTCACTTCACGCCGCGACACCTGCCGCGAACCGACCAGCACGCGGATGAGGATCACCGCCAGCACCATCAGCACGATCAGCACCGATGCGTAGGCGGTCGCGTAGCCGTATTCGCCGACCTCGGCGCGACCGACGATGTTGACCGTCGCCATGTCGAAGCGCGGGCTGGTGAGGAAGATCACCGCGCTGATCGAGGTCATGGCGCTGATGAAGCTGAACACCAGCGCCGCGACGACGGCGGGCCGGAGCAGCGGCAGGATCACGCGGCGGATGGTCGAGAACGTGCCGGCGCGCAGCGTCGCCGACGCCTCGTCGAGACTGGGATCGATCTGGCTCATCGCCGCCAGGCCCGCGCGCATGCTGGTCGTCATGTCCCGGAAGACGAAACAGGCGACCAGGATGAGGCCGGTGCCCGCGAGCTCGACCGGCGGCGCGTTGAAGGCCAGGATGTACGCGATGCCGACCACAGTCCCGGGGACGGCGAAGTTGAGCATCGCCATGAATTCGAACGCACGCTTGCCGGCGAAGCGCTGGCGGTCGAGGAGATAGGCGACGGCGAGCCCGAAAGCCGCCGTCAGCGGCGCCGCGGTCACCGCGATCGTCAGCGTCGTGAAAAACGAACTCCACGCGCCGCCGGACCAGAGCATCCTGCCACCTTCGAAGCTGACGCCGAACGCGGTCACGTAGTGCTTCAGCGTCAGCGCGTGGTTGAGACCCCACTTCTCGAAGAATCCGCCGGTGAAGATCATCAGGTAGATCACGACGGCCAGCGCCGCCCAGGGCAAGGCGAGCGCGGCGGTCGCGCCGACCACCAGGCGCGGCAGCGGCGCGCGCGCGCCGCCGTCGCCCTTGCCTGACAGCGTGACGAAGCTGCGCCGCGCGAGCAGCCGCCGCTGGACCGCGAACAGGCCCAGCGACAGCGCGAGCAGGATGACCGCGAGCACCGAGGCCCGCCCGGGGTCTTGCTGCACGCCGACGACGGCGAAGTAGATCGCCGTCGACAGCACCTCGAGGTTGCCTCCGAGCAGCAGCGGGTTGCCGAAATCGGCGAGGCTCTCGATGAACACGATCAGGAAGGCGTTGGTGATGCCCGGCGCCATCAGCGGCAGCGTGATCGTGGCGAAGGTCCGCATCGGCGTCGCGCGCAGCGTCTGCGCAGCCTCCTCCAGCGCCGGGCTGATGCCGTCGGCGATGCCGACCAGCACCAGGTACGCGACCGGGGTCAGCGCCAGCGTCTGCGCCAGCCAGACGCCCGGCAGCCCGTAGATCCAGCGCGTCGGCCGGATGTCGAAGCCCCATTCGAGCAGCGCATTGAGCGCCCCGGAGCGCCCGAACAGCAGAATCAGCGCCAGCCCGATGACGAACGGCGGCGTGATCATCGGCAGGATCGACAGGACGCTGATCAGGCGTCGCCCTCGCCATCGGGAACGCGTCACGATGATCACGAAGCAGAGCGCCAGCAGCGTGGCGGCGGAGGCGGTCATCAGCCCCAGCTGCAGCGTGTTCCAGACGACCCCCCCCACCCCCCAGACCTTGCTGCTGCCCACGCGCGCCAGCAGCGCCGCCGGCGAGAGATTTCCGTCGCGATCGAGGAACGCATGGAGGAACATGCGCGCCAGCGGATGGAGCGTGAACAGTCCGACGAGCGCGATCGCCGCGCCGATGGCGCCGGCCACGAAGGTGTTGCCCTTGGCCCAGCCGCGCAGCGCCAGTCCATGGCAGACGAGCATCAGCGCCGCCGCCACCACCGCGAACGCACCGTAGCCCAGCCCGGGCTGGCGCCGCGGCAGCGCACCGAACATCTGCGCGAAGCCGTTCCAGGTCCAGCCGTTGATGTCGATGGCCAGCGCGATCGCCGCGACCGCCAGCAGTGCGGCGCCGCCGCTGGCGATCAGCGTCCGCGATGTCCGTTCCCGGGACGAGGCGAGCGCGGCCCCCGGCAGCAGCAGGACCAGGGGGACGAGCAGCGCGATGGCCAGCGGCAGAAACCAGAGCCGGCCGTGTCCGGCGAGTTGCAGCAGCGCCGGCGCCGACGCGACGGCCCGCGGATAGCCGTCCAGCCATTGAAACGAAAAGAAGCCGCCGCCGCGGATCGCGTTCCACGGCAGGACCGCGAAGCCGGTCCAGGCGACGGCCAGCCAGGGGCCGATCACGCGGCGCATACGGCCCCCGGCGGACTAGGCGGGTTGCCCGACCGTTGCCCGCCGGGCGTTCGGCGAGGCTATTTCGGCGCCTTGAACACCTCGATGTCCCAGCGCGTGAGCAGGCGTTCGCGACCTTCCTTCGATCCGTACTTGTCGAGGTCGATCTTGATCAGCTTCACGTCCGACGCCTTGGGCGCCATCGGATGCACCTGCGCGTTCCTGTTCGACGGGATCTGGAACTTGTTGACGGTGATGGCAACGTTCTGGCCCGCCGGCGAAAGCACGAAGTCCATCCACTTCTTCGCGCCTTCGGGATTCGGCCCGCCCTTGATGATCGCCGAGGAGATGATTTCGTAGCCGGTGCCTTCGCAGGGGGCGACGGTCTTGATCGGATAGCCCTGGGCGGTCTGCGCCACCGAGTCGTGCAGGAAGGTGATGCCGATGGTCGTCTCGCCCTTCGCCGCGGCACGGATACCCGCGCTGCCCGAGCGCGTGTACTGGTTGACGTTCTTGTTCATCGCCGCCAGGAACTTGAACCCCTCGTCCTCGCCCATCAGCTGCAGGATGGTCGCGACCATGTTGAACGCGGTGCCCGACGTGCCCGGATTCGCCATCTGGATCTCGTTCTTGTACGCGGGGTTCGCGAGATCCTTCCAGCACTTGGGCTCGGGCATCTTGTTCTTCGCCAGCAGCTCGGTGTTGTAGCCGTAGCCGAGCACGCCGGTGTAGATCGGCGTCTGGAAATACTTGTTGTCCTCGGCGATGCGCTGCGCCCATTCGTGCAGCTCGGCGACGTTCGGCGACTTGTAGGCTTCCAGCAATCCTTCCGCGGCCAGCGCCTTGGCCGACGCCGATTCGGCGGCGTGGTAGACGTCGGCGCGGGGATTGGCCTTCTCGGCGCGGATCTGCGCCAGGCTTTCGCCGTCGGTGCGCCGGATGAATACCGCCTTCCGACCCGTGGTCTTCTCGTAGGCGGCCTTCATCGCCTCGCACCAGTCGACCTCGTAGTTGCACAGCACCGTCACTTCCTGGGCGGACGCCGGCAACTCCGCAATACCCAGCAGCAGGCCCACCATCAACGCCAACGCAGACGCACCTCGACAGCGATTCATGCTCTCCTCCCCGTGACCACCGTGATGAATTCCGGCACCAGCGACGCCGCTGCACGGTCGCATCATGGCGGCGCGACCGGACCGGCTGGCACATCGACCCGGGCGTCGTGGCCGCGGGCCGACGGCGCGACATTAGCACTAGTCGCCGGCGCGCGCGACCGACGCGGCGGTCGCGGCGCATGCCCCGTCCCGTAACCTGCGTGACCAGGCATCAGCGGGCTTCCGCCCCGCCGGGCGCCTCGACGACGCCTTCGGCAACCAGGACGTCGATCTCGGCATCGGCGTAGCCGTACTCGCGCAGCAATTCCCGGGTGTGCTCGCCCAGGAGCGGCGCCGGGCGCGTGACGCTGGTCGGCGTCGCCGAGAAATGCACCGGGCAGCCGAGTGCCTTGGTCGGCCCCGCCTGAGGGTGCACGAGGTCGACGACCATGGCGCGCGCCAGCGTCTGCGGATGGGTGAGCGCTTCGCCGATCGAGTTCACCGGTCCGGCCGGGACGCCGGCCGCGTCGAAGGCGGCAATCCACTCGGCCTTGGTCCGCGTCGACAGCACCGCGTTCATCGTCGCGGCGAGCGCCTCGAGATTCGCCATGCGCGCGGAATTGCCGGCGAAGCGCGGGTCGTCGCGCCATTCGGGGTGGCCGAGCACGTCGGCGATCCGCTCCCAGTTCGCCTGGTTCGCACCGCCGATGTTGATCCAGCCGTCGCTGGCGCGAAACGCCTGGTACGGCGCGGTCAGCGGATGCGCCGATCCGGCCGCCCCGGGCGACACCCCGGTGGCGAAATAGATCGCCGCATGCCAGTACGTCTGCTGCAGCGCCGCCTCCATCAGCGACGTGTCGACGATCTGGCCCGTTCCGGTCTTCAGCTTGTGCGCGTAGGCGGCGAGGATGCCGACGACCGCGAGGATGCCGGCGTTGATGTCGGCCACCGAATTGCCCGTCTTCGCCGGCGGGCCGCCGCGCTCGCCGGTGATCGACATCAGGCCGGCGTAGCCCTGCGCGATGAGATCGAAGCCGCCCTTGTCGGCGTAGGGCCCGTCGCGTCCGTAGCCCGAGATCGCGCAGTAGATGAGGCCCGGGTTGGCGCGCGCCAGCACATCGTAGCCGAGGCCCAGCTTCTCGAGCGTCCCGCGCCGGTAGTTCTCGGTCAGCACGTCGGCATCACGCACCATGCGCAGCAGTATCTCGCGGCCTCGCGCGATGCTTGAGATTGAGCGCGATGCCCCGCTTGTTTCGATTGAGGATGAGGAACGGCGCCGACACGCCGTTGATGCGCGGTTCGCCGTAGCCGCGCGAGTCGTCGCCGCCGGGCAGCTTCTCGACCTTGACGACGTCGGCACCCATGTCGGCCAGCATCATCCCGCAGGTCGGACCGGCCATGATCTGCGCGAGTTCGAGCACGCGCATTCCGGCCAGCGCGCCGGGGGACGGCGGCGACGTCGACGACGTCATTTGCCGGTGAACTGCGGCTTCTGCTTGGCGAGGAACGCGGCGTAGCCGATGCGGAAATCCTCGGTGTCGAAGCAGTCGAAGCACTCGTCGTATTCGGTCGCGGTGATCGGCGTGCCCGTTGCCAGCCGCCGGGCGAACCGCTTGTGCCAGCGTGCGACCAGCGGCGCGCCGTCGGCGATGCGTTGCGCCGTGGCGAGCGCTTCGGCGGCCACTTCGCCATCAGGCACCACGCGAGTGACGAGCCGCTTGTCCTTTGCTTCCGCCGCGTCGAAGATGCGGCCTTCGAGCAGGATCTCGAGCGCGACGTCGGGTCCCGCGAGGCGCACCAGCGGCGCCATCTCCGGATACGCCATGACGAGCCCGAGGTTCTTGATCGGCGCGCCGAAGCGGCTGCTCGCGCCGCAGATGCGGATGTCGCACAAGGACGCGATCTCGAGACCGCCGCCCACGCAGATGCCGTGGATCTGCGCCACCAGCGGATGGCGGCAGCGCGCCAGCGCGGCGGCGGTGTCGTGCATCACGCGGCCATAGGCGATGGCCTCGACCTTGTTCGAGCGCGACGCGGCGAATTCCGAAATGTCGTTGCCGGGCGAGAACGCCTTCTCGCCGGCGCCGCGCAGGATCACGCAGCGCAGCGCGTCGTCCGCCGACAGCGCGTCGATGGCTTCGCCGAGCGACTTCCACATCGCCACGGTCAGCGCGTTTAGCTTCTCGGGCCGGTTCAATGTGACGGTAGCGATCGCGCCATCGCGGGTGACCCGCACGTGGACGTTCATGTGGCGCCGGGGTAGAAGAAATTCACCAATCCGAGGCCGACGAACGGCACGTAGGTGACGAGCAGCAGCACCGCGAGCAGCACGCCGATGAACCAGACGTTCACGCGCGTCACCGCCCAGACCGTCTCCTTGGCGATGGAGCTCGCCACCAGCAGCACGCTGGCCACGGGCGGCGTCTGCTGGCCGATCCCCAGGTTGATCGTCACCACCAGCCCGAAATGGATGGGATCGATGCCGACCGCCCGCACCAGCGGCATCACGACGGGGACCACCAGGATGATGGCGGCCGCCGAGTGCAGGAACATCCCGAGGAGCAGGAAGAGCGCGTTGAGCAGTCCCAGCACCACCCACTTGTTCGACGTGAAAGCGGACACCGCCCGCGCAAGCTCCTGGGGCGCCTGCACTTCGGAGAGGTAGGTGCCGAGCAGTGCGCTGGTGGCGACCAGCAGCATGACGATCGCGGTCTGCACGCCGCCGTCGACGATGGCGCGCTTCAGCTGCGGGAGATCGAGCTCGCGATAGATCACGAAACCGATGAACAGCGCCGCCACCACCGCCAGCGCCGCACCTTCCGTGGCGGTGACCACGCCACCGAAGATGCCGCCGAGGATGATGATCGGCAGCAGAAACGCCCACATCGCCTCGCGCGCCGTCTTGCCCACGACGCGCCAGGAAAACGCGGCTTCCCGCGGCAGGTCGTACCGTCGCGCGAAATAGTGCGCCATGCCCATCAGCCCGAGGCCGCCGATGATCCCGGGCACGATGCCGGCCACAAACATCCGCACGACGGACGTTTCCGCCATCACCGCATAGAGGATCATGGGGATCGACGGGGGGATGATGACGGCGAGCGTCGCGGCGGACGACATGGTGGCCGCGGCGAGCGGCGCCGGATAGCCCTTGGCCTTCATCCCCGGGATCAGGATCGAGCCGAGGGCGGCGACGCCGGCGACCGCCGAGCCCGAGATTTCGGCGAAGAACATCATCGCGCCGATGCCCACCATCGCGAGGCCGCCGCGCAGCCATCCGAAGAGCGCGGACGCGAACGCGATCAGCCGGTGGGAGATGCCGGAAGCGTTCATGATGGCGCCCGCGAGGATGAAGAGTGGAATGGCCAGCAGCGGAAAGCTGGTCGCGCCGTTGTAGGCGACGATCGGCACGTTGGGCAGTGTGGCGAGGCCGTGACTCGAGACCATCGCCACGACGGCGACGACGGCGAGCGACACGGCAATGGGTATGTTGAGCAGCACCAGTGCCAGCACCGCCGCGAAAAGACCGAGCATGATGATCATGGCGTGGGCATCCCGCTCAGTGCAGGCCGTCGGACAGCGAGGTGTCGAGGGCAATGGCGCGTGGTCCCCGGTCGGAGATCAGGTCGATGAGGTACGTGAGCTCCGCGATGACGATGAGCACGGACGAGATCGGGATCACGGACAGCACGAGATTCATCGGGATCGGCACGCTCACGAGCGTGTCGGAGACGAGCATCGGCATGATCCTGACGCCCATGCCGCCGAGGAGCAAGAAGAATCCGATGACCAGAATCTGCACCAGGATTGCCACCTTGCGCCTGGCCGGCCAGGCGAGCATGTCCACGACTTCCGGGCAACCGATGTGCGCGCGCCGCACCGAGGCCAGCGCCGAGCCGTAGAAGGTGAGCCACGCGAGCAGCACCGACGCCACTTCGTCGTACCAGCTGAGCGAGTGGCCGAACGAGCGGAACACGACGCCCATCGTCACTTCGAGAGCGAGCACGACCATCAGGGCGGTGACCAGCCACTCGAGCAGCGTGCCGTAGTGCGCGCGGAACCGGGCCGTCGCCGTCGCGGCAGCCGAGGTGGCGTTGGCCATGGCGTGTCTCGTCGCCCGGGTCGTCAGCGCAGGGAAACCGCGCGGTCGATCGCCTCTTTCGCGCCCGGCACTTCCTTGCCGAACTCCTCGTAGATCGGCTTGCTTGCGGCGACGAACGCGGCCTGGTCGACGTCGTTGACCTGCATGCCCGCCTGCTTGAGCTTGCCCAGCAGGTCGGCGTCGTCCTTGGCGGCGACTTCGTAGACATAGGCCTGCGTCTCCTTGGCCGTGTCCTCCAGCACCTTGCGCACGTCCGGCGGCAGCGACTCCCACTTGGTCTTGCCGACGGTGAGATACGCCGGCGTGTACACGTGGCCCGACAGCGACAGGTACTTCTGCACTTCCTGCAGCTTGGCCGAGTAGATTTGCGTGAAGGGATTTTCCTCGCCGTCCATCACGCCGGTCTGCAGGGCGGCGAACAGCTCGGAGAACTTCATCGGGCTGGGGTTGGCGCCGTAGGCCTGGAACATCTTGAGCCGCCACTTGCCTTCGGGCACCCGCAGCTTGATGCCCTTGAGATCGGCGGGCACCTTGATCGGCAGCTTGTTGTTGGTGATGTGGCGATAGCCGTTTTCCCACACGGCGAGGACCTTTAGTCCCTTCTTCTCGGCTTCCGGCTCGAGCTTGGCCCAGAAGATCTCCTTCTCGATGCGGCCCATGTGCGCGCGATCCTTGACGAGATAGGGCATCTCGAAGATGCCGAACAGATCCACCTGCGAGCTCATGGCGGTGGACGGCAGCGCCATGTCGAGCGTGCCGAGCTTCACCTTCTGAAGCATCTCCCCGTCGCCGCCCAACTGGCTCGAGCCGAAGACAGTGACCTTGGCCTTGCCGGCGAGCTTTTCGTTGGCACGCCTCGCGTACTCGTCGGCGCTCTTCTGGAAGAGCGAGCCGGGCTCGCCGACATGGCCGAGCTTGAGCTCCACCTGGGCGAGACCGGCGGACGGAGCCAGCGCGACGCTGCCCAGCGACACGAGCGCAAGCGCAAGCCGCAACGCGCTTCCGCAGCGTGAAACCTTCCATTCAAATGTCGGCATGTTCCTGTTCCTCCGGTCCGGGGTGAGTTGCATTCCTGGAAGTCGCAGCGCACGCGGATTGCGCGCCGCACTTCGAGGTGAGTCGTTGGCCGCCTACGCCGCCTGCGCGAGCCCCGCAGCGGCGGTCTCGGCAAGATAGTCCATCGCCGCCTGGGCGCCGCCCTTGCGATGCGAAACGCCCGCGAGTGCCAGCCCCATTTCGACGCCGGCAAGCGTGCCGCAAAGCATGAGGTCGTTGAACCAGCCGAGGTGGCCAATGCGGAAGATCCGGCCCGACAGCTTGCCGAGCCCCTGCCCGAGCGACATGTCGAAGCGGTCGAGGACGATCCTGCGGAAGGCATCGGCATTGTGGCCGTCGGGCATCATCACCGCGGTCAGCGTCGAACTGTATTCCGCGGGATCGACGCACAGTATTTCGAGATCCCAGCCGCGCACCGCGCGGCGCGTGGCCTCGGCGAGGCGCGCATGGCGCGCGAACACCCGATCGAGACCTTCGGCGAGCAGCATCTCCAGCGCCTCGTGCAGGCCATAGAGCAGGTTGGTCGCGGGCGTGTACGGGAAGTAGCCGGTGGCATTGATCGCCAGGTGGTCGTCCCAGTCCCAGTACGCGCGCGGGCAGCGCGCCGACTTCGACGCCGCGAGAGCCTTGGCGCTGATGGCGTTGAACGAGAGCCCCGGCGGCAGCATCAGCCCCTTCTGCGATCCGGCGACCGTGACGTCGACGCGCCATTCGTCGTGGCGATAGTCGATCGACGCCAGCGACGAGATGGTGTCGACCATCAACAGCGCCGGATGCGCCGCGCGATCGATGGCGTCGCGCACGGCGGCGATGTCGCTGGTCACGCCGGTCGAGGTTTCGTTGTGGACGACGCAGACTGCCTTGATCGAATGGCCGCCATCGGCGCGCAGGCGCGCCTCGATCTCGCTCGCGTTCGCGCCGTGGCGCCAGTCGCCGGGCAGGAACTCTACCGCCAGGCCGAGGCGGTCGGCGATGCGTTTCCAGAGGTTGGCGAAATGCCCGGTCTCCGCCATCAGCACGCGATCCCCCGGCGACAGCGTGTTGACGAGAGCCGCTTCCCAGGCCCCGGTTCCCGAGGATGGATAGACGACGACGTCGGCCCGGGTCCTGAAGATCTGCTTCATTCCGGCGATGACTGCCTTGGCCAGCGTCGCGAACTCGGGACCGCGGTGGTCGATGGTCGGCTGGTCGATGGCGCGCAACACGCGATCGGGAACGTTCGTCGGCCCCGGGATCTGCAGGTAATGCCGGCCGGAAGGATGATCGTCGAGCTTGTGCATGGAATGCCTCGGACTCGCAGTGGCTGCGCGCCGCGCACCGCGGGCGCACCGCGCCGACAAAATAGCACGCCACCCGATCCCCGGACAGAACATTCCCGCGTTGCGCGGCCCGCAGCACGCTCACGCCGGCGCGCCGGGCGATCGCCGCGCGCCGGGGTGCTCCCCGGGTCGGAGCGCGTCGAGGCGCCGACCGGCGGACGCGCGCGCGGCATAGAATGGGGCCCCGGCCCTGCTGTCCGACGCCCGCCGCCCGAGATCCGAATGAACGCGCCGATTCCGCAGCCGCTGCTGTTCCACCCGGGCCACGCCAACGGCGAGCTCGCCACCCGGCTGCGCCGCGCCGTCGCCGGCGACGTGCTGTTCGACGCCGCGTCGCGCGGCCGCTATGCGACCGACGCGTCGATCTACCAGGTCGAACCCGTGGGCGTGCTGGTCCCGACCTCCGACGACGACGTTCGCGCGGCGATCGACATCTGCCGCGAACTGCGCGTGCCGGTCCTGCCGCGCGGCGCCGGAAGCTCGCAATGCGGACAGACGGTCGGCGCGGCGCTGGTGATCGATCACAGCAAGCACCTGAACCGCGTCGTCGCCTTCGATGCCGACGCCATGACGGCCACGGTCGAGCCCGGGCATCGTGCTCGACCGGCTCAATGCGTGGCTGAAGCCGCACGGCCTCTGGTTCCCGGTCGACGTCAGCACCTCGGCGCAGGCCACGCTGGGCGGCATGGCCGGCAACAATTCCTGCGGATCGCGCTCGATCGCCTACGGCAACATGGTGCACAACGTCCACGCGATCGACGCGCTGCTCTCCGACGGCACGCAGGCGCGCTTCGGACCCGAGTCCGAAATGGCGTCGGCTCCCGCGCGGCTGCGCGAGCTCGCCGATCGGCTGCGCGCGATCGGCGAACGCGAGCGCGACGAGATCGGGCGCCAGGTGCCGAAGGTGATGCGCCGCGTCGGCGGCTACAACATCGACGTCTTCAATCCGCAGAGCGAGCGCCCCTACACCGCCGATGGCAGCGTGAACTACGCCCACCTGCTGGTCGGCAGCGAAGGCACGCTCGCCTGGACGCGCTCGCTCACGCTGAAGCTCGCGCCGCTGCCGCGGCACCGCACGCTCGGCGTCGTCAGCTTTCCGACGCTGTACCGGGCGATGGAGTGCGCGCGGCACATCGTCGGACTCGGGCCCTCCGCCGTCGAGCTCGTCGACCGGACGATGATCGACCTCGCGCGCGGCAACCCGGCGTTCCGACCGGTGATCGAGCGCGCGCTGATCGGCGAGCCGGAGGCGATCCTGCTGGTCGAGTTCGTCGGCGACGGCGCCGAGGGGCCGCTGCGGCGCCTCGACGACCTGGTCGCGCTGATGGGCGACCTCGGACTGCCCGGTCGCGTCGTGCGGATGACCGATGCCGCACGCGCAGAAGGCGCTGTGGGAGGTGCGCAAGGCCGGGCTCAACATCATGATGAGCATGCGCGGCGACGGCAAGCCGGTGTCGTTCATCGAGGATTGCGCCGTGCCGCTCGAGCACCTGGCCGACTACGTCGACCGCCTGTCCGAGGTGTTTCGCCGGCACGGCACGCGCGGCACGTGGTACGCGCACGCGTCGGTCGGCACGCTGCACGTGCGGCCGATCCTCGACATGCGCCGCGACGGCGCGGCCAAGATGCGCGCGATCGCCGAGGAGGCGAGCGCCATCGTGCGCGAGTACAAGGGCGCGTTCTCCGGCGAGCACGGCGACGGCCTCGTGCGCAGCGAGTGGGTCGCGTGGCAGTTCGGTCCGCGCCTCACGCGCGCATTCGAGGAGATCAAGGACCTGTTCGATCCCGCCGGACTCATGAATCCGGGCAAGATCGTGCGCGCCACGCGGATGGACGACGCGTGCGCTGTTCCGCTTTCGCCCGGGTACCGCGACGCAGCCGCTGGCGACCGCGCTCGACTGGTCGGCGTGGGACGTGCAGAGCGATCCGGTCGCGGGGACGCTGACCGCGCCCGGCACCGGCGGCGATCCGGCGCGCGGCTTCGCCAAGGCCGTCGAGATGTGCAACAACAACGGCCACTGCCGCAAGTTCGACGCCGGCACGATGTGCCCGAGCTATCGCGTCACGCGCGACGAGGAGCACCTGACGCGCGGCCGCGCCAACACGCTGCGGCTCGCGCTGTCGGGCCAGCTCGGTCCGGAGCTGGCATCGCGACCGGTGCGCGCGGCGCTCGACCTGTGCGTCAGCTGCAAGGGCTGCCGCCGCGACTGCCCGACCGGCGTCGACATGGCGAAGATGAAGATCGAGTTCCTCTACCACTGGCAGCGCGCGCACGGCCTGGCGCTGAAGGATCGCGCTCGTCGCCCACCTGCCGCGCTGGGCGCCGTGGGCGGCGCGCGCTGCCGTGGCTCGCCAACCTGCGCGACACCCTGCCCGGGCGCGAAGCGCCTGGGCGAGCGCTGGCTGGGCTGTCGGCGCGGCGCTCGCTGCCGCACGTGGCGGCGCGACACGTTCCTCGCGACCCGACATGCTCGCCGCGAACGGCGACGCGCGAGCGCGGACGTCGTGCTGTTCGTCGACACCTTCAGCCAATTATTTCGAGCCGGAGAACGCGCACGCGGCGCTCGCCGTGCTGCGCGCCGCCGGGCTATCGCGTTCACGTCGCGCGCCCGCCGGCCGACGACGCCGAGCCGTCACGGCCGCTGTGCTGCGGCCGCACCTACCTCGCGGCGGGCCTCGTCGACGAGGCGAAGCGCGAAGCGCGCCGCGTGGTCGCGGCGCTGGCGCCGCACGTCGCGCGCGGCGCGACGATCGTCGGCCTCGAGCCGTCGTGCCTGCTGTCGCTGCGCGACGAGTTCCTGGTGATGGGCCTGGGCGACGCCGCGCGGCGCCTCGCCGACAACGCGTTGCTGATCGAGGAGTTTCTGGCGCGCGAGCACCGCGCGGGCCGGCTGCGGCTGCCGCTCGCGCGCGCTGCCGCAGACGCGCGCGCTGCTCCATGGGCATTGCCACCAGAAGGCGTTCGACGCGCGTGACGCCGGCGCTGGCAGGTGCTGCAGCTGATTCCCGGCCTCGACGTCGAGGTGATCGAGTCGAGTTGCTGCGGCATGGCCGGCAGCTTCGGCTACGAGGCGACGCATTACGACATCTCGATGCGCATGGCCGAGCTGTCGCTGCTGCCGGCGGTGCGCGCCGCGCGCCGCCGACACGCTGATCGTCGCCGACGGCACCAGCTGCCGCCATCAGATCGCGGACGGAACGCGCGCGCACCGGCGCCCGCGAAGCGCTGCACGTCGTGCGCGTGCTCGAGCGCGCGCTCGCGCGCGCGCCGGCGGCCGGACCGGACCTCCGCGCAACGGCCCCGCCGTCGAGCGCTCCCACCGCGCCGTGAACCGGAGGGTGCACGGCCCGTGCCGATGCGCGGGCCGGCAGGCCGAGGCTACTTGACGGTGTCGGCACCCGCCTTCGCGATGACGCCGTCCTGCGCGCCGGATCCGCCGCTGACGCCGATGGCGCCGATGAGCTTGCCGTTCTCGACGATCAGCACGCCGCCTTCCGAACCCACCATCCCTTCGAGCGTGGCGACGTACGGGTGCCCGGACTCCATGGCATCGAAGAACGCCTTGGTCGGACGGCGGTAGAGTGCCGCCGAGCGCGCCTTGTTCACCGATACCTTCGCCGATCCGTACTGCGTATCGTCGATCTTGACGTAGTAGACGAGGTCGCCGGTCGGCTCGACGATGGCGATCGCCATCTTCCAGTTGCGCTTCCTCGCCTCCGCTTCCGCCGCGTCGGCGACTTTCTTGGCGCGCTCCAGCGTGATCGGCGCGCCGTAGGGCACGTAGACCGGCATCGCATCGGGCACCTGCGCCTGCGCCGCACCACCGGCGAACATTCCGGAAACCACGAGTACCGACATCACGACCAGCTTGCGCATTTGGGATCCCCTCAGGTAGGTCTTGTGGATTCATCGAGGCGTTGCCGCGATGAACATAAGGTGCGAGCCGATGAGGCCCGCTATCGGGTGCCGCGTCGCAAGCTAACACGCCGCCGCCCCGGAATCATCTCAATCGCAGGTCAGGGCATCTTCACCGAAGGAGTCGTGCTTCGATGCTGCACCGCACAGCGCGCTGGCGCCCGGGCTGGATCGGGAACGCGCCAGGCGCGCCGGGAAATCATCGCGACATTGCGCCCGGCGACGCTCACCGGGGCACCCTCGGTCGACGCCGGCGTGATTCGGACTCGCACCGCGATCCGATTGGATTAGACTGCCACGCAGCGTCGGGCGGCGCCGAAGCCCGTCGTCGTTCCGCGTCCGCGATCCGCCGCCGTGGCGTCGCGCCCCGTCCCGATCCGCGTCGACGGCGGACTGCCCCGCGGCCCGCGCCGGGACCGCGAATCACGAGAACCGGGAGGAGGCCCATGCGCCTGCTTTCCACCGAAGAGCTCGAACGTCTCGCGCCGGCCGAAGCGGCGCTGTTCCCGTCGCCGATCCCCGTGCAGTCGGTGTCCAGCGACGAGTTCGCGCCGGATCCGCAAACGCCGAAGCAGCGGGAGTTCGAGCTGCGCGTCAAGGCGCTGGGAGCGGAATTTGCGAAACGCAACGGCGTCACCCGCCGCGCGTTCTTCAAGTCGGCCGCCGGCATGGCCACCGCGTTCCTGGCGATGAACGACACCTACGGGCCGGTCTTCGGCGTGTCGCGCGCCGAAGCGCAGACGCCGGACATGGCCGCGGAGCGCGCGAAGCGACTGTCCGGCCAGTTCATCATGGACATGCACACGCATTTCCTGCGCGACGACACGCGCATCGAGAGCCTTCGTGCATGCAGCGCCAGGCCGTCGGCAAGGCCGGCTGGAACCCGGCGCTGGTCGACAGGCCGCAGACCGTCGACGACCTCAAGTTCGCCAATTACCTGAAGGAGATCTACCTCGACAGCGACACCAAGGTCGCCTGCATCAGCGGGGCGCCCTCCGAAATCCCCGGCGACTGGTTCCTGACCAACGAGATGAAGGCCAGTGCGCGGGCCACGATCAATGCCATCGCCGGCTCGCGCCGTTCGATGGCGCATGCGATCTTCACGCCCGGCTATCCCGGCTGGCTCGACGCCATCGACCGCGCGATCGCGGAACTGAAGCCCGATTCGATCAAGGGCTACACCATCGGCGACAACACCAACAAGCCGCTGAGCACGCACCCCTGGCACATGGACGACGAGAAGCTGGTCTATCCGCGCGTACGAGAAATTCGCGCGGGCGGGCCTGAAGAACGTCTGCGTGCACAAGGGGCTGTTTCCGCCGTCGGTCGAGAAGCAGTACCCGCAGCTGCTCGCGTACTCCGACGTGCGCGACGTCGCCAAGGCCGCCAGGGACTGGCCGCAGCTCAACTTCATCATCTATCACGGCGGCTACCGCTACGCCGGCGGCGGCAGGGCGCAGGATGCCTGGGGGCAATTCGAAGCTTCGGGCCGCATCGACTGGATCACCGACCTCGCCGAGATTCCCGGGAAGGACCGGCGTGACCAACGTCTATGCCGACCTCGGGCAGCTCTTCGCGCAGACCACCATCGCCGAACCGCGGTCTGTCGGCGGTGATGCTCGGTCAGCTCATCAAGGGCATGGGCGTCGACCATGTGGTGTGGGGCACCGACGCGATCTGGACCGGGGCGCCGCAATGGCAGATCGAGGCGCTGCGCCGGCTGCGAGATCCCCGAGGAGCTGCAGCGCAAGTACGGCTACGCGGCGCTCGGGGCGGCGGACGGCCCGGTGAAGACCGCGATCTTCGGCGACAACAACGCGCGGTTGTACGGCTACGACCGCACGCAGCGCGACCGGCTGGCCGACGACCATCTCGCGCGTGCCAAGCACGGCGTACGAGCGCCACGGCGGGGGCCGCACCAATCTCGCCTACGGCTACGTCGCGCGCCCGGCGAAGGCGTGATCGCGATCGTGCGACGCGCGCCGGCGGGGCCCGGATCCCCGGTGCGATCAGTGGTGCAGCGGCGACAAGCCGAGCGACAGCCGATCGCCGTCGGGCCGGCGCGCGGTTTGCGCCGTCGATTCGGCCGGCGACGGCCGGGGTCGCGGCCGGCTCGAGTGCGCTCAGCGCGCGGCGCCATGCAAAGGCCGCCAGGGCGCCGCCCAGGACCGCCGTCGCCAGCGCGACCAGAGGGCCGGTCTCGCCGGTGAACATCAGGATCACCGACACTGCGGTGGCGCAGGCTCCGATGAATCCCAGCCGGAGCCACAATCCGCTGGCGATCAGCGGCCAGCCGATCGTTCGGTCGACGTGATAGGTGATGGGGGAGTAGTAGGTTGCCATGTCGATACCTCGTTTGCTGGAAGGAAGCTGCTTGGGGGACGTCACGATGGAAGCCGGCGCATCAGGCATTCCTGATCGGCGCCGACTCAGTAGTAGCGATGCGGCGTGCCGCGTTCGAGCGTGCGGATCCGGTCTTCCAGATCGCATACGTCGCGCGCCTTGGCGAGATACGCCTCGCGCGAGCGCTGCTCGCGCAGCCAGAACCAATGGTCGAGCCGCTCCAGCAGTCCCCGCCGCGGCTGGGCCGCGACGGCCGGCGTCGCGTCGCGGTGCTCGTGATCCCGTGGCGTACGCTGGGGATACGCAAGCGCGTCCGCGACCAGGGCAAAAATGTTCCAGGCGCCGACTTCGGCGAGAGGATGGGGATGGGTTTGCATTGCAGTCTCCTTTAGACCGTTCGGGCATCGTGTGCCCGCTTGGCGCGCCGACTTATGGTGCAGCGCACAATGACAACATAGTTACGATGCGTGGATTCGTCCAATCGTCATTTCGAATCAACGACATAAGCCGTTTGAATTCCTTCGCTAACCGATTGGTGCAATGCGTTTTTTCAGCTCCTCGCCGCAGACCGGGAACGACGCCGGTGACAATGACTTTCCGCACCCCGGGCGGGCCGCCGCGGGGTCGGGAACCCCGGACGCCGGTCGTATCCGCGTACGCGGTCAAGGGGCCGCCGGCGCCCGAAACCGGCGGCGCCGAGGCATGGCGTGACGGCGCCACGCGCTCCCGGCGCCGCTCGACGGCGACAACTTCGTGACGGCTCGCGTAGACTCGAAACCTCGTCCCGGCGCCGAATGGAATCGGCGGATCCGCGTCGTCGTCGCGGCCTCGCTGCTTCTGTTGCAGGGCTCCTGCGCGACCGCACCCATGGCGCCCGCCTCCGTCGTTTCCGACCTCGCCCCGACCGGCGCGCTGCGCGCGGCGATCAATTTCGGCAACCCGATACTCGCCGTGCGCGATCCCGCGAGCGGCGAGCCGCGCGGCGTCTCCGTCGACCTTTCGCGCGAACTCGCGCGTCGCCTCGGGGTCCGCGTCGAGATGGTCACCTTCGATGCGGCCGGCAAGGTCGTCGAGGCGCTCAAGTCCGGCGCCTGGGACGTCGCCTTCCTGGCGATCGATCCGGCGCGCGCTGTCGACATCGGCTACAGCCCGCCCTACGTCGTGATCGAGGGCGCCTATCTGGTCGCGGAAGGCTCGACTATCCGCAGCAACGCCGACGTCGATCGACCGGGCATCCGGGTGGTCGTCGGCGCCGGCAGCGCCTACGACCTCTACCTCACCCGGGAACTACGTCAGGCGACCATCGTCCGCGCGCCGACGTCGCAGGCGGTCACCGATCTTTTCGTCGCGCAACGGCTGGACGTCGCGGCCGGCGTGAAGCAGCAGCTCGCGGCCGATGCGATGCGCGTTCCCGGACTGCGCCTCCTCGACGGACGATTCATGGTCATCAATCAGGCGATGGGAACGCCGCGCGGGCGCGTCGCCGGCGCCGAATACCTGCAGGGATTCGTCGAGGAAATGAAAGCGTCGGGCTTCGTCGCCGCGGCGCTCGCGCGGCACCGCGTCGAGGGCGCGTCGATCGCACCGCCGGGCGCGGCGCGCTAGCGGCAGGTGCCGGTCTCGCCGATGAAGGTCGTTGCGCCGACGCCGGTGCCGGAAGCGATGCCGCCTGCCGCCGCCCCGCCGACGTTGCCGGCTGCCGGCGATCCGCGAAATCCCGCAACATCGTGCGCGATCATTTCCGACCGGGCGTCGGCCGCGGGAACGGCACCGGCTGCGACGGCGATCGTCGAGAAAGGCATTGGATGAGAATTGCAGGTGCAAGGGCCCTCGCGCTGCCGCTGGTCGCCGCCACGCTGATGGCCGCGACGTCGTGGGCCCAGTATCCCGGCGGTGGAACCCCGGGGCGTGGAGGCATGGACGGCAGCTCGATCCGCCGCCCCGCGGGCAACCGCGAGTCGCCGAACGCGGACACGCCGGCGAGCCTGGCCGGCCAGGTGCAGATGCAGCTTGGACGTCTGGAGGAGGACCTCAGGATTTCCGCGGCGCAGCAGGCCGCGTGGGATGCCTACGCGAACAAGGTCATCAGGTTCGCCGACGACGTCGCGCGCGCCCGATTCGCGGCGCGCTCGGCGCCTGATCCGAACAGCACCGTGCCGCAGCAGCTCGACCGGCTGGCGGATGCCGCGCGCAATCGCCTTGCCGCCGTCGAGGAAATTGCCGAGGCCGGCAAGGCGTTGTACGGGGTGCTGGCACCGGACCAGAAGTCGACGGCGGATCGCCGGCTCGCGGCGATCACGCAGCCACTGGTGGCGGGCGGCGCACTGGCGGCCAGGCGGTGACATGGGGTCCGGCGCCGGGCGCGGACGACCGCCCTGAGTTGACGGCGCCGCGCGGCCTCCTCCCGCGCTGCCGGCGCCGAAACGCAACGCTCGCGGCGCTAGCGCGGCCGGCGCGCGGCGGTCGGCCGCAGCGCCGCCGGTCTCGTTCGCTGGCGCGGCACGGCACGCGTCGCGTGTCGCGGAGGACAGCTGGCGAGCCCGGCGAGGAAGGCGTCGATCAGCGCCGGAGCCGCCGACTCGAGATCGTAGGCGGCGGGATCGAGCACCCATTCGTGCATGATGCCGACCATCAGCGCGTTCAGTCCCTGCGCGGCCAGCGCGGCGTCGATGTTGGCGGGCAGCTCTCCGACGGCGGCGCAGCGGGCGAGCATGTCGCCCATCTGGTCGACGCACCGGCAGCGTTCCGTCTGCCGCGAGTTCGCGACGCCCGCCAGTTCTTCGACC
The DNA here is from genome assembly GCA_963779445.1 of uncultured beta proteobacterium. Classification (GTDB taxonomy): domain Bacteria; phylum Pseudomonadota; class Gammaproteobacteria; order Burkholderiales; family Casimicrobiaceae; genus CAIWHR01. Next base: position 111,964 of record CAVZYI010000008.1, read on the forward strand.
AGTTCCGACTTGTGGAAGATCACCTCGAAGACGACCTGCGCCCGGGCGTCCGTGGCGAGCTGGCGCAGCGCGCCCACGCACAGGTTGCGCAGCGTCTGCAGCGGATGCGCCGTCGCGGTCACGCCGGCCTGCTCGAACAGGGCGTCGAGCGGCAGCGTCGCGCGATCGCACATGGCATGGAACAGGTCGGCCTTGTCGCGGAAATGCCAGTAGACGGCGCCGCGGGTCACGCCGGCCGCCGCAGCGATCTCGGCCAGCGACGTGCGCGTCACGCCGCGGTCGCGGAAAACCCGCTGCGCGGCGTCGAGCAGACGTTCGCGCGTCTCCTGCGCTTCCCCCTTGGTCTTACGCGCCATGGCGGCTTTCCGGCGTCTCGGGCTTTACAAACATACGTGAATGTATGTAATCTTCGACGCCTTGGCAAGGCCGGATACGCGGCGCTTTGCCCTGGATCAAATCCGGAGTCACCCCATGTCCCTCCCTGCACGCCCCCTCGCCCGTCGTGCCGTCGTGCTCGCGCTGGCCGCCCTCGTCGCCGCCTGCGGCAAGGCGCCCGATGGCGGCTTTCACGGTTTCCCCCCGACCGCGGTCACCACCTTCGTCGTCGCACCCAAGGCGGTGCCGGCGAGCTACGAGTACGTCGGCCAGGCCGCCGGATCGCGGGAGGTCGAGGTCCGCGGACGCGTCACCGGGATCCTGGAACAGAAGCTTTTCCAGGAAGGCGCGCAGGTGAAGGCCGGCCAGGTGCTTTTCGTCATCGATCCCAAGCCGATCGCCGCCCAGGTCGCGGCGCTGGAAGCGGAGCTCACCCGCGCCAAGGCGCAGAACGCGCAGGCCGAGCGCGAGGTGGCGCGCCTCAAGCCTCTGGCCGAGCGCCGCGCGGTCGGTCAGAAGGAGGCCGACGACGCCGTTTCCAACGCCGAACTCTCCGCGGCGTCGGTCAGGGCGGCGGCGGCGAAACTCGCCGAGGCGCAGCTCAATCTCGGCTACACGCGGGTCGTCGCGCCGATCTCGGGGCTGACCAGCCGGGCGCCGAAATCCGAGGGCAGCCTGGTCACCGCCAACGACACGCTGCTGACGACCATTTCGCAGGCGAATCCGATCTGGATCCCTTTTGCCGTCGCCGAGAACGAGCTGCTCGCGCTCAATCGCGCCGTCGCCGACGGGCGCTTGACGCTGCCGAAGGACAATGCCTACGAAGTGACGGTGAAGCTCGCCGACGGCACGACCATCCCCCGCCGCGGCAGGATCAATTTCTCGGACACGCGCATCAATCCCGCGACCGGCACGTCCGAAATGCGCGCCGAGGTGCCCAATGCCGACGGCGTGCTGAAGCCGGGCCAGTTCGTTCGTGTCCGGCTCGACGGCGCCATCCGCAACAACGCGCTCACTGTGCCGCAGATCGCCGTCCAGGACGGGCCGCAGGGAAAGTTCGTCTACGTCGCCGACCGCGACAAGGACGGCAAGGACATCGCCGCGGTGCGCCCCGTGGTGCTCGGCGACTGGGTGGTCGTCGGAGGCCAGAATCTCTGGGTCGTCGAAACCGGCCTCCAGCAGGGAGACCGCGTGATCGTCGACGGGCTGCCCAAGCTGCACCCCGGCGCGCCGATCGTGCCGGGCGGCGCAGCGCCGCCGGCCAAGGGTGAAGCCGCGCCGCCCGCGGCGGCTCCCAAATCCTGACCCCGGAACCGACGATGTTCTCGCGCTTCTTCATCGACCGGCCGATATTCGCGGTCGTCATTTCCCTGTTCCTGGTGCTGGCCGGCCTGGCAGCGATGCGCACGCTGCCGATCGCCCAGTACCCGGAGATCGCGCCGCCGGTGGTGACCGTGCAGGCGGTGTACCCCGGCGCTTCCGCCGAAGTGCTGGAGGCGACGGTCGCCTCGCCGATAGAGAACGCCATCAACGGCGTGCCGAACATGCTCTACATGAGCTCGAATTCGTCGTCGAGCGGCGTGTTGAGCATCCAGGTCACCTTCGAGATCGGCACGCGGATCGACGACGCCGCGGTGAACGTCAACAATCGCGTCAAGCAGGTCGAACCCCGCCTGCCCGAGGAGGTGCGGCGCCAGGGCGTGACCGTCGAGCGCGGCTCGTCGTCGTTCCTCCAGGTGCTCGCCTTCTACGCGCCCGACGGCCGCTACGACGACCTGTTCACGTCGAACTTCGTGACCCTGAACGTCCTCGATCAGCTGAAGCGCCTGCCCGGCACGACCAACGTCCAGATCTTCGGCGCCAAGGATTACGCGATGCGGATCTGGGTGAAGCCGGACCGCCTCGCGCAGCTGAAGCTCACGCCCGGCGACGTCGCCGCCGCCATCAACGAGCAGAACGCGCAGTTCTCGGCAGGCAAGATCGGCCAGGCGCCCATCGACAGGGGACAGGACCTCGTCTACACCATCACGTCGCGGGGCCGGCTCGCCGACGCGAAGCAGTTCGGCGAGATCATCGTCCGCGCCAATCCCGACGGCTCGACCGTGCGCCTTGCCGACGTCGCGCGCGTCGAGCTGGGGTCGAGGGACTACGACTTCATCGGCCGCTTCAACGGCAAGGCGGCCACGCTGGTCGGCATCTTCCTGGCGCCGGGCGCCAACGCGCTCGACGTCGCCAAGAGCGTGCGCGGCAGCGTCGCCGAAATGGCCACCCGGTTCCCCGAGGGCCTGACCTACGCGGTGCCGTACGACACGACGCGCTTCGTCGAGGTGTCGATCCGCGAAGTCGTCATCACGCTGGTCGAGGCGATGATTCTCGTGTTCCTCGTCGTCTACCTTTTCCTGCAGAGCTGGCGGGCGACGATCATTCCGCTGGTGGCGGTGCCGGTGTCGCTGCTGGGCACGTTCTCCGGGCTGTTCATGCTCGGCTACTCGATCAATACGCTGACGCTGTTCGGCATGGTCCTCGCCATCGGCATCGTCGTCGACGACGCCATCGTCGTCCTCGAAAACGTCGAGCGGATCATGCGCGAGGACAACGCTCAGCCGCGCGAGGCGGCGATCAAGGCGATGCACGAAGTGACCGGCCCGATCGTCGCCATCGTGCTGACGCTGACGGCGGTGTTCGTGCCCATCGCCTTCCTCGGGGGGCTGACCGGCGAGCTGTACCGGCAGTTCGCCGTGACGATCTCGATCGCCGTTGTGATTTCGGGCCTGGTGGCGCTGACGCTGACACCGGCGCTGTGCGTCGTCGTCCTGAAGCACGGCGCGCCGCCGACGCGCGGCTTCTTCGCCGGCTTCAACCGCTGGTTCGCGAGCGTCACCGGCCACTACACTTCCGGCGTCACGTTCATGATCCGCCGCGGCGCGCTGGGCGTGATCCTTTTCGCCGGCATGGTCGCCGTCACCATCGGCCTGTGGCGGTACACGCCGGGCAGCCTCGTCCCGGACGAAGACCAGGGCTTCTACATCGGCGCCGTCATCCTGCCCGACGGCGCGACGCTCACCCGCACCGACAAGGTCGTCGCGCAGGTCGAAGCAGCGATCCGCTCCAACGCCGCGAACCGCGACATCGTGTCGTTCACGGGGTTCGACTTTCTCGGCGGCGGCTTTCGCAACAACGCGGCGACGATCTTCGTGACGCAGGTGCCGTGGGACGACCGCAAGGTCACCGCGCAGGACCTCGTCGGCGAGCTTTTCGGCAAGACCGCGGGCATCAAGGAAGCGCTGGTGCTGGCGTTCAATCCGCCGCCGATCTTCGGGCTCGGCAACGCCGGCGGCTACGAGTTCTACATCCAGAATCGCGGCGAAGGCGGTGCCAAGCGGCTCAACGAAGTGACGCAGCAGTTCCTGCAGCGCGTCAACACCGACAAGGAGCTGGGCTTCGCGCAGACCCTGTGGCGGGCGAACGTGCCGCAGCTCTACGTCGACGTCGACCGCGAAAAGGTGAAGAAGCTCGGCGTTCCGATCAACGAGGTGTACGGCGCGCTGTCGGCGACGCTGGGAACCTACTACGTCAACGATTTCAACAAGTACGGCCGCGCCTGGCAGGTGCTGATGTCCGCCGATCCGGCATACCGCACGCGCCCCGGCGACGTCGGCGCGGTGTACGTGCGGTCAGGCAAGGGCGAAATGGTCCCGCTGTCGGCGCTCGCGACGGTCAGGTATTCGTCGGGGCCCGATTCGCTCGACCGCTTCAACAACCTGCCGGCGGTGAAGATCTTCGGCAGCGCCGCGCCGGGCTTCAGCTCGGGCCAGGCCATCGCGCGCGTCGAGAAGATCGCCGGCGAAGTCCTGCCGGCGGACTTCAGCTACGACTGGGGAGGCACGTCGTACCAGGAGAAGCGCTCCGGCGGCGCATCGACGTTCGCCCTCGGGCTCGCCGTGATCATGGTCTTCCTGATCCTCGCCGCGCAGTACGAGAAATGGTCGCTGCCGCTGTCGGTGTTGCTGGCGCTGCCGTTCGGCACCTTCGGCGCGCTGGCCGCCGTGACGCTGCGGGGCATGACCAACGACGTCTACTTCCAGATCGGACTCGTCACGCTGCTGGGCCTCGCGGCGAAGAATGCGATCCTGATCGTCGAATTCGCGGTGCTGAAGACGCACGAGGGCATGTCGGCGTCGGCGGCCTCGATCGAGGCGGCCCGCCTGCGTTTCCGGCCGATCCTCATGACCTCGATGGCGTTCATCCTCGGCGTGCTGCCGCTTGCCATCTCGACCGGCGCAGGCGCCGGCGCGCGCCATTCGACCGGCACCGGCGTGATGGGCGGCATGATCGCCGCGACCTTCCTCGCGATCTTCTTCGTGCCGCTGTTCTTCCGCATGATCACCGATCGCCGGCTGGTGGAGCGGCGCACCCGCGACGAATTGATGGCCGAAGTGCAGCACGGGCGCCTGGCCGCGCACCATCCTCCGGTCCTGACGCCGGGCCATCCGCCGCGCGGCGTCGACGGAGACAGCCATGATTAGGCGGCGCGGCGCAGCCCTGGCCGCTGCCCTGGCGCTGGCGGGCTGCGCCGTCACGCAGCCGATCCCGCCGACGCTCGACCTGCCGCCGGGATCGGCGACCGCCGCGCAGAACGAGGCGCTCGAGCGCTGGTGGACGCTGTTCGGCGACCCGGTGCTGGACGCGCTCGTCGCCGAAGCCTTCGCCAGCAATCTCGACCTCAGGTCGTCGCTCGCCCGCATCGAGGCGGCTCGCGCGCAGGTGCTGCTGGCGAAGTCGAACCTCGCTCCGGACATCCACCTGTTCGGGCGACGCGGCGCGATCGCGCATCTCGTCGCGGACCTCGCAGGCGTTTCCGCCGGGCACCCCGGTCATCAGCGACGACTACCGCGTGGCGGTGGACATGTCGTACGAGCTCGACCTCTGGGGCAAGTACCGCGCCGGACTGCTGGCTGCGAACAACGACCTCGCCGCATCGCGCTACTACCGCGAAGCCGTCCGGATCACCGTCGCCGCCGACGTCACCGGCACCTACTTCCGGCTGCGCGCCGCCGACGCCGAACTCGCGGTGCTCGAGGACACGCTGAAATCGCGCAACGACAGCGTGCGCCTGCAACGCGACCGCTTCGACGGCGGGCTCGTCGGCGAATACGATCTCAAGCAGGCCGAAGCCGAGCGCTCGGCGGTCGTCGCCGACATCGCCCGCGCGAAGCAGGCCATCGGACAGCTGGAGTCCGCGCTGGCGACGCTTACCGGCCGCTCGCCGCGCGCCGTCTTCGAGCCGGAAATCGCCCGCGGAGCGCCGATCGGCACGACGCTGGAACTGCCGGCGCTTCCCCCGGGCCTGCCCTCCGGGCTGGTCGAGCGCCGGCCGGACATCCGCCGCGCGGAAGTCCTGCTCGCGGCGTCGGACCTGCGCATCCAGCAGGCGCGCGCCGACTATTTTCCCGCCGTAAGGCTCAACGGCAATTTCGGCTCGCAGGCGGCGGCATTCTCGAACCTTTTCAGCGGGCCCGCCGCGATCTGGAGCTTCGCGCTCGGGATCGCGCAGCCGCTGATCGCCGTGCAGGCGATCGAAGCCCAGGTCGAACTCGCCAGGGCGAACAACGACCGGGCCGCGGTCGAGTTCCTGCAGACGGTGCAGACCGCGTTCCGCGAAGTTCACGACGCGCTGGTCGCGTACCGCTCGGCGCGCGAGGTGCTCGCCGCCGAGACCGAGCGCCGCAACCAGCTGGCCATCGCGCTGGAAATGGCGAACCTGCGCTACGATGCCGGCCGCACGTCGTTCCTCGAAGTGCTCGACGCCCAGCGCACGCTGCTCGCCGCCGAAACATTGCGCGTCGTTGCCGCGCGCAACGCCAAGCTGGCGATCGTCGAATTCGCCAAGTCCATCGGCGGCGGCTGGACGCCGGAGTCCTTCGCGCCCTCGCGCTGAAAGGCGGCGCCTCGCCGGCGCGAAACCGGCTGTCCCGCCTGCCGCGAGAGCGCGCGAATCCCGGCGGGAAGCCGCCGGCGGGCGACGGCATTCCATCTGCCGAATCCGGCGCGGACGCGCCGGCGCGGGCGTTTTTTGGTATAACGGCCGCTGACGCGACCGCATCGCTCCGCCAGGCGCGAGCCGATGCGGCGACAGGAGAAACCATCGTGACCGCAGAATCGCCCCAGGCGCGCTACGGCAGCGGCAAGTCGGTGCGCCGCGTCGAGGACGAAAGCCTGCTGAAGGGCGCCGGCGTCTTCGCCGACGACGTCTCGCTGCCGGGCCAGACCTGCGCCCTGTTCCTGCGCTCGCCGCATCCGCACGCGCGCATCGTCGCCGTCGACACCGCCGCCGCAGCGGCGATGCCGGGGGTCGTGGCGATCGTCACCGGCGCCGACCTCGTCGCGGCCGGCGTCAAGCCGCTGCTGCAATCGGCGGATTTCCGGCGCGGCGACGGATCGCCGACGGCGGCGCCGCCGCAGCACGCGCTCGCGGTCGGGACCGTCCGCTTCGTCGGCGAAGCCGTGGCCGCGGTGATCGCCGAGACCCGCGAACAGGCGCGCGACGCGCTGGAGGCCATCGACGTCCGCTACGAACCGCTGCCGATGGTGGCCGATCTCGACGACGCCGTCGCTCCCGGCGCGCCGCTCGTCTGGCCCGCGGCGTCGGGCAATGTCGCGGTCGAATTGCGGCACGGCGACGCCGTCGCGGCGACGGCCGCGTTCGCGAAGGCCGCGCACGTCGTCGCCCTCGACCTCGTCAATCAGCGCGTGGTGCCCTGCCCGATCGAGCCGCGGGCCACGCTGGGCAGCTACGATCCCGCCACCGGTCGCCTGACACTGCGCGTCAGCAGCCAGACGCCGACGGGACTTCGCGACTCGCTGTGCAACGACGTGCTCGGCATGCCGACCGACAAGGTGCGCGTCGTCGTCGGCGACGTCGGCGGCGGCTTCGGGATGAAGACGACGCTCTATCCCGAGGACGTCGTGGTCGCCTTCTGCACCCGCCGGCTGGAGCGGCCGGTGAAATGGTGCGCCGAGCGGATGGAGGAATTCCTGGCCGCCACGCACGGGCGCGATCTCTCCAGCAGCGCCGAACTGGCGCTCGCCGCCGACGGCCGGATACTGGCGCTGCGCGTGTCCTCGCTCGCCAACCTCGGCGCCTACGCGACGCCGGCCGGCGTCGTCATCCAGCTGCTGATCGGCCCCTGGGTGTCGACCAGCATCTACGACATCGGCACCATCGACCTTCGGATCCAGGGTGTGCTCACCCACACCGCGCCCACCGGCCCCTACCGCGGCGCCGGACGTCCCGAGGCGATCTACATCATCGAACGCCTGCTCGACGCCGCCGCCCGCGTGACGGGCATCGAGCCGGTGGAGCTGCGCCGGCGCAACATGATCCGGCCGGAACAGATGCCGTACAGGAACGCGATGGACAAGACCTACGACACCGGCAAGTTCGAGTCGGTCATGGACCAGGCGATCGAGCTGGCCGGCTGGCATGGCTTTCCCGCGCGCGCGGAAGACGCGAGGCGGCGCGGACGCCTGCGCGGCCGCGGCATGGCGACGTTCGTCGAATGGACCGGCGCCGACGTGTTCGACGAACGGGTGACGGTCACGGTGACCGGCGCCGGAGAAATCGAGATCTTCTCGGCGACGCAGGCGATGGGACAGGGACTGGCGACGACCTACGCGCAGCTCGCCGTCGACGTGTTCGGCGTGCCCATCGACAGGATCCGGATCGTCCAGGGCGACACCGATCGCGGCACCGGGTTCGGCAGCGCCGGATCGCGCTCGCTCTTCGTCGGCGGATCGGCGGTGCACGTCGCCGCCGAACGCACGGTCGCCAGGGCGCAGCAGCTCGCCGCGGCGGAACTGGAAGCCGCGAGCAGCGACATCCAGTATCGCGACGGCGTCTTCGCCATCGCCGGCACCGATCGCCGGATCGGCCTGTTCGACCTCGCGCGCCGGCAGCCGGAAGAGCGGATCGTGCTCGACTCGACGAGTTCCGTGGCCGACGCGACGTGGCCCAACGGCTGCCACATCTGCGAGGCGGAGATCGACCCCGACACCGGCGCCGTCGCCATCGCGGGCTACTGGTCGGTCAACGACGTCGGGCGCGTCGTCAATCCGATGATCGTCGCCGGGCAGCTCGAAGGCGGCGCGGTGCAGGGCATCGGCCAGGCGCTGCTCGAGCGCTTCGTCTACGACCGCGAATCCGGCCAGGCGCTGTCGGCGAGCTTTCTCGACTACGGCCTGCCGCGCGCGGGATCGATCGGGCCTTTCGAAACGACGACCGACGAGTCGACGCCCTGCCGGAACAACGCACTGGGCGTCAAGGGCGTCGGCGAGCTCGGCACCATCGGCGCCACGCCGGCGGTGGTCAACGCGGTCATCGACGCATTGGCGCGCAACGGCCTGGGCGGGCGCGCCGACGCGCTGCAGATGCCGCTGACGCCGGAGAAGGTCTGGCGGGCGCTCCGGGCCTGAACGCGCAACCGGTCGCCATTCCCCGCGCCGACGCCCGATGCCCCGGTCACGCTCCGACGGCAACGATCTACCGCTCGGCCTCGCGTCGCTCGACGACGCCGAGGCGCTCGCACTGATGTCGCGCGACCTCATCGAGACGGGACTCGGGTGGGCCTATCGCCCGACGCGCATCGCCCGGATGATCGGCGATCCGGAAGCGACGACCGTGGTCGCCCGCGACGGTCGGATGGCGGCAGGCTTCGCCATGATGACCTTCGGCGCCGAACGCGCGCACCTCGTCCTGCTGGCGGTCGGCGCGAAGTACCGGCGTCGCGGAATCGCCCGGCGGATGATCGCCTGGCTCCGGGAATCCGCGCTGACGGCCGGAATCGCATCGATTCACGTCGAGCTTCGCGCCGGCAACCCGGCGGCGTACGCGACCTACCTGGCGGCCGGCTTTACCGAAATCCTGCGCCTGCCCGGCTATTACCGCGGCCGCGAAACGGCGGTGCGAATGATCTGTCCCTTGCGCGCGCACGACATCGCGCCGCAAACCTGGCGCCCCCCGACGCTCGACCGGCGTTGACCGGCGCGTCGGGCGGACGACGAACCGCCCGAAGCCGCCGGCGCGGCACCCGCACAGGTCCGGCCGCGGCAGCGCATTCAGCTTCCCTGTTTCATTGCCCGCGCCGCCAGCGCGTAACCACCGGCGGCACCATCGACGAAGTGGACGTGATCGCTACGCGCCTTGGACGGCACGATGCAGGTCATGATCGCGCGGTCCTGGCGATGCAGCCCGTACCTCGCGACACCGGCGGCTTCGGCCCGGGCGAGCCGGGCCTCGATGCGATCGGCGATCGCCGGCGTGCAGTCGAGTGTCATGCGCAGGCTGTCGTCGAACTTTCGGAAGTCCGAGTTTTCGACGACGTCGTGCCGATAGACCGCGGGATCGAAGTCGCGCAGCCGGATGCCGAGCCGAATCACCAGGAAGCTGATCAGCGTGGCGGCGAGGACGCGCAGGCGCCGCAGGAAGAGCCGCTCGCCGCTGCGGTGCAGCGCGCGCGCTTCCAGGTCCCATCCTGGCGGCGGCCAGGCGACACCGGGGGCGCCGCGGGGCACGGGACGCGCCACATCGGTACTGGCTCCGAGGTCCGCCAGCAGCGCTTCGATCAGGGTCCGGAACGCGGCATCGCCGACGATCACCGGCACGACCACCAGCGACACGATCAATTCATGCGCCGCCGGAATGTCGTTCCAGCGGCACGACAGGCCGCGAAGGTCGGGACGCGTCCCCGGCGGCCCCGGCGAAACGGCGCAACGGCCTTCCTTCATCGCGCGCTCGGCCCAGGCGAGCCCGCCTCCGCAGAACATCGCGTAGGAGACGTTCGGCGACGGCGCGAAACGCGCCACGCGCACGTCGAGGCCCTGCGCTCTCGCCGCGGACACCGGGACGAGGGCGACGCGAAGCTGCAGCGACAGTTCGTCGCGCGCCCATGCGGCGGTGGCGGCGAGCGCCGCGAGCGCCGTCGCTTCGTCGCCGGCGCCGACGGCGAAGCTGGCGCCATCGCCGCCGAAGACGAACGGAAATTCGCGACCGGCGAACGCATTGGACAATGCCGCGATCACCGCCGCGCCGGCGAAGTTGACGGCCTTGTAGCGGCCGTCGACGATGGCCTCGGTGGAGCCGGCGACGTCGGTGAGGCCGATCAGCCAGTCGTCCGGAAGTGCCCGATAGCGGGCGGGATCCATGACGCTGGCGAATCCGTCGAAAACCGGCAGCTGCGCGTAGAACCCGGCGTCCGTGCGCGCCGCCGCACTGACCTGCCGCGCGGTTGCCATCACGGCGTCGATGATAGTCGAAGGGCAACCCGGATGGCATGACGGACGTTCGGCATCGCGCGCCCGGTGCGCCTTCGCCCGCAACGTCCCCCGCGCGATCTCCCGGATCTGCTGCGCCCGGTCGCGCCCGCTCGCGCCCGGCGGCGGCCGGCGCATTCGCTATACTTGCCGCCACTCCCGCGTCGGGAAGCAAGCATCACCGGAGCACTCTGGATGGACAAGGCACCTGCCCCCGCCAATCCCGCAACCAATGCGGCGGTCGCGGCGACGACGGCCGCGGCACCCGCGCCAGGATCGGCGGACCGTCGCGACGACGACGCTCGCGTCCAGCGCGCGGCGGCGCAGATCCGGTCGCTGCTCATCCCCAACGAAGCCCTCGAAGCGCTGGCCGTGCAGCGCCGCTTGTTCGCGCTCAAGCATCGGCGCGTCGTCGTCGCCGCCACCAGCGGCCGCTTCATCGCCATGTCCCGGCACCTCTTCGGCGGCTTCGACCTCGCCGACGTGCGCTGGCAGGATCTTCAGGACGTGCGTCTCAACATGGGCATCTTCGGCGCCGACCTGTCGATCACCGCGCTGTCCAGCCCCGACCTCGCCATTGCCGGCGTGGCGCGCACGCTCGATTTCAACGGGCTGCGCAAGGGCGACGCCGAGGCGGTCTACCGGCTGTGCCAGGCGCACGAACAGGCGTGGCGCGAGAAGCGCCGGATTCGCGAGCTCGAGGAACTGCGCGCCAAGTCGGGCGGGATACAGCTCGGTGCGGCGGCGATGGCGGGACCGCCGGCGGCCGGCGCGGACGGCTCAGGTGGCGACGATCCGGTCGCCAAGCTCGAACGCGCCAAGGCGATGCGCGACAAGGGGCTGATCACCGACGCGGAGTACGAATCGCTGAAGGCGCGGATCGTCAGCAGCCTCTGACGAGGGTTCCGGCCCTCGCGACATGGTCGGACATCGGCGCGGCGCGCGCCCGATCGACGACGCCAGAGCGACGCGAGGCCGTCGCGCGCGTGCCGGCCCCGCCGCGGCGAGGGCGATGAAGACGGTCCAGCCGTGGTCCGCCGCGTTGAATACCCCCGGCGCTGCGTACGATCACCTGCCGCGGCGCGCTGAATTCGCGCGGGTGCCCTCCGGTCGAACGAACCTCCGTGTCGGGTTTCAGCCCGTCACTTGGCGGCGAAGCAGTAGATGAGACCCGCGCCGCCCGTGGCCAGCAGCGCGTCGACGCCGCAGCCGCGCGTGGGGTGCGACGAATTCCACGACAGCGCGGGCGGCAGCTCGTCCAGCCCCTTGCGGTCGTGATGCCCGACGATCGCCGAGCCGTCGCCGCTCTTGGTCCAGTTTCCGCAGGTCTTGTCGTCGGCGCCCGGGAATGCGGTTCCGTCGGTCTGCGATCCGGTCAGGATGTCGTGGTTGTTCGGCGTGTCGCCGCGTCCGTTGACGACGTCGCCTTTCTCGGTCAGCGCGGTCTGCTTGGTGATGTTGTTGGCGGCGTGCAGGTCGGCAACGTTCCTGGCGATGACTTCACCCTTGACGTTCTGCCACGGTCCGTTGCCGATGCGATCGCGGGCGTTGACCGCCGGCGCGCCGGCCGCCGCGCTGGCGCTGAGATACGCGCGCCACGTGTGGTTGCCCGCACCGGCCGCGGCGGCGAGCGCCTGGCAGTGCTTGTCCGCGCCGGCCAGCCCGCCGAAGTCCGCGCCCTTGCCGGAGCCGGCGCTGGAAACGAAGAAGGTCATGGCCGCGGTCTGCGCCTGCACGGCGGCGTTGCATCCCAGCGCCATCGACACGACCAGTAGAACGTCGGCAATCCGTGCATTTCTTCATGCCTTCCTCCGGACAAGGGTTGCGCTCAGGGCAGACATGCTACCAAAGCGGATCCGTCCGGCAAACATCCGACGATGACGCGCCCTTCCTGGCGGCGCAGGGATCCGAGAACCGCGCCGGTGACCGGCTGCGGCGCCGTGTGCAGGCCGAACGCCGCCGTATCGGACGCTGGACACCGGATGCCCGCCCGCGCCGTCGAGGTGCCGCATGCCGGGCCCCGGCGATCACGCTAGACTCCCGGCGTGATCCACAAGCTTTCCTCCGCGCTTTCGGACCTGTTCGGTTCCTCGCCGCTGCGGCACGCCCAGTTCCGCCTGTTCTATATCGGGTCGGTAGGCGCGGCCCTCGGCTACACGATGCAGGCCACCGTGGCCGCGTGGCTGATGGCCACGCTGACGCCGTCGGCGCTGATGGTCGCCCTGGTGCAGACGGCGAGCACGGCGCCGTCGCTGCTGTTCGGGCTGGTCGCCGGCGCACTGGCGGACATCATCGACCGGCGAAAGGTCATCCTCGCCACGCAGATCGTCCTCTTCGTCGCGACGGCGGTTCTCGGCGTCGCGACGCTCCTCGGTCTCACCGGACCCGCGACGCTGCTCGCGCTGACGTTCCTGATCGGAGCCGGCTTCACGTTCTACATGCCGGCGCAGCAGGCGAGCATCAACGAACTGGTGGCCCGCATCGAGCTGCCGCGCGCGGTCGCGCTGGGCGCCGTGGCATTCAACGTCGCGCGTGCCGTCGGCCCGGCGTTCGCCGGCGCCATCGCCGCCTGGCTGGGCACCGGCAGCGCGCTCCTCGCGAGCGCCCTGTTCTTCACCCTGATGATCGTCGCCGTGCGCCGCTGGAAGCGCCGCGAGCTCGCGCTCCCCGGCGTGCCGGAAACGCTGCTGTCGGGGGTGATGAGCGGCGTGCGCTACGCCCGGCACTCGCCGGCCATGCGCTCGCTCATTGTCCGCAACATGAGTTTTTGCGTGTGCGCGAGCGCGTTGTGGGCGCTGCTGCCGGTGATCGCGCGCGACCAGCTCGGCCTCGGCGCCGGCGGATACGGGCTGCTCTCCGCCGGGTTCGGCATCGGCGCGGTCGTCGGTGCGCTGCGGATTCCGCGGCAGCTGCAGCGCAAGTCGCTGAACGCGGTCGTCGACGGTGGGATCTTCCTGTGGACGGCCGCGACGCTGCTCATCGCCGCGACCGGCACGGCGACGGTTGCCGTCGCCGGCGCCTGCGGGGCCGGCGTCGCCTGGGTCAGCGTGCTGGCCAGCCTCTCGGCGGGGACGCAGAGCTCGGCGCCGGCGTGGGTCCGGGCCCGCGCGGTCGCCACGAACCTCGTCGCCGTGCAGGCAAGTCTCGCGCTCGGCAGCGTGCTCTGGGGAACGCTGGCTTCGATGGCCGACACGCGCGTGGCGCTGGCCGCGGCCGCCGCGATGATGCTGCTGCTGCATCTGCTCAACCGCAAGGTGCGGGTCGAAATGGGCACCGAGGCCGACGTCACGCCGGGGGTGCAGCTGCCCGACCTCGCCATCGCGGTCGAGCCGCTGCCCGACGACGGCCCGGTCCTCATCCAGCTCGAATACCGGATCGCGCCCGAACACCGCGCGGCGTTTCTCCAGTCGGTCCACGCCGTCGAACCGATCCGCCGCCGCAACGGCGCGACCAGCTGGCGGGTCTTTCGCGACCTGGGAGAAGATGGCCTCTTCGTCGAGCGCTTCATCATCAGCTCGTGGGCCGAGTACGTGCGCCTGCGAACGCGGATGACCATCGCCGACCGGAAGCTCCAGGACCATGTCGAACAACACCAGCTCGCCGGCGTCCCGATCCGCGTCTCGCGGCTGATCGGCGTTCATCCGCATTGAAACGCGCGACCGGCCGAGTTCCCGCGGCCGGTTTCGACGGCAGGCGCGGCGGCCCTGGCCCGGAAGGCGCGGACCCGGGCAGGACCCCGGAACCGGCGATGCCCGCGGGTCACCCGACAGCGCTGTCGAATAGACTGAAACTATCCATATCATTTGGTATTTAAATTTGAGTTATCGCCCGGGGAAGGCCATCATCATCGGGTCAGCCGTCAACTCCCGAGGAGCACAACCATGTCACCATCCCCCTTTCCCGTCCGCGAAGGTCAGCGCGTACCCCAGGTCAGCTTCCGCATCCGCCGCAACGGCGAGTGGGCCACGGTGACCTCCGACGAACTGTTCGCGCGCAAGAACGTCGTCGTGTTCTCCCTTCCCGGCGCGTTCACGCCGACCTGCTCGTCCACGCACCTGCCGCGCTACAACGAACTCGCGCCGGTCTTCAAGGCGCAGGGCATCGACACCATCATCTGCGTCTCGGTCAACGACCCCTTCGTGATGGAGGAATGGGGCAAGGATCAGGAAGCGGGCAACGTGTTTCTGCTGTCCGACGGCAACGGCGAGTTCACCGAGAAGATGGGCCTGCTGGTCGACAAATCGGACCTCAACTTCGGCAGGCGCTCGTGGCGTTATTCGATGCTGGTGCGCAACGGCAGGATCGAGAAGCAGTTCATAGAACCGCAGGAGCCGGGCGACCCGTTCAAGGTGTCGGACGCCGACACCATGCTCGCCTACCTCGCTCCGGACGCCAGGAAGCCCGACCGGGTCGCGATCCTGACGCGCGTCGGCTGCGCGTTCTGCGCCAAAGCCAAGCGCCTGCTCAAGGACGCCGGCTTCGACTACGTCGAGATTCCGCTGGCGCACACGCTCCGTTCGCGTGCCGTCGGCGCGATCACCGGCGCCGACACGGTGCCGCAGGTCTTCATCAACGGAAGGCTGATCGGCAGCGCCGAGGATCTCGAAGCCTTTCTCCTGAAGGCGGCGTAAGCTCTTGGCACCGCATCCGACTCAACGGGATCGGCGCGGCTCGCAGCTGAGCCGCGCCACGGAGAAAGGTCCATGGCGATGACCCCTGCCCCGCCGGCGCGCGTGATCGAAACCGACGTCGCCGTCATTGGCGCCGGAACGGCCGGTCTCGCCGCCTATCGCGCCGCGAAGGCGGCGGGCAGGCGCGCGCTGCTGGTCGAGAGCGGCCCCTACGGCACGACCTGCGCGCGCGTCGGCTGCATGCCGAGCAAGCTGCTGATCGCGCCGGCCGAAGCCGCGCACTCGGCCGATCGCTTCGCCGGCTTCGGTCTCGAACTCTCCGGACGCGTGACCGTCGACGGCCGCGCGGTGATGGCACGGGTGCGGCGGGAGCGCGACCGGTTCGTCGGCTTCGTCACCCGCAGCGTCGACGCCATTCCGGAGGCCGACAGGATTCGCGGCCGCGCCCGGTTCGTCGACGCCCGCACGTTGCGCATCGACGACGTCCTGACCCTCCGGGCGCGCAGCACCGTCATCGCCACGGGTTCCTCCCCCGCCTACCCGGCCGCGTGGTCGGCGCTGGGCGACCGGCTGGTCACCAACGAGAGCATTTTCGAATGGGACGACCTGCCGGAGAGCGTCGCGGTGTTCGGACCCGGCGTGATCGGTCTCGAACTCGGTCAGGCGCTGCACCGCCTGGGCGTGCGCGTCAAGGTATTCGGCCGCGGCGGCGGCGTCGGTCCGCTGTCCGATCCGGCGCTGATCGAGTATGCGCGCCGCACGTTCGGCGACGAGTTCTACCTGGACACCGATGCGCGCGCCGATGTTGCGCGCCAGGGCGACGGGGTCGTGGTGAAATACCGCGCGCTCGACGGCCGCGAGCAGACCGAGGCGTTCAGCTTCGCGCTCGCCGCCACCGGCCGCACGCCGAACGTCAAGGCGCTGGGGCTCGAGAACGCGGGCGTGGCGCTTCGCCCCGACGGCGTGCCGGTCCATGATCGGCACACGCTGCAATGCGGCGAGGCGCCGATCTTCATCGCCGGCGACGCCAGCAACGACGCCCCGGTGCTGCACGAGGCCAACGACGAAGGCCGGATAGCCGGGGACAACGCGGCGCGCCATCCGGACGTGCGCCGCCATGACCGGCGCGCGCCGCTGAGCGTGGTCTTCAGCGATCCGCAGATCGGCGTGGTCGGCGGCGGCCACCGTGCCATCCGCGAGCTTGCCCATGTCACCGGCGTCGTGTCGTTCGAAGATCAGGGCCGCGCACGGGTGATGCTGCGCAACCAGGGGCTGCTGCACGTCTACGCCGAGACCGGCACCGGTCGCTTTCTCGGCGCCGAAATGCTCGGGCCGGAAGCCGAGCACATCGCCCACCTGCTGGCCTGGGCGCTGCAGATGAACCTTACGATCGTGCAGATGCTGGCGATGCCGTTCTACCACCCGGTGCTCGAAGAAGGCCTGCGCACCGCGCTGCGCGACGCCAAGGCCCGGCTCGACGAAGCGCCGTCGCACGCGCGGCGGCGTGATCCCGGGAAGTACCCGGCACCGGTGAGACGCGCGGGGCGCCGCGTCGCCCGCGGAACCCGCGCCGATTTCCACCGTCGTCGCGCGTTCGCGCGGGCGTTGCCGACGGCGGCGCGCTATGCTTCGCCCCCATGACGCTCGTCACGCTCCAGGACGCCGAACTCGCCTTCGGCCTGCATCCCCTGCTCGATCGCGCCGGCCTGGCGCTGGACGATGGCGAGCGCATCGGCCTGATCGGCCGCAACGGCACCGGCAAGTCGTCGCTGTTGAAGGTGATCGCCGGGCATCGCCGATCTCGACGACGGCGAAATACAGCGCCGTGAAGGCCTGCGCATCGTCCTGGTCGAGCAGGAACCCGAGCTTCCGGCCGCGTCGTCGTTGCGCGAAAGCCTGGCGCTGCGCGGCCGCCTGCGAAGACCTGCACGACGAGCGCGAGCGCTGGCGCGCCGAAGCACGGCTCGTCGAATTCCTGCATCGCTTCGGCCTCGACGAGGCCGCGGCCCCCGAGTCGGCGTCCGGCGGCGAGCGCGAAGCGCGCGGCGCTGGCACTGGCGCTGCGCGCTCGCGCCCGGACCTGCTGCTGCTCGACGAGCCGACCAATCACCTCGACCTCGACGGCATCACGCTGCTCGAGGACCTGGTGTGCAAGGTCCCGGCGTCGATCGTGATCACGCACGACCGCGCGTTTCTCGACCGCGTCGCCACGCGCATCGTCGAGCTCGACCGCGGCCTGCTGCGCTCGTATCCGGGCAACTTCGCGGCGTACGAGACGCGCAAGGCCGACGAGCTGGCGGCCGAGGCCGTCGCGCGCCGCAAGTTCGACCAGTTCTGGGCGCAGGAGGAAGCGTGGATCCGCAAGGGCGTGGAGGCGCGCCGCACCCGCGACGAGGGCCGCGTGCGCCGGCTCGAATCGCTGCGCGTCGAGCGCGCGGAGCGGCGCGAGCGACTGGGCAACGTCAAGCTCGCGCTCGACGCCGGCGCGCGCTCGGGCAGGCTGGTCGCCGAACTGACCGGCGTGACCAAGCGCTTCGGCGACGCGCACGCTGGTGCGCGACCTGACGCTGCGCGTCATGCGCGGCGACCGCCTGGGCCTGATCGGCCCCAACGGCGCCGGGAAGTCGACGCTGCTGAAGCTGCTGCTGGGCGCGCTGCCGCCGGACGCCGGCACCGTGAAGCTGGGCACGAAACTGCAGATCGCGTATTTCGACCAGATGCGCGAACAGCTCGACGACGAACTCACGCTTGCCGAGACGATCAGTCCCGGATCGGAATGGGTGGAAACCGCCGCCGGCCGCAAGCACGTGCTCTCCTATCTCGGCGACTTCCTGTTCCCGCCGCAGCGCGCGCAGGTGCCGGTGAAGGCGCTTTCGGGCGGCGAGCGCAACCGGCTGCTGCTCGCGCGACTGTTCGCGCGTCCGGCCAACCTGCTGGTGCTGGACGAGCCGACCAACGATCTCGACATCGAGTCGCTCGAATTGCTGGAGGCAACGCTGCAGTCCTACCCCGGCACGCTGCTGCTGGTCAGCCACGACCGGATCTTTCTCGACAACGTCGTGACGCAGACGCTGGTTGCCGAGCCGCTGGCCGACGGCGAGGGCACGTGGAAGGAATACGTCGGCGGCTACAGCGACTGGATTGCGCAGCGGCCGCGGCCGGAGGCGAAGCGCGCCGCGGCGGCAGCCTCGCCGGCACGCACCGAGGCGGCGAGAACCGATCCGACGGAAGCCGGCTCCGCGCCGGTCAAGCTCACGTTCAAGGAGCAGCGCGAGCTGGAGGCGCTGCCTGCCGAACTGGAAACGCTGGAGCGCGAGCAGCACGCGCTTACCGAGCGCATGTGCGCCTCCGGATATCACAAGCAGGGCGCGGAAGCGATCAAGGCCGATCGGCTGCGGGCGCGCGAGCTCGAGCACGCGCTGGCCGAACGATTCGCGCGCTGGGGTGCGCTGGACGCGCGGGCGCAGAAGACGGCGCGCTAGCTCCGATCTCCTGCCGGCGGGGCGCCGCGAACTGCGGTTGCGCAACGCCGTGAACGCCGGCGGCACCGTGCGCGGGACTTGCGCCGCGCGGAGATCCGCGCTCGACGGCATCGCCGCAACACCGCCCGCCGTCCGGCGTTGACATCGCCTCCCGCGCGGCACGACAATCCGCCGGCTGCAGGGGGACAAATTCAACTGGGAGGAACCGCCATGAACAAAGCATTGATCGCCATTCTCGGCGCCGGCGCACTGACGCTGGGTGCCGGAACCAGCTTCGCCGACGGACAACCCGGCCCGGTCTGGGCGGAGCCGGTTCCCTTCGCGTCGCTGCCCGCCGGCGTGCGCTATCCCGAAGGCATCACCGCCGATCCCGCGACCGGCGATGTCTTCGTGGGAACCTTCGACTTCGGCCCCAATGCCAACAAGCTCTTGCGCTTCGGCAAGAACGGCCAGCTCGAAGCCCAGCGCGACTTCGGCGGTGCGCCGCTGCTCGGCCTCGCTTTCGACGCGGCGCAAGGCAAGGTCTACATCCTCAACATGGGCGCATCGAAGGTCCAGCGCATCGCCGCGAATTTCGACGGCACGACGCCGGTCGAGGACGTGGCTTCGGTGCCCGGAATCGGGGCCCCGGCGACGCGCAGCGTCGGCAATCCGGACGGCAGCTCGGATACGATCGCGTTCGGCTCCAACAGCTTCCCGGCGCCGAATGCGATGGTGTTCGACAAGTCGGGCAATCTGTACGTCTCCGATTCGTTCCAGGGCGCGATCTTCCGCGTCGCCGGCGCCAGGACCTGCAGCGCCCCCTGCGCGGTGACCGTCGTATCGCACGATCCTCTGCTCGCGACCGCCGGCTTTCCGCCCTTCGGCGCCAACGGGCTGGCGCTCAGCGCCGACGAAACGACGCTGTACATCGCCAACACCGGCGACAGCCGCGTCCTGAAGATGGACATGGCGACCAAGGCGGTCTCGGTATTCGCCGAGAGCATCCACGGGGCGGATGGCCTCGTCATCGACGGCGGCGGCCGGCTCTGGGTCGCGGCCAACCAGGCGGACGAAGTCGTCGCGCTCAACGACAAGGGCCGCGTGATCGCGCGCGTCGGCGGCTTCGACGGAATCCGCCACGACGGCTCGCCGCGCGGCATGCTGTTCCCGGCGAGCATGGTGATCGTCAACGGGATCATGTATGTGACCAATCTCGCGCTGCCGCTCACCGGCGCGGTCGGTGACGAGCCCGAGGAGGACGTCACCCGGTGGAACGTGGTGCGCTTCCGGGTGCCGAAGCACTAGGCGGCGGCACACATCCGGCCTGGCCCCGCCGCGGCGCGCAGCCGTGACGTTGCGCGGGCCACGGGAAATCCTCGAAACCTCGCCATGGGCATTCACATGCTCATGGCGACGACGATCGACATGCCGATAGCCCGGATCCTTCCGGGATGGATCCGCGCGAGCACGCGCCGGAATCGCTGCCGGTCGAGAAGGGCTGCGTCGACGCCGTAGCGCCGCAGGAGCGACGCGCGGGGAAGTTGCCGCCGCAAGCCCATCCGCCGCAACGCCACCCGATGCGCCGACGCGCGCCGTTCGCATGGCCTCGCGCCTTCCGCATGAAGTAAACTCGCCGATGGTCGGGACGCAGGGCGGACCGCGGTCACGATGGCCCGGCACCGCACGCTGCCGCGTCGGCCGCGTCCACCGGGGGAAGCCATGGAGAGCAACTCGACTGTCGCCGCGGACCGCACGGTCCGCACCGGGGCCGGCGCCGGCATGGCGATCGTCGACGCCCACCAGCATTTCTGGGATCCGGGCGTCAACTACTACCCGTGGCTCAACGACGAGCCGCCGATCCCGTTCCGCTACGGCGACTACCGTGCGATCCGGCGGCGCTACCTGCCGCCCGACTACCTGGCCGACGCCGCGCCGTACCGCGTCGACAAGACGGTCTACGTCGAGACCGAATGGAACCCGCAGGACCCCGTCGGCGAGATGCGCTACATCGAGGAACTTCGCCGCGCGCACGGCTTGCCGACCGTCGCGGTCGCGCAGGCGTGGCTCGACCACGACGACGCGCCGCGCGTGCTCGAGCAGCAGGCGGCGTTTCCTTTCGTGCGCAGCGTCCGCCACAAGCCGCGGGCAAACCGGTCCGCGGCGGAAGGCGCGCCCGGCGGCACCTGCGACGCGAAGTGGCGCGCGGGCTACGCGCTCCTGGCACGCCACGGCCTGCGCTTCGATCTGCAGACGCCGTGGTGGCATCTCGCCGAAGCCGCGAAGCTCGCGGCCGATTTTCCCGACACGCCGATCATCCTCAATCACACCGGCCTGCCCGCCGACCGCAGCGCCGACGGCATCGCCGGCTGGAAACGGGCGATGAAGATCCTCGCCGGGCGCCCGAACGTCGCCGTCAAGATCTCGGGCATCGGGCAGCCGGCGCAGCCGTGGACGGTCGCGGCGAATCGCGACATCGTGCGCACCGTGATCGATCTCTTCGGCGTCGCGCGCTGCATGTTCGCGAGCAACTTTCCGGTCGACAGCGTGTGCGCGAGCTTCGACACGATCTTCGGCGGCTTCCGCGAGATCGTCGGCGATCTGACGCCGGCGGAGCAGCGCGCGCTGTTCCACGACAACGCGATCCGCATCTACGCAATGGAGTAGCACATGGCGCATCCGCGCATCGGCTACGTCGGCGTCGGCCTGATGGGCCTGCCGATGGTTCGGCGGCTCGTCTCGCTGGGCTACCCGGTGACGGCCTACGACATCCTGCCGGAGCGGCTCGACGCGGCGCGCGCGGCGGGGGCGCTGGCCGCGGACTCGCCGGCCGACGCCGCGCGCGATGCCGACCTCGTGCTGCTCAACCTGCCGACGACCGACGCGGTCGAGGAGGCGGTGTTCGGCGAACGCGGCGTCGGCGACGCGCTGCGGCCGCCGCAGCTCGTCGTCGATTTCTCGACGGTGAAGGTCGACAAGGGCAAGGCGTTCGCCGCGCGGCTGCGCGCAGCGACGGGCTGCGGCTGGGTCGATGCGCCGGTGTCGGGCGGCCCGCCGGCGTCGGGCAGCGGCACGCTCACGGTGATGGCGGGCGGGGACCCGGCGGACATCGCGCGCCTGGCGCCGCTGATGGCGGACATCGCCGCGCGCTTCACGCACATGGGTCCCGGCGGCAGCGGCCTCGTCGCCAAGATGATCAACCAGCTGATCGTCGGCTGCACGCACGCGGTGATGGCCGAGGCGCTGCTGCTGGCCGAGGCGGCCGGCATCGACGCCGCGCGCATTCCCGAATGCCTGGCCGGCGGCCACGCCGACGGCACGCTGCTGCAGAAGCTCTATCCGCGGATGGTCGAGCGCGATTTCGCGCCGCAGGGCTACGCGCGGCAGCTGCTGAAGGATCTCGAGATGGTCAACGACTTCGCCGGCGAGCTGAAGGCGCCGGTGCCGATGACCGGCGAGGCGCTGTCGCTGTACCGCATGCTGATCCACCTCGGCTACGCCGAGCTCGACACGTCGGCCGTATTCAAGCTGTACGAGCGTTCCGCCCCGGCATGACCCGCCGCGGCGCCATGGATACAATCGAAGGGACCCAAGCCCTTCCACCCCAAGGAGGAAATGCCATGAACACCCGTTTAGCCACCGTCCTGTCGGCAGCGACGGCCGCCATCGCGCTGCTGGCGTCGCCGGCCGCCGCATGCGCAGATCAAGCTGCGCTACGCCCACGTCGGCGTCGCCAACGCGCCGCAGACGCTGTACGCCGACGAGGTCGCCAAGCTGGTCAAGGAGCGCACCAACGGCCGCATCGAGATCCAGGTGTTCCCGAATTCGCAGCTGGGCGGCGTCGGCGAGCTGGTCGACGGCGTCAAGTCCGGCGCGATCTCGATGGGGCACCACGACTTCGCGTCGCTCGGCAAGATCGTGTCCACCACCGCGGTGTTCAACACGCCGTTCGTCTACCGCGATCCCGCGCACAGCCTGCGCGCCACCGATGCGCGCACCTCGCCGGCGCTGCACGAGATCAACCAGCAGCTGGTCGAGAAGGGCAACATGCGGATCGTCGGCAGCTTCTTCCAGGGCACGCGCGAGCTGACGTCGAAGGAGAAGGTGCTGTCGCCCAAGGACATGCAGGGCAAGAAGTACCGCGGCGTGCCGGTCAAGCTGTGGTCGTCGATGCTGACCGGCATGGGCGCGGTCGCGACGCCGGTCGAGGTGTCCGAGCTCGCCACGGCGCTCGCGACCGGTCTCGTCGTCGGCCAGGAGAATCCGCTGCCGAACATCTACAACCTCAAGCTCTACGAGGTGCAGAAGTACGTGATGATGACCAACCACATGCAGTCGGTGCTGTCGGTGTTCGTCAACGAGAAGGTGTGGCAGGGGATCCCGGCCGGCCGACCGCAAGATCATCGAGGACACGATGGCCGAGGTCGGCGAGAAGACGCTCGACTGGGACCGCGACACCGCCGCCAAGTACCGCGCCGACCTCGAGGCGAAGGGCATGATCTTCGTCGAGGAGAAGGACGGGCTCGACATCGAGGCGTTCCGCAAGGCGGTGCTGGCGCAGGTCAACAAGGACTTCCCCGAGTGGACCGGCTACATCGAGCAGATCCGCGCGGTGAAGTGACCGATGACCCTGTCCGCGTGCCTCGCCGAGGAGGCCGGATGACCGCCGCACTCGGGGCGATTCGACGCGTCGTGCGCTGGATGAGCCTCGCGCTGCTTGCCGCGCTGGTCATCACGCCGCTCGCGCAGATCATGATGCGCGGCGTGTTCAACGTGCCGATGGCCGGCGCGGAGGAGCTGGCGCGCTACTTCCTGATCACCCTGACGTTTCTCGCCGCGTCGTACGTGACCGAGCAGGGCGGCCAGATCCGGATGGAGGAGTTCCAGGGCCTGCTGCCGCCGCGTCCGCGCTGGTTCCTGCAGCTCGGCATCGAGCTCTCCGGCATCGCGATGTTCGGCGTGCTGTGCGTTGCCGCGGTGATCACGATCGGCAAGAACCTGCAGAACCAGACGGCGACGCTCGAGATGCCGTTCTGGCTGTTCATGGGGCCGCTCGCCGTCGGCGCGCTGCTGCTGGTCGTCGAAACGCTGGCGATGTTCGTGCACACGTGGCGGCGCCGGCGCCCCGAAGAGAAGCAGACGGTCCTGACCTGAAGGCGACGCCTGGAAGGCTTCCTCGTCGTCCTCGCGTTCCTGGCGCTGTTCGTGCTGGGCTTTCCGGTCGTGCTCGCGATCGGCATTCCGTGCATCGTCTACATCTTCGCCAACGGCCTGCCGATCGATCTCGTCGCGCAGCGCACGCTCTACGCGCTCGATTCGTTCCCGCTGGTCGCGGTGCCGGTGTTCCTGTTCGTCGGCAGCCTGATGAACAGCGCCGGCATTTCGCGCTACATCTACAAGTTCGCCGACACCGCGACGGGCGCCTGCCCGGCGGGCTCGCGCAGGTCAACATCTTCGGCAGCCTGATCTTCGCCGGCATGTCGGGCTCGGCGCTCGCCGACATCGGCGGCCTCGGCCGCATCGAGATCGACGCGATGCGCAGCAAGGGCTTCACCGCGCGCGTTCGCCGCCGCGGTGACGAGCTCGTCGGCGATCGTCGGGCCGATCTTCCCGCCGTCGATTCCGCTGATCATCTACGGCACGGTGACCGGCGTGTCGGTGATCCAGCTGCTGCTCGGCGGCATCCTGCCGGGCCTGCTGTGCGTGGCTGATGCTGATGCTGATGACCGGCGTGGCTCGCGATCCGGCGCAACTATCCGCGCGCCGAGCGCTGGCCGACGATGCGCGAACTGTGGCGCGACTTCAAGCCGGCGTTCCCGGCGATCGTCGCGCCGGTGATCCTGATCGCCGGCATGCTCGCCGGCTTCTTCACGCCGACCGAGATCGCGTCGGTCACCGTGCTCTACGCGATGCTGATCAGCAGCCTGTTCTACCGCGAGCTGACGTGGAAGGGCCTGCTCGACGCCGCCTTCGAGACGATCCGCGCGTCGCCGGGCATCCTGCTGATCGTCGCGGTCGCCGCGCTGTTCGGCTGGATCCTGTCGGTCGAGCAGGTGCCGCAGAAGCTGACCGCGATGATGCTGTCGATCTCGACCAATCCGTACGTGCTGCTGATGATCGTCAACGTCCTGCTGATCGTCGTCGGCATGTTCCTCGACAGCACGACCGCGATCCTGGTGATCGCGCCGATCATCGCCAAGCCGCTGGTGATGGCGGGCGTCGACCCGGTGCATCTCGGCATGGTCGTCGTGTTCAACCTGATGATCGGGCTGCTGACGCCGCCGATGGGCCTCGCGCTGTTCCTGGTCGCCGACATCGCCAAGGTGACGATGAAGGACGTGCTGAAGGAGATGATGCCGTACTACGTCCCGCTGGGCGCCACGCTGCTGCTGATCACCTACGTTCCCGGCATCACGACCTGGATTCCGCGCCTGGCGTGGGGCGCTGAGCCGTCGCGGCGGCAGCGCTGCCGGGCCATGCACATCGATTGGAGGACAATGTGAGCACAGATGCGGGCGAAAGGCCGGTGATCGCGCTGGCGATGGGCGATCCGGCCGGCATCAGCCCGGAATTGACCGCGAAGATCGTCGCGCTCGACGAGGCGCGCGCCGCGGCGCGACTCGTCGTCATCGGCGACAAGCGCGTGTTCGACGCCGGCGCGCGCGATCGCCGGCGTGGCGCCCGAGGTCGCGGGATCGTGCACGACGGCGACGCGATCCCCGGCGATGGCGCGCCGGTGTTCGTCGACCTCGGCGCACCTCGATCCGGCGACGATCGAGCGCGGCGTCGCGGCGCGCGCCGGCGGCGCGCTTCGCGCTCGCCAACTACCGCCACGCGCTGCGTCGTGGTCGCGCGGCGGACAGGCCGACGCCGTCTGCTTCACGCCGTTCAACAAGCAGGCGATGCGGCTCGCCGATCGCGTCCTACGACGACGAGATCGGCTTCACCGCCGGCGTGCTCGGCACCACGGGTCCGGCGACCGAGTTCAACATCCTCGAAGGACTGTGGAACGCGCGCGTCACGTCGCACGTGCCGATGGCGCGCGTGCCGTCGCTGCTGACCGTCGACGGGATCGTCAACGCGCTGGAGCTGACCACGGCCGCGCTGCGCGCCGCGGGCTTCGATCCGCCGCGCATCGCGCGTCGCGGCGCTCAATCCGCATGCCGGCGACGGCGGCAATTTCGGCCGCGAGGAAATCGACGTCATCGCGCCGGCGGTGGAAGCAGGCGAAGGCACGGGGCATCGGCGCCGAAGGGCCCGTTTCCGGCCGACACCGTCTTCGTCCGCGCCCGCCGCGGCGACTTCGACGCGGTGCTGACGATGTACCACGACCAGGGGCAGATCGCGATGAAGCTGATGGGCTTCGATCGCGGCGTCACGCTGCTCGGCGGATTTCCGTTCCCGATCTGCACGCCGGCGCACGGCACCGCCTACGACATCGCCGGGCGCGGGATCGCCAACCTCGGCGCGACGCGCGCGGCCGTGCTGCTCGCCGCGGAGATGGCACGCCGCGTCGAACGGCGCTACCGGCCGGCGCAGCGCTGATCAGGACGGCTTTGGCGCCCGTCGACCGCCGGGCCTAGCCTCCCGGCGACGCCGGCTTCGGGTGCTCGACCAGTCTTGCCGCCCGGCGCTCGAAGGGATCGCGGCGCGTCAGCAGCCTTTCCTGCGGCGGCGACAGCAGCGGGTAATGGCGCGCCGACGCCAGCCGGTCGTTGGCCTCGCGGCATGCGCGATCGCGAGTCACCCAGAGGACGGGGTCGATCCGCCGCATGTCGAAAGCGGTCGAATAGCTGCGCAGCGTCTTGCGGCCGTCGGTGTTGCAGTACTCGTGGAAGTACGACAGGGCGAGTTCGCGCAGGCTGCGGTAGACCGGATCGCGGTAGCGCAGAACGGCCCCGTTGGTCTTCGATATCGCGCCCCAGGCGCCGCCACGGCGGAAGAGCGCGACGACGTGCGGGTCGTCGCTGGCGTCGCAGTCGAGATGCAGCACCAGCGGCGGGTCGCCATGGATCCAGAGCGCGCACGCGGCAACGAACGCACCCTCGATGCAGTGCGCGCGCCGTCGCCGAAGCACTTCCCGGACCGAGAGAATCGTTTCGCCGCCGAGCTCGTGATTGGTCGGAATGGCGTTGACGTACGCCTGAATCTTAGGCGGCGTGGACAATCGGCGGAGGATCGCGAATTCGTCCGGCGCGAGTCCCAGATCGTGGCGCCGGGCGCACCGGATTCGCACCGTGCGGGGAGGTTGCGACGGCACCGTCCCCGTGTTCAAGTCGCGCCTGCGGATATCGGCATTTGACCTCCGGTGCCGCGAGGGCGTGTATCGGCAGTGCCGGACGGGGCCAGCGCCGCCGCTCCCGGCCTGCCGACGATCGCGGTCCGGCCATTGTGGACGCCCGCGGCGCGTCCCTCAAGCGACATCGATCACGTCTGCCGGCACTTCCGGTTAGGTCAGCAGCGCGACAGGTTGCCTGCGCCGAATCGCGCAGGAGACTAGAATGCAATCCCAGGCGCCGATCCGTTCCGCGCCGTTTGCATTCCGGCACCGGCATGCCTCGATGGAGTTTCGGGTGTTTCTGGACGTCTTCCTCATGTTTCCTGAGCGCGCCACCGCCGAAGCGGACGTGCTGACCTCCGACCGGTTTCCTCCCCGGGTCGGCGACACGCGGCGCGGCGCGGTGCGGGTGCTGCATTTTCGCCCCGCCGGCGAAGCCGAATGCGGCAAGCTCGAGACCGACGTGCACGACCTGTTGCAGCGCACGCCCTACGACCTGGTGATCCGGGACCGCGCGGGCGGGCAGGCGTCGAACGCGATCACGCTCAATCGTCGCGTCGATTTTCTGGGACAGTTCGTGCGCTTCCACAGCGTCGCCACACGCCCCCTCGAGGTACCCTTCGTTCCGGCGAACTACGCGGGGCGAACCAGCCTGGTCGACGCGACGCCGGCGGATCCGGAAAAGATGCCCCGGATCCAGGAACTGCGCAGCATCGACGACGAAGCCGGGCGGGCGTGAGCGGCGCCGGACAGTTCGCGTCGGAGCGATCGTCCGGCGGCGACGCGGTCACTGCGGCGGCTTCACGCCGTCCTTGCTCACCTGGATGCGCGCGGCGCTCAGCGTGCCGTCGGCGCCCGCCTGCGCCGAGAGGAAGACGTACTCGCCGGGAACCAGGTCGGCGCGGCTGCCCGGCACCGTGCGCACGATCGGAACGCCCGGCGGCACCAGGATCCGCTGCGTCGTCCCCTTGAATTGCAGCGTCAGCTCGCGCCGGTCCGCGCCGACCACCAGCGAACCTACATTGGCGTTGGTCATCGTCGACCCCGCTTCGAGGTCCCAGGGCGTCTGCCCCTCGGGCACGGTGGGCGCCAGATAGTGGACTTCGAGGGCTACGTGCACGCCGTCGGCGCCGGCCCGGGTCGTGGCGCCGACGTAGTCGCCCTGCCTGATGTCCTCGAAACGCAACGCCTTGGCAACGGCGACCGTCAGATTGTCGGCCAGTTCGAGCTTGAGATCACGACCGTCCCGCGTCTTGACCAGAAGAACCTTGCCGTCGATGCCGGTGATGGTCCCGCGCACGCGCACGGCGGTCTGCGCCTGCGCCGTGGAGGCGATGAAAACGATGCCAGTCAACAGAACCGCCATGCGCTGCCACGTCATCGAAGCCTCCATCCGTCATCGTGCGGCCGATCCGAGGATACCGCATCCGTACCGGAACCCGCCGGCGGTCGACAGCGGTCCGGGAACGATCATCCCGCGCCGTGCGCTGCATCTCCGCCCGGCATGACGACGGCCCTCGGACCCGCCGAAAGACCCCGGGGTTTCACCCGGCGCGCTATCGCCTTACGCCCGGCGTCTCGACGGGCAGCCCTTCCGCGCGCCAGGCCAGGAACAGCTCGAGCTCGACGAGTTCGGCCGCGCCCGGCAACGGCATTTCGGCACGGATCCCGAACAGGCAGGCGCGGATTCGCCGCTGCAGCGAGCCCAGATCCTGCCATTCGAGGCGATACGCCGGAAAGGCGTTGCCGTGACCCTGACTGATCGATTCGGCGAGCAGCCGGCGGCCCCAGTTCCGATCGTGGCAATGCGCGCAGGCCAGGTTCATCTGGCCGTGGCGGCCGTTGTAGAACTCGCGGCCGCGTTCGAACGCAGCGCGCACCGGGCCGTCGATGGCCACCTTCGACGGCATGCGTCGCGACTGCAGGCCCACGTGGACTTCGAGCGCCAGCAGATCGTCCGATTCGCGCGGCAAGGCGCTCGCCTGCTGCCGGTTCACGCGGCAATCGTTGATGCGCGCCCCGATGTCGAACAATGCGCCGGTCGCGGCATCGCGCGCGGGATAGCGCGCCGTCACGCCGCGCATGGAGGCGCGGGCGTCGCCGTGGCAGGACGCGCAGCTGCGCCCGGCCGCGCCCGCCGGCTCGTTCCACAGCTTCCCGCCGCGCTCCGCCCACAGGAAGCCGGGATTCGCGAGGTCGTCGGCCTGCATCGCGCGCACGTCCGGGCCGGCGAAGGTGATGCCGGAGCGCAGTGCCGACAGCGGTATGACGCGATCCTGCGCCGCAGCGATCGCCGCGCAGAGTGCGAACACGCCGGCGAGCACGCGCTGCATCAGGCCACGTTCACCGCGACGCGTTCGCCGCCTCGCACGCCGTCGTCGTCGATCCAATCGAAGGTCAGCTCGCCCGATTCCCGGGCGGTGACATAGAACCGGAGGTAAGGGTTCGCCGCAATTCCGGAACTCAATCGCGCGGTGAAGACAATTTCGCCCGCGTAGCGGCAGGTGAAGACGCGGATGACGTTGCGCGGAATCGACCTGCCGACATCGTCGGTCCGATA
Organism: uncultured beta proteobacterium; assembly: GCA_963779445.1. Taxonomy (GTDB): domain Bacteria; phylum Pseudomonadota; class Gammaproteobacteria; order Burkholderiales; family Casimicrobiaceae; genus CAIWHR01. The sequence continues at coordinate 141,577 of CAVZYI010000008.1, forward strand.
GCCGGTCTCCATCGGATGGCGGATGGAGATCCGCACTTCGAAGGGGGCGCCGCGACGAACGCTGGGCGGAACGTTGATGCGCGCGTCTGGCATCAGGTGCCGTCCATGCAGCCGGCCAGCGTCACCACCACGTCGGCGACCGCCGCCAGCACGACGCCGTCGGCCATCGCGGCGACCGCGGCGACGCGCTGCGTGCCGGCGAGCCGCACGCGCGACTCGAGCTCGATGCGCTCGAGCGGCACCGGAAACTCGAAGACCGCCATTTCGGGCACCGGGTTGATCTCCGAGAACACGTGGATGGCGCTGACGTGCGCCCCGGGCGCGAAAGGGCCTTCGACGACGATCTTCATCGGCACGACCAGGCCGTTGTCGGCGAGCGAGGGCAGGTCGAGGCGCAGGCGCTCCCATCGCGGGATGCGGCCGGCCAGGAACGCGGTCAGCGCGGCAACGGCCGGCAGTTCGCGCGGCTGCGCCAACACGCCCAGCCACGGGGCGACGGCAAAGAGACCGGTGCTCTGCAGCAGGCGCCGCCGCATCCATGGCCGTCCGGCGCGGGCCGCGGTCATCGCAGCGTGGCCAGGTACGCGACAATGTCTTCGATCTCGCGCGCGCTGAGGATCGTCCTGCCGCGATAGCGCGGCGCGACACGATCGAGGCCGTCGACCTTGAAGTAGCTCGGCATGGACGACGCCGGATTGAGGCGCAGGTTGTCGGCCACGCGCAGGCGGATCTGCGGCGCGCTGAGTCTCGCGCCGATTCCGCCGAATGAGGGTCCGACATCGCCGGCGAAGCCGACGCCGCGATCCGGCAGCGCGTGGCACAGCACGCAGTTCGCGGGCTCGCGGGCGAGAAGGAGCGCCCGCCCCCGCACCGGGTCTCCCGGTTCGGCGGCGAGCGGTTCGGGAATGCCGTCACCGACGATCCGGGCGCCGAGCGCTGCGGCAATGGCCGCATCGTCGGCGTGCGCGGCCGCTGCAGCCAGCGCCGTCGCGACCAGCGTCGCAAGCAGCGCCGCCCGTCGCGACGCGGCCCCCGGCCCGGCGCGGGTCGGGGATCGCGCGACGCGGAACGCGTCTGGCGTCATGCCTTCGTCGAAAGGACCGCCGTCTGGTTCTTGAGCGGCAGGCTGCGCACCGGTTTGCCGATCGCCGCGGCGACGGCATTGAGCACCGCCGGTGTCACGACGCAGATCGTCGGCTCGCCGACGCCGCCCCAGAAATCGAAGCTCGGCACGATCACGGTCTCGACCTTCGGCATTTCCGCCAGCCGCAGGATCTCGTAGTTGTGGAAGTTCTGTTCCACCACGCGCCCGTTCTCGACGGTGCATTCGCCGTAGAACGCGGCGGAAAGGCCGTAGGCGACCGAGCCTTCGACCTGCGCCGCGATCTGGTCGGGATTGACCGCGTGCCCGCAGTTGAGCGCCAGCACCATGCGGTGCACCTTGACCTTGCCCTTGTCGCTCACCGAAACCTCGGCCACCGCCGCCGAGTAGCTGCCGTAGCCCATGAACTGCGCGATGCCGCGGTGAACGCCGGCGGGCAGCGGCGTGCCCCAGCCGGCCTTCTCCGCCGCCGCGTTCAGCACCGCCAGATGCTTCGGATGCCTGCTCATCAGCGCGCGGCGGAACTGCAGCGGGTCGGCGCCCGCCGCCTCGCGCCACCTCGTCCATGAAGCATTCCATGTACACGCGCGTTCTGGTTGGTGTTGACGCCGCGCCAGGGGCCGACCGGAACGTGCGTATTGCGCATCGCGTACTCGATCAGCAGATTCGGCACGCGTATAGCCGAGCTGCGCGTCGCCGGGTTTTTCGTAATAGCCCTGCAGCTGCCGGTCGTCCTTGCCGTCCTTGGCCGCGGCCTGATTCAGGAAGCGCGTTGATCGACTGGCCCGAGACGCGCACGTGCAATCCGACCAGGTTCCCGCTTTCGTCGAGTCCGGCGGCGAGCCGGCATTGCGAGATCGGCCGGTAGAAATCGTGCGCCATGTCCTCCTCGCGGCTCCAGATCATCTTGATCGGAACGCCCGGGAACTGCTTCGCGATGGCGACCGCCTGGCGCACGAAATCCTGCGCGCCGCCGCGCCGGCCGAAACCGCCGCCGAGCACGTGCTTGTAGACCTCGCATTTTTCCAGCGGCAGGCCGGATTCCTCGGACAGCGCGGCCAGCGACGCTTCGCCGTTCTGCGTCGCCACCCACACCTCGGCCCGGTCCGCCGTCACCCGCGCCGTGCAGTTCATCGGCTCCATCGTCGCGTGGGCGAGGAACGGCGTGCTGTAGACCGCTTCGACCTTCTTCGCCGCGCCGGCGATCGCCTTCGGCGCGTCGCCTTCCTGGCGCGCCGCATACGCGGTCGGCGCGGTCAGGCCCTCCTTCAGATGTTCGGCGATGGTCGCGCTCGACCGCGCCGCATCGCGGCCTTCGTCCCAGACGATCGGCAGCGCGTCGAGCGCCGACTGCGCGCGCCACCAGGTATCGGCGACGACGGCGACGGTCGAGTCGTTCACCCTCACCGCGCGCGGGACGCCGGGCCGGCCGGCGATCTTCGCTCCGTCGAAGCTGACGAGCTTGCCGCCGAAGACCGGGCAGGCCTTGATCGCCGCGCATTTCATGCCGGGCAGCTTGACGTCGATGGCGTAGACCAGGCTGCCGTTGAGCTTGTGCGCGGTGTCGAGCCGCTTCATCGGCTTGCCGGCGATCTTCCAGTCCCGCGGATCCTTGAGCTTGATGCTCTTCGGATCCGGCGGCGTCAGCTTCGCCGCGGCCGTCGCGACCTTGCCGTAGGTCGTCTTCGCGGTTCGAGCCGGCATGCGTGATGACGCCGTCGGCCACGGTGAGCTCGGCCACCGGCACCTTCCACTCGTCGGCCGCCGCCTGCAGCAGCATCATGCGCGCGGCGGCGCCGCCGCGGCGGACATAGTCCTCCGACGTGCGGATGCCGCGGCTGCCGCCGGTTCCCATCTCGCCCCAGACGCGCTTGCGCGCGAGGCTCTCGCCGGGCGTGGGCGACTCGGTGGTCACCTTGCTCCAGTCGCACTCGAGCTCCTCGGCGACGAGCTGGGCGAGGCCGGTCAGCGTGCCCTGCCCCATTTCCGAGCGCGCGATGCGGATCACGCAGGTGTCGTCGGGCTTGACGACGACCCAGGCGTTGACCTCGGGATCCGGCCGGCCGCGCCGCCGCCGCGGCCGGCGCCGGCGGCCGAACGGCAGATCGAATCCCGAGCGCCAGCCCGCCGCCGGTCGCGGCCGCGGAGCCGACGATGAACCTGCGGCGCGAAAGATTCGTGGCCTTCTCGCGGATCAGCTTTTTCATGACCGATTTCCTCGGAGTCATGCCTCGGACGTGCGCTCTGGGCGCGGCCACACGTCCGCCCTTGGCGGTATCCGCCGCCAGGTGCACCGCCGCCCGGATGCGCTGATAGGTGCCGCAGCGGCAGATATTGGTCATCGCGTCGTCGATGTCCTTGTCGGACGGATTCGGCGTCTTCGCGAGCAGCGCCGCCGCCGCCATGATCTGCCCCGACTGGCAATAGCCGCACTGCGGCACGTCGAGCTGCGCCCAGGCCTTCTGCACCGGATGCGAGCTCGTTGGCCGACAGGCCCTCGATGGTGACGATGCGGTCGGTCGGCCTTGACGCTGCCCGACGGGAATCGAGCACGAGCGCCGCACCTCGCCGTTGATGTGCACCGAGCAGGCGCCGCACTGGGCGACGCCGCAGCCGTACTTGGTGCCGGTGAGGCCGACCTGCTCGCGAATGACCCACAGCAGCGGCGTGTCGGCCTCCACCTGGACGTCGCGAACCTTGCCGTTGATGTTGAGCTTTGCCATCGCCATTTCTCCCCTGGGCCGTTGCCGCCAAACCGCGTCGCGGAACCTTGCGATCGCCGCGTTCGGACGTTCCGCCGGGACACGCCGCCGGTGTCGTCCATGCGCTGATCGGAGAGCCGGCTCCGGACGCGATGTCGGCAGATCCGCGCACGATGCCTCCTACCGTAGTCGCGGTGCCGAGGTCCGTCAAGGGGCCGAGGCTGCGCCCGGGTTCGAACGTCGACCGCCTTGTTCACGCGCAGCGTCGACGCCCGCGGGAGCGGAAGCATCGACCGGCCGCAGCGGGCTTCGGTGCCGCAATGCATCGTTCGCCGGCGCGCACTCGCGCGCGGCCGGCGACGGCGCCCCGCCGCCCGGTGGTCACGAAGAGGGTCACGCGTTCTCGCGGCGGGGCGGCAGCGGTCCCCAGCTGCGCACCGGCCGGGGACCGAAACGCGGCCGGACGATGTCGGTGGTGTCGAGGCGCGCGAGCGCGACGTCGACGGCTTTTTCGAGCTGCCGGTCGCGCTGCGCCGCATGGTCCTGCGGCGCGTTGTCGACTTCGATGTCGGGATCGGTGCCATAATTCTCGACGGCCCAGCCGACGTCCTTGAACCAGAACGAGAACTCGGGCTGCGTCGTCTCGGTGCCGTCGACGAGCAGGTGCCGCGGCCAGATGCCGATCACGCCGCCCCAGGTGCGCGTGCCGAGCAGCGGGCCGATGCCCAGCAGCTTGAAACAGTGCGAAAAGATGTCGCCGTCGGAGCCGGCGTGCTCGTTGGTCAGCGCGACGACGGGCCCGGCCGGCGACTCGCTCGGGTAGGGCACCGCCGGTCCCCACCGCTGCGTCGCGTACCCGACGCGCCGGCGCGCGATCTTTTCGAGCAGCAGTTCCGATACGTGGCCGCCGCGGTTGTAACGGAGGTCGACGACGAGCGCATCGCGATCGCATTCTGCCGGAAAGTAACGGTGGAACTCGGCGAAGCCGCCCGACATCATGTCCGGCAGGTGGACGTAGCCGGCGCGGCCGCCCGAGCGCTCGTGGACCCAGGCCCGGTTGCGCTCCACCCATTCCCGGTACCGGGCCGGAGCCTCGTCGGCGAGGGTCGTCACCAGCACCCTGCGCTCGGCCGCGGGCGCGGCGGCGTCGGCCGGCGCCGCGAGCGCGAGCTCCACCTTCATGCCGGCCTGGTGCACCAGCAGCGACGGCGGCGGGCGCTCGCGCGACACCGCCTGGCCGTTCACCGCCACGATGCGCTCGCCCGGCTTCGCCGCGACGCCGATCGCATTCAACGGCGAATCCGATGCGGCGTCCCACGGATCCCCGGTCACGATGTGCGCGATCTCGTAGGTCGCGCCATCGTCCGCCAGGCGCAGATCCGCCGCCAGCAGGCCCAGCGCCACCGGCGGCGGACGCCGATGGTCGCCGCCGAATTCGTAGGCGTGCGAGGTGCCGAGCTCGCCCTGCATCTCCCAGATCAGGTCGGAGAGCTCGCCGCGCGTGGCGACCCGGTCGACGCAGCGGCTCGTAGCGGCGGTAGACCGCGTCCCAATCGATTCCCGACATGTCGGCGACCCAGAACTGGTCGCGCTGCAGGCGCCAGACCTCGCGCAGCATCTGGTGCCATTCCTGGCGCGGGTCCACCGAGAGGCGAATGCGCCCGAGGTCGATCCAGCCGCTCTTGCGCGACGGCGCGTCGGCGTCGCCGCCCGGCGCCGTCCTTGGCATCGGGCTTCCTGCCGGCATCGATCGCGCGCAGCCGCTTGCCGTCGCGCACGACGAGGGTCCGGCCGTCCGGCGACAGCACGAACTGATCCGCCTTGGCGACCAGCGTCTCGGCAGCCAGCGTCTCGAAATCGAAGACTTCGATGCGCCCGGGAGACTCCTTGTGGCCGCCGCGTCCGTGCGCGCCGGGAAGCGGCAGCGACGTCCACAGCACCTTGCCGGCGATACCGGCAATCTGGCCGTAGCGGCCTTCCTGCACCGGGAACGCCGCGACTCGCTGCACGATGCCCTGCAGCTCGACCGCCGGCCCGGCCGTCGGCCCGGCGGCGTCGTGCTTCGCATGCGGGTCCTTTTCCTCGGGCTTCAGTCCCCTGGGCGCGGGATCGAACGGCGGACGTCCGTCCGCGCGCAGGGCGATGAGGTAAGGGCGCGACGCGCGCGGAAAGCTCAATTCGAACTGGACGTTGTCGTAGACCGGATCGAAGGTGCGCACCGACAGAAAATAGAGATACCGGCCCTCGGGATCCCACGCCGGACTGTAGTCGCGAAATTCGGGCTGGGTCACGAACTCGGTGCGTTGCGTCGCGACTTCGTGCAGCTTGATCGCGCAATGCCGCAGGCTCGTCCAGTACGGATAGGCGAGCCATGCACCGTCGGGCGACCAGGCCAGCTCTTCGGTGCGCGCCGAATCGCTGCGATCCACGACGCTGAGGACGCCGCTCTCGACGTCGCCGATCAGCACCTCGTTGCGATGATTGGTGAGCGCCACCTTGCTGCCGCGCGGCGCCGCGCGCATGGCAAGCACGCGGCCGACGTCCCAGGGCAGCGTCCGCGAGCGGCCGCCCGCAATGACTTCGACGCGCTCCTCGCCCGACGCATCGCTGACGACCGCCAGCGACTCGCCGTCGGCCAGCCATTGGCCGAGCCGATGGCGCACGCCGTCGGCCGCGCCATGCTGCAGCACCGCACCCTCCCACAGCGCGAAGGTGTAGAGCCTGCCGCGCGCGTCGACGGCCAGGCTGTGGCCCGCCGGATGCACGCTGAGGCCCTGCAGGTGCTCCGCCGCCGGCGCGAATCGCCGCGCCGCCTGAGTGCGATGCGATGGAACCCGGACGTCGACGCATCGCGCGCTCCCGACCTGCGGATCGTACATCCAGATCTGCGCCCCGCACTGGTAGACGATGCGCTGCCCGTCGGTCTGGGCATGGCGGGCGTAATGATCCTCGTGGTCGGTATGCCGGCGCACGTCGGCGCCGTCCGGCAGGCAGGAATACAGGTTGCCGATGCCCTCGCTGTCGGAGAGGAACCAGATGCGCTCGCCGATCCACATCGGGCTTGTGATGTTGCCGGCAAGTTCGGTCATGCGGCGAAACGCGCCGCCTCCCGAAACGTCGACCCACAGGTGCCCGGCGGTGCCGCCGCGATAGCGCTTCCAGCGCGCGGGATCCGCGGTGTTGCGGCCGATCACGGCAGCGCCATTGGGGCCGAACGCAAAATGGTTGACCTGACCCCAGGGCAGCATTTCCGCAAGCGCGTCGCCGATTCCGAGCGTGAAGGCGCGGTAGTTCCTGAAGAAAGGCTGGCCGTGCGTGGAGACGAAGAGGATGCCTCCATCGGGCGTCCATCCGCGCACCATCACGTCCGGGCCGAGCCAGGTCATGCGCCGCGACGGACCGCCGTCCGCGGGCATCAGCTGCACCTCGGGATGCTGCTCGTCACGCCCGACATAGGCGATCCACCGCCCGTCCGGGGATAGCGCCGGAGTCGACGGCTCGCCCAATCCTGCGGTCAGGCGGCGCGCCACGCCGCCGAAGGCATCGACCCGCCACAGATCGTCGTCGCATACGAAGACGATTGCATCGTCGCGCAGCGTCGGCTGACGCAGATAGCCTTGGTCACTCATGGCCCGGCCCGCCCCTGATATTGGAAAGTGAACTCATCCGGCGCACCGCGCTTTCGCGCGGGAGGTGGAATCGAAAATTAGCACGTCGCCTGTCGAGGCTCCAGCCACGATCTCCCGGCGCAGCGGCCGAATCCTCCCACGAACCGCGAACCCGGCCGGATCCGCCCTGCCCTTCGCGAAAACGCCGGCGGCCGCGTTCCCGGGCCGAACTCCGTTCCGGCGACGCGTGTCGTGCGGGCGGGCTGCCGCGCTACGCCGCGCGCTCGCGTGAACGACCGCCGGCAGGGCGGCACCCGCCACGCAACGACAGCCCGACCCAGGGGGCCGGGCTGCGGTCAGGCGTGCGATTCGACAATCTCGTTCAGGGTACGAACAGCGCCACGCAATGGCCGGGCTGCGCCGGCGCCGATGCGATCGCGCCCCCGCGCGGGACGCATTGGTCGGGCGGCAGCGCCACTCGCTGCTCGACGTGCTTCACCAGCAGGTCGAAGGCGCGCTGCGCATGGGGCATGATCAGCTCGAGCTGCGGGAACGTGAGCTGGTAGGTCTCGATATGGTTGCCGTTCTGCACCTCGAAGAGGCGATACGCCGGCGGCCGGTGGCCGTCATCGCCCGGCCGGTGTCCATCACCGGACGAGGCGTCGTCCAGCGCAGCACCCGACCTTGCGGGCGTAGGCGCGCGCATGATGATCGATCGGCAGCAGCGCGTCCATCGTGCCGGCGACGGTCACCAGCGGCGCGCTGATATACCCGGTGTTCGCGAACGACGCCATCTCCTCGCCGACGTCCGAGACCGACAGGCGACTCACGTAGTTGTAGTTTTCCGGCCCGCGGCCGTAGGTGTCGTAGCCGGGATCGAGCCGCTTCTGCCATTGGCACTAACGTCACCTCCCAGTACGAATTCCAATAGTTCTGCCACATCGACGCGGTCCCGGTGTAGATGTCGGGCGGATATCCGGCGGCCAGCATGTTCTTTGCCGCGGTGCTGCTCGGCACTGAAACCCGACGCGACATAGTCTGGGAGGTTTAGGACGGCCGCGGGCAGGTCGGTCAGCAGGTTGGGCGCCGGCTCGTCGACGAAGGTACCCTCCCAGTCGACGCCGCCGTCGAAGAGTCCGGGCGCCGTCTCCAGCGCGCGGCGAACCTGATAGCCGCCGTTCGAGGTACCGACCGCGTAGGTGTAGCGCGGCGTGCGACCGTAGCCGGCCTTCACGCCGTCGCGGGCGAGGCGCGCCGCCTTGACCATGTACTCGGCCCAGCGGGTGAAGGACTGGCCGGGGTCGATGTCGTAGTAGTGCACATAGAGCGGTGACACCGGATTCAGCCTGCAGGCCAGCGGATCCGCGGCCCCGGTCGCCGGAAAGTAAAGGTTGAGCACGCCCTTGTTCTGCGAGGCGTAGGCGTAACCCTGCTGCACGACGTAATCGCTCCAGGCGAAATCGCCGTTGAACTCGCTGCGCGTGCCGGAGGCGCCGGCGACCACCAGCCGGCCGTTCCAGTCGTTCGGCAGGCGCAGCAGGAAGCGCGCCTGGCCCGTCGGATCCGAGGCGATGCGCGCGTTGAGCTGCAGGCCCGGCACCACTTTGGTGATCGGCGGGCGCTGGGCGGCGGCTGGGTGCGATCGTGGCGCGGTCGGTCTGCGGCGTGAACGCGAACGCGGGCAATCCCGGCAGCGAATTGTTCGGTGGCGTCGTGTCGGGGTTGGTGGTGGTGAGATCGGGGCTTTCAAAGCAGCTGACGTCCGCCAGCCGGCTTCCGAAGGCCTTGACCACGTCCGCGCAGGTGGTTGCCGCGCGAGCGGACAATGGGGCGAGAACCAGCAGCAGCACGGCAAGTACGTTTCGTACGGACATCGAAGTCTCCCTTGATTGGCGGGCCGGAACGGGACGGACGCCCGGATCTCGGATTCAGGCAACCTTCATCGAGCGGTGCAGCAAATGACGATTCACCATGGATGTCGGCGACGCCAGTGCGCCAGCATGGCCGACGCGCGTCTTCTCCAGCGTGCGCGTTTGCGGCATTGCCCCGACAGTGCGGCCGAGCCGGGGCAGTTCTGGCGACAGGGACCGGCGATTTGCACCCTGGCGATGGCGATCCCTCCCGGAACGCCGGCGCCGACCCCGCGGATGATAAAGGGTTTGCCCGCCGTTGCAAGAGAAAACAGCAGCGCGCCGATTCCGCCAATTGCCCGGTGGCGGCGCGCGAGGGATCGGCCGCACCACTGCCCCGCGCAGCGGGACGCCCGCGGGCTGCAGCACCGCAATGCCTGTGCAATCGGAGTGGGTATATCGGATTCGCTCGACGGCATCGAACTGTCCGCGCGCATCGCTCGCTCGACGGTCGCTGCGCGACGGTCAATCGGCAATCGCGGCCGCTGCGCCGCGCCAGCAGCGACACTTCTGCCCGGGACGTTCGGCCATTCGCGGACGGCCGGCGGCGCGACGGTCGCGGACGCCGACCGGGGCCGGCATCGACGCGCCGGCCCGCGACGGACTTCGGGTCCGGATGCTCCCGGACGCCGGTCAGGCGCTGTTGGCGAGGAGGCGAACCTTGGTCGCCGCGCGAACGATCGACGGCCGCCCGACGAACTCGGCGAAGGCTTCGGCGGGCAGCGGCCTCGAGATGAGATAGCCCTGCATCTCCTCGCATCCGTGGTCGATGAGGAACTGCCTCTGCTGCAGCGTTTCGACACCCTCGGCGATGACGCCCAGGTTCAGGCTCCGCGCCAGGGCGAGAATGGCCTTGGCGATCGCGGCGTTGTGCGAATTCTCCGGGATGTCCTGGATGAACGAGCGGTCGATCTTCAGCGCCTCGACCGAGAACCGCTTCAGGTAGGCCAGCGACGAATAGCCGGTGCCGAAATCGTCGATCGAAAGCTCGACGCCGATCGACCGCAGTTCGGCGAGCTGGCGGATCGCCTCTTCCTCGTTGGTCATCAGCGCGGTTTCGGTGATCTCGAGCGCGAGCGAACCGTGGGGCATCGCGAAGTCCTCGATCGCAGCGCGCCACCGTCTGCACGAACGACGGCTGCTGGAACTGCTGCGCGGAGACGTTCACGGAAATGCGCATCGGCGGAAGGCTTCATGGTCGCTCCACTCGCGCAGCTGCGCGCACGCGGTGCGGATGACCCACTCGCCGATCGGTATGATCAATCCGGATTCCTCGGCCAGCTGGATGAACTCCGACGGCGGGACCAGGCCGCGGACCGGATGCCGCCAGCGGATCAGCGCCTCGGCGCCGACCAGCTCGCCGGTGCGCACCATCGAGCTGCGGCTGGTAGAACAGCACCAGCTGGTCGCGCTCGATCGCGCAGTGCAGCTCGCTTTCGAGGTCGAGGCGCGACGCGGCGGTCACGTTCATCGAATCGTGATAGTAGTGGAACGAGTTCTTGCCGCGCTGCTTGGCGTGATACATCGCCGTGTCGGCGTTCTTGAGCAGCGTCGGCGCATCCATGCCGTCCAAGCGGGTAGAGGGCGATGCCGATGCTGCCCGTCGCGTACACCTGGTGGTCGCCGATGACGATCGGCTTGCACAGGACTTCGAGGATCCGGTCGGCGACGTCGCCGGCGTCGCTGTCCTTGGCGACGTGCGGGAGCAGTATCGTGAATTCGTCGCCGCCGAGCCGCGCCACGGAATCCGCCGACGAATCCGAATTGACCAGCGCCACCAGGTCGTCGAAGCGCAGGCACTCCTGCAGCCGGCTGGCGACGCTGCTCAGCAGCTGGTCGCCGCGCGGCATGACCGAGCGTATCGTTGACGCGCTTGAAGCGGTCGAGATCGAGGTAGATGACGGCGAGCTTGGCGTTCTTGCGCTGCGCGCGACGGCCAGCGCGGCGGAAGGCCGCTGGTTGAACAGCGTGCGGTTCGCCAGTCCCGGTCAGGCCGTCGTAATAGGCCAGCGTCTGCAGCTCCTTCCCGCGCCTCAAAAGCTCCTGGCGCATGAATTCGAGGTTTCGCGTGAGGCTGGAAATTTCGGAGATCCCGGTCTGGATCTCGAGCGGCCTCGTCGGTGTGGCCGACGGCGATGCGCCGCGCGGCGTCGCGCAGCTGGCGTATCGAGCGGCTGAGCAGCGTTCCCGATCCCCATGCCAGCACCAGACCGACCGCCAGATAGCCGAGAATCAGGTACAGGCCGCGTTCATAGAGCAGGTGGATGCGGTCCTTCACCGGACGCTTGTCGAACCCGAGCTGCAGCACGCCGCGAACCTGCCCCGTCGCAGCGCTGACCGGAACCGCGATCGAGTACACGTCGGTCGCGTGTTCGTCGAAGCGGAAGTCCTCGACGAAGCCCGACGGATCCGGCCGGGCAGCATCGTGGCCCGAGATGACCGCCCCGTCGGCGAGCACGAGGTCCGCCGAGACCAGCTGCCCGCTCAGCAGCCAGTCCTGCATCAGGCCCCGGATCGCCGCCGCGGAGGGCTGGCTGTCGAGCGACATGCCGAACTGGCGCGACTGCGAGCGAACGGAGTTGACGAACTCGTCCTTCAGATCGCCGGCGATGATGCGGTAGATGCCGGCCGCGAGAAACAGCGCCAGCAGCGTATGCATGAACAGCGCCGCCAGCACGGTGCGGCCGATGAAACTCCGATAGAAGCGGCCCATCCTGTTCATGGGATCGACACGATCTTGAGATTCGGCTGGCTGGCCGCGGCTTCCTGCGACATGTAGGTGACCGACCACGGCTCCTTCAGGAGCCTGTCGATCAGTTCGCGGATGTCGGCGATCTCGGGTATCCGGTTGCCGCCCGAGCGGTAGACCCGGCCGGACATCTGCCGCTCGTAGGCCTGCGCCGACATGAACAGGACACGCTGCAGGAACAGCTCCTGGGTCCCCGGATCGGCCGCGTTGCGCAGCGGAGCGACTTCGTGCCCGTCCTGCACCAGCGGCACCCCGAGGTAGAGACGGCGCGCCTCGGCCGCCGAGATCGGCGCCACGGGCGACTTGGCGCTGGCGACGAGGACGAGCCTGGGCTCGGCCGCGTGCGCCGGATGGGGCAGTGCCATGGCCATCGCGCCGAGGAACAGCGCGACGACAATGCCGGTTAGTGAAACATTGCGCTCCACTGGAGCTCGATCCCATTGGTTGTGATGCCGGCCGGACTCACGTCCCGAACATACTCGAGCTTCAAGGCGTGGTTCTCGTAGAAGTCCCAGCGCGCTCCGACGATCTCTCTCTGCTTCGACAGCTTGGGAAACTGGGCGATGTAATTCTCGGTCAGGCGGGACGAGATCGCTTCGTAGCGGGCGAACGCGGTCCAGGAACCGGGAATGAGCTTGTACTCGGCCTGCACGTAGCCCGCCCAATACGACGGCCACGCGGGTCCGGGTCCCTCGAGCAGGCGCTGCGAAACGCGAAACACCTCGCCGAAGACGCGCAACCGGTCGAAGTCGTGGCTGAGGTAGAAGGCCGCGAGGTCCTGCTGCATCGCCTGGTATTCGGTTCCCTGGATCGGAATCTTGGTTCGCGCCAGCGAGAATCCGTACAGGTCGTCCAGAGTTTCATCCGGCCGGTAGGTGATGCGCCCGACGAGCGCCAGCGCGGTGAATCGGGGATCCTGAACGATATTGATCGGCTCGAACTCGCCGTTCATGACTCTCGGGCCGGCGGCGACGCCAAGATCGTAGTGGAGGCTGCCGTCGCCAAAGGAGCGCGTTCCGGTCAGGAGGCCGCCGACGAGATGGATCGGCAGCGGTCCGCCCTCGTCCTCGAACTCGATGATCTGCGGGCGCTCCGCGCTCGTTTCCATGAAATGACCGTGATGGTGCTCGACGTTCCAGTAGCCGATCGGGTTGTGATAACGGCCGATCCAGATCGACATGTCGGGCGAGATGCGCCATCCCGCCTGCAGACGCTCGACCTCGCTGCCGTTGTTGTCGAGTTGCGCCTCGGCAAGGAAGCGAAACGAACCGACGTCGGCCGAGTAGAAGAAGTCGGCGATGATCTGCTGCCGTTCCAGGGTCGGCTCCGGCTGCACCGGGCTCTGGCGCGCGAGCGCGACGCTCGGCATGAACATGAATTCCCCGGCGACGGCGTTCGTCCCGGCGGCAACGCAGGCGATCAGCAGCGCCCAGCGCAGCAGGACGGGCACTCCGGTGGGTGTTGTTGTTCGCGGCATGTTTGTCTCAGCGTCCGTTCGACCGGGAAAGGAATCCTGGCGCGGCGATGGCGTGCGCGGCGACCGGATCGGATGCGCCCGCCGGCCGGCCGGTACATGCCGTGGCGTCGTCGCGGCCACCGGAGCTGGAATCGCCCGCGGTCCAGGTCGCGACCGGTCCCTGCGAATCCGCTGACGGGCAGCTGATCTCAAAGCACCGCAATCTGTACACGACATTCCTTGACATCGAAGAACTACGTAATTGACCCCGCGACACCCTTCGGACACCGCGTAGCCCCCCCGGCGCGGACGCGTCGAGCGCATAGACCGGATGCGTCACGACAGAGTGGTAAAGCAAGACGCGAGCCACGTCCGTCGAGTCGCTGTCACCTGCCGCCGGCAATGGGCGTCCGACGCCCCGCCGGAGCGCGTACCGGCGGGTTTCCGAAGCGCGCTGCGCATCGATGGGTCGAACGTTCCCAGGAGAATGTTGTAGCGAACACATTGTGATTCGGTCATTGCAGCGGGACCCCGCGAGTCGCGGCATCGGAGCGACGCGGCGGCGAAGATCCGGCCGCCTCCCTGGGCATTCACATTGCGTGCTGGTCGGTCAATGCCGGGTCCGCGTTCGCGGCCCGCCGCTCGTCACGGCACGTACCCATCGGCCATGCCCTCCAGGAGTGCATGCCGGCCGCAGGCGCGTGAACGCCGACGCCAGGCCTTCGCGGTTCGAGGCGATGCGCGGGCCACGGTGCATTTGGCCCTCCGGCATTCAGGGACGGCGGTTACCCCGGAAGAGCGCAGTGCTTTGCAGCCCGACGGGCGGCGAAGTGACCCGTTCGGTCCGGCAGCACCCTTGGACGACAGTCGGCGGCGTCCCGTATCCGGCGCCGTCGTCAGCGACACGCGCGATCGACGAGAGTGCAGCCTGCCGGCGTGTCCGGAGCGGGCCGGGCGACCCGAGAGCGGAATTCGGCCGCGCGGGCCGCTGATGGACCCGACGACGGAACCGGCCGGATCGAATCGGGAAGGAACCGCCGCCGATCACTCGACCCGGTAGGGCTCGAGCTGCAACGATTCGACCTGGGCGCCGAGCATCACGATGCTTCCGGCGCGGCGGCTCGCGCCGTCCTCGGAGAATTCGAAACGGTAGGTACGGCGCAGCGCCGCATGCCCGTGCCCATCGCGCGCAAATTGAACGCGCGCACCCTGCACGGTGAAATCAAGGAACTGCAGGCCCTGGCGGTCGCACGCCGCGCGTGCGATCCCGATGGCAGTCTCCCGGGCGCGCAGCGCGTCGTAGGCGAACCAGACGGCGAGCGCCGCGATCAGCAGCGTGGCAATTTCCCACATGGGTCTTGGACTCGAACAGGATCCGGATTTGGCGGGCTCCGGCGACAAGGCCGGCGTCGTCCGGAATCTGGGGTCGTTCCGGCGATTCGCAATCTCGCTCGCGGCCGTGCCCGGGCCGTCACGTACCGCGCGCTTCGACGACCACGATCTTCGGCACGCCGGCGACGCCCGGGGCATCGCCGGATCGCAGGCAGGTCAGAAACCGATGCGGGCGCTGCGTCCGCAGAGCTTCTTCAGATCGATGTCCTCCGGCACCAGGAAATCGCGGTTGTCGAGGCGGGCGGTGCCGAAGGCATCGAGCAGGAGCTTGCGCATGTCACGCGGCGGCATGGCGGCCAGCCGCTCGAGCACCGGCGGCGACGGCTCGTGCGGGAACGGCCAGCGATGGCTGTCGAGTATCTCGTGATACACCGCCAGCGCGATCGTTGCGCGATCCCTCGGCGTCGGGCGGCTCGATCACGTAGACGTTCATCCGGTTGAGTATCGGCTTCGGAATCGCGCTTTCGTCGTTCGCCGTGGCGATCCAGAGGATGTGCGACGCGTCCATCTCGACGTCGATGAATTCGTCCTTGAAGTGAGCCGCCGTATCGCGCTCGAGCAAGCGAGTACAGCGCCCCCATCGGGTCGTAGCGCGAATCGCCGCCGGCCTTGTCGACCTCGTCGAGGACGACCACCGGGTTCGCGTATTCGCCCTCGATCAACGTCTGCGCGATCTTGCCGGGGCGCGCGTTCTGCCATTGGGCGGACGCGCCGGTCAGTATCCAGCCCGCCGTCAGCGAGCTCATCGAAACGAATTCGTAACCGGTGCCGAGCGCATGGGCGAGGCGCTTCGCGAAATAGGTCTTGCCGAGGCCCGGCTCGCCGAGCAGCAGCATCGGCGTGAACTGCACGGCTTCGTTGCCGGCGACCGCCAGCGCAAGGTGCTTGCGCAGATCGTCGACGACGTCGAGGAAATTGGGCGATCCCGCGCCGAGTTCGTCGACGGCGGCGGTCGTCGACGGCTTGATGATGTAGCGCGAACCGCCCAGCTCGCGCATCCGGTCGTACCAGCCCTTGAGGCCTTCGTTGCGCCGGGCGGCGCCGTCCTCCAGCGCCCGGTCGACGTCGGCGACGGAATAGATGGATTGCAGATCGGCAAGTGGAATGATGGTTTCCATGTCGGCTCCGTTCCTTCCGCAAGTAACGCATGATCCGTGCCAGATGGCAATGCCGGCATTCGGCAACGGCGCCCACGCCCCTGCCGGCCACTGCCCGGACGCTTCGACATCGCGCGGCGGTCCGGCCGGCGCGTGCTCCATCGCGGGGCAGACCCGCGAGGACATGCACGGATTCGCCTCGCCGCCGGCGGCGCCCTGCCCCGGCTCAGACGGCGCGGGCGAGGCGCGGCACGGCGGCGAGCAGGGCGCGCGTGTACTCGTGCTGCGGCTCGCGCAGCAGGCTCTCGGCGGGACCGTATTCGACCAGCTTGCCGTTCTTCATCACGGCGATTTCGTGCGCCAGGTACTCCACCACGCCAAAATTGTGGGTGATGAAGAGGTAGGCGACCCCCAGCTCCTGCTGCAATTGCTTCAGCAGGTTGAGGATCTGCGCCTGCACCGATACGTCGAGCGCCGACGTGGGCTCATCGGCGACGATCAGCCCCGGTTCGACCGCCAGCGCGCGGGCAATGGCGAGCCGCTGACGCTGGCCGCCGGAGAACTCGTGCGGGTAGCGCGTCAGCGCCTCGCGCCGCAGCCCGACGCGCTCGAGCAGCGCGGCGACGCGCTCGCGCGCGCTCGACGGGCGCGACGTCGGGGCGCAGCGAGGCGACGCCCTCCTCGAGAATTTCGCTGACGCGCATCCGCGGGTCGAGCGACGCGAACGGATCCTGGAATACGATCTGCGCCGCACGCCTCGCGGTGCGCAGCGCTGCGCCGTGCAGTCTTTCCAGCGCCTGGCCATGCAGCAGCGCCGATCCGCTGATCCGGGCGCTGCTGCGCAGCAGCTGCAGCACCGCCTTGCCGACGGTGGTCTTGCCGCTGCCCGATTCCCCGACCAGCGCCAGCGTGCGTCCCTCGGGAATGCTGAACGACACGCCGTCGACCGCCTTGACGTGACCGACGGTGCGCTTCAGCAATCCCTTGCGGATCGGGAACCAGACCCGGTAGTCGCGCACCTCGAGCACGGTCTTTCGCCGGGCGGCGGATCCGCCGGCAGCAGCGGGTCCTGCGCGTCGACGCGGGTGGCGGTTTCGGACGCGTCCGACGCCTTCGTACAGGAAGCAGCGCACCGAATGGCCCCGGCGGGACTCGATCAGCTGCGGCGGCGTGGCGCGACAGCGTTCCATGACGTCGTTGCAGCGGTCGGCGAAGCGGCAGCCGCGGAACTCCTGGTTCAGCGGGGGCACCGACCCCGAGATCGACGCCAGCCTGCGCCCCCGTTTGGCGGTGTCGGGAAGCGCCTGGAACAGGTTGACGGCGTAGGGATGCAGCGGATCGCCGAAGAACGCCTTCGCGTCGGCCACCTCGACGATCTGCCCCGCATACATCAGCGCGACGCGATGCGCCATCTGCGCGACGATCGCGAGGTCGTGCGTGATCAGCAGCATCGCCATGTTCTGCGAGGCCTGCAGGTCCTTGAGCAGATCCAGGATCTGCGCCTGGATGGTGACGTCGAGCGCGGTGGTCGGCTCGTCGGCGATGACGATGCCCGGTTCCGCCGCCAGCGCGATCGCGATCATCACGCGCTGCTTCTGTCCGCCGGACATCTGGAACGGGATAGTCGTCGATGCGACGCTCCGGCTCGGGTATGCCGACCCGCTGCAGCCAGTCGACCGCCTTGGCCCGCGCCGCCGCGCCGCGCAGCGCAGTGTGGCGTTCGATGACCTCGGTGATCTGGCGGCCGACGGTCATCACCGGATTGAGGCTCGTCGACGGCTCCTGGAAGATGATGCTGATGCGCCGGCCGCGGATGTCGCGCATCCGCGCCTCCGGCAACTGGGTGATGTCGGTGCCTTCGACGTCGACGCGGCCGTCGCTGACGCGCCCGGCGTCCGGCAGCAGCCGCAGGATCGAAAGCGCGGTCATCGACTTGCCGCAGCCCGACTCGCCGACCAGCGCGAAGGTCTCGCCGCGCTCGATCGTCAGCGGTCAGCGCGTCGACCGCGCGCACGAGCCCGTAGTCGGAGTCGATTTCGGTGGTGAGGTTCTCGATCTCGAGCATCGGTCCGCCTACTCGGCGCTGGCCGCTGCCGGAGCGCGACCCGGCAACCGGCTGCGCCGGAGGCCGGGCGCGCCGGACGCGAAACGCGCGGGCGCGCGGATCGAAGGCCTCGTTCACGGCGCCGGCGAAGAGCTGCATCGACAGCACCAGCGCGACCATGAAGGCGAACGCCGTCAGCAGCGTCCACCAGACCACCGGGTCGCGCGACATCTCGATGCGCGCGCTGTTGATCATCGTTCCGAAGCTGTTGGTCAGCGGGTCGACGCCGACGCCGACGTAGGAGAGCACCGCCTCGTACAGCACGAGGCCGGAGAAATCGAGCACCGCGACGATCAGCACGACGTGCGTGACGTTGGGCAGGATGTGGCGGCGCATGATGCCGACGTCGGACACGCCGAAGGCGCGCGCCGCCTGCACGTAGTCGAGTTCCGAGAGCTTCAGCGTCTCGGCGCGCAGCAGCCGCGCCAGCGCCGCCCAGCCGGTGACGCCGAGGATCGCGGACAGCAGGAACAGCCGGATGTCGGCGCGCTCCAGGCCGGTCTCGAACATCTGCGGGTTCTTGTCGATGAAGACCTGGATCATCAGCACGAACGCGGCGATCAGCAGCACCGACGGGATCGACGACAGCATCGTGTAGAGGTACTGGATCGCGTCGTCGACGCGGCCCTTGTAGATAGCCGGCGAGGATGCCGAATACGATCGCAAACGGCAGCGTGGCGAGCGTGGCGAGCGAGCCGATGACGACCGCCGTGCGGATCGACTTGATCGCCTGGTACAGGACGTCGTTGCCGGTCTGGTCGGTGCCGAACACGTGGTACACCGGCCACAGCGCGACGAGCCCAGCCGATGAACACCGCCAGCGCCGACGCGGTCAACAGCATCGGCCGCCAGGGAATGTCGGTCGCGCGCCGCCAGATCGCGCGCAGCGAGTCGCGCGTCGCCCGTGCGCGCCGCTCGCGCGCGCAGCGCGGCGACCAGCGAGCCACAGCGACCGCGCCGACCACGCCCGCCGAGCAGACCCGACGGCCGAGCGGCTGACGACGTCCGCCGGCCCATTCGCGCGTCGGCGTCCTTGAGATGCGCGCCGCCGAATTGCAGGCGCGGATAGTCGCGCACCGTCTTGCCGTCGACCAGCATCGATTCCTTCGAGTACTGGTGCGTGCCGAGCGGGATCGAGTAGGTCTTTTCGCGCGATTCGCGCGGGCCGGCGAGCAGCGCGTCGAGCAGCGACAGCGTGCGGTCGAGTACGCCGGCGGCGGCATCGCGGCGCCGCCCCCGCCGCGGGCGGCAGCAGCGGCCGGAAGTGCACCGAATCGAGCGTCGCGACCAGCAGGAAGAGCGCCAGCACGACGCCGGCGGACATCGCGGCCGGGTCGTGCAGCACGCTGCGCCAGGTCTGCCGCAGCGTCGGCGTGCGCCGCGCGTGCCAGACGTAGAACGCGATCGCCGCCAGCAGCGCGTACAGCACGATGTCGGTGGCGAGGAAGACGAGCTTGGGCATCGTTGCGCTCGCCTAGGCCAGCCGGATCCGCGGATCGGCGACGGTGTACGAGATGTCGGTCAGGATCAGGCCGACGATGTAGAGCACCGAGCCGACGAACACCATCGAGCGCACGATCGCGAAGTCCTGCGCGTTGATCGCGTCGATCGTGTAGCTGCCGAGGCCGGGGATGCCGAAGAACGATTCCATGATCAGCGCGCCCGAGGAAGAGCAGCGGCAGCACGGCCACGGTGCTGGTCAGGATCGGCAGCAGCGCGTTGCGCAGCACGTGGCGGAACAGCACGACCGTCTCGGACAGGCCCTTCGAGCGCGCGGTGCGCACGTAGTCCTTGCCGATCTCCTCGAGGAACATGGTGCGGTAGAACAGCGCCTCGCCGCCCAGCCGCGAGACGATGCCGATGACGACCGGCAGCGCGAGAAAGACGACGAGGTCCCAGCCCCCGGCGAAGCCGGAGATCGGCACCAGCTTCAGCAGCTTGCTGAAGAAGAACTGGCCGATGATGATGTAGAACAGCGCCGAGATCGACATCAGGAAGACGGCCAGCGTCGACGCCCCAGAATTCGAGGTAGGTGTTGCGGAAGAACACCATCAGCAGCGAGAACACGATCACGACGAAGATGCCGAGCGACGAACGTCGGCATCGCGAGCGCGATCGACGGCCCCACCCGGTGCTTCGGAGCTCGTAGCCGATGTCGCGGCCGCTGTCGGACGAGCCGAAGTCGAACGCGAAGAGCTGCACCGAGCGCTCGAAGAAGATCGTGTTGGTGAGCTTGCCCGGCGCCCTCGGCCTGGCGCGTTCCAGAACAGCGGCTTGTCGTAGCCGCGCTCGACCTTCCATTTCTCGATCGCGTCCTGCGTGACGCGCTTGCCGCCGATGTTCATGCGCGCCATGTCGTCCGGCGTGTTCACCGTGAAGAACAGCAGGAAGGTGAAGAGGTTGACGCCGATCAGGATCAGCACGCCGTAGCCGATGCGGCGGATGATGTAGTTGATCATGTCTCCAGCGCTTCGTGCGCCAGCGTGCGCGCGGCGGTCTCGCGCTCGCGCCGGCGCCAGGCGAACCAGGCCGGCACGATCGCGGCGACGAGCACGATCAGGATCAGCGGCACCGGCCACCAGACCGGCTGGTTCCATTCGGCGAGCTTGCGGCTGCGCAGCTCGGGGTCGAGGCGCAGGTAGCCGATGTGGTTGCGGATGATCTGCGTCGGCTTGCCGTTGGTGATCCACTGGTGGTAGGCGGCGGCCGACGTCGGGAAGTAGCCGAAGCTCCACACCGCGTCCTTCTGGAGTGATCTCGATCATCCGGTCGATGAGCTTCTGCTTCTCCGGGCCGTCGTCGAGGAACTTCATCTGCTCGAACAGCTTGTCGAACTCCGGGTTCTGGTAGTTGGTGTTGTTCTCGCCGTTGCCGTCGGTCAGCGCCTTGGCGTTGGGACCGTAGAGCATGAACAGGAAATTCTCCGCGTCCGGATAGTCGGCGAGCCAGCCCCAGAAGAAGATCTGCACCGAGCCCTTGTTGATCTTGTCCTGGAAGCGGTTGTAGTCGGTCGCGCGCACTTCCAGCTGGACGCCGATCTTCGCGAACTGCTTCGTGTACCAGTCGAGCAGCGCCTTGGTGCCGGGCGTCGCCGCCGAGCTGGTAGTCGAAATTGAGCACCAGCGGCTTGCCGGTCCTGGCATCGCGCCCGTCGGGATAGCCGGCCTCGGCCAGCAGCTTCTTCGCCTCGTCGATCGAGCGCCGGACCGGCTTGCCGTCCGGGCCCCTTCGCGTAGACGACGGGATTGAAGGCCGACGGCCCGTCGTCGCGGTAGCCGAACAGCGACGGCGGCAGCGGGCCCTGCGCGGCGACGCCCTGGCCGCGCTCGAAGATCGCGATGTGCTCCTCCCAGTCGATCGCGATCGACAGCGCCTGGCGCAGCTTGCGGTTGCGCTCGGCCTGCTCCGGCGTGTCGCCCTTGCCGACCACCGGATCGAGCCAGTTGAAGCCGATGTACCAGTTGTTGGCCTCGATCGTCGTCGGCAGCTGGATGCCCTTCTCCCGGTATTCCTGCTCCTTCTTCTTGTCGTCGCCCATCGCGACGATCAGACCCGGTGCCGTAGTCGAGGCGCTCGATCGCCGGCGTGTCGTAGTAGCCCTGCAGGAACTTCGCCTGCAGCGGCACGCCTTCCTTCTCGATGTCGAACACGACCTTGTCGACGAAGGGGGTCGCCTTGCCGCAGTCGGCGAGGTAGCCCTTCTCCCGGTCGCCCGGCTCGCCTTCGCAGGGATACGGTTCGCCGCGGAAATTCGGGTTGCGCTCGAGCACGTGCCGGCGGTTCTCGATGTACTCGGTCAGCATGTACGGCCCGGTGCCGACCGGCCAGTAGTTGAGCGTGAGGTTCTTCTCCGCCATGCCGGGCTGCGCGTAGAACTTCTCGGCCTCCCACGGGATCGGCGAGAAGAACGTCATCGCCAGCCAGTACTTGAACTGCGGATACTTGCCCTTCACGCGAATCCGCAGCGTGTACTTGTCGAGCGCCTCGGCGCCGGCGAACGCGTACTGCGCGAAAATCGAGGAACGGCAGGTCGCGGTCGGTCGGCGCCAGGCCCTGGCGCAGCGCCTTGTCGACCTCGACGATCTTCTCGCCGTATTCCTTGAGGCCGACGATGTAGTCGGACATCGGTCGAGAACGACGGCGACTTGATGCGCGGCGTGGCCAGCCGGCGAATCGCGTAGACGTAGTCGTCGGCGGTCAGTCTCGCGCGTGCCGGTCTGCGCGAAATCGGTGATCTTGTGCTTGTCGGCGACGTCCTCGCGCTTCATGCGGTGGTAGACGTAGTCGCCCTGCGCATCGCGGGCGAACGCCGGGTGCGGCGCGTACATGATTCCCGGCTTGATCCTGATGTCGAACACCGTCTCGGCGATCTGCCTCGCCCGGCGCGTCGTCGGGGAGCTGCTGGCCGTCCTTGTCGAGGTAGACGCGGGCGCGCGATGTCCTCGGCGGTCGCGGCCCACGAGCTCGTACGGACGCTTGAGGTAGTGGTAGCCGTAGAGCGGCTCGTAGACCTGGTAGGTGAACGGCGTCTCGTCGTTGGAGTAGGAGCTGGTCGGGTCGAGGTACTTCGGCGAGCGCTCCCGGAACGGCACGAACATCGTGTTCGTCTTCTCGGAGCCGAGCGGGTGCGGATTGTTCGACACCTCGCTGCAGCCGGTCATGACGGCGGCCGCCGTGATCACGAGGACGCCTTCGATCGCCGCGGCCAGCGCCAGGCGGCAGGCGCGGGCGGCACGGTCCGCAGAATTCATCGAATCACCTCCTGCCGGCCCCGCCGGCTTCGGAAACGACAGGTCGGCGCGTCCCCGCGCTCTCGGGCGCGGTCGGGAAACGCGGCGAGCCGCGAAGGCCGCGATTGTAGCTTCAGATCGATCGCGGCATGGCGAGTTCCGTCGCCGCGCCATGAGTCCGGGCCTCGACGCCTCCCCTTGTCGAACCGGCGCGCGGATCGTTGCGCGGGTCTCAAGTCCGGTCGATCCGGCGCGCCAGCACCACCGACGTCGTCGTCTTCTGGACGCCCTCGACGTCGCCGATCTCGTCCAGCAGCGCGTCCAGGCGGACGGCCGATTCGGCGCGCAGCTGCGCCACGTAGTCGAACTCACCGCTGACCGTGCTGAGCTGGCGCACTTCGGGCATGCGCGAGAGCTGGCGGACGACGTCGCGTCCGGCGCGCGGCCGCACCGTGATGCCGACGAAGGCCTGCAGGCCGTGGTCGGTGACGTCCTGGCGCAGGCGCACCGTGTAGCCGACGACGACACCGTCGCGCTCGAGCCGGTCGAGCCTGCGCCACCACCGTCGTCCGCGCCACACCCAGCTTGCGCGCCAGGTTCGCCGTGGATTCGCGCGCGTTCGCCTGCAGCAGCGACAGCAGCTCGCGGTCGAGGCGGTCGCGTCCGGGCGGTCCGGCGGCGGGCGGCGCGTGACGCCTCCGCCGGGGCAGGGGACGACGCGCGCGGTGACGGCCGGGGCGGGGATTTCGTCATATCGTCGGATATTGCTGTCGAATCGTCACAGAAATCCTCCTTTTCGTCAAAGTCGTCGTTTCCTTCGTCCGGCGCCCGCTCTAGAGTCGAACCCGCGATCAACGACCATCGAAAGGTTCAACGTGCGTATCGTTCTGCTGGGCGCCGGCCATATCGGCCAAACCATCGCCGGGCTGCTTTCCGGATCGGGCGACTATCAGGTGACCGTCGTCGACCGCAGCGCGGCGGCGCTGCACAAGCTCGCCGCATTGTCGGTGGAAACCGTCGTCGCGGATACCGAGGATGCGACGACGCTGCGGCGGCTGCTCGCCGGGCAGCGACGCGGTGATCAACGCCCTGCCCTACCACCTGGCCACGCTGGTGGCGACGCAGGCCCGCGCCGTCGGCTGCCACTATTTCGACCTGACCGAAGACGTGGGCGCGACGCGCGAGATCCGGCGCCTCGCCGACGGCGCGCCCGACCGCGTTCATGCCGCAGTGCGGCCTGGCGCCGGGCTTCATCGGCATCGTGGCGCACCACCTCTCGAAGCGCTTCGACGTGCTTCACGAGATCAAGATGCGCGTCGGCGCGCTGCCTGCCTTTCCGACCAACGCGCTGAAGTACAACCTGACCTGGAGCGTGGACGGACTGATCAACGAGTACTGCCATCCCTGCGATGCGATCCGCGACGGCGAGCGCATCGAGATGCTGGCGCTGGAGGGCATGGAGCACTTTTCTCTGGACGGCGTCGAGTACGAAGCCTTCAACACCTCGGGCGGACTGGGGACGCTGTGCGACACGCTGGCCGGCCGCGTCCGCAGCGCTGGACTACAAATCGGTCCGCTACCCGGGCCATCGCGACCTGATGAAGCTGCTGCTCGAGGAGCTGCAGCTGAAATCGCGACCAGGAGACGCTGAAGTCGATGCTGCGCCGCTCGGTGCCGACGACGATGCAGGACCTCGTCCTCGTCTTCGTCACCGTCAGCGGCATGCGCGGCGAGCAGCTGGTGCAGGAGGTGTTCGCCCGCAAGATTTTCGCGGACCGGTCGGAAGAGGCGCCGCTGAGCGCGATCCAGATCACCACCGCCGCCGGCGTGTGCGCGGCCGTCGACCTGTTCCGCGAAGGGCGCCTGCCGCAGCCAGGGCTTCATCCGCCAGGAGCAGGTCGAACTGCCGGATTTCCTGGCCAACCGCTTCGGCCGCGCCTACCAGCAATCGCGACAGGTCGAGTCGATCGGTTAGCCGGTCCCTTCCCTGACCCGGGCGCGGCAACGGTGCCGCGCGGGGCCAGGATCGCCGGCCACCGAACGCGCGCGCCCGATGATCGGCCGCTTGCGCCCGGTGCCGATCCGGTTCCGTGGAAATTCTCCGACGACGACGGCGCAGTCGCCGGGTCAGCGCGCATCGCCGGCGATGCCGCAGCCGCGCTTCGAGCCCCGAGGACACCAGGCTCTTCTCGATTGCCTCCGCGATCGCGCGCGCCTTGGCGCCGTGGCCGCGCGCGGCGTCGCTCTGACCCTGCGCCTCGAGCAGACGAGCCAGCGCGGCCTCCGCATCCATCTGCAGGCGCACGCGGCCGATCTCCTGCCGCCAGCGCCGCGGCGCGGGACAACTCTGCCTGCGCCTCGGCGTAGGCTTTCTGCGCGAGCAAAGCCTCGCCGCGCCAGCGCCGCGCGCCCGCCTCGAGTTCGCGCAGGCCGTTCGGCTCGGCGATGCGCGAGCAGTTCGTCCGCGTACGCCGCGGCAGCGGCCCGCGTCGCCCGCCGCGAGCGCAATCTCCGCCAACCCGTCGAGACACCGGACCATCAGATAGCGCTCCGAGCGTGCGGCGCGTTTGTTCGAGCGCGGCCTGCAGCGCCGGCGCGACGTCCGTTCTGCCCGAGCCGCGAGCGCGCGACCGCCAGGTGCGCGTCGATCGCGGCGCGCCAGAACATGATGCCGGTGTCGCGCCCGAGCGCGAGCCCGCGCTCCAGCTGTCTCAACCGCCAGTTCGTTCAGGCCGAGGTCGAGCAGCAGGTGGCCGATGAAATCGTAGGCGATGAGCTGATAGCGCACCTGCCTGAGGCTCTCGAGCCAGCGCAGGGTCTTGTGCATGCCGGTCCACGCCTCGCCGTAGCGGCCGGTGCACGCCCGCACATGGTCGAGTCCGAGCAGCGTCGGTCCGATGTGCCACTGCAGGTCTGCGGCACGCGCGATGTCGAGCGCCGCCTCGAAGTTCGCCATCGCGCGCGGGTAGTCGCCGAGCCCCTTGGTCCCGACGCAGGCGTGCCCGATCATCATCAGGTTCTCGGACTCGTAGCTCTTGTCGCCGATGCCGCGGGCAAGCTCCAGCGACCGGGTGTAGCACTCGATCGCCGCCGCGGGCTCCGCGTTCGCGAAGTGCGCCTCGCCGCGGCCGTGGTAGGCCTGCACCGCGACGAGATCGGCGAGATCCCGCGCGCTCGCAGATCTCGACCGCCTGCTGGTGGAATCCGATCGCCTGGTCGTTCTGCCCGGTGCTCCACGCGACCGTCCCGAGGTGATAGAGGGTGTCGGCGGCGTGGCGCTCGTCGTTCATCGCGCGGGATTCCGCCAGCGCTTCGGTGAGGCACGCCGTCGCCTCTTCGTAGGCGTCCGCGCGCCGATAGGCCATGCCCAGCTGGATCAGCGCGTCGCGCGTCTTTTCGCGTTCGCCGCCGGCGCGCGCCGCATCGATGACGCGGCGAATGTCGGCCACCGCGCCTTGCGTCTGCCCGGCCTGCGCGCGCGCCGCCCCGCGCCGCTCGTAGATCGCGAGGCGTTGACGCTCGTCCAGCGACTCCGGGTGCGACTCGGACAGCGCGACCGCGCGATCCAGCCAGTGCAAGGCATCGCGCATCGCGAACAGCGTCTGCGAACGCTCGCCGGCGAGGACAAGGTAGCGCAGCGCCTTCGACCAGACGTGGGCGCGCTCGTAGTGCTCCGCAAGCTGGGCGTCGCGTTCGTGCGTTTCGCCTTCGCCGCGGCGTTCCAGGACTTCCGCCACCGACTGATGCAGCAGTCTGCGCCGCGCCCCGCCGATGTCGCGATAGACCACCTCGCGCACCTTGTCGTGGCTGAAGTCGTATACGCCGCCCTCGGGTTCCTCGCGCAGCAAACGGCGCTTGACCAGCGCCTCCACCGCGTCGAGCAGCTGCGTCCTCGGGCTCGCGCGTCACGTCGAGCAGGGTGTCGAAGTCGAAGCGCCGGCCGAGGACCGCGGCGGTTTCGAGCATCGGCCGGATCTCTTTGGGCACGTGCGCGAGCCGCACGCGCACGGCGGCACGCAACGCGTCCGGAAGCAATCCCGGGCTTCCGCCGCGCGGCGGTTCCAGCTGGCGTCTCGCCTTCGCTCAGGGACTGCAGGATCGACATCAGGAAGAACGGATTGCCTTCGGTTTCGCGATGCAGGCGCTCGGCCAGCCCGGGGCGCATCGACGTTCGCATCGGCGAGCGCCGCGACCAGGCTCTCGGTATCGGCATGACCCAGCCGGGCGAGCGGCATGCGGCGCGCGTCGGTCTCGCGGCGCAGGCTCTCGACCAGCCGCGCGAGCCGCTCGTCGCTGTCGAGTTCCTCGTCGCGATAGGCGTAGATCACGAGCACCGGGCGCTGGCGGCGTGGCGGGCGAGGTAATGCAGCACCTGCGCGCTGGCGTCGTCGGCCCACTGGATGTCGTCCACCATGAGAATGAGCGGACGACCGCCTCGCGATGCCTCGAGGAGCTGGCCCACTGCACGCGACAGGCGCGCCTGCCGCGCCTCGGGAAAATCGTTCGACAGCTGCGGCAGGCCCGGAAAGCGCTCGCCGACCTCGGGAACCAGGGCGGCGAGTTCGGCGAGCGACACGGGCGCCAGGTCGCGCAGCGCGCGGCGGACAGCGCGCGTCGAGCGCGCGCGTGACGAGGTCGATCACGGGCTGGTACGGCATCGCGCGTTCGATCTCGTAGCAGTTGGTCGCGAGCGTCGGCATGCCCTGGGCATCGCGCATAGCGCGCGACCTCGCGCATCAACCGGCTCTTGCCGATGCCCGGCTCGCCTTCGATCAGGACGGTGTAGCCGGTGCCGGCGGTGAGCCGCGCGACGAGCCCGATGAGCAGGCCGTACTCGTTGCTTCGGCCGACGAAGGGCGCGGTATCGCTCGCGCCGGCGATCGCCGGATCGAGCGGCGACTGCGATCGACGGGAGCGGCGTCGCGGCGCGCGCATCGGCGCCGACCGGCATGGCGTCGAGTCGCAGGCGGTTCGCGGCGCGCACCGCGCGTGCCGCATCGAGGAAATCGCGCCGCTCCTCCTCGGTATGGCGAGAGCGACGCGGCGAGCCGTTCGGCGAGCCGCCGCGACGGGCGACGCTCGTCGGCCTCGATCTTTCTGATCGAGAAACCCGAGCAGCTGACCCGCTGGGCGAGCGCCTCCTGGGTGAGATCCAGCGCTTTGCGGCGACGCCGCAGCCAGTAGCCAAACGAATGCGTCCGGTCCTGCACGTCGTCTGACCCTCCGCCGCTCCGACGCATTTGATTCTAGCAGCATTGTCCCGCGCTTGTCCCGCTTCTTGTCCCGCTTTGCGGGACCCGAGTCGCTCTCGATGCAGTGAAATAGCACCACGTCGATCGGCAGCTTCCGACCCGGAACGGCGACGACGGCAACGACGGCGGCCCGGCGCCGGAACGCGACTCCCTTCGGTCAGCAGGAGCCCGACCATGACAGCAGCGCTTTTCGAGCGACTCGGCGGCGAAGACGGCATCAAGCGTCTCGTGACCGACATCGTCGACAACCACTACCGCAACCCGCTCATCCGCACGCGCTTCGAACAGGTCAAGGACCGCGCCGCGCTGGAGCGCCATTCGGTCGAGTTCCTTTGCGCCGGCAGCGGCGGCCCGCAGGCCTACAGCGGCCGGGATCTGCTCTCGGCCCACCGGGGCATGAACATCAGCGAGCAGGAGCTCATCGCGGCGATCGACGACATCGTCGCGGCGATGACCAAGAACCGCCTCGACCCGACGGTGCAGAACGAAGTGGTCGCCATCCTGTACTCGTTGAAGGGCGACGTGCTGCGGCGCTGACGCGCGCCGGCAGATCCGCGTCGGCGCGTCGCACGGTTCGCGGCGGCGCATCGTTCCATCCATCGCAAATCACCCAGGAGCCCACCCATGTCTGCAGTCACCGCGACAACCTCGCCCGCGATCGATCTCGCGGCCGTCAAGACCAGCCAGCAGGCCGCCTGGTCCGCCGGCGACTACGCCGTCGTCGGCACCACGCTGCAGATCGTCGGCGAGTCGCTTTGCGAAGCGCTCGACCTGCGCGCCGGCGATCGCGTGCTCGACGTCGCCGCCGGCAACGGCAATGCGACACTCGCCGCCGCGCGGCGCTGGTGCGACGTCGTTTCCACCGATTACGTCCCGGCGCTGCTCGAGCGCGGTCGCGCCCGCGCGAGCGCCGAAGGCCTGCCGGTCCGGTTCGAGCAGGCCGACGCCGAGAATCTGCCCTTCCCCGATCAGAGTTTCGACGTGGTGCTGTCCACCTTCGGCGTGATGTTCACTCCGGACCAGGACAAGGCCGCCGCGGAAATGGCGCGGGTCTGCAGACCGGGCGGCCGGATCGGGCTCGCGAACTGGACGCCGGCCAGCTTGATCGGCGAACTCTTCAAGCTGATCGGCCGGTACGTGCCCCCGCCGGCCGGCGTGAACTCGCCCTCGCTCTGGGGCACCGAAGCGCGGCTGCGCGAACTGTTCGGACGTCGGCTCGACACGATCGCGATCGAGCGCAGGGACTTCGTGTTTCGCTACCGCAGCGCGGCCCATTGGCTGGAAGTCTTCCGCACCTTCTACGGCCCGATGCAGAAGGCGTTCGGCGCACTCGACGCCGCGAAGCAGGAATCGCTCGCCGCGGACCTGATCGCGCTGGCCGAGCGATTCAATCGCGCGACCGACGGGACGCTGGTGGCCCCGAGCGACTACGTCGAGGTGGTGATCCGCTGCGCGAAGTAGGCCGTTGCCTCACCTCGCTCGATGGAGCGTCATGGCGTTCCCTGCGGCCCGTGGGTGACGCCGCGGGCTGCAACCGGTCGCGTCAGACAGACCACGTTTTTCCGCCGGCCGGGGAACGACCGGCATCCGTCGCGACCGCCGGAGCCGAGTGCCGGCGCGCGGCCCGAAGCGACAGACACATCACCGTCCGCGATTCGGCTTTTGGGGCGCCGGCGACGCGTTATACAATGCGCGTCCCGCGTCGTCCCGGAATCCGAATGCCCCGTCCCCCTGCCCACGCCGGCGTCCCCGGCATCGATCGATGCGCCGCCGGCTGCGCCGCGCGTGCCGTTCGTCATGCGCTTTCGCCGTCGGCGCTGCCGGCATTCGAAGCGGAGCCGCCGGGTGCCCGCTGAGAGCGCGGCTTCGTTCCGGGAACGTCTCGACGCGCTGCCGCGCGACGTTCTGACGGGCCTGCGCCGCGGCATCGAGAAGGAAAGCCTGCGCGTGCGGCCCGACGGCGCGCTCGCGGCGACGCCGCACCCGTCGCGCCTCGGCTCGGCGCTCACCCACCCGCGCATCACGACCGATTTCAGCGAGGCGCAGCTCGAGCTGATCACCGGAGTGCACGGCCGTGCGGAGGCCTGTCTCGCCGAGCTCACCGAGATTCACCAGGCCGTCTACCGCGCGATCGGCGACGAGGTGCTCTGGTGCGCGAGCATGCCCTGCGGGCTGCCCGGAGACGACGCCATTCCGATCGGCCGCTACGGCAGCTCCAACGTCGGCCGCGCGAAGAGCGTGTACCGCCTCGGGCTCTCGCACCGCTACGGACGGCGGATGCAGACGATCTCCGGCATCCACTACAACTTCTCGCTGCCGACCGCGTTGGCCAACGACGCGTACTTTGCGCTGATCCGCAATTTCCGCCGGCATTCCTGGCTGCTGCTCTATCTGTACGGCGCCTCCCCCGCGGTCTGCTCGAGCTTCGTCGAGGGGCGCGCGCACGAACTCGAGCGGCTGAGCGAGGGCACGCTCTACCTGCCCCACGCGACCTCGCTGCGCATGGGGCGGCTGGGCTACCAGAGCGAGGCGCAGTCCTCCCTCGCGGTCAGCTACAACAGCCTCGAGATCTACGGCGCGTCGCTGCAGGAAGCGATGACCCGGCCTTATCCGCCCTACGAGGCCTTCGGCATCCGGGACGGCGACGACTATCACCAGCTCGCCACCAGCCTCCTGCAGATGGAAAACGAGTTCTACGGCACCATCCGCCCCAAGCGCGTGATCCGGCCCGGCGAACGCCCGCTGCACGCGCTGCGCGAACGCGGCGTCGAGTACGTCGAGGTGCGGCTGATGGACCTCGACCCTTTCTGCCCCATCGGCATCGACGTCGACACACTCCGCGTGCTCGACATCTTCCTGCTGCATTGCCTGCTGCGCGACAGCCCGCCCGACACGCCCGAGGAGCTCGCCGCCATCCTTCGCAACAAGCAGCGCGTCGCGACGCGCGGGCGCGAGCCGGGCCTGCGCCTCGAGCAGGGGCCCAACCAGCGGCCCCTCGCCGACTGGGGCGCGCAGGTGCTGGCCGAATGCCAGCCGATCGCCCGGGCGCTCGACCGCGCGAACGATACGTCCGCCTATGGCGACGCACTCGCCGGCGCGCTCGCTGTCCTGCACGATCCCGCGTTGACGCCGTCGGCGAGAGTCCTTCGGGCCATGGAACGCGACCACCGCAACGGCTACGTCCCCTTCGTCCTCGAGCAGTCGCTGCGGCACCGCGAAATCATTTCGCATTTGCCGCTGGCCGACGAAGTCATCGCCCGGTTTGCGCGGCTCGCCGAGGAGTCGCTGGCCAGGCAGCGCCAGATCGAGGCCGCGGACACGACGTCGTTCGAGGACTATCGCCAGCAGTACCTGTCCCCGCTGCGCCTCAACGTCTGAGCAGCGGACCCCGGGTCCTTGCGGGTGCGGCTTCGCACGCGAGGAGTGTCGATCGGGCTCGGCACGCGACGCGGCATCGCAGCGCGCCTCGCGCCGACGGCTCGCCTACGGCTTCGCGTCGGGACCGGTCACCGCGCGGCGGAACTGCACGAGCTTGGCCTTCACGCGAGCGGCGTCGTTGCTGCCCATTCGCAGCATCATCTTCTGTCCGGCCGAGCGCCGCTCCAGCGCGGGTTCGGCATATTCGTAGAGCACCTTGGGTTGGGCAAGCCGAACCGGAGCCGACACGACGGGCGCGGCGAGCAGGTCGTCGATCGCCTCGACCAGCCGATCGTTGAAATAACCGCTGGGGTAGCCGAGGTCACGGTACGCCTGCTGGAACAGCGGATAGAAGCGGACGTAGAGCGCCGCCAGCGTCTTCGCATCGACCGCGTCGACCACCGCCAGGTACGGCGCGTAACGGGCGGCATTGGCCGCCGAGATCGCCAGCGCGTCGCCGCTCCCCGAGGCGACGAACGCTCCGGGCACCGGCTTCGACGGCATCAGGCGCGGCGCCAGCGTCTGCCGCGGCAGGTTGTCGACAGTGGCGACGATGCGCCGGACGATGCCGTCGTGCTGCAGTATCCGGTCGAGCGCATTGCCGCCGACCAGTCCTGCCAGCGCGTCCAGCACCACGGCGTCGCTCTCCTGCAGCGATGGCAACGGCGCCTGTTCGGCCTTCGGCGCTGCGCCTTCGATCGGGTAGCGGATCTCCGGCGCCGCGGCGGAGGGTGTCGCAGGCGCCGGAGCGAGCACCGCGACCGTCGGCGGCACATCGCGCGGCCAGTGAAGGTATGCAGCGACGGCGGCGGCCCCCGCCAGGACGATCAGCGCGACAGCGCGCATCCTGATCGGCTTCCGGGGCGTGTCCGGACGCCGCGCAACATCTTCGGACGACGACGGCGACACGGGACCCAGCGTCGGTTCGGCCCGCGGGCCTTCAGGAGGGATGTGCGCTTCGGCCATGAGGGTCTCCTCGTTGCGTCAACACGAATTCGACAGGGAGGCGCCGATTTCGTTGCATGCCGGCAGCCGTGCGACCGTGCCGGCGCATTGCGCCGTTCCGACCGGACAGGCTCCGCTACCGGGGCGCAGGCGCCGCGCGCCGCGCCTGCGGATTGCGCCGGCGTCAGGAATGGGTACGATGCAGGTAGCCGCAGATTCAAGGAGATTCCATGGATTCGACGTTCCACACCCGCCGCCGCGCAGTGCAGGCGGCGTGCCTGCTCGCCGCGTCGCTGGCCATGCCTGTGTCGCTTGCGCAATCGCCCTGGCCCTCGCGACCCATCCGCTTCGTCGTGCCGTTCGCGCCCGGCGGAACGTCCGAGATCGTCGCCCGCTCGGTCGCCGCCGAACTCACCCGGCAGCTGGGGCAGAGCGTCTACGTCGAGAACAAGCCGGGAGGCGCCGGAACCGTGGCGATGCTCGACGTGGCCAAGTCCGCTCCCGACGGCTACACCATCATCCTGGGACACGTCGGCACGTTGGCGGTCAACCCGTACATGCTGGACAGCCAGTCCTACGACGTGAACAAGGATTTCCTCCCCGTCACGCTGCTGGCCAAGGTCCCCAACGTCTTCGTCATCCATCCCGACGTGCCCGCGGCAAACTTCAAGGAGTTCGTCGCCTACGTCCGCAAGAACCCCGGCAAGCTCAACTACGGCTCGGCCGGCAACGCCAGCGCCGGTCACCTGGCGATGGAATACCTGAAGCTGGTGACCGGCATGGACATCACGCACGTCGCCTACCGCGGCACCGGCCCGCAGCTCGTCGATCTGCTGTCGGGCCGCACGCAGGCGTCATCGGCCGGCCTGCCGGCGTTGAGCGCCTACATCAAGAGCGGCAAGCTGCGCGCCATCGCGGTAGGCACGCCGCAGCGTGTCGCCCAGCTCCCCGAGGTGCCGACGGTCGCCGAGATGGGCTATCCCGACTTCGAAACCTCGCAGTGGTACGGGATCCTGGCGCCCGCCGGCACGCCACCGGAGATCGTCCGGCGGCTGCAGGAAGAGTCGGCCAAGGCGCTGCGCTCGAGCGCGGTGACCGAGCGCTTCGCCGCGGACGGCGCGGTGGGCGGCGGCGGCTCGCCGGCAGAATTCGCCGCGTTCATCGCGCGCGAGCAGAAGATCTGGAGCGACATCGTGAAACGCGCGCACATCAAGGCCGAGTGAGGCGACCCTTCGGCGCGGTGCGGTCGTGCCGCGAGAGCGCGCACCTGCGGGATTGACCGGCGGCGCCCCAACCCGCGATCTATTTCGGCAGCTGCGCGCGCAGTTGTCGCAGTTCGCCTTCCAGCGCTTCGACGCGCTCGACGTAGCGCAGCACGACCGACAGGCCGTGCGCGTCGAGGTCGAAATCCCGGCTCAGGCGACATGCCCGGCGGGCGACGTACACGCTGTACGCGCTGAACGACCAGGTCGTCGACTCTCCCTCGATGGGGATCAGCGCGCCGTACTCGACCAGCTCGCGCAGCTCGGCCTCGGTGAAGCCCGAGATCTCGGCAAGCTTGGAAAACGATATCGCGTCGCCGACGTCCATCGACGCCGCTTCGAACGTTTCAATGTTCACGGGTCTTCTCCTGGCCGAAGTGCGCGCGCGGATTGAATGCCGACGTCTCGGCGAGCTGCGCGTACAGCGCGCGCTCGCGATCGTCCACGACCGTGGGCACCGCGATCTGCACGATGGCGTAGAGGTTGCCCGCCTCGTCGTTGGGCCGCGCCAACCCGCGCCCGCCGAGGCGCAGGTGCTGCCCGGCGCGCGTCCCCGGCGGCACCTTGAGCATGACGGTGCCCGCGGGTGTCGGCATTTCCACGCGAGTCCCGAGCACCGCTTCCCACGGCGACAGCGGGAGGTCGACGTACAGGTCCATGCCGGCGGCGCGGAACAGCGGATGCGCCTCGACGGCAATGTCGAGATAGAGGTCGCCCCGCCGTCCGCCGTGCAGTCCATCGCCCCCCTTGCCCGGCACGCGCAGCTTCTGCCCGTCGGTCACTCCCTTCGGTATGCGCACCTTCATGTGCTGCGGCACGCGATGCACGAGGCCGCGGTCGTCGAAATGCGGAACGACGAGATCGAGGCCGACCTCGGTTCCGTGAAACGCCTGATCGAAGCTCAGCCGAACGCCCGCTTCGTAGTCCGGGCCGGGTCTCGGCGCGCGGCTCGCCCCTTCCCCGCCGCGACCCCGCGCACCGGCCAGGTTCGCGAACAGATCGGCGAGGTCGATGTCCTCGAAGGCCGTCTGACCGGCGTGACCGGACGCGAAGCCGCCTCCCCAGTCCGGCGGCGGGCGGAACTCCTGTCCCGCCGGATGGCTGCCCAGCTGGTCATAGGCAGCGCGCTTCTCGGGATCCTTCAGCGTTTCGTAGGCCTCGGCCATTTCCTTGAATTTTTCCTCGGCCGCAGGCTCCTTCGAAACGTCCGGATGGTATTTGCGCGCGAGCTTGCGATACGCCTTCTTGATGGCGTCCGCGCCGGCGCCGCGTTCCACGCCGAGGATGGCGTAATAGTCCTTGTACTTCATGGGCGAGGTCCAGGCAGGTCCGGTCAGTGAAATACAAGGATAGCGCAGTCGATCGGCAGCGCGCGCATCGCACCTATTGGTGTTCGTCCGGGACGTCGCCCGACACCTCGATCATCGAGCAGACGCCGTTCCGGGCACCACCGCCGATCGCCCTGCCCCGCCACGGGTGCAACGACCGCAATGGGGTAAAATCAGCCGCTCGGAGAGGTGGATGAGCGGTTGAAGTCGCACGCCTGGAAAGCGTGTTTAGGTTAACTCCTAACGCGGGTTCGAATCCCGCCCTCTCCGCCAACGGTTTCATAGGGAAATTTCGCGATTCCGCGCTTCGCCGTGGACCAATCGTCGACCAATCTGGCTATCCTCTGGTTCGCGTTCGCCCGAGGGACGCTAGGGCCTGTTAACACTAACCGCAGTCCATCGGCGATGAGCGCGAAGCTGATGAAGGCGATGAACATCACGTCGAGCTTCTCGAAGCGCGAGAAGATGCGCCGGAAGCCCTTGAGGCGGCGGAACAGTCGTTCGATCTCGTTGCGCCGCTTGTACATCTCGCGGTCGTATTCCCACGGCGTGACGCGAGTTCTGCTTGGGCGGCACCACCGGGATGAAGCCCAGGTCGAGCGCCAGTTGCCGCGTTTCGTCGCCTTCGTAGGCGCGGTCCATCAGCAGGTGCAGCGGCCAGGGCGCCTTGCCCAGGTTGCGCAGCAGCTCGCGCCCCTCGGGCGCGTCGTGCGCCTGGCCCGGCGAGAGCGCGAACGTTATGGCCGTTCGAGCATCCGCGGCAACCATATGAATCTTGGTGGTCCATCCGCCGCGGGACTTGCCGATGGCTTGGGGGCCGTTTTTTTTAGCGCCCCGGTGCCATCCGGATGCACCTTGACGATGGTGCTGTCCAGCGACACGGCTTCGATCTTGATGCGCACGATCTGAGCCTGCTGCAGCTGTTCGAACACGCGATCCAGCACGCCGCTCTTGGACCAGCGATTCATGCGCGTGTAGATGGTGTGCCAGTTGCCGAAGCGCTTGGGCAGGCCGCGCCATTTGCAGCCTTGCTCGGCCACATACAGGATCGCGTTCAGCACCCGCAGGTTGGACAGGCTCACGTTGCCGCGCTGCGTCGGCAGACAGTGCTCGATCTGGCGGTACTGCGCTTCGGTGATTTCCATCCGCGCAGTATCTCACAAACATGACCATTAGTGTTAACACGCCCTAGTGTAACTAGCCACGCATAAGTGTCACTACGCTGCAGAGCATCAGGCCAAACAATCGTTTCCGATGGCTGGCCTGGTTTCTGTATGACCCCGCTCTAGCGGCGAGCTCACAGCTCTACTTAAGCTGGCTACGGAGCAGGCGCTGGTTGCGTGGTGCCGTGAGAATCAAATGGCCCGAGTTCTCCCCTCTGTAGCAAGAGGCGTCGCCTTTGCAGTTCTACTTCGACGGTTTGCGCTTCAAGGCACGCCTTTAACGCCTCGGCCTTCTGTTTCTCCAGTCCAATCCCTATCGCTGCGGCGCGCTCAGGCTCGCAGGAGCAGCAGTGAGCGAGCTCTGGATCGTAGACCGTCCCGTCAGTTGGCAAGGAAACTGGCTTCGGTTTCTCCACTACCTCTCCAACTTTGGGCAGCACCTTTATCACAGTCTTGATCTCGTCCTGGATCACAATTGGCAGCCAGCCGAGATCGTTTATCGAATGCCAGTCGTCCGGGACGTTCGGTATGACGATGCGATACGAGATTTCGGACACTCGCGTGCTTACCGCATAGAGTTCAACTACTTTTCGTATGAAGTACGTCACCGCGCGACACTCGTTGTCGTTTTGAATCGTGCGAGCGGTCACGCTAGCCACGTCCTTTTCTTCATACGTACTGACGACTACCGAGCGTTCGGCGTGAGTCATCTGCGAAGACTGAATGACCGACTGATTAAAAACATCTGAAACCAGTCCAACGTGGAGTAGGTTGTGGTCCGTGACGTTGGCTTGAATCGACGTACTGCCGCTTGGCAGTCCAAGCAGACCCGCAAGCCCGCCACCGACCGAGGCTGAGCTATTGCCCTTGATCTCCACCAGCCTGTCGCTAAGCGCATCGAGTGTGTTCGTGACTCTCGCTTGATGGACTGCCGAAAGAAACTGCAGGAACGTCGTTTGAACAGAGAAGCGATCCGTTTCCGAGGTGATGCGACGATACCGCTCACTGTGATACAGAATCGCCTTTTCGCCGGGAAGCAACGTCTGCGTATAGAGCAACGGCCCGTGCTGTTTGCCAAGCAAACACAACTTGTGTTCGTACGCAATTCGAAATTCGATGAAATCCCTTGCGGCCACAAATGCCGTAGTTGCGGGCGTGTTGTCTCCCCGCGCAATCGGAACGCGGAAGTACCGCGTCTCATACCACGACATGCATTGTTCGTCGGGTCGCCACGGCGGATCACAGGGGCTGACGCAACAGACATCCGGAGTCGGCACTTCGACACAACACGGACCGGCATCTTTGCACGTTTCAGCGGAAGCGCAGGCGACGAGCACAGCTCGTTCTGCATTAATGCGCCCGTAGCCGACATCGTTGTTCCATGTGCCAAAGGGTTTGCCTGCAACCGATGCGTAGGAATACGTGGGGCGGTTAATCTTATCGGTTGTCTCTGAGATAATTCGTCTCACATCGACATTCGTTAGTGACGGATTGACGCTGATAATCAACCCGGCAAGAGCTGCGACGTGCGGTGTTGCGGAGGACGTGCCGTTGAAACGCATGTCATAATCGGTCACGGTATATCCCGCGGCTCCTAGGCGGTCCGTGGTCGGTATTTCCAGACAAGGTGCGACCACATCCACGTCCGAACCGAAGCATGCACCCCAAAACGGTTCGATTGATGTGTCGCCGACGGCTTTGCGAGACGTCGGCTCGATTTGAGCCGCCGACACCCAAGGTTGTGGGGTCAGTAGCCGGAAAGCGCGAAACATTCTGGTTTTCGTTGCCGGTTGCCGCGACTAGAAGCACGTTCTTACCTTGGCAGTATTGCAAGGCTGCTTCGATGATCGAAAAATCCCAAATCATCCAAGATGGATAAACGCCGAAGCTCATGCTCACCACTCGTGCGCCATTGTCCGCCGCGTAATACAGGCCCTCGGCAACTTCCGTATCGGCGAAATTGGTAGCAATAGCCATGACGCGGCATTTGCCGGCAAGCCCTGAAACACCAGACGCGTTTTCGATCCTGCCGCCGATTATTCCCGCACAAGCAGTACCGTGATCTCCTACCGGACTGCCATCGTTGGTGTGGGTAATGGTGCTGTACGAGACGGGCCAGAGATTAAGATCCGGATGGCCAAGTTCGACGCCCTGATCCAAAACCGCGATAACTACATTCGGGTCGCCTTCGGTGATGGGCCAGGCACGTGGCGCATTGATTCGTTGCAGTCCCCACTGACTCGGATAGAACGGATCGTCGGGGATCAGATCCGAGATCGCGGGAGAACATCGGCCACGCCTGCTGCTGATGTATGTGCTGGAGCCACGGCAGCTGTAGGTTGTTGTCGGTAAAATGTAGGGAATGTTTTCAAACTTGATCCCCCGCGTAGCGAGTGGGCCCAGTTTCGCCTTAATCTTGTGTGCAGCCTCTATAGCGTTTCCGCTAGGAAGATGCTTAGTACGACAAAACCTTTCAGCAGTCTGCTTCTGTTCTCATCGATTGAAGCTGACCCATCGATTGCGGCTATGTCACCGAGTGCAGCGGCGACTTCGTGTGTCAGAAGGAGTACGGTCGGATTAATGGCGAAATACGACTGTGGCCCAGGTTCCGCCTTCACGGCTCGATATACGGCCGCGACCCAGTCGATATTTTCCGCGGCACTGAGATTAGTCAGTACAGCGTCGCGTGATTTTTGTTCCCGATGCCCAGGTGAGCGTTTCGCTCTGATTGATGTTCACTGCACGCGGATCACGCGTCGATACCGGGCCTTGTTCTCGGAATTTCGGCTCTTCACTGGCAAGCGTTAGCGAGACGCCGGCTAGGATTGCGTCTCTGACGTCGGGAGGTAGCGTACGTGCTTCCACTTGATAGCGACGATGGACGGGACGAGTTGACACGATCCGAATGAAGGATGATCAAAGGTCTTGGGCAGCGACATTGTGATTACCTCCTACTTTCGAAACACAGACGTTAGCGAACTCCGTCGAGGTATGGCTCAGTCGAGTCACACGAAAGCGGAGATGCGTGCAAAGGACCGGCGTTGCAGTGGTCACTTAGCGATTGCGACGCACCTAAGATGCGCCGCGCGTCAGTACACTACAAGCCGAATATTCACGATTCAGTAGCGCGCCTAGTGGCACGGGCTATTCCTTACCGCCCAACCAGATCCTGCACAGGGCCCTGCATCGCTTGGCGCCACATTCGGGGTCAGGCGCAGCGCCAACCGGCGGACGATGAATCCGTCGGTACCAGGGTCAACCCAAACGCCGGCCCCGAAATCGTGTTCGAGAAACAAAGGTACTGAGACAGAACAACGGGCCAGATCTTGCACGTATCTCTTGGATTTTTTAAAACGGACCCGCCGCGATCGAACCTGCAGCCAACGGGTTAAGCGGCGCAGGGCTGGACGGCCGCCGCCGAGATAGAATGAACGGGCATGTAGCTGCCGCAAGGTAGCGCATTCACGTTGGGGGCAACTTTGGGGGCAACTATTACTCATTGTTGGTCTGTAGCCCGGCAATGTGAATGTCGCCCTCCCGCCAACGGAAAGGAGACCGCCTGGTCTCTTTTCCGTTGGCATGTAGAGCCGGTGAGAACCGGCGGGTTCGACAAGCGCCGCGCGAAGGTGCCGTCACGCGAACGCCCGGCACGAATTCGTTCGCCCTCGTCTGGACGCCGCAGCCGACTGACATGCACTTTGCCGAATTGTCCCTACTCCTTTCCGAAGACGGTCAGATGCTTCGCGGAACGAGTCTTTGGTTTGCGGGTATCACCGGCCTTGTGAACATCCCGGGCATCACGCGCTTCAGGACGGTGCGGGTGTAGTTCCCGGCGGGGAAGAAATCAATTTGCCGAAGGACTAGCAAAATGTCCCTTCTCGGACAAGCCGCAATGATTCTGTCGTTCGACGTCGTTCAGGATGCGATCTCCGAACACGACGAGTGGCATACGCACGAGCACCTTCCCGAGAGACTTTCCATTCCAGGCTTCCTCCGGGGAACCCGGTGGGTGGCGTTGCATGGACAGCCGCGATATCTTGTGATGTACGAGGTCGAGCAACTCGCTACCCTCACGTCCGGCGCCTATCTCGAGCGGTTGAACAATCCAAGTCCGTGGACTTCGAAAATGATGCCCTGCTATCGAGGCATGGTCCGGGGCTTCTGTT
The DNA here is from genome assembly GCA_963779445.1 of uncultured beta proteobacterium. Classification (GTDB taxonomy): domain Bacteria; phylum Pseudomonadota; class Gammaproteobacteria; order Burkholderiales; family Casimicrobiaceae; genus CAIWHR01. The sequence goes on from CAVZYI010000008.1 coordinate 181,960, forward strand.
CCGTGGCGGGAAGTTTCGGATGCGGCATGGGCGGTACCAGCCTGTTGATACGTTTCAAGCCAGCTGCAACGATGCGGGACTCGCTGCGCAGGTGGCTGCTCCAGGACAGTCTTCCTCGACTTCCATCGAGACCCGGGATCGGCAGCGTCCACCTTTTCGAGGGCGCTTCGACGCCCCAGATGACAAACGAACAGCGCATTCGAGGCGCTGACGCCGGCCTGGACTGGGCGCTGCTGGTCACGGGATACGGGCAGGACGCTTTGGCAGGTCTCATGCATACCGAGCTCGGCAGCGCGCAACTTGAAGAACACGGCGCTACGGGTGTTCTCGGTGCAATATACCGAATCGAGTATTCGATCATCCGGCGAGAGGTCGGCGCCGGGCCGTGAACTCAGCCGGGCTGGCTCGCATCATTTGAAGCGTCCGGGAACATGGGTGAATTCCAGACTTTGCATCGGACCCCTTGACTGTTTGGTGGGCCGCGCAGGGATCGAACCTGCGACCGACGTGTTAAATTGCGAAGTGCCGGACGGGCGCCGCCGGGATAATATGAACGGGCTTTGGCTGCCGCGAGGTAGCGCCGGCACGTTGGGGACGAGTTCGGACGAAGTAATCGTCTCGTCCCCGGCAATTTGACTGTCGCCTCTCCGCCAACGGAAAGGAGACCGCCTGGTCCCTTTTCCGTTGGCATGGACGGCCGGTGAGAGATCGCCGCATTGAAAGGCGCCCGGGAAACGGCGCGTCGCGCAAACGAGTCTTCAGGAGGAGTCATGAAATCCCTGGTTCGCTTCACGCTGGCGGCGTGCGCCGCCGGCATGCTGTTCATCGCCCCTGCTCATGCGGCGACCACGCTGCGCTTCGGGCACGCCAACAGTCCGGGTGAAATTGCCCACGACCTGTTCGCCGATCTGGCCGATCGCGTCGGCAAGCGTACCAACGGTGAAGTCGTCATCCGCGTGTTCCCGTCGGAGCAACTGGGCAAGGAGGCCGACCTCCTGCAGCAGGTGAAATCCGGCGCACTGGACATGTCGGCGCCGTCGCTGCCGGTGCTGTCGTCGCTGGTGCCGGGGCTCGAGATCGCCAGCGGCCCGTTCATCTGGAACGACTGGAAGGAAGCGGAAACCGTCATCCGCGGCCCCGCCTTCGAGCCGATGTTCCTGGAGCTCGCCGACAAGCACAACATCGCGATGGTCAGCAAGATCTGGTACTGGGGATGGCGCGACTTCACCTTCGGGACCAGGAACGTCGTCAAGCCCGAAGACATGGCGGGGCTCAAGATCCGCGTGCCGGAGTCCCCCGTCTGGGTCGAAATGGTCAAGGCGTTGGGCGCCGCGCCGACGCCGATACCCTTCGGCGAGGTGTACACCGCCCTCCAGCAGAAGACCGTCGACGGCCAGGAAAATCCGATCCCGACCATCTTCGCGCGCAAGTTCTACGAGGTGCAGGGCTTCCTGACCATGAGCCGGCACATGCTCCAGAACAACACCATCATCATCAGCAAGCGGGCGCTGGACAAGCTGACGCCCGACCAGCGCAAGGTGCTGCTCGAGGAAGCGGCGGCCGTGTCGGCGCTGAACACGCAGCAGCAGCAGGGGCGCGAGTCGTCGATGCTCGAGGACATCCGCAAGACCGGCAAGACCAAGATTGTCGACGATCCCGATCGCAAGGCGTTCGCGGCCAGGATGGATCCGGTCTACAAGAACCTCGAAACCCGCTGGGGTGCGGACAACCTGAAGCGCGTGCGGGCTGCCATCGACGCCGGCCGCAAGTAAGCGGCGGCGCATGGGTCCCGCAGGCCGTGCGCTGGTTCGCGCCGACGACGCGGCAGCGAAGGTCGAGGATGTCTTTCTGGTCGCCGCGCACGCGGTGATCGCCACCCTCGTCGTCGCGGCCGTCGTGGCGCGCTACGTCTTCCGCGACCCGCTGACCTGGAGCCAGGAGTTCATCGTCGGACTCTTCACCTGGCTCATCTTCATCGGCGCCGCGGCGGCCATCCGCAGCCGCATGCACATCCGCATCGACGCCATCGGAAGCCTCTTCGCGCGCCCCCGCTGGTCGTTCATGAACGTCATCAGCGCGGCGGCGGGTACGCTCATCGTCGCGGCGCTGCTCTGGGCCGGCCTCGTCAACGCGGCCGACATTGCCGGGGTGAAGACGCCGATGCTCAATGTCGAGCAGTTGTGGTTCGACGGCGCGCTGCCCGTCGCGCTGGCCCTGCTGCTGCTGCACATCGCCCGGATCCTCACCGAGCACGGTGCGGCGGCGGTCTTCGCGGGCCAGCTCGAAGAGATCCGGTGAGGCTCCGGCCGTGATCCTGCTCTTCATCGCGTTCCTGGCGCTGCTGCTCCTCGGCCTGCCGATCTTCATCGCCATGGCGGGCTCCGCGATGGCGGTGGTCGCCTGGGACGGCATTCCGCTGGGCGTGGTCGCGCAGCGCATCATTTCCGGCGTCCAGTCGTTCCCGCTGCTCGCGGTGCTGCTGTTCACGCTCGCGGGATCGCTGATGAACGAGTCCGGGATCAGCGACCGGCTCTTCGGGTTCACGCGCGCCATCGTCGGGCACATACGCGGCGGTCTCGCGCAGACGGCCGTCATCGGCAACGTCTTCCTCGCCGGCATCTCGGGATCCTCGGTCGCCGACTGCGCCGCGACGGCGCGCGTCTTCGTGCCGCAGCTCACCCGCGCCGGTTACGGACAGGGCTTCGCCGCCGCGCTCTCCGCGTCGGTGGCGACGCTGGGTCCGATCATTCCGCCGTCGATCCTGATGGTGATCTACGCGTGGCAGGCGAACATATCGCTGGGCGACCTGTTCTGGGCCGGGGTGATCCCCGGGCTGGTGATGGCGGCATCGATGATGGTGGCTACCGGCATCATCGCCGCGCGCCGCGGCTACCCGAAGGACGATGCCTTCTCCGGCGCCCGGCTGTGGACGGCATTCAAGCACGCGCTCTGGGCGCTGCTGATGCCGGTGCTGATCCTATCCGGCTTCCGCGCCGGCGTATTCACCGCGACGGAGATCGCCGGCGTGGCGGCGCTGTACGCGCTGATCGTCGGCAGGTTCATCTACGGGACGCTCAAGTGGTCCTCCCTGCCGAAAATCCTCGTGTCGACCGCCAAGGAGACCGCGGTGATCCTGGTCATCGTCGGCGCCGCAGCACCGTTTTCGTGGATCCTCGGCATCGAGGAGGCGCCGCGGCTCATCGCCAGCGTGGTGAAGCAGCTGACCGACCAGCCATGGGTCATCCTCCTGCTTCTCAATGTCGTGCTGATCATCCTCGGCATGTTCATGGAGACCATCGCCATCATGATCATCCTGGTGCCGATCCTCATCCCGCTGCTCACCGCCTTCGGCATCGATCTCACGCACTTCGGCATCGTGCTGCTCGTCAACCTGGTCATCGGCCAGCTGACGCCGCCGGTGGGCGTCCTGCTGTTCGTGTCGAGCTCGGTCTCACGGACGCCGCTGTCCGCGATCCTGAGGGAAATGACGCCGTTCCTGGTCGCGCTGATCGCGACGCTGCTGCTGCTGACCTACCTGCCGGCGCTGTCGCTGTGGCTTCCGAACATGCTCAATCACTGATCTCCGGGGCCATGCCATGAGCGCCATCGTCCGCGTGGAAATCCACGTCTTCGAGTTCGAGGCCCGCAATCTCGCGCGCGACGGTGTCGCGCAGAACGATCACCTACCGCAGGGATTCGTCGATTCGCGTGACCAAGTACGCCATCGTCATCAGGACCGCCGACGGCGGCCACGGCGAGTACGTCACGCACTGGGTCGCACTCGGCCGCGACGCTGGGACAGATGCAGATGCTCGCGCCCCGGCTGATCGGCAAGGATGCGCGCGAGCGGATCGCGATCTACGAAGACCTGAAGCGCGACATCCGCCAGTTCGATCACATGGGCCACGGCCCGATCGACATCGCGCTGTGGGACTGGGCCGGCAAGCGTTAGAACGCGCTCGATGTGCGAGATGCTGGGCGGCTACCGCAAGCGGCTGCCGGCCTACGCCAGCACCTACACGGCGATCGCGCCGGGCGGCTCGCTTCGAAGGAGCATTACGCCGATTTCGCGCGGGATGCCTGCTACGACCTCGGCTATCGCGCGTTCAAGATCCACGGCTGGAACGACGGCAATGCACGCGAGGAGGCCGAGAACGTGCTGCACGTGGCCGCGGCGGTCGGCGACCGCATGACGCTGATGCTCGATCCGGCCTGCGAGCTGCGCACCTTCGCCGACGCGCTCTACGTCGGCCGCGCCTGCGACGAGGCCGGCTATTTCTGGTACGAGGATCCGTTTCGCGACGGCGGCACGTCGGCTTTCGCGCACCGCAAGCTGCGCGAGCATGCTGCAGCACGCCGCTGCTGATGACCGAGCACGTTCGCGGCGTCGAGCCCAAGGCCGATTTCGTGCTCGCCGGCGGGACCGACTTCGTGCGCGTCGATCCGGAATACGACATGGGCATCACCGGCGGCGCTCAAGATCGCGCACCTGGCCGAATCGCTCGGCCTCGACTGCGAGATCCACGCCAGCGGGCCCGGCCCATCGGCACCTGATGTCCGCGCTGCGCAATTCGAACTACTACGAAGTCGCGCTCGTCGGGCCGGATTGCCCGAACGTGATTCCGCCGGTCTATGCGTGCGGCTACACCGACCAGCTCGACTGCATCGACGCCGACGGCATGGTGTCGCGTGCCCGACAGGGCCCGGGGCTGGGCGTGACCTACGACTGGGACTACATCGACCGCCACCGGATCGCCCGGCAGTCTTCGAGTGATCGGCACCCCGCTCTCGACGCCGTTCGAGGAGTTGCGCGGTCGTCGCGTCCTGATCACCGGCGCCAGCAGCGGCATCGGCGCGGCCGTCGGCACCGCCTTCGCCGAACTGGGGGCGCGCGTCTTCCTCCACCACGGACGCCACGCCGATGCCGCGCGATCGCTCGCCGAGAAGCTTCGCGGCCAAGGTTGTGCGGTGGACACCGGGGGCGCCGACTTCGCGGCCTCCGGCGCCGGACGGCAACTCGTGGAGACTGCCGTCGCGAGACTCGGCGGGCTCGACATACTCGTCAACGTGGCCGGCGCGCCATCTGGGTCGCCTGCCATTCGAGTCCCTCGACGATGACGCCTGCAACGACATCCTGCAGATCAATCTGCGCGCCGTGATCGATGCCTGTCGCGCCGCGCTTCCGCATCTCAGGCAATCCATCCATCCGGCGATCGTCAACACCAGTTCGATCGCCGCGCGCTCGGGCGGAGCCCGTGGCGTCGCCGTGTATGCGGCGGCGAAGGCCGGCGTCGAGGCGCTGACGCGCTCGCTGGCCAAGGAGTTCGGATCCGCCGGCATCCGCGTCAATGCGGTCGCGCCCGGCTACATCGTCACTCCGATCCACGAGGGCCTGAGCACCGAAGACGACCGCCGCGCCTATGTGGCCGCGACGCCGCTGGGCCGCGGCGGAACCGCCGCCGAATGCGCGGGGGCCTACCTCTTCCTCGCCTGCCATGGTCTGAGCGCCTTCGTCACCGGCCAGACCGTCGCCGTCAACGGCGGACTCCTGCTGGATTGAACTGCCGCTGCGCTCCCCGTTCCAGGGTGGCGCGCGCGAAGGACGGCGGCAGACGACGCCGCGCCTTCGATCTCCCGCGGTCGCGCTCGCCGGCATTCCTGCGCAACGAGGATGCCGCCGACGGGTCGACCGTTCGCGACACCCCGGAAGCCGCGCCGCCGGTGTGCGTCGCCGAGCCGCCCTTGGGCTATGCTTCGCCCATCGCGCGGGATGCGCGGGGGTCCGGATGGCAGATTTCCGACGCGACATCGCGGCGGTGAGGTTCACGGACATTCGTAGCATCACCGAGCAGATGCGCTCCGTCGAGGGCCTCACGCTGGAGCTGCTGGATCTGGTCTTCGCCCACAAACGAAAAGCCCCGCCGGAGCGGGGCCTGTGTTTAGGGTGTTTTCGTCTATCGTGCAGCGACGTTCGCCCGCGTGCGCTGCAGATCCGCCAGCGCCGCCTTCAGCACCGCCACGTCGGCCGCCAGCGCCTCGGCCTTCTGCACGCGTTCGGTGAGTTCGGCGAGCTGCGCCTTGTAGCGGTTCGCGTCCTGCGCCTGCGCCTGGATCGTGCGCTGCTGCTTCTGGTATTCGTTGAGCAGCATCGGCGGCAGGAACTGGTACATCACCGTCTCGATCTGCCCGTCGGCGGAATGCGCGACCAGGCCCGGGTAGACCTCGGCCACTTCCTCGGCGATCAGCCCGTACTGCAGCGTGCGTCCCGGCAGCGTTCTGGTCGGCCTTGTAGTGGAACGTCACCGGCCGCAGCTTCATCAGCGCCGCGCTCGCGTCGTCCATGTCGGCGATGTCGTCCTTGACGCGGCGCGACGAGCTGACGGTGCCGAGCTGGCCGTTGCTGTCGATGAGCACCGGGATGGCGTTGGCGTTGCCGGTCGTCACGCCACGGATGCCGGCGATTTGTGTTGCGGTCTGGAGCGAAGTACCGATGCGTATGTTGCCGCTTTCCGCCGCAACGCCCTCGTTGCCGATATAGATATTGTCGGACCCCGAGGGACCTTTGGCATTTCCGGCCAAGGCTCCTATGGCGATGTTGTCGTGGCCGACAACGTTGAGGAAGAGCGCCGCGTAGCCGATGGCGGTGTTGTTGTGGGTGTTGCTTGCCGCCGTCCCGGTTCCACTACCCGCCCCCGTCGCAATAAAAACAGTGTCCACGACATTGGCACTTGCACCGATGGCGACAAAATCCGTGGTGCCCACCGACTGAATCGTGTACTCGACGCCGATCACGAATGCGCCGGCCGGGGTTTCGCTGCCGGCGCCGTAGAGGGCCGCGTACCCATTGGCGGTATTGTTGTCGCCGGTCACGTTCCAGTTGAGAGCGGCTGTCCCGGTGGAGGAATTGCGGGACCCTGTCGAATTGCTGGAAAGCGCCTGCGACCCGATCGCCGTATTCAAATCGCCGCTCGTATTTCCGTGGAGCGCATATCCGCCGACGCCGGTGTTTGCCCCGCCGGTCATCGCAAGGTTGCCCGCGTTCTCGCCGATGAAGGTATTCAAGGAGCCGAAGTTGTGGATGAACGTGTTGGCGCCCTTCATGATGTTCCCCGCACTCGCGGTCGAATTCACCAGCGTCAGGTTGCCGGCGAGCGTCGCCCCCACCGGCGCCCGGAAATAACCCAGCAGGTCGCCGTACAGGTCCGCCGTGGCGAACTGCTCGACAAGATCGAACTGGCCGTTGGCCGGATTGAGCGGCATCGCCACCGCCGTGCCGTACTGGTCCCCCGGCTGGTAGAGGACCAGCGCATTCGGGAAACTCGCGGCGCCCTGCGGGCCACCCTGCAGGATTCCGCTGCCGCTCGGCGTGAGCGTACCGATCTGGATCAGCGCCACGGCGGCACCTGATCCCGCCGTGCATTTCCCCGGTCCGCCCTGGTCAGTCACCGGTTCGATCGCGCCGTAGCTGCGGGTCTTTTCGAGCGTCGGCGTGCCCTGCCCGCCCTGCGAGACGCGCGTGTCGAACAACCGGCACGGCGACACCGGCGTGTACACCAGGTCCTGGTTCGCATCGCCGAGATTCTGGATGGCCTTCACCGCCCGATGCGGCGCCGCGCTGCCCACCGCCATGGCGATGACGTCGCGCAGGCCGGAGAGCGTCCCGGCAAGGCTCGCCGCCAGCAGGTCGTCCGCGCGCAGCGACTGCAGCATCGCGCGCAACTGCTCGCGGTCGATCCCCGCGCCCGAGGCTTCCAGCGGCACGCTCCATTCGCGCACGATCCGATCGATGACGCTGGCGCGGTGCTGGTCGATGGCGAGCAGCGCCGACGGCACGCGCAGGGCGTTCATCGCCGGCGTCGTGGCCGCGTCCGGCAGCTCCGCCGCTGCGACGGCGGAGGCCATGGCCGGCGCAAGAACCAACATGAATGTACGAGCGAGAGCGCTCCGCCGGAATACGGTGAGTGCCATGTCTTCTTCCCCAGGAATGGCCGCCGGACGGCGGCGGTGAAACGCTACCACGAACGGCTTCGGCGACCGGCACAATCTGACGGATGGGGACCCCGGGAAGGCGGAGAGCGTCGCGCGCCGGGAGTTGCGAGCGACGCTGAGAAATCCACGCGAGCCAATTGATCCCGCGCGGTCACGCGCCGATCGACAAGCGCCGCCGGTGCGGCGAGCGGCGGGCCAAGGCCGTTCTGCGCGAGCAGTCCGAACGGGTGGCGCCGCGATCGAACGATCGGCGGGCCGCCGCTCGACCTGCTCGTCTGAAGCGACGACCGCGGGTCAGTGCAAGGTGCCGACCCTGGTCGCTGCGAGACTCACGCCGTAGATCTGGTAGGAGCCCGGGCCCACGATCGGTCCATTCGCCTGACATTCCAGCGTCAGCGTTCCCGGCGCCGCCATCGTGATCGATCCTTGCAGCCCCAGATTGCTGTAGGTGTCCTGAAGATTGGTCAGGTGGGTGAAGTCGAGCTGGGTCGTGCCGTCGGCCATCAGGTAGCAGAGGATGCTGTAGTCGCCTGCGGTGCCGCCCGCGAGGGCGTAGAGCTTCGCCGTCACGACGTAGCTGCCGGCCGGAACCGCCAGCGACGTCAGCGCCGCACCGACCTCGCTCGAGGAAATTCCACCGCCAAGGTTGGAGACGTAGGCGTCGGATTGGCCCGCACGGAAATAGCCCAGCAGGTCGCCATACAGGTCGGCCGTGGCGAATTGCTCGACCAGATCGAACTGGCCGTTCGCCGGATTGAGCGGCATCGACACTGCCGTGCCGTACTGGTCACCCGGCTGGTACAGGATCAGCGCATTGGGAAAGCTCGCCGCGCCCTGCGGTCCCGCCTGCAGCAGGCCGCTGCCGCTCGGTGTCAGCGTGCCGATCTGGATCAGCGCCACCGCGGCACCCGCGGCGGCCGCACAGCCCCCGGGACCGCCCTGATTGGCCACCGGGGTGATCGCGCCGTAGGTGCGCCGGATGTTGAGGACCGGCACGCCGATCCCGCCTTGCGAAGCGCGCGTGTCGAACAGCCGGCACGGCGTCACCGGCGTGTAGACCAGGTCCTGATTGGCATCTCCGAGAGCCTGGATCGACTTTGCCGCCCGATGCGGAGCCGCGTGGGTCGCCGCCGTGGAGAGCGCATCGCGCAGGCCGGAGAGCGAACCGGCGAGACTCGCCGCCAGCAGGTGGTCCGCCCGCAGGCTTTCGAGCATGGCGCGCAGCTGCGCGCTGCCGATGCCGGCGTCGGATTGTTCCAGTGCCGCGCCCCATTCACCCACGATCCGGTCGACGACGCTGGCGCGGTTCTGATCGACGGCCAGGAGCGCCGACGGCGCGCGCGGGATGCTCCCCGCCGGCGCGGCGGCCGCGCCCGGCAGTTCGGCCCCAGCGGTGGCGGCGGACATCGACAGCGCGACGGACAACATGAATGAAAGTGCGAGACTGCTCCGCCGGAACACGGTTGACGACATGCTTTCCTCCCCAGGGATCGCCGCCGGACGGCGGCGGGTGCAACGCTATCACGAAAGGCTTCGACAATGGGCGACGAAGTCGCGCTTCGCGCCGGGCCGGTGGTCCCGTCGAATGCGGCGTCGGGCATCGTCGCGCCGCTCGCGTCGCTTCCCGCGCCTGCTCAGAGGTCGAGCACCGAATCCAGTCCGCGATGCACGCCGACGAGCGTCGACACCTTGCGAATGGCGAGCAGCGCTCCGTCCACGTAGGGGCGCGCGCTGTTGCCCGAGTCGTGGCGAATCGTCAGCTTCTGATCCGGCATCCCGAAAATGACCTCGGCGCTGATCACGTAACCCGGAAGGCGGATCGAATGGACCTGCGAGCCGGAAACCGTGGCGCCGCGGGTCTCGCGGGGGCCGACCGTCCGGTCGATCGGAATCGTCGGCTCGGGCTTGCGGACTTGCGACAGGCGGAAGGCCAGCTCGCGGGCGGTGCCGCTGGGCGCGTCGATCTTGTCGTCGTGCGCGTAGTCGATGATTTCCCATTGCGGAATCAGCTTCGCCGCGGCTTCGGCAAACTTCTGCAGCAGCACGACCGTCAGCGCAAAATTGCCGCAGGCGAGGACGCCGCGACGCGCGCTGCCGGGCAACCGCGTCGATCTCCGCGAAATCGTCGTCGGCCAGCCCCGACGTGCCGACCACGACGTGCGCGCCGTGCTCGAGCGCGGCCAGGATGTTCGACTTGGCGCTCTCGGGCCGGGTGTATTCGACGAACACGTCGCAGGGATCGGCGAGCGCCTCGGCCGCCGAGGCGTGGATGCGGCCGGCGAGGCCGGGCTCGCCGAGGACCTCGCCCAGCGTGCGCCCGGCGTGCTTGCGCGAAACGGCGGCGACGAGCGCGAGGTCGGGTGCCTTTCCGATCGAACGGGCCAGTTCGGAGCCCGCCCATCCGGTTGCGCCGGCCACACACACTTTGAGCACCATGGGGTCTGCTTTCCGCTTGGATTGGCGTAGTGGCGGTCGACCGCTTCGCGACCGACGTCCGCCATCATAGGGGAAGTGCATGATCGGCAACAGGCGTACGGCACGGTTGCCGAATCGGCGATCCCGACAACCCGCAATCTGCGCGCGTCCTTCGCGAACCGGTCAGTCAGAAGTTTCGCCGACGTCCGCTCCCGTGGCGCGACATGGGTGCATCGGCGCCCGCGCCACCGGTCACGGCCCCGGCGCGCCCTGCTCCATCGCCAGCGTGCGCAGGTCGTTGTACAACACCTGCGGCAGCATGAAGTCGAGCGCGTAGATCTCGCGCACCTGGCCGGCGCCGTCGATCAGGAACATCTTCAGCATGTGGTTGCGCGTGCGCGTCGGGTGGCCGAGCGCGTCGCGCTCGATCTCGACGTCCTGCCCGAAGTCCTCGAGCAGCGGCAGCAGCTCGCGCACCGAACGCGCGGTCAGGAACCGCCATTCGAACTTCGGGTCGTCGTGCAGTCTGCCAGCGTACAGGCGCAGCGTCTCGGGCGTGTCATTCGCCGGGTCGAAGCTGATATTGACGAAACGAACGCGCGACGCGAGCGCGGTGCTGGCGAGCACCTTCTCGCGCAGGTCGACCAGCGTGCGGTAGGCGTACGGGCAGCCCCAGGCGTCGGTGCAGTAGGTGTAGAAGAACGACAGCAGCGTGATCTTGCCGCGGGTCAGCTGCGACAGTGACGCGACCCGTCCCGACGCGTCCTGCAGCATCGCCGGCGCCACGGCCTGGATGCGCTGCAGCCGGTAGCTGCCCGCGGCCGGCGGCTCGAACGCCATTCGCGGCGCGTGCGGCTGCGTCGGATCGGCGCCCGCGTGCACGGCGCCAGCGCCAGCGAGCGCCAGCGCGGCGAGCGCCACGCGCAGCCACGGCATCAGCGCCGCAGCGGGGTGCCGCCGATTCCGGCAACGGCGGCGGCAGCCGGCGCGTCGAGCAGCGCCGAGCCGCTGCTCTTGGCGCTGAACTTCATGTGGTGCGCCCGACCCAGCTTCTCTTTCGCGAAGTCGACCTCGAATGCCGGCACCAGCTCCTTGCCGTTCCACGAAAACGCGCGCAGGAACTGCTCGTTGTCGGCGCCGCCCTTGTCCCATTTCTCGAGCAGGCTCGAGGTGATGTAGACGCGCTTGCCGTCCCAGCTCTGCGAGATCATGTTGACCTGCTTGCCGGTGACCTTGCTGTAGGTCTCCTTCGGCTGTTCCGGGTTGCTGAGGTCGAAGTGGCGCGTCGTGCCGTCCATGAAGGTGTTCACCCACAGGCTCTTGCCGTCGGCAGCGATCGAGATGTCGACCGGCAGCGGAATCTTCGCCGGATCGCCGATGGTGCCAACCTCCTTCGCCTGCCAGTTCCCCTTGCCGTCGGGCCGGACGAGCCAGAGCTTGGAGGTCAGCGCGGTGGCGGTGATGGCCCAGTCGTCGCCGGGTTTCAGCGACCAGCGGATCTCCAGCGGCGAGCCCGGCACGCTGAAGATCTGCTTGGGCTTCATCGCCTTCAGGTCCCACATCACCATGGTCGAGCCGAAGTTCTTCATCGCCGCCGGGTCGGCGACGAGTTCGCCGAGCGGGCGGCGGTAATTGGCGATGCCGGTGAAGCTCGACGTGAGCAGCGCGTTCTTGGCCGGATTCACGGCGATGTCGTAGCCGTAGCCGTCGCCCTTCACGCCGCCGATGTCTCCGGTCGGCATCGCGTACTTGGAGACGAACTGGCCCTTGTTGTTGTACACCGCCATGCCGGTGGCGCCGCCCTTGTCGGCGTCGTTGGACAGGGCCGCGATCAGCATCCGCCCCGGCAGCGCGTAGAACGTATGCGGGCCGACGTAGCCGGTCTTGGCACCGAGGTCGGTGATGGTGCGCACCAGCTTGGGCTTGGCGGGGTCGGCGCCGACGTCGAATACGTGGATCGCGTTGCTCTCCAGGCCGCCGGCCCAGAGGTAGCGCCGGTCGTCGGTGAAGCCCATGTGATGCGCTTCGCCGCGCGCCCCCACCGAAACGCTGTGGACCACCTTGCCGTAGGTCTTCGACTTCGGGTTGGCGTCGATGGTCACCAGCTTGTCGAAGCCGTCGCCCCAGCCTTCGACGCCGAGCGTCCAGACGTGGATGTAGTCCTCCTGGCCCTTGATCAGCTTGCTCATGTAGGGCGAGTTGCAGGTCTCGTCGGCGAGCGTCGCGCTCGACGCGAGGAACAGGCTGGCAAGCATCATGGTCCGGATTCGCATCGTGTTCTCCGTCGTTGTGACCCTCGCCGACGATACGCCGCAGGTGATCGAAGTCAAGACGATATTCACGCGCCGAAGCGGATCGTCGCCGGGGATCACATTCACGTCGTCAGGGGCATCAGGAGTTCCCACAGGCAGGGAACGGCCGGTCGACGACGGCGTTCCCCCACGCCCGCCTCCGCCGGGCCCGGGTGCCCGCCGGCCTTCAGGAGGACGATGCAGGGGCGTGCGGGTTTCATCGCGACGGCGCCAACCGGAGCGCAGCTCGTGCCGGGCATCGCGCCGGAACGCGTTTGCGTCAGCGGTCGTTCTGCACGGCGATGAACCGCCCGGGTGCCGGCCACACGCCGCGGTCGAGCGCGCGCCGGCCGTCGAACACCAGCCAGCTCTGCGCGCCGTAGTGCGGCAACGGGCCGCCAGCGCCTGCAGCGCGCCGGCGTCGGCTGCCGACACCACCGCCACCGGCGGACCGGCCTCGCGGGCGATCGTCCATACCTGCGCGCTGCCGCGTCCGGACAGGTTCGCGGGGCGCGGCGGCAGGCCGGCGCGCGCCAGCGCGTCGTCGACGTCGTCGTGCAGCCCCGCCAGCAGCACCGGCTCGGCGCCCCGATTCAAGGCGTCCTGCGACACCGCGTGCGGCGCGGCCTCGAACAGGCGCGCCGCCAGCGCGGCCGCGGCATCGCGCACGTCCGTGGCGGCGGAAGCCTGCACCAGGCGCGGCGCCCGCGCGACGATCCACTGGCGCAGGATCGGCGGCAGCTGCTCGCGGTCCAGCACGCGCCAGACGCGCAGGTCGGGATCGAGGCGCACGCCGTCGGGCCGGGCATCGACGTCCACCGTCACCACGTCGCGCGGCCCCGCGACGTCGATCGAGCGCATCTCGGTGCGGCCCGGGAACGCGATCTCCAGCGGCAGGCGCAGCGCGTAGGCGGGCGCGCTCTGCTCGACGGTCAGCGTCAGGCGGAACCTCGCCGGCCTCGGGCTTCGCGGCGGCATCGGCGATCGTCACCGTCGGGCCGCCGGCGCGCATCAGCCATTGATCGAAGAAGGGCGCGAGCGACCGCCCCGCGGCCTTGCTCGAAGGCGGCCTGCAGATCGCCCCACGACGCCGACGCGGAAACGGTGCCCGGCCCAGAACGCGCGAATGCCGCGCCGGAACGCGTCGTCGCCGATGGCGTCGCGCAGCATCAGGAACAGCATCGCCGACTTGCCGTAACCGACGCGGCGGCCGCGCCGTGGGTGCGCGACCGAAACGACGCCAGCGACTGCGAACTGCCGGCCGGCACCGCGGCGAAGTCGCGCAGCCAGCCGAGCCGCATGTCGCGCGCGGCCTGCGCCGACTCGCGCTCCTTGTAGGCGTAGTCCGCCATGAACGTCGTCAGCCCTTCGCGACCAGTTGCCGGCGGCGTAGTCGACATGGACGCCGTTGCCCCACCAGTTGTGGAGCACCTCGTGGCCGAGCGACGTGGCGCGGATGAACGGCAGCTTCAGCACTTCGGCGCCCATGTAGGTGAGCGTCGGCATGCGCGAAGCCCGTGGGCAGCGGGCTCGCCACCACCGAGAACTCCGGTGTACGGATAGGCGCCGATCGCCTCGCCGTAGAGCTCGAGGTAGCGGCGCGAGTCGTCGAGGTAGCCGTCGGAGAGCCCGGCGACGGCATCGAGCTCGCGCGGAAAATAGGTGCGCAGCCGCAGCGGCGCGCCGGTCGACGCGCGGCACGATCTTCTCGCGAATGACCCACGGTCCGGCCATCAGGTCGATGCCGGCGGCGGGCTGCGCGAACTCGAAGCTGGCGCGATAGCGGCCCCGAGTCGTCGGCCGGCCAGATCCTCGGATTGCAGGCGGCCGGGCACCACCGCGCGCTGGTCGCCGGGCACCGACACCGTGACGCGATACGAGAACAGCGGCGCCGGCTGCGGATACCAAGCGCCCGCCGCAGGCAGGAAGCTGCCCTCGTTCGACGCCATCGGCGGCAGGCCGCGCAGCACGCCCCGGTCGTCGAGACTGCGGTCCAGCGCCGGCAGCGTGCCGCCGTATTCGAGGCTCACGCTGTCCGCGCCCGCGGGCAGCTGCACCCGCCAGCCGGCGATCGGCCCATCGCGTCCGGCGGCAACGACACGCAATTTCCTGCCGTCGACCGACGCGGCGGTCACTTTCAGCGATTCGTGCAGCTCGAAGCGGAAATCACGCGCCGCGGGGACCACCCGGGCCACGGCCGCAAACCGCCGCGTGCCGGGGTCGAGCTCGACGTCGAGGTCGAGCGACGGCGCGGCCGCAGCGATGCCTCCCGACACGACCACCGCGAGCAGCGCCGACACCGTCGCCAACGTGCGCGGACCGGAGCGCGGCCTCATTGCTTCGGCGGGAACTTGACGACCAGTTCCAGCATCTCCTCGCCGCGCTTCACCCGCAGCGGCAGCCAGGTGCCCGCCGGCTGCAACCGGATCGAGGCGATCACGTGCAGCGTCCTGCTCACCGGCCGTCCGGCGACGTCGACGAGCAGGTCGCCGGCCTTGAGGCCGGTCGCTTCGGCCAGGCTTCCGGCGGTGACGTTGACGATGCGCACCTTGCCGTCGCTTTCTTCCAATTGCACGCCCAGACGCGGCGGCTCGGGTTTGGCCTTGGGCGATTGCGGCACCGCGAACACGGCATCGGCCAGGCCGCGGCGCAGCTCCTTGCAGTCGAGTCCGGCCGACACCGGCAGCAGCGTCCCGACGTTCTTCACGCCCAGATCGCGCAGCTGATGCGGCACACCGTAGCCGTAGCGGATGTGGCCGCTGCCCATGACGCCCACCACCAGCGGCTTGTCGGCGGCCGGTCTCGTCGTCGACGCGCGCGCCAGAGCTTCCGCCATGGCCCGGTCCCACGCGGTCTGCGACTCGACGAAGCGGCCGAAGCCGGTGTCGGTCTGCTGCGCCTTGGCGCCGTCCTTGCGCGTGGACGTTCGAGTGCTCGCTGTAGATCTCGAACAGGAAGTCGCGGTAGGCCTTGGACGCCGGCGCCGCCCGGCCGACACCTTCGCGCTCCGCTTCGGGCACCGCGTCCCAGCCTTTCTCGGCGATCGCCTTGACGAGCTTCTGGTCGATGTTGAGCGCCACCATCGGAATGCGGTTGATGCGCGCGAACTGGAAGAGCGGCAGATAGAGCTCGGGCGGCAGCTTCCAGACCGAGTCCCACTCGGATTGCTCGAGCAACTGCCTGACCGTGAGCTTGCCCGCCACCCAGCTGTCGAGCGCCGGCTGCACGCGGCGCGGGAACATCTCGAAGCCGATCACCATGTCGGGGCGCTGCGCGTGCAGCGCGGCCAGCACCTGCAGCTGCCAGCGGTGATCGTCGTCCAGGTCGTGCTGCTCGCCGAGCAGCACGACCTCCCGCTTCGCCATCGCCGCGAGCACGGCGCTGGTGCTGCCGGGACGCGGCTGCGCGCCGTCGAGCAGCGTCCATGCGGCAGGATCGAGGCACGACGGTCTCGCTGACGCCGCCGGGGCATTCTCGGCCCGCACCAAGGCGAAGGCGCCCAGCCCGAGCGCACAGGCCGCGAGCGCCGCCGCGACCCGGCGGACAGGCTTCGGGCTCATGACGACCACCGGCTGGCCGCTGCCGGTCGCGTTGCCGGGCTGGTCACGGATCGAGGTCCTGGTTCGAGGCACGCCGCAGGTCGCAGTCGCGCCTCGACGGCGTTGGCAAGCGATGGAGACACAGCGATTGACACCCGCGGCCTCCGGATGTTCCTCGGCCGGCGGGTCGACGCCGCGAGAATCGACGTCGTCCCGTTGCCGCGGGCGTGGCGCGGGGTCCGCGAACCGGAGAACAAGCGGCAATTCAACCGCGCGTTCCGCGATCCTGACGTCCGAGAACCCTCTGGACGATGGACGCGACGACGCCGCGGAAACGTGACCAGGGTCCATACGGTCCCCAAAGCTCGGGCGGAAAGACGCGGTGCCAGATGGCCTCCTTCAGCCATCGCGTCAACTGGCACCACCACGAGACGACGGAAGGCCCCGGCATCGCGCGCAGGCAGAATTTGACGAGCCCGGCGTCGACGTCGAGGATGATCGGCTGCATCTCCGCCCACGTCGGAAAGAATGTCTTCACCCGGTTGAACTCCATCGTGTAGGCGTTCACCTTCCGTCGGGTCGGGTCGGTGAAGTGGCGGCTGAACGCCCAGTCGTCGCTCGCGCCGGACGTGGGATAGATGGACCCCCAGCTCGGCAGGAAGAAGGACTGGGCGACGGCGTAGGTCTCGCCGCGAACCGCGGCAATGGCGGCACTGACGGCGTTGCCGGCGGCGGCGATCTTCGCGAGGTCTCCGGCGCCGATGTACTCGCCATAGGCGTCGCCCGCGAGGCCCCGCTTCCCGTTCCAGGCCGGATTGGTGAAATTCCTGTCCGGCGAGGTCGTCTGGTTGGCGTCGTCGCCCCACGAATGCAGGATGTCGCCGCCGTACGAGTGGATGTCCATGAACCAGCCGATCTGCGGATACTGCTCGAAGAGCCAGCGTACGTTCTTCGACTCGGGTTCGGAGAAGGGTGCGGTGCCGTGGAACTGGTCGCTGGCCGGATCGGCCGACGCGAGCACACCGCTGCCCTGCGCGCCGGGCGCGAATGCCGTGTTGAAGTCCCACAGGAAATCGTAGTTGCGGTTGGGGTCGACGCCGATGCGGTTCGCCTGGCCGCCGCTGCTGGCCGGGTTCCGGTTCTTCTTCCACATGGGGACCGCGGTCTGGCTGTGGTTGCGGCCGTCGGGATTGATGTCCGGAAAGACGAACACGTCCAGGCGCTCGATGATCGACTTGATCTCGGCGGCGGAATACGACATCCCGCCGTAGACGAGCCCGGTGCCGAGGGTGCAGGCCTCGAGCAGGTCCGCCGCGAAATCGACGCAGATGTCGGGACCGCCCCACTCCCTGGCATGCGCGCCGCTGATGATCAGCACGCCCGTCCGCGGGCACCCGCCACCGGTTCCGATTCGCAGCGCGTGGCTCTGTCGTCCCTCGAAGGTGAAGAACGGAAGCGTGATCAGCTGGCTGATGCCGGAATAGTTCGACGCGAGCCCGATCAACGCGGATTCGATTTCGACGACGTTGAGGAAGCTCATGACGGCTTACCTCACTGCCTGCCGCGACCGGCTTTTCCGCCCAGGCCCTGCGGCGCGATGCGTCCGCCGTCGAATCGATCGCCCTTGCCCACTTCGGCCTGACGCTCCCGGCCGAGCGGCCGAGACGTTGTCTCCACGCTCCACCTGGTAACCCGCCGCCTGGAGTTCGCGGATGCGCTCGTCGGTGGCGTAGACCAGAAGCGCGCCGCTCCCGTCGGCATTCACCTCGGGATGCGGCCGGCAGCCGGCGTCCAGCGCGAACGCCTTCATCAGCTTGGCGAGCGTCTCGCGGCTGCCGGTGATCCGCGCCGCATACACATCGGGCGGGACCGCATCGTCCTGCCGCGGCGGTTCGGCAGCGTCAGGACCGGAACGGGTGCTCATGGTGCGCCTCTCAATGGAAACGGGCCGTTCATCATGGAGAATGCCGCCGAATTGCCGATCGCTTCGCGGGATTTCGGGGCATGCATCCGCCGGATGAGCCCGATACCGGGTGGAAATCTTTCGCAGGCGCTGCGCGGTTCAGCGGGACATGCCATTGCGCCGCGTTTGATTTCCGGCGATTCTGCGCTTTCGTCGGCGCGCGTCAAGGATCTTGCCCGATTTCCCTGCCGGGTGCCACGGCAGGGAACGCGCGCCGGGGCAGGAATTTCGAAACAGTGCCGGGGGCCTGCACCGTCCCGCCCTGTACCCTCCGAAAGGATTCTCCGCATGCGTTCGCGCAAGGCCGTCGTCCTCCTCAGCGGGGGCCTCGATTCGGCGACGTCGCTCGCCATCGCCCGATCCGAAGGCTTCGAGGCCCACGCCATCAGTTTCGACTACGGGCAGCGGCACATCGTCGAGCTGGCCTGCGCGCAACGGGTCGCCGCCGCTCTCGGCGCCAGCGAACACGTCGTCGTCGGATTCGATCTTCGCAAGTTCGGCGGATCGGCGCTCACCGCCGACATCGCCGTTCCCAAGGGACGCTCCGCGGACGACATGGCGCACGGCATTCCCGTCACTTATGTCCCCGCGCGCAACACGATCTTCCTGAGCTTCGCGCTGGCCTGGGCGGAGACGCTCGAAGCGAGCGATATCTTCATCGGCGTCAATGCGCTCGACTATTCCGGATACCCCGACTGCCGCCCCGAATACATCGCCGCTTTCGAAAGCATGGCGAACCTGGCGACCCGGGCCGGCGTCGAGGGCCGCCAGCGCCTGAGGATCCATGCGCCGCTGATCGAACTCACGAAGGCGGACATCATCCGGCGCGGTCTGGCCCTCGGAGTCGACTACTCGCTGACCAGCAGTTGTTACGATCCCGGTGGCGACGGCGCGCCGTGCGGCAGCTGCGACTCCTGCCTGCTGCGGCAGAAGGGCTTCGCCGAGGCCGGCGCGGACGATCCTTTGCTGACGCGGTTCGAACGAGACCTGCCCCGCGCCTGAGCGCCGCCACGCCCCGGCGGCCGTCGCCATCCGCCCTGCATTAAGCATCCGTTAAGCCTGGCTGCGTAGGCTTCGAAGCGTCAACCACGCAAGGAGCCCGTCATGCCCCGTGTTGCCCCACGCATCTTCTCCATCGTCGCCCTCGCCGCGGCGCTGTCGGCGACGGTCGCGCTCGCCGCGACCCCCGAGCAGCTCCAGATCGAATACGGCGCGATCGCCCGGCAGGAAGTCCCCGGCTTCACCGGGTTTTCGGCCGCGCGCGGCGGCGAGTTCTTCCGCTCCACGCACGGCAGCGACTGGAGCTGCTCGACCTGCCATACGGCGAACCCCGCGGTCCCGGGCCGGCACGCGCGCACCGGGAATGTACTGCAGCCGCTCGCGCCCGGCGCCAACGCCCAGCGCTTCACCGACGCCGCCAAGGTCGAGAAGTGGTTCAAGCGCAACTGCGGCGACGTCCTCGGACGGTCGTGCACCGCGCAGGAAAAGGGCGATGTCATCGCCTTCCTGCGCACGGTGAATTGAGGCGACGACGATGGATGCCGACCGCAAGCGCCTTCGTTTCGACGTCACCGTGTGGATCACGGCCCCGCTGCTCGCCCTGGCGCTGCTCGCACTCGATGCCGAGGCCGGGTCGCGGACATTCGCCGCCGACAATGCGGCCTGGCGCGCCGAATGCGGGACCTGCCACGTCGCCTACCCGCCCGCGCTGCTGACCGCGCCGGAATGGCGCCAGCTGATGGGGTCGCTCGATCGTCACTTCGGCGCCGACGCGTCCGTCGACGCGAAGGCCGCCGCCGAAATCGACCGCTTTCTCGCGACCGCCGCGGGACGCGGCGACGCCCGCGACGCCGGCGCGTCGCCGCGGATCACGTCCACGCGCTGGTTCCGGCACAAGCACGACGACGTGCCGGCCGCCGTGTTTCGCTCCGCGACCGTGAAGACGGCCGCCAATTGCGCGGCCTGCCATCCCGGTGCCACGACCGGCGATTTCAACGAACACGCCGCGCGAATCCCGCGCTAGGAAAGGGAAAATACATGCCGACCGATCCGACACACCCTACCGTCCTCGTCTGGGACCTCCCGCTGCGCGTCTTCCACTGGCTGCTCGCCGGCTCGTTCGTCGGCGCGTTCCTGACCGCCGAATCCGAGCGCTGGAGCGACGTGCACGCCGTGCTGGGCTATACGGTGCTGGCGATGGTCGTCTTTCGCTTCGTGTGGGGCCTGTTCGGCACCCGCTACGCCCACTTCGGCGCGCTGCCGATCGCCCCGCGCCGCGCGTTCGCATACCTGCGATCGCTCGCCTCCGGGAAACCCGAGCACCACCTCGGCCACAATCCCGCGGGCAGCCTCGCCATCCACGCGCTGCTGGTGCTTGCGGCCGCAACCGCGCTCACCGGGCTCGCCGCGTTCGCGGGCGTCGGCGGCGGATGGCAGGGCGACATGCACGAAGGCGTTGCCTATGCGATGCTTGGCGTGGTGATCGTCCATATCGCCGGCGTCGTCGTCGGCAGCCTCGCGCACCGTGAGAACCTGGCGGCGGCCATGCTGACGGGCCGCAAGCGGGGAGCACCCGGCACGGGCATTGGCCAGCCGCGACGGCTCGTCGCCGCCGCGCTCGTTGCCGTCGTGCTGGGCCTCTGGACCGGGATGGTTCCCACTCCGGGCCTCGACCTGCAACAGACGTTGATCAGCGTCACCTCGCCCGCCCACGCCGGCGTGCATGCTGTGGGCCACGACGACTGACGAATAGACCGTGCGCATCCTGCTTGCCGAAGACGATGCATTGCTGGGCGACGGCCTGCAGGCCGGACTGCGGCAGGCAGGCTTCGACGTCGACTGGGTCACGGACGGCATTGCCGCCGAGCACGCGCTGACGGGCGCTCCCTACGCGGCGCTGGTGCTCGACCTGGGACTGCCGCGGCGCTCCGGAGACGAACTCCTCTCGCGGCTGCGGGCGCGGGACGGACGCCTGCCGGTGCTGGTCCTGACCGCGCGCGACGGCGTGGACGACCGCATCCGCGGCCTCGACGCCGGCGCCGACGACTACCTCGTCAAGCCCGCCGATCTGCAGGAACTGGCCGCCCGCCTGCGCGCGCTCGTCCGGCGCGCGCGGGGCGAAGCCTCGCCCAAGCTTCGCGCCGGCGAAATCGAGCTCGACCCCGCCGGTCGCGAGGTGACGCTGCGCGGCGTTCCGGTGGCGCTGAAACCGCGCGAATTCGCGCTGCTGCACGAACTGCTGCTCAACTCGGGCCGCGCGCTGTCGCGCGAGCAGCTCGAGGAGCGGCTCTATGCCTGGGGCGCGGAGGTGGGCAGCAACGTGGTCGAGGTGCACGTGCATCACCTGCGCCGCAAGCTCGGGCCCGACGTGATCCGCACGGTGCGCGGCGTCGGCTACCTCGTCGCCAGGGACCCTCGTGGCTGAGCCATCCGCCGCACCGTCGCTGCGCAACCGCCTGCTGGCGCTGGTCCTGGGCAGCGTCGCCATCGCCTGGATCGGCGCGGCGGTGTTCGCCTACCGCGACGCCCGGCATGAGACCGACGAGCTCCTCGACGGCTACCTGGCGCAATCGGCCGCGCTGCTCGTCGCCCAGGCCGGGGACGAACTCGGCGAGCTCGATCTCGAGCACGCGCCGCAGCTGCACCGCTACGCACGCCGCGTCGCCTTCCAGATCTGGGAAGGCGGAACGAAGCTGAAGGTGCATTCGATGAACGCTCCCGACCGGCGCCTGTCGCCGCGGGACGAAGGCTTCGACGACGTCGAGGTGGGCGGCAGCGCCTGGCGCGTCTTCTCGAGCCACGACGCACATCGCGATCTCCTGGTTCAGGTCGGCGAGCTACGCAGCGCGCGGGACGCGGTGGCATTCGCCGTGGCGCGCGGGCTGGCCGCGCCGCTGGTCGTCGCGCTGCCCGTGCTCGGCGTGCTGCTCTGGATCGCGGTGACCCTCGGCCTCGCCCCGCTGAGCGCGGTGCGCCGAGGCGTCGCGCAGCGCGATTCCGGGAACCTCGCGCCGCTCGACGTGGGGACCACACCGCGCGAGGTCGCGCCGCTGGTGGCCGGCCTCAACGCGCTGTTCGAGCGCGTGCGCGCGTCGATGGAACACGAGCGCCGCTTCACCGCGGACGCCGCGCACGAATTGCGCACGCCCATTGCCGCCGTGCGGGCGCAGGCCGAAGTCGCGCTGGCCGCCGGCGGCGAAGGCGAGCGGCGCCACGCCCTCGAAGGCGTCATCGCCGGCTGCGATCGCGCCGCCCACCTGGTCGATCAGCTGCTCACGCTGGCCCGGCTCGATCCGGCGCGTCCCGCGGGTCCCGACCCGGCTGCCGACCTGGCGGCGAGCGCGCGCGACGTGGCCGCGATCCACGCCCAGGCGGCGCTGGAACGCGGGCTGGAGCTGTCGGTCGAGGCGCCGGCATCGGCGATGGCTCGCGTCGAGCCCGCGCTGCTGCAGATCCTGCTGCGCAACCTGGTCGACAACGCGGTGCGCTACGCCGCGGGCGTCGGTCGCGAGATCCGCATCGAGGTCGTGGGCGGCGACCGACCCCTGTGCCGGATCGTCGACGACGGTCCGGGAATCCCGCCCGACGAGCGGTCGCGGCTGGGCGAACGGTTTCACCGCCGCAAGGGCAGCGCCGAGCCGGGTAGCGGGCTCGGCCTGTCCATCGTCCAGCGCATCGCCGGCCTGTGCGGCGCGACCGTGACCTTCGAGACCGCGCCGGGCGGACGCGGGCTATGCGTGACGGTGCATTTCAAGGCGCCGCGTTCCGGCCCTTGAGCGCGGGAATTCCAAAGGGATGCCCCGACGGTGAAACCGGAGAGTGCGCGCTGCGGGCTCCCCCATCGGCAGGACTGCAGATGCGGTGACGAGCGCGCGCGATCGCTGCGTGCAGCTGCAGGCGCCGGGAAAGCTTGCATGGCGATCGACCGGCCACGTCGCGCAATCCGGCGAGATCCGGCGCGGCGACCGCTTTGCGATCGACGCCGGCGTGCCCCGCCACCGACCGATCGAAACCAGCGGACTGCTACCGGCATTTACCGTCTGCACCTTACCCCGATTGAGCAAACACCCTACTTTCGCCTGGCGCCCCGGGCAGCGTACCGTGATCAACGGAGCGAACGCATTCATCTCGTCGCCATTCGACACGCCAACCACGAGGACAGGCGCCATGACATCCGGACTTGCGAGCCATTCAGCATCGGGCAGGAATCGCGGCGGGAATTCCAGTCGCCTCCGTTCATGGCTTGCCGGAATGGCGATGTGCCTGGGCGCGGCCCCGGTCGGCGCGGACGAGGTCGAAAGCTCGATCGCGCGCGGCGGACAACTCTACGACAAGTGGTGGACGGGCGCCAAGGTCGACGCGCCGAAGACTCCACACCCGTCGTATCCTGCCGAGGGCAAGTACATGGGCAAGGGCGGCACGGACTGGCGCTGCAAGGAGTGTCACGGCTGGGACTACATGGGCAAGGACGGCGCTTACGGCAAGGGCAAGCATTTCACGGGCATCAAGGGGATTGCCGGCGCCGCGGGCAAGGATCCGGCCGCGATCATGGTGACGCTCGAGGACAAGACCCACGGCATGAGCGCTGTCAGCGAGGACAATCTTCGCGACGTCGCGCAATTTGTCAGCAAGGGGCAGTTCAACATGGACCAATACATAGACCGGACAACCAGGAAGGCCAGGGGCGACAAGTCCAGGGGTGAACCGATCTACAACACGATTTGCGCCAGCTGTCACGGGCGCGATGGCACGCTGGACGACCAAGGCGATCCGCTGGCGGCCGACGCCGAGCCGCTTGGCCTGCTGGCCGTCGACAACCCGTGGGAAACGCTGCACAAGATCCGCAACGGCCAACCCGGAGAGCGCATGCCGGCAATGCGAGCATTCGACATCCAGGTTGCGCTGGATATACTTGCCTATATGCAGACTCTGCCGACCAAGGTCGTGGCGCAGAAGTAGGGAAGGCCCGGCGAGCCGAAACGCTGAAATCCAGGGGTCTCGCCGATCATCCGAAAGGCGTTGCTCGCGATGGGCCGCGCGTCGATGCCGGCACGAAGCGGCGACGAATGCCGGAAGTTCACCGCAAACATCGCGGCCGATTGTCGCCCCGGCCGGACGGCAGAGCCGGACGCCGGCCGTCGTGCAGCGCCATGCCGGCCGATGCATGCATTCTCCCAAGCCACAATGGCGGCGCCGGTTCGCTCACGCCCTCGGCGCCGCCTGCCCGGTCATGTTGCTGCGATAAAGCACGCCGCGTCGCGTCAGCCACTTTTCGATCTCCACCGCGACGAACACCAGCGCTGGCAGCAGCACGCACAAAGCGAGTTCGCCCGCGCTCAGCGGCTGCGTCTTCATGATGTGGTTCAGCGCCGGAACGTAGATCACGGTCAGCTGCAACGCGGCGCCGACCAGCACCGCGCCCAGCAGCGGCAGGTTCGACGCAATGCCGGTCCTGAACAGCGACTCGCCCGAACGAATTGCCATGACATGGAAGAGCTGCGCGAACGTCAGCACGGTGAACACCATCGTCTGCCAGTGCGCCGAGCCGGCGGCGATCGCCCCGTACTGGGTGACGATGGACAAGCCGCCGATCAGCGTGCCGACCCAGACGATGTGCGCGGCCACGCCGCGGGCGAACAGGCTCTCGCGCGGCGGTCGCGGCGGCCGGCTCATGTTGCCCTTCTCCTCGGGCTCCACCGCCAGCGCGAGCCCCGGCAGGCCGTCGGTGATCAGGTTCACCCACAGGATCTGGATCGGCAGCAGCGGGATCGGCATGCCGAAGAACGGCGCGACGAGCAGCGTGAGGATTTCGCCGAGGTTGCCGGCGAGGACGAACTTGACGAACTTGCGGATGTTCTCGTAGATGCGCCGGCCCTCGCCGACCGCGGCGACGATGCTCGCGAAATTGTCGTCGAGCAGCACCATGTCCGAGGACTCGCGCGCGACGTCGGTGCCGATCCTGCCCATCGCGATGCCGATATCGGCGCGCTTCAGCGCGGGCGCGTCGTTGACGCCGTCGCCGGTCATGGCGACGAACTCGCCGCGGCGTTGCAGCGCCTGCACGATCGCGATCTTCTGCTCCGGGTTCACCCGCGCGTAGACGCGGATGTCCGCGGCCTTCGCCTCGAGCTCGGCGCCGTCGATGCGGGAGAGCTCGCGGCCGGTCATCAGCCGGTGCTCGCCCTGCTCGATGATGCCGAGGCGGATCGCGATCGCATGCGCGGTCAGCGGATGATCGCCGGTGATCATCACCGGCGTGATGCCCGCGGCCCGGCATTCGGCGACCGCCTGCGCGGCTTCCGCCCGCGGCGGATCGATCAGCCCGACGAATCCGACGAATGCGAGGTCGATTTCGACCTCCTCGGGTGACAGCGCGCCGGGTAGCGACCGGCCAGTCGCGGCGCGCGATCGCCAGCACCCGGAGTCCGGCGGCGGCCATCGTCTCGGCCTGCGCCAGCAGCGGCGGCCTGTCGATCGGCACCGGACCCTCGCTGCCGAGCTGCGCCACGCAGCGCTCCAGCACTCGCTCCGGCGCTCCCTTGGTGAATGCGACGACGGTCCCGGTCGTCGACAGGCGATGCAGCGTCGTCATGCACTTGCGGTCGGAGTCGAACGGCAGCTCGGCGACGCGCGGCATGCGCGCTTCCAGCGCCGCCTTGACGCGACCCACGTCGCGCGCCGCGACGTAGAGCGCCGTCTCGGTCGGATCGCCCGCCACCTCGCCGCGCGAGTCGACGCTGGCATCGTTGTTGAGCGCCAGCGCCGACACGAACGAGCTCCACGGCTCCCTTGTCCAGCAGCGGCGCGGCGGGCAGCGCGCGCTGCGAAACGCCGTCGACGAAGAACGCGTCGGCGTGCATCCGGTTCTGCGTCAGCGTTCCGGTCTTGTCGGAGCAGATGTAGGTGACCGAGCCCAGCGTCTCGACCGCCGGCAGCCGCCGCACCAGCGCGTTCTTCCCGACCATCCGCTGCGCGCCCAGCGCGAGGCCGATGGTGATCACCGCCGGCAGCGCCTCCGGCACGGCCGCCACCGCGAGGCTCACCGCCGTCAGGAACATCAGCACCATCGGCTCGCCGCGCAGCACGCCGAGCGCGAAGACGACGGCGCAGGCGGCGATGGCCGCGATCGAGAGCTGCTTGCCGAACTTCGCCAGGCGCTTCTGCAGCGGGGTGCGAACTTCCTCGGTGCGCGGCAAGCAGCGTCGCGATCCGACCGAGCTCGGTGTCCATGCGCGGTCGCGACGACGACGCCCCGGCCGCGACCATAGGTGACGACGGTGCCGTTGTACGCCATGTTCGACGCCGGTCGCCGAGCGTCGCTTCGGCGTCGGCCAGCGCCGCGATCGCCTTCTCGACCGGGTGCGATTCGCCGGTCAGCGCCGCCTCGTCCACCTTGAGCTGCACCGCCTCGACGAGCCGAAGGTCGGCGGGCACCACGCTGCCCGCATCGAGCAGGACGATGTCGCCGGGCACGAGCTCGGCGGCCGGGAGCGTGCCGGCCTCGCCGTCGCGAACAACGCGCGCCTTGAGCGCGGCGAGCTGCTTCAGCGCGCGCAACGCCTTCTCGGCGCGGTACTCCTGCACGAAGCCGACGATCGCGTTGAGCACGACGATCGCGAGGATCGCCGCGGCGTCCTCGATGTCGCCGATGAACCCGGAGATCACCGCCGCGGCGAGCAGCAGCAGGATCATGAAGTCGGTGAACTGCCCGAGCAGCATCTGCCATGCGCCGCGGCCCCGGGTCTCCCGGATCTCGTTGCGGCCGCAGGTCGCGAGTCGACGCGCGGCCTCCTCGGAAGAGATCCCGACGTCCAGTGCGGTGCCGAGACGCTGCGCAGTCTCGTCGGCCGTCAGCAGATGCCACGGCGTCGCGCCGGCGGCGGGAGCGGCTCCGGCGATCGTGGCGCTGCGTCGCATCGCGAGCGGTGCCCTGCTGTCGTTCACGGCGCCGCTCCGTCGTCGCGATGCCTGCCGAGGATGCGTCGGGAGAGGAACCGCGCGAAGTCGGCGGGCCGCGGCGTCACGTCGAGGTCGTGGATATCGCGCGGCGCGCATTCCCGGACGGACTCGATGCGGTCGCGGATTGCGGTGAGCGGACCACCGGCTCCGTCCACCGACCACCAGGCATAAAGCATGTCGACCTCCGTCCAAAGGTTCCACGAAACCGCCGCGCCACGCCGGACGGATCGCTCCGCAACGCGTGAGCCACGACGATTCACCGTCTTTGGCAAAGGTCTTGCAGCGACGCCGGCTGCAACGTCGCCCGCACGCCCGGGGACGTCACGTCCCGTGTTGACGACCGTGCGGTAAAGCTACTCCCCTTTGGCGGGCAAGCCGGACCATGCTAGCCCGCGCCATGCGGACCGGCAAGCCGGTCGGGCTTGAGCCAGATCAATGGGTGGTCGTTCGGCGCGCCGCATCCGGTCCGGCAGTTGACCCGCAGGCCCGAACCGCCAATACTCGGGTTCGCGCGATCCGGAGTACTTTCCGTCCCGAAGCAGTCGCATCTCGTCGAACATTTCCCTGCGCAGGGCGACACCCGGCGGATCGCGACGACCCGCCGGCGGCGGCTCCGACACCCGAACGAGGGCCATTCCGTGAGCCTGATTCCGAAAGACCTGACCCCCGTTTACAAGGCGACGATCGCCAAGGGCACGAGCGCCGCGCGCTGGCAGCGCCCGGCCTACGTCGCCTACCTCCCGCCCTGCAACAACGCCTGTCCTGCGGGCGAGAACATCCAGGCGTGGCTCGATCTCGCGCAGGCCGGCCGCTACGAGGAGGCGTGGCAGAAATACATGGAGGAGAACCCGCTTCCCGGCACGCACGGCCGCGCCTGCTATCACCCCTGCGAGTCGTCGTGCAATCGCAAGCAGCTCGACCAGCCGGTGTCGATCCACTCTCTCGATCGCTTTCTCGGCGACCTCGCCAACGACCGGGGCTGGCAGGTCGCGATCGAGCCGCCGACCGGCAAGCGCGTCCTGGTCGTCGGCGCCGGGCCCGGGTGGCCTGTCCTGCGCCTACCAGCTCCGGCGAATGGGACACGACGTCGAAATCCGCGACGCCGGCCCCGAGCCGGGCGGCATGATGCATTACGGCATCCCCGCCTATCGCCTGCCGCGCGAAGGCCTCATGAAGGAGATCGAGCGCATCGAGGCGATGGGCGTGAAGATCTCCCGCAACTGCCGCGTCACCGACGTGGTCGCGGAGAGGAAGGCCGGGAGATTCGACGCCGTGTTCCTCGCCATCGGCGCGCAGGTCGGAAACCACCTGGATATTCCCGCCATGGACGGCGGCAAGATGATCCACGCGCTGACGCTGCTGGAGCAGGCGGAACAGGGGCAGGCGCCGCGGCTCGGCCGCGTCGTCGGGATCATCGGCGGCGGCAATACCGCGGTCGACGTCGCCCGCGTCGCGCGGCGCCTCGGCGCCGAGGAAGCGGTGCTCATCTACCGCTCGGACCGGCAGCACATGAGAGCGCATCCCTACGAGGCCGCGGAAGCCTTCGCCGAAGGGGTGAAGGTGATGTGGATGTCCACCGTGAAGCAGTTCGGCAACGACGAGATCATGGTGGAGGAGATGCAGATGCTTCCCGACGGGTCCGGCAGCATCGGCACCGGGAGATTCGAGCGGCTGAAGGCCGACTCGCTGGTGCTCGCCGTCGGCGAGCACTCCGACGTCGAGTTCCTGAAGGCGCTGCCCGGCATCCGGATCGGACGCGGCGACGTCGTCGAGGTCGACGCGCACATGCAGACCGGCGAGCCCGGCATTTTTGCCGGCGGCGACATGATCGGCGGCGCGCGCACCATGACCGCCGCCGTCGGCCACGGCAAGAAGGCCGCGCGCAACATCGATGCCTGGCTCCGCGGCGAGGCGTACGAAGCCGCCGCCAAGCACGCGATCGTCGAATTCGAGACGCTCAACCTGCCGGTGTTCCTCGACGCCGAGCGCCGCCAGCAGGCGGAAACGCCGGTGGCGAAGCGCAGGGGTTTCGAGGAAGTGGTAGCGGGCCTCTCCGAAACCGAAGCGCGCTACGAGGCGAGCCGCTGCCTTTCCTGCGGCAACTGCTTCGAGTGCGACAATTGCTACGCGTCGTGTCCGGAGCAGGCGATCATCAAGCTGGGCAAGGGCCGCTACTATCGCTACGACTACGATCTCTGCACCGGCTGCGCGGTGTGCTACGAGCAGTGCCCCTGCCACGCGATAGAGATGCAGCCGGAGCCCGCCGGCGTGGCCGCCGCGCCGGGTGTCGCCGGCCACCACCCGACGCCGGCCCGGTTCAAGGTCCGGCCATGAACGCCCCGGGGAGCCACCGCATGACCAGCGCCCGAACCGCCGTCATGGACGGCAACACCGCGGCCGCGTACATCGCCTACCGCGTCAACGAAGTCTCCGCGATCTTCCCGATCACGCCGTCGTCGACGATGGCGGAGCTCGCCGACACCTGGGCGGCGGAAGGCATCGAGAACATCTGGGGCAACGTTCCCGTCGTGCAGCAGATGCAGTCCGAAGGCGGCGCCGCGGGGACCCTGCACGGGTCGCTGCAGAGCGGCGCGCTGACGACCACGTTCACGGCCTCGCAGGGCCTGCTGCTGATGCTGCCGAACATGTACAAGATCGCCGGCGAATTGACGCCCTGCGTCTTCCACGTCGCCGCGCGCGCCCTCGCAACGCAGGCGCTGTCGATTTTCGGCGATCACTCCGACGTGATGAGCGCGCGCATGACCGGCTTCGCCATGCTCGCCGCGGCGTCGGTGCAGGAAGCGCACGACCTGGCGCTGGTCGCACAGGCGGCCACACTCGAGTCGCGCGTGCCGATCCTCTTCTTCTTCGACGGGTTTCGCACGTCGCACGAGGAGAACAAGATCTCGGTCATCCCCGACGAGCAGATCCGGGCGATGATCGACGACGACCTGGTGCGCGCCTTCCGCGGCGCGCGCGCTGTCGCCGGAGCATCCGGTGGTGCGCGGCACCGCGCACAATCCGGACACGTTCTTCCAGGCGCGCGAGACCGTCAATCCGTTCTACGACGCAGTTGCCCGGCATCGTGCAGACAAGGCGATGGACGCTCTCGCCGAGCTGACCGGGCGCCGCCACCGGATCTGTTCCGTACACCGGCCATCCCGAAGCCGAGCGCGTCATCGTGGCGATCGGCTCGTCGTGCGAGGTCCTGGACGAAACCGCCGCGCTGGCTCAATGCCAGGGGCGAGAAGGTCGGCGTGTTGCAGGTGACGCTCTACCGGCCGTGGGTCGCCGAAGCGTTTCTCGCCGCGCTGCCCGGGTCGGTGAAGGCGGTCGCGATCCTCGACCGCACCAAGGAATCCGGCGCGCCGGGCGAGCCGCTCTACCTCGACGTGCTCACCACGTTCGCCCACGCCGTCGCCGCCGGCGCGTGGCCGGCGATGCCGACGACTCATCGGCGGCCGCTACGGACTGTCGTCGAAGGATTTCGATCCGGCGATGGCCAAGGCGGTGTTCGACGAACTCGCGAAGGCGACGCCCAAGCACGGCTTCACCGTCGGCATCAACGACGACGTGTCGCACACGAGCCTCGCGGTCGATGCGGCCTTCGACATCGAGTCGCCGGAGGTCGTGCGCGCGCTCTTCTACGGGCTGGGCGCCGACGGCACGGTGGGCGCCAACAAGAACTCGGTGAAGATCCTGGCCGCGGACCCCCGGCCGCTACGCGCAGGGCTACTTCGTCTACGACTCGAAGAAGTCGGGCTCGTACACGATCTCGCACCTGCGCTTCGGCCCGCAGCCGATCACGCGCGCCGTATCTGCTGAAGTCGGCGAGCTTCGTCGGCGTGCACAAGTTCGATTTCCTGTTCAAGCAGGACGTGCTCGGCGCCGCGGCGCAGGGCGCCACGGTGCTCATCAACAGCCCCTACGGTCCCGAAGCGGTGTGGGACGAGCTGCCGCGCAAGGTGCAGCAGCAGATGATCGACAGGAAGCTGAAGCTCTTCGTCATCGACGCCTCCAAGGTCGCCTTCGACCTCGGGCTCGGCGCGCGCATCAACACGATCCTGCAGACCTGCTTCTTCGCGCTTTCCGGCGTGCTGCCGCGCGACGAGGCCATCGCCGCGATCAAGACGGCGACCGAGAAGACCTACGCCCGCAAGGGGGCCGAGGTCGTCAAGAAGAATTTCGCCGCCATCGACACTGCGCTGGCCAACCTTCACGCAGGTCGAGGTGCCCGGCAAAGCGACCAGCGTTCGCGAAATCATGCGGATGGTGCCGGACTCGGCGCCCGAATTCGTGCGCAACGTGACCGCCGTCATGATGGAGGGCCGCGGCGACACGCTGCCGGTGAGCGCGATGCCGATCGACGGCACGTTTCCCAGCGGCACGACGAGATACGAAAAGCGCAACATCGCCGAGCAGGTGCCGATCTGGGAGCCCGAGCTGTGCATCCAGTGCGGCCAGTGCTCGATCGTCTGTCCGCACAGCGTCATCCGCGCCAAGTACTACGACCGCAGCGCTGCTGGACGCGGCGCCGGGCGGCCTTCAAGGCGGTGCCGATCAACGCGCGCGGCTATCCCGATTCGCGCTACACGCTGCAGGTCTACGTCGAGGACTGCACCGGCTGCGGTGTCTGCGTCGAGAACTGTCCGGCGCACAGCCCGGACGATGCCGGCGTCAAGGCCATCAACATGAAACCCCGGCTCGACCATCTGGAAGCCGAGGTCGCGAGCGTCGCCTTCTTCGAGACGCTGCCGTGGGCCGACCGTACGCGCATCAACTTCGCGAACGTCCGCGGCGTGCAGTTCCTGCAGCCGCTGTTCGAGTTTCCCGGCGCCTGCGCGGGCTGCGGCGAGACGCCGTACCTCAAGCTCCTGTCGCAGCTCTTCGGCGACCGCCTGCAGATCGCCAACGCCACCGGCTGCTCGTCGATCTACGGCGGCAACCTGCCGACGACGCCGTGGGCGACGGGCGCCGACGGCCGCGGCCCGGCATGGTCGAATTCGCTGTTCGAGGACAACGCCGAGTTCGGCCTCGGCTACCGGATCGCGATCGACAAGCAGACCGAGATCGCCAGGGCGCTGGCGCAGAAGCTGGCTCCCCGCCTGGGCGAGGATCTGGTGACGGCGATGCTCGAGGCGCCGCAGGTCACCGAGTCCGACTTCCGGGTGCAGCGCGAGCGCGTGGCCGCGCTCAAGGCCAGGCTCGCCGGCATGCGACGACGCGGACGCGCAGGAATCTGCTCGCGCTCGCCGACTTTCTCGTTCGCCGCTCGGTGTGGATCGTCGGCGGCGACGGCTGGGCCTACGACATCGACTCCGGCGGGCTCGACCACGTGCTCGCCTCGGGACACAACGTCAACGTCCTGGTGCTCGACACCGAGGTCTATTCGAACACCGGCGGCCAGGCGTCGAAGGCGACGCCGCTCGGCGCCTCGGCCAAATTCGCCGCCGCGGGCCGGAAGGTGCCGCGCAAGGATCTGGCGATGATGGCCATCGCCTACGGCAACGTCTACGTCGCGCAGATCGCGATGGGCGCCAACAACGAGCAGGCGGTCATCGCGTTCCGCGAGGCCGAGGCCTACGACGGCCCGTCGCTGATCCTCGCGTACTCGCAGTGCATCGCGCATGGCACCGACCTGCGGCACGGCATGAAGCAGGCAGCGCGCGCGGTCGCCAGCGGCCACTGGCCCCTGCTGCGGTTCGATCCGACGATGCGCAAGCGCGACATGAATCCATTCCGTCTCGACTCGACCCGTCCGCGCATTCCGCTCGGCGAATACCGCAGCCGCGAGGTGCGCTTCAAGGTCCTCGAGCAGACCAACCCCGGCGCGGCCCGGCACATGCTCCACCAGGCGCAGCTGGCCCTCGAGGAGCGCTACGCGTCGTACGAGGATCTCGCCTCGCGCGACGGCAGCCGGTTCCACCCGCACTGGGAGGACGCATGACCATGGACCTCGCCACCGACTACCTCGGGCTGAAGCTCGAGCATCCGATCATCGCGTCCGCCTCGCCTCTCACCTCGACGGTCGACGGAATCCGCGCGCTCGAGGACGCCGGCGCCGCGGCCGTGGTCATGCCGTCGCTCTTCGAGGAGCAGATTCGCGCCGAGGACACCGCGTACGCGCTGTACACCGAACACGGCTCGTACAGCCAGTCCGAAGCCGGCAGCTACTTCCCGGAGCTGCCCGACTACGACCGCGGCGTGTCCGGGCACCTCGACACGCTGCGCCGCGCGGTCGACGCGGTCGACATCCCGGTGATCGCGAGCCTCAACGCCATGACGACCGAGGGCTGGGTCGACTACGCCGCGCGCCTCGAGCAGGCCGGCGCCGCCGCGCTCGAGCTCAACATGTATTTCATTCCCGGCCGACGTGACCGTCAGCGGCCACGAGGTCGAGGCGCGCTACGTCGAAGTCGTCCGCGCGGTGAAGCGCGCGGTGAAGATTCCCGTGGCGGTGAAGCTGTCGCCGTTCTTCAGCTCCACCGGCTACATCGTCCACAAGCTCGCCGACGCCGGCGCCGACGGCCTCGTGCTCTTCAACCGCTTCTACCAGCCGGACTTCGACCTGGCCACGCTGTCGGTGAAGGCCGGTCTCAAGCTCAGTTCGAGCCACGAAGCCGGCCCGCCGCTGCTCTGGATCGCGCTCCTGGCCGGACGTCTCGACTGCTCGCTGGCGGCGACCAGCGGCGTGGAGACCGCGGATCAGGTCGTCAAGTATCTGCTGGTGGGAGCGGACACGGTGATGACGGCCTCCGCGCTGCTGCGCCACGGCCCGGCGTACATGCGAACGCTGCTGTCCGGGCTGAAGACCTGGCTCGAGCAGAATGGCCATCCGTCGCTGGCCGCCGTGCGCGGCGTCAAGAGCGTCAAGCGGCTGGACAACGTCGCCGAGCTGCTGCGCGCGCAATACATGAACCTCATAACCGAGTACGTGCCGGGGCAGCTCGCCGCCTGAGAGGAAGTCCGGGTACGCGGCCGTTCGCGACGCCGGACCGGCCGCTCCCGCGCGCTATCGGTAGCCCGCGGCCTGCAGTTCGAACCATTCGGCGTAGCGCCCGTGCTGCTCCAGCAGGTCGGCGTGGGTGCCCGTGGCGTCGACGGCGCCGTCCTTCAGCACCACGATGCGATCGGCCATGCGGACGCTGGAGAAACGGTGCGAGATCAGCACCGCGGTCTTGCCTTCGCTCAATTCCTTGAAGCGCCCGAACACCTCGAACTCGGCTCGCGCGTCGAGCGCGGCGGTGGGCTCGTCGAGGATCAGCAGCTGCGCGTCGCGCATGTAGGCGCGGGCGATGGCGATCTTCTGCCACTCGCCGCCCGAGAGGTCGACCCCGGTTCGAAAGCGCTTGCCGATCATCTGGTCGTAGCCGTCGCGGGAGCTTGCGGATGACCTCGTCGGCCAGGCTGCGCTCGGCGGCGTCGACGATGCGCTCGCGGTCGTCGCGCGCCTCGATGCGGCCGACCGCGATGTTGTCGGCCGCGGTGAAGTAGTAGCGCACGAAGTCCTGGAAGATGACACCGATGTTGGCGCGGATCGCGAACAGGTCGTATTCGCGCAGATCGTGGCCGTCGAGCAGGATGCGGCCCTCGTCCGGGTCGTAGAGCCGCGCCAGCAGCTTGACCAGCGTCGTCTTGCCGGCGCCGTTTTCGCCGACCAGCGCGAGGATTTCGCCGGCGTGCAGTTCGAAGGTCAGGTTGCGCACGGCCCAGCGCTCGGCGCCCGGATAGCGAAAGCCCACGTTCTCGAACGCGAAGCCCGTCTGGATCGGGATGGGAAACGGCCGCGGGTTCGGCGGCTGCACGATTTCCGGTCGATCTCGAAGAACGAAAACAGGTCGTCGAGGTAGAGCGCCTGGCCGGCGACCTGCGAGAACCCCATGAGCAGGCTTTCCAGCAGGTTGCGCAGGCGTCGGAACGAGCCGGCAAGGAACGTCAGGTCGCCGATCGAGAAGTCGCCGTGCAGCGTGCGCCACACGATGTAGGCGTAGGCGACGTAGTAGGCGACGGTGCCGATCGCGGTGAGCACGCTTCCCCAGCCCGCGCGCCGCATCGCGATCCGGCGGTTGGCCTCGAAGAAGCTCGTGGCCAGCGTGCGGTAGCGGTCGATCAGGAACGCGTTCAGTCCGAAGATCTTCACTTCCTTGGCCGTCTCGACGCTCGCGCCGGTCTGCCGGACGTAGTCGAGCTCGCGCCGCTCGGGCGTGCGCGCATAATTGAGCGAATAGCTCTGCGCGTTGAAATGCGCCTCGCCGATGAACGCCGGCAGCAGCGCGATGGCGAGCAGCACGATGAGCCATGGCGCATAGACGAGCAGCCCCGCGGCGAAGCTGACGACGGTGATCACGTCCTGCGCCTGGCTGAAGAGCTGCCCGATCAGGCTGGTGCGGCCGGCCGCCTGGCGCCGCGCGCGCTCCAGCCGGTCCTGCAACTCGCTGTCCTCGAAGTCCTCGAGGTCGAGCGTGGCGGCATGCTCCATGAGCCGCAGACTGGTCTCGTTGCTGAACCGCTCCGACAGCAGCGAGTCGAGCAGCGACACCACGCGGCCCAAGCACGTCGGAGATGACCGCCAGCGCGAATTCGAGCGCCAGCAGCCATCCGATGCGGTCGAGCGCGCCGCTCGCGAGCCACTGCCGCATGATCTCGGCGGTCGGCGAGGCCTGCGCCAGCAGGACCACTTCGTCGATGATCAGCTTGCCGACATAGAGCGTCGCCATCGGCAGCAGCGCGCGCGCAACGCGCAGCAGCGATTGGCCGAGCGCGAGCGCCGGGCTGGTCCGCCATACGAGCTTCAGGAAGGGCGGTAGGTTGCGCAGCGCGCCCAGGCGCTCGCCGCCAGTGACTGGCGCTTCGGCCGCGGACGGCGCGTCGCCCGGCGCCGCCGGAGGCACCCGGCCGCCCATCGTGTAGTTCTTCGGCATCCGCGATTGTGCCGAAATGCGGCGGACCGGGGTCAGCGCGTCCCCGTTTCAGCTATCGGTGGCCATCCCCTCGAGGCTCCGGCCGGACCGGGCCGCCGCGGACGAAGGCCCCCGGTCGCGGTTCTGGACGGGACGGGACCGGATCGAGCGCCGATCGGCGAGGCGGCCTAGACGGGTCGCTCGCCGGCGCACCGCGGACAATCGAATGGCCCGCGGATACCGCACGTCATGGATTGACGCGGCACCCCAACCGGGCGTCGAACCCGGGAACTGCGGATCAACGGACTGTCGCGGTTTCGCTGTTTCCGATACTTGCACAAAACTCCGTTCCGCAATTGCGGCGAAATCGCGGCCGGCCAAGCCTCGATGGTCGTGGTCCTGACCGGAACGGCGGAACGGAATTCGGCGGCGATTCCCTCTCCGGTCAACGCGCGAGGTCCCGGAACAGAAGCAACCCCGTCTCACTTCGCCTCGATCATGAAACCTGCGAAGAACTCGGCGAGCGCGTCGAAGCCGTGCAACGGGAGCACCTGCGCAACGTACTGGTCCGGTCGGACGACGACCATGCAGCCCTGCCCGCGATCGACGCCCCGCATCTCGAAGATGTCGGTCCCCGCCTTCAGGTCGGGGCAGAACATCTTTTCGTAGTCGATCAAGCCGAAGCGCCCCTTCCTGGGCAGCAGGACGGGCGGCATTCCCGTGACGGCGAGGTCACGATGCCCCTGCTGGAAGATGCCCCGGATGTCGATCACGGAGTCGATATCGGCGCCGCTCGGCGTATACCGCCTGATCGGAGACTTGCCGGTATCGAGGAACTTGCACAGCGCACCGATGCGCGACGCGGGATCCTGTGGATTTCGCGAATCCGCGAATGCATAGATTCGCCAGGCGCCGTCCGCACCGGCCACATGTCCAAGCTGCACGGGCTTGGCGTCCACCAGGCGGACGACCGGCGCGGAGTGGAAGCGCATGCCAACGGGAAAGCCGGCCGCGAGATGCTGGAACGTCGGCTCTCCGCAGATCAGCGAAGGCCCGTACTGGGTCGCGGTCCCCGCGGTGAAGCGGCCCGCCTGACGAAGTACGACTGGAACTCCTTCGGATCGACACCTTCGCCTTCGGCGCTTCCCGACTCCTTCGGAGGCGCGCTGAACATCCTGGCAAACTCGCGATCGAAATCGATCAGCTGCCTGGCGATCGCCTGCCGTTCGGCCGAGTAGGTGTGCAGCAGCGTCGGCAGGCTCCTGCCTTGCATAACCGCCGCGAGCTTCCATCCCAGGTTGAAAGTGTCCTGCATGGACACGTTCATGCCCTGCCCGGCCTTGGCGCTGTGGGTGTGGCAGGCGTCTCCGGCGATGAAGACCCGCGGGAAGCGGGATTTCATCGCCTCCTGCGGCACGTCGTCGAACTTGTCGCACAGACGTTGACCAATCTCGTAGACGGACCACCAGGCGATGTCTTTGACGTCCAGGGTGTAGGGATGAAAGATCCGGCTCGCGGCTGCGATCAGCTGGTCAGTGGTGATGTCGCTGGTCGTCAGGTGCTGATCGGGGTTGAGCTTGTCGAGCTCGATGTAGAAGCGGACCAGATAGCCGCCCTCGCGCGGGATGATGAGGATGTTCCCCTCGCTGGCGGAGTGAATCACCGACTTGAGGCGGATGTCCGGGAAGTCGGTGACCGCCAGGACATCCATGACACCCCAGGCCTGATTGGCCACGTCGCCCACCAGCGAGCGGCCGATCGATTGCCGGACGCTGCTGCGCGAGCCATCGCAGCCGACGACGTAGCGGGCCCGGACGGTTTCCTCCTGGCCTTGACGGTCGGGCTCCATGCGCTGCAGGGTGACCGTCACCGGGTAGTCGCCTGAATCGCCGACCTCGACGTTCTTGACGTGAAGGTTGTAGTGCGGCACCAGCCTGGTGGGCGACTTGCGCATGACCTCCAACAGGTAGTCATGCACGCGCGCCTGGTTGACGATCACGTGCGGGCACTCGGACGAGCCGTCCTCGGTGTCCTGGATCCTCCCGCTGCGGACGATCTTCGTCCGGTCCCTGGGATCCGGACTCCAGAAGACCGTTTCGTTGACCCAGTACGCCTCGCTGAGCAGGCGTTCGCTGAACCCGAAGGCCCCGAACATCTCGACGGTACGGCAGGCAACGCCGTCGGCCTGGCCCAACTCGAGCGGGCCCGCCCTCCGCTCGACGATTCGGGTCTTGATGTCGGGGAAAGCGGCCAACTGTGCAGCGAGGACGAGGCCGGCCGGACCGCAACCGACGATGAGGACGTCCACATTGCCCGCGAGGCCCTCCGCTGCCTTCATCGCACCCGGGGCGGCCGGGAGCACCCGCGGGTCACCGACCCTGTACCCGTTGAGATGGAACTGCATGCATGGATCCTTTCGATGGGTCCCTGGCGCGGTCCACAATGTACAACCGATGCAACCGGGAAACCACCGCGCGCACACTCGACGGGGCACCCCGCGCATCGCATAACGGCCGGGCCGTGTATGATTCCCCGGCCGTTGCGGGAGGTCGCACCCGTCGCGATGACATCAAGGTTGCCGGGTCACGAGTCGTGAGGACGCTTTCGCCGTGAGCATTTTGACCACCGTCGTCGACGATCTCGCCGCTGCCAACCGCATCCTCGCGGGACTCGGCGTGCTCGACGGCTTCGGCCACGTCAGCGTGCGTCACCCGGATCGCGCGAACTGCTACCTGCTCTCGCGCTCGCTGGCGCCGGAGCTCGTCACGCGCGACGACATCGTCACCTTCGACCTCGCATCGACGGCGCAGGACGGCGACACGCGCACGCCCTACCTCGAGCGCTTCATCCACGGCGCGATCTACGCGCAGCGCCCCGATGTGCAGTCGATCGTGCACAGTCACGCAGCGGCCGTCGTGCCGTTCGCCGCAAGCTCGGTGCCGCTGAAGCCGATCTATCACATGAGCAGCTTCCTGCGCACCGGCGCGCCGGTGTTCGAGATCCGCGAAAAGTTCGGCATGACCGACATGCTGATCCGCAACGGCGAGCAGGGTGCGGCCCTGGCGGAAAGGCTCGGCGACAAGTCCGCCGTGCTGATGCGCGGCCACGGGTATTGCACCGTCGGCGGCAGCATTCCGGAGGCCGTGTTCCGCGCCTACTACGCGCAGCTCAACGCCGAGCTGCAGCACCGTGCGATCACGCTCGGCGGAGACGTCACCTACCTCGAGGATGAGGAGGCGCGGCTGTACGACGAGACCCATCGCGGCGTGCTCGGTCGCCCCTGGGAATTGTGGAAGGCGAAATTCGCTCCGAAGGTTTAGGAACATGAAGAATGTCGCCCTGCTTGTCCTGCTTGCCGCGGCCTCGTTCGCCGCCGGCGCCGTTGCGCAGACCTACCCGACGAAGCCAATCAGGCTCGTCGTGCCCTTCTCGCCCGGTGGCGCGTCGGACCTCACCGCACGCACGCTCGCGCAAAAGATGGGCGAGTCGATGGGCCAGTCGATCGCCGTCGAGAACAAGCCGGGCGCCAATGGGTCACTGGGCATCGAATCGGTGGCGAAGTCGCAGCCCGACGGCTACACGATCCTGCTTACCGACCGCGGCTCGCTCACCGTCAACCCGAGCTTGTACGTGAAGTTGCCGTACGACCCCATCAGGGACTTCAGCCCAATCGGCATCGCAACCGACGGGCCCTACGTGCTCGTCGCCAATCCGAAGCTCGACGTGAAGACGGTGCAGGAGCTGGTCGCGCTGTCGAAGTCCAGGCCCGGAACGATCAACTACTCGAGCTTCGGCATCGGCAGCATGGCCCAGCTCAATCTGGAAGCGTTCAACCAGAAGATGGGCACCGACATGCTGCACGTGCCCTACAAAGGCGCGGCGCCGGCGGCGCAGGCAGCGGTGACCGGCGAAGTCGGAGTGACGATCGCCGCCGTGCCCGCTGTGCAGGGCTTCATCAAGGACGGACGCCTGCGCGCGCTCGCGGTGGGCTCGGAGAAGCGCTTCGCGGTGTTGCCCGACGTGCCGACGATGATGGAAGCGGGCGCCGGCAACGACACCCTCCTGCCGACCTACTTCGCGTTGCTGGCTCCCGCGAACACGCCTGCGCCGATCGTGGCCAGGCTCAACGCGGAACTGAGGAAGGCCCTCGCCGATCCCGGGGTGGCGGAGAGGCTCGCAGGGGCAGGACTCGTTCCGGTGGGTGGCACGCCGGAAGCGATGGCGGCGAGTATCGAGCAGGACGTGCCGCGCTTCGCCGGTCTCGTGAAGAAGATCGGCATCAAGCCGGAATAGCCGAGACAAGGAAAAACGGCCGGGCCAAGTGGGCGCCCGACCGTCTTATGATTCGGCTCCCCGACCCGCGCTCGAACCAGGGACCTGCGGATTGACGGGCTACAGCGGAGTAACGTGCTTTCGGGCCCTTGGCCACGATTCCGTTACGCAATTTCCCCAGGCTGCCGGGCGTGCAGGCCCCGAAGGCGCCGACAGCCGCGCCTCTTGCGGAGCGCGGATGGCGCCTTCCGGAATCGTCGGCCGATAGCAGTTGTTGCCTGACGCCGCCACCCCATTGCGCTGGCACCGCTCTCGACCCGTGCCGCATTTCGTGCCACGGCGAAGCAGACCTTCGCGAATATTGCCTTCCGGCCCCTTTGACGGGCCTTGGCCGGACGAACGACCGCTTTGGAACTCCGGTCTGTCGCCCCAATTCTTCTGACGAGCGGGCAATGCAGGGCTCGACGCCGTGCCAGTTCTCGCGCCGAGCCCTTCAGGGAGCTGGCGTCTACGAGAGTTCCTTCACCTCGGGCGGCTTCCACGTGCCGTCGAAGATGGAAGGCGCCTTCTCGGAGGGCCAATACAGCCGCATCATCAGCACGAACGTATCGGATGGCGCAGGCAGCCAGTTCTGCTCCTTGTCCTTCCCGGGCGAGTCGTGCTGGATGTAGAGGTCGACCGAGCCGTCGGCGTTGGTCTTGAATTTGCTGCGCGAACTTACCGTATAGCGGTTGATCGGGTTGGGAACGAAGAAGTAGTCCTTGTCGTACATCACGATCGACCAGAACGCGTTGGCCGGCGGCATCTCACCCTTGTTGAAGTGCGCCACGTACTTGTGTGCGCCGCTGTACTTCTTGAGGATGTCCGGTCCCTCGGACGTGGGGTACACCGCATCCTGCACCCGGTTCGCTCCCAGGCCGTACCACGTGATCAGTGCGCGATTGCGGTAACCGGTTCCGTATAGCCCGGTCTTCTGGAAGAACATCCACCCGTTCTCCACTTTGGCATCGCCCGTGACGATCGCCTCCTTGAGATTGCTGATCTTCTCCTGCCCGGGTTTCGGCGCGTCGGCAATGCCCCTCGCGACTGCCGGCTCGAGTTTGGATGCGTCGAAGGCTTGTCCCGGAACGATGCCGATCTTCGCGAGCTTCGCGACCATCGGCGCGTCATCCGCGGAAGGCGGGCTTGTCTTCAGGAGCTCGGCGAAAAGCTTGAAATAGGTCGCGCCGTCCATCGCGTTGACCTGGTCGCGCGGCCCCTTCATGTCGATTGCCGGATCGACCCTGCCGGGCGCCGGCGTGTAGGGCTTGCCGTAGGCGGAGAGCGGCACCACCGAGACCTGGTCCTGCAGCGCATGCACCGCCCTGTAGTCCTCGGGCGTGCCGATGCAATAGATCCGACCGAGAATCCACACCATGCCCGTCGGCGACTTGTATTCGGTGACGCCAGCGGGCAGCGTGCCCGACCATCCCGGGCCGGTGATCGCGTATTTCTGCGCCCTGGTTCCCGTAGTGCGCTTGCCCGGGACCTGGAACACGTTGGTCCAGCCATCGAGCATCGGGAACAGGAAGTAGCGATCCTTCATGTCCGGAATGCTCAGGATCCACGGCTCCTTCGACACGTCGAGCCAGGCCACGGTGTAGAGCGTATCGGCATTCGGGGCCGTCACCGAGTGGTCGTCGACGGCCGGGTAGTTCCGCAACCGCGCGAACTGGCCCATCGGCGCCTTCGATCCCGCGGGCTTGTCGACGTTCGTAATCACCCGTCGCGTGATCTCCATCGTGACCAGCGGATACGCGTACGTGTACGCATCGATGGCGATTTCGCGTGCCTCGAGTTCCTTGGCCGCAGCTTCGGCCGCCTTCAGGTCGGCGACCGCGTCCTTCTTCACCGCGGAGGCCGCCTTCTCGACCTTTGCTTCTTCCTGTTTTCCGCAGGACGCGAGCGTCGCTGCAAGCAGGACCGTCACTGCGATGCATGCAATCTTTGCCACCTTCATTTCCCCCCTCGTCAGGAAAAGGATGGAATTCTACAACTGTCGACGCTGCATCAGCAGCCCCGTTCAGCGTCACGCGCGAGCGCCGCGGCAAAAACCACCGGGCTTTGCACTGCGGGCGACATCGGAAGAGCGGGAAAGTATCGGAACGCCGAGCGCTCCGCAATCGAGTCCATCGGTGCGAGCGCACCTAACGTATTGAATTCTTGGCTCCCCGGCCTGGGGTCGAACCAGGGACCTGCCGATTGACAGGCCAACGCGGACTTACTCGTTTTCAGGTACTTAGGCCAGTTTTCGTTCCGCAATTTCCCCGATTCCGGCGCGTTCGTGCCCCGAAGGCGCCAATAGCCGCACTTTTTGCGGAACGCGCACTAGCTGTGAAGCGTCAAGAGGCTGTTGCCGCTGTGGCTGAGCCGGGACATGGGTGCGAGGCCACCGATGCCTTGATGCGGGCGATGCCAATTGTAGTGGTGGGTCCGACGCTTGAGCATGGCGGTGCGCTCGGTTGAGCGATGATAGGGAATGCCATACGCCCACTCTCGGAGCGCGGACTGAATGAAGCGCTCGGCCTTGCCGTTGGTCTGTGGCCGGTAGGGGCGGGTGAAGTCATGCCGGATGGCAAGCCGGCGGCAAGCCGTGGCGAAGCGATTGGAGCGAAACGCCGAGCCATTGTCGGTGAGGACACGCTTGATGCGGACGCCGAGTTTGGCGAAATGGGTCACGCTGGCGCGCAGGAAGGCGATGGCCGAGTTCTGGCGCTCGTCCGGTTTCATTTGGGTAAAGCCGAGGCGGGCATGTTCATCGACCGCCACTAACAGGACCTCGCATGCAATTGTATTTCAGTGGCGCAACACGTTGCTCGCTCATTTGCTCTTTCTGCAAATGTAGAAAAGGCCGGTACTGGCCAGCACGATCTACTCGGTCCGAGACGCAGCGATCGCCGTTGGACCTGGTGAATGGTCGGCAATGCGACGCCTTCAGAGGGCCAAGTCCCAGGGCATGGAAAGTCGGATCGCCGACGCGATCAATCCGACCATGCTGTACGTCTGCACGAAATTCCCCCAGTGCTCGCCGGTGGAGGGATCGAGGTGTTCGGCGAGCAAGCCGTGTCGGTTTCGGCAAGCAAGCAGGCGTTCAAACAATGATCGGGCCTCCTCGCGGCGACCAAGCGCCGCCAGCGCATTGACGTACCAGAATGAGCAGACGACAAATGCATTCTCTGGCGTTCCGAAATCATCCCGCTCGACGTAACGAAACATGAAATCGCCACGCTTCAACTCGCCTTCAATTGCGAGCACTGTTTGACCAAAACGTGGATCATCTGCCGCGAGGAAGCCCAAGTCGGCCAGAAGCAGCATGCTGGCATCGAGCGACTCGCCTCCCGCGGTCGCGACAAAGCTGCGGCGCGCGTCGTTCCAGCACTGCTCGTTCACGAACCGCCGAATCCGATCGGCATCGTTCCGCCACACCCGGGCGCGCTCAGTAAGCTTCAGTTGCGCCGCAATGCGCGAGAGCCGGTCGCAGGCTGCCCAGCACATCACGCTCGAGAATGTGTGCACGCGCATGCTCTGGCGCAGTTCCCACATGCCCGCGTCCGGCTGGTCAAAGACGGTAAGCGCGCTTCGGCCGAGCCCTTCGAGCCGCTCGAACAGCGTGACATCTCCACGGTTGACGAGGCGCTCGTCGAAAAACACATGGGTCGATGCAAGAATGGCTGATCCGTAGACATCATGCTGCACCTGCCGGAACGCTTCATTGCCTACCCGGACCGGTCCCATGCCGCGGTATCCGGGCAACGCACCGGCGATTTCCTCCTTCAGCGCAGACGCGCCATTGATCCTGTAGACAGGTTGCAGCGGCTGGCCATCGCCCCCGGCAACGATCCCAATGACGTAGGCAAGATAGCGTTCCATGGTTTCGGTCTCGCCTAGGCGATTCAGCGCGTCGACGACGAAATATCCGTCTCGCAACCAGCAATAGCGATAATCCCAGTTGCGGTTCGATCGCGCGGCTTCCGGGATCGAAGTGGTCATCGCCGCCACGATTGCACCGGTATCGTCGTAGGCGTTTTGCTTCAACGTGATCGCAGCGCGAATGACCGCCGATTGCCATTCGAACGGTATTGCGAGGCGACGGACCCAGTCCCGCCAGTACTTGATCGTCTCCTCAACAAAGCGTCTGCTGACCTCTTCAACGCCATTGGGCACAGTCTCGTCGGGACCCAGCAACAGGGAAATGGCGTCACCCAAGAAGAACGATCGTTCCTCTAGGATTGCCGTCAACGACGCATTGGTAGTGAGCCGCAGCGTTACGTCAGGCGTGACGTATCGGATGTGGCTGCTGCCGACGGTGATCGTGGGATGCGCACTCCCGTAACCCGCAGCGGTACGCAGGCGGATGATGACACGCGGGTTCCCCGCTATGCGCCGGATGCTGCGAACGTGGGCCACCGGATGAAACACGCGGCCATGCTGGACGAAACGCGGCACGCAGTCGGTGATCTCGATCGCGCCGCCACTGCTGTCGTAGTGGCGGGTAACGAGGACCGCGGTGTTGGTGACATAGGACTGCTCGGTGCGGACGCGATCGACGATCTCTGCCGCGT
Source organism: uncultured beta proteobacterium (assembly GCA_963779445.1). Classification (GTDB taxonomy): domain Bacteria; phylum Pseudomonadota; class Gammaproteobacteria; order Burkholderiales; family Casimicrobiaceae; genus CAIWHR01. The sequence continues at coordinate 226,888 of CAVZYI010000008.1, forward strand.
AGAGGCCGCGTCCTTCTCCTTGCTTTGCGTCATCAAGCAACGCACAGAAGGTCGCGTCACCGTCAAACCTGGGGAAACAGCCCCAAACTATGGTGCCATCCGCGTCGACCAGGAGGCCGATGGCCCCGTTGCCGATCAAGGCCAGGTCGAGGCTACGCATCGTTCGCGCTCCCAGCCATGGACGATGTGGTGGGGATCGTCATCGCAAGCCAGCTGCGCACAGCCCCGACATCGCGAAGCCGGAAATGTGCGTGCGTCCGGCCGGTCCCGACCTTGACCGCCCAGCCACCCGCGCGCATGACCGCAGCAAACCCGTATTCGTCAGTCTGGTCGTCACCGACGAACACCGGGGAGCGCCCGGCAAACGGCGGCTCGGTCATGTACTCGAGGATCGCCGTACCCTTGTCGCGGCCATCGGGCTTTATCTCCAGGACACGCTTGCCCGGCTGCAAACGCAAACCTTTCCCCATCCCGCTGACCGCGAGCTGCGCTTTCAGCGTTCGATGCACATGCGAGGCGAGGGGCGGCGCCAGGCGATAGTGCAATGCGAGCGTCGTCCCTTTGTCCTCGAGCCAGAGGCCCTCGTGCCGGGCGGCAAAGCGGGCCAACTCGGGATACAGCGAGCGCAGTCCGCTCGAGGGGGCATCATGCAGGTGAATCGAGCCATCCGCGGCACGTCGTTCCAGGCCATGCTGGCCGGCAACCGGGAGCGAAAACCCGGGAAACAGGCGATCGGCGTCCTCAAGCACCCGCCCGGTGATAAGGGCGACGGCGCCGCCAAGGCGCTGCGCAAGCGCGGGAAGCAGCGCGGCGATACGGGCGTCGACACGCACGCGGTCCGGCGTCGGCGCGAGGTCAAGCAACGTTCCATCGATGTCGAGGAACAGCGCTTGGTCCTGTTCGAGCCGAGGCGGTGCCGTCCGGCGGACCGCGCGCCGTGGTGCTGGGTTTCCTCCGCTGCGTCCGCCGGAAGCGTCAGCCACGGTTCGCCACCGCATCGGTCACGCGCATACGCCCGCGCTGGCGCATCACCGCAGCGTCGAGCAACATCCGACCGGCCCACCGGTAGACATTGAACTCGCGCACGACCCCGCGCATGAAGCGCATCTTTTCGCGCTGGTCGGCCACTGGCATGGTCAGGGCGAGATGCAGTGCCGCGGCGCACTGATCGGCGTTGTACGGGTTGACGATCAACGCTTCGGGCAATTCGCGGGAGGCGCCGGCGAAACGCGACAGGATAAGTACGCCGTGCTCGTCATCACGTGCAGCGACGAATTCCTTGGCCACAAGATTCATTCCGTCATGCAGACTGCTCACAAAGCACAAATCGGCGGCCCGGTGATACTCGTAGACGGCGTCCGGTTCGTGATGTTCTGCGAGCAGCACGATCGGCGGGTACTTCAGGTTCGGGTAGCGGGCGTTGATCTCGTCGGCGAGTGCCTTCACTCGCGCGGCGTAGTCACGATAATCGTCGATCGTGGAGCGAGTCGGGGCCGCGATTTGCACGAAGGTAAAACTGCCACGCCACCGCGGCTCCAGCTCCAGTAGCCGCCCTACGGCGTTGAACCGCTCGATAATGCCCTTCGTGTAATCAAGCCGGTCGATGCCCACGCCGAGCCGATGGTCGGCGGGGAGTTGCAGCCGCTCACGCACGGCGAGTCTGGATTCGGCAACCGGCTTTGCCGACGCGAGTTGCGCAGGCGGCCATTCGATGGAGATCGGATAACGATGCACCGCAGTGGACTGTCTGCGTAACGAAATCGTGAACGTCTCGCGGTCGACCCGAGCTTCGAGCAGCCGGTCGACCGTATCGAGGAAGTTGTTGCAATGGAACTGCGTATGGAAGCCGAGGATGCTGCTGCCGAGCATGCCGTCGAGCAGCTCCTCGGCCCAGGGGCAGATCGCGAACGCCTCCGGGTTGGGCCAGGGAATGTGCCAGAACGTCAGAATGGTGGCGTTCGGGAGTCGCTTGCGAATCATCCGCGGCAGCAGGGCGAAATGATAGTCCTGCACCAGCACCACGGGGTCGTTGGTTTTCGCTTCGGCCGCGACCGCGTCGGCGAATCGGTCATTGACCTTGCGGTAGTATTCCCAGTCGGATGTGCGGAATGTCGGCCGCACATGCGCGATGTGGCAAAGGGGCCACAAGCCTTCGTTGGCGAAGCCGGCGTAGTAGCCGGCCTCCTCCTCCTTGGAAAGCCAGATGCGTCGAATGTTGTACGCCGGCGTGTCCGGCGGCACGGCGACACGGTCGTGGCGGTCGACCGTCTCGCGATCGGCGGAGCCGCTGCCGTGTGCAATCCAGGTGCCTGAGCAGGCGCGCATTACCGGTTCGAGTGCGGTAACCAATCCGCTGGCCGGTCGCTGGATATGGATGCCTTCCGGTCCACGGATGTGGATGTACGGTTCGCGGTTCGAAACCACGATCACGTCATTGCCGTGCAGCTCGCTGCGCAACGTCGCTCGCAGCGCCTGCTGGTCCCAAATGCGTTGGCTGCCGTCGAGCGGACGGTATTGCCGTTCGAGATCGCGAATGAGCTCGCGCAGGTCACGCGCGATCGGGCGCAGTTCCGGTGCAGTGGCTGCCGCCCGGCCAAGAATGGTCTCGCCACGCAGCAACGCGCGCAATCCCTGAACCCAGCCGCGCCACGAAAGCTGCGCAATCACCACAGTGATGAGGGCGATGCTGCCGCCAAGCGTCAAGAAGAAGTAGAAGAGGTACTGTCGCGTCTCCTCGTTCCGACGCTCGATGAAACTCATGTCGTGGACCAGCACCAGCTGCGTGCCACTGGGCTCGCCGGGCCTCAGTGGGCGTACGGCGACATGAAGGAGTCCGCGGTCCGAACGCAGGAGCGGCAGCGCGTCACCCTTGGCGATCGGCAGTTTGGCGCAACCCAATTCGCGCGGAAAGTTCGGGGTTGCGATTGGCTCGGCCTGACCGCTGACGCATATCCCGATTGCGTACAGCCGTTCGTCCTGCAGCATCCGAGTGAAATATCCCGTGATCTTCGACTTCGACTTGGCGGCAACGAGGTCCGCCAGTGGCTCCTGTACCGTCGTCGCAATGAGGCTGGAACGAATGTCCAGGTCCCGGACGAACCAGCGAAGCATCAGCGCATCCGCGAGCGGAACGGCGACGTAGGCAAAGGCGCCGATGGCAATCAGCAGCGGAACGAGGAAGCGTAGCGAGAGTCGCATGGTCACAAGTTACGCGCACGATAGATCGGACATGCCATCGGGTCCGTGGCCAGGCTCCCGTCAAGCGCGCGCGAACATCGATAAATACACCATCGGGGGCAGATGTCGTCCGCATCGAGCATGGTATCGAATAGGTTGACCGTCGAATAGCGAAGGCAGTCGGCATTCTTGTAGTTCGCCATGACTCTTCCGATAGCAATGCGCGCGCGGGGATGACCGTGCGCGTGACCGTCACTTCCTTGCTCGTCGCCTCGACAGCGCTCAGAGTTCGGCGAGCGGCTTCATCCCCTCCCCCGGGCTCCGCACGCTCGCGAGCCCGAGGAGGAGTTCGAGATCGCGCTTCAGGCTCCTCAATGCTGCGGCCGGCATTTTCGCAAGGGCATCAGGAATCACACCCTCGACGGGCTTGGGAGCCTTGCGCAGCAGCTGCTGACCAGCGTTCGTAAGGTAGACTTCTACGACCCTCTGGTCGGCACTATTGCGCTCACGGCGAATGAGTTCCTGCACTTCGAGCTTGTCGAGCAGATTGCTCGATGTCGACAGGTGGATTGACAGCGCACGCGCGAGACCCGAAACCGTGAGCCCGGGCGCCGCCTTGAGTTCAGACAGCGCCCACAGCTGGGCACCGCTGACTCCGCAGTTCACCTCGATTCGCTGGAAATGCTGCTGCGATACGCGAAAGAGTTCGCGGAATTGCTGCAGCACAGTCATCGCCGTCGCAGCATGCGCCGACATTGCTGGTGCCGCCGTAGCGCGTTTGGCGGCCCTGCGCGGCGCCGCTTTTGCGTGGACGGGGTTGCGGGAGGGCGACTTGGCAACGATTGGTGGCATGGTCCGGGGAGATCGAACGTGCTGGGTGAATGCGCGATGTAGGACTCCAACCGTTCATTCTAGCTTTCCTAGGCGACGGATGGTTTACTCGCCGCCGCCCGCGGAGTGCGCAACCTTCTCGCGCGGGTGCAGCGTGGGCGTCCTGCGCTCCTCCCACACTCCGATAAGTCTTGCGTGATTGGCCGCGCGCGCTTGCGTCAGTCAACTAGGACGACTATGTCGCGCGATCGCATCATCCAGGCAGCGTTCCTTTTGTGCCGCCGGTCCTGCAACACAGTTCCTGAGCGCGGCGCGATAGGCCGATTCGCGACCGCCAGCCGCTGATGCCGCCGCCGTCGGTTCGGGGTCGGCGTGCATCCGATGATGAGCGGCCGAGTGGCGCTTCTTCGTGCCCTTGGTGCCGCTCGGTTGACCCGTCGTCGTGCCGGTGGCGAGTTTCGTGGTCGTATCAGCGGGGCGGTCTTGCTGGGTGCCATCGCGTTGTGCGACGAACTGCCCGTGGTCGTTTGACCCACCGCGGATAGTGCGAGGAGAGCCAGGCAAACACCAGGTCCTGCTGGATACATGCTTCGCGAGTTCATAGTGGTCTCCAAATAAGCGAGGGATGAATTTGCCTAGGTCCCACTTCCGCTAGTTCGCCTCGGCGACCAAACGCTGCTTTCGGCGAAAGATCGAGAGGTCGCCGTGGTCCGAACCGCCCATTCGTGGCCCGCTTGCGCAGCTTGCATTCTATATATATTACCACATATCATATTGGACAATATTGTTTATGGAGGAATGCATGTCTCGCCGTTTCATGGCGCTGGCGTCTCTCTTTCTGGCCGCCGCCTGTTCCAATGCCCCGACAACGGATACGGCTCCGGATAACGTCGAACCGTCCGTGCCGTACACACAACGTCCGGCCGAAACCGCCACCACTTCGCCCACCCGCTCGAGTCCCGTTGTCGAGGCGCCTAATCCCCTCAAGGACCCAGGAAATATCCTCTCCAAGCGCAGCGTCTACTTCGACTATGACCAATTCGTTGTCAAGGAACCGGACAGGCCACTCCTCCAGGCTCATGCCGTTTACCTTCGCCAACATCCGACCGCCAATGTCGTTGTGCAAGGGAATACGGATAAGCGTGGGAGCCGGGAGTACAACATCGCACTCGGCCAACGGCGGGCGGTCGCGGTCAAGCGGATTCTGAGGTTGCTTGGAGCCGGGGATCGCCAGATCGAGACGGTTAGCTTCGGAGAGGAGAAGCCGCGGTGCACGGCGAGCGACGAATTGTGCTGGTCGCAGAACCGGCGCGCCGACCTGGTCTACTCCGATGACTGAAGGCACACGATGTGGACCTGTGCGCTCAGGCAAGTGTCCGCGTGCTCAGGTTCCAAATGTGGGCTCTCGCTGGACACGCTGGAATTCAGATGTCCCACTTTCCGTAGCGGATCGCACAACGGTATCGAAAAGATCAGCGTCTGCCGGCTACTCGCTTGTGCTGTCTCCGACCCGCAAGAAGTCGGAAATATGCCAGCTTGCGGCGCTATGGACGGGGCTCATGCCCGCCGCCTCAAGGATGATCTCTTCGGGGTCGTGCGCTTCAGCCCCAGCGTTCACGAACTGCAACGCCAGCAGCTCTATCAGAACACAAACAGCCAGCGCCACGACCAACGCTCGGTCACGCATACCATACCGCCGCTTCATACCGGCGTCCACAGCGAGGGCAGCATGCGAGAGAGCGAATTCCGACGGCTGAGGATCGAACGGCCCGCATCGCTCCTCCCGCAATGAGGCGGACTTTATCTCGGGTGGATACTATCCCCTAATATTATATAAGGCAAGAGTTGCTGGGATATTCAACAGTCCACGACAATTGACAGGAACTCCAGGCCGGGTCGGGCTTTCCAACAGCCTCCAGTCGAACGAACCCCATGCCTACGAAAGCGCTGCGCGCTGAGCCGAAATTCACGCTTGATGCCTCTTCGTTGGCGGCCGATGAAGGGACTGGACGACGCCTGGCGGGCGCGAAAGGACGCAACGGTCCAAAAATCGCCGCGCTAGCCCTACTCGTCCTCGGCGCTGGGGCCATTTATTTCTTCTGGCCGCGCACCGCACCGCTCCCGCGGCAGACCGTACCAACGCCGCCGGCGGCAAATCCGGCTCCCCCAGTGGAGCCAGAACCCGCGATCAAGAACCCGATGGATAAGATCCAGGTCCCATCCGCCACGGATAACGGCGGCCTGCAAACAGCGCTGCCCGCATTGGACAGTAGCGACATCGTGGCAAAGGACGTGATCGGGACATCCTCAACGGCGACTCCCATCTCCGATTGCTCACGCCGAACGAGATAGTCCGCCACATCGTCGCAACGGTCGATAACCTACCGCGGAAGACGATGGCCGCCGGAATTCGGCCAGTCATGCCGGTACCCGGAACATTCGCGACGACAAACGCGGGGCATGGAGTGCTGGTCGCGGGCGACAACGCCGCCCGCTACACCGCGTACGTAAAGGCAGCGGAGTCGGTCGATAGCAAGTGCCCGGTGCAATTCTACGTTCGCCTGTACCCCCTCTTTCAGCCTGTACCCCCTCTTTCAGCAAGAGTACGTCGAACTCGGCTACCCGGACAGATACTTCAATGATCGACTGATCGGCGTCATCGACCATCTGTTGGCCGCTCCGGAGCCCAAGCCGCCGGTTCACTTGTCTCAACCGAAAATCATGTTTGAATTCGCCGATCCCGAACTGGAGGAGCTATCCGCGGGACAAAAGATCCTTGTGCGAATCGGTATCGAGAATGAACGGCGTCTGAAGGCTAAGCTGCGCGATGTCCGGTGGGCGCTGACCGGCAAAGACCAGCATATCTGCTCGACCGAGAGCCGTATGCCGAAAACTTGAGAGTCAAACGCGCAGCACCGCCAGGACGCCTGGCTCATGGGGGCAACGGCGGGGTGACTGGAGATGCGGGGGGTGACCGCGGCGCCAGCAGCGCTGCGAGTTCCAAATACATCGGCGGCGTCATCCAACGAGCCAACCCACTTGCCAACAACGCAGTCGCCATCAGGCTCAGGACCATCGCGTGACCGGCGACCATCTCCATCACGATGATAAAGGCGGTGAGCGGCCCTTGCGTGGTCGCTGCAAGGAAACCCACCATGCCGAGCGCAATCAGGGGAATTGCGGTCTCCGATCCAACCCCCGTCATCTGCGCCACGTCCCGGCCAATTCCTGCGCCGATCGCCAGCGATGGCGCGAACACACCGGCTGGCACGCCTGACCACGCCGAAAGCCATGTCGCGCAGAACTTGAGCAACGTATAGATCGTCGGCAGGTCGTCGTGGCCCTCGAGCAGCGCCCGCGTCGGTGCGTATCCGGCGCCCACAGTCGCCCCGCCGCTGACGATGCCGATCACTGCCACCGCCAGTCCACAGCCGGCTGCGAAACGCAACGGATACTGTGTTCGCCAACGCGAGAAACGGTCCGGCAGTCCTCTGGTCGACGCAACGATTAGTCGCGAGAAAAGGCCGCCAGCAAGTCCGGTGACCAGTGCCACCAGAAGTCCCGGGCCAAAGAGGGACCAGCTTAGTTGCTGGGCGCGCAGCTCGCCAAAGTAGCTTAAGTTGCCGAACGCCGACACGGCGACCAATCCTGCGAGCACGATGCTGATGATCACCAGCCCGCTGTGCGAGAGGCTGCGCCGACGTGAAAGCTGCTCGAGAGCGAAGATCACGCCACCCAGGGGCGTGTTGAATGCCGCTGCTATGCCCGCTGCTGCGCCAGCGACGATCAAGTCGTGAGCGTCGATGCCGGACTGCGGTGACAGCCATCGCCGCGCGTGTTGCATTACGCCTGCGCCCACCTGGACTGTCGGTCCCTCGCGGCCGATCGAGAGGCCCGCCAACAGTCCGCCGGAGACCAATACGACCTTTTCCACGGACAGACGCAGCGAGACCAGACCGGATCGCTCGTGCGGAGGAAGTGTGTCGTCAAGGGCCGCGACAACCTGAGGGATTCCCGAGCCTTGAGTACCGGGGGCGAAGCGTCGCGTCCACCACAACAGCGCTACCGTCAGCGCAGGTGTCCAGACAAGCGGCAGCCAGGGACCAACGACGCCAAGGTGAAGTACGTGTTCGAAACCCTCGCTCGCGACTTCGGCCAGTAACGTAAAGGCGACCACAACCAAGCCGGTGATCACCGCGTAGGTCAGTACGACGGCGCGATCGCGCCATTGCCGTCCCGCGGCAATTTCGTTGCTCATATTGCGCCAAAAGTCGTGTTGCAGCTCGCGCATCGCACTAACGATAGCAGTCTTTCCGCCTCCACGCGCTGTCCGTGCTTATCGGGTTAGTCGGTGGGCGGACGAGGGGATGTGACGGCATAACTGATGAAGTGACCAAAGGCAACGGCAACAATAGCCCACGCCTGCGTGAAGTAAGCACCTTGGGCAACCACCAATCAAACATGGCGCGAGCCCGCTCAACGCCGAAGAACGGGGTCAGACCACGCCCGCGATGATGATGAATACACCAACGACGCGAAGGATTTTGGGTGTGCGTGACGCAGGCGCGACCCACAGGAGTATCGCGCCGAACATGACTCGCCCGGCTGCAACAATGTAGAGGGCATTGGAAGTTTGCAACGATCGCCCGAATTCGAAGAGAACTGATGGAGCGGCAACGCCAACGGCACCAAGGACGGCTACGAGAAGTCCTAACGCCATCGCGAGATGCATCATGATGCGCATTTTCGTCGCCTGATAAGGTCGTAGAACGACCCCGGCCGACGCAGAACGATTGCGGGCATCAAGATAGATGTGGCATGGCCTGTGCCGCCGAGCCGTCAGTCCGGGCCGCTCCGCGCCAGGCGGTCCTGCAACTCGCCCAGTTGCGCGGCGTGACCGTTGGCTGCCTGGTCGATCGCGAGCCGCAGGTCATCGCCGAGGCGTGCGAATTCCGCCGAGCGGCCGGAGCGATCATCGACGATCGACGAGGTGATTGCATCGAGGCGCCGGTCGATGAGGGTGCGCAGCTCGGTGAAACGCGATGCCTCCGCCTGGTCCGCGAGCTGCCGCTGCGAGGCCAGCTCGCGCGTCATGCGGCGCGTCTCGATCAGCACGGAGCCTTGGAGCCAGAGGGCGTAGGCGACGAAGAGCGCGACCACGAATCCCGTGATCACGAGCATCACCAACCCGAGCGGCGCCTGCACGGTCCCGAAGATCATCGACAGCGTCGTCGGCGTCATGAACGCCGCCCAGTTCACTGCTACGAACAGGCCCAGTGGCACGGCCACGACCACGATTACCAGAGTGCGCAACGGCATGATGCCTCCTTCGGACGTATCCGCGTCCAGTCCGGGATAGCCCGCCGAAATGGTCGGCCTTGGCCTCATTGTCGCTCACTGTCGCGGCATGTCCCTAAAGCTTCAAGCGTGCGCAAGCGCAGCGGATTCACAGACTACCGCGGATTTGGGCGTCTTCAGATGCTTAGGCCAGATTCCGTTCCCCAACTTCCCCAAATTGCGGCGCGTTTCCGCCCCGAAAGCGCCAATGGCTGCCTTCCTTGCGGAACGGGAATGCCACCAGCAGATCGTCGGTACGCGGGACATCATTTCCACGTCTATGATGGACCGCGACCCGCATCTGGTGGAGACAGTGCTCCGAAGCGGTCGCAGGAAGTGCAAGGAGCAGCCATTCACGATTCGTCAGAGCGAATGCGTCAGCCCTACGACAAGCAATCCTTCGTGCGGAGCCGTTGGCTATTTGGACCGTAGCGTTGCAACGAAGCGTGCGGCGAGTTCGATCCACTCGGTCAGGTCGTGGCCGCGGGCATCGTCTGCTTTTACCCAGACGAATCCGCGCATGGGCCTACCGGTGATGTCCATCGGGGTGGCGCCGGGACGCGCCAATGCCTCCGCTTCCAAGTCCTTGCCGACGCGGAACATGTAGCGGCCAACGTCGACGCCACAGAGCATGTTTCCATGCAGCATCCAGCAATAGCCACCGAACATCTTCCTTTCCTGGATTCCCGCACGTTCTCTGAGTGCGTCGCGCATCCTGTCTGCAAGTAACGGATCAAACGGCATGTGATTGGGCCTCAGGCGCCGTGTCCGACGGCCGCAGTGGGAACCGATCCATACCGATAGGCCAACGCTATAAGCGGCGACACCACCAGGAATTGAAGCGCGGTGAAGCCAGTTTCCAAAAGCAGAAAGTCGGACACCGAACTCATCTGATACTTGGCCGCGACCGGCAGCGTCGTGAACGACCAGGCCAGGACGGCAAACAGGCCGCCGAAGCGCAGCGCATTTCCGACCCATTGCTCGCGCCGCGTGTTGAACAGGCGAGGGAATGCCCACGCGAAGAACACTCCCTGAATCACCATCGACAGCAGCCCGAATGGGATGATCACCTCACTTCGGTACAGGGCTAGCCGATGGTACTGCTCCGCGAAAGTGCTCAAATGCCAGAAGTAGCCTAACGGAAACGTCGGTACAACGTAGGCAGCCACGGCCAGCCAGAACGATCTTCCCATGACGTAGGTCCCCGCTATCGCGTGGTATGCGGAACGCCTGCCGGTGGCTGCGCGATTCAGGCATCCGGCGGCTCATGTCGCTAAGGTCCGCCGGACTCGAACGACCTCGGCAGTATATTCAATCGCTTGCGTAATGCAAGTGATACGGATACGCTGCAGCCTCATGCCGGCCGCACCAAATGCAAATCGACGGTCTGGTTGCCCGATCAGCGTGGCTTTGGAAACATTGGGCGATGCCTGGTCGCTCCTGATCGTTCGCGACTTGATGTTCAAGGGTCGCCGGACGTTCAACGAGTTCCTGCATGCTGAGGAGGGGATCGCCTCCAACATCCTGGCAGACCGTCTGCAGCGGCTCGAGACCAACGAGATCGTTACGAAGCGCCGCGATCCGGCGGACGCCAGACGCATCGTCTATCGATTGACGGAAAAGGGAATCGCGCTAGCGCCAGTGCTGGTCGAATTGGTCGTCTGGTCAGCCCGCCACGAGCGCACAGACGCCCCACCATCGGTTGTCCGACAAATGGCAGCCGATCCAAAGGGTTGCATCGCACGCGTCCGAAAGGAGTGGCGATCATCTTCCAAAAAATGATGGAGGGATGCCGAGTGCGTCCGCGGGAGCATCGTTCGTTGCGCCTAAGCGACGCGCGTTTGCCAGCCATCAGGGCCAAGCGCTATGCTGCGAGCCGTTCGTACAGGAGCAGGAAAACGCCAGCTGTCGCGTTCCGCAATCGAGTCCGTCGGTCCGAGCGGACCTAACGTATTGAATTCTTGGCTCCCCGACCGGGGCTCGAACCAGGGACCTGCGGATTAACAGGCCACGGCGGAATTGCGTGTTTTCAGGCGCTTAGGTCGATTTCCGTTCCGCAATTTCTCCGAGTTACTTCGTTTTCGCCCCCCGAAGGCACAGATTGTCGCACTTCTTGCGGAACGGCAATGTTGCCGTCCGGAGCTTCTGGCTAGCCATCGAAACCTGACAACCGTCACGCGATTCGCAAGGACGGCTCCCGACCTTCTCCGGTGCGTTCGGTGTTGCCACAAGCCGACGTTCGTTTGAGCGGAAGCGGACTCTAGTGGACTGTAACAACTGATTCTGGACTGATCCGGCGCGATGGATCGAAGTACTTCCACTTCACGGTTCGGGGCGCCTTGTTGTAGTGACGGATGTAGCGCATGAGTTTGCGCTTGAGATCAGGCACGGACGTGAACACGCCGCGGGCGATCACGTCGCGCTCGATCTTGGCGAACCACAGTTCGACCTGGTTGAGCCATGAGGAGTAGGTCGGAGTGAAGTGCAGATGAACGTTGGATGCTCAGCCAGAAACGCATCGACGCGCTTGGTCTTGTGCGCCGAAAGGTTGTCGGCAATGACGTGGATCTCTTTGCCCTGCGGCTGGTTCACCACGATGTCGGTGAGAAACGCCACGAACTCCGCCGACGTATGCCGTTCTGCCGTCTTGCCCAACACCTCGCCGGTCTTGGTGTTGAAGGCGGCATACAGGGACAGCGTGCCGTGGCGGTAGTACTCGAAGCCGTGTCGTTCGGCACGTCCCGGCGACAGCGGCAAGCACCGGGTCTTTGCGGTCGAGCGCTTGGATCGCCGTCTTCTCGTCGACGCAGAACACCGCCGCGTGCGCCGGCGGATTCAGGTACAGCCCGATCACGTCTGCGGCCTTCGCTTCGAACTCCGGGTCGTTGGAAGCCAGGTATCCGTCGATCCGGTGCGGCTTCAGGGCGTGCTTGGCCCACACCCGCGACACCATCATGTGGCTGACTCCCATCGCCGCCCCCAATTTGCGCGTACTCCATTGGGTCGAACCATCGGCCGGCTTGCGCTTCAAGGTCCATTCCAGGATGCGGGCCTCCAGGCCGGGCGTCAGCACCGTCGCGCTCTGGCCGCGGTGACGGCTGTACAGCCCGGCCACGCGTTCGGCGGCAAACCGTTTGCTCCAGCTGTCGATGAAGCCTCGGCTGCACGGCAAGCGATCACAAATGTCATCCCACGTATGGCCCTCAGCCAACAGCAGCACCAGTCGAGCACGCCGCGCATCTTCTGCACGGCCGGTCCGACTGGTCGCTTGTTTGGTGAGCTCCATTCGTTCCGTTTTCGTCAGACTAATGGCGTTCGGCATGAACGCCATTATAGTCTATAAATGATTGTTACAGTCCACTAGTTGTCTCGCGTGTCGCTCGCGGCGATTGCTAATCGACGCATGCGCTCCCAAAGACTCTGCAGACTTGTACCTAGCACTCGCGCCAACGTCACTCCCCCGGGGAAAGCGGGTCCTTGACAACGCAGACAACATTTCGATATTATGACAACTATGGAAACGAAGCGTGTACTGAACGCCTTGGCGGCGCTGTCCCAGGAGCATCGACTGGCAGTCTTTCGGCTCCTGGTCGAATACGCGCCGGAGGGCCTTTCCGCCGGGCTGATTGCCGAGCGGCTGTCGCTTGCCGCTCCAACGCTGTCGTTCCATCTGAAGGAGCTTTCGCACGCAGGACTCGTCGCCTCGCGTCAGGACGGCCGCTTCATCTGGTATAGCGCCGACCTCGCAGCGATGAACGCCTTGGTAGGGTATCTCACCGAGAACTGCTGCCGCGCCAGCTCAGTCTGCGATGCCGCATGCGTGCCTGCCGGCGCGCCACGACCCGTTGCGGCTCCGTTGCCCACCCGACGCAAGAGGAAATCTGCATGAAGCGCTTTCACGTTCACCTCGGGGTCGCCGACCTCGATCAAAGCATTCGTTTCTATTCCGGCCTGTTCGGCGCACCTCCGACGGTGCAAAAGGACGATTACGCCAAGTGGATGATCGAGGACCCGCGCGTCAATTTCGCGATCTCGACCCGCGGTGGCGAAGCTGGCGTCAACCACCTTGGCCTGCAAGCCGATTCGATGGACGAGCTGGCTGAAATCCGCGAGCAGTTCGCTGCCGCCGATCAGGCATCGCTGCAGGACGAGCCAGACGCCAACTGCTGTTACGCGAAGTCGGACAAGCACTGGGTGACCGATCCGCAAGGAATCCCTTGGGAGGGTTATCACACCCTTGGCGAGGTGCGCTATTTCAACAGCGACGAGGCCGAGGTCAGTGCCGCATCAGCGTGCTGCACACCCGCGCAAGAGATGGCAAAGCCAACGCAAACATCGTGTTGCGTGCCGGTGCAAGCGGCGGCCTCCGTCGGCCCTGCCTCGACTGCCACCTCGGCGCCGACAGCCTGCTGTACGCCGGCGCAAGCCGACTCCGGCTCCAAAGCGACAGCACGCTGCTGCGGCTGATCATGTCGATCACACCGTTCCGAACCCGACCCCATCATGTCCGATACGAGCGTCACCTCCTTCAACGTCCTCTTTCTTTGCACCGGCAACTCCGCCCGCAGCATCATGGCCGAGTCCATCCTGCGGCAGGTCGGTGCCGGCCGTTTTCGCGCCTTCAGTGCCGGCTCTCGACCCGCGGGGCGGGTGAATCCATTCGCGCTGGAGTTGCTGGAGCGAAATCGGATGCCGACCAATGGCCTGCGCAGCAAGAATTGGGACGAATTTGCCAAGCCGGATGCACCCAAACTCGATTTCGTCTTCACGGTCTGCGACAACGCCGCCGGTGAGGTTTGCCCGGTCTGGCCGGGTCAGCCCATGACCGCACACTGGGGCATCCCCGACCCCGCAGCAGTCGAGGGCAGCGACGAGGACAAGCGCAGGGCATTTGCAGAGGCCAGCCGGACCTTGCTCAATCGCATCCGGATCTTCGCGAGCCTGCCGCTTGCGAAGCTTGATCGACTGAGCCTGCAGCGCAAGCTGGACGAGCTTGGCGAGTCGCCGGCGAACGCCGAATCATCTTGATTCTCACGGCGCTCGGGACGAGGAATTTCATCGCGTCGATGGCGTAGGCGAACAGGCAGACAACATGGCAACGCTCACCCGCAGGCTCGGCTTTCTCGACCGCTACCTGACGCTGTGGATCTTTCTCGCCATGGCCGCGGGCGTCCTGGCCGGTTACCTGTTCCCGGGCGTCGCCGGATTCTGGGGCCGGTTCCAGAGCGGCACGACCAATATCCCGATTGCGGTCGGGCTGATCCTGATGATGTACCCGCCGTTGGCGAAGGTCCGCTACGAGGACCTGGGCGACGTGTTCCGCAATCGCCGGGTGCTGACACTGTCGCTGGTGCAGAACTGGGTCATCGGGCCGATCCTGATGTTCGTGCTGGCGGTCGTGTTCCTGCGCGACTATCCGCACTACATGGCGGGCCTGATCCTGATCGGGCTCGCACGCTGCATCGCAATGGTCATCGTCTGGAACGAGCTGGCCAAGGGCGACACCGAGTACTGCGCCGGGCTGGTCGCCTTCAACTCGATCTTCCAGGTGCTGTTCTTCTCGGTCTACGCCTGGGTTTTCATCACCGTCCTGCCGGGATGGCTCGGTCTGCAGTCATTCAAGGTCGACATCACGATTGCGGACATCGCCAAGAGCGTCTTCATCTATCTCGGCATTCCCTTCCTCGCCGGCGCGATCACACGCTTCTTGCTGGTGCGCGCCAAAGGCAAGGTCTGGTACCACGAGCGCTTCGTCCCGAAGATCAGCCCGATCACGCTGATCGCCCTGCTCTTCACCATCTTCGTCATGTTCTCGCTCAAGGGTGACTACATCGTCCGCATCCCGCTCGACGTGGTGCGCATCGCGATCCCGCTCGTCGTCTACTTCGTCCTGATGTTCCTCGTGTCGTTCTGGTTGGGACACCGGATTGGTGCCGACTACTCGAAGACGACGACACTCTCGTTTACCGCAGCGAGCAATAACTTCGAGTTGGCCATCGCCGTGGCCATCGCGGTCTTCGGCATCGACTCCGGCGAGGCATTCGCCGCCGTCATCGGCCCGCTGGTCGAGGTGCCGGTGCTGATCTTGCTGGTTAATGTCGCGCTGCAGTTCCAGCGCAAGTATTTCGTGGCGCCTGAGCCAGTCGGCTTCAAGGCGCCTGACGTTTGCCCTTGACTCATTCGATTGGGCCGCGCCGCCGTCACGCCACTCGTTTCCACCCCTATTCAGAGAGGTCATCCATGTCTGCTACCAGCGATCTGAAGGAAATCGTCCGCGGTAAATACGGTGAGGCGGCAGCCCGCGTTCAAACCGGCCGGAGCAGTTGCTGCGGCAATGCGTCGACGCTGGCGAAATGCTGCGACCCGATCACTTCGAATCTCTACGACGCGGGTCAGGCCGGCGAAGTGCCGGACGCCGCGCTCCTGGCGTCGCTGGGCTGTGGCAACCCGACCGCGCTGGCCGAGCTGAAGGCCGGCGAGACCGTGCTCGATCTGGGCTCGGGTGGCGGCATCGACGTGATCCTTTCCGCTCGTCGTGTCGGGCCCACGGGCAAAGCCTACGGCCTCGACATGACCGACGAGATGCTGGCGCTGGCCGAGGAGAACAAGCGCAAGAGCGGCCTCACCAACGTCGAATTCCTCCGAGGAGAAATCGAGCACATCCCGCTACCCGACAACGCGGTGGACGTGATCATCTCGAACTGCGTGATCAATCTCTCCGGCGACAAGGACCGCGTGCTGCAGGAGGCGTTTCGGGTTCTGAAGCCGGGTGGGCGGTTCGCCGTCTCGGACGTAGTCGTGCGCGGCGAAGTGCCGCCGGCAATCCGCAAGAGCATGGAACTCTGGGTCGGCTGCATCGCCGGCGCGCTGTCCGAAGATGACTACCGGAGCAAACTAGCGATAGCCGGGTTTACCGGGATCGACGTGGAAGTCACACGCGTCTATGACGCGGAGGACGCGCGAACCTTCCTCGCTTCGGAAGGGCTGGATGGCGACGCAGTCGCGAATGAAGTCGACGGCAAGTTCGTCAGCGCGTTCATCCGCGCCACCAAGCCGGAAGCCTGCTGCGCGCCGGGCTGCTGTTCGCGCTAGGCGAAGCTGCTCAGAATCAGCGCAGGATCGATTTCCCCGCGTGCCTTCGCGGGCCCATTGGGCGCGCCCATCGAGATCCAGCCGAGCAGCTTTTCGCCGTCTTTGCAGTAGGCGCCTTCTATCACGGGGTCCGCCGCCCTTACGCCGGACAACATCTGTCCGGCGTAGCCCATGAAATGCAACGCGGTCAGGGCATTGCTGATCGCGCCCCCTATGCACGCCCACTGTTCGTACGGTGGGACCTGACTGTTCCCATCGTCGATGCGAGCGATTACCGCCACCACGACGGGTGCCTGCATCGCCCGGACGCGCTCTGCTTCGAGAACCTCCCCAACCTTGCCGCGGCGCCGGCCGTAGTCGACGAATAACTCCGCGAGACGTTCCAAGCCATCCCCGCGGGCGATGACAAACCGGAACGGAGTGAGTTTATTGTGATCGGGACCTCTCAGTGCGGCGAGGGCGACTACCGCCAATTCGTCGTCGGATGGCCCGGGTTCACCGAGATGTTTGGGGCTGATCGAGAAACGAGTGAGCAGCAGGCGCAGCGCATCTGCCCGAACAGCGGCGTCAACGGGTTCATCCGAATCTGCAGCGATGCTGCGGAGCACCCGCTCTACAGCGTCCGATACCAACATTCGGGATTCTCCGGAAAAAAACGTCTCGTGCCTTCGCGTCAACATCGGATTGTGCGCCGGCATTGGCGCCAAATTAACCGCGGCATTGACGCAGATCAACCGCATGCAGAACCGTATATATAACGTACGCGCTATATTGCAAACATGAATCCCAACGTCGATCTGATCGGTGATTCCACCCGGCGCTGCATGTTGGCGTTGTTGGCGGTCGAAGGTGAAGTTTGCGTCTGCGAGTTCGTCGCAGCGCTCGAAGAGCTTCAGCCGAGCGTTTCTCGCCACCTCGCCCTGCTGCGTGACGGGGGTTGGATCAAGTCCCGGCGCGAGGGGACGTGGATGCACTATCGATTGGCGACGCTGCCCAAATGGGCTCGGTCAATGCTCGACGCGCTGGTCGGCGGTGGCGTGCCGCCCGATATGCTGCGTGAGGTGAGAAAGCGCCTTGCAGCGTTCGCGGGTCGACCGCAGCGCTCCATCGGACGCGTCGCATGAACGCTGTCCTGACGCTCCCCAACCACCGGCCCCGGCTGTTCCTGCTGGTCGCGGCCGCGGTGTGGTTTGTTGCTTTTCAGGCGTTGACGCCTTTGTCCGAGATGCTGACGGCGCTGCTGCCGGTGGATCGGGACAGCCACCTCGGCGGCGCACTCCAGTTCTTCTTTTACGACACCCCGAAGGTGCTGCTGCTGCTCACCGGCGTCGTGTTCGTCATGGGAATGATCAATTCCTACTTCACGCCCGAACGCACGCGGGCCCTCCTCGCCGGCCGCGCCGAGGGAGTCGGCAACGTCCTGGCGGCCTCGCTCGGCGTCGTCACGCCGTTCTGCTCGTGCTCGGCGGTGCCGTTGTTCATCGGCTTCGTGCAGGCAGGTGTGCCGCTCGGCATCACGTTCTCGTTCCTGATCTCGGCGCCGATGGTCAACGAGGTCGCGCTCGCGCTGCTGCTCGGACTCTTCGGCTGGAAGATCGCCGGTCTCTACCTCGGCCTTGGCCTTGCGGTTGCCATCGTTTCCGGCTGGGTGATCGGCCGGCTGCGCATGGAGGCGTACCTCGAGGACTGGGTGAGGAACATGCCACGCATGAACGCAGCGGTTAGCGCCGACAACGTAACGCTGGCCGAGCGCGTACAGGCCGGGTTTGCATCGGTGCGCGAAATCGTGGGCAGGGTCTGGCCGTACGTCGTGGCGGGCATTGCCATTGGCGCCGCCATTCACGGCTACGTTCCCGAGGACTTCATGGCCGGTCTGATGGGCAAGGACGTTTGGTGGTCGGTACCGGTCGCCGTGCTGATCGGAGTGCCGATGTACTCCAACGCCGCGGGCATCATTCCCATTGTCGAGGCGTTGCTGGCCAAGGGCGCCGCGCTCGGCACCGTGCTGGCGTTCATGATGAGCGTCATCGCGCTGTCGCTGCCCGAGATGGTCATTCTGCGCAAGGTACTCAAGATGCGGCTCATCGCCACGTTTGCCGCGGTGGTGGCGAGCGGCATCCTGCTGGTGGGCTACGTATTCAACGCCGTGTTGTAGATCAACGGGACGACATCATGAAAGCGATCAAGGTACTGGGAACGGGGTGCGCGAACTGCCGCGCGACGACTCAGCGCGTCGAGCAGGTGGCGAAGGAGCTGGGGGTGCCGATCACGTTGGAGAAGGTCGAAGCGATCCAGGACATCATGAGCTACGGAATTCTCGCCACGCCCGGCGTGGTGATCGACGGCAAGGTCGTGCACTCGGGCGGCGTGCCGACCCGCGAGAAGATCGCCGGCTGGTTCACCGCGAACGCGGAACTGGCGGCCGCCGCGTCGGTTGCGTCCGGCTGCGGGTGCAGCGGCCGCGGATGATGCGCGTATCCGGCTCCTGCAAGAAGCATGGGCCACTGCCATTCACTCGTGGAGGCCAGATCCGGATCATCAACGCTCTCGCGGCAGCCTTGACAGTGGCTTGGGTGGGCGCCCTTGCGTCCTCCGCCATCGCGCAGGAGCGCCAGCACTCGATGACCGCAACCGATGCCCCCAGCGCCGATACACGGCAATTCGTCCAATTTCCGGAGCCGATGCGCCTGCACACGATTACCAGCATGCGGGACCATTTGCTCGCGCTGCAGGAGATCAATGTTGCCCTGTCCAAGAACGAATTCGACAAGGCGGCGGCCATCGCCGAAAAACGCCTCGGCATGAGTTCGCTGGAGCTTCACGGTGCAGCGCACATCGCGCCGTTCATGCCACAGGCGACGCAGGACATCGGGACGCAGATGCACCGAGCCGCGAGCCGCTTCGCCGTCGAAGCGCAGACGGCGAGCGTGAGCAACGACGTTCGGCCGGCCCTGGCAGCACTCGGTACGGTCATGCAGCAATGTGTGGCTTGCCACGCTGCCTATCGATTACATTGATTAGCCGTTGAGAACTGCGTTGCGAGCGATCATCGCTTCGAACGGCTGCTTCCCGGCAATTTGGACGGCGACGCCCACCGGCCGGAGTTGGCCGGAAGCGGAAGGCCCGGTCGCTTCCGGCCTCGGCAAGGTCAATCGCCGGTCGGCATTGTATGCCAGTGCCGAACGACTACCGCCCCGTCCTGCTGTTCGCTGCGAGCGGCTTCGTATCGCGAGGGAAACGAAACACCGCGCACGGCGTTCCGCAATCGAGTCCGTCGGTCCGAGCGGACCTAACGTATTGAATTCTTGGCTCCCCGACCTGGGCTCGAACCAGGGACCTGCGGATTAACAGTCCGTCGCTCTACCAACTGAGCTATCGGGGAACAAGCCTTCCATTTTACTGTTTTTGGCTGCAGCGGGTCAAACCGCTGTATCACGGTTCCGTATGCGCAAGGCGGTGCCTCCGCGCTGGTGTCGCCCATCGTGCAATGCGGAACCTCACGTCGGAACCGAAATCTACAGGGTCCGCGGACGACGATGGACCCCACCGGCGTCAACCGACCCTGGCGGGCGCGCCAGTGCGGCCCGATTATTGCTTGGAGTCGCTCGATTGGGCCTCGAACATGCACATCCAGACCTTCACCCACAGCCTGGACGCCGGATGGTCCGCCGCGCTGCCGGCCGAACTTGATTCGGAGCGGACGCTCCTGATTGCCTTCGGCGCGGCTGAGTACGCCGACGCGCCTGCGGCGCTGGGCGAACTGGCGGCGGCGTTTCCCCGGAGCGCGTTGGCCGGCTGCTCCAGCGCCGGGGAGATCCACGACCAATGGGTCACCGACCGCACGCTCGTCGTGGCGCTGGTCCGCTTCGAGCGAACGACGCTGGCCGTCGCCACCACGCCGATCGCCGCGATATCGGATTCGTCCGCGGCCGGCAGGCGCCTGGGCGCGGAACTCGCGGCTACGCATCCGCGCCTCGTGCTCGTACTGTCCGACGGGCTGGCGATCAATGGGTCCGACCTGGTACGCGGCCTCAACGAATCGCTGCCCCCCGCGACGATGATCGTCGGCGGCCTCGCCGCCGACGGCGACCGCTTTGCCCGGACCTGGGTGCTCGTCGGCGGCGCGCCGAAGAGCGGCCACGTGACGGCCGTGAGCCTGTCGGGACCCGTCGCGCTCGGTTCCGGGTCGCAGGGCGGCTGGGATACTTTCGGTCCGGAGCGGCGGGTCACGCGCGCCGAAGGAAACGTGCTGTACGAACTGGACGGCCGACCGGCACTTGCACTCTACAAGGAGTACCTCGGCGACCTCGCTTCCGGCCTGCCGGCGACGGCGCTGCGGTTCCCGCTTTCCATCCGCGAACATTCCGGCGACGGCGCCCATGTCGTGCGCGCGGTCCTGGCCGTCGACGAAGCGGCGCAGTCCCTGACCTTCGCCGGCGACATGCCGATCGGCTGGCGCGCGCGGCTGATGCGCTCCAACCACGACCGGCTGATCTCCGGTTCCATGCGCGCCGCAGCCCTGGCCTCCGCCGATTTGACCGACGCCCCCGCGCTGGCGCTCGCGATCAGCTGCATCGGCCGCCGCAAGGTGCTCGGGCAGCGCACCGAAGAGGAAACCGAGGCCGCTTTCGAAGTCCTGCCTCCCGGTTCGCATCAGATCGGGTTCTATGCCTACGGCGAAATATCGCCGGGCGGGAGCGCGGCCTGCGAACTCCACAATCAGACCATGACGCTGACGACGATTCGTGAACTCGCTGCATAACCTCCTGCGTCGCCAGCTGCACCGCCTTGGGCTCGCCCCGGGTCGCGTGCCGGACGTGGACGCCTGGCAAAAGCTGCTCGAGCGGATCAGCCAGACCTACGGGGATTCCGATCAGGAGCGCTATCTGCTCGAGCGCTCGCAGGACATTTCATCGCGCGAGATGCAGGAGCTCTACGCCGCGCTGCAGCACGAGCGCGACACCCTCGAATCCCGCGTTCGCGATCGCACCGCGGCGCTGGCGGCGAGCGAGGGGCGCTTCCGCAGCTTCACGTCGCTGGGTTCCGACTGGTACTGGGAACAGGACGACCAGTTCCGCTTCACGGCGATCAGCGCCAACCTCGCCGCGACCACCGGCTTCGACGTCGAGGAGCATCTCGGACGAACGCGCTGGGAACTGCCGGGTGTCGAGGCGCCGGAAGGCGGCTGGGCGACACACCGCGCGCGCCTCGAGTCCCATGAAACCTTCTACGACGTCGTGCTGCCCCGCCTCCATCCGGTGCGCGGGCAATGCTACGCCGCGGTGAGCGGCGAGCCGGTGTTCGATGCGGAGGGCCGCTTCACCGGATACCGCGGCATCGGGCGCGAGATCACGCGGCAGAAGCTCGCCGAGGAAGACATCAACCGCCTCGCGCACTACGACACGCTGACCGGCCTATTCAACCGCGCCGCGTTCTTCGAGCGGCTCAATCATGCGCTGCTGGTCGCGCAACGCCACGCACGCTCGCTCGCGGTGCTGTTCATCGACCTCGACCGGTTCAAGGACGTCAACGACGCCTTCGGGCACATCACCGGCGACGAAGTTCTTAAGATCATGGCGCAGCGACTGACCGGGGCGATCCGGGAATCGGACACCGCGGCCCGTCTGGGCGGCGACGAATTCATCGTCCTGGCCGAGGATGTCACGCGCGACGGCGACGTCAGCGAGTTCGCGCAGCGGCTGCTCGACGCCGTGTCCGAGCCGTTCCCGCTGCATGGCCAGGAGTGCCGGCTGAGCGCCAGCGTCGGGATCGCGATGGCACCGCACGACGGCGACGACGCGGCGACGCTGCTGAAGAAGGCCGATGTCGCGATGTACCGGGCGAAGGAATCCGGGCGCAACGGGCTGGCCTTCTTTTCCGAGGTCGACAACCGGCCGGCGGAGGAGCGGATCGTCCTGGGCGCGGGCATTCGCCGGGCGCTCGACACCGATCAGCTGCTGCTCCTGTACCAGCCCAAGGTATCGGTGCGCACGGGCGCGCTGACCGGCGTCGAGGCGCTGGTGCGCTGGCAGCATCCGGAACGCGGGCTGCTGCTGCCCGATGCGTTCATTCCGCTGGCCGAGGATTCGGGGCTGATCCGTCACATCGGGCGCTGGGTGCTGCACACCGCCTGCACGCAGGCGCTCAGGTGGCAGTCCGAAGGCGTCGGCCCGATCCGCGTCGCCGTCAATCTTTCGGCGCGGCAGTTCAGCGACGAGCGGCTCGTCATCGAGATCGCGCACGCGCTCGCGCAGACCGAGCTCCCCGCCGAGCTGCTCGAACTCGAGATCACCGAGAGCATGATGATGGAGAATCCCGAGCTCGCGGCCGAGACGCTGCTCGAAATCAAGTCCATGGGCGTGCACGTCTCGATCGACGACTTCGGCACCGGCTATTCGTCGCTCGCCCGGCTGAAGAAGTTCCCGATCGAAAGCGTGAAGATCGACCGCTCGTTCATCCGCGACATCGCGGTCGATCCCGACGACGCCGCGATCGTGTCAGCGGTCATCGCCATGGCGCACAGCCTGCGCCTGAAGGTGATTGCCGAAGGCGTCGAGACGCACGATCAGGTGCGCTTCCTGCGCGAGCGCGCCTGTGACGAAATGCAGGGCTATCTCTTCAGCCGACCCGTCGGGCCCGCGGAGATCGGCGCGTTCATGAACCGGCACAGCGCCCAGCGGCTGAAGGTCGTCGACGTCGCGGATTGACGCGGCACGACCTCGCCGCCGCGTCGACGTCGGCGCGGGCAGCGCGCGGCGGCGGCGCCTCGGCGACCGGCCCGCCGTTCGACGATCGCGAGTCCCCGGCTCAGCGCCGGTGCCGGTCGAGGTGCGGCGCCGCGAGCTTCAGGTAATGGAACATCGACCAGAGCGTCAGGATCGCCGCGACCCAAAGCGCGATCGCGCCGAGCAGCGGCGTCGAAATCCCCGGAATCACCGGCTCGTGAAGCAGCAGCGCGACGATCGCCGTCATCTGGGCGACGGTCTTCAGCTTGCCGATCAGGGCGACGGCGACGCTCTTCGTCTCGCCCAGCTGGGCCATCCATTCGCGCAACGCCGAGATCGCGATCTCGCGGCCGATGATGATGATCGCGAGGTAGGTTTCGGCGCGGTTGAGCCAAACCAGCATGATGAGCGCCGCCGCGACCATGAGCTTGTCGGCCACCGGATCGAGGAAAGCGCCGAACGCCGTCGTCAGGCCCCAGCGGCGCGCGATCCAGCCGTCGAGCCAGTCGGTGATCGCCGCGACCGCGAAGATGGTCATCGCCGTCCAGTTCTTGGCGGCGGGCGACAGCCACGCGTCGGGCAGATAGTAGACCGCCACGAACACCGGGATCAGCACGATCCGGAGCCACGTCAGAAGGATGGGGATGTTGAGCGGCATGGTGCGTGCGCGGCGACGCGGCAGGAGGCAGGCGCGGAATGCAATTCTACCGCGCCGGTTGCGCTTGCGTCCGATGCCCGGAAAACGATCGGCGATCCATGGGCCGATCGCCTGTTCGCGGCGCGGCGGCGTCCGCGCTGGCGCCGGATCCGACCTCCGGCCGGGCTTGTGGTCCGTAACGGGGGAATCGGTAGTGAACCAACGTGGTATGGCGCCGCTTTTCGCGCCGAGCCTCAGTGGGCAAATGAGGCGCCGCTGCGCGGCAATGGCTGACCCCCTTGCGAGCAGCGGCAACGCGGCGATCGACGCGAAGAGCAAGCCAGACACTATCGATTCTCCCGTTACGGGCCACTAATGCAGCGCCCCGAAGATCTTCTCGGCCAGCGCGCGGCTGATCCCGGGCACGCGCGTCAGGTCATCGGCACTGGCCGCCTGGACGCCCCGCAGGCCGCCGAAGTGCGCCAGCAGCGCCTGCCGCTTCTTCGCGCCGATGCCGGCGATATCCTGCAACGTCGACGTCGTTCGCGCCTTGCCGCGGCGCGCGCGGTGGCCCTGGATCGCAAAGCGGTGTGCCTCGTCGCGGATCTGCTGCAGGAGATGCAGGCCCGGATGGTCCGACGGCAGATTGAGTACGTCGTCGCGCCCCGGAAAGACGATGTCCTCCTCGCCTGCCTTGCGTTCGGGTCCCTTGGCAATGCCGACGAGCCGCGTGTCGTGCAGCCCCTGGTCGGCCAACACCTCGGCGGCGACCGCCACCTGTCCCTTGCCGCCGTCGATGACCATCAGATCGGGCGCCGGATACTCGCCGGCGACGATCCGCGCGCAGCGCCGGGAAAGTGCCTCGCGCAGCGCCGCGTAGTCGTCGCCGCCGACGGCCGGAGCGACGTTGAAGCGCCGGTATTCGCCGGTTCGCATTTCGAGCCGGTCGAAGATCACGCAGGACGCGACCGCGCGCTCGCCCATCGTGTGCGAAACGTCGAAGCATTCGATGCGCTGCGCCGCGGCAGGCAGGCCCAGCGCCGCCTGCAGCGCCGCGAGCCGGTCGTCCTGCGTCGCCTTCTGCGCCAGCCTCTGGCGCACCGCGAATCCCGCATTCTGCACGGCCATCGCCTGCCAGACGCGGCGCTCGCCGCCGGGGTTGCCGACGATCTCCACGCGCTGGCCGGCCTGCGCCGAGAGTACGTCGGCCAGTGCCTCCTGGTCTCCGGCGTCGGGGGCGATGATCGTCGGCGGTACCGGCCGGTCGACGTAGTGCTGCTCGAGAAACGCGGGGACGACCTCGGGCAGCCGGTCGGCGTCGGCGTGATGCGGAAAGAACGTGCGGTCGCCGACGTGGCGACCGCCGCGGATCATGACGACGTTGACGGCGACGAGGCCTTGCTCCGCCGCCACCGCGACGACGTCGATGTCGCCCGCCGTCGCGCTCTCGACGAACTGCCGCGATTGCAGCTGCGTCAGGCGGGTGATCTTGTCGCGGATGCGCGCCGCGCGCTCGAAGGAAAGCGCCGCGCTCGCCTCGTTCATCTGCGCCTGCAGCTGGACGAGCACCTCGCCGGCCTTGCCCTGCAGGAACAGCACCGCGCTCTGCACGTCGTCGCGATAGTCGGCTTCGGTCACCAGACCGACGCAGGGAGCGCTGCAGCGCTGGATCTGGTGCAGCATGCACGGCCGGGAGCGATTGGCGAAGACGCTGTTCTCGCAGGTCCGCAGCTGGAACACCTTCTGCAGCAGCGCCATGCCCTCGCGCACCGCGCCGGCGCTGGGAAACGGTCCGAAATAGCGGTTCTGCCGGTCGAGCTTGCCGCGATGGAACCGCAGCTGGGCGAAAGTTTCGCCGGTGAGGCATACGTACGGATAGCTCTTGTCGTCGCGGAAGAGGATGTTGAAACGCGGCTCTTCGGCCTTGATCAGGTTGTTCTCGAGCAGCAGCGCCTCGCCTTCGGACCGCGTCACCGTCGTCTCGACGCGCGCGACCTGCGCCAGCATCAGCGCGATCCGGGTCTCGTGCGCGCCTTTCTGGAAATAGCTGGAGACGCGCTTCTTGAGGTCGCGAGCCTTGCCGACGTAGAGCGTTTCGCCCGTTGCGTCGAACATCCGGTACACGCCGGGCCGGTGCGGCAGCGACGCGATGAGTCCCCGGGCATCGAATGGCGGCGGTTGCGCGCCGGATGGCCCGGTCCTGCCGCCGGACGGCGTCATGCCCGAACCGCCGCGGCGCGTCCGAGATGCGCGGCGATGCAGTCGAAAACCGCGCTGAACATTGCCGGAGTCAGGCGCCGGGTGCTGGTGTTGTAGCGGCTGCAGTGATAGCTGTCGAACAGCGTCGCGCCGTTGTCCAGCGGATGCCGCGCACCGTGCCGGAATGCGAACGCGGTCGGCGCGCAACCCAGCGCGCGCAGCGTCGCGTCGTGCGCGATGCGGCCGAGCGCGAGAATCGCGCCGCCGGCCGGAAGCGCGCGCAGGTCGGCCCGGAGGTAGGCGTTGCACTCGCGCGCCTCGGCAGGGGTCGGCTTGTTGTCGGGCGGTAGGCATTTGACCGCGTTGGTGATCCGGCATCCATGGAGCACGAGACCATCGTCGCGCGCCGTCGCCGTCGCCCGCGAGGCGAATCCGTAAGCGTGCAGCGTCGCATAGAGCAGGATGCCCGCATGGTCGCCGGTGAACGGGCGCCCGCTGGCGTTGGCGCCGTGCAGGCCCGGCGCGAGGCCGACGACGACGAGCTCGGCGTCGGCCGCGCCGAACGGCGGCACCGGCCGGCAGAAGTACTGCGGGTGGTCGGCGCGCACTGCATCCAGGAACGCGGCGAGCCGGGCACAGCGACGGCAGCCGGGATCGTACGCGGCCGATGCCCGGACTTCTGGCAGAATGACGATATTCTTCGCGACGACACCCATGCGGCGCGAATGCTAGCACGGGCGGCCGTTCATTCGTCGCGCCGCCACCCCTCTCCAACACGCCGCCCGCAGCGCAGTGCGCGGCGCTCCAATCGCCGATGCTCCCGCAGGAAACGAACCTCGAACTGCGCACGCACCTGCCGCCCAAGGGGCCAGGTCGGGGCAACGGCCGCAAGCCGCCGCTGCTCTTCATCCATGGCGGCTATTGCGACGGCTGGTGCTGGGAGCCCTACTTCCTGCCGTGGTTCGCGCGCAACGGCTTTCCGGCGCATGCGCTGTCGCTTCGCGGCCATGGGGCATCGGGAGGCCACGAAACCCTGTTCGTCGCCGGGCTCGACGATTACGCGGCCGACGTCGAGCACGTAGCGTCGCGCCTGCCCGCGCCGCCGGTCCTGATCGGGCACTCGATGGGCGCGGCCATCGTCGAACGGCTGATGGCGACCCGCCCGGTGCGCGCGGCCGCGCTGTTCGCGCCGGTGCCCCCCGCGGGCCTGCTGACGATGGCCGCGCGCCTCGCCACGGAGCGGCCCGACTACGTGATGTCGATGAATCAGTTCGACCCGACGAGGCTGTCGGGCCATCTGCTCGACACCCTGCGGCCCTTCTATTTCAGCGACGACGTGGAGCCCGCGGTCCTCGCCGAGGCGACGCGGCACCTGGACGTCGAGTCGCCGCGCGCGCTGCTCGACCTCTCGCTCAGGCTGCACTGGCAGCTGCCCGAGCGCGGCGGCGCGCCGCTGCTGGTGCTCGGCGCCGAAGGCGATCGCATTTCGACCCCCGACGACGTCCGCGCGACGGCGGATCACCATCGCGTCGAGGGCGTGATCCTGCCCGGACTCGCGCACATGCTGATGCTCGAGCGCCGCTGGCTGAAGCCGGCGCGCGAACTGCTGCATTGGCTGGGGACGATCTAGGCACCGGAACGCCGCCGCGCAACTGCCGGCGCGACGCTGCCGCCCGGATTTTCGCGGGCGCGAAGCCGACCGGGCAATTGCCCGCGCCGTCGCCGCCGACCGCGCGGCCTACGCCGGGTTCGTCGAAACCAGGTCGATCAGCGCCGCGAATTCCCTGCTCGGCAGCGGCTTGCTGAACCAGAATCCCTGGTAGCAGTCGCACCCGCGCGCATCGAGGAAATCGAGCTGCGGCTTGGTGCCGACGCCCTCGGCGACGACCTTGAGTCCGAGGCCGCGCGCCAGGCCGATGATCGCCTCGGTGATCGCGGCGTCCTGGGGATCCGATTCGAGATCGGCGATGAACGAAATATCGATCTTCAGCGTGTCGATCGGGAAGTGCTTCAGGTGCGTCAGCGACGAGTAGCCGGTGCCGAAGTCGTCGATCGCCACGGTGAATCCCTCGCCGCGCAGCTGATGGAGTACCTTGCGGATCGCGTCGAGGTCGTGCATCAGGCTGGTCTCGGTGACCTCGAGCTCGATCCACGACGGTTCGCAGCCGACTCCGCGCACGATGTCGGAGATCCGCTGCGCCAGGTCGTCGCGGTAGAACTGCCGCGCCGACAGGTTGACCGACACGCGCAGCGGCATTCCCTCGGCGCGCCACGCGACGCACTGCTGCGCCGCCGACTTCAGCACCCACTCGCCCAGCGCGTGGATAAGGCCCGACTCCTCGGCGAGCGGAATGAAGACCTGCGGCGGCACGTTGCCGTGCTCCGGATCGTTCCAGCGCAGCAGCGCCTCGGCACCGACGACCCTGTGGTCGGAGATCCGCACCAGCGGCTGGTAGTGCAGCTGCAGCAGATCGTCCTGCAGCGCGGTGCGCAGCGCGGCCTCCAGCGTGTGCTGCTTCAGGCGCCGTTGCGCGAGATCGGCATCGAGGAACTGGTAGGTGTTGCGCCCGAGTTCCTTGGAGCGGTACATCGCGACGTCGGCGTGCTTGAGGAGCTCCTCGGGATCGTCCGAGTCGTCGGGGTAGACACTGATGCCGATCGAAGACGTCACGTAGATGTCGTGCTCCTCGATCTTGAACGGCTGCGACACCGCGTCGAGCAGCTTCTGCGCGATCTGTCCCAGCACCGCCGGATCGTCGAAATCCTCGACGATCACCATGAATTCATCGCCGCCCAGCCGCGCGAGCAGGTCCGTCTCGCGCAGCGCCGCGGAGAGGGCCCGGGTCACGCCCTTCAGCAGCTCGTCGCCGATCCGGTGGCCCAGCGTGTCGTTGACGTTCTTGAAGCGGTCGAGGTCGATGAACAGCACGCCGACGCGACGGCCGGTGCGCTTCACCTGCGTGATCGCCTGCGCCAGCCGCTCGTGCAGCAGCAGGCGGTTGGGAAGGCCGGTGAGCGCGTCGCGCGTCGCCATGTGCTGCAGCCGCTCCTCGGCCTGGATGCGCGACGAGACGTCCTGCACGAACGACAGGATCGACGCGATCTTGCCGTCTTCGTCGAGCAGCGCCGAGTGGTACCACTCGCACCAGATCGTCCCGCCGTCCTTGCGATTGTTGCGCGTCAGGCCGGTCGCGCGCGGTTCTTCGCCGCCCGTGAGCGTGGCGAGCAATCCGGCGACCGCGTCGCGGTCGTCTTCGTGCAGCAGCAGGTTGCCGTCGATCGGCGTGCCCAGAACCTCATCGGCGTCCCAGCCGAAGATCACCTCGGCCTGCGGCGACCAGCGCACCAGCCGGAAATCGCGGTCCCACTCCAGCACCGCCAGCGGCGTGTTGCTGATGTGCGACGAAAGCATCCAGTTCGCCCGGCGCAGCGCGTCCTCGTTGCGCTTCTGGTCGTGGACGTCGGTGTGGACCGCGTAGATGCCGATGACCTTGCCTTCGGCATCGCGGTTCGGCGCGTAGTGGATCGCCTCCCAGCGGGGCTCGCCCTCGGGCTGCTCGAGCATCAGCTCGGTTGCGACCACTTCCCCGCCGAGCACCCGCTGCAGCAGCGGCTGCATCTGCGCGAAGCGCTCGTCGCCGACGACCTCGGCGACGTACCGTCCGGTCAGGTCCTTGCGATTCTCGCCCAGCCATTCCTCGTTGTGCCGGTTGAGGAAGCGGAACCGGTATTCGGTGTCGATGTAGGCGACGCGCGCGGGCACGTTGTCCATGATGAGCCGCAGCTCGGCCTCGGAGGCGCGCAACGCCTCCTGCGCCTGCTTCAGCCCGTGGATGTCGTTCATCAGCACGAACGCGCCGTGCACCTCGCCCGACGGCGTGGCGTCCGGAACGACCCGGATCGTCATCCAGCGGCGAACGCCGTTCGCGCCGGGCACCAGCCGGTCGAAGGCCGTCGGCTCGCCTTCGAGGGCGCGGGTGAGCATCGCCTGCGCGCTCTGGTAGATGCCGTGACCCACGACGTCGCGCAGCCGCAGGCTCGCGATCTCCGCGGCATCGAGTCCGAAATACTGGAGGAACGTCCTGTTGACGTAGTGGCAGCGCTCGTCGTGATCGATGTAGGCGACGGGCGCCGGGACGCCGTCCATGATCACGCGCAGCTGCGATTCGCGCGCCGCGAGGGCGTCCTGCGCCTCCTTGAGGTCGGTGATGTCGTGGCCGACGACGTATTCGCCCTTGATCGTGCCGTCGTAATTGAGGTCGGGAACGCAGCGCGCGCGGATCCAGCGCTGCCGTCCCGCGTGGTCGACGACGGCGCGCTCGTAGGTGACCGCCTCGCTGAACAGCGCCCGCTCGTGGCCGGGCGACTGCGCGAGCGAATTCTCGGCGCCGACGACCTCCTCCGGAAGCTTGCCGATCACCTCCTCGCGGATCAGTCCGTACAGCCGCAGGAACGCCTCGTTGACGAAGACGTACCGGCGATCGCCGTCGAGGTAGACGACCGGCTCCGGAATGTTGTCGGTGAAGAGCCGCAACTGCTCCTCGCGGGCCGCCAGCGCCTGTTCGGTTTCCTTCAGGTCGTGGATGTCGTATTCGGTGCAGTAGAGGCCCCGCACCTTCCCGTCGGCATCGAGGTCGGGCGCGATGCGTCCGTGCATCCAGCGCCGCTGGCCGTTGGCGTTGTTGCCGATGCGCTCGTACTCGACGTGCTCGCCCGACTGCGCGCGCTTGAGGATCGGGCGCAGGAACGAGGAAACGTCGGCGCCGAGCACCTCGTGGGGCGACTTGCCGTAGATCGCGTCCTGCGGGCGCGACGCCCAGTTCGCGAATGCCTGGTTCACGAACGTGTACCTCAGCGAACGGTCGAGGTACGCGATCGGCCCGGGGATGTTGTCGGCGAACAACCGAAGCTGGACTTCCTGCGACTTCAGCGCGTCGCGGATCCGGACGTCGTCCTCGATGTCGGTCATCACCGCGAACGCCCCGCCGATGCGCCCGCCGAGCAGCCGGTCGGGAAACAGCGTCAGGCGCACCCAGCGCAACTCGCCGTTGGCGCGGCGGTCGCGGCGTTCGTAGGACACGGTGTTGCCGGCGAAGGCGCGCTCGATGTAGGTCTGCAGCTCGGCAAAGGCATCTGCCGAGAGCACGTCGCTGACGGCGTGCCCGAGCAGGTCGTCGGGCGGCACGCCGATCCATTCGCCGAACGGCTTGTTGGCGAAGCGGAGCTTCAGCTGCCGGTCGAAATACAGGATCGGCGAGCCGACGCTGTCGGTGACGAGCCGCAGGCGGTGCTCGCGCTGGCCGGCCTCGAGCTCGACATGCTTCAGGTTGTCGACGTCGGCGTAGGTGACGAGGAAGCCGCGGACGTGGCCCTGCGGCGTGCGGTCGGGGTAGTAGTCGACGCGGATCCAGATGGCCGGCCGTCCCGGCGCCGCCAGCTGGCGTTCGAAGCCGGTCCGTTCGCCCTCGAGGGCGGCGTCGATGTAGGCGCTGTAGAGCGGGTAGACCTCGGCGCCGACGACCTCGACGTCCTCGCGTCCGACGACCTCGTCGTGCCGCTTGGACGTCCAGTCGAGGAACGCCTTGTTGGCGAAACGGTAGCGCTGATTGCGGTCGATATAGGCGAGCGGCAGGCCGAGCGCGTTCAGCTTGCGCTGCGAAAGCGCAGCGAAGCCATCCCTCTCCACCGCCTCACCGACCGTGTGCTGGACGGTGGCGAGTTCGAGCCGGTTCAGCGAACGCGACAAAGCCATTGCAATAACCGCTCCCCAGTCATCGGGCGGCTGCCGGGCGCTGCCCGATCCGTCGAAGCCCCCCGTTCAGGCCGCCGGACGCAGCCCATCGGCCTCGATTCGCGTCCGTCGCCGCCTCATCCAATGGGAGGAAGCAAGGATCAGGCCCACCGCGACTCCCTTGCCCTCGGCGCGGGCCCGGGCCGGCCCTCCCGGTGTCATCATCGCGCCATCGTGGGCAGCGGCAACGCCGCCGCCGCATTGCGTCGAACACGGCATTTCCCCTCTGAATCCCTCGAGCCCACTTCCGGATCGGCGCCGGCCCCTTTTCGTGCCCCGGGGTCCGACCGCGTCGCGACGCGAATCCCGGTCGGGCGGCCCTGCGGGAGCAATTCGAGGTCGGGAAACGCCACGGATCGGCTAAAATTTCCGTTTTTGCGTCATCCGGCCGGTCCGGCGCCACAATATTAACCGAAAGGGCACCCCATGAAGACCGACCTTTGCCGGATCCTGGCGATCTGCGCCATCGCCGCGGCCGGCAGCGCTGCAGCCGGCGAGATCACGCTGTACGAATCGGCGGGATTCCGGGGGCGGTCCGTTTCGGCGGAGCAGGCGATCGCCGATTTCGCCGACATCGGCTTCAACGATCGCGCGGCATCGATCGTGATCCGCCGCGGCGCCTGGCAGATCTGCAGCGATGCCCAGTTCCGCGGCCGCTGCGTGACCCTCAACCCCGGCGAGTATCCGTCGCTGGACAGCATGGGACTCGCGCTGGCGATCTCCTCGGTCCGGGAAATCGGGAGCCGGCCCGACGCCGACGGCGCCGGCCGAGCGGTCCTCTACGACGGCAGCGGGTTCTCCGGGCGCGCCTTCAGCGTCAGCGGGATCATCGCGAATTTCGATCCGCTGGGCTTCAACGACCGGGCGCTGACGATGATCGTTCACGAAGGCAACTGGGAGCTGTGCTCGGACGCGAATTTCGGCGGCTACTGCCAGACCTTCGGTCCCGGCCGCCACGCGAACCTCGGCCGCCTGTCCGGACAGCTGAGCTCGATGCGGCCGGTCCGCGCGACGGGCGGGGGTGGCTCCCGCGCGATCCTCTACGAAGGGCCGCACATGACCGGCCGGTCGTTCACGCTGGGCGGCCAGGTCATGACCAATCTCGACGGAACCGGCTTCAACGACCGGGTCTCGTCGATCCGGATCGAAGCCGGTTACTGGATCTTCTGCAGCGACGCCCATTTCGGCGGCGAGTGCCGCACCTTCGGCCCCGGCGACTACCCGACGCTGCCGTGGGCGCTCGACAACCGGATCTCGTCGGGGCGCCGCATCCATGCGACCTACCCGCACAGCACGGGCCCGAACTGGCCGGCGCAGTGACGTGGCCGTCGTCGACGACATCGCCGGGTTGCGCCGCATCCTCTCGCAGTCCCGAGTCGTCGCCGTCGTCGGCCTGTCCGCGAACTGGTATCGCCCCAGCTACTTCGCCGCCAAGTACATGCAGGAGCACGGGTATCGAATCGTTCCGGTGAACCCGAACTATGCCTCGGTGCTCGGCGAAACCTGTTATCCGGACGTCGGGGCGATCCCCGGTCCCGTGGACATCGTCGACTGCTTCAGGAAGGTCGGCGAAATGCCGTTCCTGGCCCGCGAAGCGGTCGCCAGGGGCGCGAAAGTGCTTTGGATGCAGTTGGGCATCGCCAGCGACGAAGCGGCGCGGATCGCCGGCGCAGCCGGGCTCGACGTCGTGCAGAACCGCTGCGTGAAGATCGAGCACGCGAGGATCATGGGCGGGCTCAACTGGGCCGGCGTGAACACCGGCGTCATCTCGGCGAGGCGGATGCGATGACGCGCGGGCGGACAGACAATCTGGCGGAACCGGAGCCGGCGGCGCTCGCCCGTTGCCGGCGCGTCCACGTCCTCCGGCCGACATGACCGACCACGCCTACGGCTTCGACACGCTGTGCCTGCACGCCGGCCAGATTCCGGACGCGGCGACCGGCGCGCGCGCCCTGCCGATCTACCAGACGACGTCCTTCGTCTTCGATTCGACGGACCACGCGGCTTCGCTGTTCAACCTGCAGACGTTCGGCAACGTCTACTCGCGCATCTCGAATCCGACCGTCGCCGCGCTGGAGGAGCGCGTCGCTGCGCTGGAAGGCGGCCGCGCGGCAATCGCCGCGGCCACCGGCATGGCGGCGCAGATGGTCGCGCTGCTGACGCTGGCCCGCAACGGCGATCACATCGTCGCCGCGCGCGCGCTGTACGGCGGCACGTATTCGCAGCTCGCGGTCATGTTCGCGCAGTTCGGGATCGAGGCGACCTTCGTCGACGCCGACGACGCCGACGCGTTCC
Source organism: uncultured beta proteobacterium (assembly GCA_963779445.1). Classification (GTDB taxonomy): domain Bacteria; phylum Pseudomonadota; class Gammaproteobacteria; order Burkholderiales; family Casimicrobiaceae; genus CAIWHR01. The sequence goes on from CAVZYI010000008.1 coordinate 260,972, forward strand.
GGACGGCGCTGAAGCCCAACACCAGGGCGCTGTACGCGGAAACGATCGGCAATCCGCAGCTCAACGTATGCGACATCGAAGCGCTCGCCGAAGTCGCGCGCGGCGCCGGCATCCCGCTGGTCATCGACAACACGCTGGCCTCGCCCTTCCTGTGCCGCCCCTTCGAGCACGGCGCCGACATCGTCATCCATTCGGTCACCAAGTATCTCGGCGGCCACGGGACGACGATGGGTGGCATCGTCGTCGAGTCCGGGAAATTCCCGTGGGACAACGGCAACTTTCCGCAGATGACCGAGCCGTCGCGCGGCTACCACGGCGTGCGCTTCCACGAGACATTCGGCGACTTCGGCTTCACGATGAAGGCGCGGATGGAGACGATGCGCACGCTGGGGCCGACGCTGGCGCCGATGTCGGCCTTCCTGCTGCTGCAGGGAATCGAGACGCTGCACCTGCGCATGCCGCGGCACTGCGAGTCGGCGCTGGCCACGGCGCTGCACCTCGTCGGACACCCGGCAGTCGCCTGGGTCGGATATCCGATGCTGCCGGGGAACCGCTATGAGACACTGGCGCGGAAGTACCTGCCGCGGGGCGCGGGAGGCATACTCACCTTCGGCGTGAAAGGCGGGGCCGCGGCGGGGGTGAAGTTCATCGAGGCGGTGCGGTTCCTCTCGCACCTCGCCAACGTCGGCGATGCGAAGTCGCTGGTGATCCATCCCGCGTCGACGACGCACCGCCAGCTCTCCGAAGACGAGCAGCGCGCCGCCGGCGTGACGCCCGAGACCATACGCCTTTCGATCGGCCTCGAAACGCTGGACGACATCCTGTGGGACATCGACCAGGCGTTGCAGCGATCGCAACAATGAACCGACCGGAGGCGACATCACCATGATGCGATACACCGCCGTCCCCTGGCCCTGGGCCGGGCTCTTTGTCGCCGTCGCGCTGGTCGGCCAGGAGATGCTGCTCGCCGCGCTGGGCACCAACCCTTCGCTGGCGCAGACCGCGTACCGGATGCTGGTCTGGACCATCGGCGCGACTTCGCTGGCGCTCATCCTGCTTCCGCCGCGACGGCTCGCGTACCTGCTCGGCTTCCTCGTCTGCGCGGGGCTGATGGGCTGGGCGCTGTGGCTGCAGTACGGCCTCGAGCTCGAGCCCTGCCCGCTGTGCGTGTTCCAGAGGATCGCCGTGATCGCGACCGGGATCGTGTTCCTCGTCGCCGCCATTCACAATCCCGGGCGAGCCGGCGCCGCCGCCTACGCCGGTCTCACCGTGCTCGTCTCGGGCATCGGCGCGGCGATCGCGATCTGGCACGTCTGGATCCAGGGGCAGCCCAAGGGCAGCGTCGCCGCCTGCGGCATGGGGCTCAACTACATGCTGGATACCATGCCGCTGACCGAGGTGATCGGCCGCGTCCTCAAGGGCAGCGGCGAGTGCGCGGAGCAGGGCTGGCTGTTCATGGGACTCGCGATCCCGTCGTGGACCTTCGTCTTCTTCATCGCGATGATCGCGTCGGCGATCGCGCTCGTCCGGCGCGACTGAAATCGGCCTGAACGGGGGACCCCGTCGGTCCCGTCGCGCGCGACGCCGGACCTGCCGTTCCCCGATGAGTGCCGCTCGACCGGAAGGCGACCGTCGATTCCCGGTCAGCGCGGCGCCATCCGTATCGCGCCGTCGAGACGGATGACCTCGCCGTTCAGCATCACGTTGCCGACGATCTCGCGCACCAGCGACGCGAATTCCGCCGGTCGCCCGAGCCGCGGCGGAAACGGCACCATCTTGCCCAGCGACTCCGCGATCTCCGGCGGAATCTGCCCGACCATCGGCGTCTCGAAAAGGCCGGGTGCGATCGTCATCACGCGGATGCCGTTGCGGGAAAGGTCGCGCGCGATCGGCAGCGTCATTCCGGCGACGCCGGCCTTCGACGCGCTGTAGGCCGCCTGGCCGACCTGGCCGTCGTACGCGGCGACCGAAGCGGTGTTCACGATGACGCCCCGCTCGCCTTCGTCGTTCGGCGCGTTCCCGGCCATCGCCGCGGCGGCGAGGCGGATCATGTTGAACGTGCCGATCAGGTTGATGTTGATCACGCGGACAAATCCGGCGAGCGAGTGCGCGCCCTCCTTGCCGACGACCTTCTCGCCGTAGACGATCCCGGCGCAGCTGACGAGGCCGTGCACCGCGCCGAAGGCGGCGACGGCGGCAGCGACGGCGGCCTGCGCACTGCCCTCGTCGGTGACGTCGGTGCGGACGAATTTCGCCTTGGCGCCGAGCTCCTTCGACAGCGCCTGCCCTTCCGCCTCCTTGAGATCGGCGATGACCACGCTGCCGCCGCCCTCGATCACCATTCTCGCCGTCGCCGCGCCCAGGCCCGACGCCCCGCCGGTGACGATGAAGCTGCTGCCCTCGATCTGCATCGTTGCGATCCCCTATTTCGCCTGGGCCTTGAACATGGTGGTCATCGACGTGACCAGGCTCGCCACATCGGCAAGGTTCGACGGCACGATCAGCGTGTTGCCCGCCTTCGCGAGGTTGGCAAATGCCGCGATGTAGAGCTCGGCCACCTTGAGGTTCACCGCGTTGATCCCGCCCTGCGCGTTGGTCGCTTCGGCGACCTGCAGGATGGCCCTCGCATTGGCTTCGGCAATGGCGATGATCGCCGCCGCGTGGCCCTGCGCCTGGTTGATCTCGGCCTGCTTTTCCCCTTCGGACTTGCGCGATCGCCGCGGCGCGCGCGCCGTTGGCCAGATTGATCTGTTCCTGCTGCTTGCCCTCCGACGTCGCGATCACGGCGCGCTTCTCGCGCTCGGCGGTGATCTGCGCCTGCATCGCGTGCAGGATCTCCTTGGGCGGCGTCAGGTCCTTGATCTCGTAGCGCAGCACCTTGACGCCCCAGTTTCCCGCCGCGAGGTCCAGCGCCGCGACGACCAGGCCGTTGATGTGGTCGCGCTCCTCGAAGGTCCGGTCGAGTTCCATGCGCCCGATCACGCTGCGCAACGTCGTCTGCGCGAGCTGGGTGATCGCGACCATGAAGTTGCTCGAGCCATAGGACGCGAGCCGCGGGTCGGTGACCTGGAAGTAGAGGATGCCGTCGACCTGCAGCTGCGTGTTGTCCTTCGTGATGCAGATCTGGCGAGGGCACGTCGAACGGGAATCTCCCGAAGGTCGTGCCGGTAAGCGACGCGATCGACGAACGGAATCACGAAATTCAGCCCCGGCTGGAGCACCGCGTAGAAGCGTCCGAGTCGCTCGATGACCAGCGCGTGCTGCTGGGGAACGACGCGGATCGCCTTGGCGATGACGATGATGGCGACGACGAAGAACGCCACGGTGAACAGCGATGAACCTATCCACATGGTGAAGGCCTCCAGCTGCGAGTTGGTCACGGCGCGGGCTTCTTGTCCGACAGCACGAGCACCGAGCCGCGCGTCGCCACGATGTACATCGTCTCTTCGCGGGGCATGCCGGGCGCCGCCAGCTCGGCATCCCAATCCGAGCCGCGATAGGCGACGCGCGCCGTCCCGCTCGCGTTCCATTGCTCCACGCGGACGGCCTGCCCGACGTCGAGCGAGGGCTGCGGCGGCGGCGTGGCATGCGCGAGCCGCCAGCGATGCGCGGCGATGGTGAGCGCGACGCCCGACGCTCCGGCAACCGCGAACTGCACCGGCACGCCCGCGTCCAGCCACGCCGCCGCGCCGCCCAGACCCGCGGCGATGCCGATCGCGAGCAGATAGAACGTGCCGGTGACGAGTTCGGCGCCGATCAGCAGCGCTGCAGTGATCCACCAGATCCAGTGACCGCTCATGTTCGATGCATTCCCGCCCTGTTCGGTGAACCTCAAGGATAAAGCGTTTCGGGTGTTGGCAACGGCCGATGCCGGGCCCATTTGACGGAGGTCACCGCCGCGGTCCGCGTCGACCCCGCAGGCGGGTGCAAATGAGGTACAATATTCGTTTTTAATCAAGCGCTTTTGCGTTGATTTCGCCAACCGCACGAGGTTGCCATGCCGATCTACGAATACCGCTGCTCGTCCTGCGGGCACGAACTCGAGGCGCTGCGCAGGCTCGCGGATCCTCCGCTGCTGGCGTGCCCCGCGTGCAAGGCCGACACGCTGGTGAAAAAAGTGTCCGCCGCCGGATTTCAATTGAAGGGCAGCGGCTGGTACGCCACCGACTTCAAGGGCAGCGGCGCCAAGCCGGCAGCCAAGGCGACCGACGCCGAGTCGAAACCCGCGGATACCAAGGGCGGCGAGTCGAAGACCGACGGTCAGGCGCAAGGCGGGGCGAAGCCCGATTCCAAGTCCGACGTCGCGTCGAAGCCCGAGACCAAGGCGGCAGCCTCGACACCGGCGCCCGCGGGCCCCGCCGGCGGCAGCCCCGCCTCGTCCTGAACGCCGCAACGGTCGCCGACACGCACGATGAAGCGCTACCTCATCGCCGGGCTGCTGGTCTGGGTGCCCCTGGGCATCACGATCTGGGTCATGCACTCGCTGGTGACGACGCTCGACCAGACGTTGCTGCTGGTGCCGGAGAGCCTGCGCCCGGAAGCGCTGGTCGGGTTCCACATCCCCGGCCTGGGCGTGGTGTTCAGTTTCGTCATCCTTCTCGTGACCGGTGTATTCGCGGCGAATTTCTTCGGCGCGCGGCTCATACTTTTCTGGGAAGGGCTGCTCGGCCGCATTCCCTTCGTCAAGTCGATCTACTCGTCGGTGAAGCAGGTCAGCGACACGGTGCTCTCGGACAAGGGCACCGCCTTTCGGAAGGCGCTGCTGGTGGAATTCCCGCGCGCCGATTGCTGGACCATCGCGTTCCTCACCGGTGCGCCGGCGGATGCGGTCACCGACCACCTGCCCGGCGATCACATCAGCGTATACGTGCCGACCACCCCCAATCCGACCGGCGGCTATTTCGTCATGGTGCCCAGGGCGAGCGTCCGCGAACTCGACATGTCGGTGGACGACGCGCTCAAGTACATCATTTCGATGGGCGTCGTCGCGCCGCATCGCCGGGGCCCGACCGCGACGGGTCACGCGGCCCCCGGACGCCTGTCCGCAAGCGACGCCGCGCTCGATCCGCGAAATTGACCGGGCCGCGTCGCTGCGCCATGCGCAGCGCCGGACCGCCGGCCCGCCCGCCCGCCCCGATGCCGTCCGCCCGTCACCGAACGTCAGAACACACCGTACGCTGGAGAGCCCCTTGAAACGCACCGATTACTGCGGCCGGATCGCCCGCCGCCATCTCGCCCAGACGGTTACCGTCATGGGCTGGGTCCACCGCCGCCGCGACCATGGCGGCGTCATCTTCATCGATCTGCGCGACCGCGAGGGCATGGTCCAGGTCGTATGCGATCCCGACCGCACCGCGACGTTCGCGACCGGCGAAACGCTGCGCAACGAATTCGTGATCCGCGTCGTCGGCCTCGTACGCCCGCGTCCGGACGGATCGGCCAACCCCAACCTCGTCTCCGGCGAGATCGAGATCCTGGCGCACGAGATCGAGATCCTGAATGCTTCGCTGACGCCGCCCTTCCAGCTGGACGACGAAAATCTCTCGGAAACCGTGCGCCTGGAGAATCGCGTGCTGGACCTGCGCCGGCTGCCGATGCAGAAGAACCTGATGCTGCGCTACCGGGCGGCGATGGCCGCCCGCAGGTACCTCGACGCCCAGGAGTTCATCGACATCGAGACGCCGATGCTCTACAAATCGACGCCCGAGGGCGCACGCGAGTTCCTGGTGCCGTCGCGGGTCCACCACGGGCAGTTCTACGCGCTGCCGCAATCGCCCCAGCTCTTCAAGCAGATGCTGATGATGGCCGGCTTCGACCGCTACTACCAGATCGTCAAGTGCTTTCGCGACGAGGACCTGCGGGCCGATCGGCAGCCCGAATTCACGCAGATCGACATCGAGACCTCGTTCCTCGACGAGCTCGAGATCCGGGCGATCATGGAAGGCCTGGTCCGGGCGATGTTCGTCGACGCGATGGGCGTCGAATTGCCCGACCCGTTCCCGATCATGACGTTCGCCGACGCGATGCGCGACTACGGCTCGGACAAGCCGGACCTGCGCGTGCCGCTGAAGCTGACGGAGTTCACCGACGTCATGAAGACCGTCGATTTCAAGGTCTTCCGCACCGCCGCGGACCTGCCCAACGGCCGCGTCGCTGCGCTCTGCGTCCCCGGCGGCGCGACTCTGACACGCAAGGAGATCGACGACTACACGGCGTTCGCGAAGATCTACGGCGCAGGCGGACTCGCGTACATCAAGGTCAACGACGCCGGAAAGGCGAGCGAGGAAGGACTGCAGTCGCCGGTCGTCAAGTTCCTGACGCCCGACGTGCTGACGACGATCCTGCAGCGCACCGGGGCGAAGACCGGAGACCTCATATTCTTCAGCGCCGACCGCGAAAAGGTCGTCAACGACGCGCTCGGCGCGCTGCGCACCAAGGTCGGACACGACCGCGGCTTCGCCGTGCCCGGCTGGAACCCGCTGTGGGTCGTCGACTTCCCGATGTTCGAATACGACGAGGCCGCCAAGACCTGGGGCGCGCGGCATCACCCGTTCACCGCGCCCAAGGACGGGCATGAGGAACTGCTCGACACGGATCCCGGCCGAGCCATCGCCAAGGCCTACGACGTCGTGCTCAATGGCTGGGAAATCGGCGGCGGATCGGTGCGCATCCACAAGCCGGAGGCCCAGGCGAAGGTGTTCGCGGCGCTGAAGATCAGTCCCGAAGACCAGCGCCTGAAGTTCGGATTCCTGCTCGACGCGCTTGCCTACGGCGCACCTCCGCACGGCGGCATCGCGTTCGGCCTCGACCGCATCGTCACGCTGATGACCGGCGCCGAATCGATACGCGACGTCATCGCCTTCCCCAAGACGCAGCGCGGGCAGGACCTGCTGGTGGAAGCGCCGAGCCCGGTCACCGAGCAGCAGCTTCGCGACCTGCACATCAGGGTGCGGCCGTCCGACTCGGTGAAAGTCGCCTGACGGGGCGCGCGGGAAATTCGGACGGCCGGGCGGCGAGCGGAGCCGGCGAACCGGCGCGGCGCGGCGCCGAATCGCGGCCCGTCCGCGGGAAGGTCGGGCCACGCGGCCAGCGGGCCCGTCGGCCGCGGCCCGCCGGGTGAATGTCCGACTCGCCCCGCGGGATTGAAGTAGACTCCGGGGCATCATGACGAGGCTTGCCACGCTTGGCCGGAACTTCGCGGCTGCCCTGCTGACGGCGACGCTCGTCGTCGGCGCGCACGTGCCCGCGAACGCGCGCACGACCCCCGATGCGCTTCCCGTCGTCGCGCTGACCGATCTCCCGCCGCAGGCGCGCGAGGTCCACGCCCGGATCGTGCGCGGCGAATCCTTCCAGTCCGACCGCGACGGCGCCGTGTTCGGCAACCGGGAGAAGCTGCTGCCCGCGGAGCCCCGCGGCTACTACCACGAATACACGGTGCCGACCCCGGGCGCGACGAATCGCGGGGCGCGCCGCATCGTGTGCGGAGGGCCAAGGAAGGCTCCCGTTGCCTGCTGGTACACCGACGACCACTATCAGACCTTTCGGAGGATCCGCGGATGAACGTGCCCGATCTCCACGACCTGGAAATCGCCGGCGTCCACGCGTGGTCAGGTGATCCGCACCCGATCGCGACGGCCGCGGCCGCGGCAAAACTGCGCTGCTTCGGCGCTGACCTGAGGGCGGTCGGCAGCAAGACCGAACTGCTGGCGGCGATCGCCAAGGGGCTCAAGCTGCCGGAGCATTTCGGCAACAACTGGGACGCTCTCGCCGATTCCGTCGAAGACGGCGACTGGCTCGGCCGCAACGGCTGCGTGATCGTGCTGACGCATGCCGGTGCCTATCGCAAGGCCCACGGTGTCGACTGGACCACGTTCGAGGACATCCTTGCCGAAGCTTCCGATTACTGGCGCGAGCGGCACAAGCCCTTCTGGGTGTTTGTCTCGTAGTCGGTTGCCGTACAAGATCCCGGTCTCGGCGCTGGTGCTGGTCCACACGCGCGATAACCGCGTGCTGCTGATCGAGCGCGCCGACGCTCCGGACTACTGGCAGTCGGTGACGGGGAGCCAGGAACCGGGCGAGACGCTGTCCGCCACCGCCACCCGCGAGCTCGTCGAGGAGACCGGGATCGATGCCGCCGCCCACGGCGGGGTCGTCGACTGGAAGATTTCGAGCGTCTACGAGATCTATCCGCGCTGGCGCCATCGCTACGCGCCCGGCACGACCCGGAACACCGAGCACGTCTTCGCACTGGAACTGGCCGCGCCCGTGCCGGTGCGGCTCGATCCCCGCGAGCATCTGCGGCACGTCTGGCTGCCGTGGCGGGACGCCGCCGCGAAGTGCTTTTCGTGGTCGAACCGCGACGCGATCCTGCTGCTGCCGGAGCGGACCGGGCGCCCCGCGGGCTGATCCGGTCCCGCTACGCCCCGGGGCCGAGCATGCGCGCGGGTTGCACCCAGGCGTCGAACTGCCCGGCGGTGACGTAGCCCAGCGCCAGCGCCGCCGCCTTCAGCGTGGTTCCTTCATGGTGCGCCCTCTTCGCGATCTCGGCCGCCTTGTCGTAGCCGATGTGCGGGCTGAGCGCGGTCACCAGCATCAGCGAACGCTCGACCAGCTGCGCGATGCGCTCGCGGTCCGGCTCGATGCCCCTGACGCAATGCTCGTCGAAGCTCGCCATCCCGTCGGCGAGCAGGCGGAGGCTTTGCAGCACGTTGTGGATGATCAGCGGCTTGAACACGTTGAGCTCGAAATTGCCGGACGCGCCGCCGATGCCGACCGCGACGTCGTTGCCCATGACCTGCGCGGCGATCATCGTCAGCGCTTCGCACTGCGTCGGGTTGACCTTGCCCGGCATGATCGAACTTCCCGGCTCGTTTTCGGGCAGGGTAATTTCGCCGAGGCCGGACCGCGGACCGCTCGCCAGCCAGCGGATGTCGTTGGCAATCTTCATCAATGCGGCGGCCAGCGACCTGAGCGCACCATGAAGGTTGCGTCATCGCGTCGTTGGCACGCCATCGCCTCGAACTTGTTCGGCGCGGTGACGAACGGCAATCCGGTGTATGCCGCGATGTCGGCGGCGATCCGCACCCCGAATTCCGGGTGCGTGTTGAGGCCCGTGCCTACCGCCGTACCTCCCTGCGCCAGCTCGTACAGATGCGGCAGTGCCGATTCGACGTGCGCCTTCGCGTGGTCGAGCTGCGCCGCGTAGCCGGAGAACTCCTGACCGAGCGACAGCGGCGTCGCATCCTGCAGGTGCGTGCGGCCGATCTTGACGATACCCGCGAACTCCGCCGCCTTTCCGCCCAGCGCGCCTCTCAGCGCAGCCAGTGCCGGCAGCAGCTCGCCATTGACGGCCACCGCGCTGGCGATGCTCATCGCGGTCGGAAACACGTCGTTCGACGACTGGCCGCGGTTGACGTCGTCGTTCGGATGCACGAGCCGACCATCGCCGCGCTGCCCGCCGCGCAGCTCCGACGCGCGGTTGGCGAGCACCTCGTTGACGTTCATGTTGGATTGCGTCCCCGATCCGGTCTGCCACACGGCCAGCGGAAATTCCGTGGCGTGGCGGCCGGCGATGGCCTCGTCCGCGGCGGTCACGATGGCCGCGGCGATGTTCTCCGGAAGGACGCCGAGCTGCACGTTGACCCGCGCCGCCGATCGCTTCACGATCAGCAGCGCGCGGATCAGCGCTTCCGGCATCTTCTCGGTGGATATGCGGAAATGCAGCAGCGAGCGCTGCGTCTGCGCGCCCCACAGGCGGTCGGCGGGGACCTCGATGGGGCCGAAAGAATCGCGCTCGATGCGACTGCCGGAATCAGACACCCCGGGGCTCCCCGTTCCCGGGTGCGGCACCGCCGCCGGATCGCGGACCCGGCGTCGTCCGCCCGACGCAGCTTTCGCCCGCGGCATCGCGCGGCGATGCCGATCGCGCCAGAGTCATTTGCGCTTGCGGAACTGGGCGATTTCCTTCTCGAGATCGTCCAGTTCCTCGCATGGAATCACGCAGATCGCCCGGAGCGCGGAAAGATGCTCCTCGGCCTTGGCGAGGTTGCCGACCATGAGGTAGGTCTCGCCGATGTACTCGTGCGCGCCGCGATGTCGCGGGTTGAGCTGCAGCGCCTTGCCATAGTGCCGGAAGGCGAGGTCAAATTCTCCGCGCTTCCGGTGGGCGTACCCGAGGTAGTTCTCGATGTCGGCGTTCTCCGGATCGCGCAGGCGCGCCCGGTCGAAGGACGCTATCGCCGCGCCCCACTCGTTGCGCTGCAATGCCTGCTTGCCGTTCACGAAATCGGGATCCAGAGCGTTGGCGTCGGGATCGCTCTCGGTCGCATCGCCCAGCGCCGCTGCCGGGGCAAGCGCGAGCAGCAGCAGCAGCGCGCGCAACGCGCCCGCGAACACGAACGCTCGATTCGCGGGAAATGGACGCGATCCGGACACCGGACCCGGCAGGATCGACGGCGCGACGCGCCCCCCGGCGGGGCGGTTCGCGGGCTCCCTCACTTCTGCGCGACGTAGTTCCGCGCAACGACGACCTCGGGTCGGCCGGGTTCGGCGCTCGTCGCCAGATCGCGCAGCTTCGCGAAATAGGCGGCCGCCTTGACCTGGTCCCCGCCAGCATTCGCCGCGAGCGCGGCGCCGTAGAGCCCGCGAAAACGGTTCGGCTCGCGCTTCGCGGACGCCTCGTAGGCCGCGAGCGCGGAAACCGGCTGGTTCGTCGCCAGGAGCATGTCGCCCAGGAGTTCGCGCGCGGGAAGCACCGGACCCGGCGTCACGATGTGCTTTTCCATGGAATCCTCGAGATCCGCCGATGCGCCCATCAGCTTCAGCGCGGTCTTCGGATTTCCCTCGGCCAGCGCGACCCACGCCGACGCCGCGAGGGCCTGCACCTCGACCTGCTCGGCCCAGTACGTGTTGTTGGCCGCATCGAGGGCGCGCCGCAACTCCTTCAGCCGATCGATTTCCGCCTTTGCCCCCGCCGGATTCCCGCTGAGCGCCATGCCCAGCGCCCGGGCGAAATGGGTGATCGCCTCGGCATACGCAAGCTTTGTCTCCCGCACCTCGAGCTTCGCCGCGTCCGTCCACGCGCCACGTTCCAGCGCATAGCGCGCCGGCATCGCCGCCATCGCGTACGGCGAGGCCGGGCGCAGCGGATTCACGATCTTGTCTCCCATCGCGGCAACCTCCGCCAGCACCTTCGCCGCGGATGCGTCCTGTCCCATCTGCAGGTAGGCGTATTCCGCGTAGTCCAGCGCGTGACGCTGCTCGTCCCAGTCGCCGTCGCGCGCCGCGGCGGCCGCGCTCAGCTCGTTGGTCGCGGCAGAATCCCGCCAGCTGCCCACGCGGGTGAAGATGTGCGACGGCATGTGCAGCGCGTGCGCGTTCGACGGCGCGATGCCGGAATAGCGCTTGGCCGCGTCGACGCCCTTGTCCGCGATCGGTGGGTAATCGTAGCTGTGGATGAGGTAGTGCGCGACCCCCGGATGATCGGGCTGCACGGTGAACATCTTCTCCAGGATGGCGGCCGCCTTGAGTTGGTTCGCGTAGGTCTTGTCCGCCAGATCGACGTTCATGTCGAGCGCCAGCGCGTAGAAGATCGTGGCCTCGCTGTCCTCCGGGTAGCGCGCTGCCAGGCGCTCCATCGCTTCCGCATACGCCTTGTTGCGCTCGCGCAGGCTGGTGGTCGCGACATCCTTGTAGACGAGCTCGATGGCCGCGAGATAGTCGCGCTCGCGCTCCGTCTTCGCCCCGATCGCGCGTGCCTTGGCGAGCGCCGCGTTGGCATCCTCGGCCTGCTTCGGCGAAGGCGCGTTGCCGGTCAGCGGATTGCCCTGCAGGCTCATCGCAATGCCCCAGTAGGCGATGGCACACTGGGGATCCTTGGCGACGACGGCGTTGAAGCTCTGGACCGCCGAACGGGTCCAGAACGAATGCAGCAGCGCGACACCGCGATCGAACTCGACCTGCACGTCCGGCGCGCAGGAGTTCGCGAAGTGGACCGTGCCCAGCTTTTCCGGCGGCGCCTTGCCTGCCACCGGTTCGTCGTGCGCCCCGGCGGAAACGGAAAATGCCAAACCGACGACCGCAGCCTGAAGCGTCAGCGCCCTGATATTCATCGTGCACCCCCGAGGATTTTATGGTGCGCGGACCACGCAGTCTGCCGCGCCGCGAAACCCTGACGCTACTCTCGTGGCGCGCGGCGCGCAATGGATGAAAATGCGCAATATTCACGTTCGCAGTGCGTCTCCCGGGATACTGCGGGGCAGCGCCTGGCGAACCGGGTGCCGGCGACAGGCACAAAAAAGGGGGCGCGGCTGCGCCCCCCCCTTCCTGTCACCGCGTGACCGCTCATTCAGCCGGCGTCGGCTCCTTCGGTGCCGGGGCCGGCGCCGCGGCATCTTCCGCCGCCGCCTTCATCGACAGCCGCAGCCGACCCTTGTCGTCGGCCTCGAGAACCTTGACCCGGACGACCTGGCCTTCCTTGACGTAGTCGGAGACCTGATTGACGCGCTCCTTGGCGATCTGCGAAATGTGCAGCAGACCGTCCTTTCCCGGCAGGACCTGCACGATCGCCCCGAAGTCGAGCAGCCGCAATACCGTGCCCTCGTACACGCGGCCGACCTCCACCTCGGCGGTGATGTCCTCGATCCGCTTCTTGGCGACGTTGCAGGCATCCGCGTTGACCGACGCAATGGTGATGGTGCCGTCGTCCTGGATGTCGATCGTGGTGCCGGTTTCCTCGGTCAGTGCGCGGATCACCGCGCCGCCCTTGCCGATCACGTCGCGGATCTTCTCCGGATTGATCTTGAAGGTCATCATCCGCGGTGCGTGCTGCGAAACCTCGGTGCGCGCGTGCGGCAGCGCTTCCTGCATCAGGCGCAGGATGTGCATCCTGCCTTCGCGCGCCTGCGACAGCGCGACCGCCATGATTTCCTTGGTGATGCCCTGAATCTTGATGTCCATCTGCAGCGCGGTCACGCCGCGGTCGGTGCCGGCGACCTTGAAATCCATGTCGCCGAGATGGTCCTCGTCACCCAAGATGTCGGTCAGCACGGCAAAGCGATTGCCGTCCTTGATGAGGCCCATGGCTATGCCGGCGACGTGCGCCTTGGTCGGCACCCCGGCGTCCATCAGCGCGAGGCTGGCACCGCACACCGACGCCATCGACGAGCTGCCGTTCGATTCGGTGATTTCCGACACGACGCGCATCGAGTAGGCGAATTCCTCACCGGTCGGAAGGACCGCCAGCATCGCCCGCTTGGCGAGGCGGCCGTGACCGATCTCGCGGCGCTTGGGCGAGCCCACGCGGCCCGTTTCTCCGGTTGCGTAGGGCGGCATGTTGTAGTGGAACATGAAGCGGTCGCGGTACTCGCCCATCAGCGCATCGATGATCTGCTCGTCGCGCGCGGTGCCCAGGGTGGCGACGACGATCGCCTGCGTCTCGCCGCGGGTGAACAGCGCCGAGCCGTGAGTCCGCGGCAGCACGCCGGTGCGGATCGAGATCGGGCGAACGGTGCGCGTGTCGCGGCCGTCGATGCGGGGCTCGCCGGAGAGGATCTGGTTGCGGACGATCTTCGCCTCCAGGTCGAACACGAAATTGTTGACCTGGTTGGCATAGCCCGGCGGCGCGTCGGCCGGAATGCACTCCGCGGCAACCGACGCGTAGATCTCCTTGAGGCGCTGTTGGCGGGCCTGCTTGGACCGCAGCTGGTAGGCCGCGCGCAGCGACGCATCGGCCACGGAGGTGACCTTGGCGAGCATCGCCTCGTCCTTTTCCGCAGCCTTCCAGTCCCACAGCGGCTTGCCGCCTTCCTCGACCAGTGCGTGTATGGCCTCGATCGCCGCCTGCTGCTGCTGATGTCCGAAGACGACTGCACCCAGCATCACTTCCTCGGGCAGTTCGTGGGCTTCGGATTCCACCATCAGGACCGCGGCTTCGGTGCCGGCGACGACGAGATTGAGCGCCGAAGTGGTGAGCTCGGTCTTGGTCGGGTTGAGCACGTACTGGCCGTCGACATAACCGACGCGCGCGGCGCCGATCGGACCGTCGAACGGAACGCCGGACAACATCAGCGCCGCCGAGGCGCCGATCATCGCCGGGATGTCCGGATCGATCTCCGGGTCGACCGACATCACGGTCGCGATGATCTGCACTTCGTTGTAGAAGCCTTCGGGAAACAACGGCCTGATCGGGCGGTCGATCAGGCGGCAGGTCAGCGTCTCTTTCTCCGACGGGCGGCCTTCGCGCTTGAAGAAGCCGCCGGGAATCTTGCCCGCGGCGAACGTCTTTTCCTGGTAGTCGACGGTCAGCGGAAAGAAGTCCTGCCCGGTCTTGGCCGCCGTTCGGGCGACGACGGTGACCAGCACAACCGTGTCGTCCAGGCTGACCATGACCGCGCCACCTGCCTGCCGGGCGATCTCACCGGTTTCCAGCGTCAACGTGTTGCGGCCGTAGGGGATCGATTTCTTGATGGGATTCACAGTGTCCTCGGATTCTTCAAATGACAATGGCCGCGCTTTCCGGGCGCGGCCATTGGCGTTGTTTGGGAGACGGAAGCAAGCGGCGGCGACGGCTGCAGATTCCGGAGCGGTTCGTGACGACGCATCGCTTGTTCGCCTGCGCGACTAGGGAGCGTCGATCGGAGCCGGCCTGGAGATCCGTGGCCTGCCTACTTGCGCAGCCCGAGTTTCTCGATCAGCGTGCGATAGCTGTCCGTGTTGCGCGACTTCAGATAGTCGAGCAGCTTGCGGCGGCGCGAAACCATCCGTAGCAACCCGCGCCGCGAGTGATGGTCCTTGACGTTGGCCTTGAAGTGGTCGTTCAGGCCGTTGATGCGGGCGGTGAGCAGCGCGACTTGCACTTCCGGGGATCCGGTGTCGCCCTTGATGCGCTGGTAATCGGCGATGACCTTCGCCTTTTCTTGCACGGTAACTGACATTTGCGATCGTCCTTCTCTTTCTCGATTCGTCTTTGTGCGGCGTTTGGCAAAGGGATAAATTATAGCCCGAAAAATGCTTAGAATTCAAGCGCTAAACCGCGGGCCGTCGGTGCCTCCGATCCGCCCCCTCCGACGGCGCCGGGACGCAGGAGGGCGGGTCAGCCGTCAGTTCCCGTGTCGGTGCGCGCGAGACGCACCGGGCGCAGCCGTTCCCCGTCGGCTTCGACGATACCGACAAAGCGCCCGCCCGGACCATAGCAACGCAGCCGTCCGGCGACGTTCCCGGCGAACGCCGCGGAGCGGCCCTGTGTCAATGCCGCTGCTGACGGGGCATCGACGGCGACCTCGGGCATGGCCGCCAGCGGCGCATCGATGGGCAGCAGCAGCGCGTCACGCTCCGCGCCGCCCAGCGATTCCAGCGCCTCGAGCGTCACCGCGCGGTCGATCGTGAACGGGCCGCTCGCCGTCCGGCGCAGTCCGGCGAGATGCGCGCAGCTGCCGACGGCGGCACCGAGATCTTCGGCCAGCACCCGAATGTAGGTCCCCTTGCCGCACGCAACGCGCAGCACCGCGGTCGGGGGCTGCCAGGCGACCACCTCGATCGCGTCGACCTCGATCTCGCGCGCAACGCGGGGAATGTCGATGCCCGCGCGCGCGTATTCGTAGTAGTTGCGTCCCTGATGCTTGAGCGCCGCGTGCCGCGGCGGAACCTGCATGATCCGCCCGATGAAGCGCGGCAGCGCCGCTTCGAGTTCGAGCATGGAAAATGCAGCGGCGCACTCGGCGGTGATGTCGCCTTCCGCGTCGCCGGTCGTCGTGGCGACGCCGAAGCGGACCGCCGCCAGGTATTCCTTGCGCGCATCGAGCAGCGCCTGCGCGAATTTGGTTGCGTCGCCCAGACAGAGAGGAAGCAGTCCCGAAGCCAGCGGATCGAGCGTGCCGGTATGTCCGGCCTTCTCGGCGCGGTACAAACGCCGCGTGCGCTGCAACGCCGCGTTCGAGGACAAACCGGCCGGCTTGTCCAGGAGCAGGACGCCGTCGACGCGCCGCCGCGGCGGGCGTGCTGCCGCCGCTGCGGTCCCCGGTGCCACCTGCTTCATGGCACCGACCGCGCAAGCGCGATATCCGTCTCCGGCTCGGCTCCCATTCCCGGGAAATTCAGTGGAGCCCGTCGATCGACTGCGCATCGCCGGCGCTCCGGCATTACGACGACATCTTGCGATCCTCGGCGACCGCCTCGTCGATGAGCTGCGACAGCCGCATGCCCGATTCGATCGAGTCGTCGTAGACGAAGTGCAGCTGCGGAACCGTATACAACTGAAGGCGGCGAGACAACGCGGTGCGCAGGAACCCGGCGGTATGCTGCAGCGCCTTGACCGCCTCGTCGGCATGCTCGCGCCCCGCGAGATGGGTGACGAATACCTTGGCGTGCGACAGGTCCGCGGACACCTCGACGGCGGTAATCGTGAATTGCCCGACACGCGGATCCTTGACGCTTTCGCGCAGCAATCCCGCGAGTTCCCGCTGCATTTGTTCGCCGACGCGCTGCGCCCGTTGTGAGTGCTTCTTCATTTCCGTCCGTCATCCGTTGCCGCCCGACGCACCGGCGCGGGCGAGCGTCGCGGGGAAGCGTGCCCCTCGCGGCGGACCCGTGCCTCGTGCCGGGCGCCGAATCGCGTCAAAGCGTACGGGAAACCTCGACGATTTCGTACGCTTCCAGCTGGTCGCCCGTTTCGATGTCGTTGAAATTCTTGATCGAAAGCCCGCACTCGAACCCACCCTTGACTTCGCGGACGTCGTCCTTGAAGCGCTTGAGCGATTCGAGTTCGCCGTCATGGATCACCACGCCGGCGCGCAGCACGCGCACGCGCGAACCGCGCTTCACGGTTCCATCCAGGACATAGCAGCCGGCCACCGTCCCGACCTTGGAAATCTTGTACACCTCGCGCACCTCGACCAGCCCGGTCTGGCTTTCCTTCTTCTCCGGTGCCAGCATGCCGGAGAGGGCCGCCTTCACTTCGTCGACCGCGTCATAGATGATGTTGTAGTAACGGATGTCGACGCCGCTGTGTTCGGCAAGCTTGCGCGCGGCCACGTCGGCACGCACGTTGAAACCGATGACCACAGCCCTCGAGGCAAGCGCGAGATTGATGTCCGATTCGGTGATGCCGCCCACCGCCGCATGCACGATGTTCACCTTGACCTCGCCGGTCGACAGCTTGGTCAGCGCCTGCGTCAACGCCTCGTAGCTGCCCTGAACGTCGGCCTTGACGATCAGTGTCAGCGACTTGATCGCGTCCTCGGCCATCTGATCGAACATGTTCTCGAGCTTCGATGCCTGCAGCTTTGCGAGCTTTACGTCGCGGAACTTCCCCTGACGGAAGAGTGCGATCTCGCGCGCCTTGCGCTCGTCGCCAAGAACCATGACGCTCTCGCCGGCCAGCGGCACGTCGGACAGCCCCTGAATTTCGACGGGAATCGCGGGGCCGGCGGCCGGCACGCTGCGCCCCGTCTCATCGGTCATGGCGCGCACCCGGCCGAACACCGCACCCGCGAGCACGATGTCGCCGCGCTTCAGCGTGCCCGAGTGGACAAGCACCGTGGCCACCGGTCCCTTGCCCTTGTCGAGACGTGATTCGATGACGATGCCTTTCGCCGGCGCATCCTTCGGCGCCTTGAGTTCCAGCACCTCGGCCTGGAGAAGAATCGCGTCGAGCAGCGCATCGATGCCGGTACCGGTCTTCGCCGAGACGGGGATGAACTGCGTCTCGCCGCCGTATTCCTCGGGAATGACGCCTTCGGCGACCAATTCCTGCTTGACGCGATCGGTATTCGCCTCGGGCTTGTCGACCTTGTTGATCGCGACGACCAGCGGCACGTTGCCGGCCTTCGCGTGCGCGATCGCTTCCTTGGTCTGCGGCATCACGCCATCGTCTGCCGCGACGACGAGCACGACAATGTCGGTGACCTTGGCGCCGCGCGCCCGCATGGCCGTGAATGCCTCGTGGCCCGGGGTGTCGAGGAATGTGATGACACCTTTCGTCGTCTGAACGTGATAGGCGCCGATATGCTGCGTGATCCCGCCCGCCTCGCCACTTGCGACGCGAGCGCGCCGAATGGTGTCGAGCAGCGACGTCTTGCCGTGGTCGACGTGGCCCATGACCGTGACGACGGGCGGACGCGGCTCGGCTTCGGCACTCGACGCCTCGGATTCCGCGAGCATCGAATCGGGATCGTCGAGCTTAGCGGGAATCGCCTTGTGGCCCATCTCCTCGACCAGGATCATTGCCGTTTCCTGATCGAGCATCTGGTTGATCGTCACCATCTGGCCGAGCTTCATCAGCGCCTTGATGAGTTCGGTCGCCTTTACCGACATCTTGTGCGCCAGATCGGCGACAGTGATGGTCTCGGGCACCGAGACTTCGCGCACGACCGGGCCTGCCGCCGACGCCGCGCCGGTGTCTCCACCCTCCTCGTCGTGCCTGCGGGGACCGCCGAGCTTCGGCTGCCGCCAGCCCGTGGTGGCGGCGCCACCGGTCACGTCGCCGCGCAGCTTCAGCGCGCGGCGGCGCGCGGCCTCCTCCTGGAAGGCGGTACCGCTCTTTTTGACCGTCCTCGCTTTTTCACCGGGCTTGGCGGCCGGACGATGCAGCGTCCCCTCACCCGGCGCCTTGGCCTTGGCGGACGGCGCCGCCGCCTTGGCCGCGGCCGCCGCCTCGGCTGCCTTCGCCGCTTCGGCCGCGGCTGCATCCGCTTCCGCCGCCGCCTTGGCCGCTGCTTCGTCGGCTTCCTTTTCCTTCTTGGTCTTGCGCTTGACTGCCTGCTGCTGCTTTTGCTGGATCTCCTCCTGCTGGCGCGCCATGAGTTCCTGGCCCTTGCGTTCCTCGGCCGCGCGCGCAGCGAGCTCCTCGGGCGTGATCAGCGGCGCCGGCGCCGGCTTGGGCGCCTCTTCGACCGCTGGTGCCGCTTCGGTCTCGTCACGCTTCACGAAGACGCGCTTCTTGCGCACCTCGACCTGAATCGTCCGCGCCTTGCCGGTCGCGCCCGCGGACTTGATTTCGGTCGTCTGCTTGCGCGTCAGCGTGATCTTCTTCTTCGGCTCCCCGGCCGCGCCATGCTGCTTTTGCAGGTATTCGAGCAATTTGGTCTTGTCCACTTCGGACAGCTTGTCGCCCTCTTTCTTCCCGGCGACTCCGGCCTTGACGAGTTGCTCCACCAGCACGCCGGCCGGCATCTTGAGCTCGGTCGCAAATTGTTCGATCGTCGTATGCGCCATGCGCTTCTCCCGCTTCCGTTTCTGCTGCGTGCCTCTAGTGCTGCTGTCCGAGGGCTGGGACGGCCGCAACCCCGCCCGTCGCTCCGTCGGCCGGCGGTTCCTCGAACCAGTGCGCGCGCGCCTTCATGATCAGGTCCTGCGCGCGCTCGGCAGGAATGCCGGTAAGCTCGACGAGCTCGTCGCCCGCGAGATCGGCCAGCGCATCGCGCGTCGTGATGCCGTTTGCCGCAAGGGCGCTCGCAACCTCGGTGTCCATGCCCTCCAGACCGAGCAACGCCTCGTCGACGTGCTCCACCGACTCCTCGCGGGCGATCGCCTCGGTCAACAAGGCATTCCGGGCCCGGCTGCGCAGCTCGTTCACCGTGTCCTCGTCGAATCCCTCGATCTCCAGCATCTCGTTGATCGGCACGTAGGCAACTTCCTCGAGCGACGTGAAGCCTTCGGCAATCAGGATGTCCGAGACCTCTTCGTCGACATCGAGCTTGTCCATGAACAGCCGGCGCAGCCGTTCACCCTCGGCCTCGTGTTTCTGCGTCGACTCCTCGACGCTCATGAGATTGAGCTCCCAGCCGGTCAGCTCGGATGCGAGTCGAACGTTCTGACCCAGGCGACCGATCGCGATGGCCAGGTTCTCCTCGTCGACGACGACGTCCATGCTGTGCTTCTCCTCGTCGACGACGATCGAGGAGATTTCGGCAGGCGCCAGCGCGTTGATGACGAACTTCGCCGGATCCTCCGAGAACAGGATGATGTCGACCCGCTCGCCGGCGAGCTCGTTGGTGACCGCCGTGACCCGGGAGCCGCGCATGCCGATGCAGGTGCCCTGCGGGTCGAGACGCGGATCGTTGGATTTCACCGCGATCTTGGCGCGGATTCCGGGGTCGCGCGCCGCGGCCTTGATCTCGATCAGGCCTTCCTCGATCTCGGGCACTTCGAGTTCGAAAAGGCGCTTGAGGAAATCCGGCGCTATTCTGGAGAGGATCAGCTGCGGGCCCTTCGCGGTGCGATCGACCTTCGTGACGTAGGCCCGGATACGGTCCCCTACCCGCAGCATCTCCTTGGCGATCAGCTGATCGCGCGGAATGATGCCCTCGATGCGCCCCGATTCGACGATGGCGCTGCCGCGCTCGATGCGTTTGACGGTCCCGGTGAGCAGGTTGTCCTCGCGCTCGAGAAAATCGTTGAGGATCTGCTCGCGCTCGGCATCCCGGATCTTCTGAAGGATCACCTGCTTTGCCGCCTGCGCGCCGATGCGGCCGAACTCGATCGGCTCGAGCGGCTCTTCGATGACGTCGCCAAGCTTGAGCGCAGGGTCGCGTTCCGCCGCGTCCGTGATCGCGAGCTGGTACGCCGGCTCCTCGTGGTCCTCGTCGGGAACGACGGTCCAGCGACGGAACGACTCGTAGTCGCCGGTTTCGCGATCGATCGACACGCGGGCGTCGATCTCGTTGGGAAATCGCTTTTTCGTGGCCGAGGCCAGCGCCGATTCGAGCGCGGTGAAGACGATTTCCTTCGGCACGTTCTTTTCGCGCGCAAGCGCATCCACCAGCAGCAGCAGTTCGCGGTTCATGTCGCTTTTCTCCACTCGATCTTCGGCACCAGACGCGCCCGGTCGATTTCCGATAGCGGGACCGTCACGGTGCCTTTGGCAGTCTCGACCTGCACGGCGCCGTCGGTGCAGCCACGGAGGACGCCTTTGAGCTTTTTCACGTTTTCGATGGGCTTCACAAGCCGGAGTTCGGCCTCTTCGCCCGAGAAGCGGACGAAATCCGCGGCCTTCCGAAGCGGCCGATTGAGGCCGGGCGAAGAGACCTCCAGGCGGTCGAATTCGACGCTTTCGACCGCGAACAGGTGCGTCAGGTGATTGCTGACCTTCGCGCAATCGTCGACTGTGACGCCTTTCGGCTTGTCGATGAACACGCGGACGAGCCGGCCCCCGGGAGAGGCCTCCCAGTCGACCAGCTCGTACCCCAGCGGGGGGAGCGTCATTTCCAGCAGTTCGCCCAGATTCATCGCCTTGTGAAACCGTCGCTGCAAAAAAAAATGGGCTGTGCCCAGCCCATTTCTCCTACTTATCGGGCGCGATTGTATCAGAAAATCGGGCAGATTTGAAGGGCTTTCGGCCGGAAAACCCCCGGGCCGGGCCAGTCACCGCGCCGTTGGCGCACGACCATCGGCGTCACGCGGACGGTTCCCCGCGCCATCGCAACAGCGTGTGCCACGATGGGCTGGCGTTGCTCCGAATGCAATCCGCCTTCGGAAGCGATAAGATTGCCGACGGTTCCGTGCGAGGAGCGATACCAATGGCAGATCCGCAACTGATTGCAAGAAACGCGACGACCGGGCTTTTCCTGCTGCCCGGCACTGGCGAACCGGCACGGCCTCATCACCGGCGCCACCGGGACCGGCAAGACGGTCACATTGCAGGTCATGGCCGAGCGATTTTCCGGCATTGGCGTGCCGGTGTTCATGGCAGACGTCAAGGGCGACCTTGCCGGCATCAGCGCAGACCGGCGTCACGTCTCCAAGACTCGAGGAGCGGCTGAAGCAGATCGGCGCCGCTTCACCGACCTTCGCCGGTTCCCGACCGTTTTCTGGGATGTCTTCGGCGAGCAGGGACACCCGGTGCGGGCGACGGTATCCGATCTCGGACCGTTGCTGCTGTCGCGGATCCTGAATCTGAACGAGACGCAGGAGGGCGTGCTGGCGCTGGTGTTCAAGGTCGCCGACGACCGCGGCCTGCTGCTCCTCGATCTGAAGGACCTGCGCGCATTGCTGCAGTACGTCGGCGACAACGCCGCCGGAGTTCCAGACCGGCTACGGCAATGTGTCGGCAGCATCGATCGGCGCAATTCAGCGCGGTTTGCTCGCGCTGGAACAGCAGGGCGCGGAGAAGTTCATCGGCGAGCCGATGCTCAACATCGATGACCTGCTGCAGACCGGACGACGCCGGACGCGGCATCGTCAACATCCTCGCCGCCGACCGGCTGCTGAATGCGCCGCAAGCTCTATTCGACGCTGCTCCTGTGGCTGCTTTCCGAGCTCTACGAGCGGCTTCCCGAGGTCGGCGATCGCGACAAACCGAAGCTGGTGTTCTTCTTCGACGAGGCGCACCTGCTGTTCACCGACGCCCCGAAGAACCTCCTGGACAAGATCGAGCAGGTCGTCCGGCTGATTCGCTCCAAGGGGGTCGGCGTCTTTTTCGTCACCCAGAATCCGCTCGACGTGCCCGATACCGTGCTGGGCCAGCTCGGCAACCGCGTCCAGCACGCGCTGCGCGCGTTCACGCCGCGGGACCAGAAGGCGGTGAAGGCCGCAGCCGAGACGATGCGCGCGAACCCTCGCCTCGACACCGAAAAGGCGATCACCGAGCTGGGGGTCGGCGAGGCGCTGGTCTCCTTTCTCGACGAGAAGGGCCGGCCCTGCATCGTCGAGCGCGCCTTCATTCTGCCGCCGGCAAGTCGCATCGGCCCGATCACGCCGGTCGAGCGTCAAGCCGTCATCGGCGCGTCACCGGTGGCCGGCGTCTACGAAAGGACAATCGACCGGGAGTCGGCCTACGAGAGGCTCAGAGGCCGCGCCTCGGGCGCTGGGCCGGCAGGCGGCGCGGCGACCGAAGGTGTACCCGCGAGGGCGGCTGGATGGATTCGTCAAGGATTCGCTCGGGCGGGCTGATGTCGGGGAGCGGTCGCAAGGACAGCATGGTCGAAGCGATGGCCAAGAGCGCCGCACGGACCATCGGGTCGTCGGTCGGACGCGAAATCGTACGCGGCGTGCTGGGATCTTTGCTGGGCGGAAAGGGGCGTCGCTGAGCCGTCGCACGGCGCCTGCTTGCCAGGGTTCGACGCGCTACGTCGCGCACGAGAGCGTCCGTTTTGCGTTGCGGGTGTCTGACGATGGCCTGGTTTGGCGTGGGTCTCCGGTGAGCGGCTCGAGGCTTGCGCTGCTGGCGCGAGCCTTCGCTTTTCCGAGGCTAGGTCATTCGAGCATCCAACTTGGGCGCTCCAAAGCCCAAGGCCCACCGTGGTGGTGGGCTTTGGTGCTTTGAGGGTGCCTGACGATGACCTACTTTCGCATGGGCAATCCACACTATCATCGGCGTGCTGCCGTTTCACGGTCCTGTTCGGGATGGGAAGGGGTGGTTCCGGCGGGCTATGGTCGTCAGGCGTTGACGGGGTGTTGGCGCGGCAGGGCCAACCGAGGAAGAAGTAAGAGTGGGTTGTGTATGGGGCAAACACCGAGGCGGTGCCTACGGTTATGGGGTCAAGCCGCACGGGCAATTAGTACCGGTTAGCTTAAGGCATTACTGCGCTTCCACACCCGGCCTATCAACGTGGTGGTCTGCCACGACCCTTCAGGGGGCTCAAGGCCCCGGGAGATCTCATCTTCAGGCACGTTTCCCGCTTAGATGCTTTCAGCGGTTATCGCTTCCGTACATAGCTACCCGGCAATGCGACTGGCGTCACAACCGGTACACCAGCGGTACGTCCACTCCGGTCCTCTCGTACTAGGAGCAGCTCCCGTCAAATCTCCAGCGCCCACGGCAGATAGGGACCAAACTGTCTCACGACGTTTTGAACCCAGCTCACGTACCACTTTAAATGGCGAACAGCCATACCCTTGGGACCGGCTACAGCCCCAGGATGTGATGAGCCGACATCGAGGTGCCAAACACCGCCGTCGATATGAACTCTTGGGCGGTATCAGCCTGTTATCCCCGGCGTACCTTTTATCCGTTGAGCGATGGCCCTTCCATACAGAACCACCGGATCACTATGTCCTGCTTTCGCACCTGCTCGCCTTGTCAGGCTCGCAGTCAAGCTTCCTTGTGCCATTGCACTATCAGTACGATGTCCGACCGTACCTAGGAAACCTTCGAGCTCCTCCGTTACTCTTTGGGAGGAGACCGCCCCAGTCAAACTGCCTACCATGCACGGTCCCCGATCCAGTTCATGGACCCAGGTTAGAACCGCAATGACACCAGGCTGGTATTTCAACGTTGGCTCCACGCCAGCTAGCGCCACCGCTTCATCGCCTCCCAGCTATCCTACACAAGTCTCATCACAGTCCAATGCAAAGCTACAGTAAAGGTGCACGGGGTCTTTCCGTCTTGCCGCGGGGAGATTGCATCTTCACAAACACTTCAACTTCGCTGAGTCTCAGGAGGAGACAGTGTGGCCATCGTTACGCCATTCGTGCAGGTCGGAACTTACCCGACAAGGAATTTCGCTACCTTAGGACCGTTATAGTTACGGCCGCCGTTTACCGGGGCTTCGATCAAGAGCTTGCACCCCATCACTTAACCTTCCGGCACCGGGCAGGCGTCACACCCTATACGTCGACTTTCGTCTTGGCAGAGTGCTGTGTTTTTGTTAAACAGTCGCAGCCACCATTTCACTGCGGCCCCTCTCGGCTCCGGATGTACTCCTTCACCTACCAGGGGCGCACCTTATCCCGAAGTTACGGTGCTAATTTGCCGAGTTCCTTCTCCTGAGTTCTCTCAAGCGCCTTAGAATATTCATCCTGCCCACCTGTGTCGGTTTGCGGTACGGTCGACTCTGGAACTGAAGCTTAGAGGCTTTTCCTGGAAGCAGGGTATCACTCACTTCAGGCTGGCAAGCCAGCCCTCGTCATCACGCCTCGGCTAAGATCCCCGGATTTGCCTAGGAACCACGCCTACACGCTTAAACCGGGACGTCCAACACCCGGCCGAGCTAACCTTCTCCGTCCCCCCATCGCATCCCAAATCGGTGCGGGAATATTAACCCGCTTCCCATCGGCTACGACTCTCGTCCTCACCTTAGGGGCCGACTCACCCTGCGCCGATGAACGTGGCGCAGGAAACCTTGGGCTTTCGGCGAGCGGGCCTTTCACCCGCTTTATCGCTACTCATGTCAGCATTCGCACTTCCGATACCTCCAGCAGGGTTCTCACCCCACCTTCACCGGCCTACGGAACGCTCTCCTACCATCCAGGGATCAGAGGTCAGGATCAGGGAATCAGACAACGGCTTTGAGCCCTTTGCTAGAGTCCCGTGCAGCATCTTGGCGATCTGCTTCATACTCCTCTCGCCACTGCTGCCACGTTTGTCGCATCAAGGTATTCAGATCCAAACAATAGCGCAGCCACACCCGCATCTCGTCCGCTGAGCCCATGCTCATCAGTACGAAACGCTTGAACTCCGCTTTCGGATTGGCTTTGCTTGCCAAAGCCCTCTGCCAAGATTGGCGCAAATCGATTTACTCGGCCCGTCGTAGCTGATCGGCCAATGCGAACTGCTCAATCTGCGGCATCGTCAAACTGAAACGTGATGAATCTCCAGCGAAACGCTTGTAGGCGCGTTGGAATACGTCCAGTTCCTCGAATCGAGGCGCTACCAATCGTGTACTGTTCCTGATACCTGATACCTGAACTCTGATTCCCTGAATCCGCGACTTCGGTGCATAGCTTGAGCCCCGTTACATCTTCCGCGCAGGACGACTCGACCAGTGAGCTATTACGCTTTCTTTAAATGATGGCTGCTTCTAAGCCAACATCCTGGCTGTCTGAGCCTTCCCACCTCGTTTCCCACTTAGCTAAGTCTTGGGGACCTTAGTCGGCGGTCTGGGTTGTTTCCCTCTCGACGCCGGACGTTAGCACCCGACGTCTGTCTCCCAGGCTCGCACTCAACGGTATTCGGAGTTTGCAATGGCGCGGTAAGTCACAATGACCCCCGCAACCATGACAGTGCTCTACCCCCGTCGGTGATACTTGAGGCACTACCTAAATAGTTTTCGGAGAGAACCAGCTATTTCCGGATTTGTTTAGCCTTTCACCCCTACCCACAGCTCATCCCCTACCTTTTCAACGGGAGTGGGTTCGGCCCTCCAGTGAGTGTTACCCCACCTTCAGCCTGGCCATGGGTAGATCATCCGGTTTCGGGTCTACGCCAACCAACTCAAGCGCCCTGTTCGGACTCGCTTTCGCTGCGCCTCCCCTATTCGGTTAAGCTCGCTGGTAAACGTAAGTCGCTGACCCATTATACAAAAGGTACGCCGTCACTCCGTCGCTCAATGGCTCCGCTTTTGAAGCGGGGAGGGTAACAGAGGTCAGGTAACAGAGGTCAGGAATGGCGCACACCCTCCTCGGCACGCGTCGTTACTGTTGCCTGTTACCTGTTGCCCGTTACCTGTCCCTGCTTCAAGCACGAAGCGCTTGGAGCGGGACTCCGACTGTTTGTATGCATGCGGTTTCAGGATCTATTTCACTCCCC
>CAVZYI010000009.1:0-452839 GCA_963779445.1 uncultured beta proteobacterium
GGCGCCAGTTAGGCCGCTCCATGTCCGTTCCTGGCAGGTTGACGGCGACTGTCTCCATGGCAAGATCGTCGGCCTGGACGAGAGCCAGCACGGAGTTCGATGCCGCCACATAGCCATGTATGCTGGCGGCGACCATTTCGCCAAGCGGAGCCTCTGCGTCTTGCATTGAAACCGGCAACCCTTGCTGCGCAACCGCTTCCATCAAGGCGTTTTTCTCGGCGGCGCGCTCGGCGGCGACAGACGCCGTATCGGGAATAAGCCCAAGCTTGACCGCTTCGGCAAGATCGTTGCCCCCCCACCAGCCAGCCAGCGGCGACAGATCATGCGTCGCGGTGCAGGCCAGCCAAGCGTGGATAGCGATCGGGTGCCAAAAACGCCTCTCCTTCCCGCTCGAAGCGCAACACTCGGTAGGAAAGAATTTGGACCGCCTCAAGCTCCTCCCGCAAGCCCTCCGGCACGGTGCCGAGATCTTCGCCGACAACCGCAGTTTTCGCGCGCACGCTTTCGAGCATGAGGTGACGGAGGAGATCGGCGAATGGATACGCAAGATAGGCCCCGTCCCGCCCAGCCGCTCCCTCCGGCACAAGAAAGAGGCGCTTGAGCCCGAGCACATGGTCGATCCTGAGTATCCCGGCGTGCGCCATGTTCGCAGCGATTAGTTGTCCGAATTTAGCAAAGCCTCCCCGCGTGAGCGAGCGGGGATCGTAGGCGGGAGGTTCCACACCTGACCACTTCGGGCCGAGGGCGTCCGGCGGCGCTCCGATGGATACCCCTGCGTCAGGAGCTCCGCCTCCGCCCACGCCTCCGCTCCATCGGGAGCGCAGCCGACCGCGAGATCACGGTATAGGCCGAGCTCCAGGCCGCCCGCACGAGTTGGCGGCGGCCAACTGCCGGTCCGCCAACCATTGCAGAAACATGGGGCACGGGAAATCGCTTCCTCATGCGCTGCGGCGAAGTTGGCAATCCCGGCGCTCGACGGCGATTTAAGCTGCATGGGGAATTTTTCGAGCGTAGCTTGGAAGCGGGCCTCGATCGCCGAGAAAATCGCGAAACGCCGCAGAGTCTCGCCGCCAGCCTGCGCGAAAGCCCGAAAATCTTCGACAAGCAGATCGGAGGGGTGGTTCTTGGCAAGATCGCGGAACGCCGCATGGGCGGCATCGAAGAGCAGGTTTTTGAGCGTGGCGACAGCAGTATAGTCAACAAACGGCATAGCCGAAAGACGCGAGGTTTCCGACAGTGCCCGCTCGATCGCGCCGCACACCTTCACGGTGAGGAGCGGCGCTGGCAGGGCAAACGTATCAATGGCGAGCGGATCGAGAAAGCGCCGGTCGGAGGGATGATAGGGGGCTCGCGCGTTCTGGTTTGCTGCCAAACAATGCGTGCAGCGGATTGATCCCCACCGTGACAGCACCTGCGGCCGCTGCCCCTTCGGCGAGACGCCCCAGCGTCGTGAAATCACCGATCCCCTGATCGCCCATTCCTTCAACGGGCTGGCGCCGCAAACCGTAAAGCTGCGCAGCAATCCCAAAAACGCGGGCGTCTCCGCGCAATGTTTCCGGTAGAAACGCAACGTCAGGAACGATGGCAAGATGGGCAGAAATCCCCGGCGCCGATTTCGTCCGAGATCCGATGCCGCCCAAGCGGTGAGGCCGGCAATGTGATGTCACGGACCATCACCTTACGCCCGTCGGCTGCGATGGTCTCGCTTGCCTGCCCTTCATCGGCAGCAATCTCGAAAGAACGTGTTGAACCATCTTCAAGTCCGATTGAGAGATCAATACGCCGCGTGTATCCGGCGAGGTGGCCGCCAAGTCGAAGGATTTTTTGTCCGGACCCGCGAAAGGCCGTCGCGACCGGCAACGGTCGAAGTTCTCGTTCCTCAGAGAGCAATGCGGAGACTCGCGCGGCCTCCGCGGTCGATGACGCAGGCAGACTAAGGGCTGTGAGCAGCGCTCGTTTGGTGTCTGCGGAAACTTCGAGCCGGCGGCCATACACATCAAACCAATGCGACGCAATTCCCGCTGCTTCCGCCAAGGCATCAAGACTTCGATTGGCGGCGCCCGGCACTTGACGGGCCGGAGCGCGGGACGGCTGTTCGACAAGAACTGCCACGGAGCGGCTGGCAAGCGTGCAATGATCCATCTCCAAAATATAGGATGCGCGGTCCGCCGCGGCGGAGTCGATTGCACAAGACCAAACATGGTCTTTGCGCAGCCACGGAATTTCGCACGCAATCGCGGCCTCGCCCGCGTTGATCAACACTGCTGCCCGGCTAGGCGCACGTTTGCCGTGACGGCAGTGCCATCCCCCGGATCGTAGAACACCGCCATGAGGGTTTTTGTGCACGGGTCATTCCAGTCTTTTGCCTGGAAAGGACGGCCTTCGGGTGTCAGCCATTCAACATCAGGAACCCCGCTTGCATCGACCGGACGGCCGGTCAACGGCGTTTCCGCATTGAGAGCGCCGTGCGCGCGGCGCGCGCGGATCAGTCTTGCAACGAAATCGATAAGCGAGGCGTCGGCGCTAGCCCAGTTTGTCCACGCAAGCTCATTGTCCTGAGCATAGACATTGTTATTGCCTTGCTGCGAGCGGCCCAATTCATCGCCCATGTTGAGCATCGGCGTGCCGCGCGCCGCGAACAGCGTGACAAGCAGAGCGCGAACATCGCCAGCCCGCCGCGCCAAGATCGCGGCATCTTCCGTCGGACCTTCGCCGCCGCAATTCCAGGACAGATTATCGTTGGTCCCGTCCCGATTGTCTTCCCCGTTCGCACCATTGCGTTTACTCTCGAATGCCACAAGATCGGCGAGGGTGAAGCCGTCATGCGCGGTAACAAAATTGACCGACCTCGAAAGGGGACGGCGGCGGGGTCCAAAAATATCTGCCGATCCGGAAAGCCGTGTCGCGAGGGTCCCAATCGAGGCAGACTTGCCACGCCAAAATTTGCGGAAGCTGTCGCGCGACTGGTCATTCCATTCACCCCAGGCTGCGGGAAAAGCACCGAGCTGATAGCCGCCGAGTCCCAGATCCCATGGTTCGACGATATGAATCATATCCTTCAGACAGGGATCTTGCGCAATCGCCGCAAGCAGCGGATGATCCGGATCGAAGCCGTTTTCGCGGCGGCCAAGCACGGGCGCGAGATCGTAACGGAAGCCATCGACACCCGCGCGGATGACGGACGTACGCAGCGCTTCAAGCGCGAGACGCATGACCGCTGGGCGCTCAAGCGCCGGCACATTGCCACAGCCGGCGTCGTTGACATAAAGTGCCGGATTGCCGGCCGACAGCCGGTAATATCCAGCATTGTCGAGACCGCGCATGGACAGGGTTGGACCGAACTCGTCGCTCTCTCCGGTATGATTTGAATACCACGTCAAGGAGAACAGCGATCCCGGCCGCGTGCAGTGCGTCGACAGCACCGCGCACCTCCGCCCAGCCGCCCGGCGCGAGGCGCGGATCTGGGGCGAGCATCGCTATCGGATTGTAGCCCCAGTAGTCGGTAAGCCCGAGCGGCGGAAGATGCCGCTCGTCGATCCATGCCGCAATCGGCAAGAACTCGACGGCGCTTACCCCTAATCTTTTCAAATAATCGATCGAAGCTTCGTGCGCCAAACCGGCAAAGGTCCCGCGAATGAACTCTGGTATGTCTGGATGCAACTTGGTGAAGCCACGAACATGCATTTCATAAATGATGAGGTCGCGCCATTCAATGCGCGGACGCCTTGGGAACTGAAACGGTTCCGGCGCTTCAACAATCGCTTTTGGAACAAAGGGCGCGCTATCGATATCGTCTGCCGCGGCGCCATGGATTCTCGCATCGAACAAACTTGCGTCGAGCATGAATGGCCGGTCGAGCCGCGTTGCGAACGGATCAACCAGCAGTTTAGCGCAATTGAAACGATGTCCGCGCTCCGGCTCGAAGCGGCCGTGCGCGCGCAATCCGTAATGCGTGCCGGGTCCAATGCCCGCGATATGACCGTGAAACACATCGCCTAACCGGCCAGGCAGTTGCACGCACGCCGTCTCGCTCCCAGCCGCGTCGAAAAGCGAAACGAAAATCGCCTCGGCGCTGCTTGACGCGACAGCAAAATTGACACCGCCCCCGTCAGGGGTGGCGCCAAGTGGCTCGGTCTCGCCATTACGGGCGCGCGGATTGCCCAATATACTGGGCGCAGGAGCGCTTCCGGCGCTCAGGTGATCACCGACGGCGCCTCGCGCCCGGTGTAGTGAGCAATTTGCGCACACTCTCGCGACAATGCGATGAGATCGGCCAGCGCGTCTCCGGTCTCCTGGTTTTGTCGCGCTGGATTTGGTTCATATCTTTCAATATAAACCCGCAGCGTCGCCCCGGATGTGCCGGTCCCCGAGAGCCGGTAGACGATGCGGCTGCCATTCTCGAAGTGCAGACGAATGCCCTGATGCTCAGAGTCCGAGCCATCCACCGGATCATGATAGGCGAAGTCATCGGCCCCTATCAGCCGGGCCTTGCCGCCAGAGCGCCCTTTAATCCAGGTAGGGCATCACGCAAGGCCTGCATAAGCGCGTTCGCGCCGCCGGCACCAACCTCTTCATAATCGTGCCGGACATAATAATTTCTCCCATAATCCGCCCAGTGCTTGGCGGTGATCTCCGCGACGCTCTCACCCCGCACAGCCAAAATATTGAGCCAAAGCAAAATCGCCCAGAGCCCATCTTTTTCGCGCAAATGGTTGGATCCCGTTCCAGCGCTTTCCTCGCCGCAAATGGTCGCCAGCCCCGCATCGAGCAGATTGCCGAAAAACTTCCATCCCGTCGGAGTTCAAAAAGGCGCACGCCAAGCCGCGTGGCGACGCGGTCAGCCGCTCCACTGGTCGGCATCGAGCGTGCAATTCCAGCAATGCCCTTCGCGTAGCCTGGCGAAAGGTGGGCGTTCGCGGCCAGGATCGCCAGACTGTCGGAGGGCGTCACGTACCGGTTCCGGCCGATGATCAGATTTCGGTCCCCGTCGCCATCCGATGCTGCGCAAAGATCGGGACCCTCCAAAGACATGGCCAGGTCGAAAAGGTTTTTGGCGTTGATCAAGTTGGGGTCGGGATGATGCCCGCCGAAATCCGGGAGCGGTGTTCCGTTCAAGTCGATTCCGTTCGGCGGCGCGCCAAGCATATCGACAAAGATTTGGCTCGCATAAGGTCCGGTCACCGCCGACATCGCATCGAAACGGAAACGGAAGCCGGCTTTAAACAAGCCACGGATGCGGTCGAAATCGAACAACTCCTGCATGAGCGCCGCATAGTCCTCAACAGGATCGATCACCTCGACTTCGCCCGGCCCAAGGCGAACCCGGCCAAGCACATCGAGATTAATGTCCGGCGCCGCGAGGATCTTATATTCCGTGATGGATTTCGAGCGGGCAAACACGGCCTCGGTCAGCTGTTCAGGAGCCGGACCGCCGTTCCCCGCATTGTACTTGATGCCGAAGTCGCCGCCAGATCCGCCCGGATTATGGCTTGCGCTGAGGACAACGCCACCAAACGCGCCGCGATGCCGGATCAGATTCGAGGCTGCGGGCGTCGACAATATACCGCCCCTCCCGACCAGGATTTTGCCAAAACCGTTGGCAATCGCGATTCTCAAGACGATCTGGATCGCCTCGCGGTTGAAAAAGCGTCCATCGCCGCCAACGATCAGAGTCGTGCCAGCAAACCCTTCAAGACAATCCATGATCGACTGGATAAAATTTTCAAGATAGCCCGGCTTCTGGAAGACTACGGTCTTCTTGCGGAGCCCCGACGTTCCCGGCCTTTGATCATCGAAGGGCGTCGTTGAAACAATTTCGAGCATGGATTTTCCCAATTCCTGTCACAGGTTTCTGGCCTTGGATAACCATACAGTCACCGAGCGCCCGACGAAACAAGGTCGCGGAAAAGCCTTGCATAAGCGGCGGCCGGACCGCGCCAGGAAACATCGGTCTTCATGCCATTCGCACGAATGCTATCAAATACCATCGGTGTGTCCCAAAGTTTGCGGGTCCGCTCGATCGCCGCACCAAGCGCGCCGCTGGTAACCGGCGAGAAGTGAATACCTGTGCCAAGCCTGGCGGCAATTGCCATCTCGTTTGCATCGATGATCGTATCCATAAGTCCGCCGACGCGGGCGGCGACCGGAACGGCGCCGTACCGCATGGCGCAAAGCTGGGTCAACCCGCAAGGCTCAAAACGCGAAGGGATGAGCAACGCATCGGCGCCCGCCTGAATCATATGCGCGGTGCGTTCATCATAGCCAATCATAGCAGCCACGCGGCCAGGCCGCGCTTTCGCCACCGCGCGGAAAGCCTCTTCGAGCGAAGGCTCGCCGGAACCGAGCACGGCGAGTTGCCCGCCAATCTCTTCAATGAGATCGAGATTGGCGAGATGAGATCGATGCCCTTCTGCCAGGCGAGCCTGCTCACGACGCCGAACAGCAGCGCCTCCTGATCCACGGCGAGCCCAAAGTGCTTTTGCAAAGCGGATTTGTTCCGTCCTCGTTTTGCCCGCGTCTGGATCGAATAAGGCGCCGCAAGCCACGCGTCCTCACGCGGGATTCCAGACCGCTTCATCGATCCCGTTGAGAATCCCGGTCAGCGAATCCGACCGTGCGCGCAAGAGCCCGTCCAGCCCCATCCCGTGTTCCCGGGGTGCGTATCTCGGCAGCATAGGCAGGCGAGACCGTGGTGATCCTGTCGGAGAGAGAAAGGGCGGCCTTAAGAAAGCCGATCGCTCCATAATATTCCACCCCATCGAGCGCGAAAGCGCGCGGCGGCAGGCCGAGCGGCGCTAAGAGCGCTGCTGGACACTGTCCTTGGAAGGCGAGGTTATGTATCGTGATCACGGTGGCCGGACGCGGATGGCCACCATAGGTGAGATAGGCGGCAGTCAATCCTGCCTGCCAGTCATGTCCATGAACGACATCTGGCCCAAAATGGGGACATTCGCCAAGCGCGAGGCGCGCGGCGATCTGGCAAAGCGCCGCGAAGCGGAAGGGATTATCCGGCGAATCCCGCCCGTCCGGTCCCACGTAGGGATTGCCCGGACGCACGAAAAGATGCGGCGCATCAAGTACGAAAAGGTGAAGCCCGGCGACGTTAGCGCGCAGCACTCGGGCCGGTCGCCAAAAAAGTTTTCTCCGCCAGCACCGCTTCGGCGGCATTGATTTTGTTCATCACCGCCGGATAACCCGGAACCAGCGTCACCACCTCGACCTCCTCGGCTACAAGCGCTCCGGCAAGCGCCCCGGCAACATCGGCAAGGCCTCCGGTCTTGATCAGCGGATAGATTTCCGAGACGACTGCGAGAACCGTGATAGCGCTCATGCGCCGAGCCTGTCGATCATCTGCTGGGTAATGAGCACGATACCGTTTTCGGTACGCCGGAATTGCTTGGCGTCAACCACCTTGTCATCACCCACGACAAGGCCCTCGGGTATTTTCACGCCGCGATCGATCACTACATTTTTGAGGTGGGACGAGCGGCCGATATCGACATAAGGTAAAATGACCGCGTTCTCGATCGTGCAATAGGAATTGACCCGCACGCCAGTAAACAGAACCGAATGCCTCAACTGTGCGCCGGAAACGATGCAGCCGCCCGAAACGAGGGAGGAAACCGCAAACCCGCGGCGGCCATCTTCATCATGGACAAATTTCGCCGGCGGGGTCACCGCGCCGTCCGTCCAAATTGGCCAGTCCCGGTCAAACAAGTCAAGATCCGGCACGACACCCGTCAAATCGATATTCGCTCCCCAATAGGCATCGACGGTGCCCACGTCGCGCCAATAGGCTTGAGTCTCGTTAGACGAGCGCACGCAAGAGTCCGAGAACGGATGCGCAACCGCCTTGCCATGTTTCACAAGGTGGGGAATGATATCCGTGCCAAAATCTCGGCTTGAATTTGGTGTCGCGGCATCGCGGGCGAGCTGGTCGAAAAGAAACTTCGTCTCGAACACATAAATGCCCCATCGAGGCGAGGCAATTGTTGGGGGCGCCAGGGATGGCGGGTGGATGTTCCGGCTTTTCGACGAAGTCAGAGATATTGCCCGATATGTCCGTGTGCATGACGCCAAAACCAGATGCCTCCTCGCGCGGCACTTTGAGACAGCCGACAGTGACATCGGCACCGAAGTTCACATGCTGTTGCAGCATGAGCTCGTAGTCCATCTTGTAGATATGATCGCCCGCATCGTCCTCGTGCTAACCTTCGCAGCGGCGATCCCGGCGATTGTGTCGGGCGGAATCGCCGAGCGCGCGCGTTTCAATCCGCAGCTCGCCGCGACCTTCCTGCTGGTCGGCTTCGTCTATCCGTTCTTCGAGGGCATTGCGTGGAACCAGCACTACGGCGTGCAGGCCTGGCTCAAGGCGTCGTTCGGCGAGGAATTCCACGACTTTGCCGGCAGCGTCGTCGTGCACGCCGTCGGCGGCTGGGTGGGCCTGGTGGCCGTGCTGATGCTCGGCGCGCGTCGCGGCCGATACACGAAGGACGGGACGATATCGGCGCATCCGCCGTCGTCGATTCCGTTCCTGGCGCTGGGCGCATGGATCCTTTCGGTCGGTTGGTTCGGATTCAACGTGATGAGCGCGCAGACGATCGACAAGATCTCGGGGCTCGTCGCCGTGAATTCCCTGCTCGCGATGGCCGGCGGCACGGTCGCGGCGCTCGTCGCCGGCCGGAACGATCCGGGCTTCGTGCACAACGGCCCGCTCGCCGGGCTCGTGGCGATCTGCGCCGGATCCGACGTCATGCATCCGCTGGGCGCGCTGGCAACCGGCGCGATCGCGGGCACGCTGTTCGTCGTCCTCTTCACGCAGACGCAGAACCGCCTGAAGATCGACGACGTGCTCGGCGTATGGCCGCTGCACGGCGTCTGCGGCGCATGGGGCGGGATTGCCGCCGGGATTTTCGGCACGAAGGCGCTCGGCGGGCTCGGCGGCGTGACGTTCGCCTCGCAGGTCGCCGGAACGCTTCTGGGCGTGTTCGTCGCGGTGGTCGGCGCCGCGGCGGTCTACGGTGTGCTGAAGAAGACCGTCGGGCTGCGCCTCGACCCCGAGGAGGAGTTCAACGGCGCCGATCTCACGATCCACAAGATCACCGCGACGCCCGAGCGCGAACCGTCCTGGTGACCGCTGCCCGGATCGGGCTTGCGCAGGGCGGGCGCGGGTGCCCGAACGTGGTGCTCACGCCGTGCCGAGGGGGCAGCCGGATGCAACTTCCGTGACCAGGTGCCGCTAGTTGTACGTGACCGTGCCGGCGACGATGTCCTGGTAGGTGCCTGCCGTCGGCATGGTAGCAACCGCGGCCATGGCGCCGGCCACGGTGAAGGTCGCCGTGCGGGTCGGCTGAAAGACGATGATGAGCTGCAGGGTTCCTGAGGCGGTAACGGTCGCCCCCGATCCGTCGCCCCAGACGCTGGTATTGAGGATGGCGGGAACCGTATTGAGGTACAGGTTGTACGGCAGCGTGTCCGGCGGCGCGCCGACGTGCGTCAGCCGGCGCTGCGCGTAGCTTCCGGCGCCCGTCGACAGCGTCGCGGTGTAGGCGACGTTGTCGACGAGTCCGCTGGTGATCGTGCAGGTGATCGACATGGTCGCGGATGACGTGGTCTGCGCGCCGGTGTAGGCGCCGAAACTCAGGTTTCCGATGCCGACCGTGCATGTGTGCACCGCGCTTGCCGCGGTCGCAGCGGTCAGGAGCGACCAGGCGAGCGCGCCGCGCAGGGCGCGATGCTTCCGATTTCGCAGGGAATTCCGCAAGGCTTCTCTCCTAGCGCAGCGTGCAGGCATACGGACCGAGGTCGGCGACCGGCGGCGCGTTCTTCGGGAGCGCGACGGAAACGCGGCACGACTGGCCGCGCCACACGACGTCGACGTCCTGCAGGTCGCCGAGATCGGTAATGTAAACCTCGCCGCCCATGGCCACCGGATAGGGTTCGGCGCGGCCCACGACCCGTGCGACGGCCCCCGCGGGAACCGGGGAGCCGTCGGGCACGATCAGCCGGATCAGCGCACCGCGCTCGCGGCGCGTTTCGAAATTGACGACGATTCCGGTGCGCCCCAGCGTGACGACTTTCTGCACTGTCTTGCCGACGCTGGCGTCGAGCGGGACCGTGGTTGGATCGATGGCGACGTTCACCGGCGTATACGAAGGCAACCGCGGCAGGATAAGCGTCCCGTCGGCGCCGGTACGGCCGGCTTCGTTGTTCTCCTGCAGGACGCGGGTCCCCGCGACGTCGCCGACGGTCACCAGCGCGAAGCTCTGGTCGATCGGCGGCGCCACGAAGGCGTGCCCGCCGACGACGCCAACGCCACCGGAGATCGCGCCGCGCAGCGCCTTGACGCCGTTGGCGGACGACGCCTCGACGGAATACCTGCCGTAGCTTCCATAGTACGAAGCGCCTCCAGTGTAGCTTTCATCGGTCTGCGCGTGGAGGTAGTAACCCCAGCCCTCGCCGACGGGAAGCGCATGCTGAATATCGAGCGAACCGTAACGCACCGACTGATCATCTCCACGCGTGCTCTGCGCGCCCAGCGTCAACGTCGTGTCCGCGGGTCCCGTGCTGGTCGTGCCGAAGGGCAGCGTGTAGAGCGCGAGCAGTTGCGTCTGGCTGGAAAGCCCCTGCGAGCGCGACGCCGCCAGCGTCAGGAAGCCGACAGGGCCGAGACCGATGGAATACGAGGCAGTATAGATGTTCAGCGTTCCGCTCTGCGACCTTGTCGACGGATCCGGCGGCCTCGAATCACGGAACCGCTGTCCGCTCCAGGCGATCGCGAGCGCGCCGGCATTGCCCGGCAGCGCGAAGTTGAAGGTCGCTCGAGTGAGCTGCGATTCCTGGATCGGACTGTCGCCGATCTCGCGATAGCCCGGCGTTGCCCACGTCGACTGGATTCCGAAGCTGGCGAGGTAGGCCTGTCGGCTGAAGCCGAGCAGGTAGCGCTGCCCGGAACCCGTCACGCCGTGGCGGTTTCCGCTCGTACTGCTCGCCGCCACGCCGGCGCTCAGGACGCCGAGGTATCCGACGACATAGTCGGCGCCAACGCCGGCGCCGCGCACGTCGCTGTCGCCCTCGGCGCGCGCCTGCGCGGTCAGCTTGTCGGTGACGCCGTAGCGATAGAAGGCCGAGCCGACGAATCCGCGGTAGTCGAGGTTTCGAAGCCCGTAGTCGTACCTCTCCGAGCCCGCGCTGAACGAGTATTCGCTCAACCCGGGCTTCAGCAGCTGGCTGGTCACGTAAAACGGTTGCGTGATCACCTGCTGTTGACCGAACGCGTTGTTGACGATGACCTGAAGTTCGCCCGCACCGTTCAGTGTCGGCACATTCGTGATCGAGAACGGGCCTGCCGGGACGTTCTGGCTGCCCATGCGAACGTTGT
Source organism: uncultured beta proteobacterium (assembly GCA_963779445.1). Taxonomy (GTDB): domain Bacteria; phylum Pseudomonadota; class Gammaproteobacteria; order Burkholderiales; family Casimicrobiaceae; genus CAIWHR01. The sequence continues at coordinate 11,381 of CAVZYI010000009.1, forward strand.
TGGCGTAGATCTCCGCGGCGGTGGGAACCGCCGAAATGCCGGAGACCGTCAGCAACGGGTAGGTCACGTAGCCAGGCTGCAGCGCGTAGTTGGAGCTGTATTGCACACCGCCGTAGCGGATCGCACGTCCCCACCAGCCCGGGGCCGTGATCGCGTCGCCGACGAGGAGCGTCGACAGCCTGGCCGGATCGTCCCAGCGCCATCCGGCGTCCAGCAGCACGGTGCTTTCGGCGCCCCGGCGGGTGACCGCAGTCGAATTGACGATGAAGGTCGCGCCGAATGTCCCCGCGGGTCCGAACGCGGCGGCCTCGAAGGCGCCGGACACCGACCTGGAGAGTTCGCCCAGGAAATCCGGGCCCGTCGTACTCTGCGCAAAGACCGTGTAGTTGAGAAACCCGCCCCATGCCGGCGTCTCGGGCAGCTGCGGCGACGGGAGCCCGTACTGCAACCGGGTCGTCGGAAGGAGATCCGGATCGATGTCGAAGTCCAGCCGTTGCGCCTGCTCCGCTATCGCCGCGCGCACGCCGCGCATCGTCCGCAACGGCACGTACGAGCGTCCATCCATCGGCACTTGGTCGCTGGAGCGCCACGGAAGCTTGAGCCGGGAAAGCGTCTCGCCGTCGACCATCAATCCGTTCGGATCGCGGAGTACATAGGCGACCCCGGGCTCCGGCGCACCGTTGACCGTGATCGAGAGCGCGGCGATTTCCGAAACGAGCGCCGGCTCCCGGCGCGGATCGGTGTCGGCAGCGGCCTGCGCGAGCGCAGGTAGGAATATCGCCAGCGCCGCCGTGGCGACTGCAGCGCGCGTGCGCCTACGGCGTGCCCGAGGGCAAGGCAAGATCGACCCGTCCGCCATTGCTTTGTGCCTCGAAGTGCAATGGTTTTCCGGGCTGGAAACGCTCCGCGGGCAACGTGATGTACCGTGTCGATCCGGGCAGAACGACGAATACGTCCAGTTCGGCGAGCTTGGTCTCGCCCTGGCTCACATTCAGCCCGGAAAGCCTCAGGTTTCCCGTGCCTTCGTTGCCGATGCGCACCCGCCACGCCGCGTCCTTGCGCGATTCGACGCTGATGGCCGGCTTGGGAGCGACTTTTCCGGCCGTCGGCGCGACGAACATCGGAATGTTCATGTTGAGGGCGATCCGGAACAGCGCCCGATCGGTCGACGACTCCTCGGTCGGGGGAACTTCGCGGAATATCAGGCGGTGAGCCTGCTCGACGTCGACCGGCGGCTTGCCGCGCAGCGCCACGCGGACGATCTGCGCGGCGCCCGCTGCTATGGTGAAGATCGGCGGACTGACGATGAAGCTGCGCGTTTCCTCGTACGTGTCCTCGCCGCCAGGCTGGTTCCAGGCATAGGCCTGCACCTGTATGGTCACCGGGGCATCGCCGGCGTTGTTGACGGTGACGATCGCGGTAGGCGCAGTGCCCGAGAGCTCGACCCGCATGGGGGTCAGCCCGAAAGTGGCCGCGGCTCCACTGACGGAAACCGCCAGCAGCGCTCCCGCTGCCCAACCACGAACGCTTGCCCTCATCCCGTGCCCCCCGCTCGCGGGTTCAGTTGTAGGTCGCCGTGACCTGCACGGTATCGGTGTAGAGCCCTGCCGTCGGAAACTGTCCGGCGGGTATCGACGCACATATCGCGATGGTCTTGGCGCCGCCCGTCGCGGTGAACAACGACGTCGCGACGATCGTGTTCGTGGCATTCCACTCGGGCCCCGTGCCGGCCACCGGGCAGGTGTTGAATGTAGCACCCGTCGGCCGATCGATCTGGTAATTGAGGAATTCGGCGCCGAGGAGCATGCGTTTCTGGGTCCCCGACGCGTTCGCGCCGTTGTTGAGGGCGACCGAGGTCACTGTCGCGCCCTTGTTGCAGGTCAGCGTGACGCTGCTGGCCGTGTTGGCCGCGGCGACGCCGGCGTTCACCGTGCCAAAGCCCACATTGGCGGCCGACACGGTGCAGAAATTCGCGACGGTCGCGGTAACGGTGAAATTCGACGGACCGGCGGTAAGCGCCTGCGCAGCGCCGGTCGCCAGGAGCATCGATACGGCGATCGCCGTCCTCTGCAAGGAATGTCTGGACATCATTCCGCCCTTTCGATCTGTTTTTCTTGGCAGCTTCGGGATCCGGAATCGAAAAAGGAATGTCGATCCCGGCCCGGAGGGGGGCCGCCGTCGGAGGTCCCTCCGGGTGCCCCGTCAGTTGTAGGTCGCGGTGACCTGCACGGTATCCGTGTAGAGACCCGCCGTCGGAAACTGGCCGGCGGGGATCGACGCGCAGATGTTGATGCTCTTGGCGCCGCCCGTCGCGGTGAACAGCGACGTCGCAACGATGGTGTTCGTGGCATTCCACTCGGGCCCCGCGCCGGCGGCCGGGCAGGTGTTGAACGTCGCGCCGGTCGGCACGTCGATGTTGTAGTTCAGGAATTCGGCGCCGAGGATCATGCGCTTCTGCGTCCCCGAGGCATTCGCGCCGCTGTTGAGCGCGACCGAGGTCACCGTCGCGCCCTTGTTGCAGGTCAGCGTGACGCTGCTGGCCGTGTTGGCCGCGGCGACGCCGGCATTCACCGTGCCGAAGCCCACGTTGGCGGCCGATACGGTGCAAAAGTTGGCGACAGTCGCGGTGACCGTGAAGTTCGAAGGGCCGGCGGTGAGCGCATTTGCTACCCCGAATGGCATGATCAACGAAGAGGCGATAGCCGCCGACAGAAGTGAGCGCTTGTTCATGATTATGTCCTTTTCTCTTTTAATCAGTGACTTGAAATACCGAGAATCGGAAGCATTCACCGTTCCCGCCATATGCGCGGGGAAGTAAGCACGGTCCGTGCCAGCGGTATCGTTCACCCGGATGCGCGGTCCCGGGTTGGCTCCGTGACACTGCGGACCCGGCAGAGTCTTCGAATTGCGACGCTCGGGCTCGAGGAGCCGATGCCGTGCCGGCGGTGGGACCGCGGCGTGCAATACGCGTGATGAGGACCCCCGCGCGACGCCAGTTCGATTTCGGGCGCCTATCCATGTCGAGAGGCAGGCACGCACCAACGCACGAATTCAGCTCCTGTCGACGACAATTGCGCGACGGGTCGACAATTTGATCCAGCACAAGCATTCGTCTCGGTGGCATGGCGCAGGGTGCCGAGTCCGCCTAGCATGGGGTCGAGGCAATTCATGCGGGCCGTTCCATCGGCTGGTCCTTGCGGTGCTAGCTGCCGCGTGCCGACGCAAGTCGGGGCGAAAGCGCGTCGTGGACTCGGTTCCGGCGACCGACAACGTGAGCAGACAGTCGCGTTGCCGCGTGAACAATGTCCCGGCGCCAACAACGTGCTCGCATCGGCGGCCGCCCGGCCCGAGTCGGCGGGCGCGGCCGATCGGCCTGAATTTTCCCGATTCGAAGGCACCGCGGACGCGTTCCGCGCTTCCGGACGGAAATCCGGCCTCTACGGCGTGCGTGGGCTCCTTGTGCCCCGGCCGGAACGTACGCACCTGTCCCTGTACGCGCAGCGCCATGTCCATTCGTGCAGCGCGTCCGGGTTGCGCCTGTGTCGGGAAACACTGCCGGCCGTTGCGCTGGCGATGCTCGTCGGGTTGTCGGCACAGCCGGTGGCGGCCGGCCCGCCCGCGCACGGAGCTGCCTATGCCGCGATCGCGCTTTCGGCAACGGTGCTTCCGTATCATCGGCTGGACATCGTGCGCCAGGCTCCGACGCTCACCGTGACGCCGGCAGACGTCGATCGCGGCTATGTCGATGTCGCGGCCGGAACCCTGCTCCGTGCACGGACCAACGATCGCCAGGGATTCACGGTCAGGTTCGACCCGCGCCTGCGGCTGTTCGATCGGGCTACCGTCGCCGGAATCGGCGCCGAGGTCGAAATCGGACCGGACGGTGGATTCGCGTCCCATGCCTATTCCGGCCGCGATGCGGCGCTGGAATTGAGCTACAGGTTCCACCTGGCCTCGGGAATCGCGCCGGGCAGCTATCCGTGGCCGCTGCAGGTCTCGGTGTCCGTGGCGTACTGAGCGCGCGGTGTCACCTGCAGATCCGCGCGTGGAGGCAGGGCGAGCGGCAGCTGCGGCGCGAAGCCCCGGGGTGGCGGACGTCAGGTGCGGGCGCGGTGGACGCGCTCGACTTCGGGAACGCGCTTCAGCCCGCGGATGACATTGGCAAGGTGGCGGCGGTCGCGAACCTGCACGCTGAAGAACATGGCGAGCACTTCACCTCCGTCGGGCCGCTCCATCGACACGTTGTCGATGTTGGCCTCGGCGTCGGCGATGGCGGTCGCAAGCTCGGCCAGAAGGCCCCTCCGGTCCTCGATGAGGAGCCGGATTCCGGCATCGAACACGCCGTTGACTTCGGGTGCCCACTCGACGTCGATCAGCTGCTCGGGATCGGGGCGCTGCTTCTTCAGCGCAAGGCAGTCGCGCGTATGAACGAGCAGCCCCTGGCCCCTGCGAAACTGGCCGACGACGCTGTCGCCGGGAATGGGCCGGCAGCATTTCGCGTACTGGATCGCCACTCCTTCGACGCCGCGCAGCGTCAGCGCCGCCGGCACGACCGCGCCCGTCGCGCCGGATGACCCCGCCGTGGCGTCGTCGCCGGGCTTGCCCGGCGGCCGCGTCAGCGCCTGCGCGACGACGAACGACAGCCTTTTGCCCAGCCCGATGTCGGCGAGGATATCGAGCTGGCTCTTGGCGCCGTACTCCTTCTGCAGCGATTCCCAGCGCTCCCAGGTGATCGCTTCCGGCGCGACCTTGAGCGTCGCCAGCGCCTGTCCGAGCAGCCGTTCGCCGAGCGCCGCCGATTCCTTCTGCTGCAGCCCCTTGAGGAAATGGCGGATCCGCGAGCGCGCCTTGCCGGTGCCGACGAACGACAGCCACGACGGATTCGGCCGCGCGGTCGGGGCGGTCAGGATCTCGACGTGGTCGCCGTTCTTCAGCTCCGTGCGCAGCGGCAGCAGCTCGTAGTTGATGCGCGCGGCGACGCAATGGTGGCCGATGTCGGTGTGCACCGCGTACGCGAAGTCCACGGCCGTCGCGCCGCGCGGCAGCGCCATGATCTTGCCCTTGGGCGTGAACACGTAGATCTCTTCGGGGAAGAGGTCGCCCTTGATGTTCTCGAGGAATTCCTTGGAGTCGCGCGACTCCGACTGGATCTCGAGCAGGCTCTGCAGCCAGCGGTGCGTCTCGCGCTGCGCCTCGGCGAGATCCAGCTGGTCGCCCGACTTGTACAGCCAGTGCGCGGCGACGCCGGCCTCCGCGATCCGGTGCATGTCGTGGGTGCGGATCTGCGCCTCCAGCGGCGTGCCGAACGGCCCGAACAGCGTGGTGTGCAGCGACTGGTAGCCGTTGGCCTTGGGGATCGCGATGTAGTCCTTGAATTTCCCGGGGATCGGCTTGTAGAGGCTGTGCAGCGCGCCCAGCGCCGCGTAGCACGCGGTGGCGTCCGGCACCAGCACGCGCACGCCGTAGATGTCGAAGACCTGCGAGAACGTGTAGCGCTTCTCGCGCATCTTCTTGTACACCGAGTAGATCGTCTTCTCGCGGCCGCTGACCGCCGCCGTGATGCCGGCCTTGGCGAAGCCGTCGCGGATCACGTCGAGCAGCCGGTTCATCACCTCGCGCCGGTTGCCCCGGGCCGCCTTGATGGCGCCGGCGAGCACGCGGTAGCGCAGCGGATGTAGATGCTTGAACGCGAGATCCTGCAGCTCTAGGTAGAGCGCGTTGAGGCCCAGGCGGTTGGCGATCGGCGCGTAGATGTCGAGCGTCTCGTGCGCGATCCGGCGGCGGTGCGCGCGCGCCATCGCGTCCAGCGTGCGCATGTTGTGCAGCCGGTCGGCGAGCTTGATCAGGATGACGCGGACGTCCTTGGCCATCGCCAGCAGCATCTTGCGGAAGTTCTCGGCCTGCGCGTCCTCGCGTGTGGTGAACTCGATCTGGTCGAGCTTCGACACGCCGTCGACCATGTCGGCGACCGGCTTGCCGAACGAGGACTCGATCTCCGCCTTGGTGACCGTGGTGTCCTCCATCACGTCGTGAAGGAGGGCGGCGGCGAGCCCCTGGGCGTCGAGCCGCCATTGCGACAGGATGCTGGCGACCGCCAGCGGGTGCGTGATGTACGGCTCGCCCGACTTGCGGAACTGGCCGCGGTGCGCCGACTCCGAGAACTCGAACGCGCGCTCGACGAGCGCGATATCAGGCGACGGCAGGTAGTTGCCGAGGTGCCGGGTGAACTCCGCGATTTCCGACATTCCCGGCACTCTCATCGCCGCCGCTAGCGCTGCAGCGTCAGCTCTGGCCTTTCAGCAGCATCTCGATGCCGACCTTGCCGGCCGCGATCTCGCGCAGCGCGATGACGGTCGGCTTGTCGCGGTCGGGCTCGAGCAGCGGCGTCGAGCCGGCGCTGATCTGGCGCGCGCGGTTGGTCGCCGCGAGCGTGAGCTCGAAGCGGTTGGGGATCTTGGCGAGACAGTCTTCGATGGTGATGCGGGCCATGGCGTGTACCGGTCGGTTCAGTGTTCGGGAGCGCAAGCAGCGCTGCAGCAGCGCTGCATGCCGCGCCTTCTGGCGCGACGCGCGCAGGCGGCTCGCGCGGACGATCGCGGCAGAGATCGTCGACCGCCGTCGCAAAGTCCTGATTAATAATAACATAATCGAACTCGCCGCAGTGGCGCATTTCTTCGCGCGCGGCTTCGAGCCGGCGGGCGATCACCGCGGGGCTGTCCTGACCGCGCTTTTCGAGGCGTTCCTTGCAGCGAGGCGAGCGACGGCGGCAGGATGAAGATCGTGCACCGCACGACGCGATCAGCCTGCGCACCTGCTGCGCGCCCTGCCAGTCGATTTCGAGCAGCACGTCGTGGCCGGCGGCGACCTGCGTCCGCGAGCCAGGTGGCCGACGTCGCGTACCAGTTGCCGTGGACGTGGGCGTGCTCGAGGAACTCGCCGGCGTCCTTCAGCGCCATGAAGTGCGCCTCGTCGACGAAGTGGTAGTGGACGCCGTCGATCTCGCCCGGGCCGCGGCGGGCGGGTCGTGTACGAGACCGACAGGCGGATGCCGGGCTCGCGTTCGAGCAGCGCGCGCGACGAGGCTGGTCTTGCCGCCGCCGGACGGCGCGGCGATCACGTAGAGGTTGCCCGACGCCGGCGCGCCGCGTGACCTGACCGTCGGTCATCCGCGCCCCGCCCTGTGTCGCGCGCAGGCGTTGCGTGCAGGCGGCCGGCGCGCGCGGTCCGGCGCGATCGACGGTCTCCGCCGCGATCCGGGCGCCGGTCCTACTCGATGTTCTGCACCTGCTCGCGCATCTGCTCGATCAGCACCTTGAGCTCGAGCGAGGCCTGCGAGAGCTCGGCGTCCACCGATTTCGAGCCGAGCGTGTTGGCTTCGCGGTGCAGCTCCTGCATCAGGAAATCGAGACGCTTGCCGGCGCTGCCGCCGGCGGCCAGCACGCGGCGCACTTCGGCGACGTGCGTGGCGAGCCGCGAGACTTCCTCGGCGACGTCGATCTTGGTCGCGAACAGCGCCAGTTCCTGCTTCAGCCGGTCCTGGTCGGGATCGAGCCCGGCCTCGCGCAGGCGGGCGCCGAGCTTGTCGAGGAACGCGGCGTGCACAGCCGGAATGCGCGGCGCGACGCGCGCGACCTGCGCTTCGATCGCCGCGCAGCACGCGTTCGAGCGTCGCGGCGGTCTTCGCGCCTTCGCGGGCGCGCGACGCGGCGAGGTCGCGCAGTGCCCGGCCGAGCGAGCTCGTGCAGCGCGGGCGGCGAGTTCCTCCGGGGCGACGGTCGGCTCGGCCAGCACGCCGGGCCAGCGCAGGATCTCGTTGACCGACAGCGGCGCCGCGCCCGGCGCGTGCCGCGTGCACTTCGGCCGCCGCCGCCGCCAGCTGCTCGACGCGGCCGGGTCGACCGCCAGCGCCGCCGCGCCGGGCGTCGTGCGGTTGAGCGCGATGCGGCATTCGACCTTGCCGCGCTTCAGTTCCGCGGCGATGCGCTCGCGCAGCGCCGATTCGAGACCGCGCAGCTCGTCGGGAAGGCGGAGCTGGAGGTCGAGATAGCGGTGGTTGACCGAGCGCAGCTCGACCGAGAGGGAAACGCCCGGCAGATCGGCGGCAACTGCCGCGAAGCCGGTCATGCTGACGATCATCGGGGTCTTTTTCGCAGCTTTATGCACGTTTTCCGGCTTTACTTTGTGTCGCGGGGTTGTCGAGAATGTATGCGTTATCCCCGCAGGGCGCAAGACCGCGCCGCGATTGCCGGCGCGCGCAATTGCGAGCGCTCTCTGCGAATAACCCTCACGAACCGCGCCCGATGGCCGTCACCAACCAGGCGCTGCCCGGGGACTACCAGCTGCTGAACTACCGGATCGACCGGCAGATCAGCCGCGGCGGCTTTTCGATCGTCTACCGCGCGTACGACGAGACCGGCGCGCCGGTCGCGATCAAGGAATACCTGCCGGCGTCGCTGGTGCTGCGCACCGAGGGCGACATCGTCCGCGCGATCTCGGCCGAGAATCTGACGTCGTTCCGCTACGGGATGAAGTGCTTCTTCGAGGAAGGCCGCGCGCTGGCCAAGATCAACCACCCGAACGTCGTGCGCGTGCTGAACTTCTTCCGCGCCAACGAGACGGTGTACATGGTGATGCGCTACGAGCGCGGCCGCACGCTGCAGCAGCAGATCCAGATGCGGCAGGACCAGATGTCCGAGCGGCTCGTCCGCCAGGTGTTCATGCAGCTGCTGAACGGCCTGCGCGAAGTGCACACGCACAAGCTGCTGCATCTCGACATCAAGCCGGCGAACATCTACCTGCGCACCGACGGCTCGCCGGTGCTGCTCGATTTCGGCGCCGCGCGGCAGACGCTCACGACCAACCGCCCGAAGCTGGCGCCGATGTACACGCCGGGCTTCGCGGCACCGGAGCAGTATCGCGACCCGGACCGGCTCGGGCCGTGGACCGACGTCTACGGCGTCGGCGCCAGCATGTTCGCGTGCCTCGCGGCGTTCGCGCCGCAGGCGGCCGATGCGCGGGTGCAGGAGGATCATCTCGTCTCGGCCGAAGAAGATCTGGTCGGGCCAGTACTCGGACGACGTGCTCGAGGTCATCGACTGGTGCCTGCGGCTCGATCCGCTCGAGCGGCCGCAGTCGGTGTTCGCGCTGCAGAAGGCGATCCGCGACATCCCGCCGAAGAAGCCGCAAGCTGACGTTCTTCGGCAATCTGAAGCGCAAGCTCTTCAGCGAGATCGGCGCCTGACGCGCCGCGCTCCGCCAGACACGGATTGCAATGCGGTTCACGATCTTCCAGGACAGCCGCAAGGGCTCGCGCAAGGTCAACCAGGACCGGATCGCCTACACCTACGGCCGCGACACGCTGCTGCTCGTCGTCGCCGACGGCATGGGCGGCCACGCCGGCGGCGAGATCGCCGCGCAGATCGCGTGCGCCTGTTCATCGAGCGCTTCCAGCAGGAGGCGAAGCCGATCCTCAAGAATCCGCTCAAGTTCCTGCAGGATTCGATGACGCGCGCGCATGCCGCGCTGGGCTCCTACGCCAACCAGTTCTCGATGCTCGAGACGCCGCGCACGACCTGCGTCGCCTGCGTCGTGCAGGCGGGTCACGCCTACTGGGCGCACGTCGGCGATTCGCGCCTCTACCTCTACCGGCAGGGCGGGCTGATCGGCCAGACGAAGGACCACTCGAAGGTCCAGTACCTCGTCGACCAGGGCCTGATCGGCGCCGACGACGTGGCCAATCATCCGGACCGCAACCGGATCTTCAGCTGCCTCGGCGGGCTCGTCGACCCGGTGATCGACCTCGCCAAGCGCACGCCGCTGCGCAACGGCGACGTGATCGTGATGTGCACCGACGGCCTGTGGAGCGTGCTGAACAAGGACGAGATCGCGACGTGGCTCACCTCGACGCCGATCCTGCAGACCGCGCCGCAGATGATGCGGGAGGCCGAGAGGCGCGGAGACCCCGACGGCGACAACCTGTCGGCGATCATCGTGCGCTGGGGGCCCGAGACGCTCACCGACGAGCCGTCGACGACGATCACCGAGACGATGAACCTGGGCGAGTTCCAGACCCAGATCGATCGCACGCTCACGCTCACCGATCGCAAGGGCGCGCAGCGCGACCTGTCCGACGACGAGATCGAGCGCGCCATCGACGAAATCCAGGCGACGATCCAGCGGTACCGTCGCTGAGATCGGCCACGGGAGGCGACGAATGGGGGGCATGCACGCTGCGGATCGTGCGACGCGAAGGCGGCGCCCTCGTCGCCGCTGCCTGGCGACGTCCCGGTCCGCGGCCCGCTCGCCGCGGCGTGACATCCGGCTTCCCCGCTGAACGATGCGCCAGCTCATCCTCGACACCGAGACCACCGGCCTCGATCCGAAGCAGGGCCACCGCATCATCGAGCTTGCCGGGCTCGAGGTCGTCGACCGCCGGGCGACCGGCCGCACGATCCAGTTCTTCGTCGATCCCGAGCGCGAGATCGACGCGGGCGCGACCGAGGTGCACGGCATGACGTGGGAGGATCTGAAGGGCAAGCCGAAATTCGCCGACGTCGCCGCCGATTTCATCGATTTCGCGCGCGGGGCGCAGTGGGTCATCCACAACGCGCCGTTCGACATCGCCTTTCTCGACGCCGAACTCGCGCGCGCGGGGCTCCCTGCCTGCCGCGACCTCCACGGCGGGGTCATCGACACGCTGGCGCTGGCGCGCGAGATGTTTCCGGGCAAGCGCAACAGCCTCGATGCGCTGTGCGAGCGCTTCGGCGTCGACAATGCGCACCGCACGCTGCACGGCGCGCTGCTCGACGCGCAGCTGCTGGCCGAAGTCTATCTGGCGATGACCCGCGGGCAGGAAACGCTGACCATCGACATGGGCGGCGCCGCCGCCGTCGGCTCCGGGAGCGGCGAACGCGGGCGGCACGGGGCACGCCGGGCCCCGTCGCGCGCTCAGGGTCATCGAGCCGACCGCCGCGGAGCTCGCCGCGCATGCCGAGTACCTGGCGGCGCTGGAGCGGGAATCCAGGGGCCGCTGCGTCTGGCGCGTCATCGACGCCGGCACGGCGGAGCCGGCCGCCCTCGACGCGGCCGTCTGACCCCCGGCACTTGCCGAACGAAGCGCTCCGCGCCGCAACGCCACCGTCACCCTCGATAGCCATCGTGGACTCCTCGCCCGCCCCGCTGCCTTTGGCGCGAACGGCATTCGCCGGCAACACCGATCCGGCGAAAGGCCCTGATGCGGCCCCGCTCAACCGCGAGCTGTCGCTGCTCGCGTTCAATCGCCGCGTGCTCGCGCTGGCGCAGGACCCGCGCGTGCCGCTGCTGGAGCGGCTGCGCTTCCTGTGCATCGTCGGCAGCAATCTCGACGAGTTCTTCGAGATCCGCGTCGCCGGTATCAAGGAGCAGCTGCGCACGAAGGTCGCGCTGCCGCGGATGACGCTGCACGACGGCCGCGCGCTGTTGGCGCAGATCGGCCGGAGGCGCGCTCGCTGATCGCCGACCAGTACCGCGTGCTGAACGAGGAGGTCCTGCCGGCGCTGGCGTCAGCCGGTGTCCGCCTCGTCCGGCGCACCGAATTCACGCCCGCCGAGCGCCACTGGGTTGCGCAGTACTTCCAGCGCGAGGTGCGGCCGCTGCTGACGCCGATCGGGCTCGACCCGGCGCATCCGTTTCCGCAGGTCGTCAACAAGAGCCTCAACTTCGTCATCGAGCTGTCGGGGCCCGATGCATTCGGCCGCGACACCGGAATCGCGATCGTCAAGGCGCCGCGCGTCCTGCCGCGCATCATCAAGCTGCCCTCCGACGTCAGCGGCGACGACAACGCGTTCGTGATGCTGTCGTCGGTGATCCACGCGCACCTGCACGAGCTCTTTGCCGGCCGCGACGTCGTCAACTACGCGCAGTTCCGCGTGACCCGCGACGCCGACCTGTGGATCGACGAGGAGGAGGTGAAGAACCTGCGCCAGGCGCTGCAGGGCGAGTTGCCGCAGCGGCAGTTCGGCTCCGCGGTGCGGCTCGAGGTCGCCGCGGCCTGTCCCGCACCGATCGCGACACTTCCTGCTGCAGCAGTTCGAGCTCACCGAGGCCGATCTCTACCGCTGCGACGGACCGGTCAACGTGGCGCGGCTCTCGTCGCTGATCGACCAGGTCGACATCGACGCGCTCAAGTACCCGCCGTTCGTGCCCGGGTCTGCCGGACCGGCTGCGCGACCAGCCCGACATCCTCGCGGCGATCCGGCAGCACGACATCCTGCTGCATCATCCGTACCAGTCGTTCGAGCCGGTCGTCGAGTTCATCCGCCGGGCCGCCGACGATCCGGACGTCGTCGCGATCAAGCAGACCGTCTATCGCACCGGCGTCAACTCGGTGCTGATGGAGGCGCTGATCACGGCCGCGCAGCGCGGCAAGGAAGTGACGGTGGTCATCGAGCTGATGGCGCGCTTCGACGAGGAGGCGAACATCAACTGGGCCGAGCGCCTCGCAGCACGCCGGCGCGCAGGTCGTCTACGGCGTCTTCGGGCTGAAGACGCACGCCAAGCTCGCGCTGCTCATCCGCCGCGAGCGCGACCGCCACGGCAAGCCGCGGCTCGTCCCCTACGCGCATCTCGGCACCGGCAACTACCATCCGCGCACGACGCGGCTGTACACCGACTTCGGGCTGCTGACCGCGGACCCGGCGATCTGCAGCGACGTCAACGAAGTGTTCCTGCACATCACGAGCCTCGCGCGGGCGGGCAGGATGCAGCGCCTGCTGCTCGCGCCGTTCACGATGCACCGGCGGCTGGTCGAGATGATCCGGCGCGAGACGCGGCACGCGCGCGAAGGCACGCCGGCGCGGATCATCGCCAAGATGAACGCGCTGCTGGAAGAGGGCGTGATCCGTGCGCTGTACGAGGCTTCGCAGGCGGGCGTGCAAGGTCGATCTGATCGTCCGCGGGGCATGCGCGCTGCGACCGGGCGTCAAGGGGCTCTCGGAGAACATCCGCGTGCGCTCGATCCTCGGCCGCTTCCTCGAGCACCACCGCGTCTGGTACTTCGCCAACGCCGGCGACCCCGACGTCTGGCTGTCGTCGGCCGACTGGATGGGCCGCAACCTGTTCCGCAGGATCGAAGTCGCGTTTCCCGTTCGCGACCCGGAGCTGCGCAAGCGTGTCGTCGACGAGGGGCTCAGGAGCTGCCTCGCCGACAACCGGAATGCGTGGCTGCTCTCGGCCGACGGCACCTGGACCCATGCCCGGCCGCGCGGCAGTGCGCGCTCCCGCGACGCGCAGGCGGAGCTGCTGCAGCGGATGCGAGAGTCGGACGACCCCGAATGAAGCGGACCGTGAGCGCGCGAACGCGAGCCGGCGCGAATCCCGCCGAGGCGCGGCACGGCGGCTGCGACCGGCATCGGGCGCGCGCGCCGGCATGCCGGGATCATCCAATCGCCCGCGGGGGAACCCGATGGACCTGATCCTGTGGCGTCATGCGGAGGCCGAGCCCGGCGAACCGGATTTCGAGCGGCGCCTCACGTCGAAAGGCGTGAAACAGGCCGAGCGCATGGGCGCCTGGCTCGATCGGCACCTGCCCGAGGACACGCGCATCCTCGCGTCTCCCGCGGTCCGTGCGCAACAGACGGCGCTCGGGCTGCGGCGGAAATTCAAGACGGTGGACGGAATTGCTCCCGGGGCATCGGTGGCGGCGGCCCTCGCCGCGGCCCGCTGGCCCGATTCGCCCGAAGCCGTTGTTCTCGTCGGTCACCAGCCGACGCTGGGAGCCGTCGCGTCGTTCCTGCTGTCGGGCGAAGAGGCCTGGTGGTCGGTGAAGAAAGGCGCCGTCTGGTGGATCGCCAACCGCGACCGTGGAAGCTCGTCGGCGGTCGCTCTGCGCGTCGTGATCGGACCCGAATTCGCCTGAAGCCGCACGGCGGGGCCCTCCGATCAGGCCCGGATGTCTCCGGCGCAAGTCCCGCTCCCGGCGGCGCGGCCGGGTGCACGGTCAGCCGGCACGCCTTCGGGCCCCGGTGGACACCCAGCGATATCCCAGCGCCGCCCACTCGGCATGCTCCTTCGCGAGCAGATGCGCGGTCTGCGGGTGCGCCCTCAGCCAGCGCGCCGACAGCGAACACCGGATCCGCGGGCCGACGGCCAGCGTGATGCGGGGGCGATCGATCGGCCGCCGCGCGTGATGAAACAGCACGGCCAGCCGCAGCGAGAGCAGCCGCGAGCGGAACGCGACGTCGCGGAGAACGGGCGCCATCTTCGGCAGGCCGCCGCGGCAACCGAGCACCAGGTACGCCAGTTCCAGCTGCTCGCGCGCCGAGAAGCCGGGCATGTCGGCGTTGCGCAGGATATAGGCGCCGTGCTTGTGATACGCGGTGTGCGAGACCGAAAAGCCCGATTCGTGCAACAGCGCGGCCCACTCGAGGAGCCGCGACGCCTCGGCATCGGGTCGCTTCGCTGCCTTTCCATACAGCGCGACGGCCATGGCGGCGACCCGCGTGGCGTGCTCGCGGTCGATCCGGTAGCGGGTGACGAACTGCTCGATCGTCGCCGCGCGGGTGTCGCGCCTGGCGGTGCGCCCGAGCAGATCGTAGAGCACGCCCAGGCGCAGCGCGCCGCCGACCGGATTGATGCATTCGACATCGAGTTCGACGAGCGCGGCGGCCATGATCGCGAGCCCGGCCGCCAGGACCGGCGCGCGCTCCGGTTTGAGCGCCGCGAGCTGCAGTCGCGTCACGTGGCCCGCGCCGATCATCCGCTTGCGCAATCGCGCTAGGCCTTCGCGCGTGATGCCGCCGGCGGACAGCCCGTTCTGTTCCAGGATTTCGGCAAGCGCCAGCGCGGTGCCGGACGAAGCGTACGCGGCCTGCCAGTGTTCGCGGCCGAATTCCCGCGCGATCGCCTCGATTTCGGAACGGGCGGCGGTGTCGGCGGCGGCAAAGGCCGTCGCGGAGAGCGTTCCGTCGGCGAAGAAGCGCCGGGTCATACCGACACAGCCGATGTTGAGCGACTCGAGGCTTTCGGGCTGCTGTCCCCGGCCGATGATGAATTCGGTCGAGCCGCCGCCGATGTCGATGACGAGGCGGGTCTCGTCGGACGCCGGCAGCACGTTGGCGACGCCGAGGTAGATGAGCCGCGCTTCCTCGTGGCCGGTGATGATGTCGATGGGAAAGCCGAGCGCGCGCTCGGCCTGCGGAAGGAAGGTCGCGGCATTGGTCGCGACGCGAAAGGTGTTCGTCGCGACCGCGCGCACGGCGGACGGGTGCAGGCCCTTGATGCGCTCGGCGAAGCGCTCGAGGCAGGCTATCGCCGAACGGCGCGCCTCCGGCTTCAGGCGGCCCTTGCGGTCGATGCCGGCGCCGATGCGCAGCGTCTCGCGCCAGGTATCGAGGCGATAGATCTGGTCGCCTTCGACGCGGCCGATCTCGAGACGGAAGCTGTTCGATCCCATGTCGACGACGGCGAGCGTACTGGCAGTGAGCGCGTTGCGTGGCATCGGATCCGGGAGCGTAGCAGAAACGGCAGCCGATCCGCAGCGGATGGCGCCCCGCGAAGCGTATCGCACCCGCAGTCGGCGGCGCCGTCATCCCGACTGCACCACGCCGGCACGATCCGGGCGCGATTCGCCGCCACGCCGAAGTCGCGGAGCGCCGCTGCAATCGGCGTCGCCCGGCCCGCAGCCTGCCTCGCGCGGCGCCGGCCGCGGCCCGCGGTTTCCGGGCGCGCGGCTTTCCTGCTACGCTCGTACGCCGCAGGCACGCCATTCACCTCGCCGCATTCCCATGCCCATCGACTACCTGCAGAAGATCCTGACCGCCAAGGTCTACGACGTCGCGATCGAATCGCCGCTGGAACTCGCGCCCACGCTGTCGCAGCGCCTCGGCAATCGCATCCTGCTGAAGCGCGAGGATCAGCAGCCGGTGTTCTCGTTCAAGCTGCGCGGCGCCTACAACAAGATGGCGCAGCTGTCGGAAGCCGAGCGCGCGCGCGGCGTCATCGCCGCTTCGGCGGGCAATCACGCGCAGGGCGTGGCGCTGGCCGCGCAGAAGCTCCGCTGCAGGGCGACGATCGTGATGCCGGTGACGACGCCGCACATCAAGATCGCCGCGGTCGAGGCGCGCGGGGCCGACCGTCGTGCTGCGCGGCGATTCGTACAGCGACGCCTACGCGCATGCGCTGGCGCTGCAGAAGAAGTCGCGCGCGATCTTCGTCCATCCCTACGACGATCCCGACGTCATCGCCGGGCAGGGCACGATCGGCATGGAAATCCTGCGGCAGTGCCAGGGGCCGATCGACGCGATCTTCGTCGCCGTCGGCGGCGGAGGACTGATCAGCGGCATCGCCTCTTACGTCAAGCGCGTTCGTCCCGGGATCAGGATCATCGGCGTGCAGCCGGTCGATTCCGACGCGATGACGCAGTCGCTGAAGGCGGGGCGCCGCGTCACGCTGCCGCACGTCGGGCTGTTCGCGGACGGCGTCGCGGTGAAGCAGGTCGGCGCCGAGACCTTCCGGATCGCGCGGGAACTGGTCGACGAAATGGTGCTCGTCGACACCGACGCGACCTGCGCCGCGCTGAAGGACGTATTCGAGGACACGCGGTCGATCCTCGAGCCCGCCGGCGCACTGGCTATCGCCGGCGTCAAGGCATGGGTCGAGCGGCACCGGCCGCGTGGCCGGACCTTCGTGGCGATCGCCTGCGGCGCGAACATGAACTTCGATCGCCTGCGCTTCGTCGCGGAGCGCGCGGAACTGGGTGAAAGGCGCGAGGCGATTCTCGCCGTGACCATACCCGAGCGGCCCGGCAGCTTCCGCGAGTTCTGCCGGCTGCTCGGCAAGCGCTCGGTGACGGAGTTCAACTACCGCTACGCCGACGCGCGGATCGCGCACCTCTTCGTCGGCATCGAGGTCGCCAACCGCCGGGAAACCGACGATCTGCTCGCCCAGCTGAAACGGCGGAAGATCGAGGCTTACGACCTGACCGACAACGAGATGGCGAAGCTGCACGTGCGCCACCTCGTCGGCGGCCACGCGCCGGCTGCCGAGAACGAAATCATCTATCGCTTCGAGTTTCCGGAGCGCCCCGGCGCCCTGATGCGGTTCCTGAACAGCATGAGCCGCGGCTGGAACATCAGCCTGTTCCACTATCGAAACCATGGTGCCGACTACGGCCGCGTGCTGGTCGGAATGCAGGTTCCGCCGTCCGACAAGGTCGCGTTCCGTTCCTTCCTGGACGAGCTCGGCTACGATTACCTCGACGAAACCGCGAACCCGGCCTACCGGATGTTCCTCGGCCGCTAGCGGTGAGCAGGGCCCCTCGACCGCGCTCGGGCCCCTGGGCCCATCCCGACTGTGCGGCGGGCCCTCGTCGATCCCGGGTGGAGCCGATTTCCGGCAGCGCGCCCTACGCTCCGAGGCAAGGTATGCCGTAGCGCGGCACCCCCGGCCGGTGAAAACTTGTTCAGGTGTTGCATTTTGGGCTGATCGGCCCGCCGATGGCGATTCCGGCAAGGTTTATGCTCTAGCAAGTTGGCTTGCGCCATGGCAAACTTGACCACGTAACGTTCCCGGGCAGATTGACGCTTTCCACGGAACGAGGCGCACGAACGGGAGAATTCGCTGGTGGAGCAAAATACGCTGTCGGGCGTCAAGGTAATGGTGATTGACGACTCGAACACAATCCGGCGCAGCGCCGAAATCTTCCTCCTGCAGGCCGGCTGCACGGTGATTCTGGCCGAGGACGGGTTCGACGCGCTGGCGAAGATCGCCGACCACCAGCCCGAAATGATCTTCGTCGACATCATGATGCCGCGGCTCGACGGCTACCAGACCTGCGCGCTCATCAAGAAGAATTCGAAGTTTCACAGCATTCCAGTCGTCATGCTGTCGTCCAAGGACGGTCTCTTCGATCGTGCGCGCGGCAGGATGGTGGGCTCCGACCAGTACCTGACCAAGCCTTTCACCAAGGAAAGTCTGCTGAAGGCCGTGGCATCGCACGTCAATCGCGCAGCGGCAGCATAGAACGCGAAGGCGGCATCCGCCACGCGGCGGCGCCGGGGAATGCTCGAAACAGGGTAGGAATATGGCGATCAAGAAGATACTCATCGTCGACGACTCGCCGACCGAAAGGCATGTGCTGAACGACATGCTGACGAAGGCCGGCTACGAGGTCGTCGCCAGCGACAACGGCGAGGACGCGATACTCAAGGCCCGCCAGGCCAAACCCGACCTCATCCTGATGGACGTGGTCATGCCGGGCCTCAATGGATTCCAGGCGACGCGCGCGATCAGCCGCGACCCCGACACCCGCAACATCCCGATCATCCTGTGCACGTCGAAAAGCCAGGAGACCGACAAGATCTGGGGGATGCGCCAGGGCGCCCGCGACTATGTCGTCAAGCCCGTGAACCGGGACGAGCTGCTGGCGAAGATCACCGCGCTCGGCTGACCGCGATCCCCCGCCCCGCACCATGGCCCGCGCCGCAAAACTCGACCTTCGCTCCTTTCAGCGGGAGCTCGCCGCCCGCCTCGCCAGCAAGACCGCGGCACAGGTCGAACTGTCGCGGCTAGGGCTTTCGTCGGGCGGCGAACAGTGGCTGATCCGCCTTGCCGATGCCGGCGAAGTGATCACCATGCCGGCGGTGGCCACGGTGCCGCTGACGCAGCCCTGGTTTCTGGGCGTCGCGAACATACGCGGCAACCTGTACAGCGTGATCGATTTCGGCGGCTTTCTCGGCCGCAGCGTCAGCATCGCGCCCGGCACCGGCGGCCAGAGCCGGCTTCTGCTTTTCGGGCCGCGCGTCGGCGACCTGAAGGCGGGCATCGTCGTCCAGAAGGTGCTGGGATTGCGCAACCTGGCGGAACTCGCGCCCGCGTCGCCGCAGACCGATGCGCCGGGCTGGTATGGCCAGCGCTGGATGGACGCCGAAGGGGGTGCCTGGCAGGAGATCGACCTCGTGCGCCTGTCCCAGGATCCCAAGTTCCTGCGGGTCGGTCTCTAGTGGCCGGCTCCCGCGAATTCACCGGTGCCGTGCACGCCAGGCTGGTCGAATTCGCCGGTGCTCGCCCTTCAATGCAATGCGCGCTGCCGCCGGCCGCGCGACGGCGGGCCGCGTCCGCTGCGTTCGAATTGACCGGCGCGTGCGCACGCGCCGCTTGGAGGAAACATGGCGTTTAACATGAAATTGCCGAATCTGTTCGGCTCCGACAAGCCGCCGGCGCCCTCGGCCGACCTCGACATGCCGACGACGCAGGTGCGTCCGGCACAGGCGGGATACGACCCGCTGGCCTCCGTGTCGATCATGGAGCAGCTGCGCTCGGCGACCTCGGAGATAAGGATGCCGCGCAAGCTGCCGGTGATCGGGCATCTGCCGATCGTCCAGCAGTTCCAGGTGCTGGGCGTGCTGATGGTGACCTTCCTGGTCTTCGCGGCGCTGCTGGTGTTCCTCGACGGGCGGACGACGTCGCAGGGCGCGGCATCCGGGGCGACGGCGACGGAAATGCAGATGCTTTCGCAGCGCCTCTCGCGCGGCACGGCGCTCGCGTCGCAGGGGCAGGCGTCGGCTTTTCCGACGCTGAAGGACAGCCGCGAGCGTTTCCGGGCCGACCTCGAAGCGCTGCAGAGCGGAGGCACGGTCAAGGGCGTTTCCCTCGACGTTTCGCAGGACGACGCGGTCACCAAGCTGCTGCAGGACATCAAGACGCGGTGGGACAAGGTCGACGTCAGCGCCGGGCGCGTTCTCGACAACCAGCAAAGCCTGACGACGCTTGCCAAGGGGCTGGAAAACATCAACATCGGCAACAACGCCATCCTCGAACTCGCGCAGCAGGCGGCGCAGCAGGTCGGGCAGGGCGGCGGCTCGTTGCGGGAGATCGAATTCACCAATCAGCTCGCCGTGCTGTCGCAGCGGATCGCGAAAAATGCCAACGCGCTCGCCTCGTCGGAAGAAATCGACCCCGAGGTCGCGTTCCTGCTCGGCAAGGACGTCGGCACCTTCCGCGACATACTCAACGGACTCATGAAGGGCGGCGACGCGCTGCGCCTCGCCGGCGTGAAGAGCGAGGACGCGCGGGCGACGCTGGCCGAACTGCAGAAGCGCTTCGCCGCCTACGACGCGGGCGTCGGGGCGATTCTGCAGAACATGAACCGGCTGGTCGCCGCGAAGCAGGCCGCGCGCGGAATCAACAGCGAGTCCGAGGCGCTGCTCAACGACACGACCAAGCTCGCCGAGCATTTCGAAGGCGTCGGCAAGTCGCGCACTCCGCTGTACGTGGCCATCGCGTTCATGCTGCTGGCGCTGGGCGCCCTCGTGCTTCTGGGCAAGGTATTCCTGGACGACGCGCGCGTCAGGGCATTCGACAGCGAGGGCGAGAACAAGCGCAACCAGGAGGCCATTCTCCGGCTGCTGAACGAAATGGGGAACCTCGCCGACGGCGACCTCACGGTTCAGGCGTCGGTGACCGAGGATGTGACGGGCGCGATTGCCGACTCGATCAATTTCACGATCGAGGAGCTGCGCACGCTGGTGCGCGGGATCAATTCGGCGACCGACCAGGTGGCCAAGGCGACGCAGGACGCGCAGGCGATCTCGAACCGACTCTACGAGGCGTCGCAGCGGCAGAACAAGGAAATCCAGCAGGCGTCGTCGTCGGTGCTGCAGATGGCGCAGTCGATCAACGAGGTTTCCCAGAGCGCCGCGCAGTCGGCCCGCGTGGCGCAGCAGTCGCTGGCCGCGGCGGAAAAGGGCGGACAGGCGGTGCAGAACCAGATCACCGGCATGAACGAGATCCGGACGCAGATTCAGGACACGTCGAAGCGGATCAAGCGGCTGGGCGAGTCCTCGCTCGAGATCGGCGAAATCGTGGAGCTGATCTCGGACATCACCGAACAGACGAACGTGCTGGCGCTGAACGCCGCCATCCAGGCGGCATCCGCGGGCGAAGCCGGCCGGGGCTTCACCGTGGTGGCCGAGGAAGTGCAGCGCCTCGCGGAGCGCTCCGGCGAGGCGACCAAGCAGATCGAGGCGATCGTGAAGACCATTCAGGCGGACACCCAGGATGCGGTGGCCGCCATGGAGAAATCGACGGTCGGCGTGGTCGAAGGGACCAAGCTTTCCGATGCCGCGGGGCAGGCGCTCGAGGAGATCCGGAAGGTGTCGCGCGAGCTCGCCGAATTGATCGGCGGCATCTCGGCGCAGACCCAGAAGCAGTCGACATCGGTGTCCGACGTCACGCGCGGCATGCAGGGCATCCTGAAGATCACCGAAGAGACGACCGAAGGCACGAAGCAGACCAACGTGTCGATCGGCCAGCTGACGAAACTGGCGGCCGAGCTGCGCAGTTCGGTGGCGGGCTTCAAGGTCTGACGCACGCCATTTCCGGCGGATCGACCGTCGCCCTGCCGGACCGGATCGCGGTGCGGGCGCGGTTCTTGCTCTGAGGCTTTGAACGCAGAAAACGAGACGCTCGTGGCGACTGACTACGCAACCGACTTCGACCTGGGACCGCTCTCCTGGGTGCAGGGCGAGATCGACCAGGCCCTGACGCTGGGACTGGAGGCTCTGGCCGCCTTCCGTGCGACCGACAAGGATGTGGCGTCGCTCAAGCACGCGCGCACGCACATCCACCAGGCGGCGGGCGCCATACAGATGGTCGGCCTCGACGCCGTCACCGCGTTCACCGACGAGATCGAACGCCAGCTTGCGCGCGTCGAGGATCTGCCGGCACAGGACGCGCAGGCCGCGTGCGACGCCGTCGAACGCGCCTGCAAGAAGCTGCGGATCTTCCTGGACGAGCTGGTCAAGGGCACGGCGCCGGTGCCGCTCAAGCTGTTCCCCGAATACGAGGCGATGCAGGTCACGCGCGGCGTGAAGGCCGTCGCGCCCACCGACCTGTTCTAT
The DNA here is from genome assembly GCA_963779445.1 of uncultured beta proteobacterium. GTDB lineage: Bacteria > Pseudomonadota > Gammaproteobacteria > Burkholderiales > Casimicrobiaceae > CAIWHR01. The sequence goes on from CAVZYI010000009.1 coordinate 33,256, forward strand.
CCGGACCTGGCCCCGCGCGCGCCCAAGCTCGGGCCGCCGCAGGTCATCGCGCCGGGCAGGCTTCCGTCGTACATCGTCAAGCAGCGCCGCCTCTACCAGCGGGGGCTGCTGGCGTGGCTGCGCGGCGACGACGAAGGCGCCCGCACGATGCGCGACGCGGTCGCCGGCATCGAGAGCGCGACTTCGCAGCCGAATCTGCGGGCCTTCTGGTGGACCGTGGGCGCGCTGCTCGAAGCGCTGGTCGAGCACGGGCTCGAATCGGGATTCGGCGTCAAGCAGCTTGCCGCGCGCGTCGACCTGCAGATCCGCCGCGTCGTCGAAGGCTCGGCCAAGGTCGCGGACCGGCTGCGGCGCGAGGTCCTCTACTACGTCGCGATCAGCGCTCCGGTCGCACCCTCGGTGCAGGCGGTGCAGAAGGGGTTCCGGCTTGCGGGGCTGATTCCGTCGGCCGAGGTGCTCAATGCCGATCTCGTGCGCATCCAGCCGCACCTACGCGAGGCGCGCGACCAGCTGTCCTCGGCCAAGGACGCGTGGCTGAAGTTCACGTCGGGCCGCGCCGAGAATCTGCCCAAGCTGAAGCAGATGCTCGCCGCGGTGCACAAGCATGTCGCCGAAGTCGGCAATGGCGCGCTGATGAAGCTGACGGCGTCGCTGATCGAACGGCTGAACAAGATGCCGCACGCCGTCCCCGAGCCGCTGGCGATGGAGTACGCGACCGGCATGCTGCTGGCCGAGAGCGCGCTCGAGAATTACGCCGGGCTGTCGCCGGAATTCCCGAAGCAGGTCGAGGCGATGCTGGCGCGCATCGATGCCGCCCGATCGTCGCGTCCGGTGACCGGCGTGGCCGCCGCGCCGCTGCTCGACGAAATGTCGAAGCGCGCGCAGGAACGGCTTCTGCTCGCGCAGGTGGGACGCGAAATCCAGGCCAATCTGAGGCACATGGAGCAGGTGCTGGACGCGTTCTTCCGCGACAACGCCAGGCGCGGCGAGCTTGCCACGCTGGGCAAGGACAGCCAGCAGATCCGCGGCGCGCTGAAGATTCTCGGCCTCGCGGACGCGGAGCAGCTGCTCGGCCTCTGCCAGGAGCAGATCGACACCTACACCAGCGCCGAAACCGTAGTGTCCATCGAGGACCTCGAACTCCTCGCCGAGGCGCTGTCCGGCCTCGGCTTCTACATCGAGGCGGTCGAGCAGCAGCGTCCCGACCGCGACCGCCTGATCGCGCCGCTGCTTGCCCGGCGGCTCGGCGATGCGCCGAAGGCCGTCGATCTCGGCCATGGCGATTCGGTCGAGGCCGCCGTCGAGGAGCTGCGGAACACGCTTCCGGGACTGATCGCCGAGGTGCATCGCGCGCCGGCGGATGAACAGGCGCGCGGCGTGCTGCGGTCCAAGCTCGAGACGCTGCGCGACGATGCCGAACTGATCGGCGACGAGGAACTCGTGGCGCAGGCCGTGGCGGCGCTGGGCGAAATCGACGCGGGCGGCACGGCATCGCTCGCCGCCGCGGTCACCGCCATTTCCGAAAGCGGGAGCGCTGCGCCCGCGCCGGCGATTTCCGAGGAGACACAGCGGCTTCTGGACACCGACGCGGTCGGGCTCGACGCCGAACTCCTCGAAATCTACCTCACCGAGGCCGGGGAAGTGCTGGACACGATCGCCGAGAACCGGCGGACCCTCGAGGAGAATCACGGCGACCGCGAGGCGCTGCGCACGGTGCGCCGGCAGTTTCACACGCTCAAGGGCAGCGGCCGGATGGTCGGTCTCAACCAGCTCGGCGAAATCGCGTTCGCGGTCGAGAAGGTCAACAACCGGCTGCTCGAGGAAGACCGGGTGGTCACGCCGGCGGTGCTGGCGATGTTCGCCGTAGCGGAACGCAATTTCCGCGAATGGGTGGCGCGTCTCTCGGCAACGGGCAACGTCGCCGCCGATCCCGCCGAGCTGCACGCCGCGATCGCGGCGGTGGAGGGAGAGCTCCCGGCCGGCAGGGAGTCGGTGCTGACGCCGACGCCGCCTGCGCCGACGCTGGAGATCGTTGCTCCCGTGCCGGAGCCTGCGGCCGCGGATGCCGAAACATCCGCACCCGTCGTGACGAAAATCATCGAGCTTGCCGAACTCGGCAGCGCGCATTCCGGAGACGCGCCGCTCATGACGCTGCTCGCCGAGGTGGACGAGGACGACGATGGCGGTGACGCCGCCGCCGGCGAACCGGTCGCCGCGGCGCCGATCGTCGACGTTTCGGCCACGGAGCCGCCGCCTGCGGAGCCATCGCTCTCGGAGCTGCCGGTACCCGACTCGCTCGATGTCGCGCCCGCCGTCGTGGCGGTGGCGGCCGTCGAGCCGGCCGATGTCGATGCAGCGATGGTGCATCCGGTCGTCGCCGAAACGGCCCCGCCGCTGTTCACGCCCGCGGTTGCGGATGCGCGGGAGGCGGAAGGCCCCGCGGAAGAGGTTCCCCTGCCGGAGCCGGTTGCCGATGCGGCGCCCGCGCACGAGGAGCCGGACGAAATAGCGGTCGGCGAGGTCACGCTTTCCGCGGCCCTCTTCGGCATTCTCGTCGACGAGGCGGATCAGCACATCGCGACGCTCGCCTACGAGCTCGAGGTGCTCCAGTTCGATTCGCACCAGAAACCTTCCGCGGCGATGGTGCGGGCGAGCCATACGCTGTGCGGAATTCACCGGACCGGAGGCTTTCCGCTGGTTGCGACCACGGCGAAGGCTCTCGAACAGTGCCTGCTGGGTCTGCAACAGCAGTCGCCGTCTCCCAGCGCTGCGCAGCCGGTGCTCGCGCGCGCGATCGAAGGTCTGCGGGTACTGGTCGGCCGCGTCAAGGCGCGCACTCCGTTCACGGCCGCCGACGCCACGGAAGCCGGCGAAATTCAGCGTGAACTCGATACCCTGCGCCAGGATTCGACCGCCGAGCCCACACCGGTCGACGCCGAGGCGCAGGCCGAGCGCGACGCCGCGCACGACGAGCACGGCGATGCGCGACCGGCGCCCGCGCTCGTCGCCGCACGCGAGCCCGCTGTTGTCCTGCCCGCGCCGGCCGAGGATCCGCTCGCCGACGTTCGCGACGAACTCGATCACGATGTCCTGCCCATATTCCTCGAGGAAGCGGGAGAACTCTTCCCGCAGACCGGCGAACAGCTTCGGGCATGGCGGCGCCGGCCGTCCGACGCCGACGCGGTGAGCCAGCTGCGGCGAACCCTGCACACCTTCAAGGGCAGCGCGCGGATGGCGGGCGCCATGCGCCTCGGCGAGCTCACGCACCGGATGGAATCGCGGCTCGACGTCGGCAGCGTGCCCGTCGTCGCGACGCCCGAATTGTTCGACGCGCTCGACGAAGATTTCGACCAGATCGCATTCGTCTTCGAGGCGCTGCGCGAGGGTCGGACCAACGTGCTGCTGCCCTGGGTCGCGGCAGTGCGGGCCGAGGCGGCCGCGGCGGCGGATGCACACGAACCGGCGCTGCCCGAACCGGCGGCGGTCGAGGCACCGGAAACGGCGTCGACGCAGCAGGAGCCCGCGCCAGCCGTCGCGCCCCCGATCGCCGCCAAGCCGATCGTTGCGAAGCCCATCGTCGCGAAGCCCATCGTCGTGCCGCTGATGCCGACGGCGCACGCTCCCGGCGCACCGACCGTGCCCGCTCACGCGCCGATGCCCGCAGCGGCTGCGGCGCCGGATATCGAAGCGGATCCGGGCCAGCGCGCGCACCTGCGGGTCCGCGCGGACATGATCGACCGGCTGGTGAACGAAGCCGGCGAGGTGGCGATCGCGCGCGCGCGCATCGAAGGCGAGCTGCGGGCGATGAAGTCCAATCTGCTGGAACTCACCGGGAGCGTGATCCGGCTGCGCACGCAGGTGCGCGAGATCGAAATCCAGGGCGAGTCGCAGATCCAGTCGCGGATGTCCCAGGTGGGCGAAGCCGCCGAGGGTTTCGACCCGCTCGAGTTCGACCGCTACACGCGTTTCCAGGAGTTGACGCGCTCGCTGGCGGAGGGCGTCAACGACGTCTCGACGGTGCAGCAGTCGCTGCTCAAGAATCTCGACGACACGGACGCGGCTCTGGTCGCGCAGGCGCGGCTGTCGCGCGACGTTCAGCAGCAGCTCTTCTCGATCCGCACCGTTCCCTTCGGCAGCCTGTCCGAGCGGCTCTACCGGATCCTGCGGGCGACGGCGAAGGAGCTCGACAAGCGCGCGAATCTCGAGATCAGAGGCGGAAAGACCGAGCTCGACCGGTCGGTGCTGGAAAAGCTCGTCGGGCCTCTCGAGCATCTGCTGCGCAACGCGCTAGACCACGGCATCGAGCCGCGCAGCGTGCGCGCGCAGGCCGGCAAGCCCGAGACCGGCGAGATCGCGCTCACCGTGCGCCAGGTCGGCAACGAAATCGCGATCGAACTGACCGACGACGGCCGCGGGTTGAACCTCGAACAGATCCGCGAGAAAGCGATCGCCCAGGGACGGATCGCCGCCGACGCGCAGCCGACCAGCGCGCAGCTCATCGAATGCATCTTCCAGCCGGGGTTTTCGACGGCGGCCAGGGTCACGCAGGTTTCGGGACGAGGCATCGGCATGGACGTCGTGCGCGCCGAGATCGGGTCGCTCGGAGGTCGCGTAGAAGTGACGACGCGGCCGGGTGCGGGCTCCGCCTTCCTCATCTATCTCCCGCTCACCCTTGCAGTCGCGCAGGCGGTGCTGGTGCGGGCCGGCGGAAGGTTGTGGGCGTTGCCCTCCCCGATGGTCGAACAGGTGCAGCAGGTGAAAGCCGAGGCGCTGGTCAGTCTCTACGTTCAGCGCCATGTCGAATGGCAGGGCCGGAGCTATCCGTTCCACTATCTGCCCCGGCTGCTCGGCGACGCCCATCCCAGCCCCGAAACCGGCCGCTACAACTCGGTGATCCTGCTGCGGGCCGGGCAGAGCCTCGCGGCGGTCCACGTCGATGAAATGATCGGCAACCAGGAAGTGGTGGTCAAGAACATCGGTCCGCAGCTCGCCCGGGTATCGGGGATCGCGGGAGCCACGGTGCTGGGAACGGGCGAGATCGTGCTGATCATCAACCCGGTGCAGCTCGCGCAGCGGGCCGACGTCCCGACATTCGACCCGAACGCCGAACGGGTCGCGCCGCAGGTCCCGAAGATGAGCGCGGCTCCCGCGACCGCCGGCCCGCCGCTGATCATGATCGTCGACGACTCGCTGACGGTGCGCAAGATCACCAGCCGCATGCTGACGCGCGAAGGCTTCGAAGTGATGACCGCGAAGGATGGCGTCGACGCACTGCAGATGCTGGCCGACCGCGCGCCCGATGTGATCCTGCTGGACATCGAAATGCCGCGGATGGACGGTTTCGAGTTTGCCAAGACGCTGAAGCGCGAACCCCGGCACGCGAACATTCCGATCATCATGATCACCTCGCGGACCGCGGAAAAGCACCGCAACCGCGCCAAGGAACTGGGTGTCGACCTCTACCTCGGCAAGCCCTACCAGGAGGAGGAACTCCTGAGGAACCTGCGCGAGATGCTGGCGCTGACGACTTAGGGGCTTCCGGCGGCGGCGCGACGGGCACGGCGCGGAGACCCCGCGCCGTTTTCATTTCAGGGGCCCGCGGCGCGCGAGGTAGCCGGCCCGGCCCGGCCGTCCGGCGCCGCGCTCGCGAGGCAACTCGGCCCTGCAAATCTCCTGCGCGAGCGGCACCCTCGCGACCCGGCGCGCCGGGGGCGGTGCCCGCGCCGGTATAATTCCCGAGAACAGCCAAAGGGGGAGGTTAGGGGTATGGCGAACTACGCCACTGAAAACATCCGCACCGTCGCGCTCGTCGGGCAGGGCGCGTCCGGAAAAACGTCGCTGTCCGAAGCGCTGCTGCTGAAGACGGGGGCGATCAAGGAATCCGGCACCGTCGAACGAGGCACGACAGTCGCCGATTTCGACGCGCTGGAAAAGACCTGGCAGCATTCCCTGCGCGCATCGATCCTGCACCTCGATACGCAGAACATCCGCGTGCACCTGATCGACACGCCGGGATTTCCGGATTTCATCGGCCAGGCGATAGGTGCGCTGGACGCGGTCGAGACTGCCGCCGTCGTGATCAGCGCGCAGTCGGGCATGGAGATGATCGCCTCGCGGATGATGGACTGGGCCGCGAAGCGGCGGCTGTGCCGGCTCGTCATCGTCAACAAGATCGACGCCGAGAACGTCGACCTGCCGAAGGTGCTGGCCACGATCCAGGCCGCGTTCGGCAAGGAGTGCCTGCCGATCAACCTGCCCGCCGGCGGCGGCAAGCGCGTCGTGGACTGCTTTTTCAATCCGGAGGGCGAGTCCGATTTCTCCTCGGTCGCCGATGCGCACCGGGCCCTCGTCGACCAGGTCGTCGAGGTGGACGAGGACCTGATGTCGCTCTACCTCGAGCAGGGCGAGATCTCGGCGGACCAGCTGCACGCCCCGTTCGAGAAGGCGCTGCGCGACGGCCATCTCGTGCCGGTGTGCTTCGTCTCCGCGAAGACCGGAGCCGGCGTTGCCGAACTGCTCGACGTGCTCGTCAAGCTGGCGCCCAATCCTGCCGAAGGCAATCCTCCGCTCTTCTTCCGGGGCGCCGGCGACGCCGTCGAGGAATTCCGCTCCGAACCGGATCCGAAGAAGCACGTCCTCGCGCACGTGTTCAAGGTCGTCGTCGATCCGTTCGTCGGCAAGCTCGGCGTGTTTCGGGTCCATCAGGGCACGATCACGCGCGACACCCAGCTCTTCATCGGCGATGGCCGCAAGCCGTTCAAGGTCGGCCACCTGTTCCTGCTGCAAGGCGGGAAGCATGTCGAAATCGACCGCGCCGTTCCCGGTGACATCGCTGCCGTGGCGAAGGTCGACGACATCGAATTCGACTGCGTGCTGCACGACTCGCACGACGAGGACCAGATTCGCATGCAGCCGCTGGAGTTCCCGGTGCCGATGCAGGGCGTCGCCATCACGCCCAAGAAGCGCGGGGACGAGCAGCGGATCTCCGACGTCCTGCACCGGATGCTGGCCGAGGATCCCACGCTCGTGGTCGAGCACGACGCATCGACCAACGAGACGGTGCTGCGCGCGCTGGGTGAACTGCACCTGCGCTCGATACTGGAGCGGATGTCCAGCCAGTTCAAACTGGAGATCGAGACCCGCCCGCCGCGCATACCTTACCGGGAGACGATCACCGCGCAGGCCGAGGGCTTCCACCGGCACAAGAAGCAGACCGGCGGCGCCGGACAGTTCGGCGAGGTCTCGTTGCGCGTCGAACCGCTGGAGCGCGGCGCCGGTTTCCAGTTCCTGGACCAGACGAAAGGCGGCGTGATTCCGCACCAGTTCATCCCCGCGGTGCAGAAGGGCGTCGAGTCGGTCCTCGTCAACGGTGCGGTCGCCGGCTTTCCGATGCAGGACGTGCGCGTCGTGGTCCACGACGGCAAGCACCATCCGGTCGACTCGAAGGAAGTCGCGTTCGTCGCGGCCGGGCGCAAGGCCTTCCTCGATGCCATCGAGAAGGCGCGCCCCATCGTGCTGGAGCCGATCGTCACCGTGGAGATCCTCTGCCCGGAGTCGAACACCGGCGACATCGCCGGCGACCTGTCGTCGCGACGCGGACAGGTGACGGGGACGACGGGCCTGCAGCCGGGCGTCATCTCGGTCAGCGGTCTCGCGCCGCTCGTCGAGCTGGAAGGCTATTCGGCGCGGCTGAAATCCGTGACCGGCGGCCACGGCTCCTGGTCGATGCAGCTCTCGCACTACGAGCCGGCGCCTCCCGGCCTGCAGCAGCAGCTCTCCGCGGAATACCGGAAGTCGCGGAAGCAGGAGGAGGAGTGATTCGCCCGGGCGCGAGGGGACACCGCGGCATCGAAGGGTCCGCGTAGCGCGCGGTCCGGCGAACCCGCTCTGACCGGGACGCGGTGAATGGAACTGGCGGTCTTTGGCGCGACGGGGCAAACCGGACAGGCTCTGGTCGCCGCGGCGCTTGCGCACGGCTGGCGGGTGAGCGCGTTCGTGCGCTCGCAGGCGGGGGCTGCGCTGGCGCTTCCTGCGGGCCTGCACGTCGTGCGCGGCGATCCGGGCCGGCCCGCCGACGTCGCGGCGGCGGTGCGCGGCAGCGATGCGGTCTGCTGCGTGTTCGGCCCGCGCCCGCCCCATACCGAGGTATTTCGCGCGGCGTTCACGCTGAACATCGTCAATGCGATGCGGGAACAGGGCGTGCGCCGGATCGTGTGCGTGACCGGCGCCATGGTCGGCGCCATGCCCCTGAACACCAGCGTCGCGCTGCGCGCGCTGGCTGCCGCATTCCGCTGGCGCTCGCCGGAAGTCGCCGCCGACGGCGCCGAACAGGAGGCGATCGTCATGGCGAGCGGTCTCGACTGGACCCTCGTCAAGCCGCCGCGCCTGACGGCACGGCCGCGGACGAACACCGTCCACGCCGACGCCGCCCTGCCCGTCGGTGCGCTGAGCAGCCTGGGCCGGCAGGATCTCGCCGAGTTCATCTTTCGCGCGGCGGCGCACGACCGCTTTGTCGGGCAGCGCGTCTACGTGCGCGGTTGAGCGGCGGGCGGTGCCGCATCGCGGGACACAGCCTCGCCGCTACCTCGCCGGGGGCGCCTTTGCCGCAGCCGTGCCGATGCGGGTCTCGTCGAAAACGCGTTCGACCCTGGGCTGAACCCTGATCAGCGCCGCGAGCGCGCGACGCTGTGCCGCCGACCGCACACAGCCGGTCACGGTAACGAACTTGCGCGTCGTCGACACCCACAGCGCAGCATCGGCGAAGCGCCTGTCGGCGGCGATCGCGACGCGCACGCGCTCGTTGATTTCGGGATCGCGGACGTAGGCCCCACCGGGCTCGCAGGTGCCCTCCATCGTGCAGCGCGTTCCGCGCTCGGCGCGCTCGTGTGCGACGATGCGGAACTGTTCGAGGGTCAGGAGCGGCGGCGCGGATGCCTTGCAGCGGGGATAGCCGTCCGCCGCCTGCGCGAACGGATCGAGCTGCAGCAGCTCGTCGGCGCCGGCGAGCGGAATCGTTACCGCGCAGAACATGAATCCGCATAGCCAAGGGAACCCGGGCGCCCGGCCGGGCGCCCGCGCGGAGGTCGATGGGGTCGCGAGCGAGCGCACGGCGTCCTCCGATTCGTGCCGACGTTCCTGCGGCTACCTGGCGGCCCTGTACAGTTCGATGGCGCGCAAGCGCGCCGACGCATGGTCGACGACCGGCGCCGGGTAATCGCGGCCGACAACGACGCCCCTGGCTTCCTGGATACCGGCCGCGACACGCCATGGGGCATGGATTTCGGTCGCGCCCAGCGGCGCGACCTCCGGCACGTAGCGGCGGATGAACCTGCCGTCGCGATCGAAGCGCTCCGACTGCGTGACCGGATTGAAGATGCGGAAATACGGCTGGGCGTCGCATCCGGTCGACGCCGCCCACTGCCAGCCGCCGTTGTTCGACGCCAGGTCGAAATCGATCAGGGTGTCGGCGAAATACTTCTCGCCCCGGCGCCAGTCGACGAGCAGGTCCTTGACCAGAAAGCTCGCCGTGACCATGCGCAGCCGGTTGTGCATGTAGCCCGTGGTGTTGAGCTGGCGCATCGCGGCATCGACGAGAGGAAAGCCGGTGCGCCCTTCGCACCACGCGGCGAAGTTCGCGGGATCGTCGGGGAACTCGAGCGCATCGTACTCCGGCCTGAACGCCCGGGTGACGACGTGCGGATGGTGCCAGAGGATCTGTGCGTAGAATTCGCGCCAGATGAGCTCGCCGAGCCAGGTCGCGGCGCCTCCGCCGTCGGCTTCCAGCGACCGCGCGTGGGCGTAGGCGACGAGTTCGCGTATCGAGACCGTCCCGAAGCGAAGGTGTACCGACAGGTACGACGGCCCTTTCAGCGCCGGATAGTCCCGCGCGGCGCCGTAGGCATCGATCCGCGTCCGGAATTCGGCGAACGTCGCCGCGCCGCCGTCCATTCCCGGGGCAACGCGCAGCGCCGCGAGGTTGGTGCGCCGGAATCCGATGGCTTCCAGCGAGGGAACGCCGTCGGCGATGCCCGCGGGCGGGCGCGCCAGCGAACCCGGTTGCCGCTCGACCGGGTGGGCGGCGACATGCGAAGGCAAAAGCGTCCTGAGCCACGCGTTCCGGTAGGGCGTGAAGACGCCGAAGGGCCGGCCGGCCTGCGACAGCACCTCGCCGCGCTCGAAGATCACCTGGTCCTTGAACGTTTGAAAGGCGACGCCCCGGGCAGCGAGCGCGGCGCCGACGGCCGCGTCGCGGCTGCGCGCCGCGGGTTCGTAGTCGTGATTTGCGTAGACGGCACGGACGCCGAGTTCGGCTGCCAGCGCCGGGAGGGCGTCGCGCGCGAATCCATGGCGGACGATCAGCGCGCCGCCCTTCGCGCGCAATGCCGCGTCGAGCTGCGCCGCGCTTTCGCGGACGAATTCGACCCGGCGATCGGCGCGCGACGGGAGCGCGTCGAGGATCTCGCGATCGAAGACGAATGCGCAATAGACGGTTCGCGAATCGTGGAGCGCGCGAGACAGTGCGGCGTGGTCGAAATCGCGAAGGTCGCGCCGAAACCAGACGAGCGCGCTATCGTCCACGCGGAAACCGCAGATCGCTCGCCTGCAGCTCGTGCCGCCACAGCAGCGCCCCTCCGGTGTCGCGGCTTTCGAAGGCGATGCGCCGGTCGTTGCCCGGTCCCGTCACGCGGATCAGGCCGAACTGACGCTTCAGCACCAGCGTGCCCGGCACGATCGACGGGTTGCCGCGTTCGGCGGCATCGATCCGGGTCGGCGGTCGCGACGTCAGGGGGCTGGACGTGAATTCGAGCAGCGGATACGCACCGGGTCGCTCGATGCGCAGCAGCTCGCCGAAGTGGCGATCGCCCGAGAGGAAGATGACGCCTTCGATCTTCTGGAGGACGAGCCACTCGGCGAACGCCCTCTGCTCGGTCGCGAAATCGTGCCATCCCTCGAAGCGGCTCGACGGGTTCCAGAACTGGCTTCCGCCCGCGATGATCTTGATGCTCGCGCGCGGCGCCGACACCAGCGCCTGTTTGAGCCAATCGAGCTGCCGCGCGCCGAACATCGTTTTGTCGGGGCCGTCCGGCCAGCGGTTCGGCGAGCGGTAGTAGCGGTCGTCGAGAAGAAAGAACAGCACGTCTCCATAACGTGCGGCGCCGAAGGTCCCCGGCACCTCGGGCAGACCGGAGCTGGGATTCGGCCAGTAGCGCCGGAACAGCTTGAGCGTCTCGCCCTTGAGCACGTACGACGCGTCGGAATCGTTGGGCCCGTAATCGTGGTCGTCCCAGATCGCCATGTGGGACGAGGCCCGCAGCAGCTTCTGCAGCGGTTCGAAGGCGCGCTGGCGCCGGTAGCGCATCGCCATCGCGGACGGGTCGAAGAGATCGGGCTGCTGCAGATAGACGTTGTCTCCCAGCCAGAGCATGACGTCGGGCCCGATCGCGGCGATGGCGTCGAAAATTCCGTATCCTCCGCCGTAGTCGCGGCCCGGCCAGGCCGGATCGGAGTCGGCGAGGTAGAAGCACGAGCCGATGGCGATGGTCACCTCCTGCGCGTCGGAAGGCTTCTCCCAGTAGGGCTGCGCGCGGAACGTTCCGTCGCGGCGGTCGGTGCCGGCCTCGACGCGATAGGTGGCGCTCGCACCGGGTTTCATGCCGGAGATGCGGGCGACGACGACGGAGTCGTTCGCCGCAGTGGCTTCCAGCACGATGCGGCGATCGGCGGTCTCCCCGTCGAGTCGCCACGACACGGTGACCGGCCCCGGGGCGTCGGCCTGGATCCAGAGTGAGCCGCTGGTGAGATCCGGGTATCCGTGCATCACGACGAGCCCGGCCCAGGCAAGCGGCGCCGTCAGCGCGCAGGCGCCCGCGAGCGCCAGGAAATTGCGCGCGATGCAGGTCGCGCGAGCGAAGTGTCGAGAGCTGTTCCGGGGCATGGCGGGGCGCATGTGACGGTTGTCGGGGGGCCGCGCCAATTGTGCAGGCAGGGGGCGACGATTACAATTGAGCCCATGGGGGGATCCTCGGCCAGTTTCACGCATCACTTCCTGATCGCCATGCCCGCGATGGCCGATCCGCACTTTGCGCATACGCTCACCTACGTGTGCGAGCACAATCAGGACGGCGCGCTCGGAATCGTCGTCAACAAGCCGACCGACATGATGCTGTCCGCGCTGTTCGATCAGATCGACGTTCCGCTGAAGGACACGCAGCTGCGCAAGACCCCGGTGCATTTCGGCGGGCCCGTTCAGGTGGACCGCGGCTTCGTGCTGCACCGCCCGGTCGGAAACTGGCAGTCGACGCTGGCGATCAGCGACGGCCTCGGCCTGACGACGTCGAAAGACGTGCTGGAGGCCGTGGCTCGCGGTGACGGCCCGAAAAGCGTCCTTGTGTCGCTGGGCTATGCCGGCTGGTCGGCCGGACAGCTGGAGCAGGAGATCGCGCAGAACGCGTGGCTCACGGTCGCGGCCGATCCCGGCGTGATTTTCGAAACCCCTCCAGAGGACCGCCTGCCGGCGGCAATGCGCCTGCTGGGCATCGACTTCTCGCGGCTGTCCGACGACGTCGGGCACGCGTGACGCTTGAACGCCGACCTGCGGACGAGCGAAGGCACCATCCTGGCGTTCGACTTCGGGACGCGGAGGATCGGCGTTGCAATCGCCAATACGCTGGTGCGCGTGGCGCATCCGCTGACCACGATTGCCGGCGAAGCGAATGCCGCGCGCTTTGCGTCGATAGGAGCGCTCGTCGCCGAGTGGAGGCCGAGTTCGCTGGTGGTCGGCCGGCCGGTGCATGCCGACGGCGCCGAACACGGGATGACGGTGCGCGCCGAGCGCTTCGCGCGAGCGCTGGAAGGGCGTTACGGACTGCCGGTGGCGCGCGTGGATGAGCGCTACACCACGCAGGCCGCCGACGCGGACCTGCGCGCCGCGGGTCTGGGCGGATCGGAGCGCAAGGCGGCGCGCGACGCGGTTGCCGCGCAACTGATCCTGCAGTCGTGGCTCGATGCCGAAGACCGGAACGAAATCCGTGGCCCTGCCTGACGCCGAACAGACGCTCGTCGCCCTCGCCGACCGCATGCGCGGGGCGATCGCGTTCGATGCCAGGCTCGTCGGCATCTACTCCGGCGGCGCCTGGATCGCCGAGCGCCTTTCGCGGATGATCGCCGGCGACCACGCGGTCGGATACATCGACGTCTCGTTCTACCGCGACGATTTCAGCCGCAAGGGCCTGAAGCCCGAGGTCCGGCGCACCGATCTGCCGTTCGATGTCGAGGGAGCGACGATCGTGCTGGTCGACGACGTGCTCTTCACCGGCCGCAGCGTCCGCGCCGCGGTCAACCAGCTGTTCGACTACGGACGCCCGGCCTGCGTCGAGCTCGCGGTGCTGGTCGATCGCGGGGGCCGCGAACTGCCGATCGAAGCGACGTACGCGGGCGTGCGGCTCGCCGTTGCAAGGGACACGTCTATCGTGCTTTCGCGCGCCGCGGATGGCCGGCTCGAGCTCGCCGGGAGACCGGACGCGGACGCTGCGGCAGGAGCGGCGGATGCGTAACCCGCAACTCGACGCCGACGGCGCGCTCACGCATCTCCTGACGCTGGAGGGCCTCCCCGCCGAGATCATCGTCCGCATCCTCGACACCGCGGTCCCGTTCGCGTCGATCTCCGAGCGCGACGTGAAGAAGGTGCCGCTGCTGCGCGGGCGTTCGGTCTTCAACCTGTTCTTCGAGAATTCGACCCGCACGCGAACGACGTTCGAAATCGCGGCCAAGCGTCTTTCCGCCGACGTGATCAATCTCAACATCGGCGCATCGTCGACGAGCAAGGGCGAGACGCTGCTCGACACCGTGGACAATCTGGTGGCGATGAACGCCGACATGTTCATCGTCCGCCATTCGCAGTCGGGCGCGCCGCACCTGATCGCCGCGCACCTCAGCCGTACCGGCCGGGCGCACGTCCACGTCGTCAACGCCGGCGACGGGCGGCATGCGCACCCGACGCAGGGGCTGCTCGATCTGTTCACCATCAGGCACTACAAGAAGGACTTTCGCCGGCTCACGGTCGCGATAGTGGGCGACGTGCTCCACTCGCGCGTCGCGCGGTCGCTGATCCACGGCCTGACCACGCTGGGCACGCCCGAGGTCCGCGCCATCGGCCCCAAGACTCTGCTGCCCACCGCGGTGAGCTCGCTCGGCGTCCAGGTGCACCACGACATGCGTGAAGGTCTCAAGGGCTGCGACGTCGTCGTCATGCTGCGCCTGCAGAGCGAGCGAATGAAGGGCGCGCTGCTGCCTTCCACGGGCGAGTATTTCAAGCACTACGGCCTGACGCCGGAGAAGCTGGCGCTGGCGAAGCCCGACGCGATCGTGATGCACCCGGGGCCGATGAACCGCGGCGTCGAGATCGATTCGGCGGTGGCCGACGGCGACCGCAGCGTGATCCTGCCGCAGGTGACGTTCGGGATCGCGGTGCGCATGGCGGTGATGAGCCTCCTGGCGGGCCAATGATCCGGCCCATGACGCGACTCCGGGGCAGGGCATGACAAGAGCGCGATTTCCCGAAGCCGGCGCGCATCGCGCCCTGCATCGATGAAGATCGAGATCCGCAACGGTCGCCTCGTCGACCCGAAAAATGGCATCGACCGGGCGGCGTCGCTCTACATCGCGGCGGGAAGGGTCGCGGCGGTCGGCAACGCGCCGGCCGGCTGGACGGCGAACCGCACCATCGACGCCGCGGGGCTCGTGGTGGCGCCCGGCTTCATCGACTTGTCCGCCCGGCTGCGCGAGCCGGGATTCGAGTACAAGGCGACGCTGGAATCGGAAATGGACGCGGCGATCGCCGGCGGCGTCACCAGCCTCGCCTGCCCGCCGGACACCGATCCGCCGCTGGACGAGCCCGGCCTCGTCGAAATGCTCAAGCATCGGGCGCGCTCGCTCAACCAGGCGCACGTCTACCCGATCGGGGCGCTGACCGTCGGCCTGAGGGGCGAGGACCTGACCGAGATGGGCGAGCTCGCGGAAGCCGGTTGCGTCGCGTTTTCGCAGGCGGAAACGCCGCTCGCCGACACCCAGGTGCTGTTGCGGGCGATGCAGTACGCCGCGACTTTCGGTCACCGCGTGTGGCTGCGGCCGCAGGATCCTCATCTCGGCAGATCCGGCGTCGCGCACGACGGCGAAGTCGCGACGCGCCTCGGGCTGCCGGCCATTCCGGCGGCGGCGGAGACGATCGCGCTGGCGACGATCTTCGCGCTGGTCCGCGAGACCGGAGTGCGTGTCCACCTCTGCCGGCTGTCGACCGCCGAAGGCGTGGCGATGGTCCGCGCCGCGAAAAAGGACGGACTGCCGGTGACCTGCGATGTCGCCGTGCACCACCTCCACCTCTGCGACGTGGACATCGGCTGGTTCGATGCGCAGTGCCATCTGGTGCCTCCGCTGCGCAGCACGCGCGACCGCGCGGCGCTGCGCGCAGGACTGGCCGACGGCACGATCGACGTCGTCTGTTCCGACCACACGCCCGTCGACGACGACGGGAAGCAGCTGCCGTTCGCCGAATCCGAGCCCGGCGCCACCGGACTGGAACTCCTGTTGCCGCTGACGCTCCGATGGGCCGCCGTCGACAAGGTCGACTTGTCCGCCGCCATCGCGCGCCTCACCGCGGCGCCCGCGGCGATCCTGGGGATCGATGCGGGGCACCTGGCCGTCGGCCAGATGGCGGACGTCTGCGTGTTCGACCCCGAACGGCACTGGAAAGTCGAGGCGAAGGCGCTGAAAAGCCAGGGCAAGAACACGCCGTTCCTGGGCCTCGAAGTGTCGGGAAAGGTGCGCTACACGGTGGTGGACGGGCAGATCGTCGGCGAAAGCTGAAAGATCGGCGCAGCGCGCACGGCGCCCGGAATGCCGAGCCGCGCCCGCTGTTGACACCGGATGGACGCAGGATTGCGCCGCAGCGGCGCGTCATGGAGGAGACCGCATGAAGCTCGAACTCGAACAGGACATCAAGGGCATGCTGCCCGAGCAGGATTTCGACCGCCGCGACTTCATCTGGACCGCGCTCGGTGCGAGCGCGGCATTGGCGCTGTCGTCGCCGGCTTCCGCGCAGCAGATCACCACCGACAGCAACGGGCTGGCCGCAACCGATGTTTCGATCCCGACGGCGACGGGCGAGATCCGCGGTTACCGCGCCATGCCGGACAAAGGCGGTCCCTTCCCGGTGGTTCTGGTCGCCGCCGAGATCTTCGGGCTCAATCCCTACGTCAAGGACGTCTGCCGGCGCCTGGCCAAGGCCGGCTACTACGCGATCGTGCCGGACCTCTACTCACGGAAGGCCGACCTCACCAAGTTCAGCACCATGGCCGAGATTTCCCCGATCGTGAACAGCAAGTACGATACCGAGCTCGTTTCCGACTACGATGCGACGGTGGAATTCGCGCGGGCGAGCTTCAAGGGCGACGTGGCGCGCACCGCCATCACCGGCTTCTGCCGCGGGGGACGCACGACGCTGGTGTACGCGGCGGCGAATCCCAGGCTCAAGGCCGCGGCGGCGTGGTACGGACCGGTCCTCGGCGCCGTCAGCGAATTCACGCCGCGCACGGCGATGGATCGCGCCGGCGAGCTGAAGGTCCCGGTGCTCGGCCTCTACGGCGGCAAGGATGCCGGAATCCCGCTGGAGCAGGTCGAGAAATTCTTCGCGGCGCTGAAGGCCGCGGGCACGCCGTCGGAGCTGGTCGTCTACCCCGAATCCGGCCACGGTTTCCACGCCGATTTCCGGCCCGACAACTATCGCAAGGCGGACGCCGAAGACGGATGGAAGCGGATGCTGGCGTGGTTCGCCAAGTACGGGGTCGTGTAGCCGCCGTCGCGACGACCGGCACCGGCGCGCAAGGCGGCGGTGCCGCCGCAATTCCCACGGCACCTCGAATGGGTCGGCGCCTGCACGGCGCAGTGCGTCACGCCCGGCCCCGCATCCGGAATGCGGCGGCCAGGCTGCCGTCAGCCTGGCCTGGGCACGCGACCCAGCAGGTGGAACTCGTCGTTCGGCCGCATGGCGATCAGGCTGGCCATGCGGTTCGACAGCGCGAAAAACGCCGCGATCGCGCCGATATCCCAGATGTCCTCGTCGGTGAAGCCGTGCTCGCGCAGACCGCGGTAGTCAGCCTCCACGAGTTCCGGCGGGCGCAGCGCCACCTTGAGCGCGAATTCGAGCATTGCCTTCTGGCGTTCGCTTATGTCCGCCTCTCGATAGTTGACCGCCACCTGGTCGGCGATCCTCGTGTCCTTCGCGTAGACGCGGAGGATCGCGCCGTGCGCGACGATGCAATAGAGGCAATCATTGGCGCCCGACGTGGCGACGACGATCATCTCGCGCTCCGCCTTGGTGAGGCCGCCGTCCTTCAGCATCAGCGCGTCGTGGTAGGCGAAGAAGGCGCGCCACTCCGCCGGTCGGTGCGCCAGCGCAAGGAACACGTTGGGGATGAACCCCGCCTTTTCCTGGACTTCCAGCATGCGTGCGCGCATGTCGTCGGGAAGGTCCTCGAGCTCCGGAACGGAATACCGGCTGATTGAAGGCGCGGTCATGCAGCCGAGTCTAGCAACAATCGCGGGATCGATCCAGGACGACGCGGACGACCATCACTGTGGCATCACCGGCCGGCTTGTGTACGGTATCGAACACTCGTTGGGCGGCGATCTGCCGGACTGTCGGCAGCAGCGATGCAGCTGAGGACGTCATCGTTCATCGGCGATCGCCGCACCTCTGCTTCGGGAATGCTCATCGACCCAACTTGGTGTGCAGCCTTGACCGGATCCCGGCGGCACGGCACTCGCACAGCTGCCGCTCTTGCTCCCGCCGCAATTTATCCGGCACATCGAAGGTGCTGCGCTTTGCGATGAACACAATTGCATTGGGGCAAACGCGATGAACACGTGGATTCCTCTCGCCGGACCGGTCCGGTACGCAGTGCCCCGTGGAGCCGAAGCCAGATCCAGGGCGATTCGAAGACGTCTCGGCTGGCTGGCGGGCCGTGGATTCCTTGCGGTTGTGACCTTCGCGCAAGCTGACATCGCATGGGCGGCCACTGCGCCCAATCTTGGATCGACGAGCACTTACGGGATCGTCTCGAGCACCTTTACCAATTCCAACACCGGAGCTCAAACCGTCGTCAACGGGGATGTCTGCTATTCGACCGGACCCGTCGGCGCCACGACGCTGGGAGCGAACGCTGCGGCGTCGTTCACGCCGACGTTTTCCGGAAATATCCTCGATGCGGCCGGCATCACGATCGGCCATTTCGCGAACCTGACGGGACGAGCGCTGGCATTCGGCGGAACGGTCACCACCGACGCCACCACCATAACCGTTCCGACCTGCGCCGCGTTCGTCAGCGGCGGCACCGCCATCCCGACGCTCACCGAGTGGGCGATGGTCGCGCTTGCCGTTCTGTTGGCAGCCATGAATTTCTCGACGATGCGCCGGCGGGCGAGGAAGACCTCACCGTAGTCGCGGCGCATCTCCGGTCGCGCGAGTCGGGTCGATTCCCGGGTTCTTCAGGGCGCGTTGCACCCGCAGGTACGCGCTTCGGGGCGCTCACGAAGTTCAAGGCGAACCGCCGCGCCAGAACGCCACGCGCACCGGCCGAAACCTCCCGGCGACGGATTCGACCGTGGCGGCCGGGAAGTCTCAGGCACCGACCTATTTCTTCGCGTCCTTGGCCGCGTCCTGAATCTTCTCGCCCGCCTTCTCGACTTGCTTCCCGGCGCTTTCGACCGCCTTGTCGAGCTGTTTGCCGGCCCGTTCTGCCGGACCTTCCTTCTTCTCGCAGGCGGACAATCCGGCAATCAGAACGCAGGCTGCCAGGCTTGCAATGACACCATTGCGGATCTTCGTCATGCGTTTCTCCTTGAATTGACCACCCATTCGCTTCCGCGCCAACGCAGCCACCGGCCCCAACCATTGCACATGCCCTGGCCGCTCGGGTGGCATGGTGAACGGCGACCCCATGCCTTCGTTGCATCAGATCGATGGCGTGCGGATTTCCGCAGGCGGCCGGATGGATACCGGAAAGACTCCTGGATCGAGGCCGGCATAGGCGTGCGTGCCGCGGTTTCGTCGCGAACGTCCCGAGGCTGAATGCTGCGAGCCCCGGGGCCGAACGCCGCGGGCGCGCATCGGCGGTCGCGGGCCGCGTCCTAGGACTGCGGCGGAACGTATCCCGACGGCATCTCCGCTCCGCCGCCGAAAAAGTGGCTTTCCATCTGCTCCGCCAGCCACTTCCGCGCGCGCGCGTCGGCCAGCGACAGCCGGTTTTCGTTGACCAGCATCGTCTGGTGGCGCAGCCACGCCTGCCAGGCCTCCTTGGACACGTTTTCGTAGATCCGCTTGCCCAGCGGTCCGGGGTACGGCGGCAGATCGAGGCCTTCCGCTTCGCGGCCGAGCTTCACACATTGCACCATGCGGGTCATTGCCTGCTCCTACAGTTTCTTGCGGTAAACCTGCGACTTGCGCTGGTAGTTGTAGAGCGACTGCTTCTGCTTCGGAAGCTCGGCGATCGTCGCGGTGTGGAATCCGCGCTCGATGAACCATTGCGAGGTCCGCGTCGTCAGCACGAACAGCTCGGCGAGCTTCAATTTGCGCGCGCGTCCCTCGATTTCCTTCATCAGCGCCTCGCCGTAGCCTTCGCGCCGGAAGTCGGGGTGGACGGCCAGCGCGGCAAGCTCGCCCTGCTTCTCGTCGGGAAACGCGTAGAGCGCGGCGCAGCCGATGATCGCGTTGTCGTGCTCGGCGACCACGAACCGCTCGATCTCCATCTCCAGCCGCTCGCGCGAACGGCGCACGAGTATGCCCTGCTCCTCGAGCGGCTCGATGATCTGCAGGATGCCGCCCGCGTCGTCGATCGTCGCGTTGCGCAGATTCGCCAGAGGCGCCGCGGCGATCATCGTGCCGACGCCGTCGCGGGTGAACATCTCGAGCAGCAGCGCGCCATCGAGGTGGCGGCTGATGAGGTGCGCGCGCTTGACGCCGTTGTCGCAGGCCCTGATCGCGCAGGGAAGGTAGTGCTGGACATCGGCCGGAAGCCTGCTGCCGCCGGAGGCGAGGCGCGCCTCGGCGTCGCGCGTCGACAGTTCGGTGAGGAGCTGCCGGCGTCCGTTGCGCACGCCTTCGGTTTCCATCAGGAAGACGAGCTTGTGCGCGTTGAGGCGCACGGCTACCTGCGTGGCGACCTCCTCCAATGCAAGGTTGAAGATCTCGCCGGTGGGCGAATAGCCGAGGGGCGAGATCAGCACGATGTCGCCGTCATCGAGCCGCTGGTGGATCGCATCGGTGTCCACGCGGCGCACCTCGCCGGTGAGCAGCATGTCGATGCCCTCGACCACGCCCATCGGCTTGGCGGTGATGAAATTGCCGGAAGAGACGCGGATGCGCGCGCCGGCCATCGGCGAATTGGCGATGCCGAGCGACAGCAGCGCCTCGATGCGGCTGCGCACCTGCCCGGAGGCCTCGAGCACGCAGTCCATGGTCTCCGCGTCGGTGATGCGCAGGCCGAAGGAATAGCGGCTTTCGATGTCCTGCTGGGCGAGTATGGCCTCGATCTGCGGCCGTGATCCATGCACCACGACGATGTGCACGCCCAGGCTGTGCAGCAGGTTCAGGTCGTGGATGATGCCGAGAAAAGTTTCGTCGGCGACGACTTCGCCGCCGAACGCGACCACGAAGGTCCGTCCGCGGAACGCGTGTATGTAGGGGGCCGCCGAGCGGATCCACTGGACGAACGCACGCGTGGTCGCGGAGTGGGCGGTCGGTGCGGCGTTCGGAATGGACGGCATCGGGCGCGGGTTCGCACGTCAATGGCAATGAACTTTCGATTATACCGCCCGCCCGGCCCTTATAATCCGGTCTCGCCGCCCGCGCGGCGTCAGCCGGCGATTCGCTTGCGCCCGCCCATGGCCACTCCGCTCCTAGACGACCTCAATCCCGAGCAACTCGCCGCCGTCACGCTGCCGCACCAATCGGCGCTGATCCTCGCGGGTGCGGGCAGCGGCAAGACCCGCGTGCTGACGACGCGCATCGCCTGGCTGCTGGGCACCGGTCAGGCGTCGCCGCTGTCGATCCTCGCGGTGACGTTCACCAACAAGGCGGCGAAGGAGATGCTGACGCGGCTTGCCGCGATGACCTCCGTCCATACGCGGGGCATGTGGATGGGGACCTTCCACGGCCTCTGCAACCGGATGCTGCGGGCGCACTACCGCGATGCGAATCTGCCGCAGCTCTTCCAGATCCTGGACACGCAGGACCAGCTCGCGCTCGTCAAGCGACTGTCCAAGGCGCACGGCATCGACGACGAGCGCTTTCCGCCGCGCCAGCTGCAGAGCTTCATATCGGGCGCCAAGGAAGCGGGTCTCCGCCCGAACCAGGTCGAGGCCGGCGACGAGTTCACGCGCCGGCTGGTCGATCATTACGCGCTGTACGAGGCGATGTGCCAGCGCGAGGGCGTGGTCGACTTCGCCGAGCTGCTGCTGCGCAGCTACGAGCTGCTCGCCGGCAGCGATGGCATTCGGGAACACTACCGCCGGCGGTTCTCGCACCTGCTGGTCGACGAGTTCCAGGACACCAACCTGCTGCAGTACAAGTGGCTGAGGCTCCTCGCGGGACCGCACGCCGCGGTGTTCGCGGTCGGCGACGACGACCAGTCGATCTACGCGTTCCGCGGCGCCAACGCCGCGAACATGCAGCACTTCGAGCGCGATTTCGGCACCGCCGAGGTTCCCGCTTCGCTGATCAAGCTCGAGCAGAACTACCGGTCGCACGGCCACATCCTCGATGCCGCCAACGTGCTCATCAGGCACAACCAGACGCGGCTCGGCAAGAACCTGTGGACGAGCGAAGGCAAGGGCGAGCCGGTGCGCGGATTCGCCGCCCCTTCCGACATCGACGAGGCCGCCTTCATCGTCGACGTCGCCAAGGGGCTCGCCGGCGACGGTCTCGCGCTCTCGCGAAGTCGCCGCGCTCTATCGGTCGAACGCGCAGTCGCGGGTGCTCGAGCACGCGCTGTTCAACGCCGCGGTTCCGTACCGCGTCTACGGCGGGCTGCGCTTCTTCGAGCGCGCCGAGGTGAAGCACGCGCTCGCGTACCTGCGGCTCCTCGCGATCGCAGGACGACGACGGCGCGTTTCTGCGCGTCGTCAATTTTCCGCCGCGCGGGATCGGCGCGCGCACGCTCGAGTCGCTGCAGGACTCGGCGCGCGGGCACGGGACGAGCCTGTGGCAGGCCGCGTGCGCCGGCACCGTCGGCGGCAAGGCAGGGGCGAGCATCGCCGCGTTCGTGAAGCTCGTGCTGGCGATGCGCGCGGCGACGGCGGGCCTGCCGTTGCCCGAGGCGGTCGAGCACGTCATCGCCGCGTCGGGGCTGGCGCGCACTACAAGGCCGAGAAGGACGGTCAGGATCGGGTCGACAACCTCGACGAACTGGTGAGCGCCGCCGACGGCTTCCTGCGCGAGGCCGACCTCGCCGTCGACGCCCCGATCGCCACCGGCGCTCCCGGCGAGGACGCCGCGCAGGCGGGAGCCGCGGATCCGCTGACCGCCTTCCTTTCCCACGCCGCGCTGGAGGCGGGCGAGACGCAGGAAGCGGAGGGGCGTCCCGCGCTGCAGCTGATGACCGTGCATGCGGCGAAGGGCCTGGAGTTTCATACCGTGTTCGTCACCGGACTGGAGGAGGGGCTCTTTCCGCACGACAACAGCCGATCCGAGTTCGACGGCGTCGAGGAGGAGCGGCGGCTGATGTACGTCGCCATCACCCGCGCCCGGCGAAGGCTCTACCTCACGCACGCGCAGAGCCGGATGCTGCACGGCCAGGTCCGCTACAACATTCCTTCGCGTTTTCTGGACGAGGTGCCGCGCGAGATGATCCAGTGGCTGTCCCCGCCGCGGCGGCAGCCGATGTACGGGGCCGTCGACGTCGACGTGGCGGAGTGGGGCGCCGGCGAGCGTGCCGCCCCGGCGTGGGCGGATGCGACGGCGGCGACGACGATTGCGCGCGGGGCCCCGGGCGCGGGGCCCTACTGGCGCGTCGGGCAGAGCGTGCGCCACGCGAAGTTCGGCATCGGCGTCATCGTCGACGCGGAGGGCCGCGGCGCCGACGCGCGCGTCCAGGTCAACTTCCGCGACGCGGGCGTGAAGTGGCTGGCGCTGGAATACGCGAATCTCGAAGCGGCCTGAGCGCGCGTCCCGGCGTCAGACGGGCGGACCTGAAGTCGGCAGACGCGCATGCGCGCCCTGCGCGACGAAATCGTCCACCGCCTCCCAGGCCTCGTGGAAGAAGCGGTCCTCGCCGATGGTCTTCGCGAGCCCCCGGCGCATCAGCTGCTCGCGCAGCGGCCGATTCGCGTGCGCGACGCGCACGTCGATCGCGGCCTCGGTCAGCTCGTCGCACAGCAGGTGGAAGGCCTCGTTCGCGGTGATGTCCATCGTCGCGACCGCCTGCAGGTCGAAGACGACGCAGCGCACCGGTTCGGATGACCCTGCGGCCAGGGTCTTCACGCGCGCCGCGAAATGCCGCGCGTTGGCGAAGATCAGCGGCGCATAGAGCCTGTAGACGAGCACGCCCGGCGGTGCGCTTCCGGGCTGATCATCGTCGAGGTCGTGGAATCGATGGTCGTTCGGCAGGCGTCTCAGCACGGCGTCGCGCGGACGCGAGACGTCGGCGACGAGCCGCACGAGCGAGAACGCGATCCCCAGCAGCAAGCCGGGAACGAGGCCAAGCAGCAGCACCGCCATCGTGACGCCTATCGAATGCCAGAAGGCCCGGCGATCGAAGCGCCGGATCTCGCGCAACGTCGACGTGTCGAGCAGCGTGAGGCCCGCGAAGACCAGGATCGCCGCCAGGGCGACCAGCGGCACGCTTTCGAGCAACGGCGCGAGAAAGAGCAGGAACAGCACGAGCAGAGCCGCCGCGGACCATTGCGCGACCTGCGTCTGCGCGCCCGATACGTCGGCGATCGCCGAACGCGACTGGCTGGCATTGACCGGGAAGCCGCCGAGTGCGCCGGCAGCAGCGCTGGCGGCGCCGAACGCGATCAGCTCGCGATTCGCGTCGATTTCTTCGCGATGCCGGGCGGCGAACGCGCGCGCGAGCACGACGCCTTCCGCGAAGCCTAGGAAGGCGATGGCGATCGCCGCCGGCAGCAGCGCCTTGGCGTCGGCGATTCCGATCGCCGGCCAGTGCGGCGCCGGCAGCCCCAGCGGCACGGCGCCGAGCACCGCGACGCCGCGCGCCGGAAGCTCGAGGACCCGCGATGCGGCGACGGCGCCGATGCAGGCGATAAGGGGTCCGGGCCAGCGCGGCGCCCACCGTCGCAGCGCGACCAGCAGCAGCACCAGAGCCGCGCCGAGCGCCAGTGTCGGGCGGTTGGCCGACGGGAGCTTGCCGGCGGCCTCGGCGAGGCGCGGGAAGAAGTCGTCTGCGACGAGCCCGACGCCGATCAGGCGGCCGAACTGAGTGGCGATCAGGATCAGCGCGACGCCATTGAGGTATCCGGCGAGGACGGGCTTCGAGAGCAGGTCGGCGACGGTGCCCGCGGAGATCCGCGCGGCGAGGATCAGCAGCGTCCCCACGAGCAGCGCGAGCACCGCCGCCAACGCCGCCGCGTGCGTGGCGTCGCCGGATGCGAGCGGCAGGATCGCGCTTCCGGCCAGCACCGCTATCGCAGGATCCGGCGCGACGATGATCCGTTTCGCAGTGCCGAGCAGCGCGTACGCGGCCATCCCGCCAACGGCTGCATAGAGGCCGGTGACCGGAGGAATGCCGATCAGCTCGGCGCAGGCGACCGCCGATGGAATCGTGACCAGCGCGATCGACACGCCGGCGACCACGTCGCCCTGGAGCGCACCTCGCGGATAGTGCGCGAAGATCGCGAGCCCCGGCAGCCACCGGGCGACGCATTCCGGCAGGCTGCGGTCGGGCGTCGTGGTCAAGGCCGGCTTTCGCTGCGGACCGAAACTAGGCCGGGGCGTGCGGCTCCGCTTCGTCCGGCGGCGCCGCTGCTTCGTCCGCGTGGAAGATGTCGCGGTAGCTCACGTAGTCCGAAATCGCCTGCGCTGCGATGAAGAGGAAGACGTAGGGAACGACGGTCACCGCGACGACGACGCGCGCCGCCAGGGGGGGGAGTGCGAGCGCAATCAGCTTGACGGCGAGCGCCGGAGCCAGACCTCCGAGCAACAGGAGCAGGAGGGCATAGACCAGAACCGGCCTCCAGTTGGCGAGCGCCGCACGCAGACTCGTGATCAGCGCCTGGCTCGTCCCGCAGCTGTTGAAGACGACCAGTGCCGGCGCGAACCACACGGCCAGCACGACCGGCAGCGCGCAGAGGGTGGCGAACAGCATCGCGAGCTCGACCTGGTCGCCGGCGAGCGCCTCCTCCAGCGGCTTGTTGGTCGCTATTGCCTCGAGGAGCTGGCCGCCATCGAGCGCCATCGTCGCGAAAATGGCGAGCGTCGTTCCGACCACCATGAACAGGCCGATCGGGATCAGCGCCTTCAGGTTGGCGCCGAATCCGCGAAACAGGTGCCGGATCTCGGGGGTCGCGCCGCGCTCCTGGCTCCACGCCGCGGCGAGAAACCCGACGGTGAATACCGGTCGCAGTACCATGAGCACCAGCGGTCCGACGACGGGTATGTAGCCCACGACGATCTGAATCACGTAGTACGAGAGCAGCATCAACAGCCAGGGCACCCGCGCGGCGGACAGCATCGCCCAGGCTTCCTTGAGCCATACGACGCCCCGCCCCGCCGGATGGCTGGCATAGGCAACGGCGCCCGGGCCTGCGCTCATGTCGCCACCCCCGCCGCCGCGGGCGCCTCCGCGGATTCGGGCAGCGGCGACGGATTCCCGATGCGATCGCGCAGGATGCGTTCGAAGTGCGCGGGATCGTGCGCGTGAACGAGCTCGCCGGAACGCGGCAGGTGGAGATCGTAGAGCCGGGACAGCCAGAAGCGCAGCGCGGCCGCGCGCAGCAGCGCCGGCCAGTTCGTCCGCTCGTCTTCCGTCAGCGGGCGCTCGCGCTGATACGCGCCGACGAGCGCGGCGACATGCTCGGGCACCAGCGCCCCCGCACGCGCATCCCTGTCCTTGACCACGCACCAGTCGTTGACGGTGATCGCGAGATCGTAAGCGAGAAAATCCGTCGCCGCGAATCCGAAGTCGATGATTCCGGAGACCCGGTTGTCTATGAACAGGACATTGTCGCAAAAGAGGTCGCCGTGGATCGCGCCCTTGGGCATGGCGCTCTTCCCGAAGCCGGTCTGGCTCCTGAGTTCCGTGGCGAGAAGCTCGTTCTGCGCGGTGTCGAGCTGACCCCGCACCGCCCTTGCCGCCTGCCGCCACCACCCCGGGCCGCGCCGGTTGGTCAGGCGCGCGCGGTAGGTGGAGGACGCCACGTGCAGGCGACCCAGGGCGCCGCCCACCGCGGCGCAATGCGGGATGTCGGGTGTGCTGATCGGCGTACCGTCGACGCGCGTGACGAGACCGGCCGGCTTGCCGTTGAGCAGGCTGAACAGCGCGCCGGTACGATCCGGCAATGGAGCCGGACATTCGACGCCGGCGCGCGACAGATGCGCCATGAGATTGAGGTAGAACGGAAGCTCGGCCGGGGGCAGCCGCTCGTACAGCGTGAGCACCCATCGACCCTTCGTGGTCGTGACGAAGTAATTGGTGTTCTCGATGCCGGCCGCAATCGGGACCTGCTCGACGAGCGACCCCGCCGCATAGCGCGCCAGCCAGCCTTCGAGTTCTTCCGTGGAGACTATGGTGTAGACGGACATCGGATTGCGGCGCGCGCTCGAGCGCCGCCTTTGGCATGCCTGTGCAGCAGAGGATCAGTTCAAAACGAGAAGATTACCCAGAGCGGAACCTTGAGGCCGGGATCGAGGCTGTCGCGGCGGACGAACGCCATTTCGTCGCTGTCCGGAACCAGATAGTACGGGCGGCCGTGTCGCGGGGTCACCTTTATCCATACCAGCCTGCCGTTTACACGCGCCTCCTGAACGGTCTCGCGCGCGTTCCGGGTGGTCGTTACCTGCGGTTCCAGATCCTCTTCCCCGACATAGGGCGGCGGCGGCAGGTCGGGAAGCGCTTCGAGATTCGCCGGCATTCCCGGCGGCGTGGTCTCGGCCGGGGTCGTCCCCGCGGCGAGCAGCAAGGCGCCGGCCACGGCGGCGAGAGAGTGACGGAGGTGGTTCATGCGGTGGACTTCAACCGGCCGATTTTAGCAGAGCGGGTGTCGACGGTGGACATCGGGACAACGAATACCGGCGCGCGGCGGATTCACCGGTTTCGGCGCCGGATCGGAGGTCGGGCATCTTCTCGCGTTCGGCACGCGTCGGATGGAATCCGCGGTTTTGGCTCCGGCTGGTCGCGTCCACGCTCGCTTGGCGTCGGCCTCCGCCGAAACCGCGGATTCACCGGCGTTGCTTCCCGGTCAGAGGTTGAGCATCTTCTCGCGTTCGGCGCGTGTCGGATGGAATCCGCGGTTTTGGCTCCGGCTGGTCGCGTTCACGCTCGCTTGCCGTTGGTCTCCGCCGAAACCGCGGATTCACCGGCATCGCTTCCCGGTCAGAGGTTGAGCATCTTCTCGCGTTCGGCGCGCGTCGGATGGAATCCGCGGTTTTCATAGAAGTGGAATATCGCTTCCACGATCGCCTCGGGCTCCTCGATGATCTGCATCAGGTCGAGGTCGGTACCGCTGATCATGCCTTCGCCCACCAGTTTGTCGCGCGCCCAGCCGATGAAGCCGCTCCAGAACTCGCCGCCGACGAGGATGATCGGGATCCTGCGGCTCTTGCCGGTCTGCACCAGCGTCAGGCATTCGGAGAGCTCGTCAAGCGTGCCAAAGCCGCCCGGGAGTACGACATAGGCCGATGCGAAGCGCACGAACATCATCTTTCGCGCGAAGAAATAGCGGAAGTCGAAGCTCACGTCCTGGAACGCATTGCCGCCCTTTTCATGCGGCAGGAGTATGTTGAGACCGATGGCCGGAGACCGGCCGGCGAACGCGCCTCGATTCGCGGCCTCCATGAGTCCCGGTCCGCCGCCGGAGATGACGGAAAAACCCGCATCGGAAAGCAGGCGCGCGATCTTCTCCGTCTTTTCGTAGTACGCATGCCCCGGCTTGATCCGCGCGCTTCCGAACATCGAGACCGCCGGCCGCAGGCCGCGCAGGCGTTCGGTCGCGGCGGCGAACTCTGCCATAATCCCCAGCACCCGCCAGGCCTCCTGCCCGTTGCTCGTGTACATCGCCTGCGGATCGATGAGTTCCGGAATCTTGCTGGTCTGAGACATGCCTACGCTCGTTCTGGTGGATGGTTCGTCATACCTGTATCGCGCGTTTCACGCGCTGCCCGACCTGCGCACGTCACAGGGCGAGCCTACGGGAGCGCTGCGCGGTGTCGTGTCCATGCTGCGCAGGATAGCGGAAGACAACAGGCCCGACTACTTCGCCGTCGTCTTCGACGCGCCGGGACGGACCTTCCGCGACGACTGGTATCCGGCGTACAAGGCGCAGCGTCCGCCGATGCCCGAGGATCTCGTCCGCCAGATCGAGCCGCTGCACGAACTGGTGCGCGCCAACGGCTGGCCGCTGCTGATGGTCGACGGCGTCGAAGCCGACGACGTGATCGCCACGCTGGCCGTCCGCGCGGCCGACGCCGGGATCGACTGCATCGTCTCGACGTCGGACAAGGATCTGGCGCAGCTCGTGCGGCCGGGCGTCACGCTCGTCAATACCATGACCAACGAGACGCTCGACGAGGCCGGGGTGCTCGCCAAGTTCGGCGTCCGCGCCGATCAGGTGCTCGATCTGCTCACGCTGACGGGCGATGCCGTCGACAACGTCCCCGGGGTCCCGAAAGTGGGGCCGAAGACGGCGGCAAAATGGCTGAATCAATACGGAACGCTGGACGCCGTGGTCGCGCATGCCGGCGAGATCCCGGGCGTGGTCGGGGAGAACCTCCGCGCGACGCTCGAATGGCTGCCCATGGGCAAGCGGCTCCTGACCGTCAAGACCGACTGCACGTTGCCGGTGGCGCCGGCCGGGCTCGCGCCCGGTCCCACCGACGCCGCGCGGCTCAGGGCGCTGTATGAGCGCTTCGAGTTCAGGAGCTGGCTGCGTGATGCCGAAGCCGGCGCCGCAAGACCCGATGTCGCCGGCGCGATCGCCGATCGCGCTTCGCGGCAGGACACGCGGACGTATGCGGATTCGGGCACGCCCGATGCGGCGCTCGCTGCAATCCCGCCTCCGGTCGTGGCTCGCCACTACGAGACGGTGCTCGACCTTGCCGCCTTCGACCGGTGGATGGCGGCGATCGAAGCCGCGGAGCTGGTATGCATCGACACCGAGACGACGAGCCTCGAGCCCATGGAGGCGAAGATCGTGGGCCTGTCGCTCGCGATCGAGCCGGGACATGCCTGCTACATTCCGCTCGCCCACCGCTATGCCGGCGCCCCGGACCAGCTGTCGATCGACGTGGTGCTGGCGCGACTCGCGCCCTGGCTCGCCGACCCGTCGCGCAGGAAACTCGGCCAGAACCTCAAGTACGACCAGCACGTGTTCGCCAATCACGGATTGACGCTCGCCGGCGTTGCGCACGATACGCTGCTCGAATCCTACGTGCTGGAGGCGCACAAGCCGCACGACATGGACAATCTCGCGTGGCGGCATCTCGGCGTCAAGACCATCACCTATGCCGAAGTCGCCGGCAAGGGCGCCAAGCAGATCGGATTCGACCAGGTGGACATTGCCGGCGCCACCGCGTACTCCGCCGAGGACGCGGACATCACGCTGCAGCTGCACCGCCATCTCGGGCTTCTGGTCGCCGCCGACCCCGGCCTCGACCATGTCTACGCGACGATCGAGATGCCGGTGCGCGAAATACTGTTCCGGATGGAGCGCGAGGGCGTGATGATCGACGCCGCGCTGCTGGCCGTGCAGAGCCGCGAACTCGGCGAGAGGGCGCTTGCACTGGAGCAGCAGGCCTACGAGCTCGCCGGCCAGCCGTTCAATCTCGCGTCGCCGAAGCAGCTCGGCGAGATCCTGTTCCAGAAGATGAAGCTTCCGACGCTGCGCAAGACGGCGACCGGGCAGCCGTCCACCGACGAGGAAGTGCTGACCGAGCTCGCCGCCGACTACCCGCTGCCGAAGGTCCTGCTTCAGCATCGGACGCTGACCAAGCTGAAGTCGACCTACACCGACAAGCTGCCCGCGATGGTGAACCGGAGCACCGGCCGCGTGCACACGACCTTCAGCCAGGCGACGGCGGTGACCGGCCGGCTTGCCTCCAGCGATCCCAACCTGCAGAACATTCCGGTGCGCACTGCCGAAGGCCGCCGCATCCGCGAAGCGTTCGTCGCGCCCCCGGGCCACGTGGTCGTGTCCGCCGACTATTCGCAGGTCGAGCTGCGGATCATGGCGCATCTGTCGGGCGACGCGGCGCTGGCCAAGGCGTTCCACGAAGGGGCCGACATCCACAAGGCGACCGCGGCGGAGATCTTCGGCATTCCGGTGCACGAGGTGACGACCGACCAGCGCCGCTACATCAAGGCGGTCAACTTCGGACTGATCTACGGAATGGGGGCATTCGGTCTCGCGCAGCAGCTCGGCATCGAGCGCGGCGCGGCGCAGCAGTTCATCGACAAGTACTTCCTTCGCTATCCCGGCGTCGCGCGCTACATGCAGCAAACGCGCGAATTCGCACGCGAGCATGGATACGTCGAAACCGTATTCGGGCGGCGGTTGTGGCTGCCCGACATCAAGGCGGCGGGCGGCCCGCGGCGCGCCGGCGCCGAGCGTGCGGCGATCAATGCCCCGATGCAGGGCACCGCGGCGGATCTCATCAAGCTGGCGATGATCGCGGTGCAGGGCTGGCTCGATGACGCGAAATTGCGGACCCGGCTGGTACTCCAGGTTCACGACGAGCTGGTGCTCGAAGTTCCGGAGGGCGAACTCGCGCAGGTGAAGGCGGAACTGCCGAAATGGATGGAAGGCGTCGCCGAACTGTCGGTGCCGCTGGTCGTCGATGTCGGATCGGGTGCCAACTGGGAGCAGGCGCACTAGGAATCTGCAGGTTCCTGCAGGTTCCGATCGGGGCTCCGCGACGCGCCGGCGAGTCAATATCGAATGGAGTGTCGCGGGCCGCCAGCCGCATTTTTGGGCGAGCGCGTCACTCGCGCGGCGCTGCAGCAGCGCTGTCCGGCCGCTACGCCGTCGCCTCGAAGATGTCCTTGTAGCTCGTGTACACCGATGCCGCGCAGACGGGCGCCAGAACGAACCAGCCCAGTCCGAACGGAATGCTGGCGACTATCGCCAGCAGCAGACCGACCAGGCCGTAGACGAGGAAAGGCACGGTGTTGCGCAGGCAGGCGCTGAAGCTCGTCGTCATTGCCGCCAAGGGTTCGTCGCCGCGCAGCACGATGAGCGCCGGCGCGAACCAGCAGGCCATGAGCAGCGGGACCATGAACAGCGCGGCGACCAGCAGCACGACCAGCGCGCCGACGCTCAGTGCCGACAGCATGGCGATGCCGGCTTCCAGCGCGTCCCCGGACACCAGCGCTCCGATGCTGCCGAAGCCGATCACCGCGACGAGCATCGCGACCGTGACTGCGCCGATCACCACCCAGCCCGCGCAATAGAGCAGGGCGAGGACGATCAGCGGCCCGAGCTTTTCGTTGAAGCCGGCGAAAAGATGCGACACCGTCAGCTCGCCGCCGCGATCGAGCGCGCGGCAGCCGATGATCACGCCGGCGCCCAGCACCGGATGCAGCAGCATCGAGGCGATCTGACCGAGCACCGGGAGCATGCCGAGCCCGATCATCAGCGCGACATAGAGGATCGTTATCAGGAGCCAGACGCCGGGCGACGCCTTGAACAGCCGCCAGCCGTCGCCCCACCAAGCCGAACCGCGACCCGGGTCCACGATGCGTCCCGAAGGCGGCGTGGCTGCGGGCGCGGGCGGCGGATCCGCGCCGAACGACGATTGCGGGACCATTGCGGACTGGGGTTCGACCACGGAGACGCGCCTCGGATGCTGTTGAACGCGATCACGGTAGCACGGCGGCGGGCGCGACACCGTTCGGCATGGCGAACGATGCGGGAATCGGGCGGCCGACGGGATCCGCATCCGGCCGCGGGCACGCCGCGTTCAACGCTCCCGCCGACGGGCGGTCAGGCCGATGTGCCTTTGGGGATCCAGTCGCGCATGCGCCGGCCGAGTTCGGGCGGCGCATCGGTGCGCAGGTACCAGGAGTGATTGGGCGTTTCCTGGACCAGGACGTAGTTGAATTTGGCGAGCAGATGCGCCATCGCCGCGCTGTCGTGGCCGAAGCGATGAACGCGCATTACGTACGCCTTCTTGCCGGGCGGCGTCGCAAGGAGCGCGGTGATCATCGCCCGGCCGTGCCCGTGACCGCGCCATCCGGAATCCACCCCGGTCAGCCACAGTTCGAAGCCGAAGTCCGTGGCCTTGAACAGGCCGAAGCCGATCGGGTGATTCACCGCACCGGCGCGGTCGGGGAGGTAGACATAGCCCGGGACCGCGACCGTCGTCAGGTCGCCGGTGCGCGGATCCTCCTCGACGAAATACCCGGTATTGAGAGCCTGCCGCAGGTTCGAGAAGAACAGGGCGGCTTCGCGCGAATCGGTGGCGAGCTCGCGATCGAAACTCCCCCGCGCGGCACCATCGCGGATCAACGCACGCAGGATCGGGAGGTGGCCCACATGGGCGGGATGAAGCATGGGGAGTCGCAACGGTCGTCGACGATCGAACCGTACGATAGCGCCGATCGGCGTCGTCTGGCTCGCGCGCTTACGAACGGTAACCGGAAGGATGCAGGCGGTCGGCGGCATCGGCGGCCGCCGGGAGCGGACCCGCCGGTCGAAACTTGTCGGGGTTGATTTTCCCGGCCCCGATGGATACTATTGGCACTCGCTGATGTTGAGTGCTAACAATGGATGACGCCTCTGGCGCTCCGGCACCGACAGCCGGCCCCGGCAGTCGAAACGACATCGCTAGCGACTGATTCGTAATAAAATTTAATGGAGTGAGTGCCCACTATGAAGATTCGTCCTTTGCATGACCGCGTCATCGTCAAGCGGCTCGATGAAGAAAAGAAGTCCGCCGGCGGCATCGTCATTCCCGATACGGCGGCTGAAAAGCCCTCGCAGGGTGAAGTCGTCTATGCCGGCCCCGGCAAGACCGACGAGAACGGCAAGATCATCCCGATGGGCGTGAAGGCCGGCGACAAGGTGCTCTTCGGCAAGTATTCGGGACAGGAATTCAAGCTTGATGGGCAGGATCTCCTGCACATGCGCGAAGACGACATCATCGGCATCGTCGCCTAGTCCTCCCCACCAACATTCAGGCAACACAGGAGATACACCATGGCAGCAAAAGACGTCCGCTTCGGCGAGACAGGACGCAACCGGTTGATGGTTGGCGTCAACGTGCTCGCAAACGCCGTGAAGGTCACGCTTGGCCCCAAGGGCCGCAATGTCGTGCTCGAGCGCAGCTTCGGCGCGCCGACGATCACCAAGGACGGCGTGTCGGTCGCCAAGGAAATCGAGCTCAAGGACCGGTTCGAGAACATGGGCGCGCAGATGGTCAAGGAAGTCGCCTCCAAGACCTCCGACGTCGCCGGTGACGGAACCACGACCGCGACGGTGCTCGCGCAGTCGATCTGCAACGAGGGCTTCAAGTTCGTCGCCGCGGGGATGAACCCCATGGACCTGAAGCGCGGCATCGACAAGGCCGTCATCGCCGTCGTCGAGGAACTGAAGAAGATCAGCAAGCCCTGCACCACCAGCAAGGAAATCGCGCAGGTGGGCTCGATCTCGGCCAACGCCGACGAGGCGATCGGCAAGACGATCGCCGAGGCGATGGACAAGGTCGGCAAGGAAGGCGTGATCACCGTCGAGGACGGGAAGGGGCTCGAGAACGAACTCGACCTGGTCGAAGGCATGCAGTTCGACCGCGGCTACATCTCGCCGTATTTCATCAACAATCCCGACAAGCAGGTGTCGCTGCTCGAGGATCCGTACGTCCTGCTGCACGACAAGAAGATCAGCAACATCCGCGATCTGCTGCCGCTGCTCGAACAGGTCGCGAAGTCCGGCAAGCCGCTGCTGATCATCGCCGAGGACGTCGACGGCGAGGCTTTGGCGACCCTCGTCGTCAACAACATCCGCGGCATCCTGAAGACGACCGCCGTCAAGGCGCCCGGCTTCGGCGACCGCCGCAAGGCCATGCTCGAGGACATCGCGATCCTCACCGGCGGCACCGTGATCGCCGAGGAACTGGGCCTCAAGCTCGAGAACGCGACGCTCAAGGACCTGGGCCGTGCCAAGCGCATCGAAATCGGCAAGGAAGACACGACGATCATCGACGGCGCAGGCGAAAAGGGCGCCATCGAAGCCCGCGTGAAGAACATCCGCAAGCAGGTCGAGGACGCGACGTCGGACTACGACAAGGAAAAGCTGCAGGAGCGCGTGGCGAAGCTCGCCGGCGGCGTTGCGGTGATCAAGGTCGGCGCGGCTACCGAAGTCGAGATGAAGGAGAAGAAGGCACGTGTCGAGGACGCGCTGCACGCAACCCGTGCGGCCGTCGAGGAAGGCATCGTCGCCGGCGGCGGAGTCGCCTACCTGCGTGCGCGCGCCAATCTCAAGGGCCTCAAGGGCAGCAACCACGATCAGGAAGCCGGCATCAAGATCGTGCTGCGCGCGCTCGAAGAGCCGCTGCGCCAGATCGTCCAGAACGCGGGCGACGAGCCGTCGGTCGTCGTCAACAGGGTCGTCGAAGGCAAGGGCAATTTCGGCTTCAATGCCGCGACCGGCGAATACGGCGACCTGGTCGAGATGGGCGTCCTGGACCCGACCAAGGTCACCCGGTTCGCGCTGCAGAACGCGGCCTCCGTGGCCGGCCTCATCCTGACGACCGACGCCATGGTCGCCGAGCACCCGAAGGACGAAAAGCCGATGGGTGGTGGCGGTGGCATGGGCGGCATGGGCGGAATGGGCGGCATGGGCGACATGGACATGTGACGCAGGCGTTCCCCGGTCGGCCCGGACTTCGCGCCGATCGGGGCAACGGTCGCGTCTCCCCGACGGCGCGCAGGTGCAGGCTCGGGAACGCTCCGCAGGAATCAAGGCAACGGCCCGGTCAACCCGGGCCGTTGCCTTTTTCGTGGCGGCGAAGGCCCCGGCGGTAACGCCATCGAGGTCGAACGCCGGACGCCCGGCGCCTGACCGAATCGCCGCGACACCGCCCGCTCTCAGGCCGGGTCGTTCCGATCGGCGAGTTCTGCGGCGGGCCACTGTCCGCCGGCAGGCGGCCACGGTGCCGGGAAGTCCCGTCGGGGTTTGCGGGCAGACGTAGCAGACAGTTGAGAAAATGCTTTAGACTGACGCCGCAACCTGCCGAAATGCCGCAAAGCAGCCGGTGACTTCCCGGGTCGTCCGCCGCGCGATTTGCAGCGCAGCCCGATCCGCGAGGAAAACGACGCCAAGGCCCATGAACTCCGGAATTCTCTTTGGTCTAGCCATTCTGGCGCTGGTCGTCGCGGTCGTCGTCGGCCTGATGCGGCGCAATCGCCCGGGGATGGGCGGGACCACGAAAGTCGGCGATTCGCCGAATACGGTCGCCCAATGGACCGAAGGCGAAACGACACGGCTGCTGTCGTCGGCCGAATTGCCCGGGCTGTACCTGCTCCGGCCGCGATTTCTCAGCAAGGCCGAGGGCGTCGTCTATCTCCTGCTCAAGGCGGCGTTCCCGCGCCACGACATCTTTGCCCGCATCCGCCTCGCCGACGTCCTCCAGGTGAAGATCGGCCCCCAGGGCATGGAGCGGCTGCGCGCGTTCCGCAAGATCGCCAATCAGCACGTCGGCTTCGTCGTCTGCGACCGCGACATGACGATTCTCGCGATCGTCGATTCCAAGGAACCCGACACCGTGGTCAACCCGCGCGACCAGAAGCTCGAGATCATCAAGCAGCGCTGCCTGCAGGCTGCGCAGGTCAAGTACATCTGCGTCTACCCGCCGCAGCTGCCGCGTTACCGCGAGTTGCGCGAACAGATTCTCGGCGCCGCGGCCGATCTCGTCTGACCGGATCGCGATCGGCCGGCGTGCCGGCTCCGGGTCAGGCAGCCGCGACCTCGCGCTCGTGCAGAAGCAGCTTCTGCTTGCGCCACAGTCCGCCCCCGTAGCCCGTCAGGCTTCCGTCCGAGCCGATGACGCGGTGGCACGGCACGATGATAGACAGCCGGTTGTCTCCATTCGCGCGGCCGACGGCGCGCACCGACGCCGCGCGCCCGATCCTGCCCGCGAGTCCGGCGTACGACCACGTCGTCCCGCCGGGAATCGTCCGCAGAGTCCGCCAGACGGCCGTCTGGAACGGCGAGCCCGTCAGCACGACGGGGGTCGCGAAGTCGAGCCGCCTGCCGGCGAAATAGTCGGCCAGCTCGCCGGCGATCCGGGTGAGATGCGGATGCTCGCCGGGAAGCACCCGCGCCTCCAGTTTGCGCTGCAGTATCCCGAGCGTGCGTTCGAGGCCGCGGCGATCGACGAACTCGAGCAGATGCAGGCCGCGGTCGTCGGCCAGGGCCAGCATCGCGCCGAGCGGGGTCTCCAGCCACTTTGCCTGCAGCACCATGATGTTGTCTGCGCGCGACGGCGCGCCGCCGAGGATGCGCCCGAAGGCCGCGCGGAAGCCGCTGCCGGATTCGAATCCCTGGTCCAGTTGCGCGTCGATGACGCTGCGGCCCCTGCGGATGTCGGTGAGCGCCAGTCCCATCCGGCGCGCGCGGTGATACGCCTGGAAGGTCATGCCGCAGTAGCGCTTGAACGCGCGCCTTGCCGTCGACGGATCGATGCCGATGCCCGTGAGCTCGGCGTCGCGAAAGCGCCGTCGAGGCTCGCGCTCCACGGCTAAGAGAAGCCTTTCGACCAGCGGCGGCGGCTTGCGTCCGTGGTCGAGCGGACGGCACTTGAGGCATGGCCTGTAACCGGCGTGCAGCGCGTCCGCCGGCGCTCCGAAGAATTCCACGTTTTCGCGCTTCGGCGGGCGCGCGCGACAACCGACGCGGCAGAAGACGCCGGTCGTGCGCACGCCGGCCCAGAACACGCCTTCAAACGCGGAGTCGTGACGGAGCAGCGCGCGATACATCGTCGTTGCGGTCGGCAGGCGCGGCATGGCAGCGATTCTAGGCGACGGCGTACGCCTTCGCCGCCGCAATTCGGGCGGGCAATTCTTGGCGCCTGCGGCTCCCCGATCCGCCGCGGTATCGGCAACGCCGGTCAGGGCGCTTCATCCGGCATCCCCGTCCCGGGCAACGCATTCGCGGATCCGCGGTTGCGGGTCCTTCACGTCCGCGCCGCGGCCAGCACGCGCGCGTAGACGTCGCGGTCGATGTTGCCGCCCGTCGCGATGATCGCGGCGCTGCCGGCTTCGCGTCCCGACTCCTTCAGCAGCGCGGCGAGCGGCGCGGCGCCCGCGCCCTCGACGACCTGGTGCGTGTCGCTGAAGTACGCCCGCATCGCGTCCTCGACTTCGGCATCGGTGACTTCGACGATGCGCGCAGCGCCCCGGTGGATGACGTCCAGCGCGGCCGGCACCGGCACGCGCACCGCCATGCCGTCGGCGAGCGTGTCGGCACTCGGCGTGGTGATCACGCGTCCCGCCGCGAAGGAGAGCGCGTAGGCATTGGCGTTCGTCGAGACGACGCCGACGATCTTCGTCGCGAGGCCGAGTGCGTCACGCGCGCTGATCAGCCCGCAGATTCCCGAACCGCATCCGATCGGCACGTAGACGGTCTCGAGGCCGGCGACGGCGCGGAACAGCTCCAGCGCGTAGGTGCCGACGCCGGCGACGAGCTCGCGATCGAAAGGGCCGATGAAGCGCAGCCACCTTCGCGGCGATCGCCGCCGCGCGCTCGCGCGCCTCGTCGAAATCGCGGCCGTGCTCGATCAGCTCGGCCCCGAACGCGCGCATCGACGCGTTCTTTTCCGGCGAATTGCCATTCGGTACGACGATGGTGCAGGGAATGCCGTGGCGGCGCGCGGCGAAGGCGAGGCTCTGTCCATGGTTGCCGCGCGTCGCGCTGATGATGCCGGTCAATCCCGGCTCGCGCGCCGTCAGCTGTGCGAGCAGATTGAGTCCGCCGCGGACCTTGAATGCGCCGGTCGGCGTGTGGTTCTCGTGCTTCACCCAGACGTCGCGGCCCGCGCGGCGCGACAACAGCGGCCAGTGCGTACTGCGGCGTCGGCGCCATCGCGGCGTAGACGTTGCTGGCGGCGGCTTCGAGTTCGGCGAGTGGAATCACGGGTCCGGTCGAATTGTCGGAAGGAGGGGCTTCGGCTTGCGGCGATCCGGCGTCGCCGCGAGTTCGCGGTGCCGGTGCCGGGACCGCGGGCCGTGGACGGCGCGCGCCGACGGGGCTCATCGCGACCGTCATGGTCGCACAGCGCGGCCGCGCATTCCACCGTGGCGGGTCGGAGAGGAGGCGCTTCGGGGCGCAGGGGATGGAATGCGCCGCGTGCCCGAGGCCGGGAGTCGACGTTTCAGTCCAGCGGCAGGCCGACGTAGTTCTCGGCGAGCGACGTCGCGGCAGCGCGCGAGCCGACGGTGTAGTCGCAGCTGCGCGCGCTGCAGCCGCTGCTGGAACCCGTCGTCGCCGGGAAAGCGATGCAGCATCGACGTCATCCACCAGGAGAAGTGCTCGGCCCGCCAGACCGCCGCAGGCAGGTCTGCCGAATACGAATCCAGCAGGTCGGTTCGCGCCGCGGATAGATGGCGGCCAGCGCGCGAGCGAGCACGTGGACGTCGGCCACCGCGAGATTCATTCCCTTGGCGCCGGTCGGCGGCACGATGTGCGCGGCATCGCCGGCTAGGAACAGTCGGCCGTGCTGCATCGGTTCGCAGACGAAGCTGCGCATCGGCGTGATCCCCTTCTCGAGTCACCGGCCCTTCGTTGAGTCTCCAGCCCGTCGTCGGTTTCCAGCCGCGACGTGGAGCTCCTCCCAGATCCGGTCGTCGGACCAGTTCGCGATGTCCTCGTCGGGTCGCGACCTGAAGGTAGAGCCGGGTGATCTCCGGCGAGCGCATGCTGAAGAGCGCGAAGCCGCGCTCGTGATAGCGCGTAGATCAGCTCGTCGTGCGATGGGCGGCGCCCTGGCGAGGATCCCGAGCCAGGCGAACGGGTAGGTCACGTTCGAAGATCGTCGGCTGATGCGATGGAATCGCCGGGCGGCAGACGCCGTGGAATCCGTCGCAGCCGGCGATGACGTCGCAGCGAGCTCGTGGTCGCCGCCGTCCCTGTCGGTAGGTGATCGCGTCGGCGCGGTCGATTCGAGATCGTGGACCCCGACATCGGAGACCTCGAAGACGATGCGGCCGCCGGCGTCGAGCCGCGCGGCGATCAGGTCCTTGACGATTTCCTGCTGGCCGTAGACGGTGATGGCGCGACCGCCGGTCAGCGACGGGAAATCGATGCGATGCCGCAGCCGCCGAAGCGCAGCTCGATGCCGTGATGCACCAGTCCCTCG
Source organism: uncultured beta proteobacterium (assembly GCA_963779445.1). Classification (GTDB taxonomy): domain Bacteria; phylum Pseudomonadota; class Gammaproteobacteria; order Burkholderiales; family Casimicrobiaceae; genus CAIWHR01. The sequence goes on from CAVZYI010000009.1 coordinate 72,827, forward strand.
CGATCCAGCGCGTGCCGACACCGGCCTGTCGCAGCAGGTCGACCGTCGCCTGCTCGAGCACGCCGGCCCGCACACGGTGCTCGACGTAATCGCGGCTGCGGGCTTCCAGGATCATCGATTCGATGCCCTCCAGATGCAGCAGATGCGACAGCAGCAGTCCGGCCGGCCCGGCGCCGACGATTCCGACCTGGGTGCGTTCGCGCATGCCCGGCGCCTCCGGTCAGCGCGCGGCGGCGCGGTCGGTCTCGGCGAAGACCTCCTGCGCCATGTGGAACGCCGCATTGGCGGCCGGCAGGCCGCAGTAGATCGCGCACTGCAGCAGCACTTCCTTGATTTCGTCGCGCGAAACGCCGTTGTTGGCGGCGGCGCGCACGTGCATCCGGAACTCGTCGCCACGGTTCAGGGCGATCATCAGCGCCAGCGCGACCAGGCTGCGCGTGTGCCGCGGCAATCCCGGGCGCGTCCAGATCTCGCCCCAGGCATAGCGCGTTATCAAGTCCTGGAATTCCTCGTTGAATTCGGTCCTTCCGGCGAGCGACCGGTCGACGTGGGCGTCACCCAGCACCGCGCGGCGCACCTTCATGCCGTCCTGGTAGCGATCGCGTTCTTCCATGGTGAGGTCTCCTCAGGCTTCCAGAAATGCCAGCAGGGCGGCGTTGAAGGCGGGCGTCGCCTCGACGTTCGAGAGATGCGCGGCGTCGAGTTCCACGTAGCGCGCCGCGGGAATCCGGTCGGCGAGAAATCGCCCGTCGGCGGCCGGCGTGGCGGCATCGTGCGCGCCGGCAATCACGAGCACGGGCAATTGGATGCGAGCGACGGCCTCGCGCTGGTCCGTGTCGCGGACGGCTTCGCAGCAGGCGACGTAGCCCGCGACCGGGGCGCGCTCCAGCATGCCGCGCATGGCCGCGGCCGTATCCGGTTCGCGCGCGCGAAACGCCGGCGTGAACCAGCGCTCGATCACGCCCTGCGCGATTGCCGCCATGCCGCCCGCGCGGACCCTGTCGATGCGGGTGTTCCAGAGTTCGGGCGGACCGATGCATGCGGCCGTATTGCACAACGCCAGCGTGCGCAGGCGGCCGGGGGCATGTGACCCGAGCCACATCCCCACGATGCCGCCCAGCGACAGACCGCAGAAATGCGATCGTTCGACCGCCAGCGCATCGAGCAGGCCGACGGCGTCGCGCCCGAGGCGGTCGATGTCGTAGGGGCCGGGCGTCACGGACGAAGCCCCGTGGCCGCGCGCGTCGTAACGAAGGACCCGGAACGAACGCGCCAGCGCCTCGATCTGCCGGTCCCACATCGAGAGGTCGGCGCCCAGAGAATTGGCGAGCATGACCACGGGAGCTCCGGCCGGGCCGTCGAAGCGGTAGTGAATCCGCGCGCCGTCGATTTCGACAAATGCCGGGGTCATCGCATTCCTTGGTGCAGCCGTCCGCCGTCAGCGGTCGCGACCGGTGGAGAGTCGCCGCTCAGATCTCGAAGAACACCGTTTCGCGGGCGCCCTGGAGCACGATGTCCCACGTCAGGCTGCCGGGCTGTCCGGCGACCGGCTTTGCGGTCAGCGTTTCGCGCCGGTCCGCAGCGACGCGCAGCAGCGCCTCGTCTTCGGCGTTCGCCGGGTCCCCGGCGAAATACATCCGGGTGACGAGGTGTTTCAGCAGCCCGCGCATGAAGATCGTCACGTTGAGGTGCGGCGCCTGCAGGCCGCCGGCTCCCGCCGGGACCCGCCCGGGCTTGATGGTGGCGAAGCGGAATCGTCCGTCGTCGTCGGTGGGGACGCGGCCGAATCCCCTGAAATCGGTGGCCAGGGGTTTGTCCTGCGTGTCCTCGGGATGCGCGTAGCGCCCGTGCGCATTGGCCTGCCAGATTTCGACGACCGCGTCGGCGACCGGCTTGCCGTCACCGTCGATCACGCGTCCGGAGACGGTGACCCTCTCGCCCGGGACGCCCGGCGCCGCCAGATTGTCGATGACGAGCCAGGTGAGCCCGATGTGGAGGTACGGGCCGATGGTTTGCGACGACGTCGTGCACAGGCTCATGGCGTGTCCTCAGGCAGGCAGGGTGAGGTCGTTTTCCATCGGCGTCTCGTCGCGGCCGCGGAGAACGACATCGAACCGGTAGCCGAGCGCGGTCTCGGGAATCGTCGTCTCCCAGTCGAACGCGGAGACGAGCCGCCGCCGCGCGCGCTCGTCGGAAATGCTCGTATACATCGGGTCGTACTCGAGCAGCGGATCGCCGGGAAAATACATCTGGGTGACGAGCCGCGTGGCGAATGCCGGGCCGAACAGCGAAAAATGGATGTGCGCGGGGCGCCACGCATTGTAGTGATTGCGCCACGGATATTCGCCCGGCCGGATGGAGATGAACCGGTAGCGGCCTTCGCTGTCGGTGATGGTGCGCCCGCAGCCGTGGAAGTTGGGATCGAGCGGCGCGTTGTGCCGGTCCCGGTGGTGCGGGTAGCGGCCGGCGCTGTTCGCCTGCCAGATTTCGACCAGCGTGTTCGGCACCGGGCGCGCGTTCGCGTCGAGGACCCGACCGCTCACCACGATGCGCTCGCCGATGGGATCGCCTTCGCCCTGCCGGGTCAGGTCGAAGTCATTGACCCGGATGAGGTCGGCGCCGAACAGCGGCCCCGTCACTTCGGAAAGCGACGGCGGCAGCATCACCAGAGGCTGCGTCGGCGAGCGCTTCAGCGTCGATGCGTACGGTGGGTAGAGGTAGTCGGGCTGCGTGCCGCGCTCGGGCTTGCGATAGCCTGCGACGGGCACGGGTCGCCCGTCCCGGGTGGGTGACGTCATGTCGCTGTCTCCAAGGAAGTTCGCGGGTCTCAGACGCGCTCGATGATCAGGGCGATGCCCTGGCCGACGCCTATGCACATCGTGCACAGCGCGCGGCGCCCGCCGGTGCGCTGCAGTTGATACATGGCCGTGGTGACGAGGCGCGCGCCGCTGGCGCCCAGCGGGTGGCCGAGCGCGATGGCGCCGCCGTTCGGATTGACGCGGGAGTCGTCGTCGGCGAGGCCGTGATCGCGGGTGACCGCCAGGGCCTGCGCGGCGAAGGCCTCGTTCAATTCGATGACATCGATTTCGGCGAGCGACAGTTTCGCCAGCGCGAGCACTTTTCGCATCGCCGGCGCGGGTCCGAATCCCATGATGCGCGGCGCGACCCCGGCCACCGCGGATGCGACGACGCGCGCCATCGGCGTCAATCCGTGGCGGCGGGCCGCGTCCTCGGAAGCGATGAGCGTCGCGCAGGCGCCGTCGTTGACGCCGGATGCGTTGCCGGCGGTGACCGTTCCGTCCGGACGAACAATTCCCTTCAGCCTGGCCAGTGCATCCAGCGTCGTTTCGCGCGGGTGTTCATCGCGGCTCACCACGGTCGCTTCGCCTTTCCGGGCCGGGAGGGTCACCGCGGCGATTTCCTCGGCGAGCCGCCCGGCGGCGATCGCGGCGATGGCGCGCTGCTGGCTGCGCAACGCGAACGCATCCTGATCCGCCCGGCTGACGCCGAACTCGGCGGCCACGTTCTCGGCGGTCTCGGGCATCGAATCAATCCCGTACCGCGCCTTCATCAGCGGATTGACGAAACGCCAGCCGATCGTCGTGTCCTCGATCTTCGCGGCGCGCGAGAACGCGCTGTCGGCCTTGGCGATGACGAACGGCGCGCGCGACATGCTCTCGACGCCGCCGGCGAACATGAGCGACGTCTCGCCGCTCCTGATCGCCCGCGCCGCAATGGCGATCGCGTCGAGGCTCGATCCGCAGAGCCTGTTCACCGTCGTTCCCGGGACCTCGACGGGCAGGCCGGCGAGCAGCAGCGCCATCCGGCCGACGTTGCGGTTGTCCTCGCCGGCCTGGTTTGCGCAGCCGTAGACGACGTCGTCCACCGCGCCCCAGTCGACGGCCGGATGGCGTTCCATCAGCGCGCGCAGCGGCACGGCTGCGAGGTCGTCGGTGCGCACGGCGGCGAGCGCGCCCGCATACCGGCCGATGGGTGTGCGCAGGGCGTCGCAAATGTAGGCTTGCTGCATGGGTTCTCCGAACTAGGTCCGCGCCGCCGCCATGCGCTGCAGCGGCACGCTGGTCAGCCGCTGCAGTTCATCGAAGGGCATGCCGTCGACGATCTCGATGACCTGCAGCCCGGCGGGGGCGACGTCGATGACGGCGAGATCCGTGTAGATCCGATTGACGCAGGCGAGCCCGGTCACCGGGTACGTGCAGCGGGGGACGATCTTGCTTTCGCCGGATTTCGTCAGGTGATCCATCATGACGAACACATGCTTGGCTCCGATGGCAAGGTCCATCGCGCCGCCGACCGCGGGGATCGCGTCCGGGGCGCCGGTGTGCCAGTTCGCGAGGTCGCCGGCCGCCGACACCTGGAAGGCGCCGAGGACGCAGAAATCGAGATGGCCGCCGCGCATCATGGCAAAGGAATCGCCATGATGGAAATAGCAGCCGCCGGTCAGCAGCGTCACCGGCTGCTTGCCGGCATTGATGAGGTCCGGGTCCTCGGCGCCCGCCGCCGGGGCCGGACCCATGCCCAGCAGTCCGTTCTCGCTTTGCAGGAGGATCTCGCGGTCCTTCGGCAGGTGGTTGGCGACGAACGTCGGCAGCCCGATGCCGAGGTTCACGTAGGCGCCGTCGGGAATGTCGCGGGCGACGCGGGCGGCCATCTGGTCTCGGTTGTAGCGCTTCATCGTCGTGCCCTCAGGCGGCCGCCTGCGGCTGCGCCGCCGCACCGGGCGCGTCCACCGCGACGATTCTCCGGACGAATATGCCGGGCGTGACCACGGCCTCGGGATCGAGCCCGCCGAGGGCGACGACCTCGCGGACCTGGGCGATGGTGCAGCGCGCGGCCGTGGCCATGATCGGGCCGAAGTTGCGCGCCGTCTTGCGGTAGACGAGGTTGCCCCAGCGGTCGCCCCTTTCCGCCTTGATCAGCGCGAAATCGGCGCGGATCGGGTGCTCCAGGACGTAGTTGCGCCCGTCGATGACGCGTGTTTCCTTGCCCTCGGCGAGCAGGGTGCCGTAGCCGGTCGGAGTGAAGAACGCGCCGATGCCCGCACCCGCCGCGCGGATGCGCTCGGCGAGGTTGCCCTGCGGCACCAGTTCGAGCTCGATCTGCCCGGCGCGGTAGAGGGCGTCGAAGTGGTGTGAATCGACCTGCCGCGGAAACGAGCAGATGATCTTCCTCACCCGCCGCGCCTTCAGCAGCGCGGCGAGCCCGACGTCGCCGTTGCCGGCGTTGTTGTTGACGATGGTGAGGTCGCGCGCCCCCTGTGCGATCAGAGCGTCGATCAGCTCGGAGGGCATGCCGGCGGTGCCGAAGCCGCCGATCATGACCGTCGCGCCGTCGGGAATGTCGGCGACCGCCGCGGCAGTCGAGGAAACGATCTTGTCGATCATATGCGCGTTCGGAATCTACGGGTCCTGGCGCGAGCGTACACGATCGCCCGGGCCGCGTGGAGTCGCGGCAAGCCGCCCGTCACCGGCCTCAGCCGCCTGCGGACTTCTTCTCCGGCGCGTGACCGCCGAGGAACAGCCGGTTCAGGTCCGGGTCGTCGAGCAGTTCGGATGCCGGGCGGTCGAGGGCCAGGCGTCCCATCTCGAGCACCAGCGCGCGGTTGGCGAACTTGAGCGCGGTACGCACGTTCTGCTCGACCATCAGCACCGTGGTGCCGTCGTCGGCGAGCTTGCGCAGCAGCGCCATCACTTCCTGGACGAGCTTCGGCGAGAGTCCGATCGACGGCTCGTCGATCAGGAGCACGCGCGGATGCAGGAGCAGCGCGCGGCCGATCTCGAGCTGCTTCTGCTCGCCGCCGGACATCGTCGACGCCTGGTTGTCGATGCGCTCCCGGATCCGCGGGAAGCGCCCCAGCACTTCCTCGATCCTGCCCGAGAGCTCGCCCCGCGGCAGCGTGATGCCGCCCAGTTCGAGGTTGTGCCGCACCGACAGCGAGCCGAACAGGTTGCGCCCCTGCGGCACGAAGGCGATGCCGTCGGCGAGCAGTTCGCGCTGCGACTTGCCGTTGATGCACTTGCCCTCGAAGCGGACTTCGCCAGCGCCGCGGCACCAGCATGCCGAACAGCGTTTTCAGCACCGTGGACTTGCCGGCGCCGTTGGGGCCGATCAGCAGCGTGATCTCGCCCTTGCGCGCGTCGAGCGTGGTTTCGTTGAGGATGGTCAGGCTCGGCGAATAGCCGGCGACGACCTTGTCGAACTCGATGATCTTGTCGGTCATGGCGGGTCTTCCGGATCAGTTGCCGAGATAGGCTTCGAGCACCTGCCGGTTCGCCTGGACCTCGGCCGGCGCGCCTTCGGCCAGGACCTTGCCCTCGACCATGCAGATCACGTGCGGGCAGAGCTTCATCACGAAGTCCATGTTGTGCTCGATGACGACGAAGCTGCCGCCCTGCGTCTTGTTGAGCTCCGTCAGCAGGTCGCGCAGCTGGTCGACGAGGCTCGGGATTGACGCCGGCGCAGGGCTCGTCGAGCAACACCAGGCGCGGCGCCGCCATGAACGCCATCGCGATGTCGATCAGCTTCTGCTGGCCGTACGAAAGGCTGCCCGCGGGGAGGTGCGCGACGTGCTGCAGGCGGAACATCTCGATCATCTCGTCCGCGTGGTGGCCGAGGCCGGCATCGGGCTTGGCGAACAGCCGCCCCGCAAGCGTGCCCTTGAATTCCTGCGCGGCGACGATCAGGTTGTCGCGGACCGAGAGCTTGACGAACACCTGCAGCGTCTGGAACGTGCGGCCGATGCCGCGGCGCGAAAGTTCCAGCGGCGACATGCCGGTGATGTCCTCGCCGCAGAATTCGACGCCGCCGGAGGTCGGCTTGATCTGGCCGAGGATGCTGTTGAACAGCGTCGTCTTGCCCGAGCCGTTGGGGCCGATGACGCCGACGATCTCGCCGGGGCCGACGGACAGGCTCACGCCGTCGACGGCCTTGATCGCGCCGTACGACTTGCGGCACGTCCTTGACTTCGAGAAAGGCGGACCCGCGGTCATTTCGGCGTCCCCTTCGGCCCGAAGCGCTCCGGGATCGACAGCAGTCCGCCCGGCAGCCAGATCATCAGCGCGACGACGGCGAAGCCGAAGACGGCGAGGTACCAGTTCTGCATGAAGCGCAGCCACTCCGGCAGCAGCACGACGACGACCGTTCCCAGCACCGGGCCGAAGAACCGGCCCGAGCCGCCGACGATCACCGCGAGCAGCATCATCAGCGAGGTGGTCACGTGGAACGGCGCCGGCTCGATGAAATTCACCAGCGTGGCGAAGTAGACGCCGCCGATGCCGGCACAGGCGGCTCCGATGGCGAAGGCGAGCAGCGTGTACGCGGTGATGTTGATGCCGAGGCTCTCGGCGCGGATCGGATTGTCGCGCAGCGCGGCGAACGCCCGGCCCCACGGCGAGCGCAGCAGCCACCACAAGGCCAGCGCCAGCAGCACCGTCGCCGCGAACGTGAAGTAGAAGAACGAGCAGCGGCTTGTCGAGCGAGAAGCCGAGCAGCGACGGTCGCGGGATGTTCGCGATGCCGAAGGTGCCGCCGGTGAGCTTCTCTTCGTTGCGCATCACGAGGTAGACCAGCACGTTGAAGCCCAGCGTCGCGAAGGCGAGGTAGTGGTGCTGGACGCGCAGCGCCGGAAAGCCGAGCGCGAGCCCGACCACGAAGCAGGCGACGGCGGCGACCGGCAGCACGACGAAGAACGGCCAGCCGAGCCCGAGCAGGATCGCGGCGTGGTAGGCGCCGATGCCGAAGAAGGCGGCCTGGCCGAGCGACATCTGGCCCGCGTAGCCGACGGTGAGGTTGAGGCCGAAGGTCGCCATCAGGTAGACGCAGAACAGCGTCATCAGGTAGACGCCGTAGCTCTTGAGGAAATTCGGAAGCACCGCGAAGACCAACAGCACGGCGGCGAGCGCGACGAGGCGGGTGCGGGGCTTCATACCTTGCGCTCCTCCTGCTTGCCGAGCAGTCCCTCGGGCCGGAAGAGGATCACCACCAGGAACAGCATCAGGGCCACCCCTTCCTTGTAGGCGGGCGAAACGTAGAAGCCGACGACGTTCTCGAGCACGCCGATCAGCACGCCCCCCAGCAGCGCGCCTCGCGTCTGGTTGAAGCCGCCGATGATCGCCGCGAAGAACGCCTTCTGCCCGATGGAATCGCCCATGTCGAACTTGGCCAGGTACGTCGGCGTCACCAGCAGCGCGGCCACGACCGCAAGGCAGGCGTTGATCAGGAAGGTGTAGAGCACCATGCGCTTGACGTTGATGCCGAGCACCTTCGCCGCGTCGGTGTTCTGCGCCACCGCCTGCATCGCGCGGCCCGTCACCGTCCGGTTCAGGAACAGCTGCAGCCAAACGACGATCAGCCCCGCGAGGAGCAGCGTGCCGACGTCGGCGTACGAGACGTGCAGGTCGCCCAGCGCGAACTGCCCGGCGGGGAACGGACTCGGAAACGGATGGGCCTCGGCGCTGTAGCCGGCCTTCACCAGCTGCTTCAATCCGATCGACAGACCCAGCGTCGCGATGACGAGGGGGATGACGCCGTGCCGGATCAGCGGATCGACGATGACGCGCTTGAAGCCGAAGCCCAGGATCAGCATCGCGACCGCGCAGGTCAGCAGGAAAGCGAGCCATAGCGGCATGCCGGCGACGGTCATGAAGAACAGCATCACGAACGCCGGCACCATCACGAACTCGCCCTGGGCGAAGTTGATGGTGCCGGCCGCCTGCCATAGCAGCGTGAATCCCAGCGCCGCGAGCGCGTAGATCGCGCCCGTCGCGGTGCCCGAGACAACCAGCTGGACCAGGTCGCCCATGGTGCTCCTCCTCGTGGGATCCGCTCCCGGGGCCGTCCGCGGTAGTCCGCGGTACGACCCGGAAGCGGCAGCGCGCTATTTGGCCGAGGCCGGCGGCAGCGTTTCGGTGACGGTTTGCTTGCCGTTGACGACCTTGACCAGGAAGCTTTCGCGGTCGAGATCGCCGTTCTGGTCGAACGACACGTCGAGCAGCACGCCCGGGTAATCCTTGACCAATATCTTCGCACCATGCAGCGCGGCGGCGAAGGCCTTCGGGTCGAAATTCCTGTTCTTTTCGGAGATCGCCTTGACCACGTACATGGCGCTGTAGCCCTTCATGCCGTTGTGGTCGCTCTTGTACTTGAATTCCTTCTGGAACTTGTCGTCGAACGCCTTGATCGCCGGTTGCGGCGCGTCGACGGTCAGTCCGACATGCGCGAGCGCGCCGTTGGCGGCGTCGCCGGCGAGCTCGATGACCTTCTGGCCGGTGAGCGTCGTTTCGCCGATGATCGGCTTGTCGAAGCCCTGCTTGCGCAGTTCGCGCAGCGCGCGGGCGGATTCCTCCTCGTTGGTGTAGACGAAGACCGCGTCGGCGATTGGACTGCTTCACCTTCAGCACGGCGCCGGAAAAGTCGACCTGGCCGGGATCCGTCGGCACGTCGGCGACGACCTTGATGCCCTGCGCGTCGAGCGCCTTCTGCATCGTGTCGCGGCCGCCCTTGCCGAAGTCGTTGTTGACCCAGATCATCGCGACGGTCTTCGCCTTGACGCCGTCCTTGATGTACTTGGCGAGCTTGGGCATCGCCGTGGACTGCGTGAACGACGTGCGAAAGATGTAGGGGTTGCCCTGCTGCGTGATGTTCGCCGCCTCGCCGCCGGTGAAATTCGGGATCTCGGCGCGCTTGGTTTCGGCCATGCTGACGATGATCGAGCCCGAGAAGACCGGCCCCATCACGACGTACGCGCCCTGGTCGATCGCCTTCTGCGCAAGCGCCTTGGCCACGCCGGGATTGGTCTGCGTGTCCATGGACGTGTACTCGATCTTGCGGCCGAGAATGCCGCCGCCGGCGTTGATTTCCTTGACGGCGAGCTTCACGCCGTTGTCGAAGTTGGTGCCGGCGGTAGCGCCGGTGCCCGACAGTTCGACGAGGCCGACGATCGGAACGGGACCCTGCTGCGCGGCCGCGAGCACGGGAATGCAGAGCGCGGCTGCCAGCGTGAGCGATCCAGCGAAATGCTTCATGGTTTCCTCCTTCGGTTGAAATTTCGCGCGCGGAGCCCGGGGTCGATCTCGCCGGCTGCCTGGAACCGCGCCGGCTTGCGATCACCCGGCGTACCGGGTTGTGGCGACGCCCGTCCGCCTTTGTCCGGTTATCGAACAATTGGGCGATATGCGCACAAGACGATATCGAATTGACCTGGCGCTGACAAGGGCGCTGGTCGAATATTTGTGCGCATAGCGAACACTTTGGAGGGTTTCGCGATTGCCCCCTGGGTCCGGGTCTGCCGACCCGGCGAGGAAACCCGGGCGCCGCGCCGAGTCCGCGGACAGAATCCGGGCCCGGGCTAGCTGCCAGCCGAAGCGGATGCCGGCCCGGCTAGTGCCCGAAGGTGTTGTAGAGCCAGAGGAGCAGGATGGCGCCAAGGACCGACATCACCCAGCCCGCCGGATGGAACCGGCCGTCCGGCGCCTTCCAGATCACGCTTCCGATGAGCCCGCCCGCCATCGAACCGCCGATGCCGAGCAGCGCCGTCAGCCACAACGCCATGGGCACCGGTCCGGGATAGAAGAACCGCGCGAGCATTCCGACGAGCAGGCCGACGATGATGGTCCATACGATGCGCATCGAACTTCCTCCAGAAGGGTGTTTGTTCGCGGTTTGTTGGAGCCTCGCCGCGGGTGCGTCGCCGCGGGACCGGCGCCGCCGGCACGCGCAGCGATGCTAGCACGCGAGCGCCACGTAAGGCCGACGCAACGACCGTCGACTGATACCGGGACAACGTCAGGGAGGTATCGTGCGCGCCAATCGCGGTTTTGCCCGTTTCACCGTCGCCATCGCGACCGTATTGCTGTTCCCGTCGGCCGGCTTGGCATTGCCCGGAGCCGGCGCGAGCTGCAGCGCGAAGTCGGGGAGCCGGACGCTGGCGCTGGTCGAACTCTATACCTCCGAAGGCTGCGACAGCTGCCCGCCGGCTGATCGCTGGCTTTCGGCCAATTTTCCTCCCGGCATGCCACGCGCCGACGCGATCGCCCTCGCGTTCCACGTCGACTATTGGGATCGTCTGGGCTGGAAGGACCGCTTCGCGACACCGGCGTGGACGGCGCGCCAATACGCCGCGGCGCGGGCCGGCCGCTCCGATCTCGTCTACACGCCGCAGGTACTGGTGCAGGGCCGGGATGTACGGGACTGGCGCGTGCCGGAGACGGTCAAGGCATCGATCGCGGCGGCGGGCGATCGCCCGCCGCGCGCGCACGTCACGCTCGCCGTGGCGCAGCGCGACCGGTCGGTGACGGTGAAGGCGGCCGCGCGGGTTCCGGGACTCGACGATCGCCAGCGCGCGACACTCTTCATTGCGCTCGCGGACAGCGGCCTGGTTTCCGAGGTCGAGGCGGGCGAGAACGCGGGGGCGCAGCTCGCCCATGACCACGTGGTTCGTGCCCTGACCGGCGGCAGCCGCGTCGATGCCGCCGGCGACATCGCAGGCGAGTTCGTTTTTCCGCTGCCAACCGAAACAGGAACTGCAACTACCGTCGTCGCGTTCGTGCAGGACATGCGAAGCGGCGACGTGCTGCAGGCGGTGGAAGTGCCGCTTGCCTGCATCCCGGCGCGCTGACGTCGGCCTCGCAACCCACGGGGTCGGCGATCGCCATGACGATGCGTGCCGCTTCGCCGGTCCGGGTCAGCGGCCTCCCGGAGTGACGTCGCCGCCGCGGCTCGCATCCTCCTCGCCGTCGCGATACGGGAACCGGGTATGGCCGTAGCGGATCGCGAGGACCGCGAGCGTGAGCAGCAGGATCGCCCCCGACACGGCGAGCATACGCACCTCGGTGAGATCCTTGATGTCGAGGATGATGTAGCGCGCCATCGCCACCATTGCGATGTAGAGCGGAAAGCGCACCGGCAGCTGTCCCGAGTTGAAATACTGGCCGATCATCGCCAGCACCTCGAGGTACAGGAACATCAGCAGGAGGTCGGCCAGCGTGACGCGCGCGGCGCGGACCATCGTCGCGACCTCCTCCACCATGGCGAAGGTCGTCGCGAAGCCGATGGCCAGCAGGCCGGCGTATTCGACCAGCGTCAGGCCGAGCCGGAAGAGGCCGTGCAGGCGCCTGAATTCGGGATGGTTGGGCAGCATCGTGATCCTCGATCCGCGCGGCGGCGGAGGCCCCGTCGCCTTACCTGACGATCTGCGCCAGCTCGCCCGACTTGTACCTGGTCGCAACGGCCTTGAGCGGCAGCGGCTTGATCTTCGAGCCCATGCCCGCGCAGCCGAACTGCTCGTAGCGCTGCTTGCAGATCTGCTTCGCGGCCTCGCGCGCCGGCTTCAGGTAGTCGCGCGGATCGAAGGCACCCTTGTTGGCGTTGAGAAAGCGCTTGCGGATCGCGGCGGTCATCGCCAGCCGGATGTCGGTGTCGATGTTGATCTTGCGCACGCCGTGCTTGATGCCTTCCTGGATTTCCTCGACCGGCACGCCGTAGGTTTCCTTCATGTCGCCGCCGTTGTCGCGGATGATCTGCAGCAGGTCCTGCGGCACCGACGAGGAGCCGTGCATCACCAGGTGCGTGTTGGGGATGCGCGCGTGGATTTCCTTGATGCGGTCGATGGCGAGGATGTCGCCGGTCGGCTTGCGCGTGAACTTGTAGGCGCCGTGCGAGGTGCCGATGGCGATCGCCAGCGCGTCCAGCTGCGTCTTCTTGACGAAGTCGGCCGCCTGGTCCGGATCGGTGAGCAGCATCTCGCGGGTCATCGTGCCTTCGGCGCCGTGGCCGTCTTCCTTGTCGCCCTTCATCGTTTCCAGCGAGCCGAGGCAGCCCAGTTCGCCTTCGACGGTGACGCCGATCGCGTGCGCCATGTCGACGACCTTGCGCGTGACGTCGACGTTGTAGTCGTAGCTCGCGATCGTCTTGCCGTCTTCCTTCAGCGAGCCGTCCATCATCACGCTGGAGAAGCCGAGCGCATCGCGCACTGGCAGACGTCCGGCGACTGGCCGTGGTCCTGGTGCATCACGACGGGAATGTCGGGGTAGCTCTCGACCGCGGCCTCGATCAGGTGGCGCAGGAAGGTCTCGCCCGCGTATTTCCGCGCGCCGGCCGACGCCTGCATGATCACCGGGCTGTCGGTCTCGGCGGCCGCCTCCATGATGGCCTGCACCTGCTCGAGGTTGTTGACGTTGAAGGCCGGCAGGCCGTAGCCGTTTTCGGCCGCGTGGTCGAGCAGTTGGCGCATCGAAACGAGTGGCATGGACCGCCTCCGCGGGTGGTGTCGGAAAACGCGCATTTTACGCCTGCCGCGGGACCGGGCGCGGCACTGCCGCCATCCCGCGCGCCGCGTCCTCGGGGCACCCGGCCGCCTGCGCCGCGCCGGCGACACGCTGCGCGGCGGCCGATGCCCCGCGCGAACCTCAGGCCGGTGCTCGCCGACCTTGACGATCTTCAGGGTGTTGGTGCCGCCGGACTGGCCGATCGGCTCGCCGATGGTGAGCACGATCAGGTCGCCGCTGCTGCACGCGCGCCCTTCGCCACCAGCAGGTCCTCGGCCTGCGTGCAGCACGGCGTCGCGATCCTTGCCCTGTTCGACAGTAGAGCGGCATGACGTTGCGGTAGAGCGCCATCTTCGGCGCTGCGTCGCCACTTCCGGCGTCAGCGCGTAGATCGGCACGCCGCAGTTGATGGCGCGACATCCACAGCGCGGTCGAACCCGACTCGGTCAGCGACGCGATCGCCTTGCACCTTCAGGTGGTAGGCGGTGAACAGCGCGGCCATCGCGATCGACTGGTCGATGCGGGTGAACGCCGGTCGAGGAATTCGCGGTCGAGTCGACGACCGCGCGATTTCTCGGCCTCGACGCAGATCTGCGCCATCGCCTCGACCGTCTCGACCGGATACTTGCCGGCGGCGGTTTCGGCCGAGAGCATGACCGCGTCGGTGCCGTCGAGCACGGCGTTGGCGACGTCGGACACCTCGGCGCGCGTCGGCACCGGATTGTGGATCATCGACTCCATCATCTGCGTCGCGGTGATCGTCAGCTTGTTGCGCTCGCGCGCCATGCGGATCATGCGCTTCTGCAGCGCCGGCACCGCGGCGTTGCCGACTTCGACCGCGAGGTCGCCGCGCGCGACCATGATGCCGTCGGAGGCCTCCAGGATGTCCTCGAGCGCGCGCGATCGCCTCGGCGCGCTCGATCTTGGCGATCAGCAGCGCGTGGCCGCCGGCGGCGCGCATGCAGTTCGCCGCGCCATGTCCATGTCGGCCCCGGTCTTGGGAAAGGACACCGCGAGGATAGTCGGCATCGATCGCCGCCGCGGTCTTGATGTCGTCCATGTCCTTGGCGTCAGCGCCGGCGCGGTCAGCCCGCCGCCCTGGCGGTTGATGCCCTTGTTGTTCGACAGCTCCCGCCGAGCACGACGCGGGTGACGATCCGCGGGCCCGTCGACGCCCTCGACGTCAGGCGATCAGGCCGTCGTCGAGCAGCAGCATCGTCGCCGGGCTCGACGTCGCTGCGGGAGTTCCTTGTAGTCGAGGCCGACGCGGTCGCTGTCGCCGAGCTCGCAGTCGGCGTCGAGGATGAACGTGCCGCCCGGGCTCGAGCGCGATCTTGCCGCCGTCGAACTTGCCGACGCGGATCTTCGGTCCCTGCAGGTCGGCCATGATCGCCGACCTCGCGGCCGAGCTTGCTGCGCCGATGTCGCGCACCAGCGGCGCGCGCTCGATGTGATCGGCGCCGTGCCGTGCGAGAAGTTGAGGCGCACGACGTCGACGCCGGCGGCGATCATGCGCTCGAGCACGTCGGGCGCGCTGGACGCGGGGCCGAGGGTGGCGACGATCTTGGTGGCGCGGGCACGGGCGGAATCCCTGATCTGGCGGCCACATCGGCCGGCGATGGATGTGTACGTGATTCCGCCGGCACCGGGTATCGGCCGGCGGCGTCCGCCACCGTTCGCCGGTCGGTCCCGGCGGCTGCCGGCGCGTCCGGCTCATGCCGCCGGCGCGCGGCTCGAGGATCTCGACCGCGGGCAGCGTCTTGCCCTCGAGAAATTCGAGGAAAGCGCCGCCGCCGGTCGAGATGTAGCGAGATGCGGTCGTCGACGCCGTACTTGGCGATCGCCGCGAGGGTGTCGCCGCCGCCGGCGATCGAGAACGCCGGCGACTGCAGCGATCGCCTCGGCGACCGCCTTCGTGCCGCCGCCGAACGCGTCGAACTCGAACACGCCGACCGGGCCGTTCCAGACGATGGTCCCGGCCTTCGCGATGATGGTCGGCAGTACCGCGCACCGATCTGCGGGCCGATGTCGAGGATCAGGTCGTCGGCGAACGACGTCCTCGATCGCCTTCAGCGTCGGCGTCGCCGTCGGCGGCGAACTCCTTGGCGCAGACGACATCGACCGGAATCGGCACCTGCGCCGGGCGCATTCGTCGAGTATCGCCTGCGCCTCGGCGACCAGGTCGGGCTCGGCCAGCGACTTGCCGATGCTTGCCGTGCGCCGCGAGGAGGAAGGTGTTGGCGATGCCGCCGCCGACGATCAGCGCGTCGACCTTCGCGGCGAGCGCCTTCAGCATCGTCAGCTTGGTCGAGACCTTGGAGCCGCCGACGATCGCGACCAGCGGCCGCTTCGGGATGCGCGAGCGCCTTGCCGAGCGCGTCGAGCTCGGCCGCCAGCAGCGGCCCGGCGCAGGCGACCGGCGCGAACTTGGCGATGCCGTGGGTCGTCGCTTCGGCGCGGTGCGCGGTGCCGAAGGCGTCGTTGCACGTAGACGTCGCAGAGCGCCGCCATCTTCCGCGCGAGCGCGTCGTCGTTCTTCTTCTCGCCCTTGTTGAAGCGGCAGTTCTCGAGCAGCACGACCTGTCCGGGCGCGAGCGCCGCGTGCCACGGGCCGCCGTCGACCCAGTCGCTGACCAGCGGCACCGGGCGCCCGAGCAGCTGCGGACAGGCGCCGCGCGACCGGCGCCAGCGAGTCCGCCGCGCTCCGATTCGCCTTCCGTCGGCCGGCCGAGGTGCGACGTCACCATCACCGCCGCGCCGCGCGTCGAGCGCAGTCGCGGATCGCCGGCATCGAGGCGCGGATGCGCGTGTCGTCGGTGATCGCTCCGCTGTCGTCCTGCGGCACGTTGAGGTCGGCGCGGATGAAGACGCGCCGGCCGCGGACGTCGACATCGGAAAGACGGAGAATCGCCATGGAGGTCAGATGAGGCTGTCGGAAAGGTGCGTCGTATCGAGGTCGAAGTTGCGGGATCGGTCGGCCGCTTGCGGCACATCCGCTGCGCTCATGCCGACCTCTGCCGCAACGAAGGGTGCCCGCGCTCCGCTCACTTGGCGTTCACCAGCGCAACGGTGGTGTCCAGCATGCGGTTGGAGAAGCCCCCTTCGTTGTGGCTCCGGCCGCTCGCTTGACATTCGCTTCGCTCATGTCAGCCTTCGCCGCAACGAAGGGTGCCCTCGCTCCGCTCACTTGGCGTTCATCAGCGCCACGGTGGTGTCCAGCATGCGGTTGGAGAAGCCCCATTCGTTGTCATACCAGGCGGAGACCTTGACCAGACGGCCCGACACCTTGGTCAGCGTCGCGTCGAACGTCGACGACGCCGGATCGTGGTTGAAGTCGATGGAAACGAGCGGCGCCTCGTTGTAGTTGAGGATGCCGGCGAGCGGGCCGGATTCCGCCGCGGCCTTCATGATCGCGTTCACCTCGTCGACCGTCGTGTCGCGGGCGGCGATGAACGAGAGATCGACGATCGACACGTTGATCGTCGGCACGCGGATCGCGTAGCCGTCCAGCTTGCCCTTGAGCTCCGGGAGGACCAGCGCAACCGCCGCCGCGGCGCCGGTCTTGGTCGGAATCATGCTCATGGTCGCGGAGCGCGCCCGGCGCAGGTCCTCGTGATAGACGTCGGTCAGCACCTGGTCGTTGGTGTAGGCGTGGATCGTGGTCATCAGACCGGTCACGACGCCGATCCTGTCGTGCAGCGGCTTTACCAGCGGCGCCAGGCAGTTGGTGGTGCACGACGCATTCGAGATGACGGTGTGCGCGGCCTTCAGCGTGCCGTGGTTGACGCCGTAGACGACGGTGGCGTCGATGTCCTTTCCGCCCGGCGCCGAGATGATCACCTTGGCGGCGCCGCCCTTCAGGTGCGCCGAAGCCCGTTCCTTGGTCGTGAACAGGCCCGTGCATTCGAGGACGACGTCGACGCCCAGCGATTTCCATGGCAGCTGCGCCGGGTCGCGCTGCGCGAAGACCTTGATGCGGTCGCCATTGACCACCATCGAATCGCCGTCGACGTCGATCCTGCCCGGAAATTTGCCGTGCGCCGTGTCGTGCCGCGTCAGATGGGCGTTCGTTTCCGGACTTGCCGAGGTCGTTGATGGCGACGATCTCGATGTCGTGCTTCTTTCCGCCCTCGTGGTGGGCGCGGAGGATGTTGCGGCCGATGCGGCCGTAGCCGTTGATGGCGACTTTGATGGTCATCGTTCTCTCCAGGATTGCCTGTGGTTGCCGGGTGTCACGTTTCCGCTGCGGGCCGGCAGGCCGCGGCGAGCGCATCGAGATCGCGCCAGCCGTACCCTGCCTCCACGAGATCCATGCCGTCCCACTGGAACGGCTGTTCGATCAGGAGTTCCGCGCCGAGTCTCTCGTAGAATGCGCGCGCTCCGCTGTTTCCCGCGATGACCCAGGTCAATAATCCGGTCGCGCCGTGGGCGCGCTGGGCATCGAGGACCGCCGCGACCAGGCGGCGGCCCGTGCCGGCGCGCTGCGACTCGCGGCGCAGGTAGATCGCGGTGAGCTCGGCGTCGAGCCCGTGCTTGGGCACGTCCAGCATGTTACCGCACGCAAAGCCCGCGACTTCCGCACCGTCGGTCGCGACGAAGACGCTGGTCGTTCCGAGCCCCGACGTCAGCACGCGGAGCCAGAGCGCGGTGCTGTCCTCGACCGTCATCGCCGCGAGGTACGGGTCAGGAATCATGCCGGCGTACGTCGTGCGCCAGGCGTCGACGCGGACCTGTGCGATGGCGCGGGCGTCGCCGGGATCGGCGCGCCGTATCGCGGTCGCGATCACCGGCGATCGGTCCCGGTCGCAACGGCATCGCGCGCGATCGAGCCTCGCGCGGCCTGGCCCGCGGCGCCCGGGTCCGGCGCGGAATTCGTCACGTTGCGGTTACCCGCCGGGCCGCGGCAGCGACGGCGTCCACGGTGAGACCGAAGTGCTTGAACAGCGCGCCCGCCGGCGCCGATTCGCCATAGGTGTCGAGTCCGACGACGGCGGCGCGCGGATCGTCGATTGCGCCGACGTAGTCGCGCCAGCCGTCGGTCGCGCCGGCCTCGACCGCGACCCGCGCGATGCCCGGCGGCAGCACGCCGGCGCGGTACGCGGGCGGTTCGCGGTCGAAGGCGGCGGTGCAGGGCATCGACACGACGCGCGCGGCGATGCCGTCCGCGGCCAGCGCGTCGCGCGCGCCCATCGCCAGCGCCACTTCGGAGCCGGTGGCGAGGATGACCGACGCGGCGGGCGGCCACGGCGTCCCAGTCGGCCAGAACGTAGCCGCCCCTGCGGATGTTCGCGATCTGCGCCTCGTCGCGCTTCTGGAACGGGACGTTCTGGCGCGTGAGCACGAGCGCGGTGGGGCCGTGCGCCCGTTCGATGGCAGCGATCCAGGCCACGGTGGTTTCGACCGTGTCGCAGGGCCGCCAGACGTCGAGATGCGGGAATCAGGCGCAGGCTCGCCGCGTGCTCGACCGACTGGTGCGTGGGACCGTCCTCGCCCAGGCCGATCGAATCGTGCGTGAACACGAAGATCGAGCGGATCTTCATCAGCGCCGCCATCCGCAGCGCGTTGCGCGCGTAGTCGGAGAACGTGAGGAACGTGCCGACGTAGGGAATCGAACCCGCCGTGCAGCGCGAGGCCGTTGGCGATGGCGCTCATGCCGAACTCGCGCACGCCGAAGATGTATGTAGTTGCCGGACCCGCGACCGGCCGACCGGCCGGCTGCCCGACCAGTTGGTGAAGACCGAACCGGTGAGGTCGGCCGAGCCGCCGACCAGTTCGGGCAGCACCGGCGCGAGTGCTTCGATGCGTCTGCTGCGACGCCTTGCGCGTGGCGACGCTCTCGCCGCGGCGTCGCCTGCTGCCGCGACGAGTCGCGGCCGCGCGCGCGGTCCAGCCGGCGGGCAGTTCGCCGGCCATGCGCCGGCTGAATTCGGCGGCGAGCTCCGGGATGCGCGGCGCGGTAGGCGGCGAAGCGCCGCGCCCATTGCGTTCTCGAGCACGCGCGCCGCGCTCGCGCGCGTCCCAGCGCGCGCGTAGATCGCGTCGGGAATCTCGAACGGCGGGTACGTCCAGCCGAGCGCCGCGCCGCGTCGCGGCGACTTCCTTTTCGCCGAGCGCCGCGCCGTGCGCTTCGGCGGTGCCGGCCTTGTTCGGCGCGCCCTTGCCGATGATCGTCTTGCAGCCGATCAGCGTGCGGCCGGCCGTGCTGCGCTCCGTCGGCCGCGCCGCGGCCATCGCCGCGTCGACGGCGTCGACGTCGTGGCCGTCGACTGCCGCGATTGCACGTTCCAGCCGTAGGCCTCGAACCGCTCCGGCGTGTCGTCGGTGAACCAGCCCTCGACCTCGCCGTCGATCGAGATGCCGTTGTCGTCGTAGATCACGATCAGCTTGCCGAGGCCCCAGCGTCCCGGCGAGCGAGCAGGCCTCGTGCGAGATGCCTTCCATCAGGCAGCCGTCGCCGACGAACACGTAGGTGCGGTGATCGACGATCGCATGACCGGGCCGGTTGAACTCGGCGGCGAGCAGGCGCTCGGCGAGCGCCATGCCGACGGCGTTGGCCAGGCCCTGCCCCAGCGGGCCGGTGGTGGTTTCGACGCCCGGCGTGACGCCGACCTCGGGATGTCCGGGCGTCTTCGAGTGCAGTTGCCGGAAGCGCTTGATTTCGTCGAGCGGCAGGTCGTAGCCGGTCAGATGGAGCAAGCGCGTACAGCAGCATCGAGCCGTGGCCGTTCGACAGCACGAAGCGGTCGCGGTCGGGCCACGCGGATGCGCCGGGTTGTGGCGCAGATGCCGGTGCCACAGCGCGACCGCGATGTCGGCCATGCCCATCGGCATGCCGGGATGTCCGCTCTTCGCGGCCTCGACGGCATCCATCGCGAGCGCGCGGATCGCATTGGCGAGTTCGGCATCGGCGACGACATTCGGGACGGCGGCAGCGGAAGTGGTCATGGTCTGCGATCGGTGGAGGGAGATTGCGACTGCAGCGATTTGGCGCGGCATTGCCGTAGAGCGGAACGCGCGGTTTCTCTGCGGGAAAAGCGTAAAATTATCGCGCCCGCGAGCGGTTTGTGCAATAATTACAGTTTTGTGGCAGCAGGTTCGGGAATGCCGCATGCCCTTCCGCCAGTGCATAGCTGGGGTGGGGCTTTTTCATTGACAGGGAGCGGCCAGTGGACGGGATTCATCTGTTAGGCGAATGGTATGGCTGCCCCGCCGATACGCCCGAATTCACCACCGCGGACGCTCTTCGCACGCTTTGCCTCGACGCAGTCGCCGCGTCCGGCTTGACGATCGTCGGCGACTCGTTCCACCAGTTCGAACCGCAGGGCGTGACCGGCACGGTGCTGCTGGCGGAGTCGCATGTCGCGATCCACACCTGGCCCGAGCACGGCTTCGTGACGGTGGACGTCTATGTCTGCAACCTGGCGTCCGACAATTCCGCGAAGGCGGAACTGCTGTTTCGAGCGCTCGAATCGGCGCTGAAGCCGGAACGGACCCGATTCCATTCGATACGGCGCGGGGGAACCGATGCCTGAGCAGTCGGGCTCGCCGCCTGGCAGCGGCGCGCGCGCCGGTGACATCGCACCGGGTGCGATGACCGAGTACCTCAGTGACGAATGGGGCTTCTTCGTGCGCTCCGCCCGCCAGATCGAGAAGTTCAAGTCGCCCTACCAGGCCGTCGAGGTCCACGAGTCCGCGCAATTCGGCAAGCTTTTCCGGCTCGACGGCCACTTCATGACCTCGGAGCAGGACGAGTTCTTCTATCACGAGAACCTCGTCCACATGTCGGCGCTGACGCATCCCAGTCCCGAGCGCGCGCTGATCATCGGCGGCGGCGACGGCGGCTCGGCCGAGGAGCTGCTGAAGCATCCGTCGATCAAGTCGGTGACGCTGTGCGAACTCGATCTCGCGGTCGTCGACGTCGCGCGGAAGTATCTCCGCAGCGTCCACAAGGGGGCGCTCGACGATCGCAGGCTCGAACTGCGCATCGGCGACGGCTTCGAATACATTCGCGAGTCCGACGAGCAGTACGATCTCATCGTGCTGGATCTCACCGATCCGGTCGGCCCCGTCGAGGCGCTCTACACGCCCGACTTCTACCGCGCCTGCGCCGTTCGACTGAAACCGGTGGGGGCGATGACGCTTCATGTCGCAAGCCCCGTCGCGCATCCCGAACGGATTCGCGCCTGCATGGCGAACCTGAGGAAGGCCTTTCCCGTCGTTGCGCCGTACCTGACGTCGGTTCCGCTGTACGGCGGCATGTGGATGATGGCCTGCGTGTCGCAGACGCTCGATCCGCGGAGCCTCTCGGGGCGCGAAATCGACAGGCGCATCTCTCAGAGGGGCCTCCCCGAGTTGCGCTGGTACAACGGTGAGATGCACCGGGCGGCGCTCTCGTTGCCCAATTTCGTCCGCGATCTCGTCGCCTGAGGCTCCGCCCCCTTGAACCGGGGGCCCGGCGCCCGCACGTTGGAAGTGCGCGGGGTGCCGCTTTCGGCGTCCCGCCTGACGGAGGCGACATGACGAGAGGCGGAGCATCGATGAACCTGACCCGCGCCATGGGCGGGGCCGATTTCGTGCTGGTCGACGGCGTGGTGTTCGTCACCGAGTACCTGCGCCTGCCGGACCGGGACACCGTCGCCGACGACATCGTGCTCGAGGCAAGGCACGGTGAAACCGAGATCGCATTCACGCGCGCGGAGATGGACGCCGCGGAGAGCCTTGGCGACGGCGCCTACCGGCTTAAATCCGGCGCGCTGCTGCGCTTCCTGTCGGGCGTGACGCTGCATTGATGCGGGCAGCACCGACGACCTGCGCGCTGCCGCGGGGCGCGGCCGCGACGCGAATGTCCGGCGGCGCCTACTGCAGGACGAAATCGAAGGCACCCGCCAAAGCGCCGGGCTCGCGGCCGGCGACCGGCGCCAGGATCATCGACAGGCGCTCCAGCGTACCTTTCGGCGCACCGGCGAGCACCGGATCGCCTCGGGTCCTGTCGCCGCTGATGTAGAGCTGCGTCGTCAGCGCCGCGGCGCCGGTCGCGCGCAGCTTCAAATGCAGGTGCGGTGGACGCCCGCCGTAGGCGACGGGTCGTAGCGTCTTGAACGCGAATCGGCCGTCGCCGTCGGTCGTCGCCACGCCGTAGCCCTGGAAGTCGTCGTCGCGCGGCTCGCCTTCGTCCCCGGCGCCGTGGTAGCGACCGAATGCGTCGCACTGCCATAGCTCGACCATCGCGCCGGCGAGCGGCCGGCCATCGCGGGCGAGAACGCGGCCGCCGAAGTAGAGCCGCGTCCCCTTGGCGGATGCGCTTCGCCCCACGACCTGCGTGAGGTCGGAATCGCGGTCTGCGGGCAGGGTCGTCGGGTAGAACGGGCCCTCGGTCTGGCCCGGAGTCGGGTCGTACCGCGCGGGTTGTGCACGCGAGAGGGTCGCCGGCAGGGCGCACGCCATCGCGATGGCGGCGAGCGCCGCCCATGCGCGCATCGGGATACCGGAGGTGGCATTGCGGTCGCGATCGCCGTTCATGTCGCCCTCTGCGCAGGTCTGGGGGAAACGCCCGCCGGTGCGCGCCGCCGATCTCCGTCGGCTGCGCCGGTCACCGCCATAATGCGCGAACGACGCGGGACCGTCCATGCCGGCCCCGACGCCGGTCCCGGCGGGTGCTGGCCGACGGCGGCGACTCGCACCGGCGTGTTTCGGGCGGATTCCACGAGCTCGAAATCGCGACCGCACGACGATGCGCGCCGCAGCGCCGGAAGGCGGTGTCGTCGTCGAAGATTCCGTCGCCGGCCCTGCCATGCAGGGGCCGCTGCGGGACCGGTCCGCCGATGCGCGGCGCGCGACCGATATCACCGCGGAATGCGACGTTGTTGCGTCTCCCGCGGACAATCGGAGATAGAATCGCACTTCGCGGCCGACCGGGAAGTCGTGCCTGTCACCCTGGTTCGAGAGGTATCGCCGATGACTACCACACGCAGGGACATGCTGAGGACGAGCGGGGGCGTGACCGTGCTCACGCTGCTCGCCGCGGCGGGCTGGCTGAAGCCGGGCGAGGCCGCCGCGCAGGCCTGGAACAAGGCGGCGTTCGAAGCCAAGACCATGGACGAAGCGCTGAAGGCCATCGGCGGCAGTTCTCCGGTGCCGAACAAGGACATCGCGTTCGTCTCGACTCCGGACATCGCCGAAAACGGCGCCGTCGTGCCCATCGGCGTCATCGAGTTCGATCCCGCAGGACCGAATCGATCGCCATCCTCGTCGAGAAGAATCCGAATATCCTGACGGCGAGCTTCGACATCCCGCCCGGCACCGAGCCGTCGATCACGACGCGGGTCAAGATGGGCCAGAGCTCGAATGTCTATGCGCTGGTGAAGGCGGACGGCAAGTACTACGTCGCGTCCAAGGAAATCAAGGTCACGCTCGGCGGTTGCGGCGGTTGAGGGGGCGGAATGGCAGATCCGATGAAAATCCGGGCGAACGTCGTCGGCGATTCGACCGAAGTCAAGGTGCTGATGAGCCACGAAATGGAAACGGGGCAGCGCAAGGATGCGCAGGGCAAGATCATCCCGGCGTGGTTCATCCAGAACGTGAATGCGACCTGGAACGGCAACACCGTGCTGAGCGCGCAGTGGGGGCCGGCCGTCGCCAAGAACCCGTTCCTGGCGTTCCGGTTCAAGGGTGGCGCCAAGGGCGACCGGATCCAGATCACCTGGACCGACAATCGCGGCGACAAGCGCACCGACGAAGCCACGATAGCCTGAACGCTGCGTACCGGAAGGCGCCGGGACTCGCCGGCATCCGCCGGTTTCCGGGAGCGTCCGGCGAGGCGCGTTTGATGGGAGAGTCGATGCGACCGTTGCGATGGCGCGAATGGCGCGGGATTGCGCTGATGCTGTGGATCGCGGCGCCGGTGGCGCTGGGCCAGGGCAGCGCGACCGACGAGATCGCGAAATACCGCGCCGCGCTTGCAGGACGGCAATCCGGCCGAACTCTGGGAAGCGCGCGGCGAAGCCCTCTGGAAGCAGAAGCGCGACCCGAAGGGCGTTTCGCTGGAACGATGCGACCTCGGGCTCGGACCGGGCGTCGTCCGCGGCGCGTACGCGCGCGCTGCCCAGATATTTCGCCGACGCCGACCGCGTGCAGGACCTCGAAACGCGCCTCGTCTGGTGCATGGTCGCGCTGCAGGGAATCGCCGAGGCCGACGCCGACGAAGGGGCCGTTCGGCGGCCCCGGCCGGAAATCCGACATGGAGGCGCTCGTCGCCTGGATCACCTCCGAAGCGCGCGGCGTGAAGATGAACGTCGCGCTCGCGCCATCCGAAGGAAGTCGGAGGCCTATCGGCTGGGCGAGAAGATGTTCTATTTCCGCGGCGGCACCGCACGATTTCGCCTGCGCCACCTGCCACGGCGAGGACGCCAAGCGCATCCGGCTGCAGGACCTGCCCAACCTGACCCGGACCGAGGGCGCGCAGAAGGCGTACACGACCTGGCCGGCCTACCGCGTGTCGCAGGGCGAGCTGCGCAGCGTTCCAGTGGCGGCTGAACGACTGCTTCCGGCAGCAGCGCTTCCCGGAGCTCGTGTTCGCATCCGACGCGTCGATCGCGCTGACGATGTTTCTCGCCCGCAACGCCAATGGCGCCGCGTTCGACGCGCCGGCCATCAAGCGCTGACATGAGGGGATGCGATGCGCCGCAGCCCATTGACGCTCCGGGTCGTTGCCGCGCTCGCGGCGGTGCGTCATCGTCGTCGGCTGCGCCACGACGCCGTCGCGACACCGAAGTGGCCAAGGCGGCGGCGACGATGCTCAAGGCTTCGTTCAGGGAACAGCGGCCAGGCGAAGCTCGACCGCCTCGACCAGGACGAGCACGCAGAAGACCTGCAGCGCCTATGCCGGCAAGGCGCCGCCGAAGGACGTCGCCGACGCCATCGAGAAGGAGAACCTCGCGACGATCAAGTGGCCCGCCGACGGCAAGTATGCTGGGCGACTGGAAGAACGGCGAAAGGATCGCCCAGGAAGGCCGGGGCATGCAGTATCTCCGACGATCCGGCCGGCCCGTCGGGCGCCAACTGCTATGCGTGCCACCAGCTCGCGCCGCAGGAACTCTCGTTCGGCACGATCGGCCCCAGCCTCTACCAGTTCGGCAAGCTGCGCGGCTACGACGACGAGATCCAGAAGTACGCCTACGGAAAGCTCTACAACGCGGAGGCCTACAGCGCCTGCACGCAACATGCCGCGCTTCGGTCACAAGGGTATTCTCACCGAGCAGCAGATCAAGGATGTCGTCGCGCTGCTGATGGACCCGCAATCGCCGGTGAACAAGTGAAGCGCCACTCCCCGGGCGCGATCGGGGCGGCGGCGGCTTCCTGAGAAACGCCGGCACATCGGCGCACGCTCCTCCCGACCGGGGACGAATTGCCCGCGACGCCGTGCCCGAGTCGCGGCGACGCAGCCCCGAGCCATGAACCGCCGCGAATTCCTTCATGCCGTTGCCGCGGCCGCGGTCGCCGGTCTCCCGGTGGACAGCGCCGCCGCGCTGGACCTGTCGAGCGGAGCGCGCTTCTACGACGGCATCGGGCGCTTCGGCAATGTGAGCCTGCTGCATTTCACCGATTGCCACGCGCAGCTGCAGCCGGTCTGCTTCCGCGAGCCCAATGTGAACCTCGGGCTGGGCAGCGCGCGCGGACGGCCTCCGCACCTTGTCGGCGAGGCGCTGCTCAGGCATTTCGGAATACGTCCCGGCACCCGCGAGGCGCATGCCTTCACCTTTCTCGACTTCGAGCGCGCGGCGCTCGCCTACGGAAAGCTCGGCGGTTTCGCGCACCTCGCCACGCTGGTCAGGAAGCTGAAGGCGTCGCGTCCCGGCGCGCTGCTGCTGGACGGCGGCGACACCTGGCAGGGCTCGGCGACCGCGCTGTGGACAAAGGGCCGGGACATGGTCGACGCGCAGCTGCAGCTCGGCGTCGACGTGATGACCGGCCATTGGGAATTCACGCTGGGCGCCGAGCGGGTGAAGGAGATCGTCGACGGCCGGTTCGCGGGGCAGGTCGACTTTCTCGCGCAGAACGTCCGGACCGCGGACTTCGGCGACGCGGTGTTTCGCGTCGCACGTCATGCGCCGGATCAACGGCGTCCCCGTCGCCATCGTCGGCCAGGCGTTCCCGTACATGCCGATCGCCAACCCGCGCTACTTCGTGCCGGACTGGACGTTCGGCATTCAGGAGGAGACTCTGCAGAAGACGGTGCGCGAAGCGCGGGCGTCGGGAGCCCGGGTCGTCGTGCTGCTGTCGCACAACGGCATGGACGTCGATCTCAAGCTGGCGGCGCGCGTGACCGGCATCGACGCGATTCTCGGCGGCCACACGCACGACGGCGTGCCGCAGCCTACGCTGGTCGCGAACGCCGGCGGCCGGACGCTGGTCACCAACGCGGGCAGCAACGGCAAGTTCCTCGCGGTCCTCGATTTCGATGTCAAGGGGGCAACGGTCGCCGACTTCAGGTACCGGTTGCTGCCGGTCTTCTCCCGGCTGCTGCCGCCCGATCCGGAGATGGACGCCCTCATCCGAAGGGTGCGCGCTCCGTACGCCGCCAGGCTCGGCGAAAGTCTCGCGGTCACCGAGGGGCTACTCTACCGTCGGGGCAATTTCAACGGGACCGCCGATCAGCTGATACTCGACGGGCTGATGGCGGAAATGGACGCCGAGATCGCGTTCTCGCCGGGGTTTCGCTGGGGCACCACGCTGTTGCCCGGGCAGGCGATCACCTTCGAGCACCTGATGGACCAGACGGCGATCACCTATCCGTACGTGACCGTCAACGGGTTCAGCGGAGAGGCGATCAAGACGATCCTCGAGGACGTCGCCGACAATCTGTTCAACCCCGACCCCTACTACCAGCAGGGCGGCGACATGGTGCGCGTCGGCGGTCTGCAGTACGCGATGGATCCGGCCGCGACGATGGGCAATCGCATCACGTCGATGATGCTGAACGGCAGGCCGATCGACGCGCAGAGGATCTACAAGGTCGCCGGCTGGGCGCCGGTTTCGGAGAGCGCGCGGGATGCGGGGGGCGAGCCGATCTGGGACGTCATGGCGCGCTACCTGCGCGCGCGGAAGACGGTCCCGCCGCTGAAGCTCAACCTGCCGAAGATCGAAGGCGTCGCCGGCAATCCGGGGATTGCCTGATCGAGGTCGCCGCGGCCGTCACCGCAACGTCACGCGCGCGAATCTGCGCTTCCCTGCCTGCACCACCACGGTCGTGCCCGGCGGTATCGTCAGTCCCTTGTCGGAGACGACGTCACCATCGACTTTCAGGCCGCGCTGGGCGATCAGGCGCAGCGCCTCCGAAGTCGAGTCGACGATGCCCGCCTGCTTCGCAAGCTGCGCGATCGGCAGTCCGGCGCCGTCGGTGTGCACGGTGACTTCGGGCATGCTCTCCGGCATCGCGCCCTGCCGGAAACGCGCGTCGAATTCCTCCAGCGCGTGCAGCGCCGCGGCGTGCGAATGGAAGCGGGCGACGATCTCCTGCGACAGCATCACCTTCGCCTCGCGCGGATTGCGGCCCGTCGCGCACTCGCTTTTGAGCTGCGCGATTTCGGCGAGCGGGCGGAACGACAGCAATTCGAAGTAGCGCCACATGAGGTCGTCGGAGATGGACATCAGCTTCCCGAACATCTCGTTGGGCGCCTCGGTGATGCCGACGTAGTTGTCGAGCGATTTCGACATCTTGTTGACGCCGTCTAGCCCCTCGAGCAGCGGCAGCGTCAGGATGCACTGCGGCTCCTGCCCGTAGTGGCGCTGCAGTTCGCGGCCGACCAGCAGGTTGAATTTCTGGTCGGTGCCGCCGAGTTCGACGTCGGCCTTCAGCGCCACCGAGTCGTAGCCCTGCGCCAGCGGATAGAGGAATTCGTGGATGGCGATCGGCTGGCCGCCCTGGTAGCGCTTGCCGAAGTCGTCGCGCTCGAGCATCCGAGCGACGGTGTATTTCGCGGCGAGCCGGATCATTCCGTCGGCGCCCAGCGGCAGCAGCCACGCGGAATTGAAAGCGACCTCGGTCCTTTCCCGGTCGAGGATCAGGAATACCTGGTCGGTGTAGGTCCTGGCATTGGCCTCGATCTCCTCGCGCGTGAGCGCCGGACGCGTCACGTTGCGCCCGGTGGGATCGCCGATCATGCCGGTGAAGTCTCCGATCAGGAAGATGACCTGGTGTCCGAGGTCCTGAAGCTGGCGAAGCTTGTTGAACTGCACCGTGTGGCCGAGGTGGAGATCAGGGCGCGTCGGGTCGAAGCCCTCCTTGATCCGCAGCGGCCGGCCACGCTTCAGCTTGTCGACGAGTTCGCTTTCGACGAGCAGTTCGTCGGCGCCGCGCTTGAAGACGGCGAGCTGTTCCTGGACGTCAATGGACATGGGTCACGTGGTCCGTCGAATTGCGCCGCGCCGCGGCGATCGCGGGACCTGGCGTGGGTCCGGCGCGACCGCACCCCGGTCGATCGTCGCCCGCGGCGGGCGCGACGAACCGGGGTGGCGACGAACGTCGCGAGCGCCGCGGGGTGTGAACGTGCCGGTCCCGGGCGCCGTGCGCGGCGTGTCCGACGTGCCGGGCGCGGTCATGCCGTCCAGTGGAAAGTTCATCGGATTTCCCGGGTCCCACGCGTGTTGTCGAGGCGGCGACTCGCGTTTGCTAATATCGCGGTCTCGCATGTTCCGGCTTCGACGATGAATGCACTCAAACGGGGAATTCTAACGCAAAGGCCCGGCGCCATCGGCCGACGCGCATTCGAAGCGCTTTCGACGGGACGTGCGCTGGCGGTCATCCTGCTGGCGCTGTTCGGCGCGGCCGCCTTCGGCCTCGCGCCCGGCACTGCGCTCGAGACGGTGCAGACGGTGACCGTCTCCCGCGCGCTGGCGCTTGCGCCGATGACGCCGATGGATCTCGGCGGCGCCACGGGCTTCTGGCTGGAAGAGCGGATCCGGCGCGGCGACACGATCGGTCGCGTCCTGGCGCGCCTTGGCGTCGACGATCCCGGGGCTCTCGTCTTTCTGCGCACCGATCCCGCGGCGCGCCCCCTGTACCAGCTGCTCCCGGGAAAGGCCCTGCGCGTGGTGACCGACGGCAGCGGCGCGCTGCTCGGCCTGCGCTTCGACGCGGGCACTGGCCGGCAACTGTCGGTGGCCCGCGAAGTCGACCGGCTCACCGCGACGCTGGGTCCCGCCGACGTCGAGACGCGACAGGTCCTGGCGGCGGGCGAAATCCGCTCGTCGCTGTTCGCCGCAGCCGATGCCGCGGGGCTTCCCGACGCGGTGACGCTGCAGCTGGCCGATGTCTTCGCGGGCGAGATCGACTTCTACAAGGACCTGCAACGCGGCGACCGGTTTGCAGTCATCTACGAAATGCGAATGCAGGACGGGGAGCCCGCGGGCCCCGGCCGCGTCGTCGCGGCCGAGTTCGAGAACCGGGGCAAGCTGAGTCGCGCCTTCCTCTGGCGCGACGCCGACGGCAGCGAGAGCTTCTATTCCGCGGAGGGCGCCGCGCTGCGCCGGGCGTTCCTCCGCTCGCCGATGGAGTTCTCGCGCGTGACGTCGGGATTTTCCGGCGCGCGCTTCCATCCGATCCTGCAGACCTGGCGCGCGCATCGGGGCGTCGATTACGCGGCGCCCGTGGGAACGCCGATCCGCGCCACCGGCAGCGGCAAGGTGCTGTTCGCCGGCCGGCAGGAGGGATACGGCAGCGTGGTGCAGCTTCAGCACCAGGGCGTCTTCTCGACGCTGTACGCGCATCTGTCGCGCATTGCGCCGCCGGTGCGGATCGGCGCGCGTGTCGCGCAGGGCGAGATCATCGGCTACGTCGGACAGACCGGCTGGGCGACCGGACCCCACCTGCACTACGAATTCCGGGTCGCCGGACTGCAGCGCAATCCGTTGACGATCGCCTTGCCGGGCGGCGATCCGCTGCCGCCCGCGCAAAGAGCCGCCTTCGCGGCCCGGGTCGAACCCGCCGTCGCGCAGCTCGCGATCGCGCGCCAGCATTCACGGGCGCTGGTCGCGGCCGCGGACTAGGCGGCGGGAGTGCCGGCGACCGGCATCTGCCGATGATCGACAGCGCGCGCCGCGAACTCTACGCCGGGGTGATGTCCGGCACGAGTCTCGACGGCATCGATGCCGTCATCGCCGATTTTTCGCCGGCGTCGGGTCGAGCGTGCGAACTCGTCGCCGCGGCATCGCAGGCGTTTTCGGCCGCGCTGCGCGACGAGCTGCTGGCCCTGCAGCACCCGGGATCGGATGAACTCGTTCGCGCTGCCCGCGCCGCGAACGGCCTGGCCGACGCCTACGCCGAGGCCATCGCGAAGGCGCTGGCGGAATCCGGACTGGGCCCGGCGGATCTCGTTGCCGCGGGCGTCCACGGGCAGACCGTGCGTCATCGCCCGGGCGAAGGCTGGACGATCCAACTCAACAATGCCGCGCGCGTCGCCGAGCGCTGCGGCGTGACGGTGGTCGCCGATTTCCGCAGCCGCGACGTCGCGGCCGGAGGGGAGGGCGCGCCGCTGGTTCCGGCATTCCACGCCGCGATGTTCGGCGGCGGCACCCATCGCGTCGTCGTCAACGTGGGCGGCATCGCCAATCTCACCGACCTTCCGCCGGAGGGCGCGGTGCGCGGTTTCGACACCGGCCCGGGAAACGTCCTGCTCGACCTCTGGCATTCGCGTCATCGCGGCTCGGCGTTCGACCGCGACGGCGCGTGGGCGCGCTCGGGACGCGTCGACGAATCGCTGCTGTCCGCGCTGTTGTCCGAGCCGTATTTTGCGCGGGTACCGCCCAAGAGCACCGGACGCGACCTGTTCAATGCCGAGTGGCTGGCGGCGATGCTCGAGGCGCGCGACATCGCCCCGGTGGACGTTCAGGCGACGCTGGTGGCGCTGACCGCCCGGACCATTGCCGCTGCGGTCGCGGGGCGCTGCCCCGGCGCGGCAGAACTGCTGGTCTGCGGCGGCGGCGCAAGGAACCCGGCGCTGATGGAGGCGCTGGCCGCCGCGGCCGCGCCCTTGAAGCTCGAGACCACCGCGTCCTGCGGCATCGCCGTCGAACACGTCGAGGCGCTCGCCTTCGCCTGGCTCGCGCGCGAGGCTCTGGCCGGCCGCCCCGGAAATATTCCGGCGGTCACCGGGGCGCGCGGTGACCGCGTTCTGGGCGCTGTCTATCCCCGCTGAGCCACGGTACGGTGCCGGACGGCACCGGCGACCGTCCGCGCTGCAGCGTCGAGGGGTGCGGGCCCGGCGCAGGATTCGGAATGCGGAAAACGCGTGCCGCCAACGAAAACGGGGCCGCGAGGGCCCCGTGCCGGATTGCGGAAGGACGCGGCGTCAGGCCGAGAACGACGAGCCGCAGCCGCAGGTGGTCGTGGCGTTGGGGTTCTTGATCACGAACTGCGCGCCTTCGAGCCCTTCCTGGTAATCGATCTCGGCGCCGACCAGGTACTGGTAGCTCATCGGATCGATCAGCAGCGTCACGCCGTTCTTCACCAGCGAGGTGTCGTCGTCGTTCACGACCTCGTCGAACGTGAAACCGTACTGGAAACCCGAGCAGCCGCCGCCGGTGACGAACACCCGCAGCTTGAGCTCGGCGTTGCCTTCCTCTTCGATCAGCGACTTCACCTTTTCGGCGGCATTGTCCGTGAAGACGAGCGGCGCGGGCATTTCGGTCATGTCATTCATTCGGGTTCCTTGCGCATTGGGTCAGCGTCATTATCGGTTTTCCTGCCGCCGGGCCGCAACCCTCCTGCAATTGGGGTCGGCGCCGGCAGCGGCCGGACGACCGCCGGTTCTCGGCGCGGCGGATCCTATTCGGCGGCGGCTCGTTTCAATTCGACAACGGAAGCCGAGCCGGGTTCGACGCGGTTGAGCCGGCCCTGGACCACTGCGCCTACGTGCATTTCCAGCGTCTTGTAGGTCACGTCTCCGACGACCTTCGCCTTCGCCTGCAGCTCCAGATAGTCGTTCGCCTCCACGGGCCCGTTCACCGTGCCGTTGACGACGACGTGCGACACGCGGATTTCACCATCAACCCTGGCCTGCTCGCTGATCACCAGCGTGCTGGGTTCGCTGCTCGCCGACAGCACGTTGCCGCGGACCTCGCCGTCGATGCGCAGCCCGCCGGTGAAGTTGATGTCGCCATGGACGACCGTGCCTTCCCCGATCAGGCTGTCGATGCGTTTCTGCGGCGGTGTGTGCTTCTTGCGTTCCCACATGGGTCCTCCTTACGGAAGTACAAGCGTCCGGGTGGCTCTGGGGCTTGTCTGTCCGGTTTCGAACGCGCGGACGGTCACCGAACGCAGCTGGGTGTCCGGCGGGACGCGGATGGTCCCGTCAACCCTCTGATAGTACTTGAATTTGAGCTTCAATGCCGTCGCGGCCTCCGGCTGCTCCTCGGGGAGCATCAGGACCAGCGGACGCGAGGGCGTTCCTTCCGTTCCGATGGCCAGCGCATTGACCTGCAGCGTGATCGTGCCGTCGAAGTCGTCGCGCGGCGCGCCGCCGCGGACCACGATCAGGCTGTAATGAAAGGCATCTTCCCGCTCGCGCTCGACCGCGAGGCGCTGAATGGACAGGCCCGACCTGCTTGTTCGAATCGGAGACCAGCTTCTGCAGGAAAGTGAGCTCTTCCTTGATCTGCGTGTTCTCGTTCGACAACTCGAGGGCCTGCCGCGACAGCGTCGCCTGGGCCCCCCGCGTCATGGCCAGCTCGCTTTCCAGTTCCGAGTTCTTCGCCCGGGACTGGACCGCTTCCGCGCGCAACTGGGCGTTCTCCGCCTCGACCGCGGCGAGCCTGGCCTCGACTTCGTGGCGATTGAACCCGCCGAACAGCTGCCCGAAATCGTATCCCCACCACCACATGCCGCCGATGATGGCGAGCAGGGTCATCGCGACCAGCGCGCGCCAGGGCCACGGCAGGTGCGAACGCACCGACATCCTCGGGGCATCGATGCTGAAATGCTTGAAATACTGGCGCACGCGGCGCCAGGACACGGGCATCGGCATCGTGCTCTCGGGCGGCTACGGCAAGACTGCGAGCGCCGTAAGCCCCGTCGTTTCCGGCAGCCCGAACATCAGGTTCATGTTCTGGATCGCCTGGCCCGCGGCGCCCTTCACCAGATTGTCCTCGACCGCGAGGATGAGCGCCGTGTCGCCGCCCTGTGGACGATGAACCGCGATGCGGCAGACATTCGCGGCGCGCACCGAGCGCGTCTCCGGCATCGACCCCGGCGGCATGACGTCGACGAACGGCTCCCCTGCGTAGCGCTTTTCATACAGCGCCTGCAGGTCGACGTGGAGATCCGTGAGCCGCGCGTAGAGCGTCGCATGGATGCCGCGGACGATCGGGGTGAGGTGCGGCGTGAAGACCAGGCCCGCCGGGGCTCCGCCGGCGGCGGCGAGTCCCTGCACGATCTCGGGGTGATGGCGGTGGCCCTTCACGGCGTAGGCCTTGAAATTGTCGGACGCTTCGGCGAAGAGCAGGCTCATCTCGGCCTTGCGGCCCGCGCCGGATACGCCGGACTTGCAGTCGGCGATGAGGTGCCCGGCATCGACGACGCCGGCTTCGACGAGCGGCAGGAACCCCAGCTGCACCGCTGTCGGGTAGCAGCCGGGATTGCCGACGATGCGGGCCTTGCGGATCGCTTCGCGGTTCATCTCCGGCAGCCCGTAGACCGATTCGGCGAGCAGGTCGGGGCAGGCATGCGGCATGGCGTACCACTTCTCGAACACCGCCGGATCGCGCAGGCGGAAATCTGCGGCCAGGTCGATGATTCGGGTGCCGGCGTCGACGAGCTCGCGCGCCTGGGCCATGGCCACGCCGTGCGGCGTGGCGAAGAACGCCAGGTCGCAGGATGCGAGATCGGCGTCCGCCGGATCGAGGAAGGCGAGGTCGTATCTCCCGCGCAGGCTCGGGAACATGTCGGCGACCCGCGTGCCCGCATCCTTGCGCGAAGTGATCGCGCGGACGTCGGCCTGCGGATGCTGCGCGAGAAGCCGCAGGAGCTCGACTCCCGTGTAACCGGTGCCTCCTACGATTCCGATCTTGATCATGGATGCCCCGTACGCCTGTCGTGGGTCGTCGAAGATTCTAGCATCGCCCATTTGCGGCCCCGCGCGACGGTCCTCGCGCCATGGCGCCGAAAGCGCGAAGGCCGCCTCGCGGGCGGCCTTCGCACGACAAAACCAGGTTCGTCAGCGCTTCGAGAACTGCTTGCGCTTGCGCGCCTTGTGGAGGCCCACCTTCTTGCGCTCGACTTCGCGGGCATCGCGGGTGACGAGGCCGGCCTTCGACAACGTCGGCTTCAGCAGCGCGTCATAGTCGATCAGCGCGCGGGTGATGCCGTGGCGGACCGCGCCGGCCTGGCCGGACTCGCCGCCGCCGGCGACGTTGATCATGATGTCGAAGCTCGCTTCGTGATTCGTGAGCTTCAGCGGCTGGCGGATCACCATGCGGCCGGTGTCACGCGAGAAGAATTCGTCGGCCGGCTTTTCGTTGACGACGATCTTGCCCGTGCCCTTCTTGAGGAACACGCGCGCCACCGCGCTCTTGCGGCGGCCGGTGCCGTAGTAATAGTTGCCGATCATTTGGGATTCAGATGTCCAGGGTTTTGGGTTGCTGCGCCGAGTGCGGGTGCGTTGCGCCGGCGTAGCACTTGAGTTTTTTCAGCATTTTGTAGCCGAGCGGCCCCTTGGGCAGCATGCCCTTGACGGCTTTTTCCAGCGCGCGACCCGGAAAGCGGGCCTGCATCTTGCTGAAATTCGTCGTCGATATGCCGCCCGGGTAACCGCTGTGGCGGTGATAGAGCTTGTCCTCGGCCTTGTTCCCGGTCACCCGGATCTTTTCGACGTGGGTGACGACGACGAAATCGCCGGTGTCCATGTGCGGCGTGAAGATCGGCTTGTGCTTGCCGCGCAGGCGCAGCGCGATCTGGCTGGCGAGGCGGCCAAGCACCTTGTCCGTGGCATCGACCACGAACCAATCCCGCTGGATGTCCTGAGGCTTGGCGGAATAGGTTTTCATCGGCGTTTCCAGTCTTGGTTCAATTCAGCAAAGTCTTGGATGATAATCGGTTTTTGCCATTCCGGTCAAGGCGACCGGGCGCCGGACCGAAGCCGCCCGCGCGCCGATCGGCGGCATCATCAGGGCATCGGCGCCACTCCGCGCTTTGACCATGCTGCGGTGCGACAGGCCGGTCCCCGGGATCCGCCCACAAACCGGATAAAAAGAAGCGCGACCGGGTGAGGATCGCGCTTCGAGGATTCCGCCCTCGGAGGAGGTAAGGGGGGAATGATTCGGGCAGCGCTAGGGAGGCCCCTGGCACCGCCGAACGGAAGGAATAATCGCATACTGCATTGCACAATTCAAGGTTGTATTGCAATGCAATAAATTGGACAATACGGGCGAACGTTCGCCAGCTTTGGCGCAAGAGTGAGCGCATACATTTGGCACGTTCCGGCAAATCCCGGGGTCGGGGGCGTACGGCGCAATGCCTGCGTCCCGGGTGCCGAAAGAACCAGGAGGCGTGCGGGACGATGAAAACTCGCGTGAAGTGGTTGGAAGGCGTCAGCTTCGTCGGTGAAGCCGGCAGCGGCCACGCCGTCGTGATCGACGGAGCGCCGGAACACGGCGGCCGGAACCTCGGCTTCCGGCCCATGGAGCTGCTGCTCATGGGGGCAGCGTCGTGTACCGCTTTCGACGTCGTCATGATCCTCCGGAAGGCGCGCCAGCCGGTCGCCGACTGCGTGGTCGAGGCCGAAGCGCAGCGCGCCGCGACCGAGCCCCGGGTGTTCACCGAGATCCATCTGAAGTACGCGGTCGCCGGGCGCGGGCTCGACCGCCGCCAGGTCGAGCGCGCAGTCAAACTGTCCAAGGACAAGTATTGCTCGGCCACGCTGATGCTGGCCAAGACCGCCGAACTGACCTACGAGATCGAGGTCATCGAAGGCGATAGTGTTTCCTCGCCGGGGGAGTAGCCCGGCCGAGCCGCGGCGGAGGCGCCGGAGGGTGGTCGGGGCGGCAGCCCGCTTCGGCGGCGTCGGCGGCGCCGCTGCGCCGCGCCGACGTCCGGCCGGAATTCCGCGAACCCGCTGGTCGATCCCGCATGGCCGTCGCGTCCGGGGGCGCCGCCGGCGGATTCCGCATTTGGCGCCCCGGGCGGGCGGCGCCGGCGGTCACGGGGCGTCGCGAAGCAGCCGGATCAGGCTCGACGAGTCGCCGCGACCCCAGCCCCGCGCCCGAAGCCGCGCATAGAACTGGTCGACCAGCGCGGTGACCGGCAGCGCCGCGCCGTTGGCGCGCGCCTCGGCAATGCAGATCCCGAGGTCCTTGTGCATCCAGTCGACGGCGAATCCGAAGTCGAATTTGTCCGCAGCCATCGTCTTGCCGCGGTTCTCCATCTGCCAGGACTGTGCGGCGCCCTTGCTGATCACGTCGAGGACCCGGTCGACGTCGAGCCCTGACTTGGCCGCGAAATTGACGCCTTCGGCCAGCGCCTGCACCAGCCCGGCGATGCAGATCTGGTTGACCATCTTGGTCAATTGGCCGCTGCCGGGACCGCCCATCAGCGTCACCGCGCGCGCATAAAGGGCGAGTTCGGCCTCGGCGCGCGCGTACACGTCCGCATCGCCGCCGACCATGATCGTCAGTTTGCCGTTCTCCGCGCCCGCCTGTCCGCCCGACACCGGGGCATCGAGGAAGCCGACGCCGAGGGCCTTGGCCGCCTGGTGCGCCTCGCGCGCGACCTGCGCCGACGCCGTCGTGTGGTCGACCAGGATCGTGCCCCGCCGCATCGCCGCGAGCGCGCCGTCGGCGCCGAGCGCGACGGCGCGGACGTCGTCGTCGTTGCCGACGCACATCATCGCCAGATCGACGCCGGCGACGGCCTGCGCCGGCGTCGCGGCGGCGCTGCCGCCATGCTGCGCGACCCACTTCGCCGCCTTGGCGGGCGTCCGGTTGTAGACCGTCACCCGATGGCCCGCGCGGGCCAGGTGCCCGGCCATCGGGTAGCCCATCACCCCGAGGCCAAGAAAGGCAATGCTCTTCGCTTCCATCACTTTCCCCCTGCAGGTTCGTGCACCCGTGCCGCGCTCCGGGACCGGCCCGCGGCGATAACGCCATTTCAGAACGAGGAGCGCCAGCAGCAGCGCCAGTGTCGCGATGTTCGCCAGGACCACCGGCAGCGAGCCGAGGCGGATGCCGTACCACAGCCACATCAGCGTCCCGGCGCTCAGGATGGCGAACATCCACCAGGACAGGTCGTCGGCATGGCGCAGCCGGATCACGCGCACGACCTGCGGCACGAAGGCGAACGTCGTCAGCGCACCGGCGACGAGTCCCAGCGCATCGGGCGACGACGCGATCATCGCCGTGCCGACCCGCCGTCGAGGGCGGCGCGTGCCGCGGCGATCGCCGAGCGCACCTGCGCGGGCGCCGTGCCGCCGGGATGGCCGCGGCTGGCGACCGAACCCTCCGGAGTCAGCACGTCATAGACGTCTTCGCCGATCGTGTCCGCGAATGCGCGCAGGTCCTCGAGCGGCAACCCGGAAAGCTCGGCGCCCCGGGTCTCGGCGGCGCGGACCGCGCGCGCCACGGCCTCGTGCGCGTCGCGGAACGGCATGCCCTTGCGCACCAGGTAATCGGCGAGGTCGGTCGCCGTGGCGTAGCCCTCGAGCGCCGCGTCGCGCATCCGCTTCGCGTCGACCGAGATGCCGGTGGCGACGAGGTCCGCCATGATCGCCAGCGTGTCGGCCAGCGTGTCGACGGTGTCGAACAGCGGCTCCTTGTCTTCCTGATTGTCCTTGTTGTACGCGAGCGGCTGCCCCTTCATCAGCGTGATCAGCCCCATCAGGTGGCCGACCACGCGCCCCGACTTGCCGCGCACGAGTTCGGGGACGTCGGGATTCTTCTTCTGCGGCATGATCGACGAGCCGGTGCAGAAGCGGTCGGCAAGGCGGATGAACCCGAAACGGGGGCTCATCCAGAGGACGAGTTCTTCGGCAAACCGGGACAGGTGCAGCATCACCAGCGTGGCCGCTCCCGCGAATTCGATCGCGAAGTCGCGGTCGGACACCGCGTCGAGGGAATTCGGGCACAGTCCTTCGAAGCCGAGTTCGTCGGCCACTCGCGCGGGGTCGATGGGGAAGCTGGTTCCGGCCAGGGCGGCGGCGCCCAGCGGCAGGCGATTGACGCGCCGGCGGCAGTCGGCGAAGCGCTCCATGTCGCGCGCGAGCATCGCGTCGTAGGCCAGCAAATGGTGACCGAAGGTGACCGGCTGCGCGACCTGCAGGTGCGTGAAGCCCGGCATGATCGTCGCGGCGTGGCGTTCGGCGAGATCGAGGAGGGCGCGCCGGAGTGCGGCGAGTTCCCCTGCCAGGCCGTCGATCGCCCCACGCAGCCACAGCCGCAGGTCGGTCGCGACCTGGTCGTTCCGCGAACGCGCCGTGTGCAGGCGCTTGCCGGCGTCGCCGACGAGGGCCGTCAGTCGGTGTTCGATGTTGAGATGGACGTCCTCGAGGGCGAGCGACCAGGAAAATTCTCCGCGTTCGATTTCGCCGCGGATCGCCGCCATTCCCTGTTCGATGGCGGCCAGGTCGGCCGCGGACAGCACGCCGACGGCGGCGAGCATCCGGGCGTGGGCCAGCGAGCCCAGGATGTCGACGGCGGCCAGACGCCGGTCGAAGCACACCGACGCGGTGTAGCGCTTCACCCGTTCCGCCACAGGCTCGCTGAAACGGCCCGACCAGGCGCCGGCTGCGGTGTCGTGCGGCGGCTTGCTTTCGGCCATGGGGCAGTGCGGATCGGGTCCCGAAGGGAATGAAAGGATACGGAAGGCGCCTGGGGCCGGGACCGAATGCGAATCCGGCTTGCCTCGCGCGCGGGGCATGCCGACAATGGTCACGCAACCGCCGGGACCCCCGGACACGCCGGAGCGCTGCTCCCCGGCACGAAGCTTGCATGTAGGTGCCGTTATGCGGTCGATTATAAGGCAAAACTCGGTTCCTCTCGCGCTGCCGGATTTCCGCAATCTGGGGACGATCCTGCGCGTCCTCGTCGCCGCCAACGGGTTCGCGGCGGTGGCCGCCCTGGTGCAGGAACCGCACCCGGCCCTCTGGCTGACCGAGTGGTTCGTCAACGCCGCGGCATTGGAACCGCAACTGCTGCTGCAGCTGGCGGTCCTCTACGCGCTCCAGCCATGGCTTGCGCGGCAGCCCTACGCGATCGGCGCCGGCGTGGTCGCGGCGACAACCGTCGCGGCAGGGGTGCTGATCCACGTGCTGGTCGGACCGCTCGCCGTGGGCTCGCCCGGCGCGCTGCTGCGCAACCTCGCGCTCGCGCTGCTCCTCTGCGCCTTCCTGCTGGCCTACTTTCGCCTGCGTGCCAAGGCGCTGTCGCCGGCGATCACCGAGGCGCGACTGCAGGCGCTCCAGGCGCGGATCCGGCCGCATTTCCTGTTCAACAGCATCACCGCGGTGCTGTCGCTGGTGCGCACCGAGCCCAGGCATGCCGAGACCGCGCTCGAGGACCTGGCCGACCTGTTCCGCGTCCTGATGCGCGACAACCGCGAACTCGCGCCGCTCTCCGACGAGGTGGAGCTGTGCCGGCAGTACCTCGCCCTCGAGAAGCTGCGCCTCGGCGACCGGCTGGTCGTCGAGTGGCACCTCACCAGCATGCCCGGCGACGCGCTGGTGCCGCCGCTCGTCCTGCAGCCGCTGCTCGAAAACGCCGTCTACCATGGCATCGAACCGTCGAGCGGGCAGGGCGTCGTCTCGATCAACATCTTCTACAAGGGCGGCGACGTTCACGCCATCCTGCGCAATCCCTATCAGGCGACCGGCGGGCGTCACCACGGCGGCAACAAGATGGCGATGGCCAACGTGCGGGAACGTCTGGCGCTGCATTTCGACGCCGAAGGCTCGCTCGAATCCAAGGTCATGGGCGACGCCTACGAGGTCCACCTGCGAATGCCCTACCGGAAGGCGAAGCCCGCCGGCGCGACGCGCGTCGATGTCGCGGCGCCCGCGAAGTCGATGTCCGCCGATGCCGGCGACGCGCCGGAACGCAGCGCCGTCGCGCGCGGCGAGCGGTCGCTGCTCGCGGCAGGCGGGCGCGAGGTCTCCCATGGCTGACATCCCGCTGCGCGTGCTGATCGTCGACGACGAATCGCCGGCGCGCCGGCGACTGCGCGAGCTCCTCGACGACTGCGCGGGCGCGCTGCCGCTGGCGGTCGTCGGCGAAGCGGCGAGCGGCCGCGAGGCGATGGACATGCTGCACACGATCACGGCGGACCTCGTCCTCTCCGACATCCGGATGCCGGAGATGGATGGCATCGAGCTCGCGCGGCACCTGCTCAAGCTCCCGCAGCCGCCGGTGGTCATATTCACGACGGCCTTCCACGAGCACGCATTGCAGGCTTTCGACGTCAACGCCATCGACTACCTGGTGAAGCCGGTGCGGGTGCAGCGTCTGCTCGGCGCGCTGCAGAAGGTTCCGCGATTGAAGCCGCTGTCGACGGCGAAGCTCGACGAGCTTCCCGCCGCCGCGCGCCGGTTCGTGTCGGTCACCGAGCGCTCGCGCGTCGTCCTGGTGCCGGTCGAGGAAATCGTCTACCTCAAGGCCGAACTGAAATACATCACCATCCGCACCGCGCAGCGCGAGTTCCTCCTCGAGGAATCGCTGACCCGGCTCGAGGACGAGTTCGGCCCGCGATTCGTGCGCGTCCATCGCAACTGCCTCGTGGCGCGGGATTTCATCCGCGGCTTCGAGCGCAGCGTCGGCGACGAGGGCGACGCGCACTGGGAGGTCGTGCTGAAGGGCGTCCCGGAAACCCTTCCGGTCTCGCGCCGGCAGCAGTTCGTCGTCCGCGAGATCGGCCGGGAGAACCAATCGCAGTAAGGCGACGGCGCGGCGTCCGGTTGCGGACGCGTCTTCTATTCCGGGTGGGTTAGACTTTCGCACCCATGGTTCCGGTTTCGACGTCCCCGATGCCCCTGCGCACGCTGATCTGCGGTTCCCTCGCTTTCGACACCATCATGGTCTTTCGGGACCGCTTCGGGCGGCACATCCTGCCCGAGCAGGTGCACGTGCTTTCGGTGTCGTTCCAGATTGGCGAAATGCGCCGGGAATGGGGCGGCTGCGCCGGGAATATCGCGTACAACCTGAAGGGCCTCGGCGGAGAGCCGGTCGTGATGGCGACCCTCGGCGACGACGGGGCGCCCTATCGCGAGCGGCTCGCCGCGCTCGGCATCGCGTCGGACGGCGTGCGCACGGTTTCCGGGTCCTACACCGCGCAGGCGTTCATCATCACCGACCTCGACGACAACCAGATCACGGCGTTCCATCCCGGCGCGATGAACTCGTCGCACGAGAACCATGTCGGCGACGTCGACGACATCGCGCTCGGCATCGTCGCGCCGGACGGCCGCGAGGGGATGCGCGCGCACGTCGAGGAATTCGCGAACGCGGAGATCCCGTTCATCTTCGATCCCGGCCAGGGGCTGCCGCTGTTCACGGGCCCCGAACTGATCGAGATGATCGATGCGGCGACCTATGTCGCGGTCAACGATTACGAGGGCCGCCTGCTCGCCGAGCGCACCGGCCTTTCGCTGGGCGAGATCGCGCGACGCGTCGACGCCGTGGTCGAGACGCTCGGCGGCGAGGGGTCGCGCATACACGCAGACGGGCGCGCCGTGACGATCCCGGCCGTTGCGCCCGATGCGCTGCTGGATCCGACCGGATGCGGCGACGCCTATCGCGCCGGCCTGCTGTTCGGAATCGGTGAGCGCTGGGATTGGGACCGGACGGGCCGACTGGCGGCGGTGCTGGGCTCGCTCAAGATCGGCAGCCGCGGCGGGCAGAACCACGGCGTGAATCGCGATTCGGTCGCCGCGCTATACTACAAAACGTTCGGCAATTACCTCTGGTGACCCCTCCATGACGACCCGTAAACTCCGCACCTCGGCCGCGCTGGCGCTCGTCGCGCTGGTGCTCCTCGCGGCCGGCTGCGCGGCGCCCCGCAACAGCGACACCTACTACAGCGGCGAAGCGCTGCGCGCGCAATCGGTCGACCTCGGCGTCATCGAAAGCCTCCGTCCGGTCCAGATACAGCAGGGACAAAGCGGCGTGGGAACCGTGGGCGGCGCGGCGCTTGGCGGCATCGCCGGCAGCACGCTGGGCAGCGGCTCGCGCGCCAATACCGCCGGCGCCATCGGCGGCGCGATCGTCGGCGGCCTGATCGGGAGCGCCATCGAGCGCGACGCGACCAAGGCCAACGGCGTGGAGATCACGCTGCGTCTCGATTCCGGCAAGATGATTGCCGTCGTGCAGGAAGGCACCGGCGCCGAGTTTCGGCCGGGCGACCGCGTTCGCGTCCTGTCCGACGGCCGCACCACGCG
This sequence comes from uncultured beta proteobacterium, assembly GCA_963779445.1. Classification (GTDB taxonomy): domain Bacteria; phylum Pseudomonadota; class Gammaproteobacteria; order Burkholderiales; family Casimicrobiaceae; genus CAIWHR01. Next base: position 115,515 of record CAVZYI010000009.1, read on the forward strand.
CGTAACCCGCTGACAGGGCGTCGCTGCCCGCTGCGCCCCGGTGCGCACGCGATTGCAATGCCTCTGCCGCGGCGCACCGCCCATGCAGCCGCGCGCCGCATCGCTATTTCGACGGCGTCGACCGGCCGCGCGCCGGTCGACCTGAATCGATGGCCTTCCGCGGCGCATCGCTACGTCCGACTCCCCTGGCGCTACGCGTCGCGCGAACGGTCCGCGTGACGGTGCTCGTCGCGGAAGGGCTCGCCACGACGGCGCTGGTGTTCCCGTGGCTCGGCATGCCGAGCCGCCGGGTGCTGATCCGCCGCTGGTCGCGCAGGCTCCTCCGGATCCTGCGCATCGAGGCGCGGATTCACGGCTTCCCGGAGGGAGGCCTCGCGGGAAACGTGCTGGTCGTCGCCAATCACGTCTCGTGGCTCGACATCTTCGTGCTCAACACGATGCAGCCGGCGCGCTTCGTGGCCAAGGCCGAGCTGCGCCGCTGGCCTTTCGTCGGGCGGCTGATCGCGAGCGCCGGCACGCTGTTCATCGAGCGCTCGCGGCGGCATCACACGCACCGGGTCAACCGCGACGCGGCGCAGGCGCTCGCGAGCGGCGACGTGATCGCGATCTTCCCCGAAGGAACGACGACCGACGGCACGACGCTGCTGCCGTTCCACGGTTCGCTGCTGCAGCCGATCGTCGACGCCGAGGGGCATGTGCAGCCGGTCGCGATCCGCTACCGCAAGCGCGGCGGCGGGCGCAATGACGCGCCGGCCTACGTCGGCGAGACGAGCTTCATCGAATCGTTCTGGCGCGTGACCGGCGAACGCGCGATGGTCGTCGAGCTGCTCGTGGTGGCGGCGCTGCCGGCGGCCGCGCGGCATCGCCGCGATCTGGCGCGGGATGCCGAGAACGCTATCCGGACGGCCTTGGAGTCAGCGGAGCGCGCGACGGCACCTGAAAGACACGGCGATCCTCGAGCCTGACGGCGGTCAGCGCACCGCCCCAGAGGCAGCCCGAATCGAGCATCATCACGTTCGGCGCAAGCATCAGGTCCAGCGTCGACCAGTGACCGCAGATCACGGTCATGCCCGCCGAGGCGCGCGCATCGTGCGCGAACCAGGGGCGAAATCCCTCGGGCGCCGCCTCCGGACCGCGCTTTTCGTCGAATTCCATCGTGCCGTCGGCGGTGCAGAAACGCAGGCGCGTGCAGGCGTTGACGACGGCGCGCAGCCGGTCGAAGCCTTCGAGGTCGTCGCGCCACGTGCGCGGGCGGTCGCCGTAGAGCGCCGCAATGAACGCGCCGGCGCGCTCGCTCGCGAGCATCGCCTGGACCTCGCGCGAGAGCATCAGCGCGGTGGCGGGCGTCCATGGCGGGAGGAGGCCGGCGTGGACGAGCAGGGTGCGGTCCTCGATGACGACGAGCGGCCGATGCATCAGCCAATCGAGCAGCGCCATCGCGGTCCGGCGCGGCGAGTATCGGAGCGATCGTGTCCTGGCGGTGCGCCTTCGCGTGTCCCGCGGCGACGGTCAGCAGGTGAAAATCGTGATTGCCGAGAACGGTGACCGCCGCATCGCCCAGTGCCTTCACCTCGCGCAGCACCGCGAGCGAATCGGGGCCGCGGTTCACGAGGTCGCCGACGAGCCACAGGCGGTCGGCCGGCGGCGAAAAGCCCACGAGTTCGAGCAGCTGGCAGAATTCCGCGTGGCAGCCCTGGATGTCGCCGATCGCGTAGAGGCTCAATGTGCCCCCACGCCTGCGGCTGTCGACGCCGCGCTGCCCCCCGGGAGACGCCCGCGCGGAAGGGTCAATGGGCACCCTTGGCGCTGCGCGCCTTCCCGCCGAGCGGGAGCGAGCCCTCCTTCGGACGGCCGTGCGGAGGGCTCAATGGGCACCCTTGGCGCTGCGCGCCTTCCCGCCGAGCGGGAGCGAGCCCTCCTTCGGACGGCCGTGCGGAGGGCTCAATGGGCACCCTTGGCGCTGGGCGCCTTCCCGCCGAGCGGGAGCGAGCCCTCCTTCGGACGGCCGTGCGTGTAGCTCGGATATCTCGTGTCGCATGGCAACCGTGGCGGGTGGCGGCGCTGCACTATAATTGCCGCGGATCTTAGCATTCGCGCGCGCCGCCCACTTCCCCTTCGATGTCGCTCCCGCTCAATCCCGCGCAACGCGAGGCGGTGCGATACATCGACGGTCCGTTGCTGGTGCTGGCAGGCGCCGGCAGCGGCAAGACGCGCGTCATCACCGCCAAGGTCGGCCATCTCATCGAAAGCGGGCACGATCCGGCGCGCATCGCGGCGATCACGTTCACCAACCGGGCGGCGCGGGAGATGCGCGAGCGGGTCGGTGCGCTGCTGGCCGCGCAGGGGCGCCGCGGCGCCGCCGGCGAGCCGACGATCTGCACCTTCCACGCGCTGGGGCTGAAGATCGTCCGGGACCATGCGGGGGCGCTCGGACTCAAGCCGGGATTCTCCGTTCTCGGCCCCGACGACATCGAGCCGATCGTCGCCGAACTTGTGCTGACCACCGACCGCGCCCGGGCGCGCGCGGCGCAGTGGGCGATCAGCCAGTGGAAGAACGCCATGGTCGCGCCGGCCGCGGCGGCGAAGGCGGCCAGGAACGAGCACGAGGCGGCGGCGGCGCTCGCTTACCGGCGCTACGACGAAACGCTGCGCGCCTACCAGGCCGTTGATTTCGACGATCTCATCGCCCTTCCGATCGCGCTGCTCGCGACCGACCCGGACGCCGCCGGAGCGTGGCGCGAGCGCTGCGCGCACCTGCTGATCGACGAGTACCAGGATACGAATCCCGCCCAGTACCGCCTGCTGCGCCTGCTCTGCGGCGAGCGCGCGATGTTCACCGCGGTGGGCGACGACGACCAGGCGATCTACGGCTGGCGCGGCGCGTCGCTCGACAATCTCGCGCAGCTGCCGCAGGACTACCCCGCGCTCAAGGTGGTCAAGCTCGAGCAGAACTACCGGTCGACGGTGCGCATACTGCGCTCGGCGAATGCGCTGATCGCCAACAACCCGAAGCTGTTCGAGAAGAGGCTCTGGAGCGAGCACGGGAACGGCGACGCCATTCGCGTCTCGCCCTTTGCCGACGACGAGGCCGAATCCGAGGGCGTGGTGCGGCGGCTTCTCGCGCATCGCTTCGAGCACCGCGGCCGCTACGCCGACTACGCGATCCTCTACCGCGGCAATCATCAGGCGAAACTCTTCGAGCAGCAGCTCCGCGCCCAGAACGTGCCGTACGAGATTTCCGGCGGACAGTCGTACTTCGAGCGCGCGGAGATCAGGGACATCGTCGCCTACCTGCGCCTCATCGCCAACGACGACGACGATCCCGCGTTCATCCGCGCGGTGACGACACCGAAGCGCGGAATCGGCGCGACGACGCTGGAAAGACTCTCCGCGATCGGGGCGGCGCGACACGAGAGCCTGTTCGCCGCCGCTTTTGCGGACGACGCCGCCGCTACGGTTCCCGCGCGGCAGCGCGAAATACTCGGCGCGTTCTGCGCGCTGATCAACGACCTGCGCTACCGGGCGGCGCGCGAGCCCGCCGGGCGGCTGCTCGACGAACTGGTCGCGGCGATCGGCTACGAGGATTTTCTCGCCTCGAGCTGCGACCGCAAGCAGGCGGAGTCGCGCTGGAAGAGCGTCCGCGATTTCGTCGGCTGGCTCGCCGCCAAGGGCGAGGCCGACCGCAGGAATCTGCTCGAGCTCACGCAGACGATAGCGCTGATCACGATGCTGGAAGGCAGGGAGGGTGAAGCGCCGGACGCGGTGCGGCTGTCGACGCTGCACGCCGCGAAGGGACTCGAGTTTCCCCACGTGTTCCTGGTCGGGCTCGAGGAGGGCCTGCTGCCGCACCGCGAGGCGGTCGCGAACGGCAACGTCGAGGAGGAGCGCCGCCTGATGTACGTCGGCATCACGCGCGCGCAGCGCAGCCTCCACCTCTCGTACTGCACGAAGCGCCGGCGCGCAGGGGAGTCGGTCGAATCGCTACCGTCGCGATTCCTGGGCGAGCTCGCGCAGGACGACCTGCGCTGGACCGGCGCGGCGCTGCCCGCGGACGAAGCGGCGCGCGAGAAGGCGTCCGGATCCGAACGCCTGAAGAGCCTGAAGGCGATGCTGGCGACGAGGTAGGTGCGGATACGGGCGGGCGTCGGCCGCGAGTCCGGGGTGCGGGGGACGCATCGCGCGCCGCGCCGCAGCGTGCGGCGGCGACCAGGTCTATGTATCGGCTGCCGAGCGCGCGAGTGCGATCGCCAACACGTCGCCGTTCCCGGCCGCTGTCGTCGGGTTCCGCACGCGGGGCTCCTCGGCAGCGTTCCTGCACCGGCGGCGTCGCCGTTCGGCGGGCACCGGCCCGTGCGCTCGCGCCCCCATGCCTTCGGCGGCCCCGGCAAGCCCAAGCCGGTACGCCAGCCGCGCCTGCGCAAGCCCAAGCATTTCTATGCCGAGCGTCCCGGCCATTGCGTGGCCTTGGACAGCATCGAACTGCGGGCCCAGAACGATCGCCGCTACCTCATCACCTGCACCGATCTGCATTCGCATTTCGCTTGGGCCTGGGCCACCCGCAGTCACGCCAGCGCCGCCGCGGCACAGTTCTTTCGCCTCATCCAAGCGATATTCCCTCGATACACCCGTTTGACCGGAGTCCCGCCGTCGGCCATAATCGTTTCGCGCCGATTTGAGCTTCAGCTTGCGGGCGCTTAACAAATGCCGCTAAAGCGAGGCTCGCGCCGCAGGACCGGAGTCGTCGTCCGCCGCGCCCAGCCCGTTCGGCGGATGTCGAACGGGCTTTTCGTTTGCGAGGCGTCCATGACCACGAACACTCCGGCGCGCGGATTCACGACCGCGATCCTGCACTCCGACCGCGACGCGGGCATCGAGCACGGCGCGCTGCACAAGCCGCTGCACGTGTCGGTCGCCTACGGTTATCGCGATGCGCGCGAACTGGCCGCGGTCTTTCAGGGCCGCGCGCAGGGGCACGTCTACGGACGGCAGGGCAATCCGACCTCCGCCGCGCTCGAAGGCAAGGTCACGCAGATGGAAGGCGGCGTGGCGACCGTCTGCTTCGCGACCGGGATGGCGGCGATCGGCGCCACGATGCTCGCCCTGCTGCGCCAGGGCGACCACGTCGTCGCCAGCCAATTCCTCTTCGGCAACACGTTCAGCATGCTGAACACGCTGGCGACGCACGGCACGAGCGTGACGTATGCCGACGCGACCGACGCGGCCGCCATCGAACGCGCGCTGCTGCCTTCGACGCGCCTGGTATTCGTCGAGACGATCGCCAATCCCCGCACGCAGGTCGCCGATCTGGCGCGCATCGGCGAAATCTGCGCCGCACGCGGCATTCTCTACGTCGTCGACAACACCATGACGTCGCCGGCGCTTTTCCGGCCGAAGGACGTCGGCGCCGGACTGGTCATCAATGCGCTGACCAAGTACATCGGCGGCCACGGCAACGCGCTGGCCGGCAGCGTCACCGACACGGGCCGCTACGACTGGACCCGCTTTCCGAACATCGCCGACGCCTACAAGTCGCCGAACCCCGCGCTATGGGGCGTCACGCAGATCCGCAAGAGGGGCCTGCGCGATTGGGGCGGCACGCTCGCGGCCGAGCAGGCGCACCATATCGCGGTGGGCTCGGAAACGCTGGCGCTGCGCATGGAGCGCGTCTGCGCCAATGCGCAGGCGCTCGCCGAATTCCTCGCCGCGCACCCCGGGGTGCACGCCGTCCACTATCCCGGGCCTGGCCGCGCATCCGCAGCACGCGCTGGCGCGAACGCTCTTCGGGGGCTTCGGCGGCCTGATGGCGTTCGAACCCGATGCCGGCATCGATTGCTTCGAGTTCCTGAATCGCCTGAAGATCACCGTGCTGTCGTCGAACCTCGGCGACAACCGGACGCTCGCGATTCCCGTCGCGCACACGATATTCTGGGAGATGGGGCCGCAGCGGCGCGCCGCGATGGGCATCGCCGATTCGCTGATCCGGATCTCCGTCGGCATCGAGGATCGCGCTGACCTGATCGGCGATTTTGCGCAGGCGCTCGGCTGACGTCCCGAAGCGCAGCGCGTTCCGGCGCTGGTGTGGTGAGTCAGGAATTCCGAAGATAAAGGAGCGACCGGATTTGGCCGTCAGGCAAGGCGCGAGACCGCAGCCGTAGCCCGTGCCACGGTGAGGTCGAGCAACGCCGCATGGCGGTCAAAGCCGCCGCGAACTATCAAGTGAATTTCTGACTCACCGCGCTAACGCTTCCGGGCGATCCGTTCGTGCAGCCAGATCGCGACGGGGATCCAGCCGACCCAGCGCACGAGGTCGATCAGTTCGTCGTCCCAGCGCCAGGCGTCGAACAGATTGAAGCGCGCGTCCAACCGGTCCTCGAGCCAGCCGAACGCCGTCAGCCAGCCGACGAGCAGGACCAGCGTCGCGCCCAGCGCGCGCTGGTGCCGCGACAGCGATCGCCATAGCGGCAGCGCCACCAGCGCGCCGACGACCAGCACCTGCAGCACCGTCCGTGCCGCCGGGTGCGCGGTGAACCACGGGACGGCGAACGGTTCGCTGGCGATCATCTTGGCCGCCGTCCAGCCCAGGACCGCGGCGCCGCCCCAGAGAATCGCGGGAAAGCGATCGACCCAGCGCACGACCAGCGTCGATCCCCAGACCACGATGGGAATCGAGATCGCGAGGCCGATGACGACCAGCAGCAGGCTGCCGTGCGCCGCGCCGCCGACCGCGAGAACGTTGTCGACTCCCATCACCGCGTCGGCGACGATGATCGTCTGGATCGCGCCGCGCACCGTCGTCGTCCCTCCGGTCGCGTGCCCGCCGCCGCCCGGCGCATGCGTCAGCTTCCAGCCGATCCAGATCAACGCGATGCCGCCGACGAGCAGGAATCCGGGAACGTGCAGCAGCCAGACGACGACGCTGGTGAGCGCGATGCGCACGCCGATGGCGCCGGCGGTGCCCCAGAGGATCACGCGGCGCTGCAGATGCGCCGGAACATTGCGGGCCGCGAGGCCGATGACGATCGCGTTGTCGCCGGCGAGCACCAGATCGATCACGACGATGGCCGCGAGCGCGGACCACCACTCAGGCGAGAAGGGAACGGGCACCATGGGCGGAGGTTCGCGACATCGGGCGGGGAAAGAATGTCCTCATGCCGTTCAGGGCGCGCTCGCCGGCGCGTCGCGGGTGTGCGCGCCGCCGCCGTCGACGGCGAGATAGCTGCCCCGCCCGTACCAGTCGGCGAGCACCCAGCGCTCGCAATCGCGGCCGTCGACGACGAGGTGGTGGCGGGCGGGCCGGTGCGTGTGCCCGTGGATGATCCGCGTCACGTCCGCCGCGCGGAAGGCCGCTTCGACGGCGCGCGGCTCGACGTCCATGATCGCCTCCGGCTTGACCGCCTTCGCGCGCGTGCTCTTCCCGCGCAGCCAGCCCGCGATGCCGCTGCGCAGCGGGTAGGGCAGCGCAGCCAGGTATCGCTTCCATTTCGGATCGTGCGTGATCGCGCGCATGCGCTGGTAGCTCCTGTCGCCGGTGCACAGCTCGTCGCCGTGCATGAGGAGCGTCGGCGTACCGCCGACGTTCACGACGACCTGTTCGGGGAGCAGGGTGGCGCGCGCGGCGTGCGCGAAGCGCTCGCCGATGAGGAAATCCCGGTTGCCGGACATGACGGCCACCGGCACGCCGGCCCGGGCGATGCCGGCGATCGCGGCGACGATCTGCGCCGGCAGCGCTTCGCGCAGCTGATCGTCGCCGAGCCAGGCGTCGAACAGGTCGCCCAGGATGTAGACGCCGTCCGCCTCGCGCGCCGGTCCGGCGCAGAATCGCGAGGAACGACGCGACCAGCGCCGGGCGCGCCGGGGACAGGTGGAGATCCGAGAGGAACAGCGTCGGCTTCATCGCGTGGCGCCGCGCCGGCCGGGGCGCTACGCCGGGACGTCCTCCGCGCGCGTGATGACGACGTCCTCGCGCGGGACGTTCTGGTGCATGCCGCTGTTGCCCGTCGCCACGCCCCGGATCTTGTCGACGACGTCCTGGCCGGCGACGACCTTGCCGAAAACGCAGTAGCCCCAGCCCTGCGGACTCGGACCCTTGTAGTCGAGAAAATCGTTGTCGGCGATGTTGATGAAGAATTGCGACGACGCGGAATGCGGCTCGGAAGTGCGCGCCATCGCGACGGTGTACTTCCTGTTCTTCAGGCCGTTGCCGGCTTCGTTCGCGATCGTCGCGCGCGTGGGCTTCTGCTTCATTCCGGGCTCCATGCCGCCGCCCTGGACCATGAAGCCGTCGATGACGCGATGGAAGATCGTGTTGTCGTAGTGGCCGTCGCGGACGTACTGCAGGAAGTTGGCGACCGTCAATGGCGCGTTCTCGGCGTCGAGCTCCAGCGTGATGTCGCCGTGGTTGGTGTGCAGTATGACCATATCCATCCCCTACTTCGCGTCGACGACGACGGCCGAATTGATCATGACCTTCTCCGCGGGAACGTCGGCGGGATTGAACCCCGGCGGCACCGGCCCTGTCGCGCCCTTGGGCGCCGTGGCGATCTTGTTGACGACGTCCATTCCCGCGACGACCTTGCCGAACACCGTATAGCCGATGCCCTGCGGGTCGGGCGAGCGGAAGTTCAGCGACTTGTTGTCGGCGACGTTGATGAAGAACTGCGCGGTCGCCGAATTCGGGTCCGAGGTGCGCGCCATGGCGATCGTTCCCGGCACGTTGAGGAGGCCGGCCTTGCTCGACTGCTCGGCTTCGTTCGCGACCGGAGGCCGGGTCGGCTTCTGCTTGAAGTCGGCGGTGAAGCCGCCGCCCTGGATCATGAATCCGGCGATCACGCGATGGAACTGCGTGCCGTCGAAATGCTTGGCCTTGACGTAGTCGAGGAAATTGGCGACGGTCTTCGGCGCCGCGTCGGGATAGAGCTCGACGCGGAACTTGCCCGCGGAGGTGTCGAACTCGACCTGCGGATTGGCGGCGAGCGCCGGAAGCGCGCACGCGGCGCCGAACGCGGCGGCGACGATCAGAACGGTACGACGTAGCATCGGAAGTCTCCTCGGTGGATGGGTCGGGTCAGGGTGTCGGTGGCCGCGGGCCGGCGGGTCATTTCGCGGCGGCGGCCGGCGCCAGGAGTTCGCGCGCGAGCGCCAGCTTCGCGGCAGCGGTCTTGTTGTTGCGCGCGAGCCTGGCCGCCTGGCCGTATTCGGCGGCCGCGAGCCTCGCGTAGATGTCGCCCAGATTCTCGTGCGCGACGGCCCAGTCGGGTGCCGCCTTGAGCGCCGTCTCCAGGGCGGCGCGCGCGGCCGCGTAGTCGCCGTTCTGCGCGTAGAGCACCGCCAGGTTGTTGTAGGGCTCCGGAAGTTCCGGATAGTCGGCGATGATTCCCCTGAACGTCGCCATCGCCGCATCGCGCTGGCCCTGCTCGGTCTGCACCACGCCCTTGAGGAAGCGCGCCTGCGGCTCGCGCGGGCGCTGCGCGAGCAGCACATCGAGCCCGGACAGCGCCGCGGCGAACTGCCTGTCCCTGACCTGGGCGGAGGCTTCCCTCAGTCCCTTCGCGTATTGCTTGCGCGCCTCTTCGGTGAGATCGCGGCCGTCCTGCGCGGAAGCCGGGACGCAGGTCAGCGCGGCGGACGCGCAGAGGAGCAGCAGGACGAATCGGAGCATCGGCGGGAAACGGGACGGTTGCATCGCAACGGCCGGGGGCCGGCGCGCGCCATTCTATCAGGAACGCGCTGCGCCTCCGGCGAGGCGCGCGACGGTCGCCTCGATCAGCCGGCGCGCAATGGAGACGCTGGGAGGCAGCACCGGCACCGCGTCGCAGGCGAACCAGCGCGCTTCGGCGATCTCGGTCTCGTCGGGCCGCAGCTCGCCGCCGGCGTATTCGGCGGTGAAGGCGATCATCAGCGAATGCGGAAAGGCCCACGACTGGCTGGCGAAATAGACGATGTTGGCGACCTCGACGCCCACCTCTTCGCGCACCTCGCGCCGGATGCAGTCCTCGATCGTCTCGCCCGGCTCGACGAACCCGGCGAGCGCGCTGTACATGGCGGCCGGAAAGCGGTGCGCGCGCGCAAGCAGCAATTCGCGGCCGCGGGTCACCAGCACCATCATCGCCGGCGAAACGCGCGGGTAGGCGACGTAGCCGCAGGCCGGACACTCCTTGGCGCGCTCGCCGGCCTTGTCGTGCGTGGGCGTTCCGCACCGGCCGCAGTAGCGGTGCGTCCGGTCCCATTCGACGATCTGGAACGCCCGCGCGGCGAGCGCCAGCAGCGCATCGGGCAGCGCGAAGAACAGCGAGCGCAGGCCGGCGTAGCGCCAGCTCTCGGGTTCCAGCGCGTCGTCGGCGAGGCCGACGGCGACGCATTCGACGCCTTGCAGCGCGCCGAGGTAGTGGCGCGATCCGGCGATGCCGAGCGCCCCAAGTTCGACGAGCGTCGGCAGGCGCGGCGGCGGATCCTCCTGCACGGCGCCGCCGCACACCAGGAGCCTGCTGTCGCGGAACGCAAAGGCGAGCGCGCCGGCGGAGAATTCCGCCGGGAGCACGTGCCCGGGCGTGAAGCCATCCGGCGTGTGCACAACGCCCCGTCCGCCTAGGCCAGCTGGAGCGGCAGGTTGCGGATGCGCTTGCCCGTCGCGGCGGCGAGCGCGTTGGCGACCGCGGGCGCGATGACCGGTACGCCGGGCTCGCCCACGCCAGTCGGCTTGTCCGACGAGGGAACGATGTGCACCTCGACCGAGGGCATTTCGTTGATGCGCAGCACGGGGTAGTCGTGGAAGTTCGATTGCTCGACCGCGCCGTCCTTGAGCGTGATGGCGCCGTAGAGGGCGGCGGAGAGCCCGAAGCCGATGCCGCCCTCCATCTGGGCGCGGACGACGTCGGGATTCACGGCGGTTCCGCAGTGGACAGCGCACACCACCCGGTCGACGCGGAATTTCCCGTCCTTGTCCACCGTGACTTCGGCGACCTGGGCGACGGCGGTGTTGAACGACTCGTGGACGGCGACGCCGCGGCCGCGCTTCTCGCCGGGCTTCCCCGGAGCAAGGGGCGAACCCCAGCCGGACTTGAGCGCCGCGAGCTCGAGTACCGCGAGGTGCTTCGGATGCTTCGCGAGCAGCGCGCGTCGGAAGGCGACGGGATCCTTTCCGGCGGCAGAGGCGAGCTCGTCGATGAACGTCTCCGTCGAATACGCGGTGTGCGTCGAGCCGACCGAGCGCCACCACAGTACAGGCACGCCGACCGCCGGCGTATGGAGGTCGACCCGGAGATCGGCGATCGCGTACGGCAGCGTCGACGCGCCCTCGACGCTCGTCGCGTCGATGCCGTCCTTGACCATCATCGGCTCGAACGCCGTGCCGCTCAGGATCGACTGGCCCACGATCCGGTGCTGCCACCCGACGACGTTGCCGGCGCCATCGAGCCCCGCCTTCAACGCGTGCAGGTACGCCGGCCGGTAGTAGCCGCCCTTCATGTCGTCCTCGCGCGTCCACACGAGCTTGACCGGTATGCCGCGCTTGCCGAGCACCGCGAGCGCCTTGGCGATCATCGCCGCTTCGACGACGAAGTCGGCGGCGGGATTCGCGCGCCGCCCGAAGCTGCCGCCCGCGTAGAGCATGTTGAGCTTCACCTGACCGGGCGCGAGGCCGACGGCCTTGGCGACCGCGGCCTGATCGGAGGTCTGCATTTGTACGCCGTTCCAGACCTCGCAGGTCGCCTCGTCGAGACGGACCACGCAGTCGAGCGGCTCCATCGCCGCGTGCGCGAGGTACGGGAACTCGTAGGTCGCCTCGAATCTTCTCGCCGCGCCCTCGATCGCCTTTGCGGCGTCCCCATCGTTGCGCGCGGGCTTGCCCGGCGCGGCGGCGAGCCTGCGGTACTCGGCAAGGATGTCGGCCGAGGAGAAGCGGATTCCAGACGCACCGTCCCATTCGATCTTCAGCGCGTCGCGGCCCGTCTTGGCGGCCCAGAAAGACGTCGCGACGACGGCGACCCCGTTGGGGACCTCGACGACGTAGCGGACGCCGGCGATTCCCGTGACCCCGCCGGCGTCGAAGGACTTCACCCTTGCGCCCAGGCGCGGCGGATGCGCGACCAGGGCCGTCAGCATGTCGGGAAGCCTGAGGTCCTGCGTGAAAGTCGCCGTCCCGTTCGACTTCGACTTCGAGTCGGTGCGCGACACGTGCTTGCCGATGTAGACGAAATCCTTCGGCTCCTTGAGCCGCACGGTTGCCGGCACCGGCTCCTTCGCCGCCGCATCGGCGAGTTCGCCGAACGACGCCCTCTTGCCGCTGGCGTGGGACACGACGCCGTTCTTCACCGCGATCGAATCCGCGGGGACGTTCCACTGCCGCGCCGCCGCGGCGACCAGCATCGCGCGCGCGGCGGCGCCCGCCTGCCGGTACTGGTCGAACGAGTTCGCCATCGCGCTCGAGCCGCCGGTGCCCTGCGCCGCTCCCCAGAACAGATTGTTGTAGAGCTTCGCGTCGGCCGGCGCGCCCGCGGCCCGGACCTGCGACCACGCCGCGTCGAGCTCTTCGGCAACCAGCGTCGGCAGCCCGGTATAGGTGCCCTGACCCATCTCGAGATGCTTGACCGTGACGGTGACGACGTTGTCGCTGCTGATGGTCAGGAACGCATTCGGCATGAAGGCACCAGCGCCGCCGGCGGCCCTTCCGGTACTGGAGGACTGCGCCGCAGCGGCGCCGCTCCAGAAGCCGAGCGTGAGCCCGGCACCGGCCGCGGCCGTGGCCTTGAGAAAGGCCCGCCGGTCGACGGTCGTGGCTTGGGACGGGTTGCGGGGGTGCATGCGCATCGGGTTCATCGCGATCTCCGGTCAGCCGAGGGACTTCGCCGCTTCGTGGATCGCGGCTCGGATGCGGACGTAGGTGGCGCAGCGGCAGAGGTTGCCGGCCATCGCCGCGTCGATGTCGGCGTCCGTCGGCTTCTTCTTCTTCGCGAGCAGCGCGCTCGCCGCCATCACCTGGCCCGACTGGCAGTAGCCGCATTGCGGCACGTCGAGTTTCTCCCAGGCGGCCTGCACGGCCCGCGCCTCCTTCGTCTTCAGACCCTCGATGGTGGTGATCTCGGTGCCCAGCTTGATCGACGACAGCGGGATCTGGCACGACCGCACTGGCTCGCCCTCGATGTAGACGGTGCAGGCGCCGCACAGCGCCATGCCGCAGCCGTACTTGGTGCCGGTGAGGTTCAGGTGGTCGCGCAGGATCCAGAGCAGCGGCGTGTCGCCGGGGACGCTGGGGCTGATGTCGACGCGATCCTTGTTGACGAAGAAGATGGGCATTTTCGGCTCCGGTGCGATCAGTACGCGGACGACAGGAGATCTGACAATGGCGAATGATAGGCGAACCGGGCCGCGGCCCAAGGCAGCCCGGCGACGCCCGCCGGGAGACCGCGGAGTTGCTGCCGCGACCGGCTATAATCATCGTTTGCCACGACCGATTGCGCCACCATGGAAGCCGAACACCTCAACCAGATCGCCGCCACGCTCGCCGAGCTCAAAGAGCGCACCGCCGACCTGCGGAGGTATCTTTGACTTCGAAGTGAAGTCGGTGCGGCTCGAAGAGGTCGTCAGGGAGCTCGAAGACCCGAAGATCTGGGACGACCAGAAGCGCGCGCAGGAACTCGCGAAGGAGCGCAAACCGCTCGAAGGCGTCGTCACCGCGCTGGTGGCGCTCGACACCGGAATCCGCGACAGCGGCGAGCTGTTCGAGCTGGCCCGCGCGGACGCCGACGACGCGACGCTGAACGCCGTCGCCACCGACGTCGGCGGCCTCGAGAAGAGCGTCGGCGACCTGGAATTCCGCCGGATGTTCGGCGAATCCGCTGGACCCGACCAATTGCTTCATCGACATCCAGGCCGGCTCCGGCGGCACCGAGGCGCAGGACTGGGCCGCGATGCTGGAGCGGATGTACCTGCGCTATTGCGAGCGCAAGGGCTACCAGATCGAGCTGCTCGAGGAGACGCCCGGCGAAGTCGCCGGCATCAAGAGCGCGTCGATCAAGGTCAGCGGCGACTACGCCTACGGCTACCTGCGCACCGAGATCGGCGTCCATCGCCTGGTGCGCAAGAGCCCGTTCGATTCCAATGCGCGGCGGCACACGTCGTTCGCCAGCGTGTTCGTCTATCCCGGAGGTCGACGACTCGATCGAGGTCGAGATCAATCCCGCGGACCTGCGCATCGACACCTTTCGCGCGTCGGGCGCCGGCGGCCAGCACATCAACAAGACCGATTCCGCGGTGCGCATCACGCACCTGCCGACGAACATCGTCGTGCAGTGCCAGAACGACCGCTCGCAGCACCGCAACCGCGCCGAGGCGATGGCGATGCTGAAGTCGCGGCTGTACGAGCTCGAGCTGCGCAAGCGGCAGGCCGAGCAGCAGAAGCTCGAGGACTCGAAGACCGACATCGGCTGGGGCCACCAGATCCGCTCGTACGTGCTCGACCAGTCGCGGATCAAGGACCTGCGCACCAACTACGAGGTCGGCAACACGCAGGCCGTGCTCGACGGCGACCTCGACGACTTCATCGCGGCGAGCCTGAAGCAGGGCGTGTGAGGCGACGGATCCCGGCGATGGCGGCATTCATCTTCGACATCGACGGCACGATCATCGACTCGATGCCGTTCCACGCGCGATCGTGGGACGTGCTTCCTCGCGGCGACGGAGCGTGCCGCCGGTCGGTGACGACTTGCTTCCGCCGCACCGCCGGGCGCACCGGCGTCGAGGTGATGCGCGAGCTGTTCGGCCCGCTGTCGGACGGCGACGCGCGAGCGCTGGTCGTCGAAAAGGAGGCGATCTACCGCGAGCTGTTCGCCGCCGAGTTCCGCGAGATCGCGGGCTTCGCGGCGTTCTGCGCGGCGCGGCCAAGGCGGCCGGCGTGCAGCTCGCCTGCGCCACCGCCGGCGACCCGGACAACATCGCGTTCGCGCTCGGCGGCCTCGGGATGCGGGATTTCTTCGACGCGGCGGTCGGCGCGCACGACGTCGCGCGCGGCAAGCCCGAGCCCGACCTCTTTCTCCTGGCCGCGGCGCGCATCGACGCGCCGCCGGCGGAGTGCCTCGTGTTCGAGGATGCGCCGCTCGGCATCGAGGGCGCGCGTCGCGCCGGCATGCGCGCGGTCGCGCATCACGTCGACCGTTTCCGCGGACGAACTCGGCGCGCCGGCCCACGTCGTCGCGCGCGCGCGGGACTACACGACGCTCGATCGCGCACGCGCTCGCGGCCTGCCTGGCCCCGCGATCCCCATTCACCGTCCCGGTCCCGTCATGAACAACACCGAACGTTCCGCCCGCCCCGCCGCCGCCCGCCGACGAGAACCAGATCATCGCCGAGCGCCGCGCCAAGCTCGCCGCGATGCGCGCGCAGGGCAGCGCCTTCCCGAACGACTTTCGCGCGCGATGCGCTGGCGGCCGATCTGCACGCGCAGCACGACGCGAAGTCCAACGAGGAACTCGAAGCCGCTGCATCCGCGTCACCGTCGCCGGCCGCATGATGCTGAAGCGCGTGATGGGCAAGGCCAGCTTCGCCACGCTGCAGGACATGATCGGGCCGCATCCAGCTCTACGTCACGCAACGACGCGCGTCGGCGCCGAAGCGCTACGAGGCGTTCAAGCACTGGGACCTGGGCGACATCGTCGGCGCGACGGGTACGCTGTTCAAGACCAAGACCGGCGAGCTGTCGGTCAAGGTCGCGTCGCAATGCGCCTGCTGACCAAGGCGCTGCGCCCGCTGCCGGAGAAGTTCCACGGCCTGACCGACCAGGAGCAGCGCTACCGCCAGCGCTACGTCGACCTGATCACCAACCCCGACGTCGCGCGAGCGTGTTCGTCACGCGCTCGCAGATCGTCCAGGCGATCCGCGAGTTCTTCGTCGCGCGCGGCTATCTCGAGGTCGAGACGCCGATGATGCATCCGATCCCCGGCGGCGCCGCGGCGCGGCCGTTCGTCACGCATCACAACGCGCTCGACATGGAGCTGTTCCTGCGCATCGCGCCGGAGCTCTACCTCAAGCGGCTGGTCGTCGGCGGCTTCGAGAAGGTGTTCGAGATCAACCGCAACTTCCGCAACGAGGGCATCTCGACCCGGCACAACCCCGAGTTCACGATGCTCGAGTTCTACGAGGCGTATCGCGACTACCACTACCTGATGGACCTCACCGAGGACACTGTTCCGCGAGGTCGCGCAGAAGGTGCTCGGCACGACGCAGCTGACCTACCAGGGCACGCACGATCGACCTCGGCAAGCCGTTCGACCGGCTGACGATGGCGCGAGGCGATCCACAAGTACCACCCGCAGTATCCGCTGCGCCGAGCTGGCGAAGCCGCGAGTACCTGCGCGTCGCGCTGCGCGCCGTTCGACGTCGAGGTGTTCGCGCACCGACGGCCTCGGCCTGCTGCAGCTCAAGCTGTTCGAGGCGACGACCGAGGACAAGCTGATCCAGCCGACGTTCATCGTCGCGCACCCGACCGACGTCTCGCCGCTGGCGCGCGCCAACGACGCGAATCCCGCGGTCACCGACCGCTTCGAGCTCTTCATCACCGGGCGCGAGCTCGCCAACGGCTTTTCCGAGCTGAACGATCCCGGAGGACCAGGCGGCGCGCTTCGCGGCGCAGGCCGAGGCGCAGGAGGCCGGCGACGAGGAGGCGATGTACTACGACGCCGACTACATCCGCGCGCTGGAATACGGCCTGCCGCCGACCGCGGGCGAAGGCATCGGCATCGACCGCCTGGTGATGCTGCTGACCGACAGCGCCGACGATTCGCGACGTGATCCTGTTCCCGCAGCTGAAGCCCGAAGTCTGACGGAGCGGCGGACATGGCAACCGATTTTCGCAGCGACACCGTAACGCGGCCGACCGCCGCGATGCGCGCGGCGATGGCGGCGGCGCCGGTCGGCGACGACGTGTTCGGCGACGATCCGAGCGTCAACGCGCTCGAGGCGGACGTCGCCGGAGCTGCTCGGATTCGAGGCCGCGCTGTTCGTGCCGTCGGGCACCCAGTCGAATCTCGTCGGCCGTGATGACGCACTGCGGTCGCGGCGACGAATACATCGTCGGCCAGGAAGCGCACAGCTATCGCTACGAGGCGGGCGGCGCGGCGGTGCTCGGCAGCGTGCAGCCGCAGCCGTCTGGACAACGCCGCCGACGGCACGCTGCCGCTGGCGGAGATCGAGGCGGCGATCAAGCCCGACGACAGCCATTTCGCGCGCACGCGACTGATCGCGCTGGAGAACACCATCGGCGGCAGGGTGCTGCCGGCCGGCTACACGGACGCGGTGCGGGAGCTTGCCGACCGGCACGGGCTGGCGATGCATCTCGACGGCGCGCGGCTGTGGAACGCGGCGGTGAAGCCGGGCATCGAGCCGCGCGCGATCGCGCAGGGCTTCGATTCGGTGTCGGTGTGCCTGTCGAAGGGACTGGGCGCGCCGGTCGGGTCGGTGCTGTGCGGCGCCGGCGACTTCATCAGCGCCGCGCGCCGCTGGCGCAAGATGCTGGGCGGCGGCATGCGGCAGGCGGGCATTCTCGCCGCCGCGGGCCGCTACGCGCTCGCACACCACATCGCGCGGCTTGCCGACGACCACGACAACGCGGCAGCGGCTCGCCGCCGGTCTCGCGAAGCACCCGGCGCTGGACGTGGCCCTGCCGCAGACCAACATGGTCTTCGTCGGCGTGGCGCGGACATCGCCGACTCGCTCGCGGCGCACCTAGCGACCGACGGCGTGCTGATCACGGGGACGACGCGCCAGCGCTGGGTGACGCATCTCGACGTCGCGCGCGCCGATGTCGAGCGCGCCGTCGCCAGCGTCGACCGGTTCTTCGCCGGCGGTCGTTGAGCCGGGGAACGGGCTTCTTCGCGCCGCCCCGTCCGCGAGCCGCGGGGATGCCGATAAACCGGAGATTCAGATCGTACGCCGGGTTCTATCCGTGCTACCGGTCCCTGCACGCGAACCGGACCTGCCGCCGGCTGCACTTCCTCGGCGCGCTGCTGGCAATCGGCTGCCTCGCCGCCGCCGCACGGAACGGCAACGGGGGGTGGCTCGCCGGCGCCCCGGTCGCCGGCTGCGGCCTGGCCCGGATCGGTCACTGCGGGTTCGAGCACACCCGCCCGGCGACCTTCGCCCGCCCGCTCTACTGCCTGGCCGGCGATTGGGCGATGCTCGGCGACATCCTTCGCGGGCGAATCCGGTTCCGAGGCGCCGAATGGCCGGCGGGTTGGCCGAGATCAAGGCGGCGCGGCCATTGCACGGCGTAAGATCGGCCGCATATGGTCAGGACGGGATTCACCGAAAGTGACGGGCTGCCGGGTCCGGGATGGAAGCTCCGGATCCTGGGCTGCACCCGGTTGTCGCCGACCGGCTGCCCGCCGCGCAGCGCGATGCCCTGCGTGCCGACCCCCTCCCGCCCCGAAAGCGCGAAGCCGCCATGACCCACGTCCGTGCCGTCGATCTCGACCTTGGCGGGATGACCTGCGCCGCGTGCGCGGCCCGTATCGAGAAGGTGCTGAACCGCGTCGACGGCGCGCAGGCGGCGGTCAACTTCGCGACCGAATCCGCGCACGTCGAGTTCGACTCGGAAAAGACGAGCGCGCATGCGCTGATCGACGCGGTGCGCAAGGCGGGCTACGACGCGGCACCGGCCGTCGATCCGTTCGCGATGCCCGACCAGGAGGCCCGCGCCGACGGCGCTCGCTATCGCCGGGAGCTGTCGCAGTTCGCGGTCGCGGCGGTGCTCACCGTGCCGATGGTCGCGCAGATGGCGCTGATGATCGTCGGCGGGCATCGTATCGAGATGCCCGTCTGGCTGCAGTTCGCGCTGACGGTCCCGGTGCAGTTCTGGTGCGGGGCGCGGTTCTACTCGGGCGCGTGGAAGGCGCTGCGCGGAGGGGCCGCGAACATGGATGTGCTGGTCGCCCTGGGCACGACGGCCGCGTTCCTGTTCAGCACCGCCGTCTGGCTCCTGCCGCTGCCGGGGCAGCACGTCTACTTCGAGGCGAGCGCCGTCGTCATAACGCTGGTGCTGCTGGGCAAGCTGCTCGAAGGCCGCGCGAAAGCGAAGACCGCCGCGGCGATCCGCGACCTGCTGCATCTGCAGCCGCCGACGGTGCTGCGCCTCGAGGACGGCGAGACGCGCGAGGTGCCGCTCTCCGCGGTGCGTGTCGGCGACGAATTCCTGGTGCGCGCGGGAAGCAGCGTCCCGGTGGACGGGCAGGTACTCGCGGGCGAATCGGCGGTCAACGAGGCGATGCTGACCGGAGAGAGCGAACCGGTTCCGAAGGCGCCGGGCGCCGCGGTGCTGGCGGGCACCATCAATGAATCAGGGCCCCTGCGCTGCAGGGCGACGGCCGTGGGCCGCTCGACGCTGCTCGCCGGCATCGTCCGCCAGGTCGCGGCGGCGCAGGGGTCGAAGGCGCCGGTGCAGCGCCTCGCCGATGCCGTGGCGGCCCGGTTCGTCCCGGTCGTGCTGGTCATCGCCCTGGCGGCGCTGGTCGCCAACGGGTTGATCCTCGGCGACTGGGCGGAGGCGCTGATGCGGGCCACCGCCGTGCTGGTCATCGCCTGTCCGTGCGCGCTCGGGCTGGCCACGCCGGCCGCGCTGATGGTCGGCGTGGGCCGCGGCGCGCAGGCCGGCATCCTCATCAAGAATGCCGCCGCGCTGGAGCGCGCCGAGAAGATCGACACGCTCGTCGTCGACAAGACCGGAACGCTCACGGCGGGCGCGCCCAGCGTGAGCGGGCTCCATCCGACGCGCGATTTCACGGCCAACGAACTGCTGCTGCTGGCGATGTCCCTTGAGCAGGGGGCCACGCACCCGCTCGCCAGCGCGATCATGAAACGCGGCGAGGCATTCGAGCAGATGCCGTTCCCGGTCGACGACGTCGAGGTCCACGCCGGCCGCGGCGTCAGCGGCAGGAACGGCGCGCAGGTGATCCGGCTCGGTTCGCCCGCGTTCCTCGACAGAGTCGGGGATCACCATCGACCACGCCGACATCGCCCGGGCGCAGGCCGGCGCGCAGACCATCGTCGGCGTGGCCGAAGGGAGCACGCTCGTCGGCTGGATCACCATCGCCGACGCCCTGCGACCGAACGCGGCCGGCGCGGTGGCGGCGCTGAAGCATTCGAAGGTGTCGGTGATGATGCTGACGGGCGACCACAACGCGCCCGCGGTCGTCGTCGCCCGGGACGCGGGGATCGACGACTGGCGCGCGGAACAGCTGCCCGAAGACAAGCGCGCGGTGATCGTCGAGCTGCAGCAGTCGGGGCACGTCGTCGGCATGGTCGGCGACGGCGTCAACGACGCGCCGGCGCTGGCGCAGGCCGACGTTTCGTTTGCGATGGGGGCGGGTGCCGGCAGCGCGCTGTCCGCCGCCGACATCACGCTGCTGCGCAACGACCTCGGCGCCGTGGCGGCCGCCATCGATCTTTCGCGCGCGACGCTGCGCAAGATCCGGCAGAACCTGTTCTTCGCGTTCATCTACAATGTTCTCGGCATCCCGCTGGCGGCGTTCGGGCTGCTCTCGCCGGTGATCGCCGGAGCGGCGATGGCCGCGAGCTCGGTCTGCGTCGTCGGCAACGCGCTGCTGCTCAGGCGCTGGCGCGCGGTTCAGGCGCCGGAGCCCGCCGTGCAGAACCGGCGTGCCGTACCTTCGAACGCGGGAACGCTGCGCCCGACACCATCCACCGAGGAGCAGGCACGATGACCGGGACCGTACGTCGGGATTTCGCCGTCGAGGGCATGAGCTGTCAGGGCTGCGTGCGCAGCGTCACCGGCGCGCTGAACCAGGTTTCCGGGGTCGCGCGCGTCGACGTGTCGCTGGAGGCGAAGCGCGCGACCGTCGAGTACGACGCGACACGGGTCGATCCCGCGGCGATCGTCGCCGCGATCGAGGGCGCCGGATTCGAGGCGAAGGCCGGATGAGCCCGGCGGCGCCACGGTTTGGCCCCGTCGGCGGCGAACGGGCATAATCGGGCCCATCGGGGTGTAGCGCAGTCCGGTAGCGCGCTTGCTTTGGGAGCAAGATGTCGGAGGTTCGAATCCTCTCACCCCGACCAGATTCTCGCGGCAATTCAATTGCGTGCAACGCGCGATTGGAAGTCAGTCTTGGCGCTGCCGGTCATCGCCTCCTTCTCGCACTCTAGCCGCCACGTTCGCAGCTGGCCAAAAACTAATCGTCAAAACGGTCCGGGAAATCCAAGCGGTTCATAGAGCAGAGCTCCCACCTTCCCGGCTGTCCGGCTCGGCCACTTCTACGTGAGCTTGTCCCCGTTTCTGGACAGTTTGAAACTAGGAATCGGTCGCTTCGGCGGCCCGCTTCTGACCACGGATAGCGTACTCACTTGGGGTCAGATGGCCAAGTACGCTGTGCGGTCGATGCTCGTTGTAATCCCGCCGCCCGCGCGTCCGGCCCGAGGCGACGTCCCGGGCGGCTGTGGCAGGGCTGCCCGTCGCGGTGGAGCCCTGCACCGCGTACATCCGGCGGCGCCATGCATGGATTTGCCGTTGCCTTGACACAACGCAAGCTTCCTTCGGCGTCGCGCGGGGAAACTCGTTTTCGTGCCCTGCCGAGGCCCTGGGCCATGACCCGAGCATCAGGTACGGCCGGATGCCTCCCGATGGTCCCAAATGGAAGGGAATCGAATGTCAACGCGCAAACCTCCCCGTGGCCCGACGACGCTGGTGTCGATCTTCACATTGCTTCTTGCAAGCGCTGCCGCATTCGCCCAGACGGACCCGCTGCCCTCTTGGAACGACGGCGCGGCGAAGAAGGCGATTGTCGAATTTGTGCAGGCGACCACGACGCAGGGTGGCCCCGGGTTCGTCCCGCCCGCCGAGCGCATCGCCACCTTCGACCAGGACGGCACGCTCTGGGTCGAGCATCCGATGTACGCACAGGTCATGTACTGTCTCGAGCGGGTCCCGGCCCTGGTCAAGACGAAGCCGGAGCTGGCGAAGGTCGAGCCGTTCAGGACGGTGCTCTCGGGCAACCGCGAAGCCATCGCGCAGGCTGCCGCTGCCGCAGCTCGAAAAGATCCTCGCGGCGACGCTGACCGGCATGTCGGTCGAGGAGTTCACCGCCGAGGTGAGGAAGTGGCTCGCGCAGGCGAAGGACCCGCGCTGGAAGCGGCCGTACACGGAACTCACCTACCTGCCGATGCAGGAAGTGCTGAAGTACCTCCGCGCCAATGGATACAAGACCTATATCGTCACCGGCGGCGGCCAGGACTTCGTGCGCGCCTACGCCGAAGCCACTTACGGCATTCCGCCGGAGCAGGTGGTCGGCACCGCCGGCGGCACCAGGTACGGCTACGCCGCCGACGGCAGGCCGTTCCTGACCAAGGAACCGAAGCTGCTGCTCAACGACAACAACGCCGGCAAGCCCGAGGGAATTCACCTGATGATCGGCCGCCGGCCGGTGGCGTCGTTCGGCAACTCGCCCGGCGACCAGCAGATGCTGGAATACACGAAGGCGGGCGACGGCGCGCGGCTCGCGATGCTGGTGCTGCACGACGACGCGAAGCGCGAGTATGCCTACGGCCCTGCCCACGGCCTGCCCGATACGAAGGTCGGCACCTTTCCCGAGGCGCTCTACGTCCAGGCGCAAAAGCAGGGCTGGTCGATCATCAGCATGAAGAACGACTGGAAGCGCGTGTTCTCGTTCGAGTGAGGAGAATGGGAGATCGAGCAGCGGGTATTCGCCGCGCGCCAGGTACGATCCACGATTTCACTTCGATCGCAAACGGGGCCGGGATTTCGGGCCGGTCCTCGGCAATTCTTGATAAAATTCATGCCGAACGCGAATCGCGAACAAACGGAGCGAACCATGCGAATGATGCGAACTTTGCCGAAGGCCCTTTTTTGCATTTTCGGTGCGTTGTCGGCCGGTGGCACGGCAATGGCGCAGCAGGTCACCGGTACGCTGGGGTCGCCCAGCGCCACCACGAGCATCAGCGGCCAGCAGCTTCCGCCGCCCGACCCGAAATTCGGCGGAATGATCAAGGATGGCGCCCTGCAGTCCAGGCCGTGGTGGGCGCCGCGCATCGTGCCGCCGAAGGGCGCGCCCAACGTGCTGCTGATCATCACCGACGACGCCGGCTTCGGCGTGCCCAGCACCTTCGGCGGCGTGATCCCGACGCCGGCGATGGATCGCCTCGCGAAGGAAGGCCTGCGCTACAACCGCATGTTCTCCACGGCGCTTTGCTCGCCGACGCGCGCCGCGCTGATCACCGGGCGCAACCACCACTCGGCGGGCTTCGGCGTGGTTTCCGAGCAGTCCACGGGTTTCCCCGGCTACAACAGCATCATCACCAAGGACAAGGCCACCATCGGCCGCATGCTGCTCGACAACGGCTACGCCACCTCGTGGTTCGGCAAGGAACACAACACGCCGGCGTTCGCGGCCAGCCAGGTCGGGCCTTTCGACCAGTGGCCAACCGGCATGGGCTTCGAGTACTTCTACGGTTTCGTCGGCGGCGACGCCAACCAGTGGCAGCCGAACCTGTTCCGCAACACGACGCAGATCTATCCGTTCGAGGGCAAGCCGGGCTGGAACCTCGTGACCGGGATGGCCGACGACGCCATCGACTACATGTACCGGATGCACCAGATCCAGCCGGACAAGCCGGTCTTCATCAAGTACGCCCCCGGCGCCACGCACGCGCCGCATCACCCGACCAAGGAATGGGTGGACAGGATCAGCGCGATGCACCTGTTCGACGACGGCTGGAACAAGGTGCGCGAGCGGATCTTCGAGAACCAGAAGAAGCTCGGCGTGATCCCGAAGGACGCGAAGCTGCCGCCCTGGCCGAAGGACGTGCTGAAGGAATGGGATGCGCTCTCGGACGTCGAGAAGAAGCTGTTCATCCGTCAGGTCGAGGTCTTCGCCGCCTACGCCGCCTACAGCGACCACGAGATCGGCCGCGTGATCCAGGCCTTCGAGGACCTGGGCAAGCGCGACAACACACTGATCATCTACATCAACGGCGACAACGGCACCAGCGCCGAGGGCGGCCCCTTGGGCACGCCGAACGAGGTCGCTTGGTTCAACGGCCTCAACCAGCTGCCCGTCGACGTGCAGATGAAGTTCTACGACGTCTGGGGCACCGAGCAGACCTACAACCACATGTCGGCGGGCTGGTCGTGGGCCTTCGACACGCCGTTCTCATGGTTCAAGCAGAACGCCTCGCAACTCGGCGGCGTCAACCAGAACATGGTGGTGTCGTGGCCGGCGCGCATCAAGGACAAGGGCGGGCTGCGCGAGCAGTTCGTGCACGTGATCGACGTCGTGCCGACGATCCTCGAGGCCGCCGGCATCCGTGCGCCGGAGATGGTGGACGGCATCAGGCAGGCGCCCATCGAGGGCACGAGCTTCGCTTACACCTTCGACGCGAAGAACGCCAAGGCGGCGTCGCGGCACACGACGCAGTACTTCGAGATGATGGGCCAGTGGGCAATCTACAAGGACGGCTGGTTCCTCAGCACCAAGGTGAATCGCGCGCCGTGGGAGGCCTTCGGTCCGGCCAACCCGGATCCGCTGAACAACCAGGTGCTCGAGCTCTTCAATCTGAACACCGACTTCAACCAGACCACCGACCTCGCGGCCGGCAACCCGCAGAAGGTCAAGGAATTGAAGCAGATGTTCCTAGCCGAGGCCAGGAAGTATCAGGTCTTCCCGATGGACGCGTCCGTGGCTGCGCGCATCGTCGCGCCGCGACCGAACATCACCGCCGGCCGCACCGAGTTCGTCTACACGCGGCCGATGGTCGGACTGCCGCAAGGCGACTCGCCGAACATTCTGAACGCTTCGTACACGTTCACCGCCGACATCGAGGTGCCGCAGGGCGGGGCCGAGGGAATGATCGTGACGTCCGGCGGCCGCTTCGCGGGATACGGCTTCTACCTGCTCAAGGGTAAGCCGGTGTTCCTGTGGAACATGGTCGACCTCGAGCGCCTGAAGTGGGAAGGCCCCGACGCGTTGCCGCCCGGCCGGCATACGATCGAGTTCGACTTCAAGTACGAAGGGATCGGCGCCGGCACGCTGGCATTCAACAATTTCAGCGGCCTCGGCCGGCCCGGCGTCGGCACGTTGAAGGTGGACGGCAAGGACGTCGCGACGAAGCGGATGGAAAAGACGCTGCCGATGATCCTGCAGTGGGACGAGAGCTTCGACATCGGCTCCGACACGCTCACCGGCGTGAACGACGCCGATTACAAGCCGCCGTTCGCGCTGACCGCCAAGCTCAACAAGCTGACGCTCAAGGTCGACCGCCCGCAGCTGTCGCCCGCGGACATCAAGAAGCTGCAGGCGGCGATGCAGGAGAAGGCGAAGAGCGACTGACCGGTCTGGATGGTCCGGAGCGAAGGCCGTGCCCTCGGTGCAGGGTCTGCGCTCCGCGCCGTTCGACGGGCACGATGTCGTTGGCGACGCGCGCGGACCGGCTTCCACGCCTGACGCGGGCCTTGGCCGGAATGGAGGCTCGACGTTGCCGTACCTGAAGAAGGATGCCGCCTTGCACGCCGATCTTCACCCATGACTCAGCCGAAGCACTGGAGCCTCGGCGTCAAGCTGGCGCTGGTCGGCGGTCCCCTTCCTGCTGCTCGCGCTGCTGATCATCGCGATCACGCTGTGGGTGTCGTGGCAGCTCGAAGGCGGCGCGGCGGCCGTCAACGAGGCCGGGACGCATGCGCATGCAGGCGTATCGCCTGTCGCTGTCGATCGGCACGGCCGACGACGAAGGTCGCTGCCGGCGCAGCTGGCGGAATTCGAGCGCAGCCTCGAGCTGCTGCGCGACGGCGACCCCGAGCGTCCGCTGTTCGTGCCCTGGGACGACGCCGTCCGGCAGGATTTCGCGGTGGTCGAGCGCGACTGGTCGCGGTTTCGCGAACGGCCTGGCTGCCGCCGCGATCCGAGTCGCATGGAGGCGCTGCGCGCCGACACCGCGGCGTTCACCGCGCGACATCGACGCGCTCGTGGCCGCCATCGAGACGCACATGTCGCGCTGGACCGCGCTCCTGCACCTGCTGCAGGTCGCGATGATGACGCTGGCCGTGCTCGGCAGCCGCGGTGCTGCTCTACACCGGCTACCTGTTCGTGCTGGAGCCCGTCGGCCAGTTGAAGGAAGCCACCGAGCGCATCCAGCGCGGCGATTTCGGCGCCCGGGTGCGAGCGCGATCACCAGCGACGAGTTCGGCACGCTGGCGCAGGGGCTTCAACGGCATGGCGGAACATCTGCAGTCGATGTACCGGAACCTCGAAGCGCAAGGTCGCCGAAAAGACCTCCGAGCTGCAGGAAAAGCGCGAGCGCCTGGAAGCGCTCTACGACGTGACGACGCTGGCCGCCAAGGCCACGACGCTGGAGGAACTGGCCACCGGATTCACGCGGCACGTCGGCCGCGTCGCGCACGCCGACGGCGTCGCGCTGCGCTGGTCCGACGAGACCAACCAGCGCTACCTGCTGCTCGCCTCCGAGGGTCTGCCCGCGGCGATGACCGACGGCGAGCAGTGCATCAAGGCCGGCGACTGCTTCTGCGGCTCGCCGTCGGCGTCGCCGGGCGTGCGCGTCATTCCGATCCAGGCGATGCAGCCCGCGCGGCATGCACCATTGCAGCGACGCCGGATTCGAGACCGTCGTGTCGATCCCGATTCTGCAGCACGATCGGCTGATGGGCGAGGTCGATCTCTTCTTCCACAACCAGTTCAGCCTGTCCGCCGCGGAGCGCTCGCTGCTGGAGGCGCTGACCGCGCATCTGGCCGGCGCCATGGAGAACCTGCGCCTCAACGCGCTGGAGAAGGAAGCGGCGGTGTCGCAGGAGCGCACGTTCCTCGCGCGCGAGCTGCACGACTCCATCGCGCAGTCGCTCGCGTTCCTGAAGATCCAGGTGCACCTGATGCGCGACGCGCTCGCCGGCGGCGACGCGCGGCAGGTGCGAGCAGGCGCTGGGCGAGATCGACACCGGCGTGCGCGAATGCTACGGCGACGTGCGCGAGCTGCTCGTGCATTTCCGCACGCGCGCCAACGCCGAGGACATCGAGCCCGCGCTCCTGACCACGTTGCGCAAGTTCGAGCACCAGAGCGGCCTCAAGACCGCCGCTGCAGATGCACGGCCACGGCATGCCGCTGGCGCCCGGTGCTGCAGGTGCAGGTGCTGCACATCGTGCAGGAAGCGCTGTCCAACGTGCGCAAGCACGCGCGGGCGACGCAGGTCTGGCTGGACGTGCAGCAGCAGCCGCAGTGGCGCTTCGAGGTGCGCGACGACGGCGAGGGCTTCTCGACCGGAGGACGGGCCGCCCGACGAGACGCACGTGGGATTGCGCATCATGGCCGAGCGCGCCGAGCGCATCGGCGCCAGCCTCGACGTGCTGTCCACGCCGGGGCGCGGCACGTCGGTCGTGCTGACGCTGCCGCCGGCCGCGCGCGGCCGCGCCGGACGAGCCGATCCGCGGCCGAAGCACCGGCGCTGCATTGACCGCAATGACGCCCATGCCGCGATGCAGCCGATTCGCATTCTCGTGGTCGACGACCACACGCTGTTTCGGCGCGGCCTGACCGCGCTGCTGGCGCGCGATCCGCAGTTCGACGTGATCGGCGACGCCGCCGATGCCGGCGAGGCGCAGCGCCGCGCGCAGGAACTGCAGCCGGACCTGATCCTGCTCGACAACCACCTGCCGGGCGTCAACGGCGTGGATGCGCTGCCGGCGCTGCGCGAGGCCGCGCCCGGCGGCGCGCGTGCTGATGCTCACCGTCAGCGAGGACGAGCAGGATCTGGCCACGGCGTTGCGCAACGGCGCGTGCGGCTACCTGCTGAAGACGATGGAAGGCGACGCGCTGGCCAGGGCGATCGTGCGCGCGATGCGCGGCGAGTCGGTCGTGGCCGACGAGATGACCGGCAAGCTCGTCGCCGCCTATCGCGACGCGGCGGCCGCGCCGGCGCAGGCCGCCGCTGCGCCGCCGGCTTCGCCGCTCGCGCAGCTGTCGCCGCGCGAGCAGGAAATCCTGCGCGGCATCGCGCGCGGCGCGAGCAACAAGGCGATTGCGCGCGAACTCGGCATCGCCGAGACCACGGTCAAGATCCACGTGCAGCACGTGCTGCGCAAGCTCGATGTCGCCTCGCGCGTGCAGGCCGCGGTTATCGCAACCGAGCACGGGCTGGGTTGACGTAGCGCAAGCCCGCCGCATTCATCCCGCCGCACTAGTTCCACAGAACGATGCCGGCCCGCGGCCGCATCGTTCTTCCGTCCGCGCCGCCGCGCTCCCACGGACGGATGCCGCCGCATCGCCGCCGCTTCCCATACTCGGCCGCATCACAAGGGAGGGGCCGTTGTCATGAGCAAGACGGGTCAGGCGCTGTCGGTGCTGATTGTCAGCACGCTGGCATTCACGGTGTGCTTCATGGTCTGGATGATGTTCGGCGTGATCGGCATCCCGATCCGGAAGACGCTCAATCTCAACGCCACGGAATTCGGCCTGCTGACGGCCACGCCGGTGCTCACCGGCTCGCTGATCCGCGTGCCGCTCGGCATGTGGACCGACAAGTTCGGCGGCCGCATCGTGCTCTTCGTCCTGATGCTGCTGTGCGTGGTGCCGATCTACCTGATCTCCTACGCGACGCAGTACTGGCAGTACCTGGTGCTCGGCCTCTTCGTCGGCCTGGCCGGCGGCTCGTTCTCGGTCGGCACGCCCTACGTCGCGCGCTGGTTCCCGAAGAAGCGGCAGGGCTTCGCGATGGGCGTCTACGGCGCCGGCAATTCGGGCGCGGCCGTCAACAAGTTCGTCGCGCCGGCGCTGGTCGTCGCGTTCGGCTGGGCGGTGGTGCCGCAGGTGTACGCGGCCATCATGCTCGGCACGGCGCTCCTCTTCTGGTTCTTCAGCTATTCCGATCCGGCGCACCTGGTCGATTCGAGGATCACCTGGCGCGAGCAGCTCCTCGCGCTGAAGGACCCGAAGGTCTGGAAGCTGTGCCAGTACTACTCGATCGTGTTCGGCGGCTACGTCGCGATGAGCCTGTGGATGGTGCAGTACTACGTCGGCGAATTCGGCCTGGACATCCGCGCCGCGGCGCTGCTGGCCGCGTGCTTCTCGCTGCCCGGCGGCGTGCTGCGCGCGGTCGGCGGCTGGATTTCCGACAAGTACGGCGCGCACAGCGTCACCTGGTGGGTGCTGTGGGTCAGCTGGATCTGCCTGTTCCTGCTCTCCTATCCGCAGACCGACATGACGATCCTGACCGTCGACGGGCCCGAAGACCTTCCACATCGGCCTCAACGTCTGGCTGTTCACGGCGCTGATGTTCGTGCTCGGCATCGCCTGGGCGTTCGGCAAGGCGTCGGTGTTCAAGTACATCTCCGACGACTATCCGACCAACATCGGCGTCATCTCCGGCGTCGTCGGCCTGGCCGGCGGCATGGGCGGCTTCGTGCTGCCGATCATGTTCGGCGCGCTGATGGACCTCACCGGCATCCGCTCGTCCGCCTTCATGCTGATGTACGGCGTGGTCTGGGTCTCGCTCATCTGGATGTACTGGACCGAAGTGCGCGGCGCCGAGGTCATGGGCAGCAAATCCAGGCCTTTCCGCCTCCACGGCTAGCACGTCTCGACCATCCAAGGACCACCATGAACGCCACCTCCAATTCCGCCGCCGCGTCCCGCGCCGGGCGCGCGCGGCGCGGACATCGCCGACTGGCGCCCCGAGGACGACGCGTTCTGGGAGACGCACCGGCAAGAAGATCGCCTACCGCAACCTGTGGATCTCGGTGCCGGCGCTGCTGTGCGGCTTCGCGGTCTGGGGCATGTGGGGAATCATCACGGTGCAGATGCTGAACCTGGGCTTCCCGTTCACCCAGGCCGAGCTGTTCACGCTCACCGCGATCGCCGGCATTTCCGGCGCGACGATGCGCATCCCCGCGTCGTTCCTGATCCGCCTCGCCGGCGGGCGCAACACCATCTTCCTCACCACCGCGATGCTGCTGGCGCCGGCCATCGGCACCGGCATCGTGCTGCAGCACAAGGACTGGCCGCTGTGGGCGTTCCAGCTGATGGCGCTGTGGTCGGGCGTGGGCGGCGGCAACTTCGCGAGCTCGATGTCCAACATCAGCACCTTCTTCCCGAAGCGGCTGCAGGGCACGGCGCTCGGACTGAACGCGGGACTGGGCAACTTCGGCGTGACGACGATGCAGGTCGTGATTCCGCTGGTGATGACCGTCGGCATCTTCGGCGCCTTCGGCGGCGAGCCGATGACGCTGCTGAAGGACAGCGGCTGGATTTTCGGCAAGATCGCGGCCGGCACGCCGACCTGGATCCAGAACGCCGGCTTCGCCTGGGTGCTGTCGCTGGTGCCGCTGTCGATCCTGTGCTGGTTCGGCATGAACAACCTGAAGACGGTCTCGCCGGACACCGGCAACCCGATCGTCGCGTTCGCCAAGATCACCTACCTGTACACGCTGGCCTTCGTGCCCTCGATCCTCGGGCTCTACCTGTACCTGCCGAAGCCGACGGGACTGGGCGTCATCAGCATGTGGGTGGCCATCCCGCTCGACATCGTGAGCGCGCTGCTGGTGATGAAGCTCGCGGCGTTCGGCGCGATGAAGGAGGGCGTCACCAAGCAGTTCCTGATCTTCAGCAACAAGCACACCTGGTCGATGACGCTGCTCTACATCGTGCACCTTCGGCTCGTTCATCGGCTTCTCGATGGCGCTGCCGCTGTCGATGAAGGTGATCTTCGGCGTCAGCCACGTGCCCGATGCGAACGGCGTGATGCAGCACACGCTGAACAACCCGAACGCGCCGACGGTGCTCGCGTATGCCTGGATCGGCCCCTTCGTCGGCGCGGCCGTCCGTCCGGTCGGCGGCTGGATCTCCGACAAGGTCGGCGGCTCGATCGTCACGCAGATCATCTCGGCGGTGATGGTCGTCGCCTCGGTCGCGGTGGGCTACGTGATGATGCAGGCCTACGGCTCGGCCACGCCGGAGCAGTACTTCCCGGCGTTCCTGGGGCTCTTCGTCGTGCTGTTCTTCGCCAGCGGCATCGGCAACGGCTCGACCTTCCGCACCATCGGCGTGATCTTCGACCGCACCCAGGCCGGCCCGGTGCTCGGCTGGACCTCGGCGGTCGCCGCCTACGGCGCCTTCGTCGCGCCGATCGTGATCGGCGACCAGATCAAGGCCGGCACGCCGCAGTACGCGATGTACGGCTTCGCGGTGTTCTACGCCCTGTGCCTTTTCCTCAACTGGTGGTTCTACCTGCGCGCCAACGCGTACGTGAAGAACCCCTAGATCGACCTCCTCCCGGGGATATCCGCATGAGCCACTTTCTCGATCGACTCAACTACTTCTCCAGCCCGAGAGAAGGCTTCGCCGACGACCACGGCGTCACCACCGGCGAGGACCGCACCTGGGAAGACGCCTACCGCAACCGCTGGGCGCACGACAAGATCGTGCGCTCCACGCACGGCGTCAACTGCACCGGCTCGTGCTCGTGGAAGATCTACGTCAAGGGCGGCATCGTCACCTGGGAGACGCAGCAGACCGACTACCCGCGCACGCGCTGGGACATGCCCAACCACGAGCCGCGCGGCTGCGCGCGCGGCGCGAGCTACAGCTGGTACCTGTACAGCGCGAACCGCGTCAAGTACCCGATGGTGCGCGGCCGGCTGCTGAAGAGCTGGCGCGAGGCGCGCCTGGCGCATGACCCGGTCGCCGCCTGGGCGTCCATCGTCGAGAACGACGCCAAGCGCCGCGACTACCAGCAGGTGCGCGGCCTCGGCGGCTTCGTCCGCTCGAGCTGGGACGAGGTCAACGAGATCGTCGCCGCCGCCAACGTCTACACGATCAAGACGCACGGTCCCGATCGCGTCATCGGCTTTTCGCCGATCCCGGCGATGTCGATGGTCAGCTACGCCGCGGGCTCGCGCTACCTGAGCCTCATCGGCGGCGTCTGCATGAGCTTCTACGACTGGTACTGCGACCTGCCGCCGAGCAGCCCGCAGGTCTGGGGCGAGCAGACCGACGTGCCGGAATCGGCCGACTGGTTCAATTCCAGCTTCATCATCGCCTGGGGCTCCAACGTGCCGCAGACGCGCACGCCCGACGCGCATTTCTTCACCGAGGTGCGCTACAAGGGCACGAAGACGGTCGCGGTGACGCCCGACTATTCCGAGGTCGCCAAGCTGGCCGACATCTGGATGCATCCCAAGCAGGGCACCGACGCCGCGGTGGCCATGGCCATGGGCCACGTGATCCTGAAGGAGTTCTATTTTCCGGACGCCGGCGGCGAGCGCAGCGCGTACTTCGACGACTACGTGCGCCGCTACACCGACATGCCGATGCTGGTGATGCTGAAGGAGCACACGCTGCCGGGCGGCGAAGTCATCACCGTTCCCGACCGCTACGTGCGCGCGTCGGACTTCAACGGCAAGCTCGGCCAGGCCAACAATCCGGAATGGAAGACCGTCGCCTTCGACGAATCCGGCAAGGTCGTGCTTCCCAATGGCGCCATCGGCTTTCGCTGGGGCCCGGACGGGCGCGCCGACCAGGGCCAGTGGAACCTCGAGGCGAAGGAAGCGCGCCACGGCAACGAGGTGAAGCTCAAGCTGTCGGTGCTGGAAGGCGAGCCTTCCGGCGCCGAGACGGCCAGGGTCGGATTCCCGTATTTCGGCGGCATCGCCAGCGAGCACTTCCCCACCAACAAGCAGACCGACGTGCTGGTGCGCACGGTGCCGGTGCGGCGCATCGCGCTCGGCAAGGCCGGCGACAAGCGCGAGGCGCTGGTGGCGACGGTGTTCGACCTGCAGGTGGCGAACTACGGCGTGGCGCGCGGACTTGCCCGGCGAACTGGCCGCGAAGAGCTTCGACGACGACACGCCGTACACGCCGGCCTGGCAGGAGCGCATCACCGGCACGCCGCGCGAGCAGCTCATCACCGTCGCCCGGCAGTTCGCCGAGAACGCGCACAAGACGCAGGGCAGGTCGATGGTGATCATCGGCGCGGCGATGAACCACTGGTATCACAGCGACATGAACTACCGCGGCGTCATCAACATGCTGATGCTGTGCGGCTGCGTCGGCAAGAGCGGCGGCGGCTGGGCGCACTACGTCGGCCAGGAAAAGCTGCGTCCGCAGACCGGCTGGACGGCGCTGGCGTTCGCGCTCGACTGGATCCGCCCGCCGCGGCAGATGAACAGCACCAGCTTCTTCTACGCCCACACCGACCAGTGGCGCTACGAAAAGCTGGGCATGGAGGAAGTCATCTCGCCGCTGGCCGACAGGAACGCGTACGCCGGCAGCATGATCGACTACAACGTGCGCGCCGAGCGCATGGGCTGGCTGCCTTCGGCGCCGCAACTGCAGACGAATCCGCTGCAGGTGGTGCGCGATGCGCACGCCGCCGGCGTCGACCCGAAGGACTACGCCGTCAGGGCGCTCAAGGACGGCACGCTGAAGATGAGCTGCACCGACCCCGACCATCCCGACAACTGGCCGCGCAACATGTTCGTCTGGCGGTCGAACCTGCTGGGCTCGCGCGGCAAGGGGCACGAGTATTTTCTCAAGCACCTGCTCGGCACCAGCAACGGCGTGCAGGGCAAGCCTCTGGGCGCCGAGGAAGCCAAGCCGACCGAAGTCGTCTGGCACGACAAGGCGCCCGAAGGCAAGCTCGATCTGCTGGTCACGCTCGATTTCCGCATGAGCACGACGTGCCTGTACAGCGACATCGTGCTGCCGACCGCCACCTGGTACGAGAAGAACGACCTCAACACCAGCGACATGCATCCGTTCATCCATCCGCTGTCGACGGCGGTGGACCCGGCCTGGCAATCGCGGAGCGACTGGGACATCTACAAGGGCTTCGCGAAGAAGTTCAGCGAAGTCTGCGTCGGCCATCTCGGCGTCGAGCGCGAACTGGTGCTGACGCCGCTGATGCACGACAGCCCGTCGGAGCTGGCGCAGCCGTTCGACGTCAAGGACTGGAAGCGCGGCGAGTGCGAGCTGATCCCGGGCAAGACGGCGCCGAAGATCGCGGTCGTCGAGCGCGACTATCCGAACGTGTACAAGCGCTTCACCGCGCTGGGACCGCTGATGGACAAGGTCGGCAACGGCGGCAAGGGCATCGGCTGGAACACGCAGACCGAAGTGAAGCAGCTCGGCGAGCTCAGCGGCCTCGTCACCGCCGAGGGCGTGACCTGCGGCATGCCGAGGATCGAGACCGACATCGACGCCTGCGAGGTCGTGCTCATGCTGGCGCCCGAGACCAACGGCCATGTGGCGGTGAAGGCGTGGCAGGCGCTGGGCAAGCAGACCGGGCGCGACCACACGCACCTGGCGATCCACCGCGAGGACGAGAAGATCCGCTTCCGCGACATCCAGGCGCAGCCGCGCAAGATCATCAGCTCGCCGACCTGGAGCGGCATCGAGAGCGAGACCGTCTCCTACAACGCCGGCTACACCAACGTGCACGAGATGATCCCCTGGCGCACGCTGACCGGGCGCCAGCAGTTCTACATGGACCACCCGTGGATGATCGCGTTCGGCGAGGGCTTCTCGAGCTACCGCCCGCCGGTGGACCTGAAGACGACCGCCGGCATCCACGGCATCAAGCCGAACGGCAACCCCGAGATCGCGCTGAACTTCATCACGCCGCACCAGAAGTGGGGCATCCACTCGACCTACACCGACAACCTGCTGATGCTCAC
The DNA here is from genome assembly GCA_963779445.1 of uncultured beta proteobacterium. Lineage (GTDB taxonomy): Bacteria > Pseudomonadota > Gammaproteobacteria > Burkholderiales > Casimicrobiaceae > CAIWHR01. The sequence goes on from CAVZYI010000009.1 coordinate 150,197, forward strand.
GCTGAGCCGCGGCGGGCCCTGCGTCTGGCTGAGCGAGGACGACGCCAAGCGCGCCGGCATCGTCGACAACGACTGGATCGAGCTGTTCAACCTCAACGGCGCGATCGCGGCGCGCGCGGTGGTGAGCCAGCGCGTCAACCCCGGCATGGTGATGATGTACCACGCGCAGGAAAAGATCGTGAACACGCCGGGCTCGGAGATCACCGGCGTGCGCGGCGGCATCCACAACTCGGTGACGCGCATCGTGCTCAAGCCCACGCACATGATCGGCGGCTACGCGCAGTTCAGCTACGGCTTCAACTACTACGGGACCATCGGCACCAACCGCGACGAGTTCGTCGTCGTGCGCAAGATGAACAAGGTCGACTGGCTCGACACGCCGGTCGCCGAGTGAACTGATCGATCCGGTGCAGGCCCAAGGAGAAGGCTGAGCCCAGCTCACTGTCGTTCGCTCCGGGGGGCCCAGTGCCGCAGGAGGCGCATGAAGATCCGCGCACAAATCGGCATGGTGCTGAATCTCGACAAGTGCATCGGCTGCCACACCTGCTCCGTCACCTGCAAGAACGTCTGGACCAGCCGGCCGGGCATGGAATACGCCTGGTTCAACAACGTCGAGACCAAGCCCGGCATCGGCTACCCGAAGGAGTGGGAGAACCAGGACAAGTGGAACGGCGGCTGGGTGCGCAAGGCCAACGGCCGCATCGAGCCGCGCCAGGGCGCCAAGTGGAAGCTGCTGATGCGCATCTTCGCCAACCCGAACCTGCCGCAGATCGACGACTACTACGAGCCGTTCACCTTCGACTACGACCACCTGCAGTCGGCGCCCGAGATGAAGGCCACGCCGACGGCGCGGCCGCGCAGCCTGATCACCGGCAAGCAGATGGACAAGATCGTCTGGGGCCCGAACTGGGAGGAGATCCTCGGCGGCGAGTTCGCCAAGCGCAGCAAGGACCGGAACTTCGACGACATCCAGAAGGACATCTACGGCCAGTTCGAGAACACCTTCATGATGTACCTGCCGCGGCTGTGCGAGCACTGCCTGAATCCGGCGTGCGTGGCCTCCTGCCCCTCGGGCTCGATCTACAAGCGCGAGGAAGACGGCATCGTGCTGATCGACCAGGACAAGTGCCGCGGCTGGCGCATGTGCGTCTCGCGGCTGCCCGTACAAGAAGATCTACTACAACTGGAAGAGCGGCAAGGCCGAGAAGTGCATCTTCTGCTACCCGCGCATCGAGGCCGGCCAGCCGACGGTGTGCAGCGAGACCTGCGTCGGCCGCATCCGCTACCTCGGCGTGCTGCTGTACGACGCCGACCGCATCCAGGAGGCGGCCAGCGTCGAGCACGACCGCGACCTGTACCAGGCGCAGCTCGACATCTTCCTCGACCCGTACGACCCGAAGGTGATCGCGCAGGCGCGCGTCGACGGCATCCCCGACAACTGGATGGACGCCGCGCGCACGAGCCCGGTCTACAAGATGGCGGTGCAGTGGAAGGTGGCGCTGCCGCTGCACCCCGAGTACCGCACGCTGCCGATGGTCTGGTACGTGCCGCCGCTGTCGCCGATCAGCGCCGCGGCCAACGCCGGCCAGATGGGCAGCAACGGCGAGATCCCCGACGTCAACCAGCTGCGCATCCCGGTCAAGTACCTGGCCAACCTGCTGACGGCCGGCGACACCGCGCCGGTGGTGCGCGCGCTCGAACGCATGCTGGCGATGCGCGCCTACCAGCGCGAGAAGCACGTCGACGGGCGCATCAACCAGGCGGTGCTCGAAGCAGGTCGGCATCAGCGCAGGCCGAGGTCGAGGACATGTACCACGTGATGGCGATCGCCAACTACGAAGACCGCTTCGTGATCCCGACCACGCACCGCGAGTACGCCGAGAACACCTTCAACGTGCGCGGCGGCTGCGGCTTCAGCTTCGGCAACGGCTGCTCCGAGGGCACCAGCGAGACCAGCCTGTTCGGCAGCGAGAAGAAGCGCACGATCCCGATCAAGGCGGAGGTCTGACATGTTCGCACCGAACCTCCCCGTGCCGATGCGCAAGACGCCTGCGCGTGCTGGCGCGCCTGCTCGCGCTACCCCGACGCGCAGCTGCGCGGCCACCTGCCGGAGATGCGCGACGCTGCTGCACGACGAAGCGCGCCGTCTCGCCCTCGCGCCGGCCGAGCTCGACGCGCTGATGGACCGCCTGCAGCGCGCCGATCCGCTGGAGGCCGAGGCCGACTACGTCGAGCTGTTCGACCGCGGCCGCGCCACCTCGCTGCACCTGTTCGAGCACGTGCACGGCGACTCGCGCGACCGCGGCCCGGCGATGATCGACCTGGGCGAGACCTACGAGAAGGCCGGCCTCGTCCTCGCGCCGACGGCGAGCTGCCCGACTACCTGCCGGTGGTGCTGGAGTTCGCGTCGACGCAGCCGCCGCGCGAGGCGCGCGCCTTCCTGGGCGAGATCGCGCACATCCTGAACGCGATCTTCAGCGCGCTGCGCAAGCGCGACAGCGCCTACGCCAGCGTGCTCGGCGCGCTGCTCGACCTGGCCGGCGAGAAGGCGCAGCGCGGTCGAGCCGCGCGCCGAAGAGCCGCTGGACGAGAGCTGGGCCGAGCCGGTGGCCTTCGACGGCTGCTCGGCCAAGGGCCAGGCCAGGCCCGGCCAGCCGCAGCCGATCCACATCGTCCGCAGGAACGCGCCCGGCGGCGCCGCAACCGGGAGCGGTCGTCATGAACCCAGTCCTTGCCTACCTGCACAACTTCCTCTTCAACGTCTACCCGTACATCTGCCTGGCGGTGTTCCTCATGGGCAGCCTGGCGCGCTTCGACCGCGACCAGTACACCTGGAAGAGCGATTCGTCGCAGCTGCTGCGCGCCGGCACGCTGCGCTGGGGCAGCAACCTGTTCCACGTCGGCATCCTGTTCCTGTTCTTCGGCCACCTGTTCGGGCAGCTGACGCCGCACTGGATCTACGAGCCCTTCATCAGCGCGCCGCAGAAGCAGATGCTGGCGATCGTCTCCGGCGGCATCGCCGGGACTGATCTGCTTCATCGGCCTGACGCTGCTGCTGCACCGGCGCATCTTCGATCCGCGCATCCGCCTGACCAGCCACCGCACCGACCTCGCGATCCTGGTCATCCTGTGGGTGCAGCTGTGCCTCGGGCTGATCACGCTGCCGCTGTCGTTCGAGCACCGCCGGACGCGCAGCGCCATGCTGATCCTGGCCGACTACCTGCAGGGCATCGCCACGCTTCGCCCGGACGCCGGCGCGCTGGCGGCCGTGGACTGGCCGTTCAAGGTGCACATGGTGCTGGGCATGACGATCTTCCTGCTGTTCCCGTTCAGCCGCCTGGTGCATGTGTGGAGCGGCTTCGCCACGGTCGCCTACCTGTTCCGGCCGTACCAGGTGGTGCGCAGCCGCCGCCTCAACGTGCCGGCCGGCCACAACCTGCCGCGCCAGCCCGGCGCCGGCGTCTGACGAGGGTCGACAGCATGACGACGACCGTCGACAACTGTCCGCCTGCGTGGCGCGCATCAACGGCGTCGCGCTGCACGCGCCCGGCGAGCCGCTGCCGCGCCGGACGAACTGCGCCAGCGCGCCTGCACCGAACTGCTGCGCCAGGCCGCGCATGCGCGCCGGCCTGCTCGCCGCCGACGATGCCGCCGCCGGCGGACGGCGCGATCAGCGAGGCCGCCGCCGGCGCGATCGAGGCGCTGCTCGAGCGCGAGCTGCAGCTGCCCGAACCGTCGGAGGAAGCCTGCCGCCGCCACCACGCCGCGCACGCGGCGCGCTATCGCACGCGGCGAGCGGGTGCAGCGCGCGCCACATCCTGTTCGCGGTGACGCCGGGCGTGGACGTCGTCGCGCTGCGCAAGCGCGCCGAAGCTGCGCTGCTCGACGTGCGCTGCCACGACGGCAAGGCCGGCGACGGCTTCGCGCGCGGCCGCCCGCGCGCTCGTCCAACTGCCCCAGCGGCGCCGCAGGGCGGCGACCTCGGCTGGCTTGGCGCCGGCCGACTGCGCGCCCGAGTTCGCGCGCGAACTGTTCGGCCACGTCGAGGTCGGCGTGCTGCCGCGGCTGGTGCACAGCCGCTTCGGCCTGCACGTGGTCGAGGTGCTGGCGCGCGAGCCCGGCGTCGCGCAAGCCTTCGAGGCGGTGCGCGGCGCGGTGGCGCATGGCGCTGCGCCAGCAGACCTACGTCACCGCGCTGCGCCAGTACCTGCAGCTGCTGGCCGGCGAGGCGGAGGTCGAAGGCGTCGATCTCGACGCCGCCGACACGCCGCTGGTGCAATAGCGCCCGCCGTGCGCCGCCTCGCCGCAGGCATTCGGATTCCCGCCGGGGCGCGCATGCCTGAGCCGGGCATCTCCAGTTTCGACGACCTGCTGCGCGCGGCGCGGCAGCAGCCCGAGCCGCAGCGCCTGCTGTTCGTCTTCGCCGGCGCCGAACTGCCCGAGGACAGCACCGCGCAGCAGCGCCGGCGCTTCGCCGCCGGAGCAGGCGGCGCGCTGGTGCCGCTGATGTGCGTGGACAAGACACCGGACGAACTGGAGACGTTCGCCGCGCTGGTCGAGGAGTCGCGCGAGGCCGGGCCCGATTGGGCCATCGTCTTCGTTGCCGGACTTTCGGGCGAGCGGCGGCCGCACGCCGACGCGTCGACGACGCCGAAGCGCCGCTGCAGCGCATGATCGATGCCATCAAGGCCGGCTCGCACGGGTCGTTCATCCCGTTCGACCGCAGCGGTCGACCCGTCGTGTTCGAATGAGGGGCGTCCGGCATCCCCCGCGCCGCCGGTGAATCCCCGGCGCGTCGGCGACGCCGGGCGGATGCCCACGAGGACACATGCTGAAGATCGACGTTCCCCGGCAGCAGGCGAGCACCGGTTCCGGCGGGTTCGCGCTGTGGAGTCTGGGCTTCCGGCCGTTCTACCTTCTCGCCAGCGCCTACGCCGCGTTGTCGATCCTGTTGTGGATCTGCCAATACTCGGGGCACCTTCCGGGCGCGTACCTGGGCAGTCCGGCGTGGCACGGCCACGAAATGCTGTTCGGATACACGATGGCCGTCGTGGCCGGGTTCCTGCTGACCGCCGTTCGCAACTGGACCGGGAAGCCGACGCCGACCGGCGCCGCGCTCGCCGCGCTCGCGGCGCTGTGGGTGCTCGGGCGCGTGCTGGTGCTGACCCCGTTCGCCGATCGCCGCGGCACTGGCCAATGCCGCGTTTCCGGTCGCGGTCGCGATCGCCATCGGCATTCCCCTGGTGCGCAGCCGGAATCGCCGCAACTACTTCTTCATCGCCTGCTGCTGCTGCTCGGGCTCGCGGTGCTCGCGTTCCATCTTGCGCATACGGGATCTGTTCCCCTGGCCCGAGCGGGCGAGCCTGCAGGCCGGTCTCGATATCGTCCTGTTCATCATGGCGGTGATGGGCGGGCGCGTGATTCCGATGTTCACCAACAACGGCGTCCCGGGGGTGCAGGCCACGCGTTCGCCGTGGATCGAGAAGCTGGCGCTGGGCGGCGTGCTCCTGTTGCTTGCCGCCGACCTGCTGCCGGTACCGCCCGCGGTCGTTGCCGCGCTCGCCTTCGCGGCTGCCGTCGCCCACGCGCTGCGGCTCTGTCTCTGGCAGCCGTGGCGCACGGGACCCGCGCCTCTCGTCTGGGTGCTTCATCTGGCCTATGGCTGGATCGTCGTCTACCTCGTGCTGCGAGGACTGGCCGCCGTCGGCGTGGTGGGCCATCTGTTCGCGCGTTCATGCGCTGACGTCGGCGCGATCGGCGGCATGACCATCGGCATGATGACGCGCACCGCGCGCGGCCACACCGGGCGGCCACTGATCGCGGATCGCTTCGAGATCGCCTGCTACGCTGCTCGTTGCGCTCGCGGCGGCGATACGCGTGTTCGGCGGAATGGCGCTGCCGCGATGCCTATCTCGCGACGGTGGTCGTCTCCGGCGGTTGCTGGTCCGCGGCGTTTGCGATCTACGCCGTTCGCTATTGGCCCGTGCTGTCGCGATCCCGCCTCGACGGCGCGCCCGGATGACCCATCGACCGCGCCGGAGGCTGCCCGATGCCGCCGGCGCGCCGCAATCCTTCAGGAGACTGTCTTGACCTTTCCCACGAACGTTCTTCCCGATCACCACCGGCATTGCGACCATCTCTATGTCGCCGCCGAGGAAGCCGCGCAGCGCGGCGACTGGACGGCGGCCGAATCCGCCTTCGAGCGGTTCCGGGGGCAGATGAACGCGCACTTCGACGCCGAGGAGAGCCTGCTGTTCCCGGCGTTCGAGGCGGCGACCGGCAGCAGCGCGGGCCCGACGGCCATGATGCGCCACGAGCACGACCAGATGCGCGCGCTGCTGGCGCAGCTCGCGGCGTCCTGCGACGCCCGCGACGGCGATGCCTACGCCGGCGCCGCCGAGACGCTGCTGATGCTGATGCAGCAGCACAACATGAAGGAAGAGAACATCCTCTATCCGATGTGCGATCAGGCGCTGGGCGCGGACGCGGAACGCCTCGGCGCGAAGATCGGCGCGCATGCTCGAAAAAGCGGATGCCTGATCCGCGCCTGATCGACGGGCGCGACATGCTGCCGCCGGAGCCGCTGGAACGCGCGCTGGCCGAACTCGCCACCCTGGTCCCAGGCGAGGAACTGGTGATGCTGCTGCGTTGCGAGCCGCTGCCGCTGTACGCGATGCTGGACCGCAACGGGTTTCGCTACCGCTCGAAACTCCTGCCCGACGGCACCAACGAAGTCCGGATCCGGAAAGCCTAGCCGCGCGATCCGATGCCCCCGACGCTGTCGTTCGAGCAGGCGCCGCCGATCTCGGTCCCGTACCGGTTCTTCCTGACCGCTCCGCTGTTCGGCGCCGTCGCCGGGCTGGTCCTGGCGTCGCTCGGTCCGCAGACGTTCCAGTCGCGCTGGTCGCCGGGCGCGCTGGCGATGACCCACCTGATCGTCGTCGACTTCATGCTGCAGGCGATGTGCGGATCGCTGCTGCAGTTCGTGGCGGTGGTCGCCGGCGCCAACATCTGGCGACCGCGCCTGGTGGCAGCCGTCGTGCATCCGCTGATCACGGCGGGGGCGATATTCCTCGCCTCGGCATTCCTGCTCGAGCAGCGCGTCCTGTTCGTGCTGCCGCAATCGCGTTCATCGCGGCCCTGGGCCTCTTCCTCGACGGTCATGGCGATCGCGCTGCTGCGCACGCCGGCACGCGGCATGAGCATTCACGTGCTGCGCCTGGCGGTGCTCGGGCTGCTGGTGACGGTGGTGCTTGGCGGCGACGCTGGCGGTGACGCTGGGCCTGGCGGCAGAACCTGCCGCCGGGCTGGTCGCTGTCGGCGCTGATCAACGTCCACGTCGCCTGGGGGCTGGGCGGCTGGGCCCTGATGCTGGTGATCGGCGTGTCCTACCTGGTCGTGCCGATGTTCCAGCTGACGCCCGGCTATCCGGTGTGGTTCACGCGTCTCCTGCCCGCCGGATTGTTCGTGGTGCTCTGCCTGTGGACGCTGCAGCTCGCTCCCGGCCTCCGCATGGCGCAGGCATGGCAATCGGGCGTGGCGCATGGCCGGCGTGCTGCTCGCGGGGTCGTATGCGGTGGTCACGCTCTGGCTGCAGGCACGCCGTCGGCGTCGCCAGACCGATGTCACGTTCAGCCTGCTGGCGCGGCGCGATGCTGTCGCTCGTCGCTTTCGCGCTGTCCTGGATCGCTGTTCGAGGCGGTGCCGCACTGGGCGAGCGACCCGCGCGCGCCGGTCTGGCTGGGCGTGCTGGCCCTGCCGGGCCTGTTCCTCTCGGTGATCACGGGCATGCTCTACAAGATCATGCCTTTTCTCAACTGGCTGCACCTGCAGCAGCAGGGCGGCACGGCGGATGCCGCTGCCCAACATGAAGCAGATGATTCCGGAGCGCTTCGATGCGCGGCCAGATGCTGCTGCATTTCGCGGCGCTGGGTTTGCTGCTTGCCGCAGTGGCCTGGCCGGCGCTCTCGGCGCCCGCCGGACTGGTCTTCACCGCCTCGTGTCTCTGGCTCGAATGGAATCTGGTCGGCGCGGCGCGAGTCTACGCGCGCTTCCGCGACAGGATCCATGCGGCCGGCGGCGGTGAAGCGACTTCGGACATCCGGTAGCAGGTATCCTGCCGCGGTCCCGGATGGCCGATGGGCCTTTCGGCGGCCGGCGATTCCATGGATGACAGCCCGGTGCGGCGCGTGAAATCCGCATCGGGTAACGGGTCGGCTGACGGATGCCCTCGAAAGTCCGACCGAACGGACCTATGATTCGACAGTTCCGAAAATGAAATTCAAACCGGATGCCCCCGTGACCATCGCGACACCCAAGTCCAGCCACAAGACGCAGCTCGACGCGCTGCTTCTGGCGCTTCCCGGAGTCTCCGCGCGAACGATCAACGGCCTCGATGCGTACTTCGTCGTCGACAGGATGTTCGCCTGCATCAGCGGCCATGGAGTCGGACTGCGCCTCCCTGTCGCCACCGCCACCGAGTTGCAGTTCTCGCGCGGCGACGTCGTTCCGTTCCAGCCCGGCGGCATGGCAAGCACCCGGGAGTGGATACAGATCAACCGTGCCGATGCCGCCGGATACGAGAAGGACCTCGCGCTTTTCCAGGCATCGATCGAGTTCGTCACCGTCGGCAGGACGCGCTAGTTCCGTCGTCACGACGATTCGCCGCGCCATCGCCGGCGCGGCGTGTTCGACGGCCGCGACGCTCCACTCCCCCCAGGGCCGGCGATCGAATCACGCTGCGGGGCATTGGGCGTCGAGCGCGGACCCCGCTGCATCGAAATCTGCTTTCCGCCGGGAAATCAACGATTTCCATTGATTTTCATCAACACGAGCGGTGCCGGGTGTCCGTATCCTCACCGACCGTGAGGCATTCGGCAGAAATGTCCGGCGAAACTCGTACCGGCGAGCGCAAACGATGAGGCGCATTGAATTCTTCCCGCGCGCACGGCAGCCTAGCAATTGTCCAGGAATTGCTTGATAATGCTAGGTTGCCATTTTGCTTCGATGGAAGCGCCAACCGGCCCGGCATCCCGAGCCGGGCGTGCGCCGCAAGCTGCATGCCTCGCCCCCCGGTGCGACGCCCGGATTCGGCCGACAGCGGGCGCCTGGCACCCAACCGCCGCGCGGTCGCCATTCAATGCAATTCATGACTAGGGTAACTTTGATTTCGCCACGTCGATTGCTTGCGCTGGGCCTGATCCTGGGCGCACCCGTCCTGCTCGCGGCGCCGTTGCCGCCCGTCGAGCCGATGCCGACGCTCGATGCGGCGACGCTGGCGCCGGCCGGGTTGCTCAAGGGCGCCGGCTATACGGTCGACGCCCGCGCACCCGTGATCGGTTACATGGGCCAGTTCACCCTGCGCGCGCCTTCGGGCGTCTTTCGCGCGGACGGCACCGAGATGCTGGCCATTCGCGTGGCCGAACTGGCGGCGATAGCGCAGCTCGGCAAGATGAGCCAATCAGGCGAATTCGCCGATGCGCTCGCGGCGTCGGCCCTGAAGACCGGCGCGGCGATCGGACAAGCGGTGACGAATCCGGTCGAGACGGTCGAGGGTATCCCCGGCGGCGTGGGACGTTTCTTTCATTCCGCAGCCACGACCATCTCGCGCGCCGCCGAATCCCCGGGAAGCTCCGGCTCGGCGCAGCGTGCCGGCGGCGGTGACGCCGCGATGGATCTCCTCGGCGTAAACAAGGCGAAGCGGCGGATCGCCAGGCAGGTCGGCGCGGATCCCTACACGACGAACCCGGTCCTTGCGAAGCAGCTCGATGACCTCGCACGGGCGGCCTTCGCCGGCGGTGTCTCGCTGGATGCCGCGCTGGCGGTGTCGACCGCGGGCGTCGCGACGGCGATTTCCGCGACGGCGACGGTCAGCAATCTGGTTTGGGACAAGTCCCCCGAGGACATTCGCAGCATCAACGAGACGAAACTGGCCGCGATGGGCGTCGACGCCGATACGGTCCGCGCCTTCGTGACCAACCGCTGGTTCACGCCGACGCTTTCCGTTTCCCTCGTCGAACACCTCGCGCAGATGCCCGCGGCGAAGGGCCGTGCGCGCCGTGGTTGCGCTGGCCGGCAGCGTCGCAAGCGAGGGTGAAGCGCGGTACATGGCCAACGCGGTCGGCATGGCACGCCGGATCAGCGCCGGACGGGAACCGGTCGTCGCCCTCGACCTGATGGGCCGGATCCTGGTGGTCCGAACGCGCGGCGATCGGATCGTGGTGCCCGCGCCCGTGGACTATGTCGTCTGGACCGAGCCGGTGAGGGCATTTGCGCAACGGAAGAATCTGAAGGGTGCCCGGCGCGACATCCTGGTCACCGGCCTCGCATCCGCGCGAGCGCGCGAAGGTCTGCAAGCCACCCGATGGGCGCTCGTCGACCACAGCAAGCGATGATCGAAGCAGCCATGGCGCGCTCTCGACGGCGGCACAGAGTGCTGCGAAAAGAAACGTGCAATTCCAAACTGCAAGCGAACTATGACCCGGCACAGTCGACTCGCCGTCAGGCGGGTGACATGGCCAAGAAGGAGTGAGTCGTGATCGAAATCCTGCAATGCCTGAAAAAATACGGTCAGCGGCTCGATCTGGAGATCGCCAAGGAGATGGGCATGCCGCTGGCAACGGTGCGCCGGAGCCTCGCCAGCCTCGAAGCCACGAAGGAAGTCATCACCTGCACCTTGACGCGTTTCGAAGACGGCAAGAGGATCGACGCGTGGCAGTGCCGCATTTCGGGTTACATTCCGCCGGTGGGTCCCGGCCGGAAAGCGAAGCCGGCGGCGTAGCCGGCCACGGGAGTTCGGACGTTGTCACACTTGACGCCGGCGGGAACGAGCTGAAAGCAACGTACAGCGCGTGCTTCGACGAGAACAACCCGATGTATTGCACGTACAGGCCGTAGCACCAGATCGCAGCATGCATCCGCTCTCCGATGTTCTTTCCACTACTGCACAGGAGTCCGTCATGAGCAAGAAGATCTACGTCGTCGCCGTTGCAGCGCTCGCCGCGGCGGGCATCGCCTACGCGCAGTTCCCGGTCATGAACATGGTCGCCGACAAGGTGGTCCAGAAATACCAGACGGCGAAGCTGCGAGCAGCTCTGGCAGGAAAAGGCGCAGGGTCAGGGCAAGCCGAAGCCGGAGATGGAACAGCGTGCCGTCACCATGCTGAAAGGCGATCCGCAGATGCGCCAGGCGTTCTTCGCCAAGGTCTCGGCGCCCATCGTCACCAAGATGTTCGAATGCGGAATGATTCCGTGACCACGGCACCGCGACCGATGGTGACGAGCGCAGCAGGTGCAGCGGGACGGTGTGGCAGGGCGCTGGCGCTCGCGGTCGGGGCTGTTCGTGACCGCCGGTGCGGCGGCCCAGAGCGCGCCGGCGGACGTCAAGCCTGCCGCGCCTCCCGCCAAGGCGGCGAAGGCGGTCAAGACCGCAAAGAAGCCGAAGCCGGCGGAATTCAAGCTGGTGCTCGAGCCCAGGGCGATGGACCTGCTCAAGGCGACGAGCGCGCGCCTTGCGGCGGCCAGGTCGATGTCGTTCACCGCCGCCGTCGGCTACGAATACCCGAGCCGGCTCGGGCCCCCCATCGTCTACACCATGCGCTACGACGTGACGATGCAGCGCCCCGACAAGCTCAGGATACTGATGCCCGGCGACGGGCCGGCGTCGGAGTTCTACTACGACGGCAAGTCGATGATGGCCTATGCACCCGCGGAAAATCTGGTCGCCGTCGCCGACGCGCCGCCGACGATCGACGCGACACTGAGGGCGGCCTACAGCAACGCGGCGATCTTCTTTCCGTTCACCGATCTCCTCGTCGCCGATCCCTACCTGGCGCTGACCGACGGGGCGATACTCGCGTTCTACATCGGCCCGTCGGGCGTGGTCGGCGGGACGCGCACCGAGATGGTGGCCTGGGCCAACAAGGACGTGTTCCTGCAGATCTGGATCGGGGCCGACGACAAGCTGCCGCGGCGGGTCCGCGCGGTCTATGCGGCCGATCCGCTGCAGCTGCGCCACGAGCTGGAGCTTTCGAACTGGCAGCTCGACGCGTCGGCCGCGCCGGACGCGTTCGCGTCGCCGAAGGCGCTGGCGGCGCAGCGCATCGCCTTCGCGAATCCGGTCTCCAAGGCGCCGCCGGGAATGAAGCCGCTGGTCAGGATGTCGCCGCCGAAGGCGGCAACCGAGAAACCGCAGTCGAAGGCGCCGTGATCGGAGGTATGAGATGAAAACCATCGTCACTGTCACGGTCGCGCTGATGGCCGGCGCGATCGCCCTGTGGACCGGCCCGGCCGCAGGATGGGCCTCGGCCAACCGCGCCGGCGGCAGCACCAGCCACAGCGCGGGGTCGACCAGCCACGAGAACCGCTACGGCGGAAGTTCGACGCACGAGGCGGGCGAGGGCACCGAGCACACCAATACCTACGGCGGAAGCACGGCGCACGCCGAGGGAGGCGGCACCGAGCACACCAATGTGTACGGCGGCACCACCTACGGCGCCGCCGGCGCCGGCGTCGCGCACACGACGCCCTACGGGGCCACCGCCTATCGTCCGCCGGGCGCCGCGCCCGTCGCGGTCTATCCCGCCTACCACCCGCCCGTTGCCGTGGCCACGTACTCGGCAGGCTGCTACGGCTGCGCGGCAGCTGCCGGCGCCGTGGTCGGCATGGCCGCCGGCGCGGCGGTGGCGTCGGCCAATACGGCGGCGGCGACGTCGAACGCCTACGCTGCGGGCGTCGCCACCGGCAGCGCCAATGCGGCCGCGGCGACCGGCGCCGCGTACGGCGCGGGTGTGGCTGCCGGCGCCGCCGCCGCGAGCGCGCCCGCAGCAGCGACGTACGCGATGGGCGTCAACTACGCCGCGCTGCCCGCCGGCGCGATGGCGATCAACAAGAACGGCACGACGTACTACCTGAGCGGGAACACCTGGTTCAAGCCGGCCTACGGTGCGAACGGCGTGTACTATGCCGTCGTGCCCACGCCCTGACGTGCACCTGGCGCGCGATGAAACGAAGAGATCGGCGCGCTTTCATTCGTTTCCCCTATCCACGAGGTCCACGATGCAAGTTTCAAGATACCTGACCGGCGCGACGACCGCGCTCTGTTTCTCCGCGGCCCTGCTCCTGCCGGCATCCGCGGCCGCCCAGACCGCGCAACCGGGCTGGAATTCCGACAAGTGGCAGTTCACCGCGATCATCTACGGCTACCTGCCGGACATCGGCGGCAAGCTGGCGGTTCCGGTGAATGCGGGCGGCTCCAACATCAACGTCGACGCCAGCACCATCATCGACAGCCTCAAGATGACGTTCATGGGAACGCTCGACGTGCACAACGGCCGCTGGGGCGCGTTCACCGACATCCTCTACCTGGACCTCGGCGGAAACAAATCGCGGACGCGCGATTTCTCGATCGGCGCGGGTCAGCTTCCGGCCTCCACCACCGCGGACCTGAACCTCGACCTCAAGGGCACCATCTGGACGGTGGCCGGTGAGTACCGGGTGGCATCGGACCCCGCGTGGACCGTCGACGTGCTCGCCGGCGCGCGGATGTTCGGCCTCAAGCCGAGCGTCGGCTGGTCGATCTACGGCGATCTCGGACTGATCCCCGAGTCCGGCCGCAGCGGCAGCAAGGAGATCGACGAGACCGTCTGGGACGGGATCGTCGGCGTCAAGGGCCGCTACGCTTTCGGCGACAATCGCAAGTGGTACGTGCCGTTCTATCTCGACATCGGCACGGGACAGTCGGACCTGACGTGGCAGGGCGCGGCCGGCGTCGGCTATTCCTTCAACTGGGGCGAAACCTTCCTCATGTGGCGCTATCTCGACTACAAGTTCAAGTCGGGAAGGCAACTCGAAGACATGAACTTCAACGGCCCGATGCTGGGGGTGGCGTTTCGCTGGTAGGCACGCACCGGGCTCGAGCGCAGGGGTGCCGCGGCCCGGGCATCCCGGCGCGACACACGAGATCGCCGGCGCGCCGGCATCGAATGCCCGAGGTCCACGCCGCGGGGCAAGGGAGCGCGTGCCATCGCGAGAGCCTCCGCATGAACGTCGCCGACGCTCCGCGTGCAAACACCGAGCGGATCGGCCGCGTGCGCTCTTAGGGGATTCGCGCAGGGCAGCCATGAACCCGTCGCACGGCATCTCGCTGTCGATACTGGCGCTGCTGCTCGTGCTGGGCGGATGCGCGAGCCGTCCGGTCAACCCGCGGCTCACGCAGGTCGAACCGAACACCGGGTACACGTTCCAGACACGCCAGAAGCACTTCAAGAGCCGGGAGAACCTGGTCGTGCTTGCCTTTTCCGGAGGCGGGACGCGAGCGGCCGCGTTCTCCTACGGCGTTCTGGAGTTTCTCCGGCGCACCGAGGTCGCGGCACCCAACGGCACCAAGGCGCGCCTGCTCGACGCGGTCGATGTCATCACCGGCGTTTCGGGCGGCAGTTTCACCGCGCTCGCCTACGGTCTCTATGGCGACAGGCTGTTCGCCGACTACGAGCAGCGCTTCCTCAAGCGCGACGTCGAGGGCGAGCTTCTGGCCCGCGCCATCAATCCGGTGCACTGGGGAGACCTCGTGTCGACGGGATGGGGCCGCTCCGAGCTGGCGGCCCAGTACTACGATGAAATCCTGTTCAACGGCGCGACCTTCGGCGATCTCGACCGCGGCGACGGCCCGTTCATCATCGCCGCGGCGACCGATATTTCGACCGGCAGCCGGGTGACGTTCAACCAGAACGTGTGGAACGTGATGTGCTCGAATCTCAATGAAGTGCGGCTGTCCCGCGCTGCTGCCGCATCGTCCGCCGTGCCGGTCGTTCTCTCCCCGGTCACGATCAACAACTACGGCGGCACCTGCAACAATTCGATTCCGGCCTGGGTCACCCTGTTCACCAAGTCCGCGGATCCGCCGCGGCCCGCGGCGCGCGCGATACGCGAGCTGCAGGACCTGGAACCCCTCGCCGACAGCGCGCACCGCCCGTATGTCCATCTCGTGGACGGCGGCGTGTCCGACAATCTGGGCATGCGCGGCGTGCTCGACGCGCTGGAGTTCCTCGAAGCGCTGCACGACAGGGGTCAGCCGACGCCGCTGGACCACGTGCGCAGGATCATCGTCTTCGTCGTCAATTCGCTGTCGTCGCCGCCGACCCACTGGGATGAATCGGAGTCGCCCCCAGGGACCATCGATATCCTGCTGAAGGCCACCGGCGTTCCGATCGACCATTATTCCTACGAGGCGGTCGAGCAGCTGAAGGACATCGCCTCGCGGTGGCGGATGCTGCGGCAGATCCGGGAACTGGCCGGATGTTCGACCGGCAAGGACTCGCCGGTCTGCGCCGCGGTCCGGGTCCCGGACGCGGAGGTCTACGCCGTCGATGTGTCGTTTGCCGCGCTCCCCGACAAGGCGGAGCGCGAATACCTGAATCTTCAGCCGACGTCGTTCGTCCTGCCTGCCGAGGCCGTCGATCGTCTGCGCGCCGCGGCGGGAACGATCATACTGGCGTCGCCCGAGTTCCAGCGCGTCCTGAAGGATGTCGGCGCGAAGGTGATCGCCGATCCCGCTGCCGGTGGCGCAGGCGCCGCCGCCCAGTAATCTCCGCCAGGCGCAAATTCAGGAGGCAACATGAAACCCGTCACGAGAACCATGCTGCCGCTGGCATTCGCGGCCGCCGCCCTCGGTGCAGGCATCGCGCAGGGCAAGGAATGCAGGGGCGTCAGTTTCCCTGACCAGGCGCAGGTCGAGGGCGCCAACCTGGTGCTCAACGGGCTGGGTTTGCGTCAGGCGACCTTCCTCAAGGTCAACGTCTACGTCGCCGCGCTGTACGTGGCCAAGGCCTCCGGCGACGCCGGTGCCCTGCTGGGAGCGAGCGCACCCAGCGAGCTCATCCTCCAGTTCGTGCGCGATGTCGGCGCCGACGACCTGAAGAAAGGCTGGAGCGAAGGCTTCGACAAGAATGCCAGGGACCAGTTGCCCGCGCTGAAGGAGCGCATCGCGACGCTCAACGGCTGGATGGCGAATGTGAAGACCGGCGATCGCCTGACCTTCACCAGCAGACCCGGCGCCGGCGTCACGGTGAACGTGAACGGCGCGGTGAAGGGCGTCATCAAGGGCGATGACTTCGCCAGGGCGTTCCTGTCGATCTGGCTGGGCGCCGATCCGCCGAATCCGGAAATCAAGGCGGGGTTGTTGGGCGGCGCCTGCGGTCAGTGAAGGTTGCGACAACGTGCGGCTTCCGGATTGCCCGTACGTCCCGCAACCCGCTTCGGCACCGCCGGCGGCGTCGACGGGAGGCGGCGCCGTCGCCAATCCGCAGGAGCCGCGATGACGACGGTTCACCGGACGACTGATTGCCTTCCCGCGCCTTCGGACCGGGGGCGCGGCGCCGCGCGCGAACTTCACCGCGCCGCCGGCCGGGCGGCGCGTCGCGCCCCGCCGCGTCCGCGCTCCTCGGGAAAGGCCGCAGGCGGGACGCCGATGGCCATCCCGGTGGCCGTGCTGCTGCTCGCATCCTGGCTTTCCGGTGCGTTTGCGACGGCGGCCTTTGCGCGAGCCCCTCCGGCGGCCGTCGCCCCCGGCGCGACCGTCACCGACACGATCGCGAGGACCACCGCCAGCGAGGAATTGCAGCGCGCGGCGCTGGCGCCGTCTCGAGCAGGCCGGACAGTGGCGCGACCTGGCGCAGCGCGGTCGTCGCGCTCGAGGCGGAACTCGATGCCCTGGCGCTGGGCGCGATGCAGAAGGCCGAATCGCTCGATCCGATCGACCTCGATCGCCAGCTCCGGTCGCTGCAGCGCGCCGCCACGAACATCGGTCGACGACCTTGGAACGATCGTCCGGCGGATCGAACACGACGGCAACGCGCTCGAGTCGGATGCCCGTGAATGGCGGGAGCGCCTGCTGTTTCTCGAAAATCAGAACGTGCCCGCGCCGGTCGCTCGAGCGCGCGCGATCGATCGAAGCTCAGGTGCAGCGCACGAATTCCCGCGTCCGGGAGTACCGCGACACGGTGCTGCTCGCGCTGCGACCGCGCGCTGGTTCTGCAGGCGCGCGTCAACGGCGCGCGCGCGCGTCATCGCCGCGCAGCAGCAACGCGTCCGCTCGCAGCGCACGGAGCTCGAGCAATCTCCGCTGTGGCACCTCGGCGTCGATCGCCGCCCAGTTCGAGCTCGTCGCCGCCGAGCTGCGCGCCGCCTGGCGCGTGCTGCTGGACTACGCTGGCGCGCGAAGGCCCCGTGCTTGGCGGGCTGTTCCGGGCGTCCTGGCGAGTGTCCGCCTGGCTCTTCACCACGGCGGTCGGGAGCGGATGCCCGATCGGTCGCAGCGCGCCTACGGGCGGCCGGTGGCGGCGTCGCTGCTCATCGCGCTGATGTCGCTGTGGTGGCTCTCGCCCGACCCGCCGGTCCTGTACTACGAGGCGCTGCTGATGCTGGTGCCGATTCCCGCGGCGATGGTGACCCGGCGGGCGCTGGCGGCGCCGATACCGTTGACGCTCTACGGTCTCGCGTTCGCCACGATGCTGCTTCCGCTGCGCGGCGCGGTCGACGCGAGCGCGATCGCCAACCGCGTGCTGCTGCTGCTGCAGGCGACGAGCATTGCCGTGCCGGTCGCCATCGACCTGCGCCACGGGCGGCTGCAGCGGGCATGGCGGTGGGCGAACCCGGGCGTCGGTGCGCATCGTCGCGCTGCTGGTCATCATCGCCGCGGCGGTGACGGTGTTCCATGTCATCTTCGGATTCGCCGGGCCGACGAACTCGCTGCGCAGGGGCATGGGCAGCGTCCTCGGATCGGCGCTGATCTTCGGCGCGATGGCGGTTGCGCTCTATGGGGCGGTGCTCGCGCTGCTTGCCACGCCGATCGTCCACTGCCTCCGGAGCGCGCGCAACGCGGATCCGGCGTTGCTGCGGGCGGTGCGGCTGACGCTCGCCGCGCTTGCCGTCGGCGGCGTGGTGCTGGTCACGGTGGGCAGCCTGGGCCTCATGCCCGCGATGCGTTCGGCGATCGACACGCTGATGGAGGCCAGCCTGGAAGTGGGCACGGTGTCCATCGCCGCCCGGGCGGTCGCGACGGCGCTCGCGGTCGTTTTCGCGACCATCGTCCTGACCGGCGTCACCGGATTCGTTCTCGATCGTGAAATCGTGCCGAGACTGCAGCTGCGGCCCGGCGCGGGCTATGCGGTCGTGACGTTCTCGCGCTGGCTGATGTTCATCGTCGGCGCGGCGCTGACGCTGGCCGCCCTCGGCATCGACATGGCCAAGGTCACGCTGCTCGCCGGCGCGCTCAGCGTCGGCATCGGCTTCGGACTGCAGAACGTCGTCAACAATTTCGTGTCCGGCCTGATCCTCATCATCGAACGCCCGGTCGGCGTCGGCGACGTGATCGAGAGGGGCACGCTGATCGGGCAAGGTCACGCGCATCGGCATTCGCTCGTCCACCGTGCGGACGGGGCAGGGAGCGGAGGTCATCGTTCCCAACGCGGAGCTGGTGTCGAAGGAAGTGGTGAACTGGACGCGCTCCGACCGACAGCGCCGCTACGACATCGATGTCGGCGTCGCCCCGGGTTCCGAGCCGGAAAGCGTGATGCGCCTGCTGGTGGAGGCGGCGCGGGACGTGCCGGAGATCATGAAGGATCCTGCGCCGCGCGCCATGTTCAAGGGCTTTGGCGACAGCTCGCTCAATTTCACGCTGCTCGCCTGGGTGCCGACGGTCGACGTGGGACTGGAGGC
The DNA here is from genome assembly GCA_963779445.1 of uncultured beta proteobacterium. Classification (GTDB taxonomy): domain Bacteria; phylum Pseudomonadota; class Gammaproteobacteria; order Burkholderiales; family Casimicrobiaceae; genus CAIWHR01. Next base: position 168,910 of record CAVZYI010000009.1, read on the forward strand.
ACAGAACGCGCTGCGCGTCGCCATCCTGCGGAAGCTCGAGGGGGCCGGAATCGACATTCCCTTCCCGCATCGCGACCTGCATGTCCGTTCCGCGGACGACGGCGCAGTACGGGCAGGATGAACGTGTGCCGTCGAGGATATGCGGCCGTCTGAAGCGGGTCCTGCTCGAGCGGATCGAGGACCGGCCGGGCGCTTGCCGCCGACCGGCTCGGGCAAATGGTCCCGCTGCTTCGGCCGCCGGACGGGTTCTTCAGGGACGGCGTCGACGTCGACGTCCGCGGGCCGACGGGCTCGGGCAATGCCGTACCCTTCCGCCGGGATGGCAGGACCGATCGTTTGACGTACAATTTCGGTCCCGCGCGGCCGTCGGCGGAGGACCGAAACGAGGGGGTCGGTCGCGGGGGCGCACCACCTGTCCCGACGACGTGGCCGCACCGGTGACCCAAGAAATGCCCGTATGCGGAAGGGTTTCGTCGGCCCGATCGGGCCAGGACGGGGAATTCACCCGTGCCGGCCTCCGATGCGGCGCGCGGCTTCGGAACGGCGGTGCCCCGGCGACGCACGAATGGTGCGGACATACACTCAACCCATAGGACGATGAAATGTCGAAAGCGAGATTGGCAACGGGTACCGACGGGCTTGCGCTCCCGATCCTTCCGCCCGAACGCGATGCACGCGTCTGGGCGCGCATGGTGCGCGTGGTGTTCTACACCCCCGGATTCCTCGCCCTGCTGCTGATCAAGGCGGGCGAGCCGGCGAGCTTCGGCATCACCGTCGAACTGCTGATGCTGTCCAGTGCCGCGGCCATCGTCGCCGGTCTGTTCATCGGCACGCAGTCTACGGGCGCCGGGGCCGATCACTCGTCCCGGATCGGCATCTGGAGCGGGTCGCTGGTGCTCGAGCTGCTCGCCGTGGTGCCTTTCCTGTGCGCGGTGCCATCGCTGTTCCACGAACTGGCGCACAGCACGTTGCTGCACGCCCGAGCCCCCGGCGCCGTCGATGTCGAACTGGGCGCCTCCGAGCTGCTGCCGATGGTGGCGATCCTGCCATTCATGATCTACCAGCTCACCGGATTCGGTACCCTGCACTACGTCGTGCCGAAGGCGGTGAACTGGCTCGTCAACATCGGCATTCTCTGCTTCATCGTCGCCGCCTACGTCGCCAACCGCCAGAGTGCCTATCCCGTGGAGAGGGTGCTCACCGGTCTCATGGTGGTGGCCATGGCGATCACCGTGCTCTACGGAGTCCTGAGGCTCCGGCAGATGCAGGCGGACTACGATCTGCGCTCGCCGCCCAAGGACCCGAAATGAAGCGTCCACGGACCACGCTTTCGGCAAAGGAATCGCACCGTGTGGTGGATCAGCTACCGAGGTGAAGGCAAGACCGGCGTCGAGAACATCGGCGTCTTCGAGGACGACGGCACCCCGCGCCGGGAGCATCCGCTGCTCCTGGACCCCTCGCCCGACGCGCACCCGCTGAACATCGCCCGCGGCTTCGCACTGGTGGGTGAGGATCTCTTCATCGCCAATGCATGGCGCAGGGACAGCCACATCGTCCGCTACCGCCGCCATGGCGATACCTTCCGCTACGCCGACATCGTGGTCGCCACCCGGCACGTTTCGGCGATGGTTCACCCCTTCGACGTGGAGCTCGGCGACGACGGCCGCCTGTACGTGTCCTGCCAGGACACCAACACCGTCGTTGCCATCCTGCCGAAATCGCGCAGGCCGGCGCCGGTGGCAACGCATCTTCGCCGGAAATTTCCCGACGGCAACTTCCTTCCCGGCACGCTGGTCGCCTCGAGCCTGGGCCAGCTCCCCGAGGTCGCGGGCCGCGCACCCCGAAACGTGCCGTCGCCGCAGGGTCTCAAGGTCGTGCTCGACGAGCATGGCAAACCCCGGCACTCGGTGCGCGGGATCATCGTGCACCGCAGGCACCTCTACGTCGCGGACGAGGCGGGGGACGGCGTCAAGATCTTCGAGGTGGCGTCGGGCAAGCTCGTGGCGCGCATCGGGGGGAAGAAGCTTGCCAAGCCCGTGCACCTCATCCTGCACGACGACACCCTCTACATAGGGGCCGCCGGCACCGGCAGCATCCTCGCCTACGACATCCCCGCAAAGGCGCCGCGCGGCAAGCTCAAGGCGCGCGCGGTCATCGACGGCAAGCTCAAGGCTCCCTCGGGCTTCGCGATCGGCCCCGACGGCGACTTCTACGTCGCGGAGCGGCTCAAGCGGCGCGTGCGCCGCTTTTCCGCCAAGGGAAAGAAGCTGGGAACGTTCATCGATGGGCTTCCGGACATGCCGGAGTTCCTGGTGCACGTGCCGGATCAGGCGTAGTTCCACCCTGGATGCCTGAGGCCGGGTTCACGGCGGTCGCGTTCCGGTTCGACGATCGGCGCGGACCCTGCGTGTCCTGGGGGCCGTTGCTACGGGAGATCGCGACGCCGGCCGGCGCGTAGCGACGAATGCTCGTCACGCCGATTTCGCGCGCGCCCCGGCGCGCGACGGGTTACCCTTCAAGCGCACGATTGGCGCGGCCATGCACGACATGCGAAGGCAGTGGCGATTCGAGGAGGGAGGGTGATGTCGACCTACGTCATCTCATTCGAGGAGGGCATCTGGGGCGGGCTCCTGGTGGCCATCACCATGGTGATCCACGGTACCAGCATGTTCGTGGTCCTGAGAGTCGTCGAGTCCCTGAAGGAATTCTTCGATCCGCTGGAGTCATTCATGGGCGGCCTGGGCCTCGTCATATTGTCGAGCCTGCTGATCATCACCACGAACGTCGCCGAAGTGGCCGTATGGGCGTCGTTCTTCGTCCTGCAGGGCGCGCAGCCCAGTCACAGCGTCGCGATGTACAACGCCCTGCTGAACTACACCACCCTCCAGGCAGACTACCTGCCGCAGCACTGGCACCTGCTCGAAGCGCTGCTCGGAATGGCGGGGCTGCTTACCGTCGCCTGGTCGACCGGCATCCTGTACATGCTGGCGCAGGATTTCCAGGACACGCAGCTTCGCAAACGCAGGCGACGGCGCGAGGAGCAGGGCAAGGCGACCCGGACGCAGGAGCGCGACGCATCGGCCAGGAGGTAGGCTGGAGCCTGGTGTGGTGAGCCGGAAATTCACGGGATGGTTCGCGGCGGCTTTGACCGCCATGCGGCGTTGCCCGACCTCACCCTGGCACGGGCTGCGGTTGCGGTATCGCGCCTTGCCTGACGGCCCAATCCGCCCGTTCCTTCGTCTTCGGCGCTCCTGTCGCACCCCGCCCGCCCGGGACGGCGGCGGGCGGATCCCGGGCTCGAAGTTCCCGATGAGGGCCGGCATCGTGATGCGGTGTTGACGCAGGGCAAGGCCCGGCGAAGGCGGATCCGGCACGATGCTTCGGCGCTGCCGGGTGCCGTGGCGGGCGACGTCGTTCGTTGCCCCGGCCCGTCTTCACAGCCCGCCGGTGCCCGCGATGGGGGGAGCCGTGGCCGGACCGACGATCGAGCAGTATCTGAACATCGACAAGTACCACGCGCCGCAGTGGCTCGGTCCCCGCGCCCGGCGCCGGTTCCACGTCATGGTCAAGCCGGCCGGCTCGGCCTGCAATCTCGACTGCACGTACTGCTTCTACCTGAGCAAGCAGACGCTGCCCGGCGGACCGGGCGGCGGGCACATGGACGACGATGTCCTCGAACGCTTGGTGCGGGACTACATCCAGGGCGTGACCGCGGACGAGGTCGTGTTTTCGTGGCAGGGAGGCGAACCCACGCTCCTCGGCCTCGAGTTCTTCCGCAAGGTGGTGGCGCTGCAGAAGAAGCACGCCAAGCCCGGCCAGCGGATCGAGAACGACCTGCAGACCAACGGCACGCTGCTCGACGACGACTGGGCGCGCTTCCTCAAGGAGCACCGCTTCCTCGTCGGGCTGTCGATCGACGGCCCGCGCGCGATCCACGACCGGTGCCGGATCACCAAGCGCGGAGCGCCGACCTTCGACACCGTGTATGCCGCAGCCAGGATGCTGCAGCGCGTTCGGCGTGCCGTTCAACACGCTGACCTGCGTGAGCCGCTACAACGCCTCGCGGCCGCTGGACGTCTATCGCTTCCTGCGCCGCGAGCTGGGTTCGACGCATCTCCAGTTCATTCCCATCGTCGAGATCAAGGGCTTCGAGACCACCGCGCCGCAGACCTGGGATGCGGCGCGCCTGCCGATCGTGGGCAGTCCGCAGGCGCGACCGGACCATCCGGACTCCGTGGTGACGCCGTGGTCGGTGGATCCCGACGAGTACGGCCATTTCCTCGCCAAGGTGTGGGACGAGTGGCTGGCGCGCGACTACGGCAAGGTGCTGGTCAGCTTCTGCGAGACGCTGGTCGTGCAGCACATGGGGATGCCGGCGCAGAACTGCATCCATGGCGAGATCTGCGGCAAGGGCGTCGCCATGGAGCACGACGGCAGCGTCTATGCCTGCGACCACTACGTCTATCCCGAATATCGCCTGGGCAGCATCAGGGAACGCTCGCTCGGCGACATGGTGTTCTCGCCGACGCAGGTGAAATTCGCCTACGCCAAGTCCGAGACGCTTGCCGGCGTATTGCCGGCGCTGCGAATTCCTGAGCGACTGCTGGGGCGAGTGCCCGAAGAACCGGCTGCTGCGCACGCCGGACGGCGAGGCGGGCCTCAACTACCTGTGCCCGGGCCTCAAGCGGTTCTTCGCGCACGCGGTGCCGACCGCGGAGAAGCTGGCGGCGCGATTGCGCGCGGCGCCGGGTCCGGCGCAGCCGCGAATGTGAGTCGGGCGGCCCGGCACGATCGCGCCGGGGCGCGGAAGGCCGCACCGAAGCCCGCGGCCTCCGCCAGGAACCGGTGAGGTCCCGGGCCCTGCTAGTATCGAAGGCGCAGGGGCGAAATCCACCGCTTCCATCGAGCGCGACATGGCCGGTTTCGACAATCCATTGCAGACCTGGAACGCGCGTTATGCGCGCGAGGACTACCATTTCGGCGAGGAGCCGAACGCGTTCCTCGGCGCGCACGCGCATCTGCTGGCCGCCGGGCAAACCGCGTTGTGCGTTGCCGATGGCGAGGGCCGCAACAGCGTCTTTCTCGCCGGGCGCGGCATCGAAGTCACGGCGTTCGATTTTGCGCCGAACGCGATTCTGAAGGCCAGGCGCCTGGCAGCGCGTCGCGGTGTCGACGTCGACCATCGGGCCGGCGACATGTACACCTGGGACTGGGCGGCAAGGACCTACGACGCGGTGGTGGCGATATTCATCCAGTTCATGACGCCGGAAGATCGCGAGCCGGTCTTCGACGGGATGAAGTCGGCGCTGAAGCCGGGCGGATTGCTGCTGCTGGAAGGCTACCGGCCGGAGCAGGTCGACTACGGCACCGGCGGGCCGCCGTGCCGCGAAAACATGTACACGCCGGACTGGCTGGCGGGCCGGGTCGCGGGTTGGGATGTCCTCGAACTGAAGGCGTACGACGCGGAGATCCACGAGGGAAAGGGCCACGGCGGCATGTCGGCGCTGATCGACCTCGTCGCGAGAAAGCCGGCGACTCCGTAGTCGCGTCCGGCGTCAGGTCGTCGCGTCCTGCGGCATCCGGAAGCCCAGCGCGCGCAGCTCGTCGCGCACGCGCGCGTCCTCCAGCAACGCGCGGAACGCGCGGACCGCGGGACGCTGCAGTCGCGCCGTGGGCACGATGAAGTCGTAGTGCTCTTCCTGCAGCGGGATGAATCCCAGCCCGTACTGCCGCGGCGACGGTGTCGATCGCCACGCCCCAGTCGGCGCGCCCCTGCGACACGGCCGCCGCGACCGCGTTGTGCGACTTCGTCTGCGTTCCGTAGCCCGGCGGGCCGGTGCTCGCCGAGCAGCTTGTCGATGATGATGCGCGTGCCGCTGCCCGGCGTTGCGATTGACCATGACGCAATCCGCGTCCGCGCAGCGCCGCGGCGACCGCCTCGTCGCGCGACTTCCCCTCGAAGCGCGCGTCGCCGCGGCGATAGACGATGCCCTGCATGCGGCCGTAGCCCGGCACGAGCGACAGCGCGTCGGTGAGCAGCGGGCGGTTGTATTCGCCGGTCGCGGGATCCATGAGGTGGACGCCGGCGATGTCGCATTCCTCGCGCTTGGCCGCGGCGAGGCCGCCCATGCTGCCGACGTAGAGCGACTTGGCCCGGACGCCCTGGCGCATCAGCTTGCCGATCGAGCAGGTCGAGGCCGACGCAATGGCTGCCGATGATGACGAGGTCGGCGGGCTCGAGCCGCTGGCCGAGCAGCTGCACCGCGACCGCGACTGCCGGCGTCGAGGATCTCGGTGTGCTGGTCGATCGTGATGAAGCCGTCGGCGCCGCTGAACGTCGTGACCGACCCCGAGCCCTTGCCCATCGGATACGCGGCGAGTCCGTGCTGGCCCTGCACCAGGCCGACCAGCAGGTACTCGGTGCGCCCGCGCTCGGAGTTCACGCGCATCGGCAGCGTCGCCGCCACGCGTTTGCCGGCGCTCCGCGGCAGGCCGGCGTAGGCGCGCATCACCGGCGCCACGAACTCGTGGAACGTGAAGATCGCGGACGTCGGAAATCCCGGCAGGATGACGACGGGCTTGCCGTCGGTGACCGCGAGGCAGATCGGCTTGCCGGGCTTGAGCGCCACGCCGTGCGCGACGACGCCCGGGTTGCGCAGGCCGTGCACCGACGCGATAGGAGAGATCGCCCGCGCCCTTGGACGTGCCGCCCGAGAACACGACGACGTCGGACTGCGAGGCCCTGCGCGAGCGCGCTCGCCAGCGCGTCCTCGTCGTCGGGAATGACGCCGAGATGCACGGGCGTGCCGCCCAGTTCCTCGACCGCCGCGCCGATGATCGCGGCGTTGGAGTCGTAGACGGCGCCCGGGCGCAGCGGATTGCCGGGCGCGACGATTTCGTTGCCGGTCGAGAAGATCGCGACCCGCGGCCGGCGGTAGACGTCGATCTCGGCGATGCCGAGCGCGGCCAGCACGCCGATCTCGCGCGACGTGAGCGACTGTCCCGGCGCGCAGCACCGTCTCGCCTCGCGCGATGTCGGTGCCGGCGTAGCTCACGTTCTCGCCGGCGGTGAGCGGGCGCCTGATCTCCAGACGCGGTCCGGCGTCGGCTCGCGACGAGTTCCGAATGCTCGACCATCAGCACGGCGTCGGCGCCGCGCGGCAGCATGCCGCCGGTGGCGATCGGCGTCGCGTGCCCGGCGCTGACGGTCTCGCCGGGCACGATGCCGGGCGCGAGCACCTCGTCGTTCAGCGCGCACGCGTGCGCGGCGTTTCCTCCATCGCGCCGAACGTGTCGCTGCGCCTGCACGGCGAAGCCGTCGACGTTGGAGCGGTCGAAGCCGGGCACGTCGACCTCGGCCAGCGACGTCGTCGGCGAGGACGCGGTCCAGCGCGTCGCCGAGCGGCACCGTTTCGCTGCCGAGCGGCGCGAGCGCGAGGTGCTCGCGGAAGCGCGCGGTCGCCTCGTCGCGGGTGACGACGTCGAGGAACTGCGTCTGGCCGGAATCCGGTCGCGGCGCTCGTCGCCGGCGGGCTGGCGATGGGCATCGGCGGGCGCACTCAGTCGTAGAGGTAGACGGTGACTTCGGTGTCCGGGCCGTAGCCCTCGCTCTCGGCCGGCACGATCACGAAGCCGTCGGCGCGCGTCGTCGAGGACAGGATCGAGGCGCCGCTCAGCGCGATCGGCTCGACCCGGCCGTCGACGAGGCGGACGCGGCAGTAGTCGACGCGGCCGATGGCGGAGACGATCTTGCGCGCGACCGTGCATCGCCGCGTGCGGTGCGGCCAGTCGGGCGGGCGTCCGCCGCGCAGGCGAATCGCGCGGCCGGCGAAGAAATCGTAGGCGCACAGGCACGACACGGGATTGCCGGGCAGCAGGAAGACCAGCGTCTCGCCGATGCGGCCGATGCCCGCGGGACTCGACGGCCGCATCGCCACGCCGTGAATGGCGAGTTCGCCCAGCTTCGGCGATCAGCCGCGGCGCGTAGTCCTCGCGCCCGACGCTGGAGCCGCCGGACACGAGGATCACGTCCGCGCCCGGCGCGCGCAGCGCCTCGCGGATCGCGTCCGGATCGTCGCCGAGCCGGTAGCTGGGCCTCGAGCACGCCGCCGTCGCGGGCGACGAGACCGCGCAGCATGTAGGAATTGGCGTCGTAGATCTGGTAGCGGCCCTTCGGCCGTGCCGGGCGCACTCACTTCGTTGCCGGTGACGAGGATGCGCACCCGCGGCTGCCGCACGACGCGTCACGCTGGCGAGGCCCAGCGACGCGACGCAGTCCGACATCCTGCGGGCGCAGGCGCCGGCCCGCGCGCCAGCGCCGGCGAGCCTTCGCCGGATGTCCTCGCCGCGATGCCCGACGTGCTGGCCCGGCGCGACGGGCCGGGTGATCACGATCTCGCCCGGCCGTCTCGCGTCGCGTACTCGGCCGGCACCACCGCGTCGACGCCCGTCGGGCACCGGCGCGCCGGTCATGATGCGCACCGCCGCGTCGGGCCGGACGGTCCCCGTCGAACGGCTGGCCCGGCATCGCCTGGCCGAGCACCGGGAAGGCGAGCGGGATTGTATTCGCTCGCGCCGGCGGTCTCCGCGCCGCGCAGCGCATAGCCGTCCATCGCGGCGCGATCGAATCCCGGCACGTCGAGCGGCGCGATCGACGTCGGCCGCCAGCATGCGGCCGGCCGCGTCCTCCAGCGCAACGGTCTCGTCGGCCGAGGCGCACCGCGTGGCGATCGATCCAGTCGAGCACGGCGGGAACTTCGCTGCGCTGCGCTGAAGCCGTGCATGCGCACGTCACTGCGGGAGGAACTTGGCGGGGCATCCGGTCCTGAGAACGGAGTTTGTCTTCGTGGCCTTGACTGGTAGGGCGCTCGGACGCTGCGGTGACTTCCATCGCGCTCGTTGCACGCCGCCATCACCCTCATCGGTTCTGCGGACGGGGCGACCCGTTCGGCGGATTATCGACGCTGCGCCGGATTCGCGGGATGCGCCGTGATCGATGCGACCGCCACGATTCTGGGCATCCCGGCGGCGCTGCGAGCGATCCCGCGCCGGATCCTCGGGCGCTATATTCCACGGTATATTACCCTGCCGGACTTCCGGACGACCCGCGGAGGGCATGTGCGTTCGTTTCGACGGCTGGACCGTGCGCCGGCCTGTTCGCGTGTCTGCTTTGCGGACCGGCGGCGCAGGTTGTCGCCGCCGACGTGACGGTCTTCGCCGCCGCGAGCCTGAAGGAGGCCCTGGACGACCAGGCGCAGGCGATTCGAGGCGACCACCGGCAACAAGGTGATCGTTTCCTACGGCGCCAGCAACGCGCTCGCAAAGCAGATCGAGGCCGGCGGCGCCGGCGGATGTCTTCATCTCCGCCGACCTCGACTGGATGGATTACCTCGACCAGCGTCACCTGCTGATGCCGGACACGCGGTTCAATCTGCTGCGCAATACGCTGGTGCTGATCGCGCCCGCATCGAGCACGGTCGACACTCAAGATCGGACCGAATTTCGGACTGGCCGCGGCGCTCGGCGACGGGAAAGCTGGCGATGGCCAATCCGGACAGCGTGCCGGCCGGAAAGTACGGCAAGGCCGCGCTCGAGAAACTGGGCGTGTGGGCGGGCGTCGAGAAGCAGGTGGCGCGCGCGGAGAACGTGCGCGCCGCGCTGGCGCTGGTGTCGCGCGGCGAGGCACCGTTCGGCATCGTCTACGCGACCGACGCGCTGTCCGACAAGGGCGTGCGGATCGTCGATACGTTTCCGCCGAACAGCTACCCGCCGATCGTCTATCCGGCGGCGCTGGTTGCGACGAGCAAGTCGGCCGCGGCGAGGCCGTTGCTCGATTACCTGCGCTCGCCGCGCCGCGCGGCCGGCCTGGGAAAAGTACGGCTTCGGGCTGGCGCACTAGGTCGATGATCGGACTCAGCCCCGACGAAATCGGCATCCTCGCGCTGAGCCTTCGCGTCGCGGTGGTCAGCGTCGTCTGCAGCCTGCCGCTGGCGATCCTGGTGGCCTATGGCCTCGCGCGGTTCTCCTTTCCCGGCAAGACGCTGGTCGACGCGATCGTCCATCTGCCGCTGGTGCTGCCGCCGGTCGTCGTCGGCTTCGCGCTGCTGGTGCTCTTCGGCAAGCGCGGTCCGATCGGCAGCGTGCTCGACGAGTGGTTCGGGATCGTCTTCGCGTTCCGCTGGACCGGCGCGGCGCTGGCCTCCGCGCTCATGGGCTTCCCGCTGATGGTCCGCGCGATCCGCCTGTCGCTCGAGGCCATCGACCGGCGGCTGGAGGTGGCCGCGCGCACGCTGGGCGGATCGCGCTTCTGGGTCTTCGTGTCCATCACGCTGCCGCTCGCGCTGCCGGGAATCATCACCGGCACGCTGCTGTCGTTCGCGCGCGGGCTGGGCGAGTTCGGCGCGACGATCACCTTCGTGTCCAACATTCCCGGCGAGACGCAGACGCTGCCGCTGGCGATCTACACGTTCACCCAGGTCCCGGGCGGCGACGCGCAGGCGCTGCGTCTGAGCATCATCGCCGTCGTCCTCTCGATCGTCGCGCTGGCCGCATCCGAATGGCTCACCCGGCGCTCCGCAACGGCTGCAGGGCGATGATCGACGTTGACATCGAGCAGCAGCTCGGCGCGTTTCGCCTCGCGGTCAGCTTCGCCGCCGAAGCGCCGATCGTCGGTCTCTTCGGCCGCTCGGGCACCGGCAAGAGCAGCGTGATCAATGCCATCGCCGGAATCACACGGCCGCTTCGCGGCCATATCCGCATCAACGACGTGTACCTGTTCGACGCGGCGAAGGGCATCGATCTTCCTCCCGAGAAGCGCCGGATCGGCTACGTCTTCCAGGACGCGCTGCTGTTTCCGCACATGGACGTGAAGTCGAACCTGCTCTACGGCCAGCGGTTGCGCCCGGCGGGCGAGCGCGTCATCGACGAAGCGCGCGTCGTCGACCTCCTCGGCCTGGGCGCGCTGCTGCGCCGTACGCCGAAGATGCTTTCCGGCGGAGAGAGGCAGCGCGTGGCTATCGGCCGCGCGCTGCTCGCGCAGCCGCGCATCCTGCTGATGGACGAGCCGCTGGCCTCGCTCGACGTGCCGCGCAGGACCGAGATCCTCGACTACATCGAACGCCTGCGCGACGAGCTCGACATTCCGATCGTCTACGTCAGCCATTCGGTGGCCGAGATCTCCCGCCTAGCCGACACCGTCGTCGTCCTCTCCGACGGAAGGTGCCTCGCCGTCGGCGACGTCGACGACGTGATGGGACGTCTCGATCTGCGTCCCGCGACCGGGCGCTACGAAGCGGGCTCGCTGATCGAGACCCGGGTCGCCGCGCACGACGCCGCCGATCAGCTGACGACGCTCGCCTTCGACGGCGGCGAGCTGATCGTGCCGCATCTCGATGCCGCCGTCGGCGAAAGGGTGCGCGCGCGCATCCGGGCCCGCGACGTGTCGCTCGCCACGCAGCGGCCAGCGGAGATCAGCATCCTCAACATCCTTCCCGGATGCATAACGGCGATGGATGCCGCGGCCGGTCCTGTCGTCGACGTGCAGCTCGCCGTCGGAGGCACGACGTTCAGCGCACGCATCACGCGCCGCTCGTTCCGGCAGCTCGGCATTCACGTCGGTCAGGACGTCTACGCGCTGGTCAAGGCGGTGTCGCTCGATCGGCGCAGCGTCGGCTACGCGTAGCGAGTGGGCGCGACCATGAAGGCGGGGGTCCGGTTCCACATTCGCGACCGGGACGACGGGACCGAGCTCGCGATCGGACCGGGAAAGGTCGCGCTGCTGGAGGCCATCGCCGCGACCGGGTCGATCACCTCCGCGGCGAAGCGGCTCGGGATGTCGTATCGCCGCGCGTGGCTGCTGGTCGATGAAACGAATCGCTGCCTCAGAAGTCCTGCCGTGGATACCGCCGCCGGAGGCCGGAAGGGAGGCGGAACGGCGCTGACCGCGACCGGCGTCGAGCTCGTGCGCCGCTACCGGGCGCTGGAGCGCCGGACCGAAGCGGCGGTCGCCCGCAATCTCGGGGCGATGCTGCGCGCGCTGCCGCCGGACCGCGACAAGAGCGCGAGGTGACGCGCCAGGGAGCGGCCGCTGCCGCGCCGGCTAGACCAGCCCCCGCGCCATCGAAATCAGGCGCTCGAACACGGTATTGCTGCTGCGCAGGCCGTTGTGCTCGAACTCGTTGGTCAGCCAGATCTTGAGGCCGGCGATCGACGCGGCGGTCTTCTCCGAAAGCGCGCGCGGGACGTACATGTCCTCGGCGTAGACCGCGGCGGCCGCCGGGACCGTGTTGCGGGCGAGCTGCGCCGGATCGTAGAGCACCGGCCAGCGCTCCTCGCCGGCGAGGAGCTCGGCCACGTCGCGCAGCGGCCGCAGCGCGGGATAGTCCTCGAACATCCACGGATAGATCATCTCGCCGGTGAACGACGGCGCCCGGCCGGGCGCCCAGTCCATGTCGGGGAATTCGCCGCGCACGCGTTCGGCGGCCCAGCGCGCGGCGCCGCCCTGCGTGTAGCACATCTCGTGCAGCACGGCGAAGATCGGATTGGTCTCGAACGACTGCGAATTCTCGAGGGCGCGCAGAAACGGCAGGCTCAATTCGTCGCCGCCCGCGCCGGGGCAGAAGGCGCTCTCGAGCAGGTAGTGGAGATTCTCCATGCCGTCGTCGAATCCGAGCATGAATCCGACCTGCTGAAAACGGCGCACGGTGAGCCGTCCCCCGGTGGGCAGGGGGACTTCGTGCGCGTGCAGGTGCTCGAGGATGCGCGTGCACAGCGCCCGATCGGCCGGGTAGCGCGCGAAGAAGTTGCGCGTCTTGCGCTGGACCTCGGGGTAGGTGTGCCGGTAGTAGTCGTCGGGACTGCAGTCCAGCGGCGGCAGGCCCCCGGTGATGAAGACTTCGCGCAGGCCCTGCGGGTGGGCGGACAGGTAGTGAACCGCGCAGAACCCGCCGTAGCTCTGCCCGAGCACGCTCCACGGCTCGGTCTCGCCGACCAGCTGGCGACGGATCAGCTCGGCGTCGCGCACGATGCTGTCGGCGCGGAAATGCATCAGGTAGTCGGCCTGCGCCCGCGCATTGCCGCGGCGGGCAAGCGTCTGCGGCAGCACCACGCTGCTGCGGCCGTTGCCGCGCGAATCGAGAAGCAGCACGTGGTAGTCGTCGAGCGCGCGCTTCAGCCAGCCTGAATTGGCGAACGGCCGCGGCCCCGGAAATCCGGGTCCTCCCTGCAGGAAGACGAGCCAGGGCCGGGTCGCCGCCGATTTTTCGCTGCACCGGACACCCCGCGCGAAAATCGACAGCTGCTCTCCCGCGGGCCGGGCATGATCGAGCGGCACGGTGAATTCGTAGTCGGTCAATTCCATGCCGTGATGGCGGACGGCGGCGAGCGTGCGGAAGGTCGTCATGGGATTTCCTGATGGCGGGTCGATGTCGACGGGTTCGTCCGCGGAAGGATCGACATTCCGCGATGCCGCGTCAACCCTCGGCGCCGGCGGCGGCGATCCGCGCCCGGTCGACGCGGCGGCGAACGCGTGCGCCGGCTCGACGCGCAGCCGCCGCGGTGCGGCACCGCGGGCACGGGACGGCCGGCATCGACGTCCCGTATGCCCGGCAGCGCGCGACTTCGATTATAGTCGGCGCCGGGAAACCATCAGGTCGCGGGGCCGGGATCGATGCGCGAGCCAGTTCCATCTGCATGCAGTCTCCACGCGGCGCGCCGGGCGTTCGCGGCGACGCTCGTCGCGCTCGCTTCGCTGGCGGCGCCCGCGCTGGCCGCCGATCCGGCGACAGACGCTGCGCGTGGCGATGACGAGCGCCGAAGGCAGCCTTCGATCCGCAGGTCTCCGCCGACGCGGCCTCCGACGGCATCATCGACCACATCTACGATTCGATGCTGGACTACGACTACCTGGCGCGGCCGGTGAAGCTCGTGCCGCGGACGCTCGAGGCGATGCCGACGATCGAAGACGGCGGCGCGACCTACGTTTTCAGGCTGAAGCACGGGAATCTTCTTCACGCCGGATCCGGCGTTCAAGGGCCGGCCGCGCGAACTCACCGCCGGCGACCAGGCGTACGCGCTCAGGCGCCTGCTCGATCCCGCGGTGAAGAGTCCGTGGCTGTGGCTGATCGAGGGCAAGATCGTCGGCGCCGACGAAGCGCGCGCGCAGGCCCGGCAGTCGGGAAGATTCGACTACGACGCGCCGATTCCCGGGCTCGAGGTCGTCGATCGCTACACGTTGCGCATCCGCCTGAAGCAGCCCGACCTGCGCTTTCTCTACGTGTTCGCGGTGCCGAATACCGCCGCCGTCGCGCGCGAGGTCGTCGAGGCGTATGGACTCGATTTCGGCGCGCACCCGGTGGGCACCGGGCCGTACCTGCTCGGCGAGTACCAGCGCAGCGCGAAGATCGTGCTGCTGGCGAATCCCGGCTTCCGCGAGACGACGTACGCTGCCCGCGGGCCCGGTGCCGCCGGAGTCGGTGCCGATCGCGGCGGCGCTGAAGGGAAGGAAGCTGCCGCTCGTCGGCCGCATCCAGATCACGGTCATCGAGGAAGGGCAGGCGGTGTGGCTCGCGTTCGCCAACCGGGAACTCGACTTTCTCGAGCGGATTCCGGCGGAGTTCGTCGAGCAGGCGCTCGCCGACGGCAAGCTCCGCCCCGACCTCGCGGCCAAGGGCGTCCGGCACGAGATGCTGCTGCGGCCGAACACGCGCTGGACCTACTTCAACATGGACGACGCGGTGGTCGGCGGCTACACGCCGGAAAGGATCGCGCTGCGCCGCGCCATCGGCATGGGCTACGACGTCGGCGAATTCATCCGCGTCGTCCTCAAGGGCCGCGCCATCCCGGCGACGGGCCCGATTCCGCCGGACATCGCCGGCTACGATCCGCGATTGAAGACCGCGGCGCAGCTCTACGATCCCGCGGCGGCGCGCGCGTTGCTGGACCGGTTCGGATACCTGGACCGCGACGGCGACGGCTATCGCGAGGCGCCCGACGGCAGGCCGCTCGTGCTCGAGCGCTGGTCGCTGCCGACATCGCTGGCGCGCCAGGAGGACGAGCAATGGAAGAAGAACATGGACGCGATCGGCCTCAGGATCGCGTTCCGCATCGACCGGCTGCAGGAGCTGCGCAAGATGGCGCGGCAGGGCAGGATTCCGATGCGCACCGACGGCTGGAACGCCGATTATCCGGATGCCGAGAATTTCATGCAGCTGCTCTACGGTCCGAACGTGGGCCAGGAGAACCACGCGCGGTTCAGCCTGCCGGAGTACGACAGGCTCTACGAGGCGGCGCGCCGGCTGCCCGATTCCACCGAGCGCACCCGGCTCTTCGACCGGATGACGGAACTGGTCGTCGCCTACGCGCCGTGGCGGCTGATGGAGCACCGGATCGAGGATCACCTGGTGCAGCCGTGGATCCTGAACTACAAGCCGCACCCGGTCCGGGCCGTCGTCTGGCGCTACGTCGACGTCGATCCGGCGAAGCGTCCGCAGTGATCGCGCGGCGATGCTTCACCTCCACCCGGTGTCCGCGGTGGCAGCGGCCGGGCAGCGCGCATTGCCGGACGGACCCTGCGTTGGCGACGGTCGGGCGGCCGTATTCGCCGCCGGAACCCGGCTGACGCCATGCCGGCATCGGACGCCGCGTCGACCCGGCAACTGCTCGACAACATCACCTGGCACAGCCTGGACGGCCCGCATGCCGTGTACTCGTGCGGCACGAGCGTGGCACGCCGCTACGCGCCAGGCTTCTCGCCGATCATCGGTTTCGCCGACGTCCACCGGCCGGCGTTCGCGGCGCTGGCATGGACGGGGGATCGCGGTGATGTAGACCATCCGTTGGGGCATGATCGGCTGCGGCGACGTCGCCGAGATCAAGAGCGGCCCGGGCTTCTACAAGGCCGGGCATTCGCAGCTCGTCGCCGTCATGCGGCGCAACGGCGCGCTGGCGGCGGACTACGCGCGGCGCCATGGCGTATCGCGCTGGCACGACGATGCCGACGCGATCATCTGCGCGCCCGACATCGATGCCGTCTATGTGGCGACGCTGCCGGACACCCACCGCGACTACGTGCTCCGCTGCGCAAAGGCCGGCAAGCCGGTCTACGTCGGAAAAGCCGATGGCGATGAACCCCGCCGAGTGCGAGGCGATGCTCGCGGCGTGCCGCTCGGCGAACGTCCCGCTCTGGGTCGGCTACTACCGGCGCGCGCTGCCGCGCTTGCTGGCGGTGAGGGACCTTATCGCCGACGGCGCGATCGGCCCGGTGCGCATGGTGATCACGCGGCAGTTCCAGCGCCTGCCGCCGGCGACGCGGGCTGTCGACGGGCGGCCGCCGTGGCGAATCGACCCCGCGCGTTCGGGCGGCGGCTTCTTCTTCGAAATGGTCTGCCACACGCTCGACTTCCTCGACTACGTGTTCGGGCCGATCGAGACGGTGCGCGCGCTGGCCGGCAACCAGGCGAAAGCCTACGAACCGGAGGACGTCGTCGCGGCCAGCTATCGTTTCGCCACCGGCGTCTACGGCGGCGGAACCTGGTGCTTCGCCGCCGATTTCGACGAGGAATACAACGAGATCGTCGGCGCGACCGGTCGCATCCGCTTTTCTTCCTTTGCGCCGGTGCCCATTCGCCTGACGCGCGGGACAGCGAGCGAGGAGATCGCCGTGGGCGATCCGCCGCACGTCCACCAGCCGATGATCCAGAGCATTGTCGACGAACTCAACGGGCGGGGCCGATGCGCCAGCACGGGAGAATCGGCCGCGCGCACGGCGCGGGTGATGGACGCGATGCTGGGCGAATTCCGCGGCCGCCGCGACTGACGCGCCGCCGTCGCCGGCGGTCGCCCGCAAGCTGCGCGCGAGCGCGCCGGTTTCAGGCGGGCTGCGGAAACTGCGCCTTCAGGCGGGCTGCCATCTGCGGGCTCACCGGCACCAGCAGCTCACCGTTGTACGAACCGTTGACCGGAACGGGAGACGGAAAGCCCGGCTGCGTCATGTCGACGTACCGGATGGTCGGATCCGGCGAATTCGCGGCATCGGTCTGCGGACGCGTCGGATCCATGCTGGGCAGGGGATACCTGCCGCCGCCATTGACGGTGGCAAAGTTCTGATTGCTCTGATTGACGTTGCCCCGGACGATCTGCTGCACCGCGATGGCATACCTGCGCGACGTGGCGGCCGGCGTTCCCTCCGCCACCGCCGGGTCGACGTTGGTGGTGACGATCGAAACCGTGTAGTCGGCGTTGAGGAAGATCTCGAACGTGCGGAACTGCTGGGGAAAATCCCTCAGCGACGACGTTTCGACCTGCCAGAAGCCCTGCTCGGGGCGGGCCGGATCGGGCGAGACGAACGCCTTGACCGCGTTCAGATGCCGGTGCCCGGCGAGCCACAGCAGCAGATTCGGCGTGTTCTGGAGAACCTTGACCAGCGTGTCCAGACTGGCGGCATTCATGTTCCGCGCCGCGGTCGTCGGCTCCCCCAGCCACCACTCGGTCTCGGAGCCGATGGCCGAGACGGCGATGGGAATGTGGGCGGCAATGATCATCAGCTGATTCGCGGCCTGACCCCTGGCCAGTTCCGCCTGGAGCCACGCCCATCGATCGGCGTCGAGATAGCCGTGACCGTGGATGTCGGTCGAGCCGTCGGTTTCCGACTGGGTATCGTCGAGCACGATGACCTTCAGCGGGACCTTCGCGTTCGGCACGAACGTGTAGCAGGCAAAGCCGTCGCTCTTTCGTGCCGGGTTGCTCTGGTCGACCAGGTTGAAGCCATGGCCCACGGGACGGGTGCGGGTGTTGAAGAACTCCTGCACCCATTCGGAGCGCAGCAGCGAGCGGCGATCCGGATCGGCGACGACCTTCGGGCTGCCGGCGGCGAATCGCGGATCGGCGACCGGCCCGGCGTCGACGATCGTGCCGTAGCGGGTCGAGCCGTCGAGGCGTCCCGCGTAGTACGCCGGCGCCGCCTTCAGGTTCGTCATGTCGAACAGGATCGGGAACTTCCGCAGGTCGGGGTCGAGGATATCCGCGACCGACCACACGGAGTCGGCGACGTACGACTGGCGAATGCCGAGCGAAGGGTCGGCATCGACGGGGAACGAGCCGATGAAGAAGTGATCGTGGTTGCCCAGCACCTGGTACCACGGGATCGACGCGTCGAGCCCGGCGGCCTGATAGGGCTTCTGGTAGTCGACGGTGTCCGCGCCGACATGGGCGCCGGAGCTCGGCGTGATGACCTTGCCGTCGATGACGTCGATGTACCACCGGAGTTCGTTGTACGACGTGGAATTGCAGGTGTCGCCGAGCGAGATGCCGAAATCGAAGGGATTCCTCCTGTGCAGGGCGTTCACGGTCTGGATGGCGGCGTCGAGCACATGCGTCGTGTACAGCATCACCGGAGAATAGATCGACGTGTTGTTGGCGGCGGCCGGTTCCGCCTGCTGGAAATGGATGAGCTGGTTCGGCGCTTCCTTGTCGGTGATGTGGATGTCGCTGATGGCGAAGAAACTGAGCAGCTTCCTGTTGCGCGCGGGCGACGGATCGCGGTACGTCCCGGGCATCAGGTCCGTACGTCGCACCACCGGAAGCCCGGAGCCGAACGTCCAGTCGCCGTAGCCGAATTCGCCGTATCGCGAAACCTGGCTGAGCTCCGTCGCCGCAAGCCCCGGAGCCCGCACCGCCTTCGGGAAGGCGAGCATGCGCTGGAGCGTGGTGCTCGCCGTGGCGTCGATCGGATAGCGCCGGATCGGCGCGCCCTCGCTTATGGCCCCGAAGACGACCGGACTCAGCGTGCCCAGGGAGACCGAGGCGAGGGTGCCGGCCGCGCAATACAGGAATTCCCGCCGCGGCATGGCGCGGCCGTCGCCGGAAGTTTCGTCGACCATGATGTGAACCTCCATTCTCGACGGCATTGCATTCCCTGATCGCGCGGGCTCCGCCGCGGGCGGCCGGCATCGGAATGCCCGATGGCATGACGAGAGCAAAAATGCGCATCGGTCCGGACGGCTTCCGCAGCCTGGCGCCGGTTCGACGCCGGGTCCGCGCCCCGTCGTACGCCCACCCCGGGCTCGCCCGCCGCGCACCGCGCCGCCCGTACGGCTTGTCGGGGCCCGCATCGCGGCACCCACGCCGGCCGCCGCAACGCCTCCGCATCGGCAGTGCGTCACTCGAATATCGGCCAATGCCGACGCCGATGCATGACGCAGATCAAGTTCCGTCGATATTCCTCCGCGCCTCGATGCCGCCCCGCGGAACGTCCGCAGCTTGCCTCGGGCCGATGATGCCGGCGCGCTCAGGCCACGCGCCGACGTGGGCCGTGATTCCCGCGGCCCGTCCCCGGCTCCGACCTGCCGGAGGCCGCCTGGACCGGGGCGCCGTTCAAAGCAACGGCGATTCGTGGTAAACGAAGCCGTACTCCGTGCCCGGCCGCGTCGATGGTGCGCGCCTGTCCGGGTGGCGCTTGGCAGCCCGCGTTGGCTCCCGGCCCGGCATCGCGCCACAGGCGGCGTGGCATTGCGCCGCGCCACGGACCTGGCGTATCGAACGTCGATGCTGCGGCACGCGTGCCGGGTCGTTTCCGGCGTCGCATTGGCATCAACGGCAATCACGCCTTTCCTCTAACGAAACCACAGGAGCCTTGCGCATGACCTCGACTTCGCCACGCAGTCTTCGGATCGGCGTTCTGGGCGCCGCCAACATCGCACGCCAGTTCATCGCCGGCGTGCGCCCGTCGACCAGGGTCTCGGTGACCGCGTTGGCGAGCCGCGATGTCGAGCGGGCACGGAGCTTCGCCCGCGAAACCGGAGTTGCGCAGGTCCATTCGACGTACGAGGCATTGCTGGCCGACCCGGCGATCGACGCCCTGTACATCCCGCTGCCCAACAGCCTGCACGCCGAGTGGTCGATCCGCGCGGCCGAGGCCGGCAAGCACGTGCTCTGCGAAAAGCCGCTGGCGACTTCGGCGCGCGAGGCGCGCGCGATGTTCGAGGCCGCGCGACGCAACGGCGTCCAGCTGGCGGAGGCGTATCCCTATCGGGCGCAGCCGCAGACGCTGAAAATGCGGGAACTCCTCGCGGCCGGCGCGATCGGGCGCCTGCAATTCGTCCACGCGGCGTTCGGCTTTCCGCTTGCCGATCCGTCCAACATCCGGATGAATCCCGCGCTGGCGGGCGGCGCGCTGATGGACGCCGGCTGCTATCCCGTCAGCCTGGTGCGCACGATCGCCGGCGAGCGGCCGGTGCGCGTGCAGGCGATGGCGACACGCGCGGAGAGCGGCGTGGACCGCACGCTGGTCGCATCGATGGAATTCGCCAGCGGCCTGCTCGCGCAGATTTCCTGCAGCTTCGCGACCGCGCGGCATCGCCACGCCTTCATCGCCGGCGACGCCGGGTCGATCGCCACGACCTATTTCAACGAAACGTCCTCAGCGTTGCCGCCGGTGATCGAGGTGAGGCGCGGATCGGGATGGGACGCCGAACGCGAAACGGTCACCTGCGCGGCAACCAACGGCTTTCTCGCGGAAGCCGAGGCCTTCCGCGATCTGGTCGTTCACGGCCGGGAGACCTGGATCGGCGCCTCGATCGAGGAGTCGATCGACATCGCGACGACGCTGGAGGCCCTGGCGGCCAGCGCGCGCGAGGGCGTCGCCGTCGGGATCGACGCCTAGGGGCGGCCGGCCCGATGCGGGCGGCGGTTGCGCCGTCGGTCTTTCTCCGTTGTCCCGCTGCGCCGGGGTAGGCGCGCCTCACTCGGCGGCGCCGCGCCTCAAGCGCTCCATGTTCGGTACGGGCAGCGCCCGCCGCAACACCGTTTCGACCAGCCATTCAGCCGCGCGCCGCGCCCGGTTGACGACCGTCTCCGGCGGCATCTGCAGGTAGTCGTCGTTGTAGACGTCGAAACTGAAATTGCCCCCGTAACCGATGGCGTCGAGCCTGGCGACGAACGTCGCGAGATCGTCGCTGTGCGCGCCTTCGCCGGGAAAGACGCGAAAATGCGTCGCGGTCGCCGCCTGTTCCTCGCGCGACCGGATGTTCTGCCACATGTGGTCGGAGAGCTGGACCAGGAATATCTGGTCGGGATCGATCGCATCGAGCTCGTCGAGCGGCATCCGGGCGGCAAGCACGTCGAAGGCGTCGATGGCGAGGCCGAGGTTCGGGCAGTTGGCGCGAAAGACGAGATCGCCCGCAGCGACAAAATCGCGAGCGGTGCTGCTCCAGGAGAGGCCCTTGTAGGCGATGTGGATGCCCATCGGGATCGCCAGGACCGACAGCATGCGCAAATCGCGGACGATCGCATCGGCGTCGGCGTCGGCGCGGTTCGAGGTCGACGCCTCGACGAGGAGCAGCCGCCCGCCGAGTTCGCCGCAAAGCTCGAGCATCGATTTGGCGACCTCGACCTTGTACGCATGCAGCCGTCCCTCGCAGCCTTCGAAATCGCGCAGCGCCTCCAGCCCCGTGACGGCGAGACCGCTGTCGCGCACCGCGCGGACGCCGGCCGCGACTCCGCCCGGGTGGCCGACGACGTCGCCGGCCGCGATCATCACCTGCGAGAATCCGGCGCGCCGCATCGCGGCGAGCTTGCCGTCCAGCGGGCCCGCCAGCGAGGCGGTGTCCATCCCGACGTCGGAAAAGATCATCGCCGTGCCGCGGCGGTGCCGGTCTCGTTGTGGACGAGCTCGAACATCACGCTGCCGAGGCAGGCCTTGGTGAGCGCGCCGCGTTCGCTGGTATGGACCTTTTCCGAAGTCAGGAACTCGATGCCGCGCTTCTCGAGCGCGGCGACCGTCGCCAACGGGTCCGGCGTCCCGAATCCGATGCGCTGCAGGTGCTCCTCGGCGAAGGCGAAGCGCGCGGTGTCCTCGGGCTCGATCAGCTGCAGGAAGAATCCGCGGCAGGGGCTCTGCAGCAGCAGCCCCCTCGGCATGATGCCGAAGCGCACGCGATCGGGCAGCGGCGTGAATCCGAAGATCTGCGAATAGAACTCGACCCAGTCGGCGGTCCGGTCGGCGCTGATGTACTGCACGATGCCGAAGAAGTGCAGGCCTCCGATCGCCGGAGGGCTGCGCTCGACGGTGGGCAGCGCGCGGAAGTCGATGTCGTAGATCGAGAACTCGTTGTAACGGTCGACGAAGTAGATGAGGCTACCGCCGACGCCGTGGATCGCCGGTATGTTGAGCTCCATCGCCCGGGCGCGCACCGGGATCTCCCACGCGCCCAGCTCCAGCGCCCGCTGGAACGCCGCTTCCGCGTCGCGCACGCGAATCGCGATTGCGCTGATGACCGGCGTTTCCGCCGGCTGCACGATCCGCGGTACATCGGCCGGCTGCGAGTTGACGATGATGTTCATCGGCCCCTGCCGGTAGAGCTCGACCTCGCGCGACCGGTGCCTTGCGATCGGGTGAAACCCCATCTTCTCGAGGACGCCGCCGAGCGCCTGCGGCTTCGATGTGGCGTACTCGATGAATTCGATGCCGTCGATGCCGAGGGGGTTGAGGGGTTCGGGGACCGCTTCGCGTCCCAACTCGATGGTCATTGCAGTTCCTCGTCGTCTGTCGTCGGGCGCGCGCACCCGCCCGCCGCCGGCCCGTTGCGCGATGCGTCGGCGGTCGGCTGCCGCGGCAGCGTTCGGATCATAGCCTACGCCGCCTCGCCGCGGCCACCGCCGGCGGCGCGAGCGATCAGGGCAGCAGCAGCGAACCCAGCTCCATCGCCGCCTGCTGCAACGGGTCGTAGAACCGCTCCGCCATTTCGGCGCGCGCGACCAGCCGCCCCTGCAGGATGACGTTGATGCCGGCCACGTAGTTGCCGCCGACGTCGCGGACGGGAACGGCCAGCGTGCAGAGGCGAGGCTCCATCATCTGGCTGGCGAAGGCATATCCCGATTCCCGTACGGCGGCCAGCAGCGGCAGGAGCTTTTCCACCGAGTTCGGCGTGTACTCGGTATACCGGTGGAATCGGACGCGGGCCAGGTATTCGCCGAGTTCGCCCTGCGGGAGATGGGCGAGCATCACGTGGCCGATCGACGTGCAGTACGCGGGGAGGCGGCGCCCGACGTTGAGCGCGGGCGACATGATGCGCGACGACGACGAACGTGCGAGGTAGACGATCTCGTTGCCGTCGAGCGCCGCGACCGAGCAGGCTTCGTGCAGCGACTCGCTCAGGCGATCGAGTATGGACTGGGCGAGCACCGCCAGCGCCGACGCGGACAGATAGCCGTGGGAGAACGACAGCACGCGCGGGCGCAGATAGAAGCGCCGCGCGTCGTCGGCCGCCACGAAGCCCAGCTTGGACAGCGTGTGCAGGCTGCGGCGCGCCGCGGCGCGAGGAATGCCGGTGCGGTGGCTGACCTGCGCGATCGACATGCGCCGCTTCTTGTCCGACAGTGCGAGCAGCACGGCGAGCCCGCGCGCGAGCGCGGTCACGAAGTCGGGATCTTCGCTGTGGCGGGCGATGGTTTCGGCCACCATCGCCGCCGGATCGGCGATCGGCGAGGATGCCGGTGCGGCCACGGATGCGGACGGCTGTAGGATCGGGGACGTTTCGTCTGCTGCGGCGCGACTGGGCATGGGGCCGTCCTTCGAAGACGGAAAACGCGCGAACCGCTGCGCTGCAATTTGGTCAGAGCGGGCGCATAGTGACCACAGCATACATACTCCGCCCAAACAAAGCGACATGGGTACATATTTCGCTCAAAGTGGGCGCTAGTCGCACGCAACGCCGACTATCGCCCTTGACGATGCCGGGCGCCAGTTTTATCGTTGCTCTGCCTTCAACGCGCCGACCGCCGATCAGCGACCCGCGCCTCGATGGCCAACGAACCGCGCCGCTGGGCGCAAGCGATTTCGAAATAGACGGATCCGACAGGATCGAACGTCAGGGCGCCCGGTATCGCCATTGCCGGCGGCGCTCCGGGATCGGCAGGTCAGGAGGAGATTCCGTTTCATGGCCGCACGCATTGCCCGCACCGCCGCCGGCGCGTTCTGTCCAGTCGCCGACTCGCCCTTGCCGGTCCCGGTCGACGCCCGTCATCGCCCCCGCTCCATCGGTTTCGTCTCCCGCAACGACTCCCTCGGCGTGCGCTGCTAGCGCCGCCGGTTTTCCACACGCAGACACGAGGAACTTCGCCAATGGCCGCGATCGAGACCAAGAAGGGCATCTCCGAGGAACAGCAGCAGGAGCTCGATGAGGTATTCGCCCGCGCGAAAAAGGCGCTGGCGATCATCGAGACCTACGATCAGGCGCGGGTCGATCGCCTGTGCCAGGCGGTGGCCTGGGCGGTGGCCAACAAGCAGACGTTCACGCGTCTCGTCGACATGGGCATCAAGGAGAGCGGCCTCGGCGACGCGGTGAGCCGCATGGGCAAGCGGATGAAGATCCGCGGCGTACTGCGCGACGCGCTGCGGCAGAAGAGCGTCGGTGTCATCGAGGAGTTGCCGGAAAAGGGCATCGTCAAATATGGCAAGCCGGCGGGAATCGTCGCCTGCATCGTGCCGACCACGAACCCCGACCTGACGCCGGCGGGCAATGCGATCTACGGCATCAAGGCGCGCGACGTGGTGATCTTCTCGCCGCACCCGCGCTCGAAGAAAACCTCGTTCGAGACCGTGCGGCTGATGCGCGAGGCGCTAGCGCGCGAGGGCGCGCCCGCCGACGTGCTGCAGTGCCTGACGAAGGTGAACATCCCGATGTCGCAGGCGCTGATGGCGCGCGCCGACCTGATCGTCGCCACCGGCGGCCAGCCGATGGTCCGTGCCGCGTACAGCTCGGGAACGCCCGCGTACGGCGTGGGCGCCGGCAACTCGACCATGATCATCGACGAGACGGCGAACATCGAGGAAGCCGCGCGCAACACGCGCCTGTCGAAGACCTCGGACTTCGGCTCGGGCTGCTCGGCCGACGGCAACCTGATCATCGAGGCGTCGATCTTCGACAAGCTGCTCGCGCAGCTGCAGGCCGAGGGCGGCTACATCGCGACCCCGCAGGAGAAGGAGATGCTGCGCAAGGCCATGTGGGACGACGAGCGCCACCGCACCGTCGAAACCGTGGCGATCGCGCCGCAGCAGCTCGCCAGGGCCGCGGGCTTCTCGATTCCGGCCGACCGCAAATTCATCATCGTCCACGGCGACGGCATCGGCAAGGAACACCACTTTTCGAGCGAGAAGCTGACGACGCTGCTCGCCGTCTACAAATACAAGGGCTTCGACCAGGCGCTCGACATGATGCGCGCCGTCTACGAGGTCGGCGGCAAGGGCCACTCCTGCGGCATCTACTCCTTCGATCCGGACCACATCCACAAACTGGCGATGGCCGCTCCGGTGTCCCGGATCATGGTCCGGCAGCCGCAGTCGAAGGCCAACGCCGGCGCGTTCAACAACGGTATGCCGATGACGTCGAGCCTCGGCTGCGGCACCTGGGGCGGCAACATCATCTCCGAGAACGTGCACCTCAAGCACTACCTCAACACGACGTGGGTGTCGGTGCCGATCAAGGAGGACAAGCCTTCCGACGAGGAGCTGTTCGGCGAGTTCTACGACCCGGCGCTCGAAGCCGAGGTCGAGACGATCACCACCTGACCGCGCGCATCGGCGGAATCCCAAACGACCTGCGACCCGACGAGACACCCATGGCCACGAAATCACCGGAACAGCTCGTTGCCGACTGCAGCGCGTGGTGGGACACGGCAATCATCGACATTCATCCCGGCAAAATCGCCATCCGCGGCTATCCGATCGAGGAGCTGATCGGCAACGTCCGCTTTCCCGACATGATCTGGCTGATGCTGCGCGGCGAGCTGCCGACGCGCGCGCAGGGTGACCTGCTCGAAGCGGCGATGGTGCCCGGCGTCGACCACGGCCCGCACGCGCCGTCGATCGCGATCGCGCAGATGGCGGTGTCCTGCGGCCTGCCGGTCAACGGCGCGATGGCCTCGGCGATCAACGTGCTCGACGACGTGCACGGCGGCGCGGGCGAGCAGTGCATGGAGCTCTACCGCGAGATCGACGCGACCGCGGGTCCGGACGGCGACCTCGTCGCGACGGCCGAGAAGATCATCCGCGGCCGCATGGCCGCCGGCGAGAAGATCGTGCCGGGCTTCGGCCACCGCTTCCACCCGATCGATCCGCGCACGGCGCCGCTGTTCGCGCTCGTGGCGAAGGCGCAGGCCGGCGGGGCGGTCAGCGGACGCTGGGCGGCGATCGGGCACGCGGTCGAGGACGCGCTGAAGGCGAT
Organism: uncultured beta proteobacterium; assembly: GCA_963779445.1. Lineage (GTDB taxonomy): Bacteria > Pseudomonadota > Gammaproteobacteria > Burkholderiales > Casimicrobiaceae > CAIWHR01. The sequence continues at coordinate 195,126 of CAVZYI010000009.1, forward strand.
CAAGGGACGCCACATCCCGATGAACATCGACGGCATCACCGCCGTCATCTTCTGCGAGCTCGGCTTCGAGCCGGAACTGGGGCGCGGCCTGTTCATCCTGTCGCGCGCCGTGGGCATCCTCGCGCACGCATGGGAGCAGAAGAAGAAGGGCGTGCGGATCAAGGGGCCCATGCCAAGGGAGATTCCGTATCGCTATTCCGGACCGGCGCGCCGCGCCGTGCCGGAGCCGGCGGCACGCGCGGCAACGACTGAACGACAACGGGGCGCGGCGGAAGCCGCGGTCGCACGCATCGGAGGAGCAGGCAATGAAGAAGGATCTGATCTCGCACCAGCTGGTCAAGTATCTCGAAGCCCGCGGCGTCGAGCACATCTTCGGGCTGTGCGGCCACACCAACATCGCCGTGCTGGCGGCGCTGTCGAAGAGCAGGAAGATCAAGTTCGTCAACACCCGGCACGAGCAGATCGCCGCGCACGCGGCCGACGGCTACGCGCGGGCGACGAAGCAAGACCGTCGGTCGTGCTGTCGCACCTGTCGCCGGGCCTCACCAACGCCGCGACCGGTGTCGCCAACGCCGCGCTCGACTCGATCCCGATGGTCGTGATCGCCGGCGACGTGCCGACGCACTATTACGGCAAGCACCCGCACCAGGAAGTGAACCTGCACGCCGACGCGTCGCAGTACGAGATCTACCGGCCGTTCGTCAAGCGCGCCTGGCGCGTGGACTCGCCGCACCTCTTCCCCGAGATCATCGAAAAGGCGTTCGCGCTCGCCGAGAGCGGCCGCCCGGGCCCGGTGCTGGTCGACGTGCCGATGGACATCTTCTCGAAGGAGATCGACGTCGCGCTGTGGAAGCGCGTCCAGCTGAACGCGCGGTCGCTGCACAAGCCGTCGCTCGACGACGAGACCGCCGAGAGGATCGTCCGCCAGCTCCTCGCGGCGAAGACGCCGCTGCTCTACGCCGGCGGCGGGATCCTGCTCGCGGACGCCGCGGCGGAGCTGCGCGAATTCGCCGAGCAGCTGTCGCTGCCGGTCGCGCACACGCTGATGGGCAAGGGCGCGCTGCCCGACGATCATCCGCTGATCCTCGGGATGACCGGGTTCTGGGGCACCCAGTTCATCAACGACAAGTGCAAGGGCGCCGACTGGATCCTCGGCCTCGGCACGCGCTTCTCCGAAGCCGACTGCAGCTCGTGGGAGGACGAGTACACGTTCAACTTTCCGCCGACCAGGCTGATCCACATCGATATCGACCCGGCCGAGATCGGGCGCAACTACCCGGTGGCGATCGGCGCGATCGCCGACCTCAAGTCGGCGCTGACCGTGCTCAACCGCGTCGCGCGCAGGCTCGCGCCCAAGGGTGTGCAGCGCCCGAAGCTGGTGGCCGAAATCGCCGCCAACCGCAAGCAGTTCGTTGCCGGCAACAGGAAGGCGATGGAGAGCGACGCCTGGCCGATGCGGCCCGAACGGATCCTCGCCGACCTGCGCGCCGCGCTGCCGCGCGACTCGATCATCTGCACCGACGTCGGCTGGAACAAGAACGGCGTGGCCCAGCAGTACCCGATCTACACCCCGGGCAGCGTGTTCACGCCGGGCGGCTTCGCGACGATGGGCTTCGGCTCGCCTGCGGCGCTGGGCGCGAAGGTGGCGCTGCCGGACAAGGTCGTGGTCGCGCTCGTCGGCGACGGCGGCTTCGGCCAGAACCCGGCGGCGCTCGCCACCGCGTTCGAGGAGGACATCGCGGTGATCTGGGTGATCATGAACAACTGTGCATTCGGGACGATCGCCGGGCCTCGAACTGGCGCACTACGGGACGACGTTCGGCACCGTGTTCGAGAAGAACGGCAAGCCCTAGTCGCCCGATTACGCGGCCATCGCCCGAGCCTACGGCGTCGAGGGCGTGAAGATCACGTCGGCCGCGGAGTTCAAGCCGGCGCTGGAGCGCGCGATCAAGTCGAAGCGTCCGTGCGTCATCGACGTCTACATGCAGAACGAACCCGTGCCCACGGCGGGCCACTGGAACATCATGGACATCTACTCGCCCGGCAAGAAGGTGCATCACGCCAGCACCGGAACGGTCGCCGCGGATTGATGGCGTTACCGAAGGAGGGCAACATGAGACACGACTACTCTCTCGCTCATCTTACGGTGCTGTCGCTGACGCCGCCCCAGGTCGTCGACGTGGCCGCGCGCACCGGCTACCGGTACGTCGGCCTGCGCATGACGCGGGTCACGCCGGACGAGGTGCTCTACGACCTCGCGCGCGACAAGGCGCTGATGCGCGAAACGAAGTCGCGGCTGGCGGCCACCGGCGTCGTCGTCAACGACGCCGAGCTGTTCCGCATGGATCCGACGCTCGGACCGGATGACTTCGTTCCCGAGCTCGAAGCGACCGCCGAGCTGGGCGCGAAGCATGTCATCGCGCAGTTGCCCGATCCCGACCGCGAGCGTGCGACCGAGCGATTCGCCCGGCTGTGCGACCTCGCGAAGCCGCTCGGCATCTTCGTGAGCCTGGAGTTTCCGCATTGGACCGAGACCGGCAACCTCGCCACCGCGGCCCGGGTCGTGCGGGCCGTGAACCGGAACAACGCCGGCATCCTTGTCGACATGCTCCATTTCGGGCGCTCCGACTCGAGCGTCGACGAGCTCGCGAAGCTGCCCCGCGAGTGGTTTCGCTTCGCGCACGTATGCGATGCCTCCAGGGAGGTGCCGCCGACCATGGAAGGCATCATCCGCACGGCGCGCGACGAGCGGCAATTTCCCGGCGAAGGCGGGATCGATGTCCGCGGAATCCTGGATTGCCTGCCGCAGGACATTCCCTATGCGCTGGAAATTCCGCGGGTCGCGCTGACCCGGGCGGTCGGGCCGGAGGAAGTCGCGCGACTCGCATTGCTGGTCGCACGCAGCCATCTCGACGGCGTCGAAGGAGCGGCCGACCGGCAGGACGTCGAGCGCCAGCACCGAAGCGCGGCGTGACCCGCATCGTCAAACCTCTCCTGCACGGACGCCCGCGACCGCGGCTGCAGCATTCGGGTCGGGCAGCGGCAGGCTGTTGGGGACCGGATCGGCGTGTCTGGAGTTCCCCGGTTTCGGCACGATGACGCCGGTCGATCCCTGCCACGCGCCGTTGCTGTACCGCAGAGAGGACGCGCATTGCCACGAATTGGCGCATCTGTTAAATTTCCCTTGCGACTTTGTCAATTCCGGGGTTTGCATGGCAATGCATGTTTCGTCGGCCCGCACCACTGCCATGCGCAAGCCCAAGGCGCCGGAGGCCAACCGCGCCCGCATCCTCGCGGCGGCCACCACCGAGTTCGCCTCGCGCGGCTTCAAGGGTGCCAGCATGGACGCAATCGCTGCTCGCACCGACACCACCCGCGCGCTGATCAACTACTACTTCGGCAGCAAGGAAAGGTTCTACCTGGCGGTGCTCGAGCACGTGTACGCCGAGATCCGCGCAGCCGAGATCAATCTCGACCTGGACCACCTGCCGCCGGTCGAGGCGATCCGCCGCATCGTCGAGTTCACCTACAACTACTACCTCGAACACGAGGGTTTCGTGCGCCTGGTGGTCGCCGAAAACCAGGCGCGCGGCCGCCACCTGAAGAAGTCGCAGGCGATGCGCACCGCTCAACCGGCCGATCGTCGAGACGCTTGGCGCGCGTCATCGCGCGCGGGTCAGGCCGACGGCAGCTTCCGCGCGGACGTCGACCCGGTCGACGTCCACAAGTCGATCGCGGCGCTCGGCATGTTCAACGTCACCAACCAGTACACCTTCGGCGCCATCTTCCAGCGGGAGATGGGCGCGCAAGGGCGACGTCGCCGGACGCCGCGACATGGTGGTGGACATGATTCTCAGCTGGCTCGGGCAAGAGTCAACGTGCTAGCCGTAGTTGCAATCTGCATCGAGGAGGAAGTCATGAAATTCAAGTTCGATCGTCGTACCGCGCTCAAGGCGGGCGCCGCACTCGCCGCATCGCCGGTCATTCCCGCCTGGGCGCAGGGCAAGCCCACGCTGCGCTTCGCCGCGGTGTTCTCCGACAAGGATATCCGCGCCGACATGATGCAAAGTGTTCGCCAAGGAGGTCGAGGGCGACTTCAAGGTCGAGACGTTCCTCGGCGGATCGCTGTTCAAGCAGGGCACCGAGCTCGTCGCACTGCAGCGCGACAACCTCGAAATGGGCAACATCGCGCCGCAGGACATCTCCAAGCAGGTTCCCGCCTGGTCGATCCTGACGTCGGCGTACCTGTTCCGCGACGCCGAACCACCTGAACACGTTCTGTCGCCGGCGACCTCGGCGCGCAGATGAAGAAGCTGGTCGAGGACCAGGTCAAGGTCAAGATCCTCGGGCCGACGTTCTTCGGCACGCGACAGGTCGGACTCAAGCCGAAAAAGAAGATCACGACGCCCGCCGACATGGCCGGCATCAAGCTGCGGATGCCGCCGGGCGACGCGTGGCAGCTGCTCGGCCGCTCGATTGGCGCCAATCCGACGCCGATGGCGTATGCCGAAACGTACACCGGCCTCCAGACCGGCGCGATCGACGGCCAGGACAACCCGCTGCCGAACGTGCAGAACATGAAATTCTACGAGGTGATGTCGCAGATCGTGCTGACGTCGCACTTGGTTGGCTTCGACCTGCTCACGGTCAACCTGAAAACGTGGAATGGCATGAACGCAGCGAAGCAGAAGTCCTTCCAGGCCGCCGCCGACAAGGCGATCGCGTGGAGCACAGCCGAGCACCTGAAGCGCGAGACGGAGCTCGCCGAAGGTTTCAAGAAGCAGGGACTCGACGTGTACACGCCGGACGTCACCGCATTCCGCGCCTATGCGCAGAAGATCTACCTGGCTTCCGACGAGGCCAAGTCGTGGCCGCCGGGGCTGCTCGAAAAGATCAATGCGTTGAAGTCCTGATCGCACGCGGGCCGCAGCTGCGACCCGCGGTTTCGCCGGGCCGGCACGGCCGCAGGATGACTGCCGCCAGCCCGGCGGGCTAGTATGCAACAGGTCCAGGGACGGCCGGAGAAGCCCATGACTTTGACAGTAGCCACGGCCGTCGACTGGATGAGGCGACGCGCAGAAAACATCGTCGCCGGCCTGCTCGGCGTGATGTTTGTCGCCTTCATCATCCAGATCGTCTTCCGGTACTTTTTCAACTTCCCGATCGGCTGGACCTCGGAACTCTCGGTCATCACCTGGTTGTACATGGTGCTGCTGGGCTCCGCATTCTGGCTGAAGGAGAGCGAGGAAGTCCGATTCGACCTCCTCTCGGGCAGCTTGGGGCCAAGGGGACGTCGTGTTGTCGGTCTCATCGTCGCGGTTGCGGCCGTCGTACTGTTTGGCATGGCGCTCCCGGCCACCGCGAGTTATGTCGCCTTCATGAAGGTCGAGAGCAGCTCCTACCTCAACATTCGCCTCGACATCCTCTACTCGGTGTACGTGGTGTTCGCCGTCGCGGTTATCGTCCGCTATCTCTGGGCGATCGTAAGCCTCATTCGTGGCGAGGCGCCGGAAGAGGCCGACATCGACAAGGCGGGCTCCGGACTATGAATCCGACCAGCCCATTGTTCCTTGCGCTCGTCGCCATCGTGGGTTTGAGCCTCATCGGGCTGCCGGTCGCGTACGCGATGATCGGCGGGTCCATCCTCTGGCTGTTCCTTACCGGCCTCGACCTGGGAACCGCGGCCGAGCAGTTGCTGAATGGCATGATGGCGAGCCAATTGCTGCTCGCCATTCCGCTGTTCATACTTGCCGCCACGTTCATGAGTACCGGCAGCATCCTGGAAAGGCTGCTGAACTTCTGCAACGCGATCGTCGGGCGCTTCCGCGGGGGGCTCGCGCAAGTCAACGTCCTGCAGGCCATCGTCCTCGCGAGCATGTCGGGTTCCGCGCTCGCCGATGCGGCGGCCTCGGGGAAGCTGATGCAGACGATGATGACGCGCGACGGGAAGTATCCGCCGGCGTTCGCCGCCGCGCTGACCTGCGTGTCGTCCGTCATCGGTCCGATCATCCCGCCTTCGATACCGCTGGTGCTCTATGCGCTGATTTCGGACACGTCGGTCGGCTACCTCTTCCTCGCTGGCGTGGTACCCGGCCTGCTCCTCGGCGCTGTCCAGAGCGGCCTCATTGCGGTCGTGGCGAGGCGTCGCAACTTCCCGGTCGAAAAGCCCGTGCCTCTGCGCGAGCTGCCCCGCGTGACCTGGGACGCGATGCCGGCGCTCCTGATGCCGGTGATCCTGCTCGGGTGCATGTGGAGCGGAGTAACCACGCCCACCGAGGCCGCTGCAGTCGCTGCCGCGTACGCGTTGCTGATCTCCGCAGTGTTGTACCGCAATCTGCGGTTGACGGACGTCTACCATTCGCTGGTTTCCAGTGCGCGCGTCACGGTTTCGATCGGCATGCTGATCGCCGGCGCGACGGTGTTCAATTTCGTCATCACGTCGGAAAACATCCCGAGGACTCTGAGCGCGATGCTGAAGGCCTACGAGCTGTCGCCGCTCCTGTTCCTGCTGATGGTCAACGTGCTGCTGCTGATTCTCGGCTGCTTTCTCGAAGGAACGACGATAATCCTCGTAATCCTCCCGGTGCTGTTGCCCACCGCGCAGGCGCTTGGCATCGACATGGTGCATTTCGGCGTGATTTGCGTGGTCAATATAATGCTCGGACTGGTCACGCCGCCGTTCGGGCTGCTGCTCTTCATGATGACCAAGATCGCCAGCGTTCCGCTGCGCGACATGGTGCGTGAAGTGATGCCGTTCCTGTATGTCATGATTGGTGCGCTCGCGATCATCACGCTAATGCCGGGCCTGGTGCTCTGGCTGCCGAGGTTGCTTGGCTACACAGGCTGACGAGGGTGGCAGGACGTAATTTGCAGGGCCGAACCGATCGTTCATGAAAAGGGTTCGCATCGCAGTGGCGGGCGCCGGCGTCATCGGCCTGCGCCACGCCGAGGAAATCGAAAGGAGCCGCGGAAGCGCGCTGTCGGCGATCGTCGACATCTCGCCGAAGGCAGCCGGCGCGGCTAAACAGCTTGGCGTGCCGCTATACGACTCGCTAGCTACGATGTTCGCAACAGACAAGCCAGACGGCGTCGTGCTCGCGACACCCAACCAGCTGCACGTGGAACAGGGGCTCCGATGCATCGACGCCGGTGTCGCTGTGCTGATCGAAAAGCCGATCGCACACACGCTGGCCGAGGGCATCCGCCTGTGCGAGGCGACGGACCGGGTGAAGGCCAGGGTCCTCATCGGCCATCACCGCATCCACAGCCCGATCCTGCACAAGGCCTGCGAGATCATCCGCTCCGGGACCCTCGGACCGATCGTCGGCGTCATCGGCAGCGCAGTGTTCTTCAAGCCGGACAATTACTTCGATGAAGCTCCGTGGCGACGTCAGCCCGGCGGCGGACCGATCCTGATCAACATGATCCACGAGGTGGGGAACCTGCGTGCGATGGTGGGCGAGATCGCGGCGGTACAGGCGTTTTCGTCGAGCGCGACACGCGGCTTTCCAGTCGAGGACACGGTTGCGATCAACCTGCGCTTCGTCAACGGCGCGCTTGGCACGTTCCTGCTCTCCGACACTTCAGGTTGCGCGAAGAGCTGGGAACAGACCTCGCAGGAGAACAAGAGTTATTCGACGTATCCGGACGAGGATTGCTACATGGTCATCGGCACCAGCGGGTCGCTGGGCGTGCCCACGATGCGGCTCAAGTACTACGCGAAGCCTGAAGACCGGTCCTGGTGGAAGCCGTTCCGGACCGCCGTGGCCGAGGTGGAGCGCAAGGATCCGCTGGCCGAGCAGATCGAGCATTTCGCGGCAGTCATCCGCGGCGAAGCGGAGCCGCGGGTCACCGTGCGCGACGGATTGCAGAACCTGCGCGTGACCGACGCCATCGTGGAAGCCGCGCGCACGGGCCGGATCGTCGGCACCCACTGAGGAGGCACTTCGTGAATTTGTTTCGCACAGCCCGCGACGGACAGGCAACCGGGTCGCTGATCCGGCGTTGCGGCCAATCGAGGCCGGCATGATCAGCGGCAAGACGACTTTGATCGCGCACATCGGCTACCCGACCGAATCGTTCAAGGCGCCGCTGATCTACAACCCGTGGTTCGAGAAGGCGGGGATCGATGCGGTCGTCGTGCCGATGGGAGTGAAGGCGGACGACTATCCTGCTGTCCTCGAGGCGTTGTCCCGGCTGACCAATTTTCGCGGCGCGCTGATCACGATGCCGCACAAGGTCACGACGGTCGCGCTGGTCGACGAATGCACGACGACGGTGGAGATCGCCGGGTCCTGCAACGCGGTGCGCCTGCGGCCGGACGGAACGCTGCTCGGCGACATGTTCGACGGGACGGGCTTCACGCGCGGCCTCGCGCGCAAGGGATTCGCGTTCGCCGGCGCGCGCTGCCTCGTGGTCGGGACCGGCGGGGTGGGATCGGCGATCGCGGCCTCACTCGCGGCGGGCGGCGTCGCGTCGATCTCGCTGTTCGACACCAACGCGGCATCGGCAGAAGGCCTTGCCGCGCGCCTGCGGAAGCACTACCCGCACATGGGGATCGACACGCGCTCCAACGATCCCGCCGGGTACGAGCTGGTCGTGAACGGAACACCACTCGGCATGAAGCCCACGGATCCGCTGCCTTTCGACGTCACGCGTCTCGCGCCGGAGACCTTCGTCGGCGAGGTGGTGATGAAGCAGGAGATCACGCCGCTCCTCCGGGCCGCGCAGGAGCGCGGATGCCGTTTTCTGGTCGGCACCGACATGCTCTTCGAGATGATTCCCGCGTATCTCGAGTTCTTCGGCTACGGCACGGCGACGCCGGACGAGCTGCGCGCGGTGGCCAAGGTCGCCTATTGAGTATCATGTGCGAAACGGCAGGGAAGGAAGATCGATGGAAACGAGCAAGGTGATCGATATCCGCGGCAGGTCGCTGGGCGGAGACACGCCGCTTATCTGCACGCCCCTGGTCGGCCGCAGCCGCGAGCGCGTGCTCGCGGAGGCCGCGAGCGTGGTCGCAAAGAATCCCGACGTCGTCGAATGGCGCGTCGATCATTTCGAAGGCATCGGCGACACCGCGGCGGTGCTGGAGCTCGGGCGCGCGCTTCGCGGCGTGGTCGGCGACGCGCCGATCATCTTCACCCGCCGCTCGATCAGGGAAGGCGGCGAGCCGATCGCGATCGGCGACGAGGACGTGGTTCGGCTCTACGATGCCGTCGGCGCCAGTGGCCTCGTCGATTTTCTCGATTTCGAAATGAGCAACGATGCCGGACAGGTGCAGCGTGTGCGCGACAGCGCGCGCCGGAACGGCACGCGGACCATCTTCTCGTACCACAATTTCGGCTACACCCCGGGGCAGGAGTTCCTTGTCCAGCGCTTCCTGGAAGCCGAGCGGCTGGGCGCCGACGTGGCCAAGGTCGCCGTCATGCCGCGCGACCGCGCCGACGTGCTGGTGCTGCTCGCGGCCACGGCCGAGGCGCATGCCAAGGCCCGCATCCCGCTGATCAGCATGTCGATGGGGCCGCTCGGTTCGGTCACCCGGATGATCGGCGGCGTATTCGGCTCGTCGCTCAGCTTCGCGATCGGCGAAGGCAGTTCCGCGCCCGGACAGATCCCCATTGCCGACCTGAATGCCGTGTACGCCGTGCTGCGCCGCGCGCGCGGCGGCGGCTGATCGCGGCGGTCGCGCCGGCCGGCGGGCCGGTGCTCGCACCGGGCTGGGTCGCGACGTGGTCGCGCGCCGCCGTTGCGCTTGACGCATCCTGCAGCGATACAATCCGGGTCCCGGCGCGGTGTTTGCCGGGTCCGGCCCCGCTTTTCACCTTCACTCCGCCAAGACACAGGAAAGATCGACAAAGAAACCACGCACCCTCCTGCAGGCGGCGCTGGCCGCGCCGGTCCTGCTCCAGATTCCCCGCCTGGCAAGCGCGCAGCAGCTGCCGTTCGATCCCAGGCCGGGCTCGTGGCGCACGTTCGAGCTCTCGACCCGGGTCGAGATCCTGAAGCCCGCGGCGAACACGCGCGCGTGGATCCCGGTGCCCTCGGTCGAAAGCGAATTCCAGAAAACGCTCGGCGACACCTGGTCCGGCAATCCGTCGAGCGCGGCGGTGGTTTCGGAAGGCAGGTACGGCGCGAAGATGCTGGCGGCGCAGTGGCGTGACGGCGAGCCGGCGCCGACCATCGAGGTCACCAGCCGGTTCTCCACGCGCAGTCGCGCCGCCCCCCTGGCCGCCGTCCACACGGCGGCGCACCACGCCAGCGCGAAACTCGACGGCGAGGCCCTGCGCCTGTACACCGCACCCACCGAGTTCATGCCGATCGACGGCACTGTCTTCAAGACCGCGACCTCGATCGTAAGCGGAGCAAGGACCGATCTCGAAAAGGCGCGCGCCATCTACGAGTGGATCGTCGACAACACGTTCCGGGACCCCAAGACGAAGGGCTGCGGCTTCGGCGACGTGCGCGTGATGCTGGAGACCGGGTATCTGGCCGGCAAGTGCGCCGACCTAAACGCCCTCTATGTGGCGCTGGCGCGTTCGGTCGGGCTGCCGGCGCGCGACGTCTACGGCATTCGCGTGGCGAAGAGCGACTTCGGCTATCGCAGCCTCGGCGCCGGCACCGACAACGTCACGCGCGCACAGCATTGCCGGGCGGAAGTCTTCATCGCCGGCATCGGCTGGCTGGCGGTCGACCCGGCCGACGTCCGCAAAGTCGTGCGGGAGGAACGGGCGCAGCCGACGACGCTCGACGACCCCATCGTTCCCCCGGTGCGTCAGAAGCTGTTCGGTGCATGGGAGGGCAACTGGCTCGCGTACAACAACGCGCATGACGTGACGCTGCCCGGCGCCGGCGGGCCGCCGGTTCCCTTCCTCATGTACCCCCAGGCGGAGGCAGGCGGCGCGCGCCTGGATTGCCTCGATCCCGACAGCTTTCGCTATCGCATCACCGCGCGCGAAATTGCGGCGTAACGCCCCGGCAGCGAGCTGCGGGCGGCGATGACCGATCGGTCACCTGGCGGCGGGAACCCCGCGTTGCCGGAATCCGCCGCCGATGCGCGACCGCGCGGAGGCACGCAACCGTTCGTTGTCGGATCGATGCGGTTTGCTCGCCACACTGCGGTCATCGAACCCGCGTTGGAGCGCCAACGTCAACGACGTTCGATCGCTCAGGGCAGCGGGATGAATTCGTGCTCGCCGGGAATGGCGCCCATCTTCTGCTGCGCCCAATCGGCCTTGGCCCGCTCGATGCGTTCCCGGCGCGACGACGCGAAATTCCACCAGATCACGCGCCGCCCGTCGAGCGGCTCGCCGCCGATGATCACGTAGCGCGCACCCGTGGGCGCGGCGATGGTCGCGGGGGCGCCGGTCGCCATGATGGCAAGCGTGAACGGTGGAACGTCGACGCCTTCGACGACGAGCCCGTGATCGACGCTGTAGAGCGCATGCTCCCGCGTCGCCGCGTCGGCCGCGGCGCTCAGCGTCAGGATCGCCCCCGGTTCGGCCGCGACATCGAGATAGAGCGTCTCGCCGAACGTCGCCACCGGCGACCGCCGGCCGAAGGCCTCACCGATCAGCACCCGGACCTGCATGTTCGGCAGCGACACCGCGGGAATGGCTGCGGCCGGTGTATGGCTGAATCCGGGCTCCGTTTCCTCGAAGCGCTTCGGCAGCGCGGCCCAGAGTTGCAGGCCGTGCATCGCGTATTCGGTGCCGCGCAGATCCGGCGGAGCGCGTTCGGAATGGACGATGCCGCGCCCCGCGGTCATCCAGTTGATGGCGCCCGGCTCGATGCGTTGCACCGAGCCCAGGCTGTCGCGGTGCATGATCGCACCGTCGAAAAGGTAGGTGACCGTCGCCAGGCCGATGTGCGGATGCGGCCGGACATCGTGGTTGTCGCCGGGGCGGCTGATGACCGGCCCGAAATGGTCGAAGAAAATGAACGGCCCGACCGCCTGCCGGGTGGCGGCAGGCAGCAGGCGGCGCACCATGAATCCGCCGCCCAGGTCCTTGTCGTGCGCGTGCAGCAGTTCTTCTATCGGCATGATCATTCGGTCGACGGGTGATGGGGGTTCGGGGGGCGGCGCGCTCCGACGTTGCTGCGATCGACATGGGCCGGTCGTGCAGGCGCCACCGTCGGCGCCGCGGCAATCCGAACGACGAGGCGAATGCCCGGGAGCCCAATGGGTTGATTATTGGGCGGATTATCCAACATTGGCGGCCTTTCCGAGCAAAAATTGATCCGGATGTTGTATAGTCAGGGCGTTGCATTGGGAGCAGGATGTCGGGACTCCGAATTCTTCCCGATCCCCAATGCGGCGCGGCCGGCATGGCCCTTCTTGCCATACGGTGCAACGTCCCGATCCGACAGGGCGCCCGTAGCTCATCTGGATAGAGCACCGGCCTTCTAAGCCGGCGGTAACAGGTTCGAGTCCTGTCGGGCGCGCCAGTTTTGGTGCAGGCGGCGGTCGTGTGATCCTCGGACAAATGAGGACCGTCCCGGCCGGTGCGGCACACCCGTGGTGGCTGTAGCTCAGCTGGTAGAGTCCCGGATTGTGATTCCGGTTGTCGTGGGTTCGAGTCCCATCAGCCACCCCATAATATAAGCGTTTCGCCTATAGCGCCCATGTGGAATTAGGCAATGCCTGTCGCGAACGACAGGTATTGCCTAAAAGGGAATTGCGACACGTATTGCCTATTTTTTTCTCGCCGCAGGCGCAAGCGCGCGAGTCGGTTGGCTAGGTCACGCGTGTCTGCGCTTGGCGCTCACCAATCAATTCTTGAAGCAGCCCGCGGAGCCGTGAACCCGGCATCAATTGGTCGCCGGAAACGAGCCGGAGAGTTCGACGGGTGAGTGTGAGGTTGCGACGCTCACACTCCTCCAAGAATCTAGTTGCCCGCGCTCTGCAGAATTCTTCAGCCATCGCCTCGCGCCCTCGCCTGTAGGCTGCGGCGCGTTCCACGATAGCGCTTCCTGAAGCCGATTGCGCGAAAGACGGATTCCCTTCCGGGAAATCCGGCGGCCGTTTGGCTCAGCACGGCGACCGGTCCGGCGTCTCGTTCTCCCCTTTTTTGATCTAGCGCAGGGACTCCGCCTCGTCTTTGGCGGATGATGCCTCGCCCTTTCCCGCAAATGGAATGACCGTGCGCACCGCCGCCGATGCGACAAGAGTGGCTCCAGCGATGAAACGGCTCTCGAACGAGCGGACTTTCCCTGCGCGGATCAGCCAAAGCCTAACTCGCGCCCTGGGCACCATCGTGGTGGGCGTCGTGCTGGTCGGCGGGGCGTCTGTCACGCTGGCGGTGCGCCTCTACCAAAACGTCGACTCCTCTGCCTTGGAAATCAGCCAGATCCTCAAGCTCGATCAGGTCCACTCCGTCTTCGACGACTTGATCTTCGAGCTTCACCAGATCGACTCCACGCGCACCGTCGACCGCACCGGGGACGCTCTACTCATTCAGGAAGGGATCGCGCGGCAACTGGACGCTCTGGAGCCGATGATGGGCGGCAAGGCCGGCACGGCGGATCCGGAACAGGTCGCCCTGGCCGACCTACGCCGCCTTTGCGACGACGGGCGGGTGGTCACGACGCGCCTCGCGGCCAACGGGCGTCTCGACGGGTCCGACCTCGAGTGGCTGAACCGCGCCACCCACGAGGTTCCCCGTCTCACGGAAGGTCTCGCCCGGCCGCACATATTGCATATTGCCGGCATGCACGATACCAGCCGGTCTCTGATCCAAGCCATCGTGGCCCTGTACGCGGCATTCACGGTCGTGGGTATGGTGCTGGTCGTCGTCGCCAAGGTCACCTTGAACAATCAAATTGCCACTCCGCTGCACGGGCTCGCGGACGCTGCCCGGGGAATCGCCGACGGTCGTCTCGACACCCGGGTGCCGGTCGGCCAGGTGAACGAGATCGGACTGCTCGCCCAGACATTCAATGACATGGCCGACCGGCTGCAGAAGCACGAGCGCGAGATGCGCTTCGCGCATAATGCGATCGAGGGGAAAGTGCGCGAGGTGCGGTCGCTCTACCACATCGGAACCGAGATCGCACGCCTCCAGCGGCTCGATCGGATCATCCAGCTGGTCGTGGACAAGGCGCGAGAATTGCTGCGCGTCGACGCCGTGGTCCTGCGCGTGTTTGCCCCCCTCGGCGGAGGTGGCACACCGGCGGCGAGAAGCGGCCCGCCCGAGGCGTTTCGATCCGATAGGGATGGACCGGACGGCGAACTCAAGGTGGCCACGGACGACGGAGACACGGGCGATCCGTTCATTCGCCCCGAATACGCTAGTGGACACCTGACCGTCCCCATCAACCTGGGGATCACCCAGTTGGGCACGATCCACGTCGGCACCCGCGAGAAGAGGGAATTCACGGCGGACGAGGTCGAACTCCTCTCCGGTCTGGCCACGCAAGCAGCAATTACGATCGAAAGGGTGCGGCTCTCGGACGAGGTCCGCAATCTCGGCGCCGTCCAGGAACGCGAGCGCCTCGCCCGCGAAATGCACGACGGGCTCGCTCAGGAGCTGGGCCTTCTCCACCTGAAGCTGTGCGGTGCGCTGGAGCACGCGTCCGCGACGCCAGCCCTTGCCGATGCCCTCCGCGAAATGGTGCGCCTCACCGACCACGCGTACGACGAAGTGCGCCAGTCGATATTCGGGCTTCGCACTTTCGTCTCGCGGGGACTCGGGCTCGTTCCCACCCTCACTGAATACCTGCACGAATTCAGCGCGCACAATGGGATTTCCGTGGACCTCGAAGTCGCCGATGGGGGTGTCGACCGGCTTCCGCCCGCGACCGAGATCCAGATCGTCCGCATTATCCAGGAGGCGCTCTCCAACGTTCGTAAACATGCCCGTACCGATCACGCCTGGGTACGCCTCCAGCAGAATGGCGACCGGGTCCAGGTGGTGATCGAAGACCATGGCAAGGGTTGGGATGCCCTCACGTTGCCCGATCGGATGCATTTCGGTCTCCAGGTGATGCGCGAGCGGGCCGAAGGACTTGGCGGTGGGCTGCGAATCGATTCCATGCCCGGCCAGGGCACGCGCGTGGTGGCCACCCTCCCGGTAGGTGGCGCATGACCCGCATCCGCATCCTGGTCGCCGACGACCACACGCTCTTCCGACGCGGAGTGGCGAGCTTCCTTGCGGCCGAAAGCGATTTCGAGGTGATCGGCGAGGCCGCCAATGGACTTCAGGCCCTCGAACTGGCCCGCATGTTGACGCCGGACTTGATCCTGATGGACCTCGCCATGCCGGTGATGGACGGCCTCGAAGCCACGCGCCAGATCAGGGCGCAGATCCCCCGGGTGAAGATCGTCATCCTCACGGCATCCGACCAGGACCGGAGCCTTTTCGAGGCCATCAAAGCCGGGGCGCAGGGCTACCTCCTCAAGAAAATCGACCCTCAAGCGCTCTTCGACACGGTACGCGGGGTCGAACGCGGCGAAGCCTCGGTGCCGCGGGCGATGGCGGCTCGGCTCCTCGAGGAGTTCGCGCGCCGATCCACCGTGCCGGCGTTTTCGCCCGCCGCCGCGCTGACGCAGCGCGAGCGCGAGGTGCTCGACCAGGTGGCGATGGGGCGCAGCAACAAGGAGATCGCCGCGACCCTCGGCATCGCGGAGAACACCGTCAAGAATCACCTCAAGGTGATCCTCGAGAAGCTGCACGTCGAGAACCGGGTCCAGGCCGCGACCTTCGCCCTCCGCGAGGATCTGGCGAGACCGAAATAGCCGTCCAACTGAACACGGCACCGGGGTTCAAGCCCCATCGCCCGCAAGGGCCATTCGCGGATGGCCCTTTATTTCTCTTGACGCTGACCCCGTGCCCGTACCGGCCGGAGCTGGAAATTGCCGACTCCGGTGTTTCTGCCGATCCGGCGGAAAGCGGCGCCCGGCAGGCGTATTCAGGAGGGTCGACTACGCCAACGCGGGGTGGGGACGCTTCTCGTTTTAGAACGTCGCCACACCTCGATTTTGGCTGAGCTTCGCTCGGCGACAAGACCCCATGCCTGTTCAGGCACCCGGCGCGGAAGCACGGGCCTGAGGATTCCACCTTCGCATCGTCGGTTGGCTACCCGCGCCGCGAGAATTCGAGCTCGATTTGGTTTTCGTGGGGCCGGCGATCCCTCGCTTTGTTTCGGCCCGCAATTTACAGCCTGTCGTGCACAGCCTGAACACCGCGCCGGTGCGCATCCGAAACTTCCGCTCGGCATGGCGCGCCGCGAACTCGCTGCGCTCGGCAATGTAGTGCGCACCCACTCCTTGCCGCGCCCGGATCCCGGGCCCATCCCCCCCGAAAGGGCCATCCGGCGATAGCCCTCAATTTCTCGCTGGTCCCTCCTATTGCAGGATGGCCAACCGACACCTTGAGAGCGATCCTCTGGTGTGAGTTCATTTGATTCATTTCACTTGGGAGTGGTCATGTTGCGATCGAAGATAACGCGTTCCTGGCGTTCGATGCTGGTTCTTGCTTCCGTGCTTTTTGCGGGCAGCGGCATCATTGCGCTCGGGTTGTTGCCGACGGCGGTCAATGCGGCACCGGCCAGCCCCGTTGACCAGACGAAGGTGCCGCATTACTTCGGACCCTATCCGAACTACGCCACCAGCCCGCAGACGCAGGCCAGCGCGACGGTCGTCATCACCGGCGCCGGCACCGGCGCCGCGGCCACCGCGACGGTCGATCCGAGGACGGGGGCCGTCTCGAACATCACGGTCACCAGCCCCGGCACCGGCTACACGGCGGGGACGACCGTGTCGATCTCGGGACCGGGCACGTTGGCTACGGCGACCGCCGTCGTCGACTCGACGGGCACCCTCACCGCCATTACGGCTGGGGCGGGCGGCGCCGGATACACGGCGCCCGTCGTAACCATTACGGGTGGCGGTGCGACAACAAACGCGACAGCGGTGGCTATCGGCAGCGTTGATGCCGTCCTCCCTTTCGGCGTGATTAACGTTCCGACAACGCCGAACATCGTGTTCACGCTTCCCCCAGACCAAGTGGGCTGGCCGGCGACCGCTTCGGTGACGGTGGATGCATCTGGAAATGTCACAGCAATCAACATCGTGGACCCCGGCTACGGATATACCACGGCCCCGGTGGGGACGATCTACGACGGCAACAGGACCGCGATGGGCACCGTACAGACAACCATGTCGGTGACCGGCTTCAAACTGCTCACCTTCGGCTCCGGGTACACCTCAGCGCCCTCGGTGGCCATCAGCGACGCGACCGGCACTGGCGCGATGGGCTTAGCGGCGTTCTCGGCCGCCGGATCGGTCACCGCGATCAACGTCACCAATTCCGGTTCCGGCTACCTGTCTGCGGGGCTGAAGAAGTTCATTGACCCGCTGCCGGGGCTTTGTCTTCCGCCCGCGTGTCCCCTGACCGGCAAGTTCATCCCGCTCGGGGTTGCGAACACGGCGTGGACCGATGGCGTTCACACCCACACCAATTCGGACACCTACGAGATCGCCCTCGTCCAGTACCGGATGCAGTTCTCCTCCCAATTGCCGGCAGCGCTGGTGCGCGGCTACGTGCAACTGGAGACGGCCGCCAATGCAGGCGTCAGCCAGCATTTCCCGTTGGTCAACCATATGATGAACGGGACCACGGTTCCGGTCCTGGTCAACGGCGTCCAGGCCTATGGCGTGACGCCGCCGCAGTCCCTCGGGCCGACGATCGTCGCCACGAAGGACAGGCCGGTTCGAATCGTGTTCCGCAATCTGCTGCCGACGGGCGTGGCCGGTGATCTGTTCCTCCCGGTCGACACCACGATCATGGGCTCGGGCATGGGATCGAAAGCCAGCCAGACCCCGCCGGTCGATGCGTTCAGCGTGATGGACGAAGTCCGCAATCCGATGTGCACCGAAGGGTACGCCGTCGCGTCGATGCAGCCGGACACGTGCTACACCCAGAACCGCGCGACGCTGCACCTGCACGGTGGCACCACCGTGTGGATCAGCGACGGTACCGCGCACCAGTGGACCACCCCCGCCGGCGAGGTCACCGGCTACCCGCAGGGCGTCAGCGTCCAGATGGTCCCGGACATGAACGTCTGCGGCGTGGGCGGAAGCGCCGTCGGCTGCCAGACGTTCTACTACACCAACAACCAGAGCGCGCGGTTGATGTTCTACCACGACCATGCCTGGGGCATCACCCGCCTGGGCGTGTATGTGGGCGGTGCGGCCGGCTACCTGATCACCGACGCCACGGAGGCGAGCCTGGTCAGCCGCGGACTCATCCCCGGTTCGGCAGACACGATCCCGCTGATCATCCAGGACAAGACCTTCGTGCCGGGTCCGGCCGCGCTGGCCGAGCAGGATCCCACTTGGGACACGACGCGCTGGGGCGGCCTGGGCGCTCTGTGGACGCCGCACGTGTACATGCCGGCGCAGAACCCCGGCGACCCGTCGGGCGCGAGCCCCTTCGGCCGCTGGATGTACGGCCCGTGGTTCTGGCCGCCGGCAACGAACGTAGCCTACCAGCCGATCCCCAACCCATACTACAACAAGGATCCGGCGACGAACTTCACTACGGCGCTGGCGGTACCTTGCGATCTCGGCAATCCCGCCACCTGGCAATACCAGACCGACCCGTTCTGCGAGCCGGCGCTGATACCCGGAACCCCGAACATCACCGTCGGGATGGAAGCTTTCAACGACACGCCACTCGTCAACGGCACGGCCTATCCGACGGTCACGCTCCAGCCGAAGACGTATCGCCTGCGCATCCTGAACGCGGCCAATGACCGCTTCTGGAACCTGCAGTGGTACATCGGCGATCCGACCACCGCCAATCCGGTGACCGGCGCGACCGAAGTGGCGCTCAATCCGGCCGAACTGGCCCTGGCGCAGCTCGACCCCGTGGTGTTCCCGACGCCGAACACGGCCCTCAGCCCGGCGGGTCCGAACTGGATCCAGATCGGCACCGAGGGCGGGTTCCTGCCGGCCCCGACGATCGTGCCGAACCAGCCGACGACCTGGATCACCGATCCGACCCGCTTCGATGTGGGCAACGTCGACTTGCACTCGCTGCTGCTGGGTCCGGCCGAGCGGGCCGACGTGATCGTCGACTTCTCGCAGTTCGCCGGCAAGACGCTGATCCTGTACAACGACGCCCCGGCTGCCTTCCCGGCCCGCGTTCCCGGCTACGACTACTACACCGGCGGTCCGGACCTGCGCCCGGCCGGCGCGGCCCCGACGCTGCCCGGCTACGGCCCGAACACCCGCACCGTGATGCAGGTGAAGATTGCGGCCGCTGCTCCCGCACCGGCGTTCAACCTGCCCGCGCTTGCAGCGGCGTTCGAGCATCAGCCTGACGGCTCGGGCGTATTCGAGTCCGGCCAGCACCCGATCATCGTTGGCCAGGCCGCGTACAACTCGGCCTACGGCACCAACTTCTCGGTCGGCAACTGGTGCAATGGCCCCGGCAGCACCAGCACGAATTGCGACGGTTTCGCGCGCATCATGGAAGGATCGCAGCCGACCGACCTGTTCGGGTTCAACACGCTGTTGGCCCCGACCGCGAAGATGCAGATCAAGTTCGAGCCGAAGGGCATGCACGACGAGATGAACTCGACCAGCTTCGACGAGTACGGACGGATGCAGGCCACGATGGGCCTCGAAGCGCCGGGTGCGAACCCGCTGCTGCAGAACATCATCCTGTACCCGTTCGTGAACCCGGCGTCCGAGCTCATCGACGGTACCAATCTGCCCCACACCGGCGGTCCCGGGGTGGACCTGAGGGTGACGCCGATTTCGTCGGCGACGGACGGAACCCAGATCTGGAAGATCACGCACAACGGGGTCGATACGCACCCGATCCACTTCCACCTGTTCGACGTGCAGCTGATCAACCGCGTCACCTGGGACAACATCATCATCCCGCCTGAAGCGAGCGAAATCGGCTGGAAGGACACGGTCAGGGTCAGCCCGCTGGAGGACACGATCGTCGCGCTACGGGCGGTCATCCCGACGGCTCCCTTCGCGCTGCCGAACAGCGTGCGGCTGCTCAACCCGTCGATGCCGCTCGACTCGACGATCGGATTCAACAACGTCGACGCCGCGGGCAACCCGACGCCGGTGCTGATCAAGAACGCAATGACCAACTTCGGTCACGAGTACACCTGGCACTGCCACATCCTCAGCCATGAAGAGATGGACATGATGCGGCCGATGTCGCTGGCGATCCCGCCGGTAGCGCCGACCAGCCTGGTGGCCCTGCGTTCGGGCGCCGGCTTCGGCCTGAAGGTGACGTTGACCTGGACCGACAACTCCAACAACGAGACCGGCTTCCGCGTCAGCAGAGCGCTCGCCGCGACCGGCCCCTGGACGGTCCTGGGAACGGTGGGTCTGGGCGTGACCACGTATACTGATCCGATCCCCAACGCCACTGTGCCCAGCTACTACTACCGGGTCGAGGCCATCAACACAGTAGGCTATACGGCCACGCCGGGGTACTCCAGCTTGACGGTGACAGGGGTCTCCGCGGCTGTTGCGGACGCGGCTCCGCCCCCGGCGGCGCCGACCCTCCTGACGGCCACGGTGACGTCGGCGACGCAGGTCCGGCTGACCTGGCGCGATAACGCCACCACCGAAACGAGCTTCGCAGTCGAGCGTTCGGTCAACGGAGGCGCGTTCGCGTTGCTCAACACTGTCGCCGCATTCGCAGGCACCGGCACCGTGACGTACAACGACAACACCGTCGCGGTCGGTCAGACCTACGCCTACCGAGTGAGGGCCTTCAACGGAATCGCGCCGTCTGCGTACACGAACACGGCATCGGTATCGACCGCCATCCTGGCGCCGACCGGTCTGACGGGAACGATATTGAACGCCGCGCGGGATGTTCGCCTCAATTGGACTGACAACGCCACCAACGAAACCAGCTACAAGGTGGAGCGTTCTGCGGATGGCGGCACGACGTGGACAGTGCTCACGACGACGCTTGCGGCAAACGCCATCACCTACACCAACGCCGCGGTGCCTCTCGGCACCTACGTTTATCGGGTGACGGCTGTCAACGGCGCAGCGTCGTCGACTCCTGCGCTGGTCACGGTGGTCGTCGCCCTTCCGGCGGCTCCCACGTCGCTGGCCGGAGTCGCCGTAATCTCAGGCGGCCGGGCGGTGAATCTGACCTGGGTCGACAACGCCAACAACGAGACGAGCTTCACGATTCAACGCTGCACTGGCGCCTGCGGTACGGGAGGGGCCTGGGCCAACGTGACGACAACGGTAGCGGCCAACGCCACGACCTACCTGAACACCGGGCTGACGCCGTTGAGGACCTACAGCTACCGGATCCAGGCGGTCAATGGACTAGGCTCTTCCGCGTTTTCGAACATAGTCACCGTAACCACACTGTAGTCCAGCACCGCGCAGTTGAAGGGGGAGGGAGAAATCCCTCCCTCTTTTTTTGGTTCTTCGCCGATTTGCGGGGGGAACTGTGTCATACGCGGCGTGGCGTGTGACCTGCCCGACTTTTTCGAACGGCTGATTTCTGGAAAGATGGCTCTTCAACCGAAAGGAAGAGCCGATGAGAAAGAGCCGATTCAGCGACGAGCAGATGGTGGCGATCTTGCGCGAGGCGGACCGGACCTCGGTCGCCGAGGTCGCGAAGAAGAGCAAGGTCAGCGAGCAAACGATCTACGCCTGGCGCAAGCATTTCGGGCAGTTGGAGCCCGCCGACGTGAAGCGGCTCAGGGCGTTGTCCACGGAGAACGCCAAGCTCAAGAAGCTGCTGGCCGAACGCGACCTCGAGATCGAGGTAATGAAGGAGATCAACCGAAAAAAATGGTGAGCCCGCAGGGGCGCCGGGAGCAATGTGCCTACGCCTGTGGGCGCGGGATCCCGAAGCGACGCGCCTGCGGGCTGATGGGTATGGCCCGCTCCACTTTGTCCTACGAGCTCCGGCAGCCCGCGAAGGACGCGCCGGTGATGGCGGCGATGAAACGGCTGTCATCGCAATATCCGCGCTACGGCTACCGCCGGATTCGGATCTTCCTTCGCCGTGAGGGCTTGACCATGAGCGCCTCCCGCGCCGAGCGGCTGTGGCGCCAAGCTGGGTTGCAGCTTCCGCGGCGTCGGCCACGGCGGCGCGTTGCCACCGCCCGACCCAGGCCCTTGCCACCACGGGCAGCCAACCACGTCTGGGCATACGACTTCGTCTTCGACGCCTGCGCCAACGGGCAGCAGATCAAATGCCTGACCGTGGTCGACGAGTTCACTCATGAGTGCCTGGCGATCGACGTGGCCGGCTCCATCCGTTCGCGCCGTGTGATTGACGTGCTGGCGCGCCTGATCAGCCTGCATGGCGCCCCAGCCTTCCTGCGCTCGGATAGCGGCCCGGAGTTCGTCAGCCATGCCGTTCTGCAGTGGCTGACGACGAATCGGATAGACACGGCAGTCATCGACCCTGGCAAACCATGGCAGAACGGTACCAACGAATCGTTCAATGGCAAGTTCCGCGACGAGTGCCTGAGTCTCGAGTGGTTCCGCAGCCGCCGCGAGGCCAGCATCATCATCGAGGCCTGGCGCAGACACTACAACGTGGTGCGGCCGCACCAGAGCCTGAACTACTTGACCCCGATCGAATTCAAGCAGCACCATCAGCCCGAATCGTTCCTTCAACCCCGAGCCACTTCCCAGGAATAAAGCGTTCGAAATTCCCAAGGCAGGTCAGGACCACCTCTGTGTTCCGTCGATTGGCGCAGCAGAAGGAGAGCCGGGTCGAGGAAGGGCATTTGAAGGTCGATCGCGTGCACATGATGCTGTCGATTCCGCCGAAGTACGCGGTATCGCAGGTGGTGGGGTACATCAAGGGGAAGAGTGCGATCCACATGGCAAGGGTGCATGGGGGGCGCAAACGCAATTTCGTGGGGCAGAGCTTTTGGGCCCGCGGGTACTTTGTTTCAACGGTGGGTCGAGATGAGGCGGTGATTCGAGAGTACATCCGGAACCAGGAGCACGAGGATGAGCGATTGGACCAGCTGAACCTGTGGCGATGACCGGCCACCGGCAAGGTGGCCCAGGAGAATTGGGGCCGCTTAACGACCCCACCATGCCGCTTTGAGCGGCTCACACATTTGAAGCCCCCGGCTCTTCCGGGAGATACTTACTCCGGATCGATGTAGAACCGGTCCTTGTACCGACGCTGTCGAGCCACTGTTCCGCGCCGCCATTGATTTCCACGTCGCCGGCCGCGTACTCGCCCGGCAGCGTGTGACACTGGGTGTAATTCCGGATGCAGCGCACGGATCTCGGCTTGACCCACACGTGTTCGGCATGCGTCGTCCGCCGATGCCGGTGAAAGCCCTCGGCGCTCATGTCTGTCTTCCGCTTCGCTGCGACAATCGGCTCGATCATCCTGTTGTCCATGCGGTTGCCTCGCGATGTATTCTGCCGCACATCATTTGCCCGCCGACGAAATGGGCTTCGCATCGAATGAAGGCAACGCCACATCGGCAGTCCGCCAACAAGATCGCGCTCCGGTGACGGCAACCACACGGGCCAGGACACGTAGCGTCAGCGGCACGCTGCGGCGCTGCGTGGGCGTCGCCGTCGCGACGTGCCTGCTGGCCGATTGCGCATCGACACCGGTCTACCCGCCGACCGCGCCGTCGACCGGCCGCCGCCCGCCGCCGCGCGAAGCATCGTTCAGCTTCGGCGACGTCTTCAAGTCCGACATCGACGCCGTCGCCGAGGTGCATCTGCGCGAAAGCATCGCGTCGGCCAAGCTGCTGACGGAGAAGCTCTACCGGCGCAACCCGCGCGAGCTGAGGAAGAGCGGTGCCGCCACGCCGGAGGCCGGGGTGGCCCGGGCGTTCGATCCGCGTCACCCCTGGCGCTTCCCGGAACTCTCCAATCTGCGGGGCATCGAGGCGTTGCAGCTCGCCTTCCGTCCGGACTTCACCGGCGACCGGGTGTTCGCGTTCGGCGTCGGGCTCGGCAGCATGATTTCGCAGGCGTACGACGACAAGTCGCAGTTCTACCTGACCGACAGCCTCGACGCGCAGCGCCTGTACAACGCCGCGCGCAACGTCGAGATCGCGGCGTGGAAGCTCGCCAACGCCCGCGGGCCGAACGGCGAGCTGTTGCTCCTCAGCAACGACATGTCCGGGGCGGCGCCCAATCTCTCGTTCGAGCGCGAGATCGGCAAGCTCGTCGCCTACCAGGACACGCTCGCGCTCGTCATGGCGCAGCGGACGAACCGCACCATCCGGCTCTTCACGCAGGGCCTCGCGACCGCGGTATTCCTGCCGATCTGACGCGCGGCTGTCTTTCCCCGTCGCGCCGGCAACCGGCTCACGCGCGGTCGCGATGTGCGAGCCAGGCATCGAGCGCGAATCTTCCCGGGCCGTAGACGAACGTCACCGCCAGCAGCGCGCCCCAGAGGACGTGATCCTTGAGCCCGGCGTCGCTCAGGTCGGGGTACGACGTCGCCGCGACGATGTTGAAGACGAACAGCGCGAGCGCGACCGCGCGCGTGCCGAGTCCCAGCACCAGCAGCACCGGCAGGCCGAGTTCGGCCGCGGTGCCGAGGACTGCCGCCGCGTACGGCGACAGCACCGGCACGTGGATATTCGTTCTCGAACAGCGCGAGCGTTCCCGCCCAGTTCTCGAGCTTGATCAGGCCCGACACGAAGAACACGCGGCCGACGTAGAGCCGCATCGCCAGCGCGAACAGCGGTTGCAGCCGGTCGATCCGGCGGATCGCCAGGCATGGAGGCGACGACCGGCGCGGCCGCAGCGATGTGGTGGATTCCATGACGATGCCGTTCCTGTCGGGTTCGGTTCCGGTATGGGTCGCCGAGACAGCGATCACCTGACACCCGGGTGCGTTCAGGACGGCGTAGCCGCCGGGCGCGCCCTGATCGACGATGACCGAGGCGATCGTTCCCGACGCGATGTGCGCGCGCAGCGCGCTGCCGAGATCGAACGCCGGCATCGGCGGCCTGCGCGGCGTCGATCGCGTCGCCGAGCGGCGCACCCGCCGCCAGCGCCGCGAGCCACGCGTGCTCGCCGGCGGCGAGGCGCGTCCAGCGACGACGCCGCGCGCATCCGCGGCGGACGAGCAGCGTCGCCGCCTTCGTCGAGGTCGACGCGGTCGTCGCCGTCGTAGCCGGGCTGGTTCACCTGCCAGATGCGCAGGATCGGATAGCGCCGAGGCGACGAGCCGGCACGACGGTTCGAGCGCGCAGCCGCACCGCCGGCAAGCCGCTCCGGCGCCACCGCCGCCAGCGCGGCCAGCACCGCGTCGGGCGCCGCGTCGCGCATCCGCCGCGCGCTTCGCTTCGTCGATCGCCCATTCGAGGCGCGCGACGTCGGGGAGATAGGGCAGTCGGCGCGCATGCGGATAGCCGGCAGAGAAACGCGCGAACGCATCGCCGTAGACGTTGAGGTCGCCGCTGGTCGACGGATGCGCGTGGACGAACGCGTCGACGGCCGCGTTGAAGAACGGCGCGCCGACGAGCCGCTTCACCACCGGATAGGTCGCGCCGAGCGCGTTGCGGTAGTTGGCGAACACCGCGTTGCGGTAGATCGCGATGCGTTCGGCGCCGAGCGCCGGTCCGGCGATCGCGAACGGCGGCGCGCGCGCCGTCCGCGCGCGAACACGGCGTCGGCGAACGCCTGCTGCAGTTCACGCAGCGAGGGCATCGCGCGCGTCCAGCATCGATTGCGCCGTCGCGGCCTCGCGCAGCAGCGTGGCGAGCGGCGGAATGTCGATGTCCCACTCGATCAGCGTCGGCCGCGGGCCGAAGCGCGCGATCGCGCGGCCGTAGAGCGCCCAGACGTCCGGCGCGACCGGCGCGCCGTGCGTGTCGATCAGGCAGGGGCCGCTGCGCGTCGAAGCCGGCGAGATGGATTTCGGCGATCGCGCCCGGCGGCATCGCGGCGAGATAGGCGTCGGCGTCGAAGCCGTGGTTGACGGCGTTGACGTAGATGTTGTTGACGTCGAGCAGCAGCTTGCAGCCGGTGCGGCGCGCGACGGCGGCGACGAACTCCCATTCGGGAATCGTCGCGTCGGCGAACGCGAGGTACGACGAGACGTTCTCGACCAGCAGTTCGCGGCCGAGCGACGTCCTGCACCTCGCGACACGCGGCTGCAGACGTGCGCCAGCGCCTCCTCGGTGTACGGGCAGCGGCAGCAGGTCGTTCAGATGCCGGCCGCCGACGCCGCTCCAGCACAGGTGCTCGGAGACGAGCGCCGGCTCGATGCGCGCGATCAGGCGCCGCGAGCTTGGCGAGATGCGACGCGGTCGAGCGGATCGGTCGAGCCCAGCGACATGCCGACGCCGTGCAGCGACAGCGGATAGTCGCGGCGGATGCGGTCGAGCGCCGCGAGCGCGGGGCCGCCGTCGGCGTAGTAGTTCTCGCTGTGGACTTCGAGCCAGGCGACGGCGGGCGCTCGTCCTCGACCTGCGCGACGTGCGGCGCGCGCAGGCCGATGCCGGCAGCGGCGCGAAGCGCGCGTGCAGGCGGGATCGTCACGCGCCCGGCCGGGCGGCGAGGCGGGCCGGCCGGCGCGATCGGTGCGGCCGGTCAGGCCTTCGGCGCCGTCGGTCTTGCCGCCGACCTTCTCGCAGGTAGCCCTTGGCGACGTACTTCCACTCGTTCGGGTCCTTGTCGACCTTGGCGCCCAGCCCGGCGCAGGCGTGCTTGGCGGTGCCGCAGTCGTTCTGGCCGGCCTTGGCGACGCCGTAGCACTTTTCGCTGTCGCCTTGGGGGCGACGGGCTGGGCGGTCGTCGCGCGGCGATGCCGAGCGGCGAGGAGCCCGGCGAGGGCGGCCTGGATCGTGGCTTGGTGGTTCATGCGTGAAGTCTCCTGTTGAGGGGTGGAGGCGACAGGCGCGGCGCTGCCCGTCCGCTAGTAGTCGATCGAGTGCGTCGACCTTACGCGCGCCGGCGACTCTACGATGAATGCATGCCGGCGCGACGATGCCGCAGTGCCGGGTCGCCGGTCTACATCCGGTAGCGGCGCATCGCCTCGCGCAGGAACGCGGCCTGCCGGTCGAACTGCCGGCAGGCGTCGCACAGCAGCAGGTGCAACCGCAGCCGCAGCCGGTCGCCGCAGCGGCAGCGGGCCGTCCAGCTGCCGCGAGATGAGGCGGCTCGCTTCCTTGCAGTTCAGGAGGCGTCCCCAAGCGGCGATTCCCTGCAGCGCACGCGCGTCAGGCGGCCGCTGCCCGATTTGACGGCGAACCAGTTCTGCTCCAGGCATTCCCGCAGCGACATCCGGGCCCGATACATGATGACCCACAGATTGGTCGGCGTGATCGACGAGCTCCTTACAGATTTCGTCGGATTCGAGCTCCATCACTTCGCGCATCATGAACACGCGCGCGGTGTTCGGCGGCAGCTTCTCGAGGCAGAAGTCCAGCATGTCGAGGAACTCCCGCCGCTCGAGGTCGCCCTCGGGGTTGCCCCAGGTGGCGGGCGGATTGTCCCAGTGGCCGGTCTCGTCGAACAGCGCGTCGAAGTCGTCGATCTGGGATTCGTCGTCGAGCGTCGCGAAGCTCGGGGCGGCTGGTCTTGCGCCGGATCGCGTCGACGATCTTGTGCTTCAGGATGCCGGTGAGCCAGGTCTTGACCGACGACTTGCCGGAGAAGCCGGCGGCGCCCTGCAGCGCGGCGACCAGCGTGTCCTGCACGACGTCCTCGGCCAGCTCGTCGTTGCGCAGCTGCAGCCGGGCGACGCGCAGCAGGTAGCCGCGGTGCGCATCGAATTGGGCGATGAGGTCGGATGGTGGTCATCGGCGAGCGGGATCGAGAGCGCACATCATACCGGCGCAGACCGGGTTTGCAATCCGCGCGACGCCGCCGATCGCCGCAGCGCCGTTGCGGGTTCGAATCGCCGGCTCCGCGAGTGCCCGCTGCTGGCGATCTTCCGGCGGCCCGGCGCGAACCGGTTAGAATTTGCGGTGCGTTCCCGTCCCGGCCCGCCATGCGTTTCACCATCGCGACCTACAACATCCACAAGGGCTTCTCGCATCTCAAGCGGCGGATGGTGATCCACGAGCTGCGCGACAGGCTGCGCGGGCTCGACGCCGACATCCTGTTCCTGCAGGAAGTGCAGGGCGTCCACGAGCGGCACGCCGCGCCGCTACCACGACTGGCCGGTCAAGCCGCAGCACGAATTCATCGCCGACAAGGTCTGGCACGAGGTCGCCTACGGCAAGACCGCGGTCTACCGGCACGGCCATCACGGCAATGCGGTGCTGTCGCGGTTTCCGATCGTCGCGCACGAGAACCAGGACATCTCGGCGCACCCGTTCGAAAGCCGCGGCCTGCTCCATTGCGAGATCAGGCTCGGCGCCGCGCGGGCCGGTGCTCCACTGCATCAACGTGCATCTCGGGCTGTTCGAGCGCGGCCGGCAGTGGCAGATCCGCGCGCTGTGCGAGCGGATCCGCGAGACGGTGCCGAAGGGACGCGCCGCTGATCGATCGCCGGCGACTTCAACGACTGGCGGCACAAGGCCAACCGGACGCTGGTCGACGAGCTCGGCGTCGACGAGGTGTTCGAATCGTTCCGCGGCCGCACCGGCGCGCACGTTTCCCTCGGTGCTGCCGATGTTCCGGCTCGACCGGATCTACGCGCGCGGCCTCGGCATCGTCGACGCCCACGTCCACTACGCGTTTCCGCGCCGGGCGGATGTCCGACCACGCGGCGCTCGCCGCGACGTTCGAGACCGTCAAGCCGGGCGCGATGAACCGCTTCCTGCCGGGCAATCGCATGACGCTGCTGCGCAGCGGCAGCGAATTCTTTCCGGCGCTGGTCGCCGCGATCGACGGCGCGCGAGCACGAGGTCTGGCTCGAGACCTACATCTACGCCGACGACGATGCCGGCCGCATCGTCAGCCGCGGCGCTGATCCGCGCCGCGCAGCGCGGCGTGCAGGTGCGGGTGATGGTCGACGGCTGGGGCGCGCGGCACTACCTGACGCCGTCGCTCGAGCAGGCGCTCGCGGCGGCGGCGTGCGCGCTGCTCAAGTACCGGCCCGAGGTCGCGCCGTGGCAGTTCCGCTCGCACCGGCTGCGGCGGCTGCACCGCAAGCTCTGCCACGTCGACGGGCACGTCGCGTTCGTCGGCGGCATCAACGTCATCGACGACATGAACACGCCGCGGCAGAAGCCGCCGCGCGTCGATTTCGCCGTCTGCGTCGAGGGGCCGCTGCTGGTGCCGATCGTGCAGACGATGCAGCGGGTGTGGGCGATCAACGAGCTGGTCCAGTTCCAGCACACCGACGTGCCGCTGTTCCCGTCGCCGCGCCGGGCGCACCGCGCGGGCACGCAGACCGCGAAGTTCGTGATCCGCGACAACCTGCGCCACCGTCGCGACATCGAGCGCGCGTACCTGGCCGCGATCCGCACCGCCAAGCGCGAGATCCTGATCGCGAACTCGTATTTCTTTCCCGGGATCCGCTTTCGCCGCGCGCTGATCGCGGCGGCGGAGCGCGGCGTCAGGGTCACGCTGCTGCTGCAGGCGCGCGTCGAGTACGTGCTGCTGCATTACGCGTCGCGCGCGCTGTACGGCCAGCTGCTTTCGGCGGGCGTCACGATCCAGGAGTACCACCGGTCGTTCCTGCACGCCAAGGTCGCCGTCGTCGACGACCACTGGGCGACGGTCGGGTCGTCGAACATCGATCCCTACAGCCTGCTGATGGCGCGCGAGGCGAACGTCGTCGTCCGCGATCCGTACTTCGCCGAACAGCTGCGCAGCGAGCTGATGCAGATGATCGAGCGGGGCGCGCAGGCGCTCGGCCCGCAGCACTGGGCGGAGCGCCCGCGCCTGTACAAGGCGATGATCTGGATCGCCTACGGCGTCGTGCGCGTCGCGATGGGCGTGCTCGGCTACGGCGGCAACGAATGGTTCCGCGACCGTCCGGCCGATCGCGGCCCGGGGGCGCCGGGGGACCCGGAAGACGACGAGTGACGTCCGCGCCGCCGACGGCCGGAGGCGCGGCTTCCGCAGGCGGCGCGCGACACCGGTTGGCCAAGCGGTGAGCCGGTGAATTAGACTCCGGTTTATGCGCCACTCGTCCGGTTCATCGCTGCCGCTGCCCGGCCCGGCCAAGGGCGGCGACTGGCGCACGATCGGCACGCTGCTGCCGTACCTCTGGGCCTACAAGGGCCGCGTGCTCGCGGCGCTCGCGGCGCTGGTCGTCGCCAAGGTCGCCAACGTCGGCGTTCCCGTCCTGCTGAAGGAGATCGTCGACAGCCTCGACCAGACGACGGCGATGCTGGTCGTGCCGCTGGCGCTGCTCGTCGCCTACGGAGTGCTGCGGCTGTCGACGACGTTCTTCACCGAGCTCCGCGAATACCTGTTCGCCAAGGTGACGCAGCGCGCGGTGCGCACGATCGCGCTCGAGGTCTTTCGCCACCTGCACGCGCTGTCGCTGCGCTTCCACCTCGCGCGCCAGACCGGCGGACTGACGCGCGACGTCGAGCGCGGACAGCGCGGCATCTCGACGCTGATCAGCTTCACGCTGTTCTCGATCCTGCCGACGTTGGTCGAGATCGGTCTCGTGTCGACGATCCTGATCGCTCGCTACGACTGGACGTTCATCGCCATCACCTTCTCGGCGCTGGCGCTCTACGTCACGGCGACGGTGGCGATCACCGACTGGCGCACCGGTTTCCGCCGCCAGATGAACGAGCTCGACTCCAAGGCGAACACGCGCGCCGTCGACAGCCTGCTCAATTACGAGACCGTGAAGTACTTCGGCAACGAGGCGTGGGAGGCGCGGCGCTACGACGAGAGCATGCAGCGCTGGGAGAAGGCGGCGGTCAAGAGCCAGACGTCGCTGTCGCTGCTCAACGTCGTCCAGAGCGCCATCATCGCCGTCGCCGTGACGCTGATCATGTGGCGGGCGACGGTGGGCGTGGTCGACCGCAGCATGACCGTCGGCGACCTGGTCCTCGTCAACGCCTTCATGATCCAGATCTACATACCGCTCAACTTCCTCGGAGTCCTCTATCGCGAGGTGAGGCAGGCGCTGGCCGACATGGAGCGGATGTTCGCGCTGACGGCGGAAAACACCGAGGTGTCCGATGCGCCCGGGGCGCCCCCGCTGGACGTCGGCGCCGGCGAGGTGCGGTTCGAGCACGTGAACTTCGGGTACGAGCCGAACCGGCAGATCCTGTTCGACCTCTGCTTCACCATTCCGGCGGGCAAGACGGTCGCCGTCGTCGGCCCTTCCGGGGCGGGCAAGAGCACGCTGTCGCGGCTGCTGTTCCGGTTCTACGACGTGACCGGCGGCCGCATCACGGTGAACGGGCAGGACATCCGGGCGGTGAGGCAGGACAGCCTGCGCTCGGCGATCGGCATCGTCCCGCAGGACACGGTGCTGTTCAACGATTCGATCGAGTACAACATCGCCTACGGCCGTCCCGGAGCGACGCACGGCGAGATCGTCGCCGCTGCCGAGCTCGCGCAGATCCACGCGTTCATCTCCAGCACGCCCGAAGGCTACGCGACGCCGGTCGGCGAGCGCGGGCTGAAGCTCTCGGGAGGGGAAAAGCAGCGGGTGGCCATCGCGCGCGCGGTGCTCAAGGACCCGCGGATGCTGATCTTCGACGAAGCGACCTCGGCGCTCGACTCGAAGTCGGAAAAGGCGATCCAGGCGGAACTGCGGCGCATCGCCCAGAACAGGACCACGCTGACCATCGCGCACCGGCTTTCCACGGTCGTCGACGCCGACGAAATCCTGGTCCTCGAGCGGGGCCGCATTGTCGAGCGGGGCTCCCATGGCGCACTTCTTGCTCGGGACGGCGTGTACGCGCGGATGTGGCAGCTGCAACAGACCGAAGTCCGCGACGAGGAGCGCCGTGGACCATCGGGCACATCCGTGTCGTCGCCCGGGCCTGTCGGCGCGTTGAGGGAGGGTGCGGCATTCGAGGGGGTGCCGGACCCGGAGGCCCCCATAACGCCTTGATTTGACGAGGCGGCAGCTGCACCTGACCGCAAGTGCACGCGGTCGGGTTCGTTATCCTCATGATTTTTTGGAAAGTTTGGCAGGGCGGCGGCGCCGTGCTATAAAGCCTTTGGACTTGAGGCCGGACTTTATGAACCTACGATTGACGATTGTTTTTTCTGCGCTAATAGCGATGTCAGCCGGTGCGGCTTACGCGCAGGGCCCGGTCGCGCTCGACCCGGCGAAGCTGCGCCTGGCGTCGGCGAACGCGCTGGTCTTCGACGCGTCCGAGAATCGCGCGGTCTATGTCAAGGCCGCCGACGACGTGACGCCCATCGCTTCGCTGACCAAGCTCATGACGGCCATCGTCACCCTCGAGGCGGGACTGCCGCTGGACGAGTCGATCGCCATCGACGTCGACGACCTCGACTACCTGAAGGGAACGCGATCGCGGCTGCGGATGGGCGCCGAGTTGCCCCGGCGCGAAATGCTGCGGCTGGCGCTGATGTCGTCGGAGAATCGCGCCGCGTCGAGCCTGGCGCGGCATTACCCGGGAGGTACGCCGGCGTTCGTCGCCGCGATGAACGCCAAGGCACAGGCGCTGGGCATGACGCATACGCATTACTCCGATCCGACCGGCCTTTCCGCCGAGAACGTGTCGACGGCGAGCGATCTCGCAACCCTTGTCAACGCCGCCGCGCAGCAGCCGCTGATCCGCGAGTTCAGCACCACCGGCAGCCATTACGTGTCGGTGCAGCCGACGGGCCAGGTGCTCGGCTTCAACAACACCAACAACCTGGTCAAGAGCGCCCAGTGGGACATCCAGCTGTCGAAGACCGGGTACATCCGCGAGGCCGGCAAATGCCTGGTGATGCTGGCGACGATCGCCAGCAAGCCGTTCGTCATCGTGCTGCTCGATTCGGCGGGCAAGTACACGCGGCTGGGCGATGCCGCGCGCGTCCGCTACTGGCTGGAAACGGGCCAGTCGCTTCCGGCGCCCGGCCGGGCCGCATCGCGGTCGGCCAAGGCGAAGGTCAAGCTCACCGCGGCGCCGTCCGGCGCAAGGTTGGCGCAGAACGCCGCCGGCAGGAGGGCCAGGACGCCCGGCGTCTGAGCGAGGATCGATGCGCGCGGCCGCCCGGCATCGTCCCGGCGGCCGTTGTCGTTTTCGGGGTCCGGGCAGCGTAAGCTCGCGCGCTGGCGACCGACAAAGCCGAGGCGCAACCCATGGAGCACGAAATGGACAGACGACATTTCCTGACCCGTTCGCTGGCGCTGTTTGCCGGCGCCACGGGGCTGAGGAGCGCCCACGCGGCCGAAGCGGCGGGCGCGAAGATCGAACGGATCGTCAAGACCGAGAGCGAATGGCGCGCGCTGCTGACCCCGGCGCAGTTCGACGTTCTGCGGAAGGAAGGAACCGAGCGCCGGTTCACGAGCCCGCTCAACGACGAGAAGCGCAAGGGCGCCTACCACTGCGCCGGCTGCGACCTGCCGCTGTTCGAGTCGCGCACCAAGTACGACAGCGGCACCGGCTGGCCGAGCTTCTTCGACAGCATCAAGGGGCGGGTCGAGTCCAGCACCGATTTCAGGTTCGTCTACCAGGGCATCGAATACCACTGCGCGCGCTGCGGCGGGCATCACGGTCACATATTCGACGACGGCCCGAAGCCGACGGGGCTGCGCTACTGCAACAACGGCGTGGCGCTCAAGTTCGTGCCGGCCTAGTGGAGTGAGTCGGAAATTCACTTGATGGTTCGCGGCGGCTTTGACCGCCATGCTGCGTTGCTCGATCTCACCTCGGCACGGGCTGAGGTCGCGCTCTCGCGCCTTGCCTGACGGCCAGATCCGTTCGCTCCTTCATCTTCGGAACTCCCGACTCACCACACGAGCGGCCCGCCACATCCGGATCAGGACGATCCGGCGGGTGCTGCACGCCGATCGCAGCCTTGCAGGACAACGCGCGATCAGTGATCGTAGTGCAGGTGCACCTCGGTCCGGCCGCCGATGGACTTGCAGACGATGGCATCGGCATTGCGGCGGAGCAGGTAGCCCGCCAGGAGCCGTTCGCCATCTTCGCCGGAGACGATTTCGCGGGGGGTGGGCTTGGTTTCCGGGATGCTGAGCGGGACGCCGGCATAGCGGACCCGGAGGTCGAGATTGAACTCGTCGAAGCTGGCTTCGATCTCGACACCTCCCGGCGGCTGACCGATCACTTCGAGGACCTGCACCACCCCAAACGTCGCGCGGCTGACGATTTCGCGCCTCGCCCCCCAGCGCGCCCCCTGATCGGACAGGAACTGCTCGACGACTTCGCCTCGGGGTGCGTCGAATTCGAGGCGCAGCGACTCGCTCTGGCGCACGCCGATCCGCATGATCAGGTTCAGCAGCATCGCGCAGGCGGTTCCGAGCACCACCGAGTTCCCGACCAGCGGCTGCAGCGCCGCCGGTGCGGTGGCGAACTCGTCGTGGTAGATGTCCGCAAATACCGCCATCGCGAATGAAAACCCGATGACGAAGATCTTGCGCGGATCGAGCATCCGCGACGTGATCATCTGCAGCCCGTTGGTGAAGATGAAGGCGGACGAGAAGAAGAGCGACGCGCCGACGACCGGATCGGGGGTGGTCACGAACAGCCCGGCGAGAATCGGAAAGAACGCGAACAGCACCATGGCGGCGCCGATCCAGTAACCGAGGCTCCGGCTGGTGATCCCGGTCGCGCTCGACAGCCCGATCGACGAGGCAAGGCAGTTGACGCCGGGGCTCCCGACGAAGCCGCAGAAAACCGAAGCGAGGCCGTTGCTCGCGAGTCCGCCGCTCAGTGACCTGAACTCCGGCCGAACCCAGGTCGAATTGTTGATCTTCTGGGCCGTCGACACGTTGCCCATCAGGTTGAGCGTCCCCGCCAGGGCGACGACGGCAAACGGCAGGACCAGCGACGCATCGAAGCTCCAGGCGACATGGTCGAAACTGGGCACGCGAAAGAACACGAAATCGTCGGCCAGCACGTATTTCCGGACGAAAGCCACGATCCAGAATTCGCCCTGGCCGAGCACGGTGCTGGCGGCGCTGCCGACGACGGCGCCGATCATCATGCAGAACATCCGCGGATAGCCTTTGGTCCAGATGTTCAGTCCGAGCATCGTCACCAGCGACACGCCCGCCACGGCCAGAATGGCGGGCTGGACGCCGTTGCCCGATCGGATGCCGAGGCTGTAGCGCGCACCGAGCACTGCGAGCGACAGTCCGGCGATCGCCACGACGAGACCGGCGATCTCGGGTGGGAACAGCGCGCGAAGCCGGCGCAGCAGCGGTGCGATGCCGAGCTGCACCAGCCCCGAAACCGCGGTCATCCCGTACACCAGCGCAAGCCCGCCGTGCTGCAACGCATAGAGCGACGGCTCGAAATAGATGGGCGTGTAGCCCGCCGGGGAGAGGTAGCCGCTTCCCAGGACGCGCGACCTCATGCAAAGCAGGATCGTGGCCACGCCCAGTGCCAGCATCGCCAGCGAAACGGAGTCCTGGATCTGGTTCGACGACAGCCCGGCTTCGCGGGCGAGGAGCACCGGGAAGACCAGCGAATTGGCGATCAGCGCCACGTGCTGGGCGACCGAGAAGACGAGCACGCCGGGCGGCGGCGTCTCGTCCACGGCGTATAGAAGGCCGGTCGGTCGGACCATGCGGCGCGCGTCCCGTCGGTCAGCCGAGCTGCGCGATCGCGTCGTCGCGCGAACTATGGATGATGAAGCATTCGAGCAGGCCGCCCATCTCGAACAGTTCGCGGACCTGTCCCATGACGCTGCACAGCACGAAGCGGGCGGCATTGCGCTCGGCGTCGTCGGTGGCGACCAGCAGCACGCGGAAGGCGGCGCTGGTCAGGTAGAGCACGTCCTTGAAATCGACGACGAGGTATTTCTCGCCGATCTCGAGCAGCCCGGCCACGCGCCCGATGAGCTGCTCGGCGTTCGTGCTGTCGATGCGGCCGTTGAGCGCGAGGACGCACGCCCTGCCAACGCGGATCTCGGTGATTGAAAGCGGATTCTGTTTCATGCCGGGCACTCCATTGCGATCAGTTTTTCGTCACGCGCCGCTTGGTCAATTGCAAATGGTTCCGACCGCCGATGCGCGTGAACTCGATCGCGTCGACCAGCTGCCGGACCATGTGGATCCCCACCCCGCCCTTCCGCGGACGCCTGCCCGGCGCCGACCGTTCCGGAGGCCGCGCTCCCAGCGGGTCGAACATCACGCCGTCGTCGACGATCTCGATCATCACGTCGCCTCCGTGCACGGAAATGCAGATGCGGACCTCGTGCTCCCCGCCGCCGGGCCACGCATGCCTGATGACGTTGCTGACCGCCTCGTCGAGCACCACCTGCAGTTCCTTCAGTGCCTTGGCGGCGAACCGGTGTTCGGCGCCCATGCGCTCCATCGCTTCGTTGAGAAGCGGAAGCTCCCCCAGGTCGTTGCGGAGGGTCAGATCGATCGTATACGGGGACGGGCGCGCGCATCGACCTATTCCGCCGTGTTCTCCACGGACATGTCCTTCACCGCCCGTCCGGCGGAAGCGCCCGGCTGCGGCCTCGCCGGTTCCCAGCGCAGCGCGAGCATGGCCACGTCGTCCGCCTTCTGCGCCGCGCCGGTGAACGCGTCGACCCGCTCCTTTACTGCACGCACCATGCTTTCCGGCGACAATGTGCATGCCGCGCGCAGGTCCGCATTCAGGCGTTCGTCGGCGTAGCGCTCTTCGTTCCCGTTGGTCGCCTCGGTCACGCCGTCGGTACAGACGAAGATAGCATCACCCGGTTGGAGCGCCAAGGACCTTGCGTGGTATGCGAAATCGGCTCGCACCGCGAGCGGGACCTCGGGCTTGCCGTCGATCCGTACCGCCGCTCCCGATGCGCCGAGCAGGTGCGGCAGCGGATGGCCGGCGTTGCTGTAGGCGAGCACGCCCGTCCGCGTGTCGAGCATTCCGAGGAACAGCGTGACGAACATGCGGTCGCGGTTGTCGAGGCACAGTTCCCTGTTGACCGCCGACATGATCTGGGCGGGCGTTCCGGCGCCGCCGCCGAGGCTGCTGCGCAGCGTGGCCGCCATGCGGACCAGGCTGCGCGTGCGGGCCATGAACATCGCCGCCGGCGCCCCCTTGCCCGAAACATCGCCCACCAGAAAGCAGAACACCCCGTCGCCGGTGTAGAAGAAGTCGTACAGGTCGCCCCCGACCTCGCGGGCCGGATCGATCAGCGCGTGCACCGCGACCGGATGCTCCGGCGACCACTCGGGGAAGGTGCTCGGCAGCATGCCGAGCTGCAGATTGCGGGCGGCATCGAGCTCGCGCTCGAGGCGATCGAGGCTGGTGCGCACCTCGTCGCGGAGCGCCTTCTTCTCGAGACAGGCCCCCACGCGCGCGCGCAACAGCGTCGAATTGAACGGCTTGGGCAGATAGTCCTCCGCGCCCAGCTCGATGCAGCGCACGACGCTCTCCAGTTCCTCGACAGCCGAGATCATGATGACGGGGACGTGCCGCAGCCTGGAATCGACCTTGAGTTGCTCGAGCACCTGGTATCCGTTCAGATCCGGCATCATGATGTCGAGTAGCACCAGGTCGAAGCTTTGCGCCTTCAGGAGCTGCAGCGCCTGCCGGCCGTCGTTGGCGGTAGTGACGTTGCCGTAGCCCTCGCGCGCGAGGCGGCGGGTGAGCGTGTAGCGATTGTCCTCGTTGTCGTCGACGACGAGCAATGCGGCTGCCGCGGGGATCACGTCGCGCGCCCGTCCGGCACCAGGTTCCGGATCTTGCCGAGCAGGCGCGTCATGTCCACCGGCTTGGTATCGAAGTCGTCGCAGCCCGCGGCCATGGCCTTTTCCCTGTCGCCGGTCATCGCATTTGCGGTGAGAGCGATCACCGGGATGTGCGTCGTGTCCGGTGCCGCCTTGATCTGACGCGTCGCCGCCCAGCCGTCGAGCTCCGGCAGGCCCAGGTCCATCAGGATCAGGTCGGGCCGCTCCGCGGCCGCCATCGCCACGCCCTGCAGGCCGTCCCGGGCGACCAGAACCGTGTGGCCCAGGCGCGCGAGGCGCCTTTCGAGCATGTAGACGTTGTCCTCGTTGTCCTCGACATAGAGGATCTTCATGCGGAGCCCCCGCTGCTCGTCCTGATGTGACCGCGCTCCTTCGACCCCGTCAGCGAGCGGCTGATGTCGCGCAGGAGCAGGTCGAGCGCCGGCGCCCCTTTCTGCAGCACGCGGGCGACGTCGCCGTGGAGCCGGCGATGCTCCTCCGCGGTCAGGTCCTTGGCGGTGAGGATCAGCACCGGGACCTCCTGCCATTGCGCGTGTCGTCGCATCTCGACCAGGAACTCGAAGCCGTCCATTTCCGGCATCATCAGGTCGAGGACGATGACGTCGGGCGTCGCCTCGGCGAGCCGCCCCATCGCGACGCGCCCGTTCTCCGCCTCGACGACCGCCCAGCCATCGGGCTCGAGCACCCGCCTGATCCACTGCCGCATCGTGTCGTCGTCGTCGACGAGCAGCAGGTTGCGTCCGATCGGGCCGCAGATGTTTCTCAGCACGCTGGTCAGCTCTTCGCGGTTCACCGGCTTGATCATGTAGCCGGTCGCCCCCAGCGCGTAGCCGCGATTCTTGTCGTCGACGATCGTCATCAGGACGACGGGGATGTCGGACAGCTCCGGGTCGCCGCGGATCGCGGCCAGCACGGTCCAGCCGTCGAGGTCCGGCATCATCACGTCGAGCGTGATCGCGGCCGGATGCAGCTCCTTCGCCAGGCGCAGGCCTTCCTTGCCCCCGCCGGCGGTGACCACCGAAAATCCGTCGCGCTTGAGGAAGCGCTCGGTCAGGTCGCGCACCGAGGCGTCGTCGTCGATCACCAGGATGAGGGACCCGCGGGCGGAGTGCTGCGGCGGCTGCAGAAGCGGCGCGGTGGCCGCCGCCGGCGCGTTCGGCACGGTACCGAAATCGGCGGGAAGGCGAATGGTGAACGTCGAGCCGTGGCCGGGCTCGCTTTCGACCGTGATGTCGCCGCCCAGCATCTGGCAGAAGCGCCGGCTGATCGCGAGTCCGAGGCCCGTGCCGCCGTACTTGCGCGTGGTGGTGGAATCGGCCTGGACGAAATCCTGGAAGAGCTTCCCGATCTGCTCGGGGGTGAGGCCGATCCCGGTGTCCGACACCGACAGCGTCACCCAGTCGCGCCCCCCGTCGGCGGTGCGCAGCGCGCGGATCGTCACGGTGCCGCGTTCGGTGAACTTGTTGGCGTTGCTCGCGAGATTCAGCAGCGCCTGCCGGATCCGCGTCTGGTCGGTGCGCATCGAGCCTATGTCCGGATCGCATTTCACGACGACCGTGTTCCCGTTCCTCGTCGCCAGCGTGGCGATCGTCTGGACGACGTCCTCGACCAGCGGCGCGATCGCGAACGACTCGATGTGAATGTCCATCTTGCCGGCTTCGATCTTGGAGAGGTCGAGGATGTCGTTGATCAGCGCCAGCAGGTGCCGGGCGGCGCGGAGGACGCGGTCCAGCGGCTCGAGCTCGTCGCCTCGATTCAGGTCGCGCGCGTCCTCCTGGAGCATCTCGGTGACGCCGATGATCGCGTTCAACGGCGTGCGCAGCTCGTGCGACATGTTGGCGAGGAACTGCGACTTGAGCTGGCTGGCGACCTCGAGCTGCTCGCTCTTGGCGCGGATTTCCTTGAAGAGGCGCGCGTTCTCGATCGCCAGCACCGACTGCGACGCCAGCGTCTGGAGCAGCGTCAGCGTCGACGCGGCGAATTCCCCGGCCGTCCGGCGGCGGATCACCAGCGCGCCGATCACGCGGTCCTCGCGCAGCAGCGGCACGGCCAGCAGCGCGCGGATGCCGTCCGCGAGCAGCAGGTCGCGCAACCGGTAGTCGGTGACCTGCTCGATGTCGGGACGCTGCACCGGAGCGCGCTGGACGACGCACATGCCGACCGTGCTGTCGCCGAGCCCGATCTTCGAGTCGCGCAGCGCCTGGGCGAGTCGCTCGCTGACGCCGAAGTTGGCGTGGGGCACGAAGACATCGCCGGCCTCGTCGTACTCGTAGATCGTTCCGGCATCGGCTTCCGACAGCCGCACGGCGTGGGTGATGATCGCGAGCAGCACCGTCTCGAGGTCGAGCGTCGAACTCACGGCCCGGCCGACCTCGCCCAGGGTGCGCATCTCCTCCAGCGAACGCGAAAGCTCGTCGGTGCGCGCCTTGACCTCGGCGGTGCGCTCCGCCACGCGCCGCTCCAGCCCGCGCTGGTAGTCCTCGATCTCGCGCTGCGACTGGCGGAGCTTCCCGCTCATCAGGTAGAGCGACTCGAGCAGGTTGCCGAGGTCGCGCGCCGGGGGCGCGTCGCCAAGCTCGGCAAACTCGCCGGCAGCGATGCGCCCGGCGAGGTCCACGGCCGCGGTCAGCGGCTTGGTGACGCCGATGATCATCCCGTAGATGAACCATCCGGCGAGCAGCAAGCGTCAGCGCCGCGGCGACCGACACGATAGCGCTCTGCACGCGCGCCGACTGGATCGAGTTCGCGACCGCCGCCGAGCTGGCTTCATCGTAGCCGCGCTCCATCGCCTTGATGGCGTCGCGCGCCCGCTTGACCAGGGGCTGGAGCGCAAGGAGGTTCTGCAGGGGCATCCCCGGCGCGATCTGCGTCGTCAGCGATTCCACCGTCTCTGCCGTCGCGGAGGCCCCGGAGTCCTTGCCGCTCAGCGCCAGGAGCGCGCCCGCCGCCTTGAGCAGGGAGGCATGTGCGCGCTGCCCCAGACTGCCGGTTTCGACCGCGTCGCTGGCGAGGGTGACGAAGGTCTCGAACTCGTCCTTCGCGACCAGCGACAGCGCGTGCCTGTCGACGACGCGCTCGATCGCCGCGGCGCGCTCCAGGTCGGCGACGGACTGGTAGACCAGGACCAGCATGATCGGCGCAATGATCACCACGAATTGCGCGAAGATCCGCAGCTTGAGCGACTTTACCTTGACCATGACCGGCGCCCGCTCAGTCGGGCCGCTTTGCGGCGCCGCATCCCCGCATGCCGGGGGCCGGTGTTCCGCGCTCGGATGACCGGGGCCCGGCCGCGGCCGGCGCCGGGCGATGGCCGGCAAACCCGGGCGCCGGCAGGGCCCGCGCGCCGCTTCGGCAGGAGCAGCGACCCGCGGCGCCGCGCACGGCGCGTCGCCGGACATCGCCGCGCACTGGTTCCGACGGCCGGGCCGGAGCGTTGCGCCGGCAACGCGGGCGGCGCGCGAGGGCCGCGCATCGGCCGCCGGACGGCGCGGCGTCACGATTTTCGGATGCGAGGTTGCGCCGACTGTCGGCGGTGACCTCAATGTGGTAGTTTCGGCTCGGTCGAAATGTACGCAGGGCATCCTCCCATGAGACGTTGCCGCGCTTACCTCGTCGCTTGCTCTGCCGCTGTCGGCACCGCGCGCCCCTGTCGCCGCGGTGTCTCGCTGCCGCCCGCCGAACGTCGATTCCGACACCGCGGCGCAGCGTACATTCAGCGTAACATGAGCGCGACCGGCAGTGCCGTGCCGCCTGCAGGTCGATGGCAACCGGGCGGGTACGACTTGCTGCAGCGCATTAGCAGGGACGGGCAGACCCGGCGGCGCCGCCGGGCCCGGGTCGCTGCGGCGGCGACTTCGGGGCACGGGGGCGGCGGCGCGCGCGAACGGTTCCCGGTTTCTCCGACGACGATGGGCGATCCGCAGCGGGGAGAGTGATGATGGACCTTGTCGCAGGGACAGCGCCGGAATTCGATCGTTCGCGGTCGGCGATGGGCCGGAGTCCTACCCGGCGATCGGCTGCGCCGGCGTTGCTCCTGCTGGCAATCTGCGCGATTTCCGGAGTGGGCCACGCGCAGACGGACGAGGAGCGCATCAAGGAGCTGGAGCGCAAGCTCGAACAGAGCCTCAAGACCATCGACGCACTCGGTGCGCGGGTCAGGGAACTCGAGAATCGCGTCGGCACGCCTTCCGGCGGTGGCGCGCCTTCACCGCCGTCCGCTTCGGGGGCGGCGCCCGCGCCTCCGGCACAGGAGTTCGACGAGCACGACCATATGCGGCGCGCCCCGATGGAGGCGGGCGCACCGTTCCAGCCCCCGACGGTGCTGCGCGGATTCGCCGACGTCGGCGGCGGATACTCGAGCGGCGGGTCGGAAAAGAAGGGATTCGCGATCGGGTCGCTCGATTTCTACCTGACGCCGCGGTTATCCGAGAACGTCAAATCGGTGATCGAACTCGTGTTCGAGCACGACATCAACGGCGTTCTGTCGGCGGACCTCGAGCGGCTGCAGATCGGGTATACGTGGAACGACAAGGCCACCGTGTGGCTCGGCCGTTTCCACAGCCCGCTCGGCTACTGGAATACCGAATATCACCATGGCTCCGAGCTGCAGACGTCGATCCTGCGACCGCAGATGATCGCCTTCGAGGATCAGGGCGGGGTCGTCCCGGCGCACACCGTGGGGCTGTGGGGCACCGGCGCAGTGCGCGTCGGATCGGGCAAGGCGACCTACGATCTGATCGTCGGCAACAGTCCGTCCATCGACGACGGCGCGCTCGACCCGAACAACATCGGCAGCAAGCAGTTCGCCTGGAGTTCGGGTTTCAATGTCGGCTACCTCTTCGGCGGCGCAGCCGAGGGACTGAAGGTCGGCGTGGACGGGTATCACGCGCAGGTC
Organism: uncultured beta proteobacterium; assembly: GCA_963779445.1. GTDB lineage: Bacteria > Pseudomonadota > Gammaproteobacteria > Burkholderiales > Casimicrobiaceae > CAIWHR01. Next base: position 237,729 of record CAVZYI010000009.1, read on the forward strand.
ACCAGCACCGCAGTGCCCTCCATCGTCACGCGGATGAACATTCTCGGCGCCTACGCGGCCACCGAAGGGGACCTCTGGGAGCTGAATGCCGAGTATTACCGATGGTTCAACCAGGATGTCTCCGGTGGAACGGGCAACTACCAGAGCTGGGCGGATTCGCGCAGCTCGGCTATCACTTCGGCAAGTGGACGCCCTATGTCCGGGTCGAGCAGGGCATCTTCAACCAGAAGGACAACTACTTCGCGCTGCTTGACGGCGGACGCTCGTACAGCCTGCAGGCGCTGGGCCTGCGCTACGAGCTGACCGCGACATCGGCGCTCAAGTTCGAAGCCGACCACGTCAATACCCGCACGTCGCCTCCGACGAGCGCCTTCAACCGGCTGCTGATGCAGTGGGCCATGCGGTTCTGAGCCTCCGATGCGATTGAAATCCCTGGCCATGGTGCTGTTCGCGTCGGCGGCGTGGGTCGCCGCCTTGCCCGCGATTTGCGCGGACATCTACGTCGTCACCAACTCCGACATGAAGCTGAACTCGGGAGACATCCGGGAGATCTATCTGGGCGACCGGGAATTCACCGGCAATACCCGGTTCGTCCTCGTCGACAACCAGGCGGCGCAGGCCGAGTTCGCCGCCAAGGTGCTGACGATGGCCGTCGACCGCTACAACACGCTCTGGATAAAGAAGTCGTTCCGCGACGCGCTCAATCCCCCCGTCCAGAAGGCGACCGACGCCGAAGTGCTGGAGTTCGTGAGGAAGACGCAGGGGGCGATCGGGTACGTGCTTTCGGTCCCGCGCGACAAGGGTGTCGTCGTCGCGGCGAAGTTCTAGCACCCATGACGTACCTTTCCGGCTGCCGCGGCGGCGTCGACCGACCCGCGACGGGATGCGGCGTTCCCGCGTGCCCGTTCGCCGGCCCGCGAGGCGCTGGGGTGGACCGCCGACGGGCCGCGACCGCCATCGCCGCCTTGGCCGTGGCGTTGCTTTTCGGAACCGGAAGCGCCGCGGCGCAACCCGCGGCCGCGCCCTACAGCCACACGGTGGCGCCGGGCCAGGTCGCCGAGGAATGTTTCAGGCTTCCGGCCGGCGAGTCGATCGGGTATTCGTTCGAAGCCACGGGACCCGGTCGACTTCAACATCCACTTCCACCGCGGCAAGGAGGTCTTCTATCCGGTGCGCTCCAGCGGGTTGCGGCGCGCCGCCGACCGCTTCAAGGCCGAGTCGACCGAGGAGTTCTGCCTGATGTGGACCAACGGGGCGGCGCAGGCCGTGACGATCCGGGGCGACCTCACGCGGTAGCGGCGCCCGTCGCGCGGCGATGCTGGTCCAGGAGCTCCCGGGCGTGGGCGCGCGTCTTCGCGGTGATCGCGCTGCCCGCCAGCATGCGCGACAGCTCCTCGACGCGCGCCGGGCCGGCAAGCGGCTCGACCTCGGCATGCACCGACGTCGCGTCGCCGCGCTTGGTCACGCGGAAATGGGCGTCGGCGAACGCGGCGACCTGCGGCAGGTGCGTCACGCACAGCACCTGCCGGCGCGTTCCCAGCGCCTGCAGCAGCTGACCCACCGTCGCGGCGACCGCGCCGCCGATGCCGGCGTCGACCTCGTCGAAGATCAGCGTGGGCACGGCGCCGACCTCGCTGGTCACGACCTGGATGGCGAGCGCGATCCGCGACAGCTCGCCGCCCGAGGCGACCCGCGCGAGCGGTCCCAGCGGCTGCTTCGGATGGCTGGCGACGCGAAATTCGATCTGCTCGCAGCCGTAGCTCGCGGGGGCCGCGAGCGGCAAGAGCGCGATCTCGAGACGGCCTCCCTTCATGGCAAGATCCTGCATCGCGGCCGTCACCCGAGTACCGAGCTCGTGCGCCGCGAACTGGCGCTTGCTGGAGAGCTGATCGGCCAGCGCCCGCCAGCTCGCCTCGGCTTCGGCCGCGCGTTTGGCGAGCGTCTGTGCATCCGCCGACTCGGCGAGCACGGCGATCGCCGCTTCCGTCTCCGCGAGCAGCTCCGGCAGGGCTGCGGGCCGGACCCGGTATTTGCGGGCCATGTCGTGGATGGCGGCAAGCCGCTCTTCGACGCGTGCGAGTTCCGCGGGGTCGAGCTCGAGCCTGTCGCGATACGCGCGAAGCGCGCGGGCGGCTTCGACGATCTGGATGTGCGCGGGTTCGAGCAGCCGGACGATGTCCTTCAGCGCCGGGTCGTGGATCGCCTGGCTGTCCAGCCTCGCGATCAGCGCGGCAATCCGGCGCTCCAGCGCGGCATCGGACCCGGAGAGCTCCTCTTCGCCGGCGACCGCTGCGTCGAGCAGGGCGGCCGAGTGCGCGAGCCGCGTCTGGGCCTGCGACAGCGACGCCCATTCGTCGGCGGTGAACTTGAGCGCGGACAGCTCGCGCCGCCGCGACTCGAGCACCTCGCGCTCGGCGGCGAGGGAGAGCGCCGCCGTGCTGGCGGCATCGCGCTTCTCGCAGGCGGCGCGCCAGTCCCGCCACGCCGCCGCGGTTTCCCGCGCGAGCGCGGTGAAGCCGCCGAAGGCGTCGACCAGCGCCCGCTGCGCCTCGGCCGTCAGCAGCGACTGGTGCGCGTGCTGGCCGTGCAGGTCGACCAGCATCTCGCCCACGCTCTGCAGCTGGGCGAGCGTCGCCGGCCGGCCGTTGATCCAGGCGCGGCTCTTGCCCTGCGCATCCAGCGTGCGGCGCAGGAGCAGCGTGGCATCGTCGGCCGTCAGGCCCTGGTCGACGAGCCACGCGTCGACCGTCGAATGGCCGCGCACGTCGAAGTCCGCCGCGAGTTCGGCGCGCTCGGCGCCGGGTTTCAGCTGGCGCAGTTCGAAGCGATCGCCCAGCAGCAGCGCCAGGGCGTCGAGCAGGATCGACTTGCCGGCGCCGGTCTCGCCGGTCAGCACCGAAAAGCCGCGGTCGACTTCGAGATCGAGTGTCTCGACGACGACGAAATTGCGAATCGACAGGAGCCGCAGCATCAGCGCGTAGTAGCCGGACCGGCGCGTCCGGCCGATGATTCGGAAGGCATGCTCTCCAACCCGAAGGGTGCCGGCGGCGCCGCCCGGCCTACTGCGGACGCAGCCGCTCCGGAGTTTCGCTCCAGTGCAGCTTTTCGCGCAGCATGGCGAAGTGGTCGTGGCCCTCCGGGTGCAGCAGGCGCACCGAATGCTTCGCGCGCCGGATCGTGACCCGGTCGCCCTCCTGAAGCCGGAAATGCGCCTGCCCGTCGCAGTGCGCCCAGGCGTCGTCGCCGCGGAGCAGCGTGACGGTGATCGTCGCCGCGTCGCTGATCGCGATCGGACGATTGGTGAGCGCGTGCGGGGCGACCGGCACCAGCAGCAGCGCGGGCACCTGCGGGTCGACGATCGGGCCCTGCGCGGACAGCGCGTAGGCGGTGGACCCGGTCGGCGTGGCGACGATCAGGCCATCGGAGCGCATCGCGTAGACGAAGCGGCCGTCGATTTCGATGGCGATGTCGATCATGCCGCCCGACGTGCCGCGGCTGACGACGACGTCGTTCAGCGCCAGCGCCTGCTCGTTCTCGGCGGCGCCGGCCCGGTGCAGCGTCGCCTCGAGCAGCGTGCGCCGGTCCTCGATGTAGCGGCCGGCGAGGATTGCCGCCAGCGCCTCTTCCATCGCGCCAGCGGAATGTCGGTCAGGAAACCGAGGCGGCCCTGGTTGACGCCGATCAGCGGGACGTCGAAGGGCGCCAGCTGGCGCGCGATCGACAGCATGGTGCCGTCGCCGCCGACGACGATGGCGACGTCGGCTTCCTTGCCCAGAGCGCCCGCCGCGGCGGTCGGATAGCCCGGCAGCGGGATGTACCGCGCGGTTTCGGCCTCGAGAATCACCGCGTGCCCGCGGGCGGCGAGGAACGCTGCCAGCCGCGACAGCGGGTCGGCGATGCCCGGGCTCGCGTAGCGCCCGATCAACGCGACGCGGCGAAAAGGAGCGGCAGGATCGGGTGCGGGCATGGACCGGATTAGACCATAGCCGGCGGCACCGCCAAAGTCGACGAACGGACAGGGTCGGGAGCGCCGCCGGATGGACGGCGCCGAACAATCCGCCGCGCCGCCTGCACGTCTGTAAAATGGGACCATGCTCGACCAGCGCGCCCAATATCTGCTGAAGTCGCTGATCGAGCGCTACATCGCCGAAGGGCAGCCGGTCGGCTCGCGGGTGCTGTCGAAGCAGTCCGGGCTGGAGCTCTCTCCGGCGACGATCCGCAACGTGATGGCGGACCTCGAGGAACTGGGGTACATCGCGAGCCCGCACACCTCGGCCGGGCGCATCCCGACCGCCAAGGGCTACCGCTTCTTCGTCGACAGCCTGATGGTGGTGAAGCCGCTCGAGGACGTCGAGATCCACCGGCTCGAAGGCGAGTTCACTCGCCGACCGGCCGCAGCAGCTGGTCAGCGCCGCGGCGCAGCTCCTGTCCGCAGCTCACGCATTTCGCCGGCGTCGTGGTGACGCCCGAAGCGGCGCGAGGCGTCGTTCCGGCATCTCGAGTTCCTGCGCCTGTCCGAGCGCCGGGTGCTGCTGATCATCGTCACGCTCCGAAGGCGACGTGCAGAACCGGATCCTGCACACCGACCGGCCGTACACGCAGGCGCAGCTGATCGAGGCGACCAATTTCTTCAACCAGCACTACGCGGGACAGCCGTTCGGCGCGCTGCGCGCGCTGCTGGCCGACGAGCTGACGTCGCTGCGCGAGGACATCGTCGGGCTGATGACCGCCGCGGTCGAGGTCGGCGGGGCGGCGCTGCACGAGGGCGAAGGCGCTGGTCGTCACCGGCGAGAAGAACCTGCTCACCGCCGTCGATCTCGCGTCGAACATGGATCGGCTGCGGCGGCTGTTCGACCTCTTCGAGCAGAAGACCTCGCTGCTGCACCTGCTCGACGCGTCGCAGCGCGCGCAGGGCGTGCAGCTCTACATCGGCGACGAATCGGGGCTCGTGCCCGCTCGACGAATGCAGCGTCGTCACCGCGCCCTACGAGGTCGACGGGAAGGTCATCGGCACGCTGGGCGTGATCGGCCCGACGCGGATGGCCTACGAGCGCGTCATCCCGATCGTCGACATCACGGCGAAGCTGCTGTCGAACGCGCTGACGCGCAGATCAACGAGCCTGATGTCCGCCACCGCACGCCGCCGGCGCAGCCCAACGCGGCGCTGATCGAGCGCTTCTACGCGGCGCTCGACCGCCGCGATGCCGAGGCGATGGTCGCCTGCTATGCGACCGGACGCCGCATTTTCCGACCCGGCGTTTCCGCGCCTCGACGCGGCCGGCGTGGCCGCGATGTGGCGCATGCTCTGCGCGCGCGGCAAGGACCTCGCGCGTGGTCGCTTCCGACATCGAGGCCGACGCGGCGACCGGCCGCGCGCACTGGGTCGCGACGTACACGTATTCGGCGACGGGCCGGAAGGTGGTCAACCGCATCGACGCCGAGTTCGCGTTCCGGGACGGCCGCATCGTCCGCCATGTCGACCGCTTCGACCTGTATCGCTGGGCGCGGCAGGCGCTCGGCGTCAAGGGGCTGCTCCTCGGCTGGCTGCCGCCGGTGCAGCGCGCCGTGCGCGCGCAGGCGGCGAAGGCGCTCGCCGCATGGCGCGCGAAGGATGCGCCGGTGACGGGCAGCCCGCCGCAGGGCTCGCCTGAATCCATCCGGCGCTCGCGAACCGGAATCCGCCAGCCACCCACTCCGCAACCATGCTGCCCCCTTTCCGCCCCGAACCTCGCTTCGCGCACGATCGCGCGTCGAAGGTCGGCGTGCTGCTCGTCAACCTGGGCACGCCCGACGCGCCGACGGCGCCGGCCGTGCGCCGGTACCTCGCCGAGTTCCTGGCGGATCCGCGCGTGGTCGAGATTCCGCGCGCGGTCTGGCTGCCCATCCTGCACGGCTGGATCCTGCGCAGCCGCCCGTCGCAGTCGGCGCAGAAGTACGCGATGATCTGGAGCAAGGACGGCTCGCCGCTGCTGGTCCACAGCGTCAAGCAGAGGACGCTGCTGCTGGGACTGCTCGGGCAGCGGCTGAAGGCCATGGGGCTGCCGTCCGATCTTGTCCCGGTCGAGCTCGCGATGCGCTACGGCAATCCCGGACGTCGCCCACGGGATGGACAAGCTCAAGGCCGCCGGCTGCGACCGCATCCTCGTCGTGCCGCTCTATCCGCAGTACGCCGCGAGCACCACGGCGTCGGCCATGGACGCCGTCTACGCCTACACGCAAAGGTCGCGCCGCATGCCCGCGCTGCGGGCGATCGACTGCTTTCACGACGAGCCGGCCTACATCAAGGCGCTGGCGCAGAACGTCAACGATTACTGGACGAGGCACGGCCGGCCCGACAAGCTGGTGCTGAGTTTCCACGGCCTGCCCCGCCGCTCGCTCGACCTGGGCGACCCCTACCATTGCCATTGCCACAAGACGGCACGGCTGCTGGTCGCCGAGCTGGGGCTGGATTCCAAGCACTCGGCGATGACCTTCCAGTCGCGCTTCGGCAAGGCCGAGTGGCTGAAGCCGTACACGGCCGAGATGCTTGTCGCGCTCGGCCAGGCAGGGCAAGGGGCGCGTCGACGTCTTTTGCCCCGGCTTCGTCGCCGACTGCCTCGAGACGCTGGAGGAGATCGGCATCGAGGGCAGGCAGTCGTTCCTGCAGGCGGGCGGCAAGGAATTCCACGCCATTCCGTGCCTCAACGAGCATCCGATGTGGATCGCGGCGCTTGCCGATCTCGTCCAGCGCAACCTGCAGGGCTGGCTCGCCGAACCGCCGGATGCGCAGGGCCGCGAGATGACGCGCCTGCGCGCCAAGGCGCTGGGCGCCAGCCAGTAGCGCGCCGGGCTGCGCGGTCCGGGGCAGGGCGACGGTGCGGACGCGGTCCTCATCCCGATCACACGCCGCCCGCCGCCTCGCCACCGGGTGCCGGCCGGACGTCGGGCCGATTCGCCGGCAGTGTCGTAACCTGTTGTTTATTCGTACTAACGCGACGCGCGCCCGGATGCGTGCGCGAGACCGGCACATGGTTGAATCGCTCCGTAATGCCCCCATAGTGGGTATGGGCGCCAACAAGAGCGCGAAAACGTCCGTTCAGGAGCCGCGATGACAACCCATCGGAATTCCGACGCCGCCGCGGCGGCGGCGGAGCCAAGCCCGCCCATCGTCGGCGATGCGCGCGCCGCCGAGGTCGTTCCCGATCTCGCGCCGGCCGATCCCGCGCCCGACATCGGTCAGTTGCTGCGCAAGGCCGAGGACGAGGCGGTGGAACTCAAGGACGCGTGGCTGCGGGCGCGCGCCGACGTCGAGAACATTCGCCGCCAGGGCGCGCTCGACGTGGCGCGCGCCCACAAGTACGCGATCGAGAACTTCGCCGAGGAGCTGCTCCCGGTCAAGGACTCGCTCGAGTCGACGCTTGCCGCGGACAGGGCGTCGCCCGAGGCGCTGCGCGCCGGCGTCGTGCTGACGCTGAAGCAGCTGGCGGCGGCCTTCGACAAGGCGCAGATCACGGAAATCGATCCGGCCGGCGCGAAGTTCGATCCGCACCAGCATCAGGCGATGACGATGATCGAAAGCGCACAGGCGCCGAACACCGTCGTCCAGGTCTTCCAGAAGGGCTACCTGCTCAACGACCGGGTGCTGCGCCCGGCGCTGGTGGCGGTGGCCAGGGCGAACGAAGCTTCCGACGGCGGCGACAAGGCTTGACGATGCCCGTACGCGGCACCATGTTGATTGAAACGGCTTAGACCGCCAGGGCACGGGCGCGCGGGAAGTCCGGCACCTCTGCCGGCGCCTGCCTGCCACCCTGCACCGCGGCGGTTCGAACTATCGACCTCAAGGAAACGGACATGGGCAAGATCATCGGCATCGACCTCGGCACCACCAACAGCTGCGTCGCCATCATGGAAGGCGGGCAGCCGAAGGTCATCGAGAACTCGGAGGGCGCCCGCACGACGCCTTCGGTCGTCGCGTACCAGGAAGACGGCGAGATCCTCGTCGGCGCGCCGGCGAAGCGGCAGGCGGTCACCAACGCCAAGAACACGCTGTTCGCGGTCAAGCGGCTGATCGGCCGGCGCTTCGAGGAAAAGGAAGTGCAGAAGGACATCGACCTCATGCCGTACCGGATCGTCAAGCACGACAACGGCGACGCCTGGGTCGAGGTCCGCGGCAAGAAGATCGCGCCGTCGCAGGTGTCCGCCGAAGTGCTGCGCAAGATGAAGAAGACCGCCGAGGACTACCTCGGCGAGGAAGTCACCGAGGCCGTGATCACGGTCCCGGCGTACTTCAACGACTCGCAGCGGCAGGCGACCAAGGACGCCGGCCGCATCGCCGGGCTCGACGTCAAGCGGATCATCAACGAGCCGACCGCGGCCGCGCTCGCGTTCGGCATGGACAAGAAGGAAGGCGACCGCAAGATCGCGGTCTACGACCTCGGCGGCGGCACGTTCGACATCTCGATCATCGAAATCGCCGAGATCGAAGGCGAGCACCAGTTCGAGGTGCTTTCCACCAACGGCGACACGTTCCTCGGCGGCGAGGATTTCGACCAGCGCGTCATCGACTACGTCGTCACCGAGTTCAAGAAGGACCAGGGCGTCGATCTCAAGAACGACGTGCTCGCGCTGCAGCGCCTCAAGGAGTCCGCCGAGAAGGCGAAGATCGAGCTGTCGTCGTCGCAGCAGACCGAGATCAATCTGCCGTACATCACGGCGGACCAGCGGGCCGAAGCACCTGTCGATCAAGATCACGCGCGCCAAGTTCGAGTCGCTGGTCGAGGACCTGATCGAGCGCACGATCGAGCCGTGCCGCATCGCGATCAAGGACGCCGGCGTCAAGCTGTCCGACATCGGCGACGTGATTCTCGTCGGCGGCATGACGCGCATGCCGAAGGTGCAGGACAAGGTCAAGGAGTTCTTCGGCAAGGAGCCGCGCAAGGACGTGAACCCGGACGAGGCGGTCGCCGTCGGGGCGGCGATCCAGGGCGGCGTGCTGAAGGGCGACGTCAAGGACGTGCTGCTGCTCGACGTGACCCCGCTGTCGCTGGGTATCGAGACGCTGGGCGGCGTGATGACCAAGCTCATCCAGAAGAACACGACGATCCCGACCAAGGCGCAGCAGGTGTTCTCGACCGCCGACGACAACCAGTCGGCGGTGACGATCCACGTGCTGCAGGGCGAGCGCGACGTGGCGACCGGCAACAAGAGCCTCGGCCAGTTCAACCTCGAAGGCATTCCGCCGTCGCCGCGCGGCATGCCGCAGATCGAGGTCACGTTCGACATCGACGCCAACGGCATCCTGCACGTGTCGGCCAAGGACAAGGCGACCGGCAAGGAGAACACGATCAAGATCAAGGCGAGCTCGGGCCTGTCCGAAGCCGAGATCCAGAAGATGGTGAAGGACGCCGAGGAGCATGCCGAGGACGACCAGCAAGCAGCTCGAGGTCGTGCAGGCGCGCAACGCGCTCGACACGCTGGTGCACAGCGTGAGGAAGTCGCTCGACGGAATACGGCGACAAGGTCGGCGCCGACGACAAGGCGAAGATCGAGGCCGCGTGCAAGGACGCCGAGGAGCTGCTGAAGCAGAAGGACGCGGCCAAGGACGCGCTCGAGGCCAAGGCGAGCGAGCTGCTCGGCGGCCGCGCAGAAGCTGGGCGAGATGATGTACGCGCAGGCGCAGGAAGCGGCCGAGGCGGCCGCGGGCGGCGTCGGCGGGATGCCGCAGGGCGGCGACGGCAAGGACGAGAAGGTCGTCGATGCCGAGTACACGGAAGTGAAGGACCGGAAGTAAGGCCGTCGCCGTCCCGCGCTGCGCGGCGGGCAGCGATGCCGCCGCGAGCGCGTCGACGGGCGCGGCGGAACATCCGGCCGGGCCGAGCGGCGCCCTGCGCGCCGCCCAACCCGGCCGTTCGCGTTGAGTGAAATCGGGCGGACGATCGCCCACGAGTGAAGGCCGCAGGCAGAGGATCCATGGCAAAACGCGACTACTACACGGTGCTGGGCGTCAACCGCGACGCCTCCGACGAGGACATCAAGAAGGCCTACCGGAAGCTCGCGATGAAGCATCATCCGGACCGCGCTCCGGACGACAAGGGCGCCGAGGAGAAATTCAAGGAGGCGAAGGAAGCCTACGAGATGCTCTCCGACGCCAAGAAGCGCGCGGCCTACGACCAGTTCGGGCACGCCGGGGTCGACCCTTCGGCGGGCTTCGGCGCCGGCGCCGGCGCCGCGGTTTCGGCGGCGGGCCCGAAGGCTTCGGCGGCTTCTCGGACGCGTTCGGCGACATCTTCGGCGAGATCTTCGGCGCGCAGCGCGGCGGCCGCGGCAGCGGCGTCTATCGCGGCGCCGATCTGCGCTACAACCTCGAACTGACGCTCGAGGAAGCCGCGCGCGGCACCGAGGCCAAGATCCGCATTCCGGCGATGGAGGAATGCGAGACCTGCCACGGCAGCGGCGCCAAGCCCGGGACGCAGCCCAAGCACTGCCCGACCTGCCACGGGCGCGGCGAGGTGCGCGTGTCGCAGGGCTTCTTCTCGATCCAGCAGACCTGCCCGACGTGCCACGGCACCGGCAAGGTGATCCCCGAGCCCTGCGCGACCTGCCACGGCGCGGGCCGCGTCAAGAAGCACAAGACGCTGTCGGTGAAGATTCCCGCGGGCGTCGACCAGGACGACCGCATCCGTCTGACCGGCGAAGGCGAGGCCGGGATGAACGGCGGCCCGCCGGGCGACCTCTACGTCGTCGTCAACCTGAAGCCGCATCCGGTGTTCCAGCGCGAAGGCGCCGACCTGCATTGCGAGATGCCGATCAGCTTCGCGACCGCGGCGCTGGGCGGCGAGATCGAGATTCCGACGCTCGACGGCCACGCCAAGATCAAGATCCCGGCGGAGACGCAGACGGGCCAGGTGTTCCGCCTGCGCGGCAAGGGCATCAAGCAGGTGCGCGGCGCGCAGCTACGGCGATCTCTTCTGCCACGTCGCGATCGAGACGCCGGTCAAGCTCACGGCGCGCCAGAAGGAACTGCTGCGCGAGTTCGAGGCGATCAACGACAAGGACCCCGGCGCGCACAATCCGCGCGCCAAGTCCTTCATGGACAAGGTGCGCGAGTTCTTCGCGCCCGTGATCGGGCTCCGCGTCCGGACGTTCCGGCGGTCCGGAAGCTCCGCGCGGATGCGCTATGCTGTCATCCGTCGCATCCGAACCGGACGATGGCCTCAGGAACTTCCGTGCTCGCGCGCCTCGCCCTGCTCCTCGCGTGCGCTTTCGCTGCCGTTCGCCGCCGGCGCCCAGGTCAAGATCGGCCTGATGGTGTCGGCCACCGGACCGACGACGGCCATCGGCATTCCGCAGAAGAACACCGGCGACGCTGCTGCCGAAGAAGATCGGCGACGTGACGATCGAGTACATCCAGCTACGACGACGGCGGCGACACGACGCGCGCCGTGCAGAACGCCAAGAAGCTGGTGCAGGAGCACAACATCGACGCGCTGATCGGCCCGTCGACCACGCCGAACGCGCTGGCGATCCTCGACTTCATCGCCGAGGCCAAGGTGCCGCTGATGGCCACGGTCGGCACGTCGAGCGTCGTCGAGCCGCTGGACGCGAAGAAGCGCTGGGTGTTCAAGACGACGCAGAACGACGACCTGATCGCCGCGGCGCTGGTCAAGCACATGGTGCAAGACCGGCGTGAAGACGCTCGGCTTCATCGGCTTCAAGGATCCCTACGGCGAGAACTGGCACAGGGTCTTCACGCCGATGGCCGGCAGGCGGCCGGCATCCGCGTCGTCGCCACCGAGTACTACCTGCGCACCGATCCCAGCGTCACCGGGCAGGCGCTGAAGCTGATCGCCGCCAAGCCCGACGCGGTGCTGGTCGCCGGCGTCGGCGCGCCCCGGCGTGCTGCCGCAGCTCGACGCTGCGCGACCAGGGCTACAAGGGCGTGATCTACCAGACGCACGGTGTCGCGACCGACGATTTCATCCGCCTCGGCAAGGAGAAGGTCGAAGGCACGGTGCTCGCCGCGGGGCCGATGCTGGTGATCGACGAGATCAGCGACTGCGAACCCGATCAAGAAGGTCGCGCAGGACTACATCGCGGCCTACGCGAAGCAGTTCGGCCAGAAGCCCGGCGACGTTCGGCGCCAACACCTGGGATGCCGGCATCATCCTGGAGCGCGCGATTCCCGTCGCGCTGAAGGCAGGCGAAGCCGGGCACCGAGGCGTTCCGCGCGGCGCTGCGCGACGCGATCGAAGCCGAGCGCGAAATCGTCGGCTGCCAGGGCGTGTTCAACATGTCGCCCACCAACCACAACGGCATGGACGAGCGCGCGCGCGTGCTCGTCACCGTGAGGGACGGCAAGTTTCGGCTGCTGCCCGAGTGACGCGCACCGCCGAGATGTTCGGGAGCCGGCGCGCGGCGCGGTGGAGCGGATCGGGGCGTCGTTCCGCGCGTCCGGCGCGGTGGACTGCGCCGGCGCTCGATCGCGCCGGGCGGGCGCCGGCCATGGCGCGGGGATGACCGCCGCGCTGCCCGCTCCCGGGTCGATCGGGCCGCCATGCCTGACCCACGCGTCGTCGGCATTCTCCTCGCCGGCGGGCGCAGCCGGCGCTTCGGCGGCGACAAGCTGCTGGCCATCCTGCCGGGCGGCGAACGCATCGGGTACCGCCGCATGCCGGCATCTGCTCGCCGCGGTTCCGCAGGTGATCGCCGTCGTGCGGCCCGACGACGCCGCGCTCGCCGCGGCGCTCGGGGCCGCAGGCGCGCGCGTCGTGCGCTGCGCCAACGCCGACGACGGCATGGGCGCCAGCCTCGCCTGCGGGGTCCGGTCGGCGCCCGACGCGGACGGCTGGCTGGTCGCGCTCGCCGACATGCCGTGGATCCTGCCGGCGACGATCGCGCGCGTCGCGGCGGCGGTCGCGGGCGGCGCGCCGGTCGCCGCGCCGTTTCACGGCGGCGAGCGCGGACATCCGGTCGGGTTCGGGAAGCCCTGCTACGCCGCGCTGGCGGCGCTCACCGGCGACGAAGGCGCGCGGGCGGTGGTCGCCGCGCACCGCGACCGCATCGCGCGCATCGACGTCGACGATCCCGGGCATTCTGCGCGACGTCGATTCGCAGGGACGATCTGGTGGCGTAGCGGGTCACGCCGTCCGCCTGCCACATGTCGCTCTGCCGGCCGACGATGCGGTTCTCCTCGGCCTGCATCTGCCACCAGCTGCGCAGCGCGGGTTCCTCGAGCGGACGGGAGATCAGGAAGCCCTGCGCTTCCTCGCAGCCGTGATTCTTCAGGAAATCGAACTGCGCGGCGGTCTCGACGCCCTCGGCGATGACGCGCAAGCCGAGCGAATGCGACAGCGCGATGATGGCCTGGGTGATCGCCTCGTCGTTGCGGTTCTGCTCGAGTCCGTGCACGAATCGCTGGTCGACCTTGACCGCCTGGATCGGCAGCCGCGCAAGGTAGGACAGGCTCGAATAGCCGGTGCCGAAATCGTCGACGGTGATCGAGACGCCGCGCTGCTTCAGCTTGACCAGCGTCGCCACCGCCTTTTCCGGATGCGTGATGATCACGCTCTCGGTGATCTCGAGGTCGAGGTAATGCGCCGGGCAGGCCGCTGGCCGCCAGCGCCTCGTCGACGATGCCGAGCCAGCTGTCGTGCTGCAGCTGCTGCACGGAAAGGTTGACCGACAGGCGCAGCATCATTCCCAGCCGATGCCAGGCAACGACCTGACGGCAGGAATCGCGCAGCACCCGCGCGCCGAGCGCCTGGATCATTCCGGATTCCTCGGCGATCGGGATGAATTCGTTGGGCGCGATGACGCCGCGCTCCGGATCGCGCCAGCGCAGCAGCGCCTCGACGCCCACCGCGCGTCCGGATTGCATGTCGATCTGCGGCTGGTAGACGAGGAAGAACTCGTCGTCCATGAGGCCGCGCCGCATGTCGGTCTCGAGCTGCAGGCGCAGCTGGACGCGCGCGTTCATGTCGGCGGTGTAGAAGCGGTAGGCGTTGCGGCCGGCCTCCTTGGACGCGTACATCGCGGTGTCGGCCTGCTTGATCAGGCTGACGGGGTCGCTGGCGTCGAGCGGATACATCGACACGCCGATCGAGCACGTGAGCGTGGGCGTCTGGTCCGAAAGCCGGAACGGCGCGAGGAAGGATTCGCGGACGCGTGCCAGCACGGCCATCGTCTCGAACGTGGCGTGCGCCGGATCGAGCCCGGGAAGGATCAGCACGAACTCGTCGCCGCCCAGGCGCGCGACGGTGTCGGATTCGCGCACGGCGCTGGTCAGCCTCTGCGCGACCGCCTGCAGCAGGCGGTCGCCGTTGTCGTGGCCCAGCGTGTCGTTGATCCGCTTGAAATGGTCGAAGTCGAGGAACAGGCAGGCGACGTGCGTGCCGTCGCGCTGCGCCTGCGCCAGCATCTGCTTCAGCCGCTGGTTCAGCAGCGAACGGTTGGGCAGTCCGGTGAGTATGTCGTGCTGCGCGAGCTTGTAGGCGTGCGCCGTCGCGATCTCGAGTTCCTTGGTCCGCTGCGCGACCTTGTCCTCCAGCGTGCGCTGGTAGGTCGCGACCTCGGCCTGCGACTCGGAGAGCCGCTGGGTCATGTGGTTGAAGGTATGCGTGAGGAGTCCGAGCTCGTCCGACGAGTTCGCCGGGACGTAGACGTCGAGCTTGCCCGAACCCACCGCGCGAGCCGCGCGCATCAGCCGCCGCATCGGCGCCACGAGGCGGCGGGTGAGCAGCAGGGTGGCGCCGATCGCGAGCATGACGACGGCCCCGATGACGGTCAGCGCGGCGATGAGCGTCTTGCGAAATTGCTCCTCCATGACTTCGAAGGTCATGCCCAGCCGCAGGTAGCCGATCGGGGCGGACGCGACGCCGGAGCGAAGTGCCCGGGCAGAGCCGCGGTCGAAGCCTCGCCCCGCGCTTCGGCGCCTCCCATCCCGGGGCCGAGCTTGCCGAGTGCCCACCGGCGCGATCAGCTCGACGTACCGTGCCCCCGCGAATCGCCCGTTCGATGACAATGGAATGTGCCGAGCGACGGAAGCTCCGTGCCTCCGTCGAGCGCGGGAAGGTCGACGTTGCGCAGGGCGTCGACGAAGCGACGCTCGGCGATCGGTTTGCGCCTGGCATCGACCGCGGAAACGTAGGCGATGTCGGATTCGGTGTCGAGTGCGTCGAGGACCGTCTCCAGGTACGCACTGTCGGTCGTGTAGAGGCCGTATTCCGAAAGTTCGACCAGCATCCGGATCACGGTCGCGCCATGCGCGCGCAACTCGAATTCCTCGTGGCGCCACTGCTGCCAGAGGTAGTAGCCGGTCGTCGCGACCGCGGTCAGAAAGATGAGTCCGACCGTGAGCAGGTTGAGCTTCGTCAGCAGCCCCATCCGCACCGGCGGCAGGTTGAGCGGCGATATCGTGTCCGTCGCGAGGGGCGACAGATGCCGGCGCAGGCGTTTCATCGGGCGCCCCGGAATTTCCGGTCGCCGAACCGCGGGCGCGACTCCGGCATGTCGGCGCATCTCGACCGGCGACCTGCGCAGCGCGCATGCGTACATCGCCGGGTCGGCATTGGCCGCCCGCGTCAGCTTACCGGTGATCGTCACCATGGCCTCGAGCAACGGAGTTTCGCCACGACCGCCGGGTTGCGCCTGCGGCCCGGCGCAGCCTGTGCGGTCCTTCGGTCGTACCCTCTGAGACGATCGAAGTGAGAAACGCGTAAGCATACACCGTGCCATTCGGCGGATCGGACAGCGACCCTCCGGCGCGTGGCGTGGCGCCCCGATCGAACGGCAGGTCCGGGACTTCCCGCCGCGCGGCGGCGTGCGTTTCGGCGTCGATCGCGTCCAAGCGATGCGCGGTGCCGTTAACGCGTGGAGCAAACAGGCGAGTCATGCGTGCCGCCCGAGCCGCCGCGCGAGTCGTGCGGGCGCTGCCGCTGGCCGCGAATTCCCCGGGTGCACCAGCTCGCCGCATCCCGCTGCCGCCGCCGCGGGCTGCAGGGAATCCCGGCAGGAAATCCGTGGCCCCGAGCCGCCGCGCGCGAGGGTCAGGCGGTGACCGGGATGCCGGCGATCCGTTGCTGCCACTCCCGCGGTCCCGTCTCGTGGACCGACGTGCCGTTGGCATCGACGGCGACGGTGACGGGCATGTCGGCAACGTCGAACTCGTAGATGGCCTCCATGCCGAGATCGCCGAAAGCGACGACCCGCGAGCTCCGGATCGCCTTCGAGACGAGGTACGCGGCGCCGCCGACGGCCATCAGGTAGGCCGCCTTGTGCTTTCTGATCGCCTCGATGGCGATCGGCCCGCGCTCGGCCTTGCCGACCATCGCGATCAGCCCGGTCTTCGCCAGCATCATGTCGGTGAACTTGTCCATCCGCGTCGCGGTGGTCGGACCCGCGGGTCCGACGACCTCGTCGCGGACCGGATCCACCGGGCCGACGTAATAGATCACCCGGTTGCGAAAATCGACCGGCAGCGGTTCGCCTTTGGCGAGCATGTCCTGAATGCGCTTGTGCGCGGCGTCGCGGCCGGTGAGCATCTTCCCGTTGAGCAGCAGCGTCTCTCCCGGCGCCCAGGTGGCGACCTCGGCCGGCGTCAGCGTGTCGAGTTGGACGCGCTTCGACGCGGCCGATGGCGCCCAGCGCACGTCGGGCCACCGCGACAGGTCGGGCGGCACGAGACGCGCAACGCCGCTGCCGTCGAGCGTGAAGTGCGCGTGCCGGGTCGCGGCGCAATTCGGAATCATGCCGACGGGTTTCGATGCCGCGTGCGTCGGGTAGTCGAGAATCTTGACGTCGAGCACGGTGGACAGCCCGCCCAGTCCCTGCGCGCCGATGCCCAGCGCGTTCACGGCGTCGTAGAGCTCGATGCGCAGCGCTTCGGTCGCGTTCCCTGCGCCGCGGGCCTTGAGCGCGTGCATGTCGATGGGATCCATCAGCGCTTCCTTGGCCAGCAGGACCGCCTTTTCCGCGGTGCCGCCGATGCCGATGCCGAGCATTCCCGGCGGACACCAGCCCGCGCCCATCGTCGGCACGGTCTTCACGACCCAGTCGACGATCGAGTCGGAGGGGTTCAGCATCACGAACTTCGACTTGTTCTCCGAGCCGCCGCCCTTCGCCGCGACCCTCACGTCGACGGTGCCGCCGGGCACGAGGTCGAAGTGGACGACCGCCGGCGTGTTGTCGCGGGTGTTCCTGCGCGCCCCTGCCGGGTCGTCGACGATGGAAGCGCGCAGCTTGTTGTCGGGATCGATGTAGGCGCGGCGCACGCCTTCGTTGACCATGTCGGTGATCGACATCGTCGCGCCCTGCCATTGCACGTCCATCCCGACCTTCACGAACGCGACGACGATGCCCGTGTCCTGGCAGATCGGGCGGTGCCCCTCGGCGCACATCCGCGAATTGGTCAGGATCTGCGCGATGGCATCCTTGGCCGCAGGCCCCTGTTCGGCGGCATAGGCCGCGCCCAGCGCATCGATATAGTCCTGCGGGTGGTAGTACGAAATGAACTGCAGTGCGTCGGCGACGCTCTGGATGAGATCTTCCTGGCGGATGGTGGCCATGGTCGTCCTGCGGATGGATGGGTCGTTGATCGGAGTTGGCGGCCGGACGTCGCGGTGCCCGAGGGAGCGCGGTCCGGTTCATGAACGCAGAAGCGGGCGGCTAGCCTCCCATTGCGCGAAAGGCGTCGCCCGATGCGATCGGCGACTTCCTTCGGCTGAAGGGCCGCGGCAAGGCGGCGATTCCGGAATTCCGGCCGCGCCCCGCGACGTGGCGTGGCAATGCGGTTGGCCGTTGCATTCGGGCTGGGCTTGCGGGAGAAGGCACTAAGGCATTGATGACACATGCAAGTTTATCATCGTCCGCTGCAAACGCGGCGATCGGAGCACGCCAATGCCGCCGGCCCGGCGCGGTGCCGCCGCGGACTCGCGCCGGCGTCGGGTCTTGCGCTCGGTCAATGCCGGCGCGTTGCACGGTGTGCGCGCTGTTGGTTAGACTGCGTCGTCTGGCAGGTCCCGGGCCGGCCCGGCTGCGGCGGGCCGGCATCCCCCATTGAGGAGAACGAAGCATGTCCACGATCGAGTCGGTATCGCACGAAAGTCGCGTATTCGAGCCGCCGCGCGAATTCGTCGCCCAGGCCAACATCAAGAAGGCCGAATTCGACGCGCTCAACGCCAGTGCGGCGCGGGACTTTCCGGGCTTCTGGGCCAAGCTCGCGCGCGACGAGATCGAGTGGCACAAGCCGTTCACCCGGACGCTCGACGAATCCAAGGCGCCGTTCTACAAGTGGTTCGAGGACGGCGAGCTCAACGTTTCCTACAACTGCCTCGACCGCAATCTCGCCAACGGGAATGCCGACAAGGTCGCGATCATCTTCGAGGCCGACGACGGCACGGTCACGAAGGTCACGTATCGCGAGCTGTATCACCGCGTCTGCCGCCTCGCCAACGCCCTGAAATCGCTCGGGCATCCGCAAGGGCGACCGGGTCCTCGATCTACATGCCGATGTCGATCGAGGGCGTGGTCGCGATGCAGGCCTGCGCGCGCATCGGCGCGACGCATTCGGTGGTCTTCGGCGGCTTCTCGGCCAAGTCGCTGCAGGAACGCATCATCGATGCCGGCGCGGTGGCCGTGATCACCGCCGACGAGCAGGTGCGCGGCGGCAAGCACCTGCCGCTCAAGCCGATCGTCGACGAAGCGCTGGCGCATGGGCGGCTGCGAAGGCATCCGCAACGTGGTCGTCTACCGGCGCACCGGCGGCAACGTCCCGTTCGCGGCGCCCCGCGACGTCTGGATGCACGAGCTCGTCGCGAGCCAGGCCGACACCTGCGAGCCCGAGTGGGTCGGCGCCGAGCATCCGCTGTTCATCCTCTATACGTCGGGCTCGACCGGCAAGCCGAAGGGCGTCCAGCACAGCACCGGCGGCTACCTGCTGTGGGCGATGCTGACGATGAAGCTGGACGTTCGACTTCAAGCCGACGGACGTCTTCTGGTGCACGGCCGACATCGGCTGGGTGACCGGCCACACCTACATCACCTACGGCCCGCTGGCCGTCGGCGCGACCGAGGTCGTGTTCGAGGGCGTTCCGACGTATCCCGACGCCGGCCGCTTCTGGAAGATGATGCCAAGCACAAGGTCTCGATCTTCTACACGGCGCCGACCGCGATTCGCTCGCTGATCAAGGCGACCGGCGCAGCGCCGCAGACCGCGCCGGCGAATCACGACCTGTCGAGCCTGCGCCTGCTGGGCACGGTCGGCGAGCCGATCAATCCGGAAGCGTGGATGTGGTACCACCATCAGGTCGGCGGCGGCCGCTGCCCGATCGTCGACACCTGGTGGCAGACCGAGACCGGCGGCCACCTGATCACGCCGCTGCCGGGCGTCACGCCGCTGGTGCCGGGCTCCTGCACGCTGCCGCTGCCCGGCATCATGGCCGCGATCGTCGACGAAACGGGCCATGACGTGGCGAACGGCCAGGGCGGCATCCTCGTGATCAAGCGGCCGTGGCCGGCGATGATCCGCACGATCTGGGGCGACCCCGATCGCTATCAGAAGTCCTATTTCCCGGAGGAGCTCGGCGGCAAGCTCTACCTCGCCGGCGACGGCTCGGTGCGCGACAAGGAGACCGGCTACTTCACGATCATGGGCCGCATCGACGACGTGCTCAACGTCTCCGGCCACCGCCTGGGCACGATGGAAATCGAATCGGCGCTGGTCGCCAATCCGCTGGTCGCCGAGGCGGCCGTGGTCGGCCGTCCCGACGACATGACGGGCGAGGCGGTCTGCGCGTTCGTCGTGCTGAAGCAGGCGCGCCCGAGCGGCGCCGAGGCCGACAGGATCGCGAAGGAGCTGCGCGACTGGGTCGGCAAGGAAATCGGCCCGATCGCCAAGCCGAAGGACATCCGCTTCGGCGAGAATCTGCCGAAGACGCGTTCCGGCAAGATCATGCGCCGGCTGCTGCGCTCGATCGCCAAGGACGAGGCGATCACGCAGGACGTGTCGACGCTCGAGAATCCGGCGATTCTCGACCAGCTGAAGCAGGTGAACTGACGCGGCGCGGCCCGTTGAAACCGGCGGCGTTGCGGCCGCCGGTTTGCGATGCAGGCGAAATCCCCGGCGCCGATCCCGGCTCGGGCACCCGGGATTGCGGTCGTTCGCGGCGGACCGGGTCGCCGCGGGGACAATCGGCCGACCATCGGTCCGATGGCCGCGGATCGACGCCGGCGGACGGGTTATGATCGCGGCGGCGCCGTCCCTGGCGCCGCAACTCGGTGCGCATCGCGTCCGACCCAACCATCATGAACGACCTCGATTCGACGCTGTTCTGGCTGCGCCTCGTGCAGCTGCTGCTCGCCATACCGCTGCTCGCGCTCGCGGGGCAGGGCATCGTGAACGTGCTCACGCGCATGTTCGGGCAGGATCCGAAGACCAATTTCTTCTACCGCGTGCTGGAAACCGTCGGCCTGCCGTTCACCCGGGTCTGCCGCTGGATCACGCCGAGGTTCGTCGCCGACCGGCATCTTCCGCTGGTGGCGCTGTCGCTGCTGCTGGTCGGCTATGCGTGGGTGACGCTGGAAATCGGCGGCGTGTGCGCGCGCCATGGCCTCGCAGTCGCGCAGTGCCTGCAGAGCCGCGGGGGCCGATGATGCCCAAGACGCTGCTGCGCTGGTTCTACAACCACAGCTGCCGCATGGTGGGTGCTGTTCAGGCGGCGCGAACGGGCGCTAGCCTGCTATCAGAAGATGGTCGCCCTCGATCCGACCGACGTGCTGCCGCTCGCATCGATCGGCTTCCAGTACGCCCTTCAGGGACGGAAGCGCGATGCGCTGGCGATGTTCGACCGCGTGGCGGCACTGAAGCCCGACGACGCCGAGGCGCAGTTCAACCGCGGCTTCCTGCTGCAGGAACTCGACGACCACGACGGCGCGATGGCGGCGTTTCGCCAGGCGCTGGCGGTCAATCCGGACCACGACCGCGCGCTGTACGGCCTCGCGCTGTCGCTGATATCGACGCACCGCC
Source organism: uncultured beta proteobacterium (assembly GCA_963779445.1). Classification (GTDB taxonomy): domain Bacteria; phylum Pseudomonadota; class Gammaproteobacteria; order Burkholderiales; family Casimicrobiaceae; genus CAIWHR01. The sequence goes on from CAVZYI010000009.1 coordinate 258,727, forward strand.
AGGAGGAGGCGGTCGCCCCGCTCAAGCGGAACACGAAGCTGCAGCCGATGAGCCCCTACGGCTGGTACCAGCTGGCGCGGGTCCAGCACGACCTCGGCCGGCCCGAGGAAACCCAGAAGATCCTCGACCACGTCGCGAAATTCGAACCCAAGGTCGCGCGGCAACTGGAGCGCGAAACAGGTCTGAACGCCGCACCTTTCGCGTAGGACCGAATCGCGCGTGCCGGGCATGCAAACCCGCACCGCAGCATTCCCGGTTCGGATAGGCGGGGCCTTGCGCGGCGGGAAGGGTCGGCTATACTCGCCGAAATTTGGCCGCCCGGCTCCCGTCGGGCGGTGCCGGCAGTCGATCCACGAGAATCGGCGCCTGCGACCCCAACCGGGTTCACGGTCCCAAGTCGTCGTCCATCAGGAGGAGCCAAGCATGCAGTTGACCGCGCGGCACAAGGAGTACTGGAGCAAGAACCTTTCGATCACGGGCGTCCTGCTCTTCGTCTGGTTCGTCGTCACGTTCGTCCTGGGCTATTTCGCCCGCGACCTTTCGTTCAATTTCTTCGGCTGGCCGTTCGCCTTCTACATGGCGGCGCAGGGATCGCTGATCATCTACGTGGTCATCATCTGGTACTACGCGCGGTACATGAACAACCTCGACCGCGAATACGACGTGCATGAAGGGGAGGACGAATAATGGCCGGCATCGAAGCGAAAGCCGTCCCGGGTGGCGGCATGTTCTCGTCGGATTCCGGCAGCGGGATTCAAGTCCCAGCTGAAGAAGGTATACACCTGGTACACCGGCGGCTTCATGGTCTTCGTGGTCCTGCTCGCCATCGCCGAGCAGATGGGGCTCACGCGGCAGTGGATCGGCTACGTGTTCCTGTTCGCGACGGTCGGCCTCTACGCCGGCATCGGCGTGATGAGCCGCACCTCGGACGCCGCCGAGTACTACGTCGCCGGCCGGCGCGTTCCGGCGCTGTTCAACGGCATGGCGACCGGCGCCGACTGGATGAGCGCCGCGTCGTTCATCGGCATGGCCGGGACGCTGTACCTGACAGGCTTCGGCGGACTCGCCTTCGTCATGGGCTGGACCGGAGGCTATTGCCTGGTCGCGCTGTTCCTCGCGCCCTACCTGCGCAAGTTCGGGCAGTTCACGATTCCCGACTTTCTCGGCGCGCGCTACGGCGGCCACATTCCGCGCACGGTCGGCATCCTCGCCGCGATCCTCTGCTCGTTCACCTACGTCGTGGCGCAGATCTACGGCGTCGGCCTCATCACGACGCGGCTGACCGGCGTCCAGTTCGAACTCGGCATTTTCCTCGGGCTGGGCGGCATCCTGGTCTGCTCGTTCCTGGGCGGCATGCGCGCGGTCACGTGGACGCAGGTGGCGCAGTACATCATCCTGATCGTCGCCTACATGATCCCGGTGATCTGGCTGTCGGTGAAGCAGACCGGCATCCCGATGCCGCAGCTTGTCTACGGCAAGCAGCTGGAAAAGGTCACGGCACTGGAGGAGAAGTTCCTCAAGGATCCGAAGGAACTCGAGGTCCGCGCCATCTTCAAGGCGCGCGCGGACGACGCCAGCGCCAAGCTCAAGGGATTGCCCGGCACCTACGACGCCGGCAAGCAGCAGCTGGCGGCCAGCGTCGAAAAGCTCAAGGCCGACAACGCGCCGGTCGAGCAGATCGTGGCCGCGGAGAAGGCGCTCGCCGCCTACCCGCCCGACGCTGCCGCCGCCAAGGCGGCATGGACCAAGGAGGCCGGTCTCGCCGCGCGCACCGGACCGCCGCTGCGCCATGCCGAAGCGTTCCCCGGGAAGGACGACGCCGCGCGCGATGTCTCGCGCCGCAATTTCCTGGCGCTGGTGTTCTGCCTGATGGTCGGAACGGCGGCGCTGCCGCACATCCTGATGCGCTACTACACGACGCCGTCGGTGCGCCAGGCGCGGGAGTCGGTGTTCTGGTCGCTGTTCTTCATCTTCCTGCTGTACTTCACGGCGCCGGCGCTCGGCGTGCTGGCGAAATTCGACGTCTACACGTTCGTGGTCGGCACCGAGTTCGCCAAACTGCCGCAGTGGGTCGCGTCATGGCAGAAGGTCGATCCCAGCCTGCTGTCGATCATCGACGTCAACAAGGACGGCATCGTGCAGCTCGCCGAAATCGCGATCGGCGGCGACATCATCGTGCTGGCGACCCCGGAGATCGCGGGGCTGCCGTACGTGATCTCGGGCCTGGTCGCGGCGGGCGGGCTGGCCGCGGCGCTGTCCACCGCCGACGGCCTGCTGCTGACGATCGCCAACGCGCTGTCGCACGACTTCTACTACAAGATGCTCGACCCGAACGCGTCGACGGCGCGCCGGGTGACGATCTCCAAGATCCTGCTGCTGGTGGTGGCGTTGATCGCGGCGACGGTGGCGGCGCAGAAACCGGCGGACATCCTGTTCCTGGTGTCCGCGGCGTTCTCGCTCGCGGCGGCGGCGTTCTTCCCGGCGCTGGTGCTGCGGCATCTTCTGGAAGCGCGCCAACAAGTGGGGAGCGACGCTGGGCATGATCGCCGGCCTCGGCGTCACGTTCTACTACATGGCGACCACGCAGCCGTGGCTGCGCGGGGTGTTCGGCGTGACGAGTTCCATCGCCGACAACACCTGGTGGGGCATCCAGGCGATCTCGGCCGGACTGTGGGGCGTACCCCTCGGTTTCGTGGTGATCATCGTCGTCAGCCTGCTCACCCCGGCGCCCGCAAAGGATACGCAGGACCTGGTCGAACATGTCCGCTATCCGAATCTCACCGGCGACACCGTGGTGAGCGTCGCGACCTGAGCCGGCGCGCGACCGCCAGTGAAAAAGGCCCGCAGCGATGCGGGCCTTTTTCCTTCCTGCCTGCCGCGCGGCGCCTGGCGCCGGCTGCTAGAGGAAGAGCACTTCGGCGCCCTTCAGCTTGCCGGTCGCCGGATCCTTCTTCATGACGATGATGGTCTTCTCGTCGGTCTTGTTCATGTTGTCCGGATCGAAGGTCTTCTTGATGCAGATCCAACGCGGCGCATTCGGATCCTTGTTGTCGACCTGATCGGGCCTGCCGATCTTTCCGGTGATTTCCTCCTCCGTCGAATCGACGACATAGCCGGTGAATATTCCCCGCTGGTAGCCGCCGGAACCGCAGGCAGCCAGCGTCGTCACGATTGCCAGCGCGCCGGCCGCCAGCCACCGCCTTGCCATCCATCCACTCTGTATTTCCATTCCCTTCTCGATTGCACTTCGTTGCATGTTGCGCGCCGATGGCCCGACTCGGGCGACGCACATCTGAAAAAACCGGACCCGGGGCAGCCGTTCGCCTTTTCGCGATCGCGCCGGCCACCCGGAGAGGCGGCCGGAGTCACGCCGCGGGGGGCATCGTTTCCGCAAACGACGCGCGCTTCGCGAGCTTGTCGGCCAGCCGCGCGAGATTCGGGTGCGGCGCGCGCCAGTCGAATTCCGGCTGCCGCAGGTCGAGGTAGCCCAGCGCGGCGCCCGCCGCGATGTCGGCCAGCGTGTAGGCGTCGCCGCTGCACCAGGCGGCGTCGCCCAGGTCGCTCGCGAACGCCTGCAACGCCGCCGTGATCTTCTGCTGCTGGTGATCGACCCACTTCCGGCTCTGCTGCCGCAGCGGGCGCCGGTTTTCGACGACGATGGCCACGGCGGCGTCGCAAAGGCCGTCGGCGAGCGCTTCCCAGCGCTTCACCGCGATGCGCTGCCGCGACGGCTCCGGAATGAGGCGGCCGACCGGACTCACGGTGTCGAGGTATTCGACGATCACTCGCGAATCGAAGAGTCGCGTCCCGTCGTCCAGCACCATGACGGGGACCTTGCCCAGCGGATTGAACTCGGCCACCCGGTTGCCGGGCGCCGAGGGCGATTCAACGACGAACGCATAGTCGATCTTCTTTTCCGCGAGCACGATCCGGACTTTGCGGGCGTAGGGGCTTGCGGGCGTTGCGATCAGTTTGAGCAAGGGGCGGGACGACCGGAAAACGGGGCGCAAAGTATAGCATCGGCAGCGGATCCCCGATTCGCGCGCCGCCCGCGCGCGTACGCCGTCGGCATGCGCCCGCCCGGCCGCGAACCGCATACGGTGTTAAACTCACGCGGGTTTCCGGACACGCGCTTCCGCGCCAGGCATCGATGCCCGCACCCGAATCCACCCTCACCGCCCTCTCGCCTCTCGATGGCCGCTATGCGTCGAAGGTCGCGGGGCTGCGCGATCATTTCAGCGAGTTCGGCCTCATCCGCGCCCGGGTACGGATCGAGATCGCCTGGTTGATCGCGCTTTCGGACGAACCGGGCATTGCCGAGGTCGCGCCGTTCACCGGCGAAGCGCGTGCCGCCCTCGACGCCGCCGCGGCGACGTTCGCCCTCGCCGACGCCGAACGCGTGAAGGCGATCGAGAAGACGACCAATCACGACGTCAAGGCCGTCGAATACTGGCTCAAGGAGCGCTTTGCCGGCGTGCCGGAAATCCTGCGCGTCGGCGAATTCATCCATTTTGCGTGCACCTCCGAGGACATCAACAACCTCGCTCACGGGCTGATGCTCGCCGATGCGCGGCGCGCGATCCTGCTTCCCGCGCTGTCCGCCATCGCGGCCAGCCTGCGCGGCCTGGCGCATGCGCACGCCGAGCTGCCGATGCTCGCCCGCACGCATGGCCAGCCGGCGACGCCGACGACGCTCGGCAAGGAAATGGCCAATGTATTCGCGCGCCTCGAGCGCCAGATCGCGGCCATCGGACACGTGCCGATCAAGGGCAAGATGAACGGCGCGGTCGGCAACTACAATGCGCACGTCGTGGCCTGCCCCGAGGTCGACTGGGAGCGGCTTGCTGCCAGGGTCGTCCACGGACTGCACCTGGAGTTCAACCCCTACACCACGCAGATCGAGCCGCACGACTACATGGCCGAACTCTTCGATGCGGTGGCCCGTGCGAATACCGTGCTGATCGACCTCGATCGCGACATCTGGGGCTATGTTTCGCTCGGCTACTTCCGCCAGAAGGTGCGGGAGGGGGAGGTCGGATCCTCGACGATGCCGCACAAGGTCAACCCGATCGATTTCGAGAACTCGGAGGGCAACCTCGGAATCGCCAACGCGCTGCTGCGGCACCTGGCGGAAAAGCTGCCCGTCTCGCGCTGGCAGCGCGACCTCACCGACTCCACGGTGCTGCGCAACATGGGTGTGGCGCTGGGTCACGCGCTGCTGGGCTGGACGTCGTTGCAGCGGGGTCTTTCCGGGCTCGCGGTCGACGAGGCGCGCATGGCCGCCGATCTCGACGCCAATTGGGAAGTGCTCGCGGAGCCGATCCAGACGGTGATGCGCCGGCACGGCGTGGCGAACCCTTACGAGAAGCTGAAGGCGCTGACGCGCGGCCGGACCGGGATGACCCGCGAGACGCTGCACGCGTTCATCGAGGGACTCGCGATTCCCGCGGACGCCAAGGCGCGCCTGATGGCGCTTACGCCGGCAAGCTACGTCGGCAAGGCCGGCGAGCTGGCGAAGCGGGTCTGAACGTCGAGGCGGCACCGCCACGATTCCACCGGGTTCCATGACCGCGCATCCTGCCGGCGTCGTCACCTTTCTCTTCAGTGACATCGAGGGAAGCACGCGCCTCTGGGAGGAGGAGCCCCGGAAGATGTCGGTCGCTCTTGCGCGGCACGATGCGCTGGCGCGCGAAGCCGTCACGGGTCACCGGGGAACGATCGTCAAGATGTCGGGCGACGGCGTGCACGCGGCCTTCGACGACCCGGCGGACGCGATCGGCGCCACCGTCGAATTGCAGAAGATGCTCGCCGATCCGGACGCGACCGGAGGGCTCCGGCTCCTCGTCCGCTGCGGGCTGCACGCCGGCGTCGTGGAGGGCCGCGACAACGATTTCTTCGGCAGCGCGGTCAACCGCGCGGCGCGGATCATGAGCGCGGCGCACGGGGGCCAGATACTGGTTTCGCAGGCCGTGGCCGACCTCGTCCGCGAACGCCTGCCCGAGGGGGCGTCGCTGCGCGATCTCGGCGCGGTCCGGCTTCGCGACCTCTCGCAGCCCGAGCAGATGCACCAGCTGCTGCACCCGCAGCTTCGGCACGAATTTCCCGGCGCTGCGCTCGCTCGAGTCCGTACCCAACAATCTGCCGCGCCAGCTCACGTCGTTCATCGGTCGCGAGCACCAGTGCGCGGAGGTCGAGCGGATGCTCTCGGGCACCCGGCTTCTGACGCTGGTGGGACCGGGGGGCATCGGCAAGACCCGGCTGTCGCTGCAGGTGGCGGCCGGCGTCATCGACCAGTTTCCGGACGGCGTGTGGTTCGTCGACCTGGCGCCGCTGTCGGACGCGCGGCTGGTGCCGCAGGCGGTCGCGTCGGTGCTCGGCGTGAGGGAAGAAGCCGGGCGCCCGGTGTCCGAGGCGCTGATGAATTGCGTGAAGGAGCGGCAGCTGCTTCTCATTCTGGACAACTGCGAACATCTGGCGCAGTCCTGCGCCGAACTTGCCGGCCAGCTGCTGCAATCGGGCCCGCGGCTGAAGCTGCTGGCGTCGAGTCGCGAATTCCTGAATGTGGCGGGCGAGACCTGCTACCCGGTGCCGGCGCTCTCGGCGCCGGACCCGCAGCTGTCGGTGGCGCCGGACGCGATGGCGCAATACGAGGCGGTGCGCCTGTTCACCGATCGTGCGCGTGCCGCTCAGCCGGCGTTCCAGGTAACCCGCGAGAATTCCGCCGCGGTGGCGGACATCTGTTCCCGACTCGACGGCATCCCGCTGGCGATCGAACTCGCCGCTGCGCGCGTGCGGGCGCTGTCGGTGGAGGCGATCGCCGCGCGTCTTCGCGACTCGTTCCGCCTGCTGGCGGGCGGCGACCGGACCGCCTTGCCGCGCCAGCAGACCCTGCGCGCCCTGATCGACTGGAGCCACGACCTGCTCGCGGAGCGGCGAGCGGGTGCTGTTCCGGCGGCTCGCGGTGTTCGCCGGCGGCTGGACGCTCGAGGCGGCCGAAGCCGTGTGCTCGGGGGACGGCGTCGCGGAAGGCGACGTGCTCGACCTGCTGACCCGGCTGGTGGAGAAATCGCTGGTCGCGCTCGAAGCCGGAGGCAATCGCTACCGGCTGCTCGATACGGTGCGCCACTATGCGCAGGAACGGCTGGATGACGCGGGCGACGGTGACCGGGTCCGAACGCGGCATCTCGCGTTCTATCTGGCGCTCGCCGAGGCGGCGAGCCCGGAACTCGTCGGGCCCGAGCAGGGCGCGTGGCTCGCGCGGCTCGACTCGGGAGCGGGAGAATCTGCTCTCGGCGCATGCGTGGTGCGACCGGGCCGACGGCGGCGGCGGAACTCGGATTGCGGCTGGTCTGTTCGGTGAAGCTCTACATGATCTACCGCGGCCTTCTGGCGCTGGGACATCGGATGACCGTGGAGGCGCTCGCGCGACCGGGCGCGCGGCGAGCGCAGCCTCGCCCGCTGCCGCGCGCTGCACTGCGCCGGCCAGTTCGGCTTCTACATGGGCCGCTACGGAGAGGCGCGCGGGTATCTCGACGAAGCCCTGGCGATCGCCCGGGAGATCGGCGACAAGGGGCGGATCGCGGGGATGCTCGAGGCGCTTGGGCATGGCGTTCGTCGGCCAAGGGCGATCTCGCGGGCGCGCGGGCGCATCTGGAGGAGGCGCTTGCCCTGGCGCGCGAACTGGGCAACAAGCGGGATCTCGCCGCGACGATCACTGCGCTGGCGCAGCTCCATCGGGTGGAGGGCAAGCTCGACACGGCGGAACCGCTGTACGAAGAGGTCCTGGCAGCTCGCGCGCGAGTTGGATGATCCCCAGGACATCGCGGTGGGCCTGCTCAATCTCGCCATGGTCTCGATCGGCCGCGGGTTCGCCGAGCGGGCGCGGGCAATGCTGATCGAAGTGCATGCGATCGCCGGAGCCATCGACTCACGGTCTGCCGGCCAGAGCGTGCTCGAGGTGTCGGCCGGACTCGCAGCATGTGCGAGGACTGGGAGCGGCCGCGCTCTTCTTTGGCGCCGCGGAGGCCCAGGCGATGCGGACGGGACTGCAGCGCGATCCGGCCGACGAGGCGTTTCTGGCGCCGCTGGTGGCGAAAGCACGGAACGCGCGCGGCGAGGAGGCGTTCTCGGCAGCGAAGCGCGTCGGCCACGCCCTCGCCTTCGGAGGCGATGGGCGGCAGTGGGGCTGGGTCTCGCTGATCGCGGATCTCTTGAATTACGAGAACGTGAACGCCACGACCGCCGTCGCGCGCCCGAGGTAATCGCGACGATGCCGCATCACGCGCATGTGCGCCGTTCGCACCGGTCGCGCGTATGCGGCCCAGTAGGACGCCTTGAGTTTGCGCGACCAATCGCCGGGCAGACCGGAAGCGAGGCCCGGCCGACTGGACAGCGCGGTCCGCCTTGGACTCCACGAGACGGACGAACGCTCGCGTCGCGCTAGTTCCGGACAATGGTCGGGTCCAGGGCTTCAACAGTTCATTCTCGCCCTCGCGGACCCGAATGGTGTACTTGTAGTCGGTGCCTTTGCGTCTTCGGCGCTGACGGCCCCGAATGTACATCGGTAGGTCTTGCCCGTGCCGACCTTGACGCATCTGGCTGGGTTGGGTTTCTTTTCAATTCGATGCCAATCTCATCGGCGAACGTGTAGGGCGAGCGCCGAAGGCAGTGCCCAGACGATCGTTACGCCGTCATCCTTCCCGATGCGAATGGGTTCCTGGTCAACGACGATCCTGGAGTCGCTTGTAATGAACACATTGGGCAAGCTTCGGGTGAGGTGTGGAGACCAGAAACGTGGAAAACCCGGACTCTCCGATTCTTCCGGCCGCGCAGGCGGTCAGCAGGAGGGCCAGCATCGTACCGGCAAGCAGAGACTTGTTCATCGTGTTCCCCAGTTGAATTGGACCGACGCGGCACCGCCGCGGACGCGCCCCGCCCGCCCCGTACCGGGCTTCGCACGCTGTACTGGACATTCTGTTCCAATTCGGGACGCCCGCGCAATATCGGCTCAAAGCGGCGCTGACGCAAGCGATTCGGGGCGGGCAGGGCGCGGTCGAAGTTCGGCGACACGCCACGATCCGGCGGCGCCGCTGGGAACACGTCCCGTCCGGCGACCGGCAGCGATGCCGGCATCAGGGAGCCCCTGCCGGCGCGACGGAAGCGGTCAGTGATCCGGCTCGCCGCGCGCGCGGCGCCGGCGTTCCTGGATGAAAGCGCTGGCCGCCGGAATGAGCGAGACGACGACGATCGCCATGACGATGAAGGTAAGGTTGCGCTTGACCCAGGGAATGTTGCCGAACAGGTACCCCGAGTAGACGAGCGACACGATCCAGGCCACCGCGCCGATGATGTTGAACGAGAGGAACCTGCGATAGCGCATGCCGGCGACGCCGGCGAGGAACGGCGCGAAGGTGCGGATGATCGGAACGAAGCGCCCGATGATGATCGTGACGCCGCCGTACTTGTCGTAGAAGGCCTGCGTGCGGCGCAGGTGGTCCTGCCTGAACCAGCGGGAATCGGGCTTGTCGAAGACGCGCGGGCCGATGTAGTGCCCGATGGAGTAGTTCACCGTGTCGCCGAGGATGGCGGCGGCGATCAGCACGACGACGAGCACGTGGACGTTGAGATCGGCGGTCGCGATGACCGTGCCGGCGATGAAAAGTATGGAGTCCCCGGGCAGGAACGGAAGGACGACGAGCCCCGTCTCGGCAAAGATGATCAGGAAGAGCAGGACGTAGAGCCAGTGGCCGTACTGCACGGCGAGATCCGCCACCGACTGGTCCAGCGCGAACAGACTGTAGAAGAACGTCGTCAGCATGGCGGAACGGTCCGAGCGCGGTCACGCACGACATTGCCGGGCCGCGGCGCGTTCAAACCGGCGGTCCTCCGAATATACGCGTACGGCTGATCAAGGAAGGATCTTCTCGCCCCCGGCGCCGTCACCCTTGCGCTCGACCTTGACCAGGTCCTCGCGGGAGACGCCCAGCCACATCACCAGCGGCGCCATCACCAGCACCGACGAATAGATGCCGAAGCAGATGCCTATGGTCAGCGCCAGCGCGAAGTAGTGCAGCGTCTCGCCGCCGAAGAACAGGATCGACAGCACCATCATCAGCGTCATGCCGTGCGTGATCATCGTGCGCGAAATCGTGCTGGTGATGGCGTTGTCGATCACGTGCGTGACGGTCGCCTTGCGCATCTTCCGGAAGTTTTCCCGTATCCGGTCGGCGATCACCACCGATTCGTTCACCGAGTACCCGAGAACCGCCAGCACCGCCGCGAGGACGGGCAGTGAAAATTCCCACTGGAAAAGCGCGAAGAAGCCGAGGATGATGATCACGTCGTGCAGATTGGCGATGATCGCCGCTATCGCGAAGCGCCATTCGAAACGCATCGCGAGATAACCGACGATGCCCAGCGAAACTAGGAGCAGCGCCAGCGCGCCGTTTTCGAACAGCTCCTTGCCGACCTGCGGTCCGACGAATTCGACGCGCTGCTGCCTCGCCGAAGCGTCCTCCGCCTTGAGGACGGTCATCACCTGCTCGGACAGCTGGGCGCTCGACACCCCCTCCTTCAGCGGGAGCCTGATCAGCGCCGTGTTCGAGTTGCCGAAGCTCTGCGCCGCGTATTCGCCGAGATTCAGCCTATCGATCGCCGCGCGCAGCTTGCCGAAGTCGACGGCCTTTTCGTAGGTCACCTCGATGACGGTGCCGCCGCGGAAGTCGACTCCGAGGCTCAATCCCCGGATCGAGAGGAAGACGACGGCGAGCACGAAGGTAACCAGCGAAATCACGTTGAACGTGAGCGCGTGGCGCATGAACGGGATGTCGCGCCTGATACGGAAGAATTCCATGATTTTCGACTTTCCTTCCCGGCGCCCCGCGGGAATCGATGGCCCGGGGGCCGGTGGGTTTCAGACCGCAGTGTTGAACGTTTTCCGACCGTCCGTCACGGGGTGCGCGACGGATAGGCAAATTCGGGTCATCGGCGCCCCGGCGCGGACTCCCGGCGTCATTTGTCGGCTCCCGCCACCGCGGCGGGCTGCCAGACCTGTCCGATCGATACCTTCGCCAGATGCTTGCGGCCGCCGTAGACCAGGTTGACGATCCCGCGCGACACGAACACGGCCGAGAACATCGAGGTCATGATGCCGAGGCAATGCACGACCGCGAAGCCGCGCACCGGCCCGCTGCCGAAGATGAGCAGCGCGATGCCGGCGATGAGCGTCGTGACGTTCGAATCGAGAATCGTGCCCCAGGCGCGCTCGTAGCCCGCGGAAAGCGCGGCGTGCGGCGTCGCGCCCCAGCGCAGTTCCTCGCGTATGCGCTCGTTGATCAGCACGTTGGAGTCGATCGCCATGCCCAGCGTCAGCGCGATGGCCGCGATGCCGGGAAGGGTCAGCGTCGCCTGCAGCATGGAAAGGATCGCGACCAGCAGCAGCAGGTTGAACGACAGCGCGACGGTGGAGATCAGCCCCATCAGCAGGTAATACGCGCACATGAACAGAGCCAGCACGACGAATCCGTAGCTCACGGAATTGAAGCCCTTGTCGATGTTCTCCTTGCCCAGCGACGGGCCGACGGTGCGCTCCTCGACGATCTCCATCGGCGCCGCCAGCGCGCCGGCGCGCATCAGTAGCGCGATGTCGTTCGCCTCGCGGGTGTTCATCTGCCCGCTGATCTGCACGCGGCCGCCGCCGATTTCCTCGCGGATCACGGGCGCGGTGATGACCTCGGCCTTGCCCTTCTCGACCAGCACGATCGCCATGCGCTTGCCGACGTTTTCGCGGGTGATCTCCTTGAAGATCCGCGCGCCGCTGCCGTCGAGGTTGACGTGCACCGCAGGCTCGTTCGTGCGCTGGTCGAAGCCCGGTTGCGCATCGTTGATCCGGTCGCCGGTCAGCACCACCTGCCGGCGCACCAGGATCTTCGCCCCGCCGCGATCGGCGTAGAGGTCGCTGCCGAACGGCGCCTGGCCGGCGATCGCCTGCTCCAGCGCTCCCGCCTCGTCGTTGACCATCCGGATTTCGAGCGTCGCCGTGCGGCCGAGAATGTCCTTGGCGCGGGCGGTGTCCTGGACGCCGGGAAGCTGCACGACGACGCGATCCGAGCCCTGCTGCTGCACGATCGGCTCGGCGACGCCCAGCTCGTTGACGCGGTTGCGCAGTATCGTGATGTTCTGCAGCACCGCGCCGTCCTGGATGCGCTTCTGTGCCTCGGGCTTGAGCGAGGCGACGAGGCGCAGCTCGCCCGCGCCGCCGTCGGTCTCGCGGAGCAGAAGATCCGCGTAGTTCTTCTCGATCTCGCCGCGTGCCTTGCTCCGCTCCGCATCGTCGCGGAAGCGGACGACGACGTTGGTGCCTTCGCGGACGACGCCGCCGTAGACCACCTTCTTCTCGCGCAGCAGGGAGCGGATATCGGTGGTGTAGCGGTCGGCGGCCTTGTCCAATGCGGCCTTCATGTCGACCTGCAGCAGGAAATGGACGCCGCCGCGCAGGTCCAGGCCGAGGTACATCGGCAGGGCGCCGATGGACGTCAGCCACTTCGGAGACGACGAAAGGAGGTTGAGCGCCACGATGTAGCTGTCGCCGACCTTCGCCTGCAGCAGGTCCTTCGCCTTCAGCTGCGTGTCGGTATCGGCGAAGCGCACCTTGATCCCGGTCGGGTCCAGCGCCGCCCCGCGGTAGGGAATGCCTCCGGCCTTCAGGGCGTCCTCGACGGTGCCGAGCAGCGCGACGTCGACCTTCACCGCCGCCTTGGACGAAGAGACCTGCACCGCCGGCGCCTCGGGATAGAAGTTCGGAAGCGTGTAGATCAGGCCGATCAGCAGCGCGACGGCGATGGTGACGTATTTCCAGAGCGGGTAGCGATTCATGGGGTCCGGGGTTGCGGTGACGCGTATCTCTGGGACGGGGACGGGGGGTGCGGCCGTGGGCAGGTCGCCCGCGGCGCCGGTGAACGCCCCGGATGCCACCTGCAGGCAGTCGCGCTTCGGCGTGTCCGGCCGCTCGGGCGAAGCCGGCTACAGCGTCTTGATCGTGCCTTTGGGCAGTAGTTGCGCGACGGCCGCCCGCTGCACGTTGATCTCGACGCTCGGCGCGATTTCCACGGTCGCGTACTGGTCGCCGAGCTTCGAGATGCGGCCGACGAGCCCGCCGGCGGTGACCACCTCGTCACCCTTCTGCAGCGCCTCGAGCATCGCCTTCGTTTCCTTGGCGCGCTTCTGCTGCGGCCGGATGAGCAGAAAATAGAAGACGACGAAAATCGCGACCATGGGCAGCATTCCGGCCAACCCGCCGTCGAACAGGCCGGCGGGGCCGCTCGGTGCCGCCTGCGCATAGGCGGGAGCAATAAGCATCTCTGACAGCACGATCTTTTCCTCCGGATCTGGGTCCGCACGAGGGCGGGGCACGACGGCCGCGGGCCGCGATGCATTCATCGTCGGAACGCGCGTGTAAAGCCAAGCATTCTACCACGCGGAGACCGCGGTTTCAGGCGGCGACCCCGGGTGCCGGGGCGTCGCCGTTCGCCTGCGCGCGGTCCGCCGCAAACACGGCGGCATACCTGGCAAGTCGGTCTTCCTCGATCGCGGAGCGCAGCTCGGCCGTCAGCGTCAGGTAGTAATGGAGATTGTGGATGGTATTGAGCCGGGCACCGAGGATTTCGTTGGTGCGCTGCAGATGATGCAGGTAGGCGCGCGAGAAGTTGCGGCAGGCGTAGCAGCCGCAGGTCGCGTCGAGCGGGCGCGTGTCGGCGCGGTGCGCGGCGTTGCGGATCCTGACGTCGCCGTGGCGCGTGAAGAGATGGCCGTTGCGCGCGTTTCGGGTCGGGAGCACGCAGTCGAACATGTCGATGCCGGCGACGACGCCGGCGACGATGTCCTCCGGCGTCCCGACACCCATCAGGTAGCGCGGTCGCGCCGCGGGCAGCCGCGGCGCGACGTGGCCCAGCAGGCGCAGCATCTCGGCCTTCGGCTCCCCGACCGACAGGCCGCCGATGGCGTAGCCGTCGAAGCCGATCGCCTCGAGCCCGGCCAGCGATTCGTCACGCAGGTCCTCGTGCATCCCTCCCTGGAGAATGCCGAAGAGCGCGTTCGGATTGCCGAGCGTGTCGAACTCCACGCGCGATCGCCGCGCCCAGCGCAGCGACAGCTGCATCGATTGCGCGGCCTCGTCTCGCGTCGCGGGGTAGGGCGTGCACTCGTCGAAGACCATGACGACGTCCGCATCGAGGGCGTGCTGCACCCGGATCGATATTTCGGGCGTGAGCAGCAGCTTGTCGCCATTGATGGGCGAGGCGAAGGTCACGCCGTCCTCGCGCAGCTTGCGCAGCGCGCCCAGGCTCCACACCTGAAAGCCTCCGGAGTCGGTCAGGATGGGGCGCTGCCATCCCATGAAACGGTGCAGGCCGTGGTGCGCGGCGATCACGTCGGTTCCCGGCCGCAGCCACAGGTGGAAGGTGTTGCCGAGGACGATCTGCGCGCCGATTTCCTCGAGTTCGTTCGGCGCCATGGCCTTGACCGTGCCGCAGGTGCCCACCGGCATGAAGACCGGCGTTTCGACCGTGCCGTGCGCGAGTTCGAGGCGGCCGCGACGGGCGGCGCCCGACGTGGCCAGGACGCGGAACTGCATGGGGGGCGCGCCGGAGGACCTGGCGGCGCCGGGTCAGCGACGGACGGGAACGGCGCGATCGGAAACGCGCCGGCGCTGGGTGAACGCGATCGCACCGATCAGCAGCGCCGTGAGCGCAAGGCCACCGTCGGAAAGCGCGGGAATCGCGTTGGGGTCGTTGGCCGCCACGCTGCCGGCCGTGCAGCCCGCCGCCGCGAAGTCGAAGGCGTTCCTCCACGCGCGGTAGAAGTCCCCGCCGAACGACACGCCGAAGGCGCCGACGGTCGCGTATTGCGGGGCGATGCCGATGCCGATCACGCAGGCGGTGCCGGTGACGCGGTAGGCGATCGCGGGGTCCGGAAGATTCCGTGCGTTCAGCCGCGTCCACGTGGCGACGACCACGGTCCCCGGCTTGGCCTGGTCGCCGCCGGCGTATCCGGAGGCCGCGAAGAGCGTGGCGACCCCGGTGGTGAGCGGATGCGCCGCGACGCTGGCCGCATTGAGTGTCTGCGCGACATTCGGGAGGCCGCCCGCGTCGGTGGCGACGCCGATGCCGTCCGTCGTGTTCGGATCGATCGCCTCGAGGGCGGTGCCCCAGCCATGCGGCGGCGGAGCCAGGAACGCGTTCGTGTTGTCGCTGCGATCCTCGTTGTAGAAGGTGCCGAGCACCACGGGCCGGCCGGTGCCGGCGAATGCCGCCGCCACGTTGCCGACGGCCGGGGCATTGGCGAAGGTGCCGTCTTCGAACAGCAGCAGGACGTCGTAGCTGGCCGTGAGCACCCCGAGGGCGGGGGCGGAAACGCTGACGTCGACGCCGGTGAAGGTATGCCCGGGGATCCGGGCGTTGAAATCCGCCGCGGTCTCGGCGAAGAAGCGGTTCGACAGCACGCCGACGCGCGCCGCGTCGGCGGGCGCGGCGACAACTGCAGCGGCAGAGAGGGCCGCACACGCAAGCGCGCGGCTGAACGAACCAGTCATCTTGGAAACGCGGGGACGGCGCCTGCATTGAAAGCAAGGCCGCATTCCGCAATGATTAAATGTAGTCTGTAGAGTAGCGTTTCCGAGCGCATCCGACTAGTGGGCGCGCGTCGAAATCATGGCGCGGCATCGACTTTTGTTGCGTGAATGGCAGCCAAACACGCGATTGTCGCCGGCCGACGACGTTTCCGGGTGTCTCGTTTTGGCGTCAGTGGCCGCCGCTGCGTTCGAGCAGCGTCGCGTCCCCGTAGCTGAAAAAGCGATAGCGCTGCGCCGTGGCGTGCGCGTAGGCGTCGCGAATGACCTGCATGCCGGCAAACGCGGAGACGAGCATCAGCAGCGTGGACTTCGGAAGATGAAAATTGGTGAGCAGCCGATCGACGACGCGAAACGCGTAGCCGGGGGTGACGAAGAGCCGCGTTTCCGCCTCGCCCGGACGCACGCGGCCGTCCGCGGCGGACGCGGACTCGAGCGCGCGCGCCGTCGTGGTGCCGACGGCCAGCACGCGTCCGCCGCGCGCGCGCGCCGACGCAACCGCGGCCGCGGTCGTTTCGGAAATGCCGTACCACTCCGCGTGCATGGCGTGCTGCGACAGATCCTCGCTCTGCACCGGCTGAAACGTGCCGGCTCCGACGTGCAGCGTCACGTAGGCGAGCGCGACGCCGGCGCCCGCCAGCGCGGACAGCATGTTCGCGTCGAAATGCAGACCCGCGGTCGGTGCGGCGACCGCGCCGGCGTTGCGCGCGTACACCGTCTGGTAGCGCGCTTCGTCTTCGGGGCCGGCGGCGCGCCGGATATAAGGCGGCAGCGGCACCGCGCCGTATCGTTCGAGGTGGTCGAGCAGGGACGTCACGCCGTCGAAGCGGATCTCGAAGAAGCGATCGAGGCGCCCGGTGACGGTTGCGCGCGCGCCTCCGGCGAGAGCCAGCGTCCCGCCGATTCCCGGAGGATGGCTGGCGCGCAATTGAAACAGGGCATCGCAGGGTCCCAGCACGCGTTCGAGCAGCAGTTCGACCTTGCCGCCAGTGGGCTTGGTCGCCGCCAGGCGCGATTTGATGACCCGCGTGTCGTTGAACACGACAAGATCGTCCGACGCGATGAGCCGGGGCAGGTCCGCGAACGCGAGATCGGCAAGCGCTGCGCCGTCGACGTGGAGCAGCCGGCTGCCGGTGCGTTCGGCTGCGGGCGTCTGCGCGATCAGTTCGGCCGGCAGCGGGTAGTCGAAATCGGAAAGCTTGCAGTGTGGCATGGGGCGCAGGCGTGGGACCGGGCCTACGCGCAAGCACGGCCGGCAAACGACGGTGCCGCGCGTTCGCGCCCGCTCGAATGTGGATGCGCGATCATCGGTCGCTGCCGAGATCCGCGCCCTGTGGTGCCCAGGGAGGGAATCGAACCCTCATGGCCTTGCGACCGGCAGATTTTGAGTCTGCTGCGTATACCAGTTCCGCCACCTGGGCGGTGTCGCCGCCCGCGCTGCCGTACGAATGGGCGGGCGCCAGGGGGCCATTATCGCGGAAACCGGTACGGGTGCACAGCAGAGCGCGCCGTCGATGCGGTCCGCGGCACGGGTCTCCGGGACGCATCGCGAAAGGGTGCCGATCGCGCGGCCCGCGATTCCGCGACTTTCCTTGCCGGGACGGCCTTCGGTTATCCTGTAGCGCGACGACGGTCGCGCGGGGCGGCGGCACGGCGCAGCGCGCGACCGTGCCGCGCAATTTCCGCGCGGACTGCGGCAGCCGCGTTCCCGCGGCCGGGCACCGGGCCGCCGACCGCGGCGGCCGACCGCCTTGATGGCGGCGACGCGCGGCGCGTGCCGCAGCCGCGGGGCGATCGTTCGGCATTACGTGCGCAGGACTTGAAATTCGTCTCCGGCTGCCGGTCGGCAGACACCGGGTTGAGGAGGTCACCATGGGCGCGAAGGACTCATCCGACACCAACGAGCGGCTGGAGCAGGTCCGGGCACTCGTGAAGACCAAGGTCGCTGCCGAGCAGCGGGCGACGATCGAGGAGCTCGTGCGCCGCTACTTCGGCCAGGTCGATCCCGAGGACCTGGCGCAGCGCCAGGCCGCGGATCTTTATGGCGCCGCGCTCTCGCACTGGAGCTTCGGGCGCAAGCGCGAGCCCGGACGCGCCAGGATCCGCGTATTCAACCCGACCATCGAGGAGCACGGCTGGCAGTCGACGCACACGATCGTCGAGATCGTCAATGACGACATGCCGTTTCTCGTCGATTCGGTGACCATGGAGGCGAATCGCCACGGCCTGACGCTGCACTTGATCATCCATCCGGTCCTCGCAGTGGAGCGGGATGCCGGAGGCACGCTCATGCGTCTCGCGCCGGAGGGCTCCGATGCGCGCCGGGAATCGTTCATCCACGTCGAGATCGACCGCACCACCGATCCGGCGCGCCTGGAAGCGCTCGGCACGGATCTGGGCCGGGTTCTCTCCGACGTCCGGATGGCCGTCGAAGACTGGAAGAAGATGCAGGGCCGCCTGCCGGTCATTCTCGCGGAGATCGACGACAGCGCGCCGCCGCTGCCTCCGGCCGAGCTGACCGAGGGCAAGGCGTTTCTGCGCTGGCTCGCCGAGAACCATTTCACGATTCTCGGGTACCGCTGCCACGACCTCCTGACGCTGGACGGCGAGGACGTGCTCCGGATCGTCCCGGGTTCGAGCCTCGGCATCCTGCGCGAGACGCAGAGCAAGGATGTCGCCGCGAGCTTCGCCGCATTGCCGCCGGAGGTCCGCGCCTACGCGCGCGTTCCCGACCTCCTGATCATAACCAAGGCCAACGCGCGTTCGACGGTCCACCGGCCGGGCTATCTCGACTACATCGGCGTCAAGCGCTTCGACCGCAACGGCGAGGTATGCGGCGAACACCGCTTTCTCGGCCTGTACACGTCGGCGGCGTACAGCGCCAAGCCGGCCGACGTCCCGCTCCTTCGGCACAAGACCGCGAACGTCGTTGCGCGCGCCGGTCTCGCGCCGGGAAGCCATGCCGGCAAGGCGCTGCTCAACATCCTCGAGACCTATCCGCGCGACGAGCTCTTCCAGACGAGCGAAGACGACCTCCTGTCCACCGCGATGGGAATCCTGCACCTCGGCGAGCGCCAGCGGTTTCGCCTGTTCGTGCGGCGCGATCCGTTCGGGCGTTTCCTGTCGTGCCTCATCTTCGCGCCGCGCGAGAACTACACGACCGAGCTGCGCGTGAAATGGCAGGAGCTGCTGACGCAGGCATTCAACGGCACCGGCGCGGATTTCAACGTCCACCTGTCCGAATCGATGCTCGCGCGCATCCTGATCACGGTGCGCACCACGCCCGGCACCGTTCCCGCTTTCGACCTGCGCGAGCTGGAGGCCCAGCTTGCCGCGGCGGCGCGCCGATGGGAGGACGACCTCCGGGACGCGCTGATCGAAGCGCTCGGCGAGGCGCGGGGCAGCGACCTCTTTCACCGTTTCGGCGGCGCGTTTCCTGCGGGGTACCGCGAAGACTTCGCCGCGCGGGTCGCGGTGCCCGACATCGAAATGATGTCGAGATTGTCCGCGGACGAGCCGCTGGGATTGAACCTCTATCGGCCGCTCGAAGCCGCGCCCGGGGAGCTGCGGTTCAAGCTCTTCCATCGCGGCAGCCCCGTAGCGCTGTCCGAAAGCCTGCCGATGCTGGAACGGATGGGTCTCCGCGTGCTCGACGAGCATCCGCACCGGATCGCTCCGCCGGGCGTGCCGCCGGTGTGGATGCATGACTTCGGGCTGCTGTCCGCCATTCCCGACGCCGAAATCGAGATCGACTCGCTGCACGCGGTGTTCGAGGAAGCGTTCGGCCGCGTCTTCCGCGGCGAAGTCGAGAACGACGACTTCAACCGGCTGGTCGTCGCCGCGCGCCTGCCCGCCGACGACGTCGTCGTGCTGCGCGCCTACGCGCGGTACATCCGGCAGATCGGCTTTCCGCTGTCGCAGGCATTCGTCCAGGCGACGCTCGCGGCGCATGCCGGAATCGCGCGGCAGCTGGTCGAGCTGTTCGACGCGCGCTTCGATCCGGAGGGCGGCGCGGGATCCGCGGCGCGCGCCGCCGGAGAGGTGCGCGCCATCGAAGCCTCGCTCGAGAGCGTCGACAACCTGTCGGAGGATCGCGTGCTGCGCCAGTATCTCGCGCTGATCCTGGCCACGACGCGCACCAACCGCTGGCGCCGCGACGCGAACGGGCGGCGCCGCAGCTTCCTGTCCTTCAAGTTCGATCCGTCGAAGGTTCCGGGGCTGCCGGACCCCAAGCCGATGTTCGAGATCTTCGTCTATTCGCCCCGCTTCGAGGGCGTGCACCTGCGCGGGGGGCGCGTCGCGCGCGGCGGACTGCGCTGGTCCGATCGTCCGGAGGATTTCCGAACCGAGGTGCTCGGGCTGGTCAAGGCGCAGATGGTGAAGAACATCGTGATCGTGCCGGTCGGTTCCAAGGGCGGATTCGTGCTCAAGCGCGCGCCGGCGGCGGCCGATCGCGAGGCTTTCATGAAAGAGGGAATCGCCTGCTATCAGGACTACCTGCGCGGTCTGCTCGACCTGACCGACAACCGGGTCGGCGAGGCCATCGTTCCGCCGCCGCAGGTGAAACGGCACGACGCCGACGACCCGTACCTCGTCGTTGCCGCGGACAAGGGAACCGCGACGTTTTCCGATTTCGCGAACGCGGTCAGCAAGGAATACGGATACTGGATGGGTGACGCCTTCGCGTCGGGCGGCTCCGTGGGCTACGACCACAAGGCCATGGGCATCACCGCGCGCGGCGCCTGGGAGTCGGTCAAGCGCCACTTCCGCGAGATGGGGGTCGACACCCAGACCACGGATTTCACCGTCGTCGGCATAGGCGACATGTCCGGAGACGTGTTCGGCAACGGCATGCTGCTGTCGCGCCACGTCAGGCTCGTCGCGGCGTTCGACCACCGCCACATCTTTCTCGATCCCGATCCCGATCCCGGGTCGAGCTTCGTCGAGCGCAAACGCCTGTTCGGCCTGCCGCGCTCCTCGTGGGCCGATTACGATTCCAGGCTCGTATCGGCGGGCGGCGGCATCCATCCGCGTGCGGCCAAGTCGATCGCGATCACGCCCGAAGTCCGGCAGGCGCTCGGAATCACCGCCGATGCGCTCACCCCGACCGAGCTCGTCAACGCGATCCTCAAGGCGCCGGTCGACCTCCTCTACAACGGCGGCATCGGCACCTACGTGAAGGCGTCCGGCGAAAGCCATGCCGAGGTGGGCGATCGCGCCAACGACGTGCTTCGCGTGAACGGGAACGAGCTGCGCTGCCGCGTCGTTGTCGAAGGCGGCAACCTGGGCTGCACGCAGCTGGGGCGAATCGAGTACGCGCTCGCCGGCGGACGCATCAACACCGACGCCATCGACAATTCGGCCGGAGTCGACACCTCGGATCACGAAGTCAACATCAAGGTGCTGCTGAGCCTGCCCATCGCCGAGGGCGAACTCACCGAAAAGCAGCGCAATGCGCTGCTGGCCGAGATGACCGACGACGTGGCCGCGCTGGTGCTCCGCGACAACTATTTCCAGACGCAGGTGCTCTCGGTGACCGGCCGCATCGCGCCGCAGATGCTCGATGCGCAGCAGCGTTTCATGCAGTTCCTGGAGAAGACGGGGCGCCTCAACCGCGCGCTCGAGTTTCTGCCGTCCGACGAGGAACTCGACGAGCGGCGCGCCGCCGGGCGCGGGCTCACCAACCCGGAGCGTGCTGTGCTCCTGGCGTACGGCAAGATCTGGCTCTACGACGAGCTGCTGGCATCGACGCTGCCCGACGATCCCTGGGTCGTCACCGCGCTCGTTCGCTATTTCCCGAAGGCGCTGCGCGAGAAGTACGCCGCCTACATGCCGCGGCACGCGCTGAAGCGCGAAATCATCGCCACGCACGTGACCAACAGCATGGTCAATCGCGTCGGCAGCACGTACGCGCACCGCCTTTCCGAGACTACCGGCGCGCGGCCGCACGAGATCGTCCGCGCCTATCTGCTGTCCCGCGAGATCTTCGCCTTCGTGCCGCTGTGGCAGGCCATAGAGGCGCTCGACAGCTCGGCGGACGACAAGGTGCAGTCGACGATGCTGATCGACACGAGCCGCCAGCTCGAGCGCGGCACCACCTGGTTCCTGCGCTCGCGGCGCCTGCCCGAGGACATGGCGGCGACGATTGCGCACTTCACGCAACGCGTCGTAGCGCTTTCGACGCGCCTTCCGGAGCTGCTCGATGCGGGGGATCGCGCGCGCATCGCGGCCGCGGCCGCCGATTACGTCGCCCAGGGCGTTCCCGAAGAGCTCGCCTCGCGTGTCGTGACGCTGGACACGCTGCATTCGACGCTGGACATCGTCGAGATCGCCGGGGCCACCGGGCGGCCGGTGGAACTGGTCGCCGAGATCTACTTCGAGCTGTCGACGTGCCTGGGCCTGCCCTGGCTGCGGGAAAGGATTTCGGCGCTGCCCGGCGACCAGCATTGGAAGATGCTGGCACGGGGCGCCATGCACGACGACCTCTCGGGACTGCAGCGGACGATAACGGGCGAGGTGCTGACGGGCGGCGGCAGCCTCGCGGCGTCGGCCGCGATCATCGCGTCGTGGCAGGACCGCAACCGCCGCGCCATCGAACGGACGCAGCAGCTGTTCTCGGAATTCCGCACCGCGACTTCCGCCGACGCGGCCATGCTGTCGGTCGCACTGCGCGAACTGCGCAATCTCACCTAGCGAAGGACTCCGCTATCCGGCGTCGCCGGCCCGCGAGGGGCGGAACGCCGGCTCGGCCGCAGCACCGGGTTCGCGGTCGCCGCGGGTCCCGGCGGGTTCACGGCGTCAGATGTGCGCGGCCGCGAGGACGCCGAGCACGATGGAGCCGCCGGCGACGGCGAGCGCGCCCATCCCCATCGCCTTCTGGCGGGTGAGTATCGTGATCGCCGCCAGCGCGATCGCGATCTGGATCAGCGTCATCGCCTGCGCCCAGCGGTGATGCACGTGCATCGACGCCTCGCTCCTGGCTTCGGCGGCGGCGCTGGCGGCCTCGAGCTTCCTGGCTTCGGCCATCAACGGCTCCTTTTCCGACTTGTAGCGCTCGAACTCCTTCACGTATTTCCCCTGCTGCTCACCGGTCGTGATCGTCGCGCCAAGCTCGGCCAGGTTCTGCTTGCTGCTCTTCGCCTGGTAGAAATTCCACTGGTCGGATGCCTCCGTCTTCCTGATCGCCGCCTCGTTCTTGAACAGCAGCGCGTCGTTCTGCGTGGCGCCGGCCATGTAGCCGAACAGCGCGCCGATCGTGGCGAAAATCGCCGTCATCACCGCGATGCGGCCGGCGAACGGATCGCCCGAATGCGCGGCGTGTTCGACTTCATGGTCGTGCGGACCGTGGACATGGAAATGGCCTTCGGACATGGGGTCTCCGGGAAATTGTGATTGGCGGGAATGCGGCCCGCGATCGCGGTCGCCCGGACGCGGCTCGCGCGCCAGCCGGGGACCGATCGCCGGTGACGGCGCGCAGCGTAATCCGCCGCGGCCTGCAGCGCAATACCGCGGTCACGCGGCCGCGGGCTCCGGGCATCGAAGATTGCCGGCGCCTCGCTGGCGCGTCACCCGGGCGCCCGGCGCCGGACGTTCATCCGGGTCTCAATCCGACGGCCGCTCGTAGGTGACGAACGCGTATTCGAAGCCTCCGGTTCCGACCTGCACGCGCGATTCGCGCGACGTCTCGCGCCATGCGCTGCGATCGTAGGACGGAAAGCTCGAATCGCCTGCGAATTCCCTGCCGATTTCGGTGAGGTAGAGCGTCGACGCGCGTGGAAGTGCGTCCTGGTAGAGCGCGCCTCCGCCGATGCAGAAGGCGGGTCCGGGCAACCGGACCATGTCCAGCGCGCCGTCGAGCGACGCGGCGACGTCGGCCCCCGGCGCGCGGTAGGCCGGCTGCCGGGTGACGACGATGTTCTGCCGCGACGGCAGCGGGCGTCCAAGGGAATCCCACGTCCGGCGCCCCATGATCACGGCGTGGCCGGTGGTCAGTGAACGAAAGCGCCTGAGGTCGTCGGGAAGGTGCCACGGCAGCCGATTGTCGATGCCGATGACCGAGTTGGAGGCGACGGCGGCGATGATGGCCAATGCGGGTCTGCCGCCGACATCGGGCGCCGCCGCGGGCCCGGGTGCGTGTTGCGAGGTTTGCATTCGTCCATTCGCCGCCGCTGCAGCGGTGTCATAATTGCCGCAAATTATAGCGGCCGCTTCCGTGTATTACCCCCGATCGTTTCTCAAATTCATCCTACTCGGCTTCCTGCTCGTCAGCCTGCCGTTGGTCTACGCGCTCGGCGAGCTCATCCTCTCGCTCGACCGGCTTCAGGTCCAGGGGCAGGAAGCCGTTCAGCAGGCCGCGCAGGCGGGACGCGCCAGCCGCCAGCTCTTCGAACAGGCGGCCACGCTCGAGCGCGTGGTGCGGCAATACCTGATCCTCGAGGACGGCGCGCTGCTCGAAGACTACGGGCGCGTCCGGCAGGTCTTCCGCAGCACCGCGCAGCAGCTGGCGCTCCTTCCGCTGGCGCCGGACCAGCTGGCGGGTCTCGATGCCCTTGCCGATTCCGAAAGCCGGCTGCACAAGCTGCTGGTGTCGCCGCAGCGGCCGGCCGATACGCACGACCGGCTGGCCGACGGCTACGCCCGGCTCACCAACGGCGCGCAGGCGATGCTCGGGGCGACCAACGATCTGACCGAACGCGCGATCGTGCGCCTGGAGGACATCGCGTCGGAGGGCAGGCAGAAGTGGCTCTACCTCGCTCTCGCGACCGTCGGCATCGCCGTCGCGCTGGCCATCCTCTTCGCGGTGCTGATCGCCCGCCCGATACGCCAGCTCGACCAGGCCATTCGGCGGATGGGCACCGCCGACTTCACGCACGCGATCGAGGTCAACGGCCCGCAGGATATGCGCTACCTCGGGCAGCGGCTCGAATGGCTGCGTTCGCGGCTCCACGATCTCGAGGAACAGCAGAACCGCTTCCTGCGCCACGTGTCGCACGAGCTGAAGACGCCGCTCACCGCGGTCCGGGAGGGCGCCGAACTCCTGCGCGACAACGTCGGCGGCAAGCTCGCGCCCGAGCAGCGGGAGATCGTCCGCATCGTCCGCGAGAACACGCTCCAGCTGCAGAAGCTGATCGAGGACCTGCTCACCTACCACCAGACGCGCGCCATGGAGCCGCAGACCATGGGCCCGGTGCTGCTGCCCGACGTCGTCCGGCGCGTCGTGAAGGAGCACAAGCTCGCGGCACTCGCGCGGGTGATCACCTTCGAGGCACGATTGAATCCGGCGATGGTCGTCGGCGATGCCGAGAAGATCCGCACCATCGTCGACAATCTGGTGTCGAATGCGATCAAGTATTCGCCGCGTTCGGGGGTCATTGCGATCAATCTCTCCGAGCTCGACGGGTTTGCGGTGCTCGACGTCATCGACCAGGGCCACGGCATCGACCCCGCGGACCGGCAGCGGATCTTCGAATCGTTCTACCAGGGCAAGCCGCCGGCGGAAGGCCGGGTGAAGGGCTCCGGGCTGGGCCTTGCCATCGCCCGCGACTACGCCCTTGCGCATGGCGGGCGTGTCGAAGCCCTGGAACGCAGCGACGGCAGGCGCGGCGCGCAGTTCCGGCTTTCGCTGCCCTATGCGCGCGGCGCCGACGGCGGGGTCGCGCGCATCGCTCCGGGGACGGCGCCGATCCCCGTCGCGGGGGGGCGATGAGCGCCTCGCGCTGGCTGCCGGTACTCGTTGCGGCGATCTGGGTCGCCGGCTGTGCCGCGCCGCCGAAGCTCGCGCCCTACGTCGAGGAAGAACCGGCGGCGGTTCCGACGCTGTCGACACCGATGGTCGAGTACCCGCCGATCGAGCCGGTCGAACCGCCGGTCCCCTCGGCCGAACCGCCCGCGCCGGTGGCCGAGCCCCAGCCTGACCGGACGCCCGCGCCGCCGCCGGGTCCGGCGCCCAGCGCGGCGCCCGAGCCGCCCACCGACGAGCAGCAGATGGTCGCGCTGCTCGCCGATCTGCATCGCTACGGCACGCTTTCCGGCGAAGACCTCCGGCGCGAGCTCAATACGGCGACGCAGGCGCTCGCCCGGCAGCGAACCGACGCCAACCGCGTCCGCCTCGCGGTGCTGTATACGCTGACGAAGACGTCGCCGCAGGACGATCAGCGGGCATTGCAGCTGCTCGAAAACGTTTCGAAGAATGTTCCCGGTTCGCCGGCGATCAAGCCGCTGGCCGCGGTGCTTCAGGTGCAGGTGACCGAGCGCCTGCGCGCGGTGCGCGACGAGCAGCAGAAGGCCGATGCCGCGCTCCAGAAGCTCGAAGCCTTGCGCGCGGTCGACCGGCAGCTGCTGCGCGACCGCTTTGGAGGCGGCGGCGGGGGCGGCGGGGGCGGCGGCGGCGGCGGCAGCGGCAGCGGCCGCTGAAATCACAGGGTCCCGAGGTGACGACATGCAATCCGGCGACATCCTCCTGGTCGATGACGACCCCGATCTGCTGAAACTCATCAGCCTGCGGCTCACGTCGGCCGGTTACCGGGTGCGCACGGCGGACAGCGGCGAAGCGGCTCTGGCGGCGCTGGCCGTGTCGCGGCCCGGGGCGGTCATCACCGACCTGCGGATGCCCGGGATCGACGGCCTCCAGCTCTTCGACGCCATCCATCGCCAGCATCCGGCGCTGCCGGTCGTCATTCTCACCGCCCACGGGACCATCCCCGACGCGATTTCGGCCACGGAGCGGGGCGTGTTCGGCTTCCTGACCAAGCCGTTCGACAGCCAGGAACTGCTGCAGAAGGTCGCGTCGGCGCTGAAGCTGTCGGGCGACGCGCCCGCATCCGGGCAGGAAGCGTCGGGCGAGTGGCGCGCCGGGATCATCACCCGCAGCCCGCAGATGGAGGACCTGCTGCGCCAGGCGCGGCTGGTCGCGGAGTCCGATGCCAGCGTACTCATCTTCGGCGACTCGGGCACCGGCAAGGAACTGCTGGCGCGAGCCATACATCGCGCCGGTCCTCGCGGCGACAAGGCGTTCGTGGCGGTGAATTGCGGCGCCATTCCGGAGCCGCTGCTCGAATCCGAGCTGTTCGGTCATGCGCGCGGGGCGTTCAGCGGCGCGATCCAGGCGCACAAGGGCCTGTTCCAGGCGGCGGACGGCGGAACGATCTTTCTCGACGAAATCGGCGACATGCCGCTGGCGCTGCAGGTGAAGCTCCTGCGCGTGCTGCAGGAGGGCGAGGTGCGCCCGGTCGGCGCCACGCAGCCGATCCCGGTGGACGTGCGCGTCATATCCGCGACGCACCGCGATCTCGATGCGCAGAAGGCCTCCGGCCAGTTCCGCGAGGATCTCTATTACCGCCTGAACGTCGTGTCGCTGAAGCTGCCCGCGCTCGCCGATCGCCGCGAGGACATCCCGTTGCTCGCGACGCACTTCCTGCGCAAGCTGGCCGAGCGCTACAAGCGGCCGGTGCCCACACTCGCCCCCGACGCCATGGCGCTGCTCATCGCCGCGCCGTGGCCCGGCAACGTCCGCCAGCTGCTGAACCTCCTCGAGCAGGCGGTGGCGCTCGCGACTACGAGCATGATCACGGCGTCGCTCGTCCAGGGATCGCTGCGCGAGGACGCGAGCGCGCTGGTGCCGTTCGAGGAGGCGCGCAAGCAGTTCGAGCGGGACTATCTTGTGCGTCTGCTGAAGATCACCGGCGGGAACGTGACGCAGGCGGCACTGCTGGCGAAACGCAACCGGACGGAGTTCTACAAGCTGCTGCAGCGGCACCGGCTCGAGCCGGCGATGTTCAAGGAAGGCAAGCCGACCTGAACGCCGGGCGGCGCGCGGCCGCCGCCACGCACAGACCGTGGTCCCGCCGACGCCGGCGGTGCGGGCGTTTCCATTCCGTTGTCATTATTTCGAACGCAGCGCGACGTTTCCTTCGAAATTTGTCGGGAAACGGAGACACTATTTATTTATGTTATTCAATTAGTTAACACGAATGACACACAAGCTGTCGGTAGGATGCGACAAACCGCTACCCAACGCGATGCGTCCGCTCCTGCAAACTGCGTGCCTCCCGACCGTTTTTCATAGGGGCCCCGAATGAGAGCGCCATGATTCGCGCGTCGACGCCGGCTGTTGGCATGGTGTTTGCTTTGCCAATGTTACAGAGTCGATGCAGCCACCCCGATCATCATGGATACCTTCTCTCCCGAATTCGCGCAGCAGTGGCTAGCGAGCCAAACCGCCTCGACCGACGATGTCGTGGTCGAGTGGGGCGCGGACGAGCCGCTGTCGGCGTCGCAGCAGGAAGCCCTGGACGCGCTCGCGGATCGCATCTGCGCCGCGCGCAGCGTGTACTGAACCGACGCGCGTCGTCCGACACGAATGCCCGACGGAGACGGCGCGCCAGCCGCCTCCGGCAGGACTCCGGAGCGCTCCGGAGCAAACGATCCCCCTTGCCCGCTACCTTCCTCCCGGCGGGCTTTTTTTTGCCTGCCGCCGGCTTCGAATGGCGCGGCGTCGGCCGCCAGGCGGGCGGGCCCCCCGACCGCGCGGGGCCCCAGGTCCACGCTACGCACGGGCGGCCTGATCGTCGTGCCGGGCCTGCGTCGCGCGTCGGCCGCTTGCCGTGTTCGCCAGGTTCCGATCTCCGCTGCGCGGGGCCCCTCTCCACCGCTCACACGGCTACCGGGGCCTTGATCGGTGGATGGCTGGTGTAGCCGACGAAATCGAAATC
This sequence comes from uncultured beta proteobacterium, assembly GCA_963779445.1. Classification (GTDB taxonomy): domain Bacteria; phylum Pseudomonadota; class Gammaproteobacteria; order Burkholderiales; family Casimicrobiaceae; genus CAIWHR01. The sequence goes on from CAVZYI010000009.1 coordinate 287,059, forward strand.
CTCGAACACGTAGCCGAACAGCGATTCGGGGCGCCGCCGGATCGCCAGCTGCGGCAGCGGAAAGGGCGTGCGGGAAAGCTGCGTCTCGACCTGCTCCGCGTGGTTGAGGTAGAGATGGCAGTCGCCGCCGGTCCACACGAAGTCGCCGACACCCAGGTCGCACTGCTGCGCGACCATGTGAGTCAGCAGCGCGTAGGAAGCGATGTTGAACGGCACGCCGAGAAAGACATCGCAACTCCTCTGATAGAGCTGGCACGACAGCCTGCCGTTCGCGACGTAGAACTGGAAGAACGCGTGGCAGGGGGGCAGCTTCATCCTGGGAAGGTCGCCGACGTTCCACGCGGAGACGATCAGGCGCCGTGAATCCGGGTTTCTTCTGATCTCGGCGACGACGTTCGCCATCTGGTCGATGCGCCGCCCGTCGGCTGCCGTCCAGCTGCGCCACTGCGAGCCGTAGACCGGCCCGAGTTCGCCGTTCTCGTCGGCCCATTCGTCCCAGATCGTGACGCCGGCCGCCCGCAGCGACTCGACGTTGGTTTCGCCGCGCAGGAACCAGAGCAGTTCATGGACGATCGATTTCGTGTGCACCCGTTTCGTCGTCAGGAGAGGGAACCCGTCGGCCAGGTCGAAGCGCAGCTGGTAGCCGAAAACCGAAAGCGTTCCGGTGCCGGTGCGATCCGCCTTCCGGTGGCCGCGATCGCGTACATGACGCATGAACTCGAGATATTGGCGCATGGGCGGGGTTCGTTCGTCGATGGATCGGACCGGAATGGAGGCCCGGGGCGGCGGCGATGGGACCGCGGTGTCACAGGTACGCGTGGAATTGTATCGTGGCGCGCGCCCGGGCCGCGGGCATCCGGTTCCGATGAGGGTGGCGGCAAGGCGCGATGCCGAAGAGCGAAGCGGTCCCGGCGGCGATCTGCCGTCGGCCGTCCGGCCGACTTGACAAGCCGCTGACGCCGAATACAATACGCAACAATGCGACTAGTCTGTTAGTCATATTGCCGGCGAGCCGCGATCGAGGAGGCCGTACATGCGACCGAGCTACGCCCGGGCGATTCCACGCGCCTGGCGCCACACCGCCGCGATGTTCGTCGCGCTGGGCGATGCGCACCGCCAGCGCATCCTGCTGATGTTCGAGCCGGGCGAGCGCCTCCACGTCGGCCGGATCGTGGCCGGGTCCACGCTCTCCCGCTCGGCGGTGGCGCACCATCTCCGGGTGCTGCGCGATGCCGGCGTGCTCAAGAGCGAAAAGGTCGGCAAGGAAGTCAGGTATTGGACCGACCCTGGCGCGGTGCGCGCGGCGCTCGAAGCGGTCCTCGACTATCTCGACGAATCGTAAGCTCGCAGGAGAACCTTTGCCCGCCCGGCCGTTCACCGTCTTCGCCGCCATGTTCGTGCCCGGGCGTCGCGACGGACATCCGCAGCGCCTCGACGGTTCGGACCACCCGCTTGCGGGCATACTGCCGCAGGTCGCTCGGGAGCTCGTCGTCCGGGGCGCGCTGCCTGCGCAGGATGCCGACCCGGCGCTTCGCGCCATTCGCGTGCCCCGCGCACTGCCGTTCGACCCGGCGCCAGCGCACGGCGGACCTTCGAACGGCACGCGGTTCGCGGGCGGCGCGTTCGAGACGCGGTCTTGCTTCGTCAACCCGACCTGAGGACAACCTCGACCATGCCACAGCCCAGCCAGTTCGATCTGCTCCGCGAACGCCGCTTCGCGCCGTTCTTCTGGACCCAGTTCCTGGGCGCCGGCAACGACAACATCTACAAGAACGCGCTGGTCATCTTCGTCGCCTTCCATGCCGCCGACCTGACTTCGCTCGACCCGAACGCGCTGGTGAACCTCGCCGGTGCGGTGTTCATCGCGCCGTTCGTGCTGCTCTCGGCGACCTCGGGGCAGCTCGCCGACAAGTACGAGAAATCGCGGCTCATCCGCTGGATCAAGCTGTTCGAGATCGCCATCATGACGCTGGGCTTCGTCGGCTTCTGGCGTCGCGACCTCTGGAGCCTGTTCGCGGCGCTGGCGCTGATGGGCGTTCATTCGACGCTGTTCGGACCCGTCAAGTACGCGATCCTGCCGCAGCAGCTGAAGAGCGAGGAACTGATCGGCGGCAACGGTCTGGTCGAGATGGGCACGTTCGTCGCGATCCTGCTGGGCACCATCATCGGCGGCCTCGTCATCGCCATCGATCCCGGCGGCCCGCTGCTCGCGGGAATGATCGCGATCGGCACCGCCGTCGCCGGCTACGTCGTGAGTCGCGGCATCCCGCCCACGCCGGCGGTGGCGCCCGACCTGGCGCTCAACTGGAATCCGTTCACCGAGACCTGGAAGAACATTCGGTTCGCGCAGGGCAACCGCGTGGTCTGGCTGTCGATGCTGGGCATATCGTGGTTCTGGTTCTACGGTGCGCTGTTCCTGGCGCAGTTTCCGGGATTCTCGCGCGACGTGCTGGGCGGCAACGAGCACGTCGTGACGCTGCAGCTCGCCCTCTTTTCCGTCGGCATCGGCGTCGGTTCGCTGCTCTGCGAGCGCCTTTCAGGGCGGCGCGTGGAACTGGGGCTCGTGCCGTTCGGCTCGATCGGGCTCACGCTGTTCGCGGTCGATCTCTGGTTCGCGAGCCGCAGCCTGCACGCGACGCAGGTCGCGGGCCTCGAAGCCTTCTTTGCCAATCCGGCGCACTGGCGCGTCGCCCTGGACCTGGTGCTGATCGGCCTTTTCGGCGGCTTCTACATCGTGCCCCTGTATGCGCTCATCCAGGAACGCTCGGCGCCGTCGCATCGCTCGCGGATCATCGCCGCGAACAACATTCTCAATGCGCTGTTCATGGTCGTTTCGGCCGGGATCGCGATCGGGCTGCTCAAGGCCGGGCTGTCGATTCCCGAGCTGTTCCTCGTCGTCGCGCTGATGAACGCGGTCGTCGCGCTGTACATCTACCACCTGGTTCCCGAATTCCTGATGCGGTTTCTCGCGTGGCTGCTCGTCCACAGCTTCTACCGCGTGGAGAAGGAGGGCCTCGGTTCCATTCCCGACGAAGGGCCGTGCATCCTGGTGTGCAATCACGTGAGCTATGTCGACGCGGTGGTCATCGCCGCCTGCGTGCGCCGCCCGATCCGGTTCGTCATGGATCACAGGATCTTCCGGATTCCGCTGCTGTCGTTCATCTTTCGCACGATGCGGACCATCCCCATCGCGTCCGCGAGGGAGGACGCCGCAATGAAGGACCGCGCGTTCGCGGAGGCGGCCGCCGCGCTGCGCAATGGTGAAATCGTCGGCATCTTCCCGGAGGGCCGGCTGACCGAGAACGGCGAGCTGAATCCGTTCCGGCCGGGCGTGCAGCAGATGATCGCGACGACGCCTGTGCCGGTGGTGCCGCTTGCGTTGCGCGGTCTCTGGGGAAGCTTCTTCAGCCGCTCGCACGAAGGGAAAGCGATGCGGCGTCTTCGCGGCGTGTTCTCCCGGATCGTGCTGGCCGCGGCGCCGCCGGTGCCGCCGGCGAGCGTGACGCTGGAGGGACTGCAGGCGACCGTTCTCGCCCTGCGGGGCGCGCGAAGGTAACGGCGTCCGCGGACGCGAAGGAGATCACGATGGCGGCGCTGCTGGGCCTGTTCGCAGGAGCCTGGGCGGGCGACTTCCTGCTCGGAAACTGGGGAGCGGCGATCGGCGGGATCGGCGGTTTCCTGCTCGGGGCGATGTTTTCCCGCCGGCGCGCTGCTGCGGCGGCACGGTCCCCAGAAGTTCGAAGCGCCGCGCCGGCTCAGCGACCGGCGCCGGAGACCGATCTCGACCTGGCGAAGCGTGTCGCCCGGCTGGAAATGCGCGTCGACGAGCTCGAGCGCGCGCTGCCATCGGGGGCTTCCGTCACCGCTGCCGGCGACGGTGCGGCGGCGTTGGCGGCGCGAGTGACAGCATCGGATGCGGCCCGTTCGACGCTGGAAACCGGCCGGCCTGACGCCCGGTCCGCGCTCGCGCCCGGCGCGGACGGCACGCTGCAGCCGGCTGCCGTCGCGGCGCCCGCGCCGGGTCCGGCAACGTCTGTGGCGACGGGCGGGACGGCTCAGGATCGCCCCGACGTCTCCGGTGCGCCCGACACGCCGCGCACTCCCGCCGTGCGCCCGCCGCCCAATCCGTTGCACGCGTGGCTGCTTGGCGGCAACACCCTCGCCCGCGTCGGCGTCGTTCTGCTGTTCATCGGTGTCGGATTCCTCCTCAAGTACGCAGCCGAGCACGTGAGCGTCCCGATCGCGTTGCGGCTTGCCGGGGTCGCGCTGGGCGGCGCGGCGCTGCTCGTCGCCGGCTGGCGCCTGCGGCGCGCGCGGCGATCGTATGCGATGGTGCTTCAGGGCGGAGGCGTCGGCGTTCTCTATCTGACCGTGTTCGCCGCCTTGCGGCTCTACGCGCTGCTTCCGCCGGTGGCGGCGTTCCTTCTGCTCCTCTGGATCTCGGCGCTGTCCAGCGGGCTCGCCGTTCGCCAGAACGCGATTTCGCTGGCGTCGCTCGCGGTGACGGGCGGATTCCTCGCGCCGATACTGACGGCCACCGAGGCCGGCAACCACGTGCTGCTGTTCGGCTATTTCGCGCTGCTCAACGCCGGCATCCTCGGCATCGCGTGGTTCAAGGCGTGGCGCTCGCTGAACCTGCTGGGGTTCGCGTTCACGTTCCTGGTCGCGGCGGACTGGGGCGTCACGCGGTATCGGCCGGAGTTCTTCGCGACGACGGAACCGTTCCTGGTGCTGTTCTTTTTCTTCTACCTCGCGATCGCGGTGCTCTACGCACTGCGCCGCTCGCTCGCACTGCGCGACTACCTCGACGGCGCCCTCGTGTTCGGCACGCCGCTCGTCGCGGCCGGCCTGCAGAGCGCGCTGATGCGCGACATCGAGTACGGAATGGCCTTCAGCGCGCTGGCGCTGTCCGCGATCTACCTCACGCTCGCAAGGATTCTCCACCGCCGCCGCGACGACATCCGGTTGCTGGTCGACGCCTTCATGGCGCTGGGCGTCGTGTTCGCCACGCTGGCGATACCGCTCGGTCTCGACGCGCGCTGGACGTCGGCGGCGTGGGCGCTCGAGGGTGCGGCGATGGTCTGGGCGGGATGCCGGCAGCAGAGGGCGGCGGTGCGCGGCTTCGGCCTGCTGTTGCAGCTGGGCGCCGGAATCGCCTTCGGACTCGGGCTCGCTCCCTGGGCGCCGCGATGGGCGACGACCGCGGTCCCGGTCCTCAACAGCGCATGCGTCGGTGCGCTGCTCGTCGCCCTGTCGGGTCTGTTCAGCGCGTGGATGCTCGATCGGGAGGCGCGTCGCGAAGGCGCGACCGGCGCGAATTTCGCGCCGCTGATCTTTGCCTGGGGCGCGATCTGGTGGCTGGCCGCCGGCTGGCACGAAATCGAGCGCTGGGTGCCGCGTGATGCGCGGCTCTCCGCGGCCGTCGGTCTGCTGACGGCGACGGCAGTCGCCTTCGCCATCGCCGAGCGGCGGCTGCGCTGGCCGATGGCCCGGATACCGGTCCTGCTGCTGCTCCCCGCGCTGCTCGCCGTGGCGAGCCTCCACATTGCCCGCGCCGGCGCCGAGCACCTGTTCGCGCACGGCGGCGGCATCGCGTGGCCGCTGGCCGTCGCCGCGGTCGCGGCGCTGCTGTTCCGCAGCGATCGTCAAGGCGCCGAGGCGGGCGAATCCGCGCCCGCCGCGCTCGACCTGTGGCACGCCGGCCTGTTCTGGCTCGTGCTGCTGCTCGGCGCGCACGAACTGGCGTGGCTGGGCCGCCGCACGTCCTTCGATCAAGGGGTCTGGGCCTACCTTCCCTGGGGGCTCGTGCCGGCGCTGGGCGTCGCGGCAGCCTGCGCGCTCGCCTCGGGGAAGGCTTGGCCCGTCGCCGCGCATCGGCGCGCGTATCTGGTCGTCGGCGCGATCCCCGTCGCGCTGCTGCTGATTGCGTGGTCGATTGCCGTCAACGTCGGCGCCGACGGCGACCCGGCGCCACTGCCCTTCGTGCCGCTCGCCAATCCGCTCGACATCACGCAGGCGCTGGTGCTGGTCGCCGGCGCGACGTGGGCGGCGCGCGTGCGCCGCGTGGATGCCGGCGTGTCGGCGGCGCTGACGCCAGCCGCGGTGACCGCCGTACTCGCCGCGCTCTCGTTCCTGTGGATCAACGCGCTGATGCTGCGGACCATCCACTTCGCGTTCGACGTGCCGTATACCTTGTGGGCGCTGTGGCACTCGACGCTCGTGCAGGCGGCGCTGTCGCTGCTCTGGTCGACGCTCGCGCTGGCGACGATGGTCTTCGCCAATCGCCGCAGTTCGCGAACGCCATGGATGGCCGGTGCCGGCCTGCTCGGAATCGTCGTTGCCAAGCTGTTCGCGGTGGAGCTGGCTCAGGCCGGAACGATTGCCCGCATCGTCTCTTTCATCGGCGTCGGCATCCTGCTGCTGCTGATCGGCTATCTCGCGCCGGTTCCTCCGCAGCGCACGGGGAGCGCAGCGTGATCCGGTTGCTCGCGCTCGTCGCGCTGGCCGCGGCGGTCGTGCACGCGGAGACGCCCGCGGACTACGCGTTCGGCATGCCGTTGTCGACGACCGGCAGCGGCGCGTTGCATCGTCTGCAGCTGCCCGAGGCGATCTACGAAGGAGCGACACGGACCGACCTTGGCGACCTGAGGGTGTACAACGCCGACGGTGCGCCGGTGCCGTTTGCGTGGGTCCCACGGCCGGAACCGGTGCCCGGGAAACGACGCCCGGTCGCGCTGCCGCTCTTCCCGCTGCTCGTCGACCCCGATCGGCGCGACGTCGAGGGCCTCACGCTCGACGTCGTCCGGGACGCTGCGGGAACGTCGATCCGGGTTGCGGCCGGCGAAGGCCGGCCCAACCGCGCGCGGCGTCTTTGCGGCTACATCGTCGATGTCCCGGCGCAGGATGAACCGCTGGCCGCGCTCGTCGTCGCGCTGCGGCCGGAGGCGGGCGCCGATGCCCTGCGGCTGCGGATCGACGCGAGCGACGATCTTGCGACGTGGCGCACCGTCGTCGCCGACGCGACGCTGGTGGACCTCGAATACGGGGGGCGTCGCCTCACCCGCGATCGCATCGAGCTGGCGCCGGCGAAGGCGAAATACCTGCGCCTGTCATGGGCCGCGGGCCGGCCGGGCGTCGAATTCGCGTCGGTGACCGGGGAATTCGGCGGGCAGATCGTCGACGCGCCCCGGCAATGGCGCCGCGTGCCCGCAGCGGTGGCCGCGGAGCGCGACGGCGAGTACGAATACGACCTCGGCGGCGCATTTCCGGTCGACCGGATCGCACTCGATCTTGGCGAAGCGAAATCCGTCGGTCCGGCGCAGATCCTGGTGCGCGACGCACCGCGCGATGCCTGGCAGGCGGCGGCGACGACCGTCTTCTACCGGCTGCAGCAACCCGGCGACGAAGTGACGAGCGCGCCGCTCGAGGTCGCCGGCGACGCGCGGCGCCATTGGCTCCTGCGCGTGGATCGCCGCGCGGGCGGATTCGCATCCGGGGTCCCGGCGCTGCGCTTCGGCTGGCAGCCGCGGGAACGGGTGTTCGCGGCACGTGGTCGGGCGCCCTTCCTGCTCGCCTACGGAAGCGGTGCGGCGCCGCCGGGAGCCTTGCCCATCGCCACGCTGGTGCCGGGCTACGACGCTGCGAATGGGTTGCCGCCCGGCGTCCCGGCGGCGCAGCCCGGCGCGCAGATGCCGGCCGGAGGTCCCGACCGCCTGCGCGCGCCGTTCGACGCGAAGCGATGGTGGCTCTGGGCGAGTCTCGCGCTCGGCGCGATGATGCTGGGCTGGATGGCGTGGTGTCTGTCCCGGGATATCGGCTCGATGGCGCGCTCCGACACCGAATCCGGCGCTGACTGAGACTGCGTCAGGGGCTTGGCATCCAGCCGGGCCACGCTGCTGCCGCCAATGCCGGCAGCACGACGCCCGACGGTCCGCGCAGCACGAAATCGACGCGATCGGACAGACGCGTCGGATTCGGGTTGATCTCGACGACCATGGCGCCGTGGTGGCGCGCGTAGGCGGGCAGCATCGCGGCCGGATAGACCTCGGCAGCCGTGCCCACGATCAGCATCACGTCGCAGTCCCGCGCCGCATGCTCGGCCTGCGCAAGCGTCGTGTCGGGCAGCGCCTCCTCGAACCATACGACGTCCGGCCGCAGGAACGCTCCGCAGTGCGGGCAGCGTGGCGCCTCGCGACGACTCGAATCGTCCCATTGAGCGACGATCGTTCCCTCGTACGAACACTTCACGCGCTGGATGTTGCCATGTAGTTCGACGACCTTCTCGCTACCCGCGGCCTGGTGCAGGCCGTCGACATTCTGCGTGATGACGTGGATCTCGGGCACCGAATTTCCGATGGCCGCAAGGGCGTAGTGGCCGGCGTTGGGTTTCGCCCCGGCGATGAGCCCGCGCCGCCAGGCGTACCAGTCCCACACCAGCTTCGGGTTGCGGCGGAACGCGTCGGGCGTGGCCAGTTCGAGCGGATCGAACTGCGCCCACAGACCGGTCTGCGCGCCGCGAAACGTCGGCACGCCCGATTCGGCCGAGATGCCGGCGCCGGAGAGAATGGCGATGGAATTCGCATCGCGCATGCGGTCGATCAGCGCTTCGGGTATCGCGGGAGCTGCAGCAGCGTTCGTCATGGCTTGGCTTGCGCGGGGCGCGCGGATCTTCCGGTCGGGTGAATTTGCCGTGCGCGATCCGCGTTTGCGGACCGGTCCTTCGCAGGTATCGGTCGCATCGCCGTGCTAGACTCGAAGCGCTCCCGCCGTGGCAACGGCATCGATTTCGCGACCTCTCCGACATGTCCGGCAATACGCTCGGCACGCTCTACTGCGTCACTTCGTTCGGCGAATCGCATGGTCCGGCGATCGGCTGCGTCGTCGACGGCTGTCCGCCCGGAATGGCGCTGGGGGCGTCCGACATCCAGCGCGAACTCGACCGGCGCAAGCCCGGAACGTCGCGGCACGTCACGCAGCGCCGCGAATCGGACACCGTCGAAATTCTTTCCGGGGTGTTCGAAGGCACGACGACCGGCGCGCCGATCGCGCTCCTCATCCGCAATGAGGATCAGCGCAGCAAGGACTATGCCACGATCGCCGAAACCTTCCGGCCGGGCCACGCCGACTATGCCTACTGGCAGAAATACGGCATACGCGACTACCGCGGTGGCGGGCGCTCGTCGGCGCGCGAGACGGCCGTGCGCGTCGCCGCGGGCGCCATTGCCAGGAAATGGCTGGCCGAACGCCACGGCGTCGCCATCCGCGGCCATCTCGTGCAGCTCGGCCCCCACGTCGTTCCGTTCGAAGACTGGACGCACGTCGACGCCAACCCCTTCTTCGTCGCAAACGCGAGCGTCGTGCCCGAGCTGGAATCGTTCATGGATGCATTGCGCAAGGCCGGCGATTCCTGCGGCGCGAAGATCCGCGCCATCGCCACCGGCGTCCCGGTGGGCTGGGGCGAACCGGTGTACGGACGCCTGGACGCGGATCTCGCCCAGGCGATGATGGGCATCAATGCGGTGAAGGGTATCGAGATCGGCGCCGGTTTCGCGAGCGTGGCGCAGCGCGGTACCGAGCATTCCGACGAAATGACGCCCCAGGGATTCGCTTCGAACAACGCCGGCGGCATCCTGGGCGGAATCTCCACCGGACAGGACATCGTGGTCACGATTGCCGTCAAGCCCACGTCATCGATCCGGCTCGACCGCCGCTCGATCGACAAGGCGGGCAATCCGGTGGTCGTCAATACGCACGGCCGGCACGACCCCTGCGTCGGCATTCGCGCGACGCCGATTGCCGAAGCGATGCTGGCGATCGTGCTGATGGACCACGCGCTGCGCCATCGCGCGCAGAACGCCGATGTCGTCACCACGACGCCGAGGATCGCCGCGCAGGCGCCGCCGGAGATCGTGGCAAGGCTCAGGCGCGGAACCGCGGTCGACGACCCGGATCCCGACGAAGCCTAGCGCCCGCCGGCGCAGGACCGCAGGTCCGGGTTGCGCCGGAACACCGAAAAACGCTTCAGCCGTCGCGCGATCGTATTTTCGCCCCGGCGCTCCCGCGGGCGAACTTTAGCGTCACGTCGTCGCCGATATCGACCTGCGCCGCATCCTGGACGATGCCGCCCTGTGCCGTCGTGACGATCGCGTAGCCGCGCTCGAGGACCGCCTGCGGATTGAGGTGCGCGAGGTTCTGCGCCAGCGTCGCGAGCGCCGCCGCCTGCGGCAGCGGCTGGTTCAGGCGCCAGGCCAGCCGCTGCGCCCTCGCGGCAAGCGTCGACGCCGACAGCTCGAGGCGGTGGCGCAGCGCGCGGACGAGGCGTCCGGCCATGGCTTCCGCATCGCGCGCCTGCTGCCGGAGCCTCGACGACGGATGGACGAGCCGTCGGGAAAGGCCGTCGGTGCGCTGCATCCGCGCCTCGAGCTGGCTCGCCTGGGCGCGCTGCCAGCGCCCCGCCAGCGTCGCCACGATGCGCTGCACCGCCTGGCGGTCCGGCGCGACCAGCGTCGCCGCGCCGGTGGGAGTCGGCGCCCTCGCGTCGGCGACGAAGTCGCAGATCGTGAAATCGGTTTCATGCCCGACGCCCGATACCACCGGCAGATCCGATTCGAACACGGCCCGCGCGACGACCTCCTCGTTGAATGCCCACAGGTCCTCGATCGAGCCGCCGCCGCGGGCGACGATCAGCACGTCGACCTCCGAGCGGGCATTCGCGGTGCGTATCGCTTCGGCGATTTCCGCCGCCGCTCCCGCGCCTTGCACCGACGCCGGATAGATGACGATGGCGAGCGCCGGCCAGCGGCGCCGCAGCGTGGCCAGCAGGTCGCGCAGGGCGGCGGCGCGTGTGGACGTCACGATTCCGACGGCGCGCGGGTACGCCGGCAGCGGGCGCTTGCGTGTCTCGGCGAACCAGCCTGCCGCGTCGAGCCGCGCCTTGAGCCGGGCGAATTGCTGGTACAACGCCCCCAGGCCCGCGAGGCGCATGTTTTCGACGTTGAGCTGGAACTCTCCGCGCGCCTCGTAGATCGAAGCCGTTGCGCGCAGTTCCACCGCGAGCCCGTCCTTCAGCTCGAAGTCGGCGTACTGGGCCTTGTGCCGAAAGTAGACGCAGCGCACCTGCGCCTGCGCGTCCTTGAGATTGAAGTAGCAGTGGCCGGAGGCGGCGCGGGTGAAATTGGAGATCTCGCCCGACACCCAGACGAGCCCGAGCTGGCGCTCGAGAATGAGCCGCGCCGAGCTCACCAGAAGCGACACCGGCAGCACCGCAGGATTTCGCACCGCGGCGACCGGCCCTTCACCGGGATGCGGCGAACTCCCGGTGCCCGGGGTCGTCGTGCCGGCTTGCGCGGAACCGGGACGCCGTGTCATGCGCATGGCGTCGCGCCTACCGTCGACAACGCATTCGCATCATGGTATTTGTCATGGACAAAAACACGATGCCCGGCCACTCGAAATCCGTTTGTGCATGGCTCGGGACCCGGCCGGATCGCCACCCGCGGCCCTCGCAGGGAAATCACAACGCATTGATTCATTGAATGATTCAGCAGGCGCGAAATTGGGCATTGCAAGCTTTTTGCCGACCTGGGCACTACTTAGCGACCGAATGTACAAGATATGCACACTATTATCCACAGGATTTGTGGACAACCTGCCGATTCCGCATCCGGCGACGGGCCGCAAACCCTTATGCGGCGCGGCTTGCCGGGGTGTGCCTGTCGCTCACGGGGAGGGCGACCGATGACGGACCCGACCCCTCGGGTTAGAATGCGCCTCTGACAGCAATTGTTCATGAACAAACGACAATGAATGTTGCGCCGCCGCAGACGATGTTCGCCGCCACCGAGCGGACCCCGCAGCGCGCTCGCGAAACCGCTGGCGTCCGCGGCGCTGCCGCAGCAGCCACGGCGCCGGCGTCGAATTTTCTGCGCACGATCATCGCCGACGACAACCGGACCGGCAAGTACGGCGGCGAAGTGGTCACTCGCTTCCCGCCCGAGCCGAATGGCTATCTGCACTACGGCCACGCCAAGTCGATCATCCTGAACTTTGGCCTGGCCACCGAAAACGGCGGCCGCTGCCATCTGCGGTTCGACGACACGAATCCGCTCAGGGAAGAGACCGAATTCGAGGATGCGATCGAGGCGTCGGTGCATTGGCTCGGTTTCGACTGGGGCACGCACCTCTACCATGCGTCGGATTATTACGACGACCTCTATCGTTTCGCCGAGTGGTTCGTCGAGCAGGGCCTCGCCTACGTGGACAGCCAGTCGGGCGCGGAGATGCGCGCACTTCGCGGAACGCTGACCGAAGCGGGCCGGGCGAGCCCGTTCCGCGATCGCAGCGCCGCCGAAAACCTCGACCTGTTCCGAAGAATGCGCGCGGGAGAGTTTCCCGACGGCACGCACGTGCTGCGCCTTAAGATCGACATGGCGAGCCCCAATGTGAACATGCGCGATCCGGCGATCTACCGCATCCGGCACGCGTCGCACCATCGCACCGGCGACGCGTGGTGCGTCTACCCGCTCTACGACTACACGCATTGCATCTCCGACGCCCTCGAGCGGATCACCCACTCGATCTGCACCCTCGAATTCCAGGATCACAGGCCGCTGTACGACTGGATCATCGGCAAGCTGGCCGACGGGGGCCAGCTCGCGCGCCCGCTGCCGCAGCAGTACGAATTCGCGCGGCTCAACCTGACCTACGTCGTCCTGTCCAAGCGCCGGCTGATCGAGCTGGTAGCCAACCGCCACGTCGACGGCTGGGACGATCCGCGCATGCCGACGCTGGTCGGCGCGCAGCGGCGGGGATTCACCCCGGAGGGCTTTCGCCTGTTCGCCGAGCGCATCGGCGTGTCGAAATCCGACGCCTGGATCGACATGAGCGTGCTCGAGGACTGCATGCGCGACGACCTCAACGCGCGCGCTCCGCGGCGAATCGCGGTTCTCGACCCGGTGAAGCTCGTGATCGAGAACTACCCGGAGGGCGTGACGGAGGAATGCCTGGCCCCGAACCATCCCCAGCAGCCGGAACTGGGCCGGCGCGCGCTGCCTTTCTCGCGCGAGCTGTGGATCGAACGCGACGACTATCAGGAGCGTCCCGAAAAGGGCTACTTCCGCCTCGCTCCGGGGGCCGAAGTCCGGCTGCGCTACGGGTACATCGTCAGGTGCATCGGCGCCGACCGGGACGCGGCCGGCAACGTCACGACGGTCCGCTGCACCTACGACAGCCAGACGCGCAGCGGCACGCCGGGTGCGGACACGCGGAAGGTCAAAGGCAATATCCACTGGCTTTCGGTGGCGCACGCCGCACCCGCCGAAGTGCGGCTCTACGACCGGCTGTTCGCGGTTCCGTTTCCCGGATCGAAGAATCCGTGGGGAACGCGCGGCGAGGCGGGCGCCGCCGACGACGTGACGACCGTCGTCGCCGGCGAGGACGACGACGCGGATTCCCTGCCCGTCGAGCGCAACTACCTCGATGACCTGAATCCCGGCTCCAAGCGCGTCATCACCGCCTATGTCGAATCCTCGCTGGGCGGCGTCGCGCCCGAGCAGCGGTTCCAGTTCGAGCGGCACGGATACTTCGTCGCGGACCGCGCCGATCACGCGCCGGGCAAGCCGGTGTTCAACCGCACGGTCACGCTCAGGGATTCCTGGGCCAAGCCCTGAAGTTCCACGGCGCTTCGCGGCCGGGATCGCCGGCGCGCCCGCGCATCCGGGGTCGTGCTGTCCCGCTGCCTTCGACGGTGCGCTAATATGGCGCCCGCGCAAGTACTTCCGGGGGTCTGCAATGAAACGCATCGTCCTGTTCCTCGCCACCAACCTCGCCGTCGTTCTGGTCCTCTCGATCGTCCTGCGACTGCTCGGGCTGGATCGCGCGATGTACGCGCAGACCGGCGTTTCCACCGGCGGGCTGCTGGCGTTCTCGGCGGTCGTCGGCTTCACCGGCGCGATCATCTCGCTGCTGATGTCGAAGCCGATGGCGAAATGGTCGACGGGCGCGCACGTCATCGACCAGCCCAGCAACGAGGCCGAGGCGTGGCTGATGGAAACCGTGCGCCGCCTCGCCGGCAAGGCGGGCATCGGCATGCCGGAGGTCGCGATCTACGAGGGCGATCCGAACGCCTTCGCGACGGGCGCCTTCCGGAATTCCGCGCTCGTCGCGGTGTCGACCGGGCTCCTGCAGTCGATGAACAAGCAGGAAGTCGAAGCCGTGCTCGGGCACGAGGTCGCCCACGTTGCCAACGGCGACATGGTGACGCTGACGCTGATCCAGGGCGTGGTCAACACCTTCGTCGTGTTTTTCGCGCGCATCATCGGCTCGATCGTCGACCGGACCGTATTCCGGACCGAGCGCGGCAACGGTCCCGGCTATTTCATCACCGTCATCGTCGCCCAGATCGTGCTGGGGATACTCGCATCGATGATCGTCGCCTGGTTTTCGCGCCGCCGCGAGTTTCGCGCCGACGCCGGCAGCGCGCAGTACCTCGGCACGCCGATGCCGATGGTCGAAGCGCTCCGCCGCCTCGGCGGCCTGGAGCCGGGCGAACTGCCGAAGGCGATGAGCGGCTTCGGCATCACCGACAAGGGAGGCGTGATGGCGTTGTTCTCGACCCATCCGCCCATCGAGGAGCGCATCGCCGCGCTTCAGAACGCGCGGACGAGCGGCGGCTGAGCCGCGTCCGGGGGCATCGCCGCCGGCGAGTCCCGGCACGCACCGGCCCTCACGCCGCGCCGCGCAAATCGCGTCAGGGGAGTCAACGATGATCGAGTTCTACACGTGGCAGACTTCGAACGGCCAGCGCGTCGCGATCCTGCTCGAAGAGTGCGGATTTCCGTATCGCGTGCACAAGATCGACCTGTTCAAGGGCGAGCAGCGGAACCCCGACTACCTGAAGATCAACCCCGCGGGCGCGATTCCGACGATCGTCGATTCCGACGGGCCCGGCGGCCAGCCGCTCACCTTGACGCAATCGGGCGCGATCGAACTCTATCTTGCCGGGAAGGCGGGCAAGTTCATTCCGTCGGACCCCGTCCGGCGCATTCTGGCCCATCAGTGGCTGCTGTTCGCATTGAGCGATTGCGCATCGGCGTCCACGGGAATATTTTTCCAGTCGGTGCTGCTGCCCGACAAGTCGCCGGCGAACCTGCAATGGCACGAGGAGCGCCTGCTGCGGTACCTCAGGGTCGCGGACGGGCGTCTCGCGGGCCGCGAATACCTTCTCGACGAGTTGTCGATCGCCGATTTCGCGCTCTACCCGATCTTTGCCGCGCGCAAGGCGATCGTCGACGCTGCCGGAGATCTCGACCATCTCGCGCGCTGGGGAGCGGCGCTTGCGGGGCGCCCGGCGATCGCGAGAGCCATGCAGGCCGCCGCCTGAGCGTTCACGCGGCCCGGGCCCGCCGGCGGCAGCCGGCCCGAACCGGCTGCGCGGAGCGCGGCAACTCCGCGACCGCAAGCCGCATCCGAACGAACATCAGCGCGGCAGCGTCCTGAGCAGCCGGTATTCGCCGAACTCGCCGATCGGCGTCAGCCGCGCGCGGACGCCTTCGGGCAGCGAGTCGAGATCTTTCGCGCGCACGACGATGAAATTGCCTCCGCTGTCGGCGAGGTAGGGCGCGAGGTCTGCGACCCCCGGCGATCTTCGGCGCCTTGCCCCGCGCGTAGAATTCGGCCGACGCCGGTCGTTGTCCCAGGTAGACCAGGCGATCCCCGCCCTGTTCGCGCGACGCCTCGTAGGCGCGCACCAGTGCCTTGTGCGAGAGCACCGTCTCGAACCGCGTGCGCTGCGTCGCCACGACCGCCACGAACGCCAGCGGAACCAGAATGCCCGCGGCGACCACCGCGCGCACGGCGGGGCGCAGACCGCGCGCATCGCCGCCAGCCGGACGCCAGATGTCCCCGACGAGCAGCGCGAATGCCGGCAGGCCCGGAAGGACATAGGTGGCGAGAATGTTGCCCGACACCGTGAAGAACAGCATCGGCGCCACGGTCCACAGCAGCAGATACGCGCGCCACGGATCGCTGCCCAGCGCGCGCAATTCGGCGCGCCGCCGCGCCGCGGCGCGGACCAGCCAGGCAACGCCGACGAGCGACCACGGCAGCGCCGCGGCAATCCAGAACAGCCAGATCGTCCCGCGCGGCCGCGCGTGCGCGGCGCCGTAGAGGTCGCCCTTCCAGCCGGCTTCGACAAAGCGCTTCCAGTGCTCGCCGACGAGGAAATAGTCGAGGAAGCCCGGCGATGCGCGCTCCGCGGCCCAATACCACGGCACGACGAGCAACAGCGTCAACGCGGATCCCGAGAACCAGGGCAGGCCGCGCCACGCGCCATGCCATTGGCGCGTCCACACCAGCCAGGCGCCGATCGGAAGAAAGGTGAGCACGACGGCGACCGGTCCCTTGGCGAGCAGGCCGATCGCGAGCCCGCCGAAGAATGCGATCGCCGCCGCACGGCGATTGCGATCCTGCCGGTGCGCCGCAAGCCAGAATCCGGCCATCGACAGCGTGGTGCCGAGGGCAAGCGCCGGGTCGGTCATGACGGCGCCGGCGGCGACGAAGACGAGCCCGGTGGTGGCGAAGAGCGCGAGCGTCCACAGCGCCTGGTCGCGCCCCCCGCGCGACGCCGCCAGCACGGCGATCGGCGCGCCGCAGCAGAGCAGCAGCAGGAACGATGGCAGGCGGGCCGCGAATTCGTTGATGCCGAACGCCGCCATCGAGGCCGCCGAAAGCCAGGTCGACAGCGGCGGCTTGCCCCAGAACGGCACGCCGTAGTCGAACTGCGGCACCAGCCAGTCGCCCGTCTCCAGCATCTTGCGCGCGATCTCGGCGTACCGCGATTCGGTCGAGTCCATCAGCGGGTAGGCCGCGAGCGTCGCGAGACGGACGCCGACGACGACGACGATCAGCAGCGCGAGCCAGCTTCGCTCGCGCGCCGTCAGCGCAGCGGCCATTGCCCCGATGACGCGTCCGCGATTTCGCGCCCGGCGGCGAGCGGCCGCCCGGGCGGCAGCTCCCGCTGGACGAGGTAGAGCGGGCGTTGCTTGACCTCGATGAACATCCGCGCCAGATATTCGCCGATGATCCCGAGCGCCATCAGCTGCAGCCCGCCGAGGAACAGCACGAGCACGACGAGCGTCGGGTAGCCGCGAACCGGATCGCCGAACAGCAGCGTCTTGCCGATCACGAATGCGCCGTACGCGAAGGCGACCAGCGCGGTGGTGAATCCGACGTAGCTCGCGATCTTCAGCGGCACGACCGAGAACGACGTGATGCCCTCGAGGGCGAAGTTCCACAGCCGCCAATAGTTCCATTTGGTCGCGCCGGCGTGGCGGCCGTCGCGGTCGTAGGGAATCTCCTTGCACGGAAAGCCGATCCAGGCAAAGAGGCCCTTCATGAACCGGCTGCGCTCGGGAAAGCGGCGCAGCGCGGCGACGGCGCGGCGCGACAGCAGGCGGAAGTCGCCGACGTTCTCGGGGATGTCGATCGTGCCCATGCGGCCGATCGCGCGATAGAACGCGCGCGCCGTCGCCTTCTTGAGCCAGCTCTCCTGCGCGCGGCTCGCCCGGCGCATCAGCACGACGTCGTGGCCCTCCTGCCACGCCGCTGAACATGTCGGGAATGAGCTCGGGCGGATCCTGCAGATCGGCGTCGATGACGACGACCGCATCGCCGCCCGGCATGGTCGAGCCCGGCGCTCATCGCGACTTCCTTGCCGAAATTGCGGGACAGGTCGACGACCGCTATCCGCGGATCGCCGGCGTGCAGCGCCGCAAGCAGCGCCATCGTCCCGTCGCGGCTCCCGTCGTTGACGTAGACGACCTCGGCGTCCGCCGCGAGACTATCGAGGACTGCGGCGAGGCGCCGGTGGAACTCGGGGAGAACGGCCTCCTCGTCGTAGACGGGGACGACGATGGACAATGACGCGCGCCCTTCGGTGCGCGCGAGGCCGGTCGGCGTGCCGGTGCTCAGAACGTCCATAGGCGATTCGCGAGGTATCCGGCGCCCAGCACCGCGGCGGTGGCGACCACCTGCGCAACGAGATAATGGGGCCCTGCCGCCGCGAGCACCGCAGCGACCACGATCGCGTTCAGCACGACGCCGGCGAGCGCGACCAGCGCAAAGCGCGGCAGCGCGCGGCCGTGCGTCCTCCGGCTCGCGAACGTGAAACGATGGTTGAGCGCGTAGTTGACGATCGCGCCCGTGATCGCGCCCGCGGTCGAGGCAGCCACCGCGCCGATATTCGCGAGCTGCACCAGCGCGATCAGCACCGCGTAGTGGAAGGCGGTGCCCACGGCTCCCGCGCCGGCGTAGCGGAAGAACTGCGGCGCCATCGGCAAGGGAAGCGGGGAGGGATCTCGCGTGGACATCGGGCGGCGATCGGAGGGTGCGACAGTGCGCTGCGAATCCGCCGATACGGAGCCATAGTGTACCGAGTCGGCAGTGCACTCGATAGTCTCCGCAGTCCCGGTTCCTCGGGACCGCGCGCTGCGACCGCTCCTCGGAGCCGGCGGCCGCGATGTCGCGATTCCGGAGCGCGGACGCTCGGGGCGTCGTCGATGCCGCCTTGGCGTCGCAACGGGAGCGACGCGGGGGTGCGCCGGCCGGCCGGCGTCATGCGCACGGGCGAGGGCTGCGGCCGGCGGCAATAAAATCGGCCGGCGGGGCGAACCCGGCCGGCCGTTGGCACTGCGCCCCTATTGAAAGGGAGCGCGCCTGCTTATTTCAGGTGATTCGAAACGAGCTTGGTCATCTCGAACATCGACACCTGCTTCTTGCCGCCGAATACGGCGCGGAGCTTCTCGTCCGCATTGATCAGGCGGCGGTTGATGGCGTCCTGCAGCTTGTTCTTCTTGATGTAGTCCCAGATCTTCTTGGTCACGTCGGTGCGCGGCATCGGCATGGACCCGATGACTGCTGCGAGCACCGATGACGGAGTCATGGGCTTCATGAACGCGGCATTCGGCTTGCGCTTGGCCGCGGTTTTCTTTGCGGCGGGCTTCTTGGCTGCGGGTTTCTTCGCCGGGGCCTTTTTCGCTGCGGGCTTCTTTGCGGCGGGCTTCTTCGCGGCGGGCTTCTTCGCGGCGGGCTTCTTTGCTGCTTTCTTGGCAGTAGCCATAGTTCTCCTTCCTGTGAGTAGATGCTCAACACACAACGCCGAACACTCTGAAGCAGGCCGTCCTGTCACGGGTTTCACTGCTCCATCGGCGGCAACTATAGCGCAATTCCGAGGGAAGGGTATCCCTCGCGTGTGGTTTTTTGGAGGGGGCGCGCAGGGGTGTTGCGCTTCGGGGCGCGGCATGCGCGTCGGGCATGCCCGACAGCCATTCCGCCGCGATGCGGGTGCGAAATCGCGTGCGGTGCACGCCGGCGGCGCGCCGGCGCGTCAGCGGGCGAGCCAGCTCGTGAACGCCTGGATTGTGATCGCGTTTGCGAGATCGACGAAGAAGGCGCCGACGAGCGGAACGACGATGAACGAGCGCGGACTCGCGCCGTGCGCCTTGGTGATCGCGGTCATGATGGCGACCGCCGTCGGCGTCGCCCCCAGGGCCAGCCCGAAATAGCCGGAGGTGGCGACCGCAGCGTCGTAGCCGCCGCCGAGCAGCCGATACACGACCCAGACCATCATGCCCCAGCACAGGGCCGTCTGCGCGGCGAGGATCGCCAGCAGCGGCCCGGCCACGCCCAGCAGCGTCCAGAGCTGAAGGCTCATGAGACTCATTGCAAGGAAGAGCCCCAGCGACAGGTCGGCGACGAGCGCGAGCGGTGGAGTCCCGGCCGGCCAGGGCAGCCGGGGGAACAGGCGGGGAACGGTGTTGGCGAGCAGGATCCCGGCGAAGAGCGCGGTCACGAAAGCCGGCAGCTTCAGGCCCCATCCCGATGCCAGGGCGTTGAGCTGCGCGCCGATGCCGATGGCGATGGCGATCACGAGCAGGGTGTTCAGCACGCCGTTCACGTCGAGCTGGAGCCGGGGCTCCTCGGCGTAGGTGAAGCCGACACTCGTCGTGCTCCGGCGCCGCGGGGGCCAGGTTATGGCGACGGATCAGGTGATGGCCGAGCGGCCCGCCGAGGACGCCGCCGGCGACGAGCCCGAAAGTCGCCGCGGCGGTGCCGATCTCCATCGCATTGGGCAGGCCGAAGGTCTGCGCGAACGTCGGCGCCCAGGCGATCGCCGTGCCGTGCCCGCCCGACAGGCCCACCGAACCGCCCAGCAGGCCCATCGCGACGTTGGCGTCCATCAGCGTCGCCAGCAATACGCCGGCGCCGGTCTGAACCGACAGGTTGACGACCGCGACCAGCGTGAGGATGGCGAGCATCGAACCGCCGGCGGCAAGCATCCTGACGTTGGCGGACAGGCCGATGGTCGTGAAGAAGACGACCAGCAGGCCGTCCCGCCAATCCATCGTGAACGACGACCTTCGCGCCAAACGCCAGGTAGGCGAGGCCGAACAGCAGCGAGGCGACCATCCCGCCGGTGACCGGTTCGGGGATGTTCCAGTTGCGCAGCGGGGCAAAGCGGCGGTTGAGCCAGCGTCCCGCGAACAGCACGAGGATTCCGAGGATCAGGGTCTGGCGCAGGTCGAGTTCCACCGCCACGCTCGCAGGTCGTGCTCGTCAGGTTCGCGAGTCTAGGCCGCTTCGTCCCGCGCCGCCAGCCTCGGCCGCTTGAACGGGAGCCGCGGCGGTGCGACACTGGCGCGGCGATCTTCCGCATTCATGGCGCCCCGCCTCCGCACACCGACGTTCGTCCTGGCCGCCGGACTAGCGCTGCCCGCTTCCGTCGGCGCCGCGGATCCGCTGCCGATTTTCGACGCGCATCTCCATTACAACGTCGAAGCCACGACCGCGTATCCGGTCGACGACGTTCTGCAGCGCTTCCGCGCGTCCCGCGTGACGACGATCCTCGCCACCAGCCGACCGAACGACGGCACGCGCGCGCTGGCGGCGGCTACCGCCGGCGGAGCGCCGCGCGTGGTGCCCTTCATCCGCCCGTACCGCACCGCAGGCCGACCGGCAGACGTGGTTCAGCGATCCGGCGATCTACGCGCTGATCGAATCCGAGCTGAAGCGCGACATCGGCTGGCGAGGGATAGGCGAATTCCATGTCTTCGGCGGCGACGCCGACACGCCGTGGGTGAAGCGGATCGTCGCTCTCGCGGTCGAGAAGGGTCTCTGGCTGCACGCGCATTGCGACGACGCGGCGCTGGAAATCCTGCTCCGGCACGACCCGCGCGTGAAGATCATCTGGGCGCACACCGGCTTTTCGACCCCGCCGGCGAAGGTCGCGCAGTACCTCGCCCGACATCCGGACCTCGTCGGCGAGCTGTCGTATCGCTACGACATCACCGGCGACGGCAAGCTCGAACCGTCATGGCGCGAGCTCTTCCTCGCCTATCCCGATCGCTTCCTGCTGGGCTCGGACACCTGGATCAACGAGCGCTGGGCGAGCTACGGCCGGATCATCGACTATTACCGCGGCTGGCTGGTGCAGCTTCCCGACGACGTTGCCCGAAAGATAGCCTACGGCAACGGAGAGCGGCTGTTTCCCGCGCCGGCGCCGCCATGACGAGGTTGGCAGCGACACGTGGTATTGCGACAATGCCGGTCTCGATTGCCCAGACACCGGAAATTTCATGACGCAGTTCTTCCGCTACGCCGTTGCCGTCGTGGTGCTTGCCGCCCATGCGCATGCACCTCAGGCGGCGACGCTCACGTTCTTCACCGAGCAGAATCCGCCGTTCAACTATGTCGAGAACGGCAAGCTCACCGGATCGGCGACCGAGATCGTGACGCTGATGGCCGGCCGCGCCGGCCAGCCCGTGGCGACCGAGATGCTGCCCTGGGATACGGCGTTCGTTCGCGTCCAGGCCGAAAAGAACACCTGCCTCTTCGCGACCGCACGGCTCGAGAATCGCGAGCGGCTGTTCATCTGGGTCGGGCCGCTGGCGAACAATCCGTGGGCGCTGTATGCCAAGGGCGACTTCGCGGTGCCGATCAAGGCGCTGAAGGATCTTGCGCCGTACCGGATCGGCGCCGTTACGCGCGACGCCAAGGGCGAGTTCCTGCGCGAAAACTCGATCACGAATCTCCGGCTCGTCCGCGACGACAGCGACAATCCGCCGCGGCTCCTGCTTCCTGCGGACAGTCCCGACCACATCGACCTCTGGATCACCGGCCTCTACTCCGCTCGCGAAATCGCGAAAAAGGCGAAGGTCAGCAACGTCAAGCTGGTGTTCATCGCCACCGAGCAGCCGCTCTACCTCGCCTGCAATCCGCAGACCGACCGGGCGACGGTCAAGGCGCTGGCCGACGCGCTGCAGGCGCTCACCGCGGATGGCACCGTGGCGAAGATCAACGCGGGCTACGAAGCGAAGTTCGCGCAGTAGCGGCTGGCGGGCAGGAGCGCCGGCAGCGGGAGCGCGCCCCTCGACGCGCGCGTTGATCTCCGGAGGGGAAGGGCGCCCGCGCCGGCGCTGCGGGGCCGGCTCTCGTCCGGCCCGTCCCTCCGGCAATGCGGACGGCGGTTTCGATGGCGTAAAATGACGCGTCGCCGCCGCCTTGCCACCCTGAACCATCGTCCCTTGAAGATTGCCGACCTGCGCATCGACTACATGCGCGAGACGCTCGACGAGCGCGACGTGGCTCCGGACCCCGTTCGCCAGTTCGAGCACTGGTTCGACGAAGCGGTGAAGTCGCAGGTTCCCGAGCCGAACGCGATGACCCTCGCGACGGCGGATGCCGAGGGCCGCCCCTCGGCGCGGATCGTCCTGTTGAAGGACTTCGACGACCGGGGCTTCGCGTTCTACACCAACTACGGAAGCCGCAAGGCGCGCGAAATGCGCGCGCGGCGCGAGGCGGCACTTCTCTTCTTCTGGCCCGAACTCGAGCGCCAGGTGCGCATCGAAGGCGTGGTCGACAAGGTGGATGTCTCGGAATCCGCCGCTTACTTTTCGGTGCGGCCGCGCCTCTCCCAGGTCGGCGCCTGGGCATCGCCGCAGAGCGAGCCGATCGCCGACCGCGCCGCGCTCGAGGCGCGCTTCGAGGCCATGCAGGCGCGGTATCGCGGCGACGATGCCGTGATTCCCTGTCCGCCGCACTGGGGCGGCTACCGCCTCGCACCGGACGTCCTCGAATTCTGGCAGGGACGTCCGTCGAGGCTTCATGACCGTATCCGCTACCGGCGCAACGCACTGCAACCGGCGACCTGGGTCATCGACCGGCTGGCCCCGTGATCCCGGGACCGCGCGCGTCGGCGCGCCGCCGGCGAATCGCCTTGGGGTCGCGGGACCGGGCAGCGGCGGCCGCGCATTCGCCGCGTCGGCAATCGCGCGCTTCGCCGCGCGCCGGGGGTTCGAGGGCGCGTGATTGACGGCTCACGCCGCGGTACGCGCTCGCTCGCGGTGCTGATTCCGCTGGGAATCGCCAACCACACGGTTCTGACGGGAAGCCGCGTCACCGTCTCGCTGGACGCGCTGTCCATGGGCGCCTCGCCGCTCACCGTCGGCTCGCTGATGGCGCTGTACGCACTGCTGCCGATGCTGTTCGCCGTCGCGGTGGGGCGGTTCTCCGATCGCCTGGGCGTGCGCCGGCCGATGCTGCTCGGCACCGCCGGCATCGCGGTGGGGGCGGCGCTCCCCGCGCTGTTTGCCGGACTCCCCGTGCTGTTCGCCAGCGCCACGATCCTCGGCGCCGGGTTCATGGCGTTCCAGGTCGCCGCGCAGAACGCCACCGGTGAACTCGGCAGTCCCGCGCAACGCGCGCGCAATTTCAGCCTGCTCGCGCTCGGCTACTCGATTTCCGGATTCAGCGGCCCGCTGATCGCCGGTTTCACCATCGATCACTTCGGATTCACCGCGGCGTTCGCGCTGCAGGCGATCATTCCCTTCGTGCCGCTGGCGGTGCTGGCGAGCGGGAGGCCCGCGCTCCCGGGGCCGCATCCGCACGCCGCCGCCGCGCACCACGGCGGGGTGATCGGCCTGATGCGCCACCGCACGCTGCGCCGCATCTTCGCGATCAATGCGCTCTTCTCCGCGGGCTGGGACCTGCATACGGTATTCGTCCCGATCTACGGCGCGCACATCGGCCTCTCGGCGTCCGAGATCGGGCTCGTGCTGTCGACCTTCGCCATGGCGACCTTCGTGGTGCGCCTCGCGATGCCCGTGATCGCGCGCCGCATGACCGAGCAGCAGGTGCTCGCCGCCGCGCTCTTCCTGGCCGGCGCCGTCTACCTGGTGTTCCCGTTTGCCAAGGACCTGGGCGCGCTGCTGGCGCTGTCGTTCGGCCTCGGTCTCGGGCTGGGAAGCGGGCAGCCGATGGTGATGGCGCTGCTCCATACGCACGCGCCGCCCGGCCGCATGGGCGAAGCGGCCGGCGTCCGGATGTCGCTGATAAATTCCATGGCGGTCGCGGTGCCGCTCGCGCTGGGGGCGCTGGGCGCGTCGGTGGGCCTCGCGCCGGTGTTCTGGTCGGTGGGAGCGTGCCTCACCACCGGAGGGATCCTCGCGCGGCGCAGTTCGCGCGCGTGAACCGCCGTCACGGCCCGCTGCGCTTGAGCCGCTCCCTGAAGTTGCGGCGGAACTTGGCGACCTTGGGTTCGACGACGAGCGCGCAGTACGGCTGCGCGCCGTTGCGCGTGAAATATTCCTGGTGATAGTCCTCCGCGACGTAGAACGGCGCGGCATCGGCGATCTCGGTGACGATGGCGTTGCGCCAGAGCCTGGCCGCGCCGAGTTCGGCGATGACGGCTTCCGCGGTCTGCCGTTGCGCCGGCGTCGTGCAGAAGATCACCGACCGGTACTGCGTGCCGGCGTCGTTGCCCTGCCGGTTCAGCGTCGTCGGGTCGTGGATCGTGAAGAAGACGGTGAGCAGGTCGCGGAAGCTGAGGACCGACGGATCGAACGTGACGCGAACGACCTCGGCGTGGCCGGTGCTGCCGCTGCACACCGCATCGTAGGTCGGATCGGCGCTCGCGCCGCCGGCGTAGCCGGATTCGACGGACCGCACGCCGGCCAGTTCGTCGAACACCGCTTCGAGGCACCAGAAGCATCCGCCGCCGAGGATGGCGGTTTCGGTGGCGGCGGCGGCGAGGACGGGCGTCGTCATGGGGGGCTCCTTCGGGCAGATTCCGGTCGGGCGCTGCGGCGCGTGCCGCTGCACGGAGATGGGTCGTTGCCCGTCGTCCGGAGCTTACACGGGCGGCGGCATTGCGCGCGCCCGGATCCCGCCGGCGTCGGCAACGGGCGGACCGCGGCTGCGGCGCCGCATCGCCGGGATGCGATAATCGCATCGATCCGCCCGGGAACGACGAGATGACGAACGTGCTGCCGCGAGAATGGAATCCGGTCGATTTTGCCCGCCCGAAGGCGATGGCCATGCCGTCGGCACGGCGCGCGCGGCCGTCCGCGGCGCCGCGGCGCTGAGCGGCCGATGCTGCTGCGACGTGCTGCCGCGTTCGTTCGCGGCGTCGTCTCCCGGCTCGCCGGCACCGGGATGGCGCGCACCGCCGCGGCGCTGTCGTTCACCACGGTGCTGGGCCTCGTGCCGCTGTTCACCATCGCGTTCGTCTACGTCGCGCGCTATCCGATGTTCCAGCAGTGGCAGGACGCGCTGGAGCGCTTCCTGCTCAAGCACATGCTGCCCGGCAGCGGCACCGCGGTGCGCGGCCATCTCGCCGAATTCATCGCCAAGGCGGGCAAGCTGCAGGGAATCGGCATCGCGTTCGTGGTCGTCACCGCCATTCTCCTGGTGGCGACGGTCGAGCGCGAGATCAACGCCATCTGGGGCGCGAGCGAGCCGCGATCGCTGGTCCGGCGCGCCTTCGTCTACGTGCTCGGGATGACGGCCGGCCCGCTGCTGATCGGGGCGGCGATCAACTCGACGACCTGGCTGGTGGACGCGTCGGTGGCGCAGGTTCCCTTCGCGTCGGACGCCGTTGCGCTCGCTCGCCACGCCGCTCGCCGATGTCGATGACGACGCTCGCCTTCACGCTTCTCTACATGCTGCTGCCGGCGCGCCGCGTGCCGCTCCGGGCGGCGATCTGCGGCGGCCTGTTCGCGGCGTTCGGCTTCGAGGTCGCCAAGTACGGGTTCCGCCTTCTACGTCACGACCGTGCCGACCTACCAGATGGTCTACGGGGCGCTGTCCGCGCTGCCGCTGTTCCTCGTCTGGATCTACGTGTCGTGGGTCGTCGTGCTGGTCGGCGCGGCCGTCACGGCGACTCTGGCGGAAGGCGGGTCGCGCAGAGGCGCGCGGCGGCAGCGCTGAAGAACCGGGACAATCCTTGCGGAATGCCCGGGGCCACGCTACATTGCAGGCAACTTTTCGCATAGGGGCAAGTACACCGTGTGGTCCATCATTCAAGCGGCCGGCTGGCCGATCTGGCCGCTGATCTTCGCGTCGGTCATCGCCCTGGCGCTGATTTTCGAGCGACTCTGGTCGTTGCGGCAAAGCGTCGTCGCGCCGAGGGTCTCGTCGATCGCGTGCTCGCCAGCTACCGGCAGGGCGGACTGACGCCGGAGCTGCTCGCCAAGACCGCGCACCAGGGGCCGCTGGGCCGCATTCTCGCTGCGGGCCTCGCGAACGTGAAGAGCCCGCGGCCGGTGATGCGCGAGGCGATCGAGGAGGTCGGCCGCGTCGTCTCGCACGAGCTGGAGCGTTTCCTGACCACGCTGGGCACGATCGCCGCGATGGCGCCGCTGCTGGGCCTGTTCGGGACCGTCGTCGGCATGATCGAGATATTCGGTTCGCAGACCGCGGCGGGCTCGAATCCCATCCAGCTTGCGCACGGCATCTCGGTCGCGCTGTACAACACGGCGTTCGGGCTGATCGTCGCCATCCCGAGCATGATCTTCTACCGGCATTTCCGCGCCACGGTGGACAGCCTCGGGGTCGAGATGGAGCAGCAGGCGATCAAGCTCGTCGATCTCGCGCACGGCGAGCGGCAGTGACGCCGGGCCCCGTGCGATGAACCTGCGCGGCTCGCGTTCCCGGGACGATCCGGAGATCAATTTCATCCCGCTGATCGACGTCCTGCTCGTCATCCTGATCTTCCTGATGGTGACGACGACCTACCAGCGCGTCGCCGAACTGCAGATCACGCTGCCCGAAGCGGACGCGGAGCAGCTGAAGCAGCGGCCAAAGGAGATCAACGTCGGCATCGACGCCCAGGGCCGGTACGTGATCGACAAGGCGGTGTTCGCGTTCAGCAGCGTCGCCGCGCTCGCCGATACGCTGAGGCGGGCGGCCGGCGAGACCAAGGAACCGGTCGTCATCATCAACGCCGACGCCAACGCGACGCACCAGTCGGTGATCCACGTGATGGAGGCCGCGCGCGTCGCGGGGTTCATCCACATCACGTTCGCGACGCAGTCGCCCGCCAAGTGAAGCGGCGGCCCGGACGCGGCGCCGCAGCGGTCGGGGGCGCGGCATCGTCCGGGCCGGCGCCGCGCCGTCGTCTGCGGCGCGCGATGTAACGGGAGGCGTGGCAACGACCCATCGCCCGGATGCTTCGTCGTTCGCCACCTGGCGCGGAGCTGCCCTCTCAGGATCGCCTGACGCCCCGCTCGCCGGATTCCGCGGCGTCACGGGCGCAACCGCAGCGCGGCCATCCCGATGAATTTCTCCTCCCGCCTCGTCGCCGCCTGGTATGGGCCGCGGCTGACCGTGCTGGCGGTGGCGCTGGCGCCGCTGTCGCTCGTCTTCGCGGCGCTCGCCGCGCTGCGTCGCGCGATGTTTCGTTCGGGCGTCCTGAAGTCGCAGCGGCTCGCCGTGCCGGTGGTCGTGATCGGCAACATCGTCGCCGGGGGAAGCGGCAAGACGCCGCTCACCGCAGCGCTGTGCCGCGCGCTCGCCGAGCGCGGATGGCGGCCGGGCATCGTCTCCCGTGGCCACGGCCGGAAGTCGGGCGGCGACGACCGGCCGCTGATCGTCGCGCCCGACTCCGACGCCGGTCGCGTCGGCGATGAACCCGTGCTCCTCGCGCGGAGCGGCTTTCCCGTCGCCGTCGCGCGCGACCGCGTCGCGGCCGGGCGCGCCCTGCTCGCCGCGTACCCCGAGTGCGATGTGGTCGTTGCCGACGACGGACTGCAGCATTACCGGCTCGCCCGCGACGTCGAGATCGCGGTCGTCGATGCGTCGCGCGGACTGGGCAACGGCTGGCCGCTGCCGTCGGGACCGCTGCGCGAGCCGCGTGCCCGGCTCGAGGAAGTCGATGCCGTCGTGGCGCTGGTCGTGCCGGGCGCGCCGGCGCCCTGGATCGTGCCCAACGCCTACGTGATGACGCTTGCGGGCGACATGTTCCGGCGCGTCGCCGATCCGACCGTGACGTGCAGGGCTTCGGCGTTCGCCGGTCCGTTCGTGCATGCCGTGGCCGGCATCGGCAATCCGGGCAGGTTTTTCCAGCAGCTGGCCGCCATGGGCATCGCCGCGACCGGGCACGCGTTTCCCGATCATCATCGCTTCGCCGCCGCCGATCTCGATCTGCCCGGCGCGCAGGCGATCCTGATGACCGAGAAGGATGCGGTAAAATGCGCGGTGTTCGCCGACGAGCGCTGCTGGTACCTGCCGGTGCGCGCGCACATCGAGCCTGCGTTCGTCGCTCGTGTCGAGGAGAGCCTCCATGGATCCGAAGCTGCTTGAAATCCTGGTCTGCCCGGTCACCAAGGGACCGCTCACCTACGACCGGCAGAAGCGCGAGCTGATCTCGAAATCCGCGCGGCTCGCCTACCCGGTTCGGGACGGCATTCCGGTGATGCTGGAGGAAGAGGCGCGCCGGCTCGAACCTTCGGAATACGAGTGAAGCGGATGTAGCGGTGCGCAAGGCGAAGCGGACCGCGATTTCCGGCGCGCCCTTGCGCCGCCCTGCGGCGCGCGCGGAGCCGCTGCCGCCGGCCCGTCCCGCGGCGCACCGCGTCTAGGCGCCGGCCAAGCCATCGATGTTCACCGTCCTCGTTCCCGCTCGCTACGCCTCGACGCGCCTGCCCGGCAAGCCGCTCGCCGACATCGCCGGCAAGCCGATGGTCGTTCGCGTGGCCGAGCGCGCGCGCAGCGCCGGCGCCGAACGCGTCGTCGTGGCCACCGACGACGAGCGGATACGTGCGGCGGTCGAGGCGCACGGGTTCGCGGCCTGCCTGACGCGGGGCGACCATCCGACCGGCACCGACCGCCTCGCCGAGGCGGCGCGGATGCTGCAGCTCGACGACGACGCGATCGTCGTCAACGTGCAGGGGGACGAGCCGCTGCTGCAGCCGGCGCTGATCCGCGCCATGGCCGAGCTGCTGGCCGCGCATCCCGACGCGTCGATCGCGACCGCGTGCCACGCGATCGAGGATCCGGCCGAGGCGTTCAACCCGAATGTGGTCAAGGTGGTGCTCGACGCCAACGGCTACGCGCTCTACTTCAGCCGGGCGACGATTCCCTGGGCGCGCGACGCCTTCGCCGCCGGCCGCGATGCGGTCCCTGCGGGTCTCCCGCTCTACCGCCACTACGGCCTCTACGCCTATCGCGTGCGCTTCCTGCGGCTGTTTCCGACGCTCTCGCCGGCGCCGATCGAACGCTTCGAGGCGCTGGAGCAGCTGCGCGCGCTCTGGCACGGTCACCGTATCGTCGTCGCGGTCACCGCGGGAACGCCGGCGCCCGGCGTCGACACCGCCGAGGACCTCGAGCGCGTGCGCGCGCTCTACGCCCGGGGCGAAGCGTGACCGTCGACCTGCGGTCCCGTTCGCGACGGCGCGCCGGGGCAATTGACCCTCGCGCCGATAGCGGACACAATCGGCCGCCGATTTGCCGGGCGCGCGGATGCGAACGACGTCCGCGTCCGGCGCTTTGCTTCCCATCCGGCGCCCGCGGGCGCCTCCCATTCGACGAGCCCAATCCATGCGACTGATACTTCTCGGCCCTCCGGGCGCCGGCAAGGGAACGCAGGCCAGCTACATCACCGGGGCCTACGGCATTCCGCAAATCTCGACCGGCGACATGCTGCGCACGGCGATCCGCGAGGGCGCGCCGCTGGGCCTCGCGGCGAAGAAGGTGATGGACGCCGGCAACCTGGTGTCCGACGACATCATCATCGGGCTCGTGAAGGACCGGCTGCGGGCGCCGGACTGCGCGAACGGCTATCTGTTCGACGGCTTTCCGCGGACGATTCCGCAGGCGGACGCGATGAAGGATGCCGGAGTGGCGCTCGACTACGTCCTCGAGATCGACGTGCCCGATGCGGCGATCGTCGAGCGGATGAGCGGGCGGCGCGTGCACCTGGCTTCGGGACGCAGCTACCACGTCCGGTTCAATCCGCCGAAGGTCCCGGGCAAGGACGACGTCACCGGCGAGGATCTGATACAGCGTGGCGACGACAAGGAGGAGACCGTCACCCAGCGGCTCGGCGTGTATCACGCGCAGACCAAGCCGCTGGTCGACTACTACATGAAGTGGGCCGCGAGCGGCGACCCGCGCGCGCCGCGGCATCGCCGCGTGGACGGCATGGGAAGCGTCGAGGCCATCCGCGACGCGTGCCTTGCCGCGCTGAAGGGCTGAAGCGGCGCGTTCGCCGAGCGGCGTCGCCGGGGCGATAGGAAGCACGCCAAGGGCGCCGCCCGCGGCTTCGACGCCGATACCCATCTCCGCCATGGAAACCAACCGGTTTTGAGACCATGACCCGACGCAATGCCTTCTACGCCCAGTCCGGCGGCGTCACCGCCGTCATCAACGCCAGCGCCGCCGGCGTCATCGAAACCGCGCGCGCGCACCGCGACCGGATCGGCAGGGTCTATGCCGGGCGCAACGGCATCCTCGGCGCGCTGACCGAAGACCTGATCGACACGGGCCGGGAGAGCGCGCGCGCGATCGCGGCGCTGAGGCACACGCCCGCGGGAGCCTTCGGATCCTGTCGCTACAAGCTCAAGGGGCTCGACGAAGACCGCGCGCAGTACCAGCGGCTGATCGACGTGTTCCGCGCGCACGACATCGGCTACTTCTTCTACAACGGCGGCAACGATTCCGCCGACACCTGCCTCAAGGTGTCGCAGCTCTCCGCGCTGCTGGGCTATCCGCTGATCGCCGTCCACATCCCGAAGACGGTCGACAACGACCTCCCGGTGACCGACAACTGCCCGGGTTTCGGCTCGGTCGCCAAGTACGTGGCGACGTCGATGCGCGAAGCCGCGTTCGACGTCGCCTCGATGGCCAGGACGTCGACGAAGGTCTTCGTGCTCGAGGTCATGGGCCGGCACGCGGGCTGGATCACCGCGGCCGTCGGGATGGCGGAGGACCGCGACACGCCGATCCCGCTGGTGCTGCTGTTCCCGGAAATCGTCTTCGACGAGGCAAAATTCCTGGCGGCGGTGGACGACCGGGTCGCCCGCTTCGGTTACTGCTGCATCGGCGTCTCGGAGGGCCTGCGCAATGCCGGCGGCAAGCTGATGGCGGAGGCCGGCACGAAGGACGCATTCGGCCACGCGCAGCTGGGCGGCATCGGCCCGATGATCGCCATGCTCGTCAAGGACAGGCTCGGTCACAAGTACCACTGGGCGGTCGCCGACTACCTGCAGCGCTCGGCGCGGCACATCGCGTCGAAGACCGACGTCCTGCACGCCTATGCGGTGGGCAAGGCGGCGGTCGAGCTTGCGATCGCCGGAAGGAACGCGGTGATGCCCGCGATCCAGCGCACGTCGGACAAGCCCTATCGATGGAAGATCGCCGTCGCCCCGCTCGACAAGGTCGCCAACGTCGAGAAGATGCTGCCGCGCGACTACATCAGCGGGGACGGCTACGGCATCACCGCCAAGGCGCGCGCCTATCTCGCCCCGCTGATCCGCGGCGAGGATTATCCGCCGTTCAAGGACGGGCTTCCGCAGTACGTGCGGCTCAGGAACGTGGCGGTACCGAAGAAGCTCGGGGCCGGATTCAAGACCTAGACCCGGCAGCTGCCGTGCAGCCGGCTGCGCCGCGGTCCCGGCGAAGCCCGGCCGACAGCGCCGGAATGCGCGGGATGAACACGATGACCAAATCGATCGACTACTATTTCACGCCGGTGTCGCCGTATTCCTATTTCGGCCACGACCGCTTCGTTGCCATGGCGGCGCGGCACGGCGCGGCGATCAGGATGAAGCCCGTCGATCTCGGCCGGGTGTTTCCGGTTTCCGGCGGCCTTCCGCTCAAGCAGCGATCGGCGCAGCGGCAGGCGTACCGCCTGTTCGAGCTCGAGCGCTGGCGCGCGCTCCTCGGCATCCCCTTCAATGCGCAGCCGAAATTCGCGGCGGCGGGGCCCGAGCTCTCGTCGCGCTGGTGCGTGGCGGCGCTGGACGTCGGAACGACGCCCGCGCTCGCCTTCGCCGGCGCCGTCATGCGCGCGCGCTGGGCCGAGGAACGCGACATCGCCGATCCGTCGACGCTCGCCGCCTGCGCCGCCGCGACGGGGCTCGATGCCGACGCGATCGCGCGCCGCGCGCAAACACCGGAGATCGGAGCGCGATACGATGCCTTCACGCAGGAAGCCATCGACGCGCAGGTGTTCGGCGCCCCGTGGTACGTCGTCGACGGCGAGCCGTTTTGGGGGCAGGACCGGCTCGACTTCCTGGACCGCAAACTGGCACAATAGCGTGCTTTCCCGGCGGCGCCCGGACCTTCCGGATGCCGCCCGAACGCCGGAGGTGCTCGGGCGCACGGGGTCATTCGCGTGCGCCGCGGCCAACGGGCCGGCCACAGGCCCGGCCGCCATCCCCGGCGGTTTGTCTTGCCATTTCATGCCCTAGGGAGAACCACCATGTCCATAAGCCTCATATTCGCGCTCGCCTGCGCGGTCGCGGCGATCGTCTACGGGGTCGTGTCGATCGGCTGGATCATGAAGAAGCCGACCGGAAACGACCGGATGCGCGAAATCGCCGCCGCCATCCAGGCCGGCGCGCAGGCGTACCTGAACCGCCAGTACGTGACCATCGGCATCGTCGGCGTCATCCTCTTCGTCGTCATCGCATGGGCGCTGGGCGGCGCGACGGCAGGCGGCTTCCTGGTCGGCGCGGTGCTGTCGGGGCTGGCCGGCTACATCGGCATGAACGTGTCGGTGCGCGCCAACGTGCGCACGGCCGAAGCGGCGCGCACGGGCCTCAACGAAGCGCTCGCCGTGGCGTTCCGCGGCGGCGCGATCACCGGGATGCTGGTGGTGGGCCTCGGTCTTCTCGGCGTCACCGGCTTCTACTGGTTCCTGCTCGGCTCGGCGTCGGGCGCGGCGAACCTGATGAAGGAGGGCCTGCACCACGTGATCCAGCCGCTGGTGGGCCTCGCGTTCGGCGGCTCGCTGATCTCGATCTTCGCGCGGCTCGGGGGCGGAATATTCACCAAGGGCGCCGACGTCGGCGCCGATCTCGTCGGCAAGGTCGAAGCGGGGATTCCGGAAGACGACCCGCGCAATCCGGCGGTGATCGCCGACAACGTGGGCGACAACGTCGGCGATTGCGCCGGCATGGCCGCCGACCTGTTCGAGACCTACGCCGTGACCATCGTCGCGACGATGCTGCTCGGCGCGCTGCTGATGCCGGTGACCGCCGAGGCGGCGGTGACCTATCCGCTGGTGCTCGGCGGCTTCTCGATCATCGCGTCGATCGTCGGCTGCTATTTCGTGAAGGCGCGCCAGGGCGGCAAGATCATGAACGCGCTCTACCGCGGGCTGCTCGTCGCCGGGGCGATCTCGGCGATCGGCTTCTGGTTCATCACCGACCGCATGATGGGAGGCGTCGCCGCGGCGTATCCGGAAATCACGACGCTGCGCCTGTTCGGCACGTCGCTGATCGGCCTCGCGCTGACCGCGGCGATGGTCGTCATCACCGAGTACTACACGGCGACCGAGTTCGCGCCGGTGCGCCACGTCGCGCAGGCGTCGACCACAGGCCACGCGACCAACATCATCGCCGGCATCGGCGTCTCGATGAAGGCCACGGCCTGGCCGGTGATCGCCGTGTGCGTCGCGATCTGGGGTTCGTTCTGGCTGGCCGGGCTCTACGGCATCGCCATCGCGGCGACGTCGATGCTGTCGATGGCCGGGATCATCGTGGCGCTCGACGCCTACGGACCGATCACCGACAACGCCGGGGGCATCGCCGAGATGGCCAAGCTGCCCGATTCGGTGCGCGCCATCACCGATCCGCTGGACGCGGTCGGCAACACGACCAAGGCGGTGACCAAGGGATACGCGATCGGCTCGGCGGGGCTCGCCGCGCTGGTGCTCTTCGCCGACTACACGCACGCGCTCGGCTCGGCGCAGATCAACGTCTCCTTCGACCTGTCGAACCACAAGGTGATCGTCGGCCTGTTCCTCGGCGGACTCATCCCCTACCTGTTCGGCGCCATGGCGATGGAGGCCGTCGGCCGCGCCGCGGGCGCCGTCGTGGTCGAGGTGCGCCGCCAGTTCAAGGAGATCAAGGGCATCATGGAAGGCACGGCGAAGCCCGAGTACGGCGTCGCCGTCGACATGCTGACCAAGGCTGCGATCAAGGAAATGATCGTGCCGTCGCTGCTGCCCGTGCTGGTGCCGGTGGTCGTGGGCCTCGCCCTCGGGCCGCAGGCGCTCGGCGGCCTGCTGATGGGCACCATCATCACCGGCCTGTTCGTCGCCATCTCGATGACGACGGGCGGCGGCGCCTGGGACAACGCGAAGAAGTACATCGAGGACGGGCATCACGGCGGCAAGGGCTCCGACGCGCACAAGGCGGCGGTGACCGGCGACACGGTAGGCGACCCGTACAAGGACACCGCGGGTCCGGCAGTGAACCCGCTGATCAAGATCATCAACATCGTCGCGCTGATGATCGTGCCGCTCCTCGGCAACCTGTACGCCGAAAAGCCGGACGCCGCGGTGCCGGCGAAGATCACGGCACCGTCGGCGGTGTCCGCCCCCGCCGCGGCAACCGCAGCGC
Organism: uncultured beta proteobacterium; assembly: GCA_963779445.1. GTDB lineage: Bacteria > Pseudomonadota > Gammaproteobacteria > Burkholderiales > Casimicrobiaceae > CAIWHR01. The sequence goes on from CAVZYI010000009.1 coordinate 321,957, forward strand.
CGCCGGCCGCGCTCGCGCCGGCGCCTGCTGCGTCGCCGGCACCGGCCGCAGCGGTCGCGACTCCGGGGCCGGCGGCCGCCGCGGCTCGCGCCGCTCCCGCGGCCGACGCGGCGAAGGATGCGCCGAAGAAATAGCGCGCGCGGAAACGCGGCGAGAAAAGGCCGGCCCGCGAGGGTCGGCCTTTTTTTGCGGCGGGGCAGGCGGCGGCGACATCCCGCCGCCGCCCGGCGCCAGCCGCCGATGGCCGCGGCACGCTCGCGATCGCCGCGCAGGCAGTCACCTGCGCGGCGGTCGCGCCCTGTCCGCGCGTCACTTCGTCGCCGTGCGTCCGAACAGCTTCATCACGTCGGCTTCGCTGAGCACGCCCTTCTTGTCGGTGTCCATCTTGTCGAATTGCATCGAGGCGAGTTCGAGGAAGTCCTTCCTGGTCATCATCCCTTCCTTGTTCGACATCTTCTTCACGTAGGACACGAACGTCGGCGTGTCGAAGTTGTCGCCCGCGAACGCGGGGGCCGACAGCGCGGCAAATCCCAGCAGCGTGCCGAGGGTGAGAATCTTCGCGGTCCTGATCAATTGCATGGTGGTCTCCTGTCGTTGCGTCGTTGAGATTGACCGGAGCCCGCAGGGTCCGGCAGCGATCGCCAGGCTGCGGTGGAAGGGGGCTCCGGCGCATTCCGGCAATTCGATCGCCGGGTGTCCTGTTGCCGTCCCTCGCAGCCTCGCTTGCTGCGTTGGTCGACGACCCGCAGCGTTGCTTACACGCGATCGAAATGTTCGCCGGTCGCGTAAGCGGGACCGCGGCGCGGCGACTAAGCGCCTCGCGCCGCCGCCGACGACGACGGCGCGCCATCGGGCGCGGCGGCCGTCGCGGCGGGAGATTCGAAGGCCATTGCAGGCAACCGGCGAAGTGGCCCTACAATGGCGGCGACTGGCCCCCGCCGGAACACGTGATGACGCCGTTGGCCTCCTGCCGTCGATTTCTTCCTCTCGTTGCCGCGGCGTGGGCAGTCTTCCCGCCGGGCGCGCACGCGCAGAGCGTCCCGGTCGTCGCCGCAACGGCGAGCGCCGGCGTGCGGGCGGAGGCTGGCGCGACCCCGGTGGTGAGCAGGCGATTCATGGTGGCGGCGGCCAACCCGCACGCCGTCGACGCCGGATACCGGATCCTGAAGGCGGGCGGCAGCGCGGTCGACGCGGCGGTGGCGGTCCTGCTGGTGCTCAATCTCGTCGAACCGCAGTCGTCGGGGATCGGAGGCGGCGCGTTCATGCTCGTCCACGACGCGAAACGCGGCAAGCTCGTCGCCTACGACGGGCGCGAGACCGCGCCCGCCGCGGCGAAGCCCGACCGCTTTCTGGACGGCAGCGGCAAGCCACTCAGATTCTTCGACGCAGTGGTGGGCGGCAGGTCGGTCGGCGTGCCGGGGCTGGTGGCGCTGCTCGCCGAAGCGCATCGACGCCATGGCCGGCTGCCATGGGCGCAGCTCTTCGCGCCGGCGATCGAACTCGCCCGGCAGGGATTCGCCGTTTCGCCGCTCCTCCACCGCGCGCTCGCCGCCGAGACGCATTTCGGCGGATCGCGCGCGCAGGCGTATTTCTATGAGGGGCCCGGGACGCCGCGCGCGCCGCGACCGGTGCTCGCCAATCCGGCGTTTGCGGACACGCTGGCGAAGGTCGCCGCGGGTGGAGCGAAGGCCTTCTACACCGGCGACATCGCGCGCGACATCGTCGCCACGGCGAATGCGCCCCCCGACTGGCCCGGCGATATGACGCTGGCCGATCTGGCGGCGTACCGGGTCATCGTCCGCGTGCCGCTGTGCGCGACGTATCGGACGTACAAGGTCTGCGGCATGCCGCTGCCGTCGTCGGGAGGCTACGCGGTGCTGCAGATGCTCGGCATCCTCGAGCCCTACGACCTCGCGGCCATGGGGCCGGCGTCGTTCTGGAGCGTGCATTTCATCAGCGAAGCCGGGCGCCTCGCGTACGCCGACCGCGCCGTCCACATGGCGGATCCCGCCTACTACCGGCCGCCGTCGGGGCTGCTCGATGCCGGGTACCTCGCCGCCCGCTCGCGGCTGATCTCGACGACCGGCAGCATCGGCCGGGCGAAGGCGGGCACGCCGCCCGTGCGCCCGGCGCGCGCGAACGTCGCGTCCGGCGCGTCCGGCGCCGCCGAGTTTCCGTCGACGTCGCACGTCTCCATCGTCGATGCCGAAGGCGGCGCGGTCGCCGTGACGGCGACGATCGAGAATGCCTTCGGCAGCCGGCTGATGACCGAGGGCGGATTCCTGCTCAACAACGAGCTCACCGATTTCGCGTTCGCGCCCGAAGAGGGCGGGAAGCCCGTGGCCAATCGCGTCGAAGGCGGCAAGCGCCCGCTGTCGGCGATGGCGCCGACGATCGTCTACGGCCCCGACGGGCGCGTCTTCATGGTCGCCGGATCGATGGGCGGCCCGACGATCATCAACCAGGTCGTCAAGACGCTGGTGGCGGCGATCGACTGGGGACTCGACCCGCAGGCTGCCGTGGCGCTGCCGAATTTCGGCAGCCGCAACGGACCGACCGAACTGCAGCGCGGCACATCGGTCGCCGGACTGACGGCCAAGCTCGAAGCGCTCGGGCACGACACCATCCTCACCGACGGCTACGGGGGCGCGCAGGTGATCGTGCGCACCCGTTCCGGCTGGGCCGGCGGCGCCGACCCGCGCCGCGAAGGCTCCGTTCGCGGCGATTGAATCCGGCACCCGGCCTCCGCGGCATGATGCAGAATGGCGGTGGAGGCGCTGCCCCGTCCAACCTGGAGCTGTACGATGTCGGTCGCCGTTCAACGCCTGAGTGAAGGCACGCGCGCCGTGCTGAAGGCGCATTTTCTCGCTCTGCCCGCCGAGGATCTACGCCTGCGCTTCGGCACGACGCTCTCGACCGATGGCATCGCCGCGTACGTCGACGGCATCGACTTCGATCGCGATGCGGTGTTCGGGGTCTACGACGACGACCTCGCGCTGACCGGCGCGGCGCATGTCGCATTCGGCGACAGTCACGCCGAGCTCGGGGTCTCGGTGCTGCCGGGCCATCGCGGCCGCGGCCTCGGCAGCGCGCTTTTCGAGCGCGCCGCCAGGCATGCGCAGAACCGGTTCATCCCGACGATGTTCATGCACTGCCTATCGGAGAACGTCGCGATCATGCACATCGCGCGCAAGTCCGGCATGGTCATCGTCGTCGACACCGGAGAGGCCGATGCGCATCTCCAGTTGCCGCCGGCGAGTCCCGCGTCGATCACCGGCGAATACGTGACCAACCGGCTGGCGCTGTACGACTACGCGCTGAAGGCGCAGGTCGCCACGTGGAAGGGGATCAACTCGGCCTGGGAGCCGCCGGCGACGTAGCCGGCCCGCCGCGATGATCGCTGCCACGCCCGCGACGCCCGCCCGCGCCTCGTCCCCCGCCGCTGCCGCGGAGCGCCACCGGATCGTCATCGTCGGCGGCGGAGCCGGCGGACTTCCGCTGGCGACCGCGCTCGGCGACGCGGTCGGGCGCTCCGACGCCATGGTCACGCTCGTCGACCGCAACGCGACGCACCTGTGGAAGCCGCTGCTGCACGAAGTCGCCGCCGGGCGCATGGATGCGGATCTCCACGACGTCGACTATTTCCTGATGGCGCACTGGCACCACTTCCGCTTCCGGCGCGGAGCGGTGACGGGCGTCGATCGCGCGCGGCACGAACTGCATCTCGCTGCGGTCCACGACGACGAGGGTGTCGAGATCCTGCCGCCCGGCACGCTGCCCTACGACACGCTGATCTTCTGCGTCGGCAGCGTCAGCAACGATTTCGGCATTCGAGGGGTCCGCGAGCGCGCGATCTCGCTCGACACCGCCGAGGACGCCGTGCGCTTCCACGGCCGTCTGGTCGCGGCCTGCCTGCGCGCGGAGGGGCGAGCCGCGCGCGGCGAATCCGCGACCGTGCACATCGTGATCATCGGCGCCGGCGCCACCGGCGTCGAGCTCGCCGCCGAAATCCGCAATTGCACCGGAGCGTTCGCCAGCTACGGCCTCGATTTCCTCGATCCCCGGCGCGACATCCGGCTGACGCTGGTCGAGGCGGCGCCGAGAATTCTGCCGCCGCTGCCCGAAAGGATCGCGGTGGCCGCGACCGAGCTGCTCGGCCGGCTGGACATCGCGGTGCGCACCAGCGAGCGCGTGATGGCGGTCGATGCCGCCGGCGTGCACACCGGCGACGGGGCCGTGCTGCCCGCCGACCTCGTCGTCTGGGCCGCGGGAATCCAGGCGCCGCCGGTGCTGGCGACGCTCGACGGACTCGAAGTCAACCGTGCGAACCAGCTCGTCGTCGACGCGACGCTGCGGACGACGCGCGATCCCGACATCTTCGCGCTCGGCGACTGCGCGGCGTGCCCGTGGCCGGAGTCGGGGCGCGAAGGCGCGCTGCTCCCGCCGCGCGCGCAGGTCGCCCATCAGCAGGCCACGCGGCTCGTCAGGAGCATGAAGGCGCGGCTCAAGGGGCGGCCGGCGTCGGCGTTCCGCTTTCGCGATTTCGGGTCGCTCGTTTCGCTCGGCGAACTCTCCGCCGTCGGCAACCTGATGGGCCGGCTGGTGGGCGGCAGCCTGGTGATCCAGGGTCTGATCGCGCGGTGGATGTACGCGTCGCTCTACAAGATGCACCAGATATCCATCCACGGCCACCTGCGCGTCGTGATCGATACCATCAGCCGCATCGTGCGCCACCGGCTCGAGCCGCGGGTCAAGCTGCACTGAGCGCCGGGGCGGATGCGCAGATGCGAGCGGAACCGAAGTCGCATGCCGCAATCCGCCGCGGGCTGCGCGCGGATTCGCTGGAGGCCTACACCCGGCGCCTGGCGAAGAACGCGAGGCACTGGGGCCGGTGGGCACGACGGCGCGGCTGCGGGGTCTACCGCGTGTACGACCGCGACCTGCCCGAGTTTCCGCTGGCCATCGACTGCTACGTTCCGGAGGACCCGGCGCTGGGCACGCGCGTGCACCTGCAGGAACTGGAAACCGGCTGGGAGCAGGACGATGCGGAGCACGACGCATGGCATGCCGCCGTGCGCGCCGCCACCGCGCTGTCGCTTGCGGTGCCCGACGCCGCGATCGTCGCCAAGGAGCGGAGGAAGCGCCACGGGCGCGAGCAGCACGTGAAATCGGGCGCCGCCGGCACCGATTTCATTGTCGTGGAAGGCGGGCTGCGCTTCGTCGTGAACCTCGAGGCTTACCTCGACACCGGGCTCTTCCCCGACCATCGCGCGCTCCGGGCGCTGGTGCGCGAGCGCGCGGAAGGGCGGAGGATGCTGAACCTGTTCGCCTACACCGGCGGCTTCACCGTCTACGCGGCGGCCGGCGGCGCGGCGAGTTCCGACACCGTCGACCTGTCGAACACCTACCTCGACTGGGCGTCGCGCAACTTCGCGGCCAACGGCCTCGATCCGGGCCGGCACGCGCTCGTTCGCGCCGACGTCGTCGACTGGCTCACGCTCGCGCGCGGCGAGGGCCGGCGGTACGACCTGATCGTGCTCGATCCGCCGGCGTTCTCCAATTCGAAGGCGATGGCCGGCGCCATGGACATCCAGCGCGACCATGCGGCGCTGGTCGCGGCGACCCGCGCGCTGCTGGCGCCGGAGGGCGAGCTCTACTTCTCGACGAACCTGCGCAGCTTCACGCTCGACCCGGCGCTGGCCGCGGAGGACGCCTGCACCGACATCACCGCGCGCACGCTGCCCGAGGATTTTCGCGACCGGCGCATCCATCGCGCGTACCGGATCGCCGGTTGAGCGCGGGCGTGGCCGGCGAGGCGCGGCCGGCCGGCGAAATGCGCTACCAGATCGAGACACGATCTCCGGCCGGGCGGAACATGCGGTCGCCGTCCCTGACGCGGTAGGTGTCGTAGAACGCGTCCAGATTGGACAGCGGACCGTTCACCCGAAACATGTCGGGAGAATGCGGGTCGGACTTGAGGTAGACGATCTGCTGCTCGTCGCGCGTCTTGCCGCGCGATCCCTGCGCGAAACTCATGAAGAAGCGCTCGTCTCCGGTCATGCCGTCGATGACGGCGGATTCCCTGCCTCCCAGCGACAGGCGGTAGGCCTTGAGAGCGATGGCGAGGCCGGACAGGTCGGCGATGTTCTCGCCCAGCGTCAGCTTGCCGTTGACGTTGTAGCCGGGAACGGGGCTGTAGGCGTCGAATTGCCCGACCAGCGCCTGCGTCCTGGCATCGAAGCGCGCATGGTCCGCCGCGGTCCACCACTCGCGGAGGTTGCCGTCGCCGTCGTACTGGCTGCCGGAGTCGTCGAAGGCGTGGCTGATCTCGTGGCCGATGGTCGCACCCGCGCCGCCGTAGTTCGCGGCGTCGTCGGCGGCCGGATTGAAGTAGGGCGGCTGCAGGTAGGCGGCCGGGAACACGATCTCGTTCATCAACGGGTTGTAGTAGGCGTTCACGGTCTGCGGCGTCATGTACCATTCGTCGCGGTCGATCGGCTTGCCGAGCTTCGCGACATTGCGCTCGTACTCGAAGCGGTTGGCGCGCATGACGTTGCCGACGAGATCGTCGGGCGCGATCTCGAGCTTCGAATAGTCGCGCCATTTCGCGGGATAGCCGATCTTCGGTCGTGATCTTCGCCAGCTTGGCGTGCGCCTCCTTCTTCGTCTCCGGCCCCATCCAGTCGAGGCCGTCGATGCTCTCCCTGTAGGCGGCGAGCAGGTTGGCGACCAGCTTCTCCATGCGCGACTTGCTCTCCGGCGGGAAGTACTTCGCGACGTAGACGCTGCCCAGCGCTTCGCCGATCGCCTCGTCGACCAGCCCGACCCCGCGCTGCCACCGCGGCCGGATTTCCGGGACGCCGGAGAGCATCGTTCCGTAGAAGGCGAACCGCTCGTCGACGAAGGCCTTCGACAGGAAGCGCGCGTAGTCGCGCAGCGCCTGCCACCGGAGGTACGCCTTCCACACCGGCAGCGGCGTCTTGGCGAACAGGGCGCCGAATCCCTTGAGATAGCTCGGCTGGAAGAGCACGACGTCCGGCACCCGGGCGTCGATGCCGGCCGCGGACAGCCAGGCCTTCCAGTCGAACCCCGGCGCCATGTCCGGCAAGGTCCTTGGCCGCGACCTTGGTGTAGGTCTTGACCGGGTCGCGGTTCTCGACCTTCGTCCAGTGCACGCGGGCGAACTCGGTCTCGAGCGCGAGGATGTCCGCCGCGTCCTGCTTCGCGGTCTTGTCGCCGGCCAGCGCGAGCATCTTCTCGATGTGCTCGCCGTACTTTCTTCGCGGATGCCGACGAGCCGGGCGTCGGTGTCGTCGACGTAGTAGTCGCGGTCGGGAAGCCCCAGGCCGGACTGCAGGATAGGTACGCGGCATAGGCGGTGGAGTTGCGCTTGTCCTGGTCGATCTCGACCGCGATGGGCGTGGTCACCCCGATCTTCTGCAGCCGGGCGAAGAGCGCCGGCAGCCCGGCCTTGTCCTTGACCGCGTCGATGGCGGCGAATTCGCCTTCGAGCGGCTTCAGCGGCGAGCGTTTCGAGCCGCGCCTCGTCCATGAAGCTCCGGTAGAGGTCGCCGACCTTGCGCGCTTCCGCGGCTCGCCCGCCGACGGCGCCGCCGCGGCCTCCTCGATGAGAGTGCGCAGCTTGTCCGACGGCGTCTTCGTGCAGCACGTACGCCGGGCTCCAGCTCGGCTTGTCGGCCGGGATCGTCGTCGTCATCCAGCCACTTGCCGTTGGCGTGGCGGTAGAAATCGTCGGCGGCGCGAACCTTCGGGTCGATGAATCGCGTTTCGATTCCCGAGTCCGTGGACGTGCCGGCGAATGCGCGGCCGGCGCCCGATGCCGACGGGCCGGCGGCATGCAGCGGGCCGGCCAGCGCGGTGGCGCAAAAAGCGAGTGCGATGCAGGTCTTCACGGAGGCTCCTGGGGTTGCGGTAGCCGCGACGGAGGCGCCGCCCGGAAGGCGGCCCGCGCCGGCCATGGAGGCGATTGTGCCATCGGCCGCGGCGCGACCGGAGCCGGGCGCTATACTGCCGCCCGAGCCGACGAAGCGCGCGCCATGCCGATGAACGCCGAACTCTTTTCCGCGACGATCCTGCTGGTCCTGGTCATCGATCCCTTCGGCAACGTGCCGCTCGTGGTGTCGGCGCTGAGGAACGTCGCGCCGGCGCGGCGGGCCCGGATCATCGCCCGCGAGTGCGTCGCCGCCTACGTGATCCTGCTGGCGTTCATGTTCGGCGGGCGGACGTTCCTGCAGTGGCTCCACCTTTCGGAGGAGTCGCTGACGATCGCCGGCGGCGTGATCCTGTTCATGATCGCGCTGCGGATGGTGTTTCCGCGACCCGAGGGCATCTTCGGCGATCCGCCGGGCGCCGAGCCGTTCCTCGTTCCGCTCGCCATTCCATCGATCGCCGGACCGTCGGCGCTCGCCACGGTGATGCTGATGGCGTCGCGCGACCCGGCGCATCTGGGCGTCTGGGTGCTGGCGCTGTCGGCGGCGATGGCGGCGACGACGCTGGTGCTCGTCGGCGCGCACCGGCTGCAGGCGCTCCTCGGCGAGCGCGCGGTGCTCGCGTTCGAGCGCCTGATGGGGCTGGTGCTGACGGCGCTCGCGGTCGAGATGCTGCTGGGCGGCGTGCGCACGTTCATCACCGATCTGCCGCGCTGAGCGCGCGCCGGCTTCGGTCCGGCCCCGGGGCGTAGCCGCATCAGTCCTTGTCGCCCTCGAACCCGAGCGACAGCGTGATCTCGTCGCCGATCGAGGGAATGCCGCGGCTCATCCCGAACTCCGACCGCTTCAGCTTGCCGCTGGCATTGCCGCCGCAGCGCTCCTTGGCCGTCGCCGTCGCCGGGTTGCACTTGAGCCGCTCGATCGTGAGCTTGACCGGCTTGGTCACGCCGAGCAGCGTCAGGTTGCCCTCGATCGTCGCCGGAGCGTCGGCCGCGAAGGTCACGCCGGTCGACTTGTAGGTCATCTTCGGAAACTCGGCGACGTTGAAGAAATCGGCCGAGCGCAGGTGGTCGTCGCGCGAGCGCGGGCGGCTGCCCTTGTCGCTGTCGTCGGTATCGACCGACGCGGTCTCGACGACGACGTCGACCGTGCCGGTCTTCGCCGCGCGGTCGAGGCCGAACTTGCCCGGAACTTGTGAAAGCGACCGTGGATCGTGGCCATTCCCAGGTGATCGATGGTGAACGTCACCGAACTGTGATACGGATCGAGCGTGAAGCTGTCGGTCGCGGCGAGGGCGGCGACGGGCATGACGGCGAGTGCGAGCACGAGCGAGCAGTCTGGTCACGGGAATTTCCTCCGGTAGGTTCAACTCAGGGATCCGCGCGCGGCGAACCACGCGCCGAGGACGGGGATGGCCGCCGCGACCAGCGCGTAGCCGGCGAGGATCGCGGCGCGGACGATCGGCGGCGCGCGCTCGGGGACCGGCAGCGTCACGGCGAGCGGAACGAGCAGCAGGAGCGGCAGCACGTACCACTGCAATTCGGCCAGCAGCAGCGTGCCGACGGCGAACAGCGCGGTGGAAAGGCCGATGGCGAGCGTGCCGGTGTAGCCGGCGGCGAGGTTCCGGGCGACCATCAGCTGCACGAGCAGCAACGCGCCGGCCGCGGCGGCGATCGACACGCCGGCGCCGAGGAACCCGATCGACGCCGAGAGCACGCCGGCGATGCCGGTCGCGAGACCGAGACCGAGGCCGGCGGCACCGGCGCGCAGGCCATCGCGCGCAGGCGCAGCACCAGCCAGACCAGCGCGGCGGCGAACAGCGCGATGCCGGCGGTGGTCGCGTACGCGGCAGTGCCTTCGCGCTGCCGCAACACCGACACGAATGCCCAGAGCGGTCAGTCCGCCGCCGGCGGCGGCGAACGCCGGTGCGACGAATCCCGACCGCTCCGCACGCCAAGTCGGCGGCCATGCCGGCGAACGGCACGGCGAGGCCGAGCAGCATCACCTTTCGCAGCGCAGGTAAGCGGCGAAAACGAAAATCCCGTCGACAGCGCGATCATCGTCGCGTAGCCGGCGACGATCGCGAGCCAGGCAAATCGCGTCCGGGCGAGGGCGGCGGCGACGATCAGCGCGACGACCAGCGGCGCGACGCCGCCCTGCACAGCGGGATGGTCGAGGAGTTCCTGCATGGGTGGGTTCCGGACGAAGGGGGCGTCGGCGGGCCGGTCACCGGCGCTGGCGGCCGCGGGCGCAGGCAGAACAATGTCGAGAACAAACAGGGAAATGCGCGATATCCTTCCGATCCCGGGCGTCAGCGTGCCGCGATGGCCGCCGCAGAAAGGTGTCCCGCACCGAGGCGTCGCTCCCCATTCGAACCGTGGCTCCCTACGCCGGGACCGCAAATCCGGCGTCAGTTCGGACCGCACCGGTCTTCTCGAGTTCCCCGACGATCCACGCCGCGAAGGCCTCGGGCGGCAGCCGGAAGAAACGCCGGTTGAAGTCGCGGTAGATCGCCGATGCGATCGAGGTAGGCCGGGAGGTCGGCGAGCGGCAGCCGTTGCCGGTCGAGCAGCGTGAACGTCAGCAGCGCCTTTAGCGACGCTGCGCGCCATGCGCATCGGATCGGCCTCGAACGCCTCGACGCGCCGGAACGCGCGTTCCAGCGCCGCGGCGACGTCGACGAACGGCTCGCCGTGGCCGGGAATCACGACGAGCACGTCGAGACGCGCAATCGCCTCCAGCGTCGCCCGCGTCGCCGGCAGCGCCTCGTGATCGATTTCCGGCGGCATCACGATGCCGAAGCCGTGCTCCCACAGCGCGTCGCCGGAGATCAGGATCCGGTGCTCGGGGTTGTAGAACACGAGCGCGCCCATGTCGTGGCCGGGCGCCGCAATCGCGCGCCATTCGAGATCGCCCCAGATGTGCGACGTGTTCGAAATCAGCGACTGATTCACGCGGAAGCGGTCGGCCTGCTGGTCGCAGTAGTCGTAGAGCAGCGCCTTCTGGTCCCATCGCTCGATCAGCAGGGCCTCGCCCTCGGGAACCGCGATCGGGCAGTCGTAGCGGCGCGCGATCGCGGCGTTGCCGCCGATGTGGTCCGAATGGCAATGGGTGTTGACGATCCAGGCGAGCGGTTCGGCGCCGATGCCGCGCGCCGAGGCGAGGAGCGCCTGCGTCAGCGGCGCGTGTCGGGAGTAACCGGTGTCGATCAGCACGTGGCCGTCGCGGCTCTTCAGCAGGATGTTGTTGGCCGACAGCCAGTCGCGGACGAATACGACGAGCTGCGGCGGGAAGCGGCGGGCGGGCATCGCGGCTAACCCAGCTGCGCCAGGAACTCGCGCACCAGCGCGACGCGCTCCGGCAGGCGTCGGCGCGGCGCGCTCGATGCGGATCCGGTCGGATCCGGCAAAGCGGATGCGGCCGTCCTTCTGCACGAGCTGGATCAGCTTGCCGGCGTCGAACGGCGGTTCCTTGACGAAATGCAGCGTGCTGCGCTCCGGCCCGGCGTCGATCTTGAAGACGCCCAGCGGCTTCGCATCGAGGCGCAGCCGATGGCAGGCGACGAGCGCCTGCGCCGGTTCGGGCGGACGGCCGAAGCGATCGACGAGCTCTTCCTGCATGGCCTGCAGCTCGTCGGCCGTCTCGCAGTTCGCGAGCCGCTTGTAGAGGACGAGCCGTTCGTGGACATCGCTGCAGTAGCTGTCCGGGCAGCAGCGCCGGCACGTGCAGGTTGATTTCGGTGGTGACGCCGAGCGGCGCCGCGAGGTCGGGCTCGCGTCCCGCCTTGAGCGCGGAGACCGCCGCCTTCAGCATGTCGGCGTAGAGCTGGAAGCCGATCTCCATGCATCTCGCCGGACTGCGATTCGCCCAGCACTTCGCCGGCGCCGCGGATCTCGAGATCGTGCATCGCGAGATAGAATCCCGAGCCCAGGTCCTCCATCATCTGGATCGCCTCGAGCCGCTTCTTCGCCTGCGCCGACAGCGCGTCCTCGGGCGGCGTCAGCAGGTAGGCGTAGGCCTGGTGGTGCGAGCGGCCGACGCGGCCGCGCAGCTGGTGCAGCTGCGCCAGGCCGAAGCGGTCGGCGCGCTCGATGATGATCGTGTTCGCCGTCGGCACGTCGATGCCGGTCTCGATGATCGTCGAGCAGACGAGCAGGTTCACCCGCTGCGCGTAGAACTCGCGCATCACGTGCTCGAGATCGCGCTCGCCCATCTGGCCGTGCGCGACGGCGATCCGGGCCTCGGGCAGCAGGTCGGCGAGCCGCTCGGCCGTCGTGCCGATGGTGTCGATGTCGTTGTGCAGGAAATAGATCTGGCCGCCGCGCTTCAGTTCGCGCAGCGCGGCCTCGCGGACGATTCCGCGCGAATACGTCGACAACGAAGGTCTTGATCGCGAGCCGCCGCTGCGGCGCGGTGGCGATCACCGAAAAATCGCGGATGCCCTCGAGCGACATCGCCAGCGTGCGCGGTATCGGCGTCGCGGTCAGCGTCAGCACGTCGACCTCCGCGCGCAGGCGCTTCAGCTGCTCCTTCTGCCGCACGCCGAAGCGATGCTCCTCGTCGATGATCACCAGTCCCAGATTGCTGAACTTCACGTCGGACTGGAGCAGCTTGTGCGTGCCGATGACGAGATCGATGGTGCCCTCGGCGAGCCCCTGCAGCGCGGCCTTGACTTCCTTCGACGAGCGGAAGCGCGACAGTTCGGCGAGTTTGACCGGCAGCTCCGAGAAGCGGTCGGAGAACACCAGGAAGTGCTGCTCGGCGAGCAGCGTCGTCGGCACCAGCACGGCGACCTGCTTGCCGTCGGCGATCGCCACGAAGGCCGCGCGCAACGCGACCTCGGTCTTGCCGAAGCCGACGTCGCCGCAGACCAGCCGGTCCATCGGCTTGCCGGCCGTCAGGTCCTTGATGACGGCCTCGATCGCCGCCTGCTGATCCGGCGTTTCGTCGAAGCGGAAAGCCGTCGGCGAACGCCTCGTAGTCGTGCGCATTGAAGCTGAAGGCGTGTCCCGTCCGCGCCGCGCGCTGCGCATAGAGATTGAGCAGCTCCGCGGCCGTGTCGTGCGCCTGCCGCGCCGCGCGTCGCTTGGCCCGGTCCCACTGCCCGCTGCCCAGTTCGTGCAGCGGCGCGGCGTCGGCGAGCCGCGCCGCTGTAGCGGCCGATCAGATGCAGATTGGAGACGGGGACGTACAGTTTCGCGTCGTTGGCGTAGACGCAGTTGCAGGAATTCGGTGGGCCCGTCGCCCATGTCCAGCGTCGCGAGCCCGAGGTAGCGGCCGATGCCGTGCTGCTCGTGGACGACGGGGTCGCCGATGCGCACTTCGGAGAGGTCGCGCAGCATCGCGTCGACGTTGGAGCGTCGCGCCGCGTCGCGGCGGCCGCGACGGACGACGCCGGCGTACAGCTCGGCCTCGGTGACCAGCGCCAGCTTCGCGTCCGGCCAGGCGAAGCCGCGGTGCAGCGGCGCGACGGTCAGCGCGACGCGGCGGCAACGTCGCGGCGTCGCCGGCCGCGAACGCCGGCCAGTCGTCGACGGCGGGCACCGTCAATCCGTATTCGGCGAAGTAGGTCTGCATCGTTTCGCGGCGGCCGGGGCTTTCCGCGCAGACGAGGACGCGCGCGTCGGTCGTCGCCAGATAGCGCTTCAGCGCCGCCAGCGGATCGTCGGCGCGGCGGTCGACCTGCACCGACGGCAGCGTGCGGGTCATCGCGTCGCCGGGCGCTTCCGTCGCCGCCGCGGCGTCGCCGGCCGGCACCGGAAACTCGATGCGCGCGAAGGCCTTCAGCGCGCCGTTGAACGCGTCCCCGGGCAGGAAGATGTCGCCGGGCGGCAGCAGCGGTCGCGCCTTGTCGCCCCGCAGCAGCCGGTAGCGCGATTCGCTGTCCTGCCAGAAGCGCGCGATGGCGCCCGCGACGTCGCCGTGCAGCGCGACCGCGGTATCCTGCGGCAGGTAGTCGGCCAGTGTCGCGGTCGACTCGAAGAAGAGCGGCAGGTAGTACTCGATGCCGCCGGGCGCGATGCCGTTGCTGACGTCCTTGTACAGCGCCGATTTCGACGGGTCGCCCTCGAACACCTCGCGGAACCGGCTGCGAAAGCGCGTGCGTCCCGCATCGTCGAGAGGGAATTCACGCGCCGGCAGCAGCCGCACGTCGGGCACCGGGTAGAGCGTGCGCTGGGTGTCGACGTCGAACATCCTGATGGTCTCGATGTCGTCGCCGAAGAGATCGAGCCGGTACGGCAGCGCGCTGCCCATGGGAAATAGGTCGATCAGGCCGCCGCGAACGCTGAATTCTCCCGGCGACACGACCTGCGTGACGTGCTGGTAGCCGGCCAGCGCCAGCTGCGCGCGCAGCGCGCCGACGTCGAGACGGCTGCCTTGCTTGAGGAAGAAGGTGTACGCCGCCAGGAACGATGGCGGCGCGAGCCGGTAGAGGGCGGTCGTGGCGGCGACGACCAGCACGTCGCATTCGCCGCGCGACACGCGATAGAGCGTGGCGAGCCGTTCCGAGACCAGGTCCTGGTGCGGCGAAAAGTGGTCGTACGGCAGCGTTTCCCAGTCGGGCAGCAGCGCGACGCGCAGGCCCGGCGCGAACCAGGGCAGCTCGTCGGCGAGCCGCTGCGCGGCCAGCGCGTCCGCGCTGACGATGGCGAGCACGCGCCTCTGGCGTACGCACTGCGCGGCGAGCTGCGAGAGGGCGAGGGCGTCCGACGAGCCGGGCAGCAGGCCGGCCACGGCTTTCTGCCCGGCGGCGGGCAGCGCCGGGGCGAGCCGGGGCAGCGCGGCCAGCATCGAACTGGTCGCGGCGAAGTCGGGTGTCGCGGGAGCGGCGGCGCGGGTCGCGGCGGCATTCGCGTCTGCTGACGCGGCCTTCGCCGCAGCCGCCGTCCCGGCGTTGGATGTGGCCGGCGGCAAGTGCAATTCTCGATCGAGCGCGGATTATACGCGGCGGCGGTCGGGCACGGGCGTCGGGCGCCCGCCGGCGGGATCGACCGCGCACCTTCCGCGCCGCCATCGACGGGAGCCGTTCGTCGATGGCGTGCGATAATCCCGCGGTGTTCTTCCTCCGCCTCGGCACCGCGCGGTGCGACCCCGTTCCTTCCGCTGACTCCGGCGGCGTTTTTCCAGGAAGGATGTCGGTGGGCCGGGCGTCGCCGGGCGCGGGTACCGGCAGGGAGCGATGGATAGCGTTCGCGCTCGAGGCCCGATGACCGACGGCATCGGCAACGCGGATCGCGTGGCGCTGATGGAGCGCCTGGTGCAATTGACGCTCGAGCATCGGGATCTCGACGGCGTCATCAGCCGCCTGGCCGGCGAAGTGACGCACGACGAGTTGCAGTTGAAGCGGCTGAAGCGCCGCAAGCTGCTGCTGAAGGACCAGATCTCGCGGATTCAGCGGCAGCTCGATCCCGACGTGTCGGCCTGAAGGCTTCGGGACGGGCGCGGCATCGCCGCCGGCGGATTCAGCCGTGCGTCCGGCCGTAGCGATCGTCGAAGCGGACGATGTCGTCCTCGCCCAGGTAGTCGCCGCACTGCACCTCGATCATCACCAGCGGCCACGGTGCCGGCGTTCTCCAGCCGGTGCCTGGTTCCGACCGGGATGAACGTCGACTCGTTGGCCTCGACGACGTAGGTCTCGTCGCCGCCGGGTCACGTTGGCCGCGCCGCCGACGACGATCCAGTGCTCGCTGCGGCGGTGGTGCATCTGCAGCGACAGCGCGGCCGCCCGGCTTGACCTCGATCCGCTTGATCTTGAAGTGATGGCCCTCCTCAGCACCGTGATACGCGCCCCAGGGCCGATCACCGTCTTGTGCAGCCGGTAGGCGTCGTGGCCGCGCGACTTCAGCTCGCCGACGACCTCGCTGACGCGCTGCAGGTGGTCGCGATGCGCGACGAGCAGCGCATCGGCGGTGTCGATGATGAACAGGTCCTCGACGCCGACGGTCGCCACGACGCGGTCACCGGCGTGGATGTAGGTTCCGTGCGTCGCGATGGTCACGCGCTCGCCGTGCCCCCGGTTTCCGAGATCGTCCGCGGGCGTCAATTCGGAGATCGCCTGCCACGAGCCGACGTCGTTCCAGTCGAAGAGGCCGCGAACGACGACGACGTTGCCGGCGGCGGCGGCCTTCTCCATCACCGCATAGTCGAGCGAGACGTCGGGCACGCCGGCGAACATCTTCGCGTCGATCTCGAGGACCGTAGCGTCGCTCTTTGCGGCCAGCGCCAGCGCGATCGGCCGGACCGCGTCGAGCACCGCCGGAGCGTGCTGCGCGAACGCGGCGAGCATCGCGGCGGGCGTGAAGCAGAACATGCCGGAATTCCAGACGTAACTGCCGGCGGCCAGGTATTGCAGCGCCGTCTCCAGCGGCGGCTTTTCGACGAAGCGCTGCGCGCGGTAGGCCGGCGGCGCGCCCGAGCCGACTTCCTCGCCGCAGGCGATGTAGCCGTAGCCGGTCTCCGGATGCGTCGGCTTGATGCCGAAGGTCACCAGCGCGCCGGCGCGGGCGAGCGCCGCGCCGCGCGTCACCGCCTCGGCGTAGGCGACGTGGTCGCGGATCAGGTGATCGGCCGCGAGTATCAGCACCACCGTGTCCTTGCCGTACCTCGCCTGGACGTGGAGCGCGGCGATGGCGACGGCCGGCGCGGTGTTGCGGCCGAAGGGTTCGAGAAGGAATACCGAGCGTTCCTGCACCTGGCCGCCGACATCCGCGTAGATGTCCTTGGTCTGGAAATAGTGGTCGCGGTTGGTGACGGTGACCAGCGCCATCACCCCCGGCAGCGCCAGCGCGCGCGCCGCGGTCTTCGCGAGCAGCGTCTCGCCGTCGGGAAGCGGCATCGAGGGCTTCGGCGCCGTTTCGCGCGACAGCGGCCACAGGCGCGTGCCCGCGCCGCCGGAGAGGATCACGGGAACGAGCGGCACGGGGGTCGGCATCGGGTGGGGTGAGTCGGAGTTCGAATCGGGTGTGCCTGGCGGCTGCCGTGCTTCGCGGCCCGGCTCGACGTCAGGTCGGGCGGCGGATCCGGTCGCGCGCCGTGTCCGACGGCCGGCACCGCTACGCTGCGGGAACTTCGGGCCGGTCGACGCGACGCAGTCGATGGAACGCGATGGCGCGCGAACGATCTTGAAACCGTTCGATTTTACCCCATGTTGCATGGGCGACGCGATGCGCGCGAACGCCGGCGCAGCGTCGGGTGGTATCATTGAAGTCTCAGTGCATTGCGCCGGCGCGAGATGGTTTGCGCCGGGCCGCGACGATAACCGGGGGTGAACTGGTTTCGACGGGGGTTGCAAAGCAGCTTGGGGCATGCCGAGGGGCAGGTCCTCGTAAATCCTACTGCAATCGCAAACTTAACTGCGAACGACCAAACGTACGCTCTGGCGGCTTAATCCCGCCGGACCTCGCACCGGGCGGCGCTCAGCCCGGGTGATGTAGCTGTCACAGCGAGGACATTCTGAGCGATCGCGTCCGCCCGGGTCACTTGGGCGAGGCGTCAAAGCAAGGTGACTGGCCCTGCCGCAGCCTGTCCGCCGGCGGCGTTGGGGCGAGATCCAATTGACGCGACTAAGCATGTAGTCCTGACTGTGGAGTGCTTCCGGACGCGAGTTCGATTCTCGCCACCTCCACCATTGCCAAAAACGCCTTACTCCTTGCGGGGTAAGGCGTTTTTCTTGCATTCAGAACTTTTTTGCGAGTCGCGTACAGACGAGACTTGGTTTGGCTATAAGTTCCGGTTGCCGACTGCACTGCCTGCAATTCCGAGTTCGCTCGTACGCGACCTCTACTCAAAATACCGTTGGCGAAATCTGGGTGACTCGACCACCGGGCAAGTACATTGTTGCAGAAGTTGATGAGGAAAAAATTATGGTCACAGCCCCATCGGTTCCGGCGGATACGGGAGGCCGAAAGGCGCAGTAAATGCACTGCCCCGCAACAAATTTGTCCAAACTCCCCGTGAATGTGTATCCGGTCAACGGCCCTGACGCGATATACCATTGTGCAGCGCCATTGGCGTCATAGGAGAAAAACAGAACCAGCAACACGCCATGCTTGAAATCGAACATGTATCCGCTACCAAGTTCATTGGGATTGGACCAATTGCCAAGTTGCGGTGTAATTGCGGGCGGTTGTGGGGTTGGAGGGCCGATAACGACGGGCGTGGCAAAATTGCGATAGTCCCGCGGGTCATACCCACCGTTGGTAGATCCACCCGTGAACTCGCTCAGAACTAGGGTAAATGTCCAGGTCCCGTTCGGTGGAGGAGTGAAAGGTATATTGCCCGAGTTGATGTTGGAAAATTCAAATCCGGCATTCAAAGTGCCAAGGGAATACGTAGCTAGCTTGTATCCGGCCTGTGCGACTCCAGTGTAAGGCGTTGTGAATGCCCACAACTCCATATGCAAGGTGCCTGATATTCCGCTCGCATCGTCATTCTGGACTCTGTCTGCCGTCAAGATTGCGCTGTTGCCAATAAATGTATAGCCGACAGCTCCCCCGAATCGGACGTTCGCTGCGCGCAGTGTTCCGGACTCGCCTAGACAAAATGCAGCCACGACAAAAAGCACGAACGTTACGAGGCGAGGACCTGCCGACCAAGTGCGTTTCATTTGTTCCTCCTGTTGGGCAATTCATTGCTCGGTGATCTGAATCCGGACTCGCAGCCCGTTGGCGCAGATTTCTCCTGAACACGGTCGGCCAAAGTACGAGCAAGGCGGAGCGCATCTCCCAGCAAGGCAGAACGCTCACTGAAGCCTGAGGTTGGTCGGCGGCTGAGGGGCTGCGGTCCGGCACGGCCCGCCGGGATCCGTCGGCATGACCAGGTTGGGCGGCGTGTTCGCACAGTATCGACTTCTGAACAATAGATTGTCCGCATTCAGGTGCTACTGCGCGATGTCCTGTCTCGTCTGCGGCGCGAGGCACGAGAACCCGACGTAGAGATTGCCGGTGAGCCAGGCGTTGTTCAGCCACCGCTGGATCCCGTACGGCGACAGGTCCGCAACATCGTAGGTCGGGTCACACCCGTTGGAAATTCCGCAGCACGATACATGGCCCGGCTTGTCGAGATGGCGTACCTCGTGCAGATACAGGTCGATGTTGCCGGCGATGCCCCGCCACCTACGGTCGACATCCCTGTTGTAATCGTCCTGGGCCATGATCGCGATGTACTGCTTTCCGCCAAACGAGTCGCAGCAGTATGAAAGGCCGATATCGGTTCTGATGTTCACTCCGCCGATCTTCGACTTCATCCAGCCGTACAGCGTCCCCGGCGTCCAGGGGAGATGGCCCGATCGCCCGGCATCCATGGCGTGGATCGTCCTCAGCCCCTGAACCACGATCAACTCGTCGGTGTACTGGCCGATCGGCATCCCGGACACGGGTTCCGAACACGAAAGGGCGCCCACGACCACGCCATCCCGCCGGATCTCGAAATCCGTCCGGAGGGTTGCGTAAATGGGATCGCCGGTCGGGCATCTATCGAGGAACTGTTCGATATTGTCGATGAGCGCGTCCGCCGGTGCGATTGACCCCAGAAATGTTGCGGCGATCAGCACCGCGTTTCGAAGAGGACGGAGAGACATCGTTGGCGGTCGTGCATGGCGGGTCGATCGAAATGATCCCCCCGGGAGTTGACCGGCGCAAGCGGTTGTCCGCTGCGCCGACGCGGAGCCACGTCGGCACACGGCATGCGAATTCCTGCGGCCGGCCGCCGACCCGCGGTTGCGCTACGCCTCCAGGTGCCGCTACCGGCCGTGACGCGTGCCGCTACGCGCGCTGAACGACGGCGGCGATTGCCGCGCGACGTCCTCTCCTAGGGAAAGACGACGACGCTCGACGTGCTGACGATAAACGTTATGTTGCCGGCCACTTGGAAATTGGCTGGAGTGGCGCATTGACCGGCGACGCCGATCGTGTGCGAGCCGGCGAGAATCGCGTCTGCCGTGACCCCCGTCAGCAAGCCTTCGAAGACGGTGGCGTCGGGGACGTACTGCATGCTCGACCTCAATGGCACGCCGTCGACGACGATGAAGTAATACCGGGCGCCGGAGGTGCAGCTCAGTTGGACGTGCGCCCACTTCGAGACCTGAAATTTTCCGGCGACCGTCGTGCTGATGGTTTCGGTGATGCTCGAAAATGCATTTTGAACGAGCGGCGTCGTCGTGAAGTAAACGCCCGGACCTTCGATCACTTCCGCGCGTATCGCTCCCGCCGGTGCCCGGAAATATCCCAGCAGGTCGCCGTACAGGTCGGCGGTGGCGAACTGCTCGACCAGGTCGAACTGGCCGTTCGCAGGATTGAGCGGCATCGCCACCGCCGCGCCGTACTGGTCTCCGGTCTGATACAGGATCAGCGCATTCGGAAAACTCGCCGCACCCTGCGCGCCGCCCTGCAGCAGTCCGCTGCCGCTCGGCGTCAGGGTTCCGACCTGGATCAGCGCCACCGCGGCGCCCGCCGCGGCGGCGCAGCCGCCCGGACCGCCCTGGTTGACCACCGGCGTGATCGCTCCGTAGGTGCGCCGCAAATTGAGACCCGGCGTTCCCATACCACCCTGCGAAGCGCGCGTGTCGAACAGCCGGCACGGCGTCACCGGCGTGTAGACCAGGTCCTGGTTCGCGTCGCCGAGCGCCTGGATCTGCATTCGCCGCGGCGCTGCGGTGGGCCGCGCGTCGTCCAGCACCTCGCGCAGCCCGGACAACGAACCCGCCAGGCTCGCCGCCAGCAGTTGGTCGGCCCGCAGGCTGGCGAGCATCGCGCGCAATTGCTCGCGACCGAGACTTGCCGCGGACCGCTCCAGCGGCCCGCCCCATTCCGCGACGATGCGATCGATCACCGTGGCGCGGTTCCGGTCGACGGTCAGCAGCGCATCGGGTGCGACGCCGCTCGACAGGCGGCGGACGGTTGCGCGTCAGCGGCAGAGAGTTCGGCCGCTGCGGGCCCCGCAATCGCTGCGGCCATCGCCCATCCGATCGCGCAAACGACGGTGCGTGAAAATGCCAAACGATCCACAATACTCATCCCCATGATGCGCTGCCTCCCCTTGGCATTTCAATCCGCAGGTTTCGTCGTCGCTCCGGACCCGGAGTCCTTCCCTGGTGCCACGCGCCCGGGCATGGGGGCGGCGAGCCAAATCCCGCGGTTCCCTGGCGTTTTCGGAACGATACACCGGCATGCCGGCGAACGGGTTCCAGATATGACCGGAACATCGGGGCCGTCAGGCAGGACGCAGTCGAACGCGTCGGCGTGTCCCTGCGCTCCTCGCCCCCGGTGAACTGCGACCCCGACCGGGGCCGCTTCTCCCGCCGCTTCGCGGTCCGTGCCGGCTTGCAGCCCGATGACCGCACCGATGCTCCCGCCACCGCCGGCGCTTCTTCCCGGCAGACCGAAGTTCAGTAGTACGCCGCGCGGGCGGAGGCAAGGTCCAATTGACCCAGCCATACCTTTTCGATCGCGTCCTGCCGGAGCAGCAGCGTGCCTTCGGATTGCGCCGAAGCCACAAGATCGGTCACCGCGGCGCGCGCATGGATCAGGTGCTTGATGGCGGGCGTGGCGATGAGCAGCTCGTGTATGCCGACTCTTCCGGCGTAACCATCGTGGCAGTGTTCGCAGCCGACGCGATCCTGCAATGTCAGCTTCCCATCCTTGCCGAATTTCTGCTTCCACTGCCCGATCACCGCGGCGGCATCGAGTTTGCCGTCGAGACAATACTCCGCCGCCAGTTCCTCGATCTCGGCGTCGGTGGCGGTGTGCGCTTTCTTGCAGCTGGGACACAGGCGCCGGGCGAGGCGTTGGGCGAGAATCCCGATGAGCGCGTCGGCGAACGTGAACTGGTCGAGACCGATCTCCAGGAGACGCACGATGCTCTCGGCGGCGCTGTTGGTATGGAGCGTCGAGAAGATGAGGTGCCCCGTCAGCGATGCCTCGACCCCGATCTTGGCCGTCTCCTGATCGCGCATCTCGCCCACCATGATCACGTCCGGATCGGCGCGCAGGAAGGCGCGCATGGCGGCGGCGAAGGTCCAGTCGATCTTGGCATTGATCTGGACCTGTCGCAGGCCGGGCTGCGTGATCTCGATAGGATCTTCCGCCGTCCAGATCTTGATTTCCGGGTGGTTGATGTGGCTGAGCAGCGAATGGAGCGTGGTGGTCTTTCCGGACCCCGTCGGACCGCAGACCAGAATGATGCCGTAGCTGCGCGTCACCATCTTCTTGATCGCGTCGAGATTGCGCTCGGACAGGCCCAGCTTCTCGATCGGCAGCGGCTCGCTCCCGCCGAGTATGCGCAGGACGACGTCCTCGAAACCGTTGGCCGTCGGCATGATCGCGACGCGCAATTCGATGCGCAGCGGTCCGAAGCGGCGGAAGTCGATCTTGCCGTCCTGCGCGCGCCGTCGCTCGGAGATGTCGAGGTTGGCCATGATCTTCACGCGAGAAAGCAGCGCGTTGCGGTAGCCGGGCTCGAGCTCCAGGTAGTTCACCAGGCGACCATCCTTGCGGAAGCGGATGCGTGTAGGGCGCTTGCCCGGATTGGTCTCGATGTGGATATCCGAAGCGCCCTGCGCGTGGGCGTCGATGATGATCTTGTTGACCAGCTTGACCAACGCGCTGTCGGACACGCGCGAGTCGGTCTCGGCATCCTGGGGGTTCTCCGACGATCCCAAACCTTCGCGGGCGAGCTGGCTCGTCAGATCCTCGACGGTCGCCTTGGACGGGTCGCCGCGCGATGCCAACTCCTTCGCGCTCATCGCCGTCGCTTCGAAATCCGATGCCAGCGCGCCTGAATCGAGGTCGCCGTATTCCTTGGCGATCCGCGCCTTCAGTTCCAGGCCGTCCGCCATCACCGGCAGGATCTTCAGGCCGGTGGCGAACCGCAACTCGTTCGATATGTCGAGCGCGAGCGGATGCTCGGTTGCGATCACCAGTGAATTCTCGAGGCGCAGCAGCGGCAGCGCCTGGTGCCGGAATGCCGTGGGTCCCGGCACCAGCTGCAGCGCCAGTGGATCGACCTTGAACTTGCGGACATTGACGATCGGAATTCCGAGCTTGTCGGCAAGAGCCGTCTGCACCTGCGTCCGCGTTACCGCGCCCATCTCGATCAGGATTTCGCCCAGGGGGCGACCGCGCTTTGCCATCTGCGTGGTCAGTGCTGCATTGAGTTGATCCTGCGCTATGAGACCGGTGTCGAGGAGCAGCTTGCCCAAACGTACATTGGGCTTGCGTTGCTGCTTGCGTACGGCCTTCTCCAGCTCTTCGCGCGTTACAAGTGCGTGGTCGTTCGAGGTTTGTGTGGTCGAGTCGCGTCGGAGCGCGGCCTGCGTTTCGAGGGCCGCAGTAAGGGTCTCGTTGGAAATCAATTCCCTGGACGTGAGCGTCTCCCCGAGCAGCGGACCGATCTTGGCGTCACGAAGCGCCGCCGCCGGAATAAAGCACCGATACGGCAGACCGCCTTCCGTTTCGATGACGAAAAGAAACAGCCCGGCACTTTCCTTTACCCAACCGCGGGTTCGTCCTGTCAACTCAACGCCGTCCGAATAGTGGACTGAGAAAATCTTGTCCTCGGTAACGGTACTCTCGGGAGCCCCGATGCCATGCAATGCGCGTGCATCGGGAATCAAATCCACGGGATCGACCCGCTTGATGACGCGCACCCGGCCAAGGTCAATGAACTCGATGTCTCCTTGCGCAGAAGGCCTGATGGTCACGGTGCCGGAGGCCGGTGCGAATGTGATCAGTTCCCCCGTCACATGGGCTCCGTCCAGGTACTCGACGCGACACGGTCTTGCCACGCCCTTCGTTGTCTGCGTATCGCGGCTGTAGAACGGCGGCGTCGGCCAGCGCAGAGCCTGGCTTTTGAATGCCTGCCTTTTCATCGGCGCATTTGGACTGGTCTCGAGCGATTCATAGGTAGTCGACATGCGGACTCCTGCTATGGCGTCGCCGGAGCGAGAGCTGCCGGCAAGCGCCTGTCTTCGGTAACGGACCGGTCGCGGCCGCCTTCCTTTGCCGCGTAGAGTGCCCGGTCCGCGGCCGCGATCAACTCCGCCGCGCCGCGCGGATCGTCGGGCGTGCACGATGCGACGCCGATGCTCACCGTGACGTGGCCCGCGACCGGCGATGCCCGATGCGCGATCGATGCCTTCGCCACGGCCGCGCAGGCTTCGGCGGCGGCTTTGCCGGCGCCCGCCAGCGGCGTGGACGGGAGCAGCAGCACGAATTCCTCGCCACCGTACCGGGCAAGGAGGTCGGTCGCCCGCTTGCCGCCCGAGATCGCATCGGCGACCCGGCGCAGGCAGTCGTCGCCCGCGAGGTGCCCATAGGCATCGTTGAACTTCTTGAAATGGTCGACGTCGATCATCAGCAGCGCGATGGGCAGGCGCTCGCGGTAGGCGCGCTTCCACTCGAGGTCGAACCGCTCGTCGAAGTGCCTGCGATTGGCGATGCCGAGCAGCCCGTCGACGTGCGCCATGTCCTCCATCTTGCGGTACGCCTCGCGGAGCGCGGTGTTTGCCTCGCCGAGATCGCGAGTCCGTTCGCTCACCCGTTCCTCGAGGCCGGTGTTGGCGTCGGCGAGTTCCTGGTTCCGAACCGACAGTATCCGGTAGAGAGACTGCAGCGCGTCGACCAGCGCGTGCGTGCGGCGATCCTGGTCCTGGTGCGCGACGATGTGCTCGTAGGCTTCGGCAGGGGTGGCGCCGGCGCGGATGGCGGCGATCTGCGTCGCCATGGCCTGGTCCTCGCCCAGGATATGAAAACTCAGCCAGGCGACGAGAAAGCCGAGAAGCGTCTCCCGGGGATCATGCGTGTGGTTTTGGAATTCCCAAAGCTGCGACAGCTGGATCGCGAATTCCGCGTGTACCGCACGATGCAGGGCGATGTACTCGGGAGCGAGATGCTCCGCGCGCATCAGCTGCTCTTCGTCGCCGAAATGTTCCCGGGCGTAGCGAGCCAGTTCGTCGAAGACACCTTGCAGCGATTCGG
Source organism: uncultured beta proteobacterium (assembly GCA_963779445.1). Classification (GTDB taxonomy): domain Bacteria; phylum Pseudomonadota; class Gammaproteobacteria; order Burkholderiales; family Casimicrobiaceae; genus CAIWHR01. The sequence continues at coordinate 346,879 of CAVZYI010000009.1, forward strand.
CGGCCCCGGTGCCTTCGGCGACGAACGAATCGCCGAGCCGGTTGATGAGGATCACCAGTTTCTGGTGCTGCTCGTCGACCGTCGTCAGGCCGGTCTCGAAGTGGCGGTCCCAAATGAAGGTTTTCATCGGCAATTCCGCGGTGTGGGCAATACCCAGTCCCTTGTTCTCATATCATGACTGCAATAGCCGCTGTTTGATCCCGCGCATGGAACCCCGGCGTCCGGCGGTCACGGCGGGTGCGAGATGTGTCTACCGGCGGCGCGCCGACGTTCGTGAACGAGAAGCGTTCCCGACACCGGGGATCGACGCATTGTCCATATGAGCTTTGCATCCCGATTGCCGCCGTTGCCGGATTCCCGCTATTGCCGCCGCCGCGCACTCGGCGATTCCCATCGACGCAGGACGTATGCAATAACCGCGCCCCCGACGCGGACCCGCCATCCTTGCGCGGATTCGAGCCATTGGAATGGCTTCCGCCGCGACGAGCCGCTTGTCGATGCGATTCGCGGGTCACGGCTTCAAGTCTTTGCTGCAGCGATTGCTCTGCGCGGAGTGCGCAGACGCCATGACCCGGAAAGGCACATTGCGCCGAGACCGGCGTGCGCGGACGATGCAGTCGACGGCGGTGATCGCTGGCCGACACGGGATTGCCAAGCGAATTCGCGATCGGAGACGTGGGCGCGCGTTGTCGGTGGCCGGTTAGGAATGAACATCACCGGAACTTGATCCAGATCAAATTGGTTGGGTACAAATACTGCTTCTTATGTCCTTGAACCTGCCGCCGCAATCCGCGGCTCAGGAAACCTGCGGCGCGTCGATGGCGTCGCGCGGAGTCGAAACGTGTCCCCCGATGGCGAGCGTCGCGTTGCACCGGTCCATGCCGCGAGGCAGCCGGCCGCGCGAACGCGAAGGTTTGCCGCGATCCGGTTGCGGCCGCTGGTGGCCGTTTTCGCTGCGCTGCTGCTGACCGGCCTGTGGGTGTTCGCGGTGCGCGAGGTGCATCGCGATGTCGATGAAACCCAGGCCAATCTGACGCGAGATGCATCGAATCTGGCGCATGCCTTCGCCGAGCATTCGTCGCGCACGCTGCAGGCTGCCGATCTGGCCGCTCAGCTCCTCGCGATGGAAGCCGAGGAGAACGGGCTTGGCTACAACTTTTCGAAATATCTGTCGAATCCGATCTTTCGCGATCATTTCTTCAATGGCGTCCATGTCGTTGCCGCCAACGGCGACCCGGTGTTCTCGAGCGTGCGGCCGTTCGAACGGGTGAACCTGGCCGGCCGCGAGGACGTCTTGGTGCATCTGCAGAAGGACATCGGCCGGCTCTACATCGGCAAGCCGGTGATGGAGCGCGCTTCGGGGAAGTGGTCGATCCACCTGACGCGGAGGATCAACCTTCGGGACGGCGAGGTTGGCGGGGTGGTCGTCATTTCCCTGGATCCTCTCCATTTCTCCAGCCTCTACGACGACGTCAATCTCCCGGCGGTGGCGACCGTCACCCTGGTCGGCGACGACGGCGTCGTCCGCGCCCGCAATTCCGGCAGCGATCGCTCGGTCGGACAAACCGTCGACGCCAAGGACCTGCTGCGTCGCGCCAGCACCGAAGCGTCCGGCGACATGCACGTGACCGGTCCGGACAACGTGGAGCGGACCGTCGCCTTCCGGCATCTCCCGGACTACCCGCTGCACGTCACGGTGGGAATTCCCGTCGATCTGCTCGGCTCCGCGGTCGACGGCCGGCGCCAGGCCATGTACATGCTGGCGATGGCGGCCACCGTGATGATCGTGCTGTTCTCGGTGTGGATGAGCCTCGCCATCAACAACCTCGTAGCGAGCCGCAGGGCAGCGGTGAAGGCGAGCCGGGCCAAGACCGAGTTCCTGGCCAACATGTCGCACGAATTGCGCACCCCTCTCAACGGCATCCTCGGCTTTTCGGAACTCCTGCGCACCGAACTCCAGGATCTGGAACAGCAATCCTTCGCCGCCGCGATTTCGGAGAGCGGCAAGCACCTGCTGGCGCTCGTCAACCAGTTTCTCGATCTCGCCAAGATCGAGGCCGGCCGGCTCGAGATCAGCCCTCAGCCGGAGAACATCCAGCTGCTCATCGAGGCGATCGTCGCCGGCCAGTCGAGCTACGCCAACAACAAGGGGCTGGGCCTGGAAGCCAATTTCGCTCCCGAGATTCCCATGGCCATCCTCTGCGACCGCGTGCGCGTGACGCAGGTGCTTAACAACCTGCTGCACAACGCGCTCAAGTTCACCGAGGTCGGCTACATCGTCGTCGAGGTCGCCTGGGTGAAGGGCATGCTCGAATGCGCGGTCATCGACACGGGCCCGGGCATCGACGCCGAGACACAGGCGCGGCTGTTCAGGAAATTCGAACAGGGGGGCGGCGACACGACTGTCCGTTACTCGGGTACGGGTCTCGGGCTGGCACTGGCGCGCGAACTGTGCGAGTTGATGGGTGGTCGGATGTGGGTTGAATCGACACTAGGCGTGGGCAGCAGCTTCAGGTTCACGCTATCCGCGCCGGAGTACGATCTGACAACCAACGCCGAGGTTGCGGCATGACGCGCGTGATGGTAGTCGACGACAACGCGCTCAATCGTTCGCTTGCCAGCGCGATGCTGAAGCGCGCGGGCTACGAAGTAGCTGACCGCCAGCGAAGCAGTTGCCGCGTTCGATGCGTTGCAGCATGGCGCGGTCGATGTCGTGGTTACCGACGTCGGCATGCCACTGATGGATGGGCGCGAGTTCTGCAGGCGTCTGCGCGCCGATCCAAGGTGGGTGAAAATCCGGATCATCGCCTACACGGCAATGGCGATGGAATTCCAGCTGCGGGAGCTGCTGACGTCCGGCTTCGACGCCGTCGTGGTCAAACCGCATACGCAGGCCGAGCTCCTGCACGCCGTGGAAGGAAATCGCCGATGACCGTCGATCCGATTGCGTCCGTCTCACTGCCGCCGCGGCGGCCGAATGTCGTCATCGTCGACGACAACAAGGTCAACGTCGACCTCTTTGCCCGGGCGCTGACGAACGTGAACGGCGCGGAAGTCGTGTCGTTCCAGAACCCCGTCGAGGCGCTCGCCTGGTGCGAGGAAAATACGCCCGATCTCATCGTGCTCGACCAGCGGATGCCGCAGATGACGGGCATCGACTGCCTCCGCAAGCTTCGCGCGGACGCGGCGACGAAGGAGGTGCCCATCGTCATGATCACCGCGTTCGCCGAAACCGCCGTGCGCTACGAGGCGCTGGAACTGGGTGCGGATGATTTCCTGTCCAAGCCGGTCGACATTTCCGAGCTGCGGCTGCGGGCACGCAACCTGCTCAGCCTGCGCGCCGCGCGGCTGGAAAGTGCGGCCCGGCTGCGCTGGCTGCAGGATGCGCGAGCCGGCGTGCAGCGCACCCTCGATGCGCGCGATGTGGAAACTGTCGGACATCTGGTTCGCCTGATCGAGACCATCGACGAGGAATCGGGCAACCACCTCGCGCGCGTCGCGCACTACGCGCAGATCGCCGGGCGTTCGCTGGGGATGACCGACGAGGCCTGCAGCGTGCTCTTTCACGGAATGCCGCTGCACGACCTGGGCAAGCTGGCGGTGCCGTCGGTCATCCTTCGCAAGGAAGGCGGGCTTACCGCCGAGGAGATCGTTCAGGTGCACGAGCATGCCGGAATCGGCGAAGCGGTGCTCAGCGGCAGTTCCTCGGAGTTCATGCGCACCGCTGCGACGATCGCCGGCGGACACCACGAGAAATTCGACGGCAGCGGATATCCACGGCGAATCGCGGGAGACGCCATTCCCCTGGTCGCGCGGATCGCGGCGGTGGTCGACGTCTTCGACTCGCTGACGTCGGCGCGGCCTCATCGTGTGGCCTGGTCGGTCGACCGGGCGAGAGCGTATCTTTCCGCCGCTTCGGGCAGGCACCTCGATCCGACCTGCGTCGGCGCCTTCCTGTCCAACTGGTCGGCTGTGCTCGACGTGCGCGAGACCTTTCCTGGGCTCGCGCTGTTTCCGATGCAGGAAACCTGCTGACCCTTCGGCAGCACCGTGCCGGCTGCGAGCACGCGGCATTGCGGCGTTCCGGCGCAAGGGGCCGGTTGGCGCCGCTTCGAACGGGCAGGTCGAACGCGTCTCATTTTCCCACTGCGCCGGGCACCGGCCGTGATCGTGCGAAACGCCGCGCCGACCGTTCGTCGCCCCGCGCCCACCGCCCGGCTGCAATCGATGAAATCGTGCGGCAATTTGCCGCAGCTGCGCCCGCCATTTCGAGGGTATGTGCGTAGTGAATCCCGCGCGCCGTGGCGTATGATGAAATCCTGACGCGAACGTCAACCAATGTGCGTAGACGTCGGCAAGCATGCCGGCGTCCAGTTCCGCAGCACCGGTCAACCCAACACACACCATCCAGCCATGTCCAACCTCTATCAACCCATCGACGTGTCCCTCCGCGACGCCGATGACGTGCGTTACCTCGCGCGCAGGAATGTCGGTTCGCATTACGCCGGGACGGCGCCGGTGGACAACCGCGACTGGTCCATGTTCCGCAAGGCGGCGCCCTGCGCCACGCTGCTGAAGCCGACGCTGAAGTGGGCGGTGCAGCTGCCCGCGGATGTCCGGCCCCTTTCGCTGATGGTCAAGTTTCCCCGTGTCGCCAACCTGCTCGCAATGGCCTGGCAGGACGCGCAATCGCTGCGCGCCTCCATCTATGACCTGTTGATCGACCACCGCGGAAACCGCAAGGGCTTTCCCGGGGACGTGCTGACCGAGCTGCTGGATCTCCGGGCGTACTTCGAAAAGGGCCGCCAAGGCGCAGATCGCGATCCGTCGTTCAAGGAATTGGCGTAGTCCTTCGTGGTTCGGGTCGTTCCGGAAACCCGTCGAATCCCGACGCTGTACCGGGCAGGCGCTTTTAGGCGGGCACGCCCGAGCGTTCCAGCAGCCGCAGGAAATCCTCGATGGGCACCGGCCGGCCGAGGAGGTTGCCCTGGAAGGCCTGGCAGCCGAACGCCTCGAGCAACGCGCGCTGCGCTTCGGTCTCGACGCCTTCCGCGCTCGCGCGGTGTCCGAAGCTCCTGCTGAGCCCGATGATGGCGCGGACGATGGTCTCGCCGCTCGCATCCTCGACGAGGTTGCGGACGAACGAGCGGTCGATCTTCAGCTCGTCCAGAGGCAGACGCGGCAAATACGGGAACGCCGAAAGGCCGGTGCCGAAATCATCGATGGAAAAGCCGACGCCCAGCGACTTGAGCGAGCGCATCTTGGCGATGGTGTCGTCGATGGAATCGAGCAGCAGGTTCTCGGGCAGTTCCAGGCGCAGCCGACGAGGGTCGGCCCCGGCGCGGTTCAGCGCGTCGCGCACCGTATCCACGAAGTCGGAGCGCCGGAACTGACCGGCATTGACGTTGACGGCCAGGTGCAGCGCGCTCGTCGACGGGCGCGCCGACCAGCCGCATAGCTGCGCGCAGGCCTCGGCGAGGACCCAGCGGCCGATCGGCGCGACGAGTCGGGTCTCCTCCGCCAGGGCGAGGAAATCGGAGGGCAGCAGCAGCCCTCGCGTCGGGTGCGCCCAGCGCAGCAGCGCTTCCGCACCGACCGGGCGTCCGGTCATGTCGGCCTGCAGCTGGTAGAAAAGGCGCAACTCGCCGCCGGCCAGTGCGCGGCGCAGGTCGGATTCCAGCGCGGCGCGCGCTTCCAGTGCGCTCTGCATCGCGGGGTCGAAAAAGCGGACCCTGTTTCGGCCGGCCGACTTCGCCTCGTACATCGCGACGTCGATGTATTTCAGCAATCTCTCGGTTCCATCCTCGTGGCCTCGGAAGAGGCAGACGCCGACGCTGGAGGTGCAGTTCCATTCGCCCGCATCCGCGGCGTCGCCCGTCGCGCCGGCCCCGAGATCGTAGGGCTGGGCGAGCGCGGATTGAATCTTCCCCGCCACCTCCTCGGCCTGCGCGGCGGCGCGCGCGCGGTCGGCATCCAGGTTCTCCAGCATCAGCACGAATTCGTCGCCGCCCTGCCGCGCGACGGTGTCGCCTTCCCTCAGGCAGCCCTGGAGGCGGCGCGCGACTTCGACCAGCAGCCGGTCGCCCGCGTCGTGGCCGCGCGTATCGTTGAGCGTCTTGAAATGATCGAGGTCGAGAAACATCAGCGCGCCGTGACGGGCGCTGCGCTGGCTGGCGGCCAGCGCCTGTCCCAGGCGGTCCATCAGCAGGCGGCGATTCGGGAGCCGGGTGAGGGGATCGAAGAAGGCCAGGCTGTGGATCCGCTCTTCGGCCGCCTTGCGCAGCGTGATGTCCGAGAACGCGGCGACATAGTGGCTGACGGCGCCGTCGGCGTCGGTCACCGCGGAGATCGTCTGCCATTCCGGAAACACCTCGCCGCCCTTGCGCCGATTCCAGATCTCGCCTTGCCAGTAGCGATTGCGCAGCAGCTCCGCCCACAGGTTCCGGTAGAACTCGGCATCGTGCCGGCCCGACTTGAGCAGCGACGGGGTCTTGCCGACGGCTTCGTCGGCGCCGTAGCCCGTCAGCTCGCTGAACGCGCGGTTGACGCGCACGATCGTGCCGTCCGCATCGGTGATGAATATGCCTTCCTGCGTCTCGAAGGCGGTGGCGGCGATGCGCAGCTCCTGCTCCCGTTGCCTCTGCTCGGTGATGTCGCGGCTGATGCCGAAGAGGCCGACGACCTTTCCTCCGTCGCGGTCGAACACCGGCCACTTCTCCGCGCTGGCCCAGCATCGATTGCCGTGTTCGTCGTAATACGGATGGATCCTGGACAGCGGCTTGCCGTCCCGGAACACCGACAGGTCCTCGTCGTAGTAGATCGCCGCCGTGTCCCTGGGAAAGATCTCGACGCCATGCTTGCCGATCAGGTCGCGCCAATCGGCGTGTCCGGTGATCCGCGCCATCGCCTGGCTGCAGAAGCGGAAGCGCAGGTCCCGGTCCTTGAAATAGACGAAGTCGGACGTGTGCTCGAGCAGGCCGACGAAGTCCCGGTTCAGCGCTTCGAGGCGCGCGTCGGCCAGGCGGTTCTCGGTGACGTCGCTGGCGAACCCGTACCAGACGATCGCGCCGTCGCCTTGCCGCTCCAGCGCGCTGCGGGTGTGGATCCAGATCGTCCTCCCGTCGGGAAGCGTGCGCCGGAACTCGCAGCGCAACGGCTCGAGCGTGGCCGCCGCGTGGTCGATGCATTCCCGAAGCCGCGCCCGGTCCTCGGGGTGCACGTCGGCCCAGAGCTCGCGCATGTCGGCCGGCGCGTCGTCGGGCGCGATGCCGGCGATGTCGAGAAAGCCGGTGCTCGCGTAGACCAGGCTCATGCGGCCATCGGTGGCGGTGCGAAGCTGGTAGATCGCGGCCGGAACGTTGTCGGCGATCCGCCTGAATTGTTCGCGAAGTCCGCGGCTCTCCATTTCGCGGCGGCGCGAAATCTCGAAAAGCGACGACACGGCCAGCGACACCAGGACGAACGCGAGGCCGTTGGTCACGGCGCGACGCTTCCACGGCGCGAGAATGATCGCCGAGTCTTCCGCGACGATGATGTAGAGGCCGCGATCCGCGATGGCGTGCACGCCGACCAGCCGCTCGCCGCGGCCGGCGGTCGCCGGAATCCGGACTTCGGCTTCGCGCCCGCCCGATCCGTCGAGCGCCTGCAGCGCGGCTTCGACGACGGCTGCATTTCCGGCCTCGCCGGGCATCTGCGTCGTGGCGACGATGCTGAATTCGTCGTTGGCGAGCAGCGTCGCGCCGCCGGGATCGGGTGTCACGGGGCGCAGGATGTCGGAGAAGTACGCGGGCAGCATCGATGCCGACACGATGCCGCGATACCTGCCGCGCTCGTCGACGATCGCGCGCGACACGGCGACGATCGACTCGCCGGTGTTGCGGGCCCGGAACGGCGGCGAAACGAAGATCCGGCCGGCAGTGCCATCGGACCGGGGGCGGCTGAAGTACGTCCGACCACTGGTGTCGAAGCCGTGAAAGTTGCTGGCGGTGGAGGCGATCACCGTGCCCGCGGCATCGGTCACGAGGACGTTTCGAGCCGCGGGAAATGCGCGCGAGCGAGTGCCCATGTACGCTTCGAGATCCGAAATCGCGTATCCCGATTGAGACCGATCGGCCACGTCGGCGAGCAGCAGTCCGATCTGGGCGAGACCGGTCGCGACCTGGGCTTCGCCGGCGCCGGCGAGCAGTCGCAGGCGCTCCCTGCGGCCGTCCAGGATCGCGTTGTAGTCGCCGGCGACGTCCCAGATGGCCAGCGCGCCGATCAGAAGAACGACCAGGACCGCGGAACCCGCGGCGATCCCGGACTGACCGTAGAGCCAATGATCACCGACGGGTCGCCGCGCAGTCATCGCCGGCGCGCACGGAAGCAACCGGCGGGGCCTGCGTCCCGGCCATCGGCGTACGACAACCTTTTCGCCGATTCAATCGCGGCGGGGATCGTGGCGGACGGCAGGAACCCGAACGGCGCGTTCGGCAGCGGTCGGTCCGGCACGTCCGACGAATGCAGGACGGGATCGACCGGCCTCATGGCGGTGCCTTGTTGGATGTTATCGATTCATTCTAGGCGGGCACTGGCGCGGGGCGTCTTGTGCTGCGTCAATGATGCCGAATCGAGGGTCCTGCAATCGAGGAGGGCACCCGGCCGCGCTACGGCGGCGACGCGGAGTTCGCATCGTGATTGAACACGACAACTGCAGGGGGCGACGCGAGATGCCGCGAGGCGGCGGTCGCGCAAATCCTCCGGCGGCGCGCGGACCTGCCGCGGGACGGGCGAGGGCGCCCGCTATCGCCTGGGGGGCTTCGAACCGCGGCTGCGCTCGCCGCCCTTGGCGCGGGCCATGCCCGCCTGCGTCGTGGTGACCGCGTCCATGAAGGTCGTGGGATTGTCGTAGGCGCGCATCTCCGAGCGCTCCGACACGGCAGGCTCCGCGCGAACCAGCCGGCTTTGGCGCATCCGCCGGCGCCGCAATTTGTCGCGCTTGGCCACGCGCCGGACCGCGTACAGCGCGAGCACCAGGGCGGCGACGACAGGGATTCCGTAAACGATTTCCATTTGCACGGTCTAACGAACGACGGGCTTGAAGCGTTGACAGGGTGGAGTCCGCGCGACGCCTCCTTCAGCCGCCGCCCCAGATCGCCTTGTAGCATGCATGTCCGGAAAGGCAGCGATCGTCGCCGGTCGATCGCTTCGGCGAGGCAACCTTGCAAACGTCGGCATTCACGCGGCTCCGGCAGCGTCCATCCGTTCGACCAGGTCCTTCCACCCGGGCGTCTCGCGCATCCGATCGAGCGGATCGTCGGCATCGAACGCAATCGCCGCGCCGCGTTCGTCCGGCGCCAGCGGTTCCCGCGCTCGAAGCTGGTGCTCGAGCACCGCAAGGTCCGCCTCGGACGCGTCGGCAGCGCGCTCGCGGCGCCGCGCAACGCGTCGGCGCAGCGTCGCCTCGGGCGCGTCGACGGCCATGATCAGAAACGTCGCGCCGACCTCTGTCGCCAGGTGGCGGAACAGGTCGCGTTGCCGGCGTTCGAGGAACGTCCCGTCGACGATCACGATCTGTCCCGCGGTCGCGACGCCGCGGGAGAGCGCCAGCACGCGGCGATAGACCGCCTCCGTGGCTTCCCTGGTGTACAGCCCCCCGGCGAGCGGCGAGCCGCTTCGCTCCGTCGCCGCGACGCCGTGCATGCGCTTGCGCTCGACGTCGGTGCGAATCCGGATCGCTCCGCTCTCCTCCAGCAGGCGTTGCGTCAGCGTTGTCTTGCCTGAGCCGGAGACGCCGTGCGTGATGACGATCGCGGGGCGCCGCGGTCGCGCGCAGTGCGTCGCGAGATCCAGGTAGTCGCGGAAATCCGCCGGCGCCGCCGCGGGCGGGCCGCCGTGTCCGAGCTGGGTCGCGCGGAGCAGCGTCACTTTCGCGCGCACCATGGCGCGATAGACGAGATGGAAGCGCAACGCCGCGAGGCCGGCGTAGTCGCCGGTGATTTCCAGCCAGGCGTCGAGGAAGCGGTACGCGAGGTCGCGTCGCGTCCGGTGCAGCAGATCCATGACCGCGAACGCGACCTCGCTCATCACGTCGATCCAGCGCAGCCGTTCGCTGAACTCGATGCAGTCGAAGATCGTCACCCTGCCGTCGACGATCGCGATGTTGCCGAGGTGCAGGTCGCCGTGGCATTCGCGGACGAAGCCCCCGCGCCGGCGCTGCTCGAAGTGGCGCGTGAGCGCGACGTGCTCCTGCCCGGTCCAGGTGCGCAGCGCGTCCAGCGCCGCGGCCGCGACGGGGTCGCCCGGCAGCGCCCCGATCTGCGCGAAATTGTCGCAGCGCCGCGCGCAGGATGGCGTCCGGCGCGGCAAGCGGGCTGTCGGCGCCGGCGACGTCAATGCGGGCGTGGAACGCGGCGACCGTCGCCGCCAGCTCGTCGATGTGAAGCGGCGTGAAATGCCCGCGATCGAGCTCGCGGCTCGCCAGTGCCCCCTGCGGGAATTCGCGCATCTTCACCGCGTACTCGAGGATGGGCCCGTCGCCGTCGATGCCCGGGCACGAGGGCGTGCCGGTGATGGCGACGACGCCAAGGTAGAGCGCGGGGGCGAGGCGGCGGTTGAGCCGCAGTTCGTCTTCGCAATACCGGCGGCGCGCGTCGAGGCTCGTGAAATCCACGAATCCGAGATCGACCGGCTTCTTGATCTTGTAGGCGAACCCGCCCGTCAGCAGCACGCGGGAAATATGGGTCTCGAGCACCCCGGTGCGCGCGGCCCCGCCTTCGGCGTCGACGCGATGCCGCAGCGCAGCGACGAGCCGCGCCTGCGCGTCGTCGGCAGCGCCGGCGGCCGGTGCCGTCGTCGTGCGCCCGGGACGACAGGGGCACGACGTCGGCAGCCTGCCTGCCGAAGTGTCGATCGCGGTCATGGCCGTCCCATTCTCGCGCGCTGCCGCGCGACGCAGGGTAGGGCGCCGGCATTTCGCAGCGGCGCGTTTGATCTGCGTCAACGGATGCGTCGCCGGGAACGCTACGCTGCAGGGGAAGTCGAGCGGCCGGCTGCGGCCGCGAGGCGATGTCCGCGGGATGACCGATGACCAAACCGACCCTCCAGCAACTGCACGACCTGAAACGGCAGCTGGTCGCCGAGCGCGCCCGGCTGCTCGCCGACACGCACGACGAGCTGGTCCGCTGGGGCGAACATCCGATCGGCGAACTCGCGGGCGAGGCGCCCGACGTCGGCGACCAATCGGTCGCGACCATGGTCACCGATCTCGACCATGCGATCGTGGAGCGGCACGTCGAGTCGGTCCGCGACATCGACGCGGCGCTGCTGCGGATGGCGAAGCGCCACTACGGTTGCTGCGTCGATTGCGACGACGACATCGAGCCCGCGCGGCTCGCCGCGTTTCCGACCGCGAAGCGCTGCGTCGACTGCCAGAACCTGCGCGAGCGGACGTTCGTGCATCGCGCGACGCCGACGCTCTAGACCGAAGCCGCACTGCCGAACCTCCCGCCGTCCCAGGGGGCGGCGGACCGGATCGGCTCGCATCGATCGTCGCGCTGCCGCGTCCGCTTTCGCCGAGCCCTCGGCGCTGATCCGCGCGTGCAACTTCCTCGAACCGGCCGTCGCCACGCCGGTCGGTTTTTTCGGTCTCGAATCCGGCACGGCGGTGGCGACCGTGGTCGGCGTGCTGATCGAGATGCCGGTGACGCCTTCGGTGGTGCGCATCGTCGCCGCCACCCGCGGATGGTACGAGCGCGGGGCGGTCGCCTGAAGGTCGGGCGTGGCGACTGGCGTGGGCGGCGGGGAGGGGCTCGGGGTCCGGGCTCGGCGCATCCCGAGCGGCGGTCTCCACGCGCCGTGAGTGCCCGCGGCGCGTGCGGTCGCTGCCGTACCTCCGCGGGCCGCCGGCACGGCCCCGGTGATCGCTCCGGATGTGCGCACCGGGATTGTCGCAATTCAAGGAGCGCGCCGCGCGACGCCGCGACAATCGGATGCGGTCATCCCCAGGCCGCGCTCGCTCTGGAGCGACCATGCGCTCGCTCGTCATCGTCTCCCACCCGACGCTCGCCCGGTCCCGCGCCAACGCGCTGCTGGTCGACGCGGTCCGCGGCCTCCCGGCGGTCGAGATCCGCCACCTGGAAGCGCTGTATCCGGACGGACGCATCGACGTTCGCGCCGAGCAGGCCGCGGCGCTCTCCGCCGAGCGCATCGTCTTCCAGTTTCCGTTCTGCTGGTACGCGACGCCGCCGCTGCTGAAACGATGGCTGGACGACGTGCTCGAGTACGGCTGGTCGTACGGGCCGGGCGGCACGAAGCTCAACGGCAAGACGCTGCAGCTGGTGGTGACCACCGGCGGTCCCGAGGCGGGGTACCGGCCGGGCGGCTACAACATGTACCCGGTGCGGGAATTGCTGCGGCCGCTCGAGGTGACGGCGAACCTCATGGGCATGACGCTGGCCGAGCCGCTCGTCCTCTACGGCGTGCCCAATATCCCGGGGCTTGACGTGCCGCACGACCTGTCGCCGGCGATCGCCGCCTTCGCCGCGAGCTATCGCCGGCTGCTCGCTTCGCAATGAGGACACGCCGGAATACCCGGAGTTGCATTTCGGAATTGACACAAGTCAACAGTCGTCGTCGGGAAAACAATATTCTCAATGAAATCAATGAGGTGTTTTTGCAACAGCGACCGTATGCCGCAGGCCATTTCGTTGACCCGAAGAATCGCTGAACGGTACAAATGCACTCAAGGCTGCGGAACCGGTTTTTGGCGGAGTGGCACTGGAAGTTCGGGTGCGCGCGGGAAAACGGGACCGAAAGAACACACGCAGCGAAGGCCGCAGTGAAGGACGCAAGTCCGCAGCGAACCGGCCACCGAAACGCGCTACATGCGGGATGCGCTCCCGCGAACCATGACCGGCGGCCGGTGGCCGCGGACCTGGCGGTAGCGAGGGCACTCTGCCTCGCGCACGGGTCGAACCGAGAGAAGAAAGGGATTCAAATGCGGATCAAGTCCATCATCGCCGCGGCGGGGGTCTTCGCGATCCTGGCTGCGTTCCTCGCGGCGCCCGCGTTCGCGCAGGAAAAGAAGGCCGACGCGAACGTGCCGATATGCGCAACCTGCCACGAGCGGCAGCACAACTCGATTCTGCTCAATGCGCACGGCGCGCAGAACGACGCCGAAGGGTCGTCGTGCCAGGCCTGTCACGGCGACGCGTCGCTGCACCTCAAGGATCCGACCAAGAACAAGCCGACCAACGCGCTGACCGCCAAGGACGCGACGGCCGAGCAGAAGACGGCGGTGTGCATGACCTGCCACGCCGGCCAGCGCCAGCTCCAGTTCTGGCAGGCGGGCCAGCACCGGAAGTACGACGTGTCCTGTGTGGACTGCCACAGCGTGCACGGCGGCCAGGCCGGGGCCAACTTCAAGAACGTCAGGGAAGGCCAGTTCGCGGCCGCGCCGTACACGACCACGTCGCGGCAACTGTCCTACAAGACCTGCATCGGCTGCCACAAGGACGTGCGCGCGGAAATCACCAAGCCGTCGCACCATCCGATCATCGAAGGCAAGGTGACCTGCAGCGACTGTCACGACCCGCACGGCGCGCTGACCCCGGTGATGCTCAAGGCCGAGTCCTACCAGGACCTGTGCACGAGCTGCCACGCCGACAAGCGCGGCCCCTGGATCCACGAGCATCCGCCGGTGATGGAAAACTGCGCGACCTGCCACACGCCGCACGGCTCGGCGCACAACCGCCTGCTCGCGCAGAAGCCGCCGGCGCTCTGCGGCGACTGCCATCCGGGCGGCCACACGCACGGCATCTACGACGGGCGCGGGACGATTCCCGGCGTGCAGCCGTCGAACATCCGCTTCGAGGGAAGCGGCTGTGTGGGCTGCCACCGGCAGATCCACGGCAGCAACGCGCCGCCGTCGGCCTACGGCCAATTCTTCCTCCGCTGAGACTAGGGGACACTCATGAGAATCAAGCTACTTGCCATGATCGTGGCCAGTCTGTTCGCGACAGGAACAGCGCAGGCCGACGAGAGACTTCAACTGGAACGGCTCGCTCGAGCTCGGCGCCCGCGGCGTCAACACCGACGGCGGCGAACGCAACGGCGCGTACGGCACGTCGGCGACGGCGTCCAAGCCCTTCACCGGGCCGCGCGACGAAGCCAAGGCGCAGGAATACCAGGACCTCAACTCCGGAGCGATCGGCGTCATCGACGTGCGCGGCAGCAGCCGGAACTACTACCTCAAGTTCTTCGGCGAGAACTTCGGCCGCGACGACCAGTTCATCGATGCGCGCGGCGGCGGCTACGGGGTGTTCAAGATCCAGGGCTACTCGGACTGGATACCGCACAACCTGTCGTTCAACGCCCTGACGCCGCTCGCCAATCCGGGAAGCGCGCTGCAGGTCGGGCCCGGCGGCACCTATCCGCCGGCGCAGAACCCGGCGACCTGGAACACCTTCAACTACGGGACGCAGCGCAACACGGTGGGCGGCAACGTCGAGGTCTCGATGAAGTCGCCCTGGTTCGTCCGGGTCGACTACAACGAGGTGACGACCACCGGCGTGCGCCCGGGGAGCGGCCAGCTGGGCACCGGCTCGGGCAACGGCCTGATGGAGTTCGGCGTTCCCACCGACTACAAGACCAAGAATTCGACGCTCGAGGCCGGCTACACCGGCAAGACGTGGAACGTCAAGCTCGCCTACCTCGACAGCAAGTTCAGCAACAGCATCGACTCGATGCAGTGGACGAACTTCTACATGCTGAGCGCGCTCGACACGTCGCTGCTGCCGCCGGACAACGACCTGCAGCGCTGGAGCCTCAACGCCTCGGCGCGCGACCTCCCGCTCGAATCCACGTTCGTGCTGCGGGTCACGCAGAGCAAGCTGACCGACAGCTTCGCCGTCGCGGCGGGCGGCCTCAAGCCGACCAGCAACGTGGCGCCGCCGACCGGCGTCGGCTACCTCGTCACCGTGCCCAGCTCGGCCAACTTCGACGGCGAGCACAAGACGACGACCGCGTCGCTGGGACTCAGCTCGACGCTGGCGAAGGGGCTCGACAGCCGCGTCTACTACAACTACTACGACAAGGAAAACAATTCGACGCCGATCTCGTACGCGGCGGGCGGGCTGCCCGCGGCCACGCAGAAATGCGGCAGCAGCAGCGCGACGCAGTTCTGCATCGGCGCGCTGGAAGCGCCGGAACCGTTCGGCTACACGAAGAACGACGCCGGCATCGACCTCACCTATCGCCTCGGCAAGGGGCAGAAGCTGCTGGGCGGCTACAACTACCTCAGGATCGACCGCGACCTCGAAGTGGCGACGGAGACCACGGACAACCGGGTCTGGATCGAGTACCGGAACAGCACGATCGAGAACCTGAGCGGACGCCTGAAGTACTACTACCTGCAGCAGCGCTCGGACATCAATCACCTGTTCACCGACAGCGGCACGGCGACGCCGGCGCAGGTCCCGTACTATTTCTCGGCGTACGACGTCGCGAACTACGACCAGAACGGACTCAAGTTCAACGTCGACTGGAACCCGATGCCGCTCTTCGACGTCGGCTTCGGCGCGACGTGGAGACAGACCGACTACAAGGACCTGCAGTACTACGGCCGGACCGATGACCGGCGGCAGATCTACGACCTGACCATTTCGTACGGCGACGCCGACAAGTTCCGGGTCTCGGCGATCGGCAACTGGGGCGAGATCGTCTTCCACCAGGCCTACCATCAGGGCACCGGACCGACGCCGAACGGACCGCAGACGGCCTCCGACTTCGACTGGGGCACCAAGAACACCCAGACGAACTGGCTCGTCGCCCTCGAAGCCGACTGGGTCGCCACCGAGCAGCTGGCGCTGAAGGCTTCGGCCACCTGGCAGAACACCGGCGGCGGCGTGGACTTCTGGTCGGGCAACACGGCGGGCGCAGGCGGCTACAACGGCGGTCCGCTGGTCAACTACGTGACCGACAACACCAAGATGCAGCGGTTCCTGATCAAGGCCGACTACAAGATCACCAAGAAGTGGAGCGCGTCGGCGGGTTACGCGTACGAAAACTACGACTACACCGACGACCAGATGCGCAGCTACCAGAGCTACTACGGCTACTACCAGAACCTGGGCGGAACCAACAACAGCTGGAACACCGGCGCCTTCACCAACCCCAGCTACACGAACAACATCGTCTTCGTGACTGCGACGTACCGGTTCAACTGAGGATCGCGTACCGCAGACCAGACGAAAGCATTGGGAGGGCGAGCGGTTTCGTCCTCCTCCCCCAAGGCCGCGCCGCAGGGTGCGGCCTCTTTTTTTCAGGGCGCGAACCGTGGCGCGGGGTCAAGGTGGGCCCGGTGGTCCCTGACGCGCTCGCCGCGCACGGCGCACACGTCGCGCAGCGGGATGCCGACGGCGCGCCCGTCGTGCCGCGTGCAGGTCACCGCGCCCTCGCCGACGAACTGGCCGTCCCGCGCCCGGACGTGCCGGAGTTCATGCGAGAGCGACCCGACGGCGGCGAAGAATCCGTCGACGGCCACGCGGATCGCCTCGATTCCGGGCGCCGGCAGGTTGCTGCCGTTGCGGCAACTTGCGTCGGGCTCGGGATACGAGAGGACTCGGTTCGCGCCCCTGGCGTCGACGGACGCGGAGAGGCCGGCGGCCCCACGGGCATGGTCCATGGCCACCCGGTTCGATGCGGCAGGCGTTGCGGCGGCCCCGACCCGGCGTCGGGGAAGTGGCGCAACGAGTCCCGATAGAATCGAATCCGCGCGGGAAGTGAATCCCCGGCGCTGCGCCAAGATGACGCGTGGCGCCGACGTGTCGTCGGCGCCGGCGACCGCGCCCGGCGCGTGCTTTTGATTGCCACCGAATTGAACGCGCGTCGCCAGAGGATCTGGCGGCTTGCGCCAGAATCGTTGACCGGCCTTCGGGTGCGCTTGCTACCGGGCAGATAACTGCCTATTGGTTGCCAAGCGATAACTCGGTCAAACGTCAGCAACAAGACGGTAAGGAGCCGTACGCCGCCGCTGGCCGAACGCGAACTACCGACCCTCAGCCGACCTATCGGGTGCTCCGCAGCGGTCGGTAAAGTCCGGCAAAGCAGACGCTCAAATCTCGACGAGTTTCCCCCGGACGCGGCGCCTTCAACTCAGCCCGAATCGGCGAATGATCCAGCCCTTCGCCAACTGGGTCAGAAGCAGGTACCCGCCGAGGATCAAGCAGTAAGTGCCACGGCATAGGCATGGGGCAACGGCGTCAGGCCCAGCGCCGGCGCCAGCGACGAGGTCGGCAGCCAGATGCCGAGCAGGCAGATGCCAATCGTCGTCACCAGCAGCGGCAGGCTTGGCTTGCTTTCGACGAACGGAATCTTGCCGGTGCGAATGACATGCACGACCAGCGTCTGCGACAGGAGCGACTCGACGAACCATCCCGTCTGGAACAGCGATTCGTTGGTCCAGCCGCCGAAGAACCAGATCAGCGTGCCGAACGTGATGTAGTCGAATAGCGAGCTGATCGGCCCGAGGAACAGCATGTAGCGGCCGATGTTGCCGATGTCCCATTGGCGCGGCTGCTTCAGATAATCCTCGTCGACGGTGTCGGTCGCGACCGTGGTCTGCGAGAAGTCGTAGAGCAGGTTGTTCACCAGAATCTGCACCGGCAGCATCGGCAGGAAGGGCAGGAATGCGCTCGCGCCCAGCACGCTGAACATGTTGCCGAAGTTGGACGACGCGCCCATCTTGATGTACTTGGTGATGTTGCCGAACACGCGGCGGCCCTCGACGACGCCCTGCTCCAGCACCAGCAGGTTCTTTTCCAGCAGGATGATGTCGGCCGACTCCTTGGCGATGTCCACGGCCGTGTCGACGGAGATGCCGACATCGGCGGCCTTCAGCGCCGGTCCGTCGTTGATGCCGTCGCCAAGAAAGCCGACGACGTGGCGCTTGAGATGCAGCGCCTTCACGACGCGCGCCTTCTGCGCCGGCGACAGCTTGGCCAGCACCGAAGCGCCTTCCACCTGCTCGGCCAATTCGTCGTCACTCCAGCCGTCGATTTCGCTGCCGAGGATGATGCGGCTCACCGGCAGCCCAACCTGGCGGCAGATGTTGCGCGTGACCGCTTCGTTGTCGCCGGTCAGCACCTTGACGGCCACGCCGTACTCCTGCAGCACGCGAATGGCCTCGCGGGCGCTGTCCTTCGGTGGATCGAGAAAGGCGATATAGCCGGCGAGCACCAGTCCGTCCTCGTCGGCCACGCCGTAGGTCGATTGCTCCGGCGGCAATTCCTTGTACGCGACGGCAATGACCCGGAAGCCGTCGTCATTGAATTCGCGCGTCAGCGCCTGCAGCTCGTCATGGTGTTCTGGTTCCAGCGCCACGACTTCGCCGTGCTGTTCGGCCCGATTGCAGACGCTGTAGACCTCCTCGACCGCTCCCTTGCAGATCAGGATGTGCGGGCCGCCGTGCTCGGCGACGACAACCGACATCCGGCGCCGCTGGAAGTCGAACGGGACTTCGTCGATCTTGGCGAACTTGGCGTCCGGGCGAAGGTGCTCGTGCACCTCGACGTGTTCGAGCACCGCCACGTCGAGCAGGTTCTTGAGGCCCGTCTGGTAGTAGCTGTTGAGGTACGCGTATTCGAGCACGCGCTCGGACTCCTCGCCGAACACGTCGACGTGCTTCTCCAGCAGCACCTTGTCCTGCGTCAGCGTGCCCGTCTTGTCGGTGCACAACACGTCCATCGCGCCCAGGTTCTGGATCGAATTCAGCCGCTTGACGATGACCTTCTTGCCGGACATCGCCAACGCGCCCTTGGCGAGGTTGATGGTCACGATCATGGGCAGCATTTCCGGCGCCAGCCCGACCGCCACCGCCACGGCGAACAGGAATGCCTCCAGCCAGTCGCCCTTGGTCAGCCCGTTGATCAGAAACACGAGTGGCACCATCACGAGCATGAAGCGAACCATGAGCCAGATGAACCGGCGGATGCCACGGTCGAAGCTGGTCATGACCTGCTGGCCGGTCACGCTCGCCGCGACGCTGCCGAAGAACGTGCGCGGCCCGTGGTCACAACGACCGCGGTCGCGGTGCCCGACACGACGTTGGTCCCCATGAACGCCACGTTCGGCAATTCGAGGGCCGACTTCCCCGTGGTGTCGGCCGCCACGCCGAACTTCTCGACCGGCAGCGACTCGCCGGTCAGGGACGCCTGATTCACGAACAGGTCCTTGGCGGCGAGGACGCGCACGTCCGCCGGCAGGATGTCGCCCGCCGAGAGATGCACGACATCGCCCGGCACGACATGGGTGAGCGGAATCTCGGTGCGGCTCGCCAGAACGCTCGTCACGCCCGGCAGCGCGAAGGGAGCGGTTTCATCACGTTCAGCCTGGCGCGTGACCGTCGCCGTCGTGCTGACCATGGCGCGCAGCCGCGCAGCCGCCTTGCTCGACCGGAATTCCTGCACGAACGACAGCAGCGAGGAAAGCACCACCATGGCGGCGATCACGATGGCCCCGCGAACCTCGCCGGTCTCGTAGTTCACCAGCGCCAGGGCAAGCAGCAGGATCGACAGCGGCGTAGCGAAGAGTTCGGCAAGGCGCCGCAACGCGCTCTTCTGCTTTTCGTGGGCGACTTCGTTGAGCCCGTACTGTTCGAGGCGGGCCACGGCCTCGGCGGACGGCAATCCGGCCAGCGAGGTGCCGAGATGCGCCATGGCGGCGTCGGGCGCCATCGGCGCGATGGCCAACAGCTCCTGGCCGGCGGCCGGAGTCTTGGCGCCATTGGCTGGCGCCAGCGTGACGAGGTTGCGGCGAAAGGCCGCGAAGAAGGAAATCGTCTTGGCGAGCTGCACGGGTCTCTCCCCTGCGCACGGAGCGCAACACCACCGGCGGCGCGACGACGCACACCACACGGTGTTGAATGGAACGAATCAGGGAGGAAGCGGACCCGTAGCTGGCTGCTACGGACACCTGCGGAGACCTCCCGGCGATGCTCTCTGGCGCCGGGGGCCGCAGGCAATCAGGACGACTGCGAATGCGGGAGAACTACCCGATGTCAGGGAGCGGTGCGACTACTCGGTATGTCCAATGAGGTCTCCCTCGGGTAATGATGCGGTGCACCATAACGCCATGCGCGAGCCGTGTCAACCAGAAAAGTCCGGCCGGGCCTGTTCGCCGTAGCCCCCTCGCCCGTTGCAGTATCTCCACCTCTACGTCTCTGAGAAGCAGCCGACCGGCGTCGCCAATTGATCTTCGGTCATCTGATTGCAGCAATCTGGAGTCCTCCACCGGCGGCCGTTTCGATGCCGGTGAGAACGACTCCTTCCGAGGAATTTGAGCGGCGTCGCCGTTCGACCGGTCTTGGCCGGTCAGAGACCCCGACCCTGCCGATTCGAGTGGCCGCTGCATAACGTGCGCCAGCCATCGAGGCATGAAGGGCTGCTGCGAATCGTAGTGCCGCGGTTCAGCGCCGGGGTGTGCTTGGCTCTGACCAACTCTTTGCGGTCACCTGAAGACGGCTTGAGTCGCCCGCAAGCCGTTCCTCAGAGCCCGAAGCGCGCGTAATACGTACGCACGCCGGGATGAGCGAGCACGCGCGTCCGGTGCGCCGCGAGCGCCGGCGCGGTGCGCTCGACGATGTCGGTGGGGACGTGATCGAGCCGGCCGCTGGATAGCATGCCGGTGATCTCAACGACCTTGAGGTCAGCGATCGTGAGTCGACCCGCGGCGAACCACTCGCCGCCGCGCTGGGCGAGCAAGCTGTCCAGACCTTTCAGATAGCGCGGGATCGAACCCGCGAGGAGCCGCTCGCGTTCGCGCTTTTGCTCCTCGCCTTTGAGAGAGAAGGACGGACCGAGCTCGTCGTTGAGTGCCTCGACCGCGCAGCAGACCTCATCGCACTGCGCGGCCTGCCACGAGTCGTCGGGGTAGAGGCCGGTCAGTTTCCCGACGTAGCGGTTGATCGCGTTCGACTGCGAGATGCGCTGACCGTCCACTTCCAGTACAGGTAACCCGCCGAACGTCATTGACGGCTTGAGTGGGAGCCAGTCAGCGCCCTTCACGCGCTCGTCGACAAACGGCACGCCGCCGATCGACAGCGCGATGCGTGCGGTCTCGCCGCGGCCGCCGTGAAAGTCGAAGTAGAAGAGTCTGACGGACTTGGGCATGGGGGGTTGCGTCGTTGGCATGAGGGGCGATGATACACGCGCAGCCAAGCCGTTCCAACCTTGAGCGCAGTGTGCGCAGAGAACGCTCGTCCGTGCGGCGCCATGTGCGCCGGACCCACGAAGAGGGACGGCAGCGGGATTGCTCATCCTGTCCCTCAGTGCCGAGCGGCTTCGGGTCCTACCTGGCCATCCGTCCCCTGGCGATGAGCGGCGGGCCCGCTGGCGATACCGGACCTTCACTTCTGGATTACGGCATTTCGCTAAGCAGCGGCCGCTCGGTCGAATAGCCTCAATGCCGGCAGTCGACCCGCTGCCGACTTTGCGCGGAGACGAGGCCGGACATTGACGCGCACGGAAGCTGCCGTTCGCGCCACAGCAAAGGGATGGCGCAATATTCACCAGCACGGTGCCGACGAACCGGCGCTCCGGCTCAGCTGGGCCTTCGCGATCGATCGACATTTCGCTTGTTGGAAATGACCCTCGATATCCGCTCCTGCGCGGCGCCGGACAGACGCACGCGAGCGGTCCTAGCGCGCGCGGCTCAGCAGTTCGGCCTCGGCGCGCAATGGTCGCGCCAGGTCGTTGCGGCCGCGCGCGGTCCAGGCATCGGCCAGCGCAAGGGCCACCTGTTCGTGCCACACGCTTGCCGGGAGATCGTGTGCACGACGCAGCGCGAGGGCCGCTTCCAGGCTGGCGATCGCGCCCGCGGCATCGCCGGCCTGGCAATCAACGTGACGCAACCCGGTTCGCGGAGTTGGGTCCTGCGGTACACGGTCGACGGCAGGTGTCGCGACCTGGGTTTCGGCGGCGACCTCGACGTCACGCTCGCCGATGCCAAGACAGCAGCCTGCTGTCGGATATCGACTTAGGGGGAAGCGACGAATCATGGTGATTCGGCGAACAATACGACGTTGGTTCGTTTTTCAGGGGGGGGTATGGTTCGCTTTCCGCAAGCTGTGGGACTTGGTCTGTTCTTCCTGTTCAGTCCGTATGCACAGAGTTCCAATGTGTCCTTTACAGGAACGTTCAATTACGACACCGACCTGCAATTTTTTACGTTCACGCTGTTGAATCCCACGCCGGACGTCGCTCCGCGTACCTGGTCCTATGCGGGCGGAACCAATGCCGCCGGGCGGGCGATTCCGAGCGGTGGATTTGAGCCGTACCTGAACTTGTACATGGCTGACGGCACGCAGATGAACCCAGGCCCTTCGGGTCCTTGTACTGTTCGACCCACCGGCAACCCCATTTCCGATCTCTTGCAGGATCCGACTACTCACGCGTGCGCCGATGTTTACTATCCGACCGCGCTTTCCTTTCCCGCCGGAATCTGGGACGCAGGTACTTACACGGTGGTACTTTCGATCTTCGCGAACCCTGGAATCGGCAATTTGTCCGATGGCTTCTTCGCTGAGCAAGACCTCTGTCTGACTCCGCCAACCAATTTCACCTGCGGACCGGGCTATCAGGGAAATCCGCCGCTGATTTCCCCCGACCAACCCTTCTGCGATGAATTCGTTGCGGGCGTACAACGCACTGGCAACTGGGCGTTGGATATCCTGAACGTCGATAGCGCTACGGGGCCATCCAGCGTTCCCGAACCAAACACGCTGGCGCTGGCCTTGCTGGGCAGCTTGCTTCTCGTTACAATGCGAGTGCGACGTCGCTAGGGCCTGTTCACACTATCCGCAACCCATCGGCGATGAGCGCGAAGTTGATGAAGGCCATGAACATGACATCGAGCTTCTCGAACCGCGAGAAGATGCGGCGAAAGCCTTTGAGTCGGTGGAACAGGCGTTCGATCTCATTGCGCCGCTTGTACATGACCCGGTTGTATTCCCACGGCGTGACTCGGTTCTGCTTGGGTGGTACCACAGGGATGAAGCCGAGGTCGAGCGCCAGTTGCCGCGTCTCGTCGCCTTCGTATGCCCGGTCCATCAGCAGCTGCACCGGCCAGGGCGCCTTGCCCAGGTTGCGTAGCAGCTTGCGCCCCTCGGGCGCGTCGTGCGCTTGGCCGGGCGACAGAGAAAATGTTATGGCCGTTCGAGCATCCGCGGCAACCATATAAATCTTGGTGGTCCATCCGCCACGGGACTTGCCGATGGCTTGGGGGCCGTTTTTTTTAGAGCCCCTGTGCCGCCCGGGTGCACCTTGACGGCCGTGCTGTCCAAGGCCACGGCCTCGATCTTGATTCGGACGATCTGATCGTGCTGCAACTGTGCGAATACCCGATCCAGCACGCCGCTCTTCGACCAGCGATTCATACGGGTGTAGATGGTGTGCCAGTTGCCGAATCGTTTGGGCAGACCGCGCCATTTGCAGCCCTGCTCGGCCACATACAGAATCGCGTTCAATACCCGCAGATTCGACAGGCTCACGTTGCCACGCTGGGTCGGCAAACAGTGCTCGATCAGGCGGTACTGCGCTTCGGTGATTTCCATCCACGCAGTATCTCACAAATATGACCATTAGTGTTAACAGGCCCTAGGGAGACGACGAACGTGAACAGACGATTCGAACTACGCCCATTGGCGCTGGCGCTGTCGGTGATGCTGGGGGCAGCGGGTAGCGCGGCGAATGCCGGCGACGTGAAGCCCGATTCGCTGCTGTCGGTGGACATGAACCGCAGCGCGGTGATCAACAACATCGTGCAGACCTGGCAGGGGCAGCTCAGCGCCGAAAACGAGGCGCTGCTGCGCAACGCGCTGGCGAAGATGCGCGCGGACCGGCTGCTGGCCGCCGCGCTGGCGCCGTCGCTGGACGGATTGCAGGCGATCATGAGCAGCGAGGAGGCCGCCGCGCGGCTCGCGTCACGGCGCAGCATCATGCTGGCGGCGCCAACCGCCAGCGATCTCGGCTACAACCCGATCGCGCCGTGCCGGATCTTCGACACCCGCGTCTCGCAGGGCGGCTCGGGCCCGCTGGTCGTGGATGCATTGCGCAACGTCGGCACGGTAGCGCCGCTGCCCGCAGCGCAGGGCAACACCGCCGGCTGCGATCTGCCGGCCAACGTAGGTGCCGTGGTGCTGCAGATGGGCGCGCTGACGCCGCCGGCGCCGGGGTACATCGCCGGCGGGGCGGAAGGTGCCGGACCCTACCCGAACGCACTGATCCTTTTTCAGCCGGGCCAGCAGTACAGCACGTCGGCCACGCTGCCGCTCAATGCCGCGAACGGCCAGTTCACGCTCGTCGCGCGCTTCGGGCAGACCGAGGCGTACGCGGACGTGCTCGGATACTTCACCTCGACGGCCGCGGGCCCGACCGGCCCGACCGGCCCGACCGGCCCGACCGGCCCGACCGGCCCGACGGGCGCGGCAGGCGTCGATGGCGCCGTCGGTGCGCAAGGCGTGCCGGGTCCGCAGGGACTGCAGGGCGTTCCGGGCAGCCAGGGTTTGCAAGGTGTTGCCGGGCCGACGGGAGCCACAGGCGCAACGGGACCGGCCGGACCGCAAAGCCTGACATACGTGCGCAAGGTATTCGATGCTACGGGCCGCACTATTAACGACCAGAACGTGCAATGTCCCGCCAATACGTACCTGGTGGGTGGAGGCTGCGGACATCGCGACTTCAACACAGCCGCCTCGGACATCAAGGTCGAGTACGCAGGCCCGCACGACTCGGCGCCCCTGACCGCCTATCGCTGCATCGTGGAGAATATCAGCACTGCCAACCGCTCAATCCTTATGTATGCGGTCTGCTCCTCGGCTACTTCGGTGGTCGGCCCCTGAACTTCGGGCGGCCCGCGCATGCCGCGACGAGCCGCGGCGAGACTGTTGCTTCTCAACGTACAGGGCGGTGAGCGCTTGACTTGGTGCAGGGCCTCGACACGCCGTCGCAGTTCGCGCTTGAGCATATTGCCGCTCCGAATCTTGGGCAGGCTGTCGACGAACATCACCGCCTTCGGCTACAACAAGGCCGCAAGATGCGGCGTCGGATGCGCGAGCAGATGGGCCTCAGTCAGCGTGCGCGCGGCCTTGACGACGACCACCGCCGTCAAGCCTGTGTCCCCTGCGACGCTGGTGTTGCCGCCGCAGTCCATCGCCACCGTCATCTTGGTGCGCCCGTGCGTACGACCGCTTACTGGAAATTGCCACAGCGATCTCGACCGTCTGGACCTGGCCGGAAGCGCCAGTTGACGAGCCTGCACTGAACGGCCGGTATCGGGCCAGGCGGAAGTTCGTCTTCCGTCGGACGCATGACCGAGAACGCTCGCCGGTCATCCGCGCATATCCGCGTGGGCAGATTGCTGGGGACGTCGGTCAGTCTGCGTCACTGTAGCCGTTCAAGGGCTATGGCGGTCGCAGGCAAGTGCTTGGCGGTGTGTACGCGCGCCGTTCAGTACCGGCCGTGCTGCTTGTAGATGTAGTTGGACAGCTCGACCTGCTGCATCGACAGCCGGCGCTGGATCTGGTGGACGACGCGGATGATCGCGCGCATCACGCGATAGACGATCTGCGGTTGCGCGTCGAGCAGCGATTCCAGCTTTTCGCGCTCGAGGCCGAGCACGCGGGTGTCGCCCAGCGCCACCTTGGACGCATAGTTCTCGGTCCCGTCCATGAAGCCCATTTCGCCGACGAAATCGCCGGCCGACAGCGTGTTGACGGTGACGGCGTCGGCGGTCCCCACGCCCTTGACGACGCCCAGCGTGCCGGCGAGAACGACGTAGAGGTGGTTGTCCACGGTTCCCTCCGCCGTCAGCACTTCGCCCTGGCGGAGGTCGCGCAGCGTGATGCATTTCGCGAGCACGCGGCACTGGTCGTCGCTGAGTTCGGCGGCGAGTCTGGTCGATCGCAATGCGTCGAATCGGGCCTGGTCGGTCATCGGGAGTCGCTCCGGCTGGGGTTCTCGCCGGCGCCCGCGGGGGCGCCGGCGTCGGGGGTTTGCGCCGTGGCGGGCGGCGTAACGGAAGGCGCCGACGCGACGGGCGCTGTCGGGGATTCGCGGACCGGCTGCGCCGCCGGCGGCGACGCGGCAGCGTCGATGCGGCCGGCGCGCGCGACGTAGGCGTCGACGAGGCTGTTCGCGATCCGGTCGAAGACGGGGCCGGCAAGCGTGCCGACCACCGAATTGTCGAAGCCGTAGCGCAATTGGAACTCGATCCGGCAGCCGTCGGCAGTGAGGGGCGTCAGGTGCCACTCGCCGTGGAAATGCCGGAAGGGACCGCGTTCCATCGTGATCGCCATCCATTCCGGGCGGCGTTTCGGATTGCGGGTCCGGAAGCCGAAGCGCACGCCGCGGACGTCCACGTCGATGTCGGCCACGACGACCGTTTCGTCGCGCTCGATGATCTTCGCCCCGGCGCACCAGGGCAGGAATTCGGGGTAGTGCTCGGCCGCCTCGATCAGGTCGAACATCCGCTCGGCCGAGTGGCCCACCAGCACCGTCTTGCGCAGTTCCATGGGACGTATTGTTTCATACGTCCCGCACCTCCGGCGCGTTGGTCGGCCCGAAGAGCCCTTCCGCAGCGCCCGCGCCGTCCCTCCGCACGAGGGCCGGTGCGCCGGCCCCGTTGCGCCCGTTCGCGCCGGACGCCTGCCCGCGCCTTGCGCTACCGGTTCTGCCGCATCCAGAATGCTGCGCCCGGTCAACCCTGGAAGCGCGACACGGCCAGCGCCGCCGCCATCAGCAGCCCATGCGCCAATGCCGCGACAATCGTCATCCGGATCGCCGGCGCGAGTTCGGTCGGTCGCGTGGCCGAGGCCAGCAGGATCTTCGCGGCGCGCGCCGACAGCGCGGCCGGGGCCAGCGCGATCAGCACCGGCCACGGCAGCATGCCGAGCGCCGCGGTCAGCGCGACCCACAGGCAAGCGGCGGCGGCGATCACCGGGTAGCCCCAGCGGCCGCGCTCGGCGCCGAGGCGAACCACCCAGTGGCGCTTGCCGACGCTCTCGTCGGCCTTGCGGTCCCGAAACTGGTTGATGTAGAGGATGTTGGTGACGAGCAGCGCGTAGCCCGCGACGGCGATGACCGGGAACGCCGAGAATCCGCAGCGCTGAACGAAATCCGCGCCGATGGCGATCAGCGCGAAGGCTGACCAGATGCAGGCCTCGCCGAGGCCGCGGCTGTTGAACCGCAGCGGCGGCGCGGAATACGCCCAGCCGATGCCGAGGCCGGTCACGCCGAGCCGGTGCAGACCCGGCGCGGACACCGACGTGAGCCAGAGTCCGGCCAGGAACACGACCGCCATCAGACCGGTGCCGAAGACGAGGGTTTCGCGCATCGACAGCACGCCGTTCTGGATGAAGCGGCTCCCGCCGGTGAACGGGAAGATGCGCTCGCTGTTGGCGGCGTCGGTGCCGTTCAGGGCGTCGCAGTAGTCGTTGAGCACGTTGGCCCCCGCATGCGCGACGAGCGCGAAGACGATGGTTATGGCAAAGGTCACCGGATCGAGCGCGAGCCCGCTCGCGTACGCGGTGGCGAGGCCGATCAGGCACGAGAACAGCGTGACGGTCAGGAACGGCGGCCGCGTGGCGAGGAAATAGCGCAGTGCGGGATTCGACAGGGCGGGCAGCGTCGGTTCGGCCGGGGGCATGTGACCGTCTCCTTGGCGGCCATTATCGCGAGTCTGCGCGTTTTGGCCAGCGGTCGGCCCGGCGCCCCTGCGCGGCCGGCGCGCGGCGGCGACACGACGGCGGCATCGTTGTCGGCGACCGGCGCGTGGTCCGGGTGTAACGCCAGCCGTTACTGTCCGGCATTGCAAATGCGCGCGCGCAACGCGACGTCGACTGCCGGGCGGCGACGCGGCGGCCGGCGCGAGACACCATTGATCCACATCAACCGGCGCGCGTTGCAACGAGTTCTAAATGTGTCGATCGGATCCGATCGGCCGAGACATCCGGGGCCGGACCCGCACGCGGGGCGCGGCATCTCTACGGGAGAAGCGAAATGCTGGAAACCTATTATGACCTGATGCGCCGGCAGGGCATTTCGCGCCGGAGCTTTCTCAAGTTCTGCAGCCTGACCGCCGCCTCGCTGGGCCTCGGCGACGCCGGCGCGCAGCAGATCGCGCAGGCGATGCAGACCAAGCAGCGCACGCCGGTGATCTGGCTGCACGGCCTCGAGTGCACCTGCTGCACCGAGTCGTTCATCCGCTCGGCGCATCCGCTCGCCAAGGACGTCGTGCTGTCGATGCTCTCGCTCGATTACGACGACACGCTGATGGCCGCCGCGGGTCACCAGGCCGAGGAGGCGCTCGAGCAGACGATCGCGAAATACAAGGGCAACTACATCCTCGCCGTCGAGGGCAACCCGCCGCTCGCCGACGACGGCGTCTACTGCATCCCGGGGGGCAAGCCGTTCGTCGACAAGCTCCGCCGCGTCGCCAAGGACGCGAAGGCGATCGTGTCCTGGGGCTCGTGCGCGTCGTGGGGCTGCGTCCAGGCCGCGAAGCCCAATCCGACGCAGGCGACGCCCGTGCACAAGGTCATCACCGACAAGCCGATCATCAAGGTGCCGGGCTGTCCGCCGATCGCCGAGGTGATGACAGGTGTGGTCACCTACATCCTGACCTTCGACCGCCTGCCCGATCTCGACGCGCAGGGTCGACCGAAGATGTTCTACAGCCAGCGCGTTCACGACAAGTGCTACCGCCGGCCGCACTTCGACGCGGGACAGTTCGTCGAGAAGTTCGACGACGCCGGAGCGCGGATGGGCTACTGCCTCTACAAGGTCGGCTGCAAGGGGCCCGTCACCTACAACGCCTGCTCGGCGCTGCGCTGGAACGAGGGGCTGTCGTTCCCGATCCAGTCGGGCCACGGCTGCATCGGCTGCTCGGAGGACGCGTTCTGGGACAAGGGGTCGTTCTACGATCACCTGACGACGATCAAGGTGCCCGGCCTCGGCGGCGTCGAAGGAACCGCCGACCGCATCGGGCTCACGGCGCTGGCGGCCACCGGCGTGGCGATCGCCGCGCACGCCGCGGTGAGCGCGATCAAGCAGGCGCGCAGCGGCAGCCGCAACGACAAGGTCAGCGAAGGGGAGAACTAGCCATGGCGACCATTCAGACCCAGGGCTTCACGCTCGACAACAGCGGCAAGCGCATCGTCGTCGATCCGATCACGCGCATCGAGGGCCACCTGCGCATCGAGGTCAACGTCGACAAGAACAACGTCATCCGCAACGCGGTGTCGACGGGCACCATGTGGCGCGGCCTCGAGGTGATCCTCAAGGGCCGCGACCCGCGCGACGCCTGGGCGTTCGTCGAGCGCATCTGCGGCGTGTGCACCGGCGTGCACGCGCTGACTTCGGTGCGCGCGGTCGAGGACGCGCTGTCGATCAAGATCCCGAAGAACGCCAACATCATCCGCAACCTGATGCACGCGACGCTGTACGCCCAGGACCACCTGGTGCATTTCTACCATCTGCACGCGCTCGACTGGGTCGACGTCGTGTCGGCACTGAAGGCGGATCCCAAGCGCACCTCGGAAATCCAGCAGAGCATCTCGCCGTGGCCGAATTCGTCGCCCGGCTATTTTCGCGAGGTGCAGAACCGGCTGAAGCGATTCGTCGAAAGCGGGCAGCTCGGAATCTTCAGCAACGCGTACTGGGGACATCCCGCGTACAAGCTGCCGCCGGAGGTGAACCTGCTCGCGACGACGCACTACCTCGAGGCGCTCGACTTCCAGAAGGAGATCGTCAAGATCCAGACGATCTTCGGCGGCAAGAATCCGCACCCGAACTGGCTGGTCGGCGGCGTGCCCAGCCCGATCAACGTCGACGGCACCGGCGCGGTCGGCGCGGTCAACATGGCCTACCTCAACATGGTCGGCGACATCTGCGAGCGCACCAACGAGTTCATCGACCAGGTCTACATCCCGGACCTGCTCGCGATCGCGGGGTTCTACAAGGACTGGGCGCAGTGGGGCGGCGGCCTCTCCGGCAAGAACGTGCTCGCGTACGGCGAGTTCCCCGAGATTCCGAACGACTACTCGAACAAGAGCCTCGCGCTGCCCTCGGGCGTCATCCTGAACGGCGATCTCTCCAAGGTCTACGACGTCGACCTCAAGGATCCCGAACAGGTCCAGGAATGGGTGACGCACTCCTGGTACAAGTACGCCGACGAGAGCAAGGGGCTGCACCCGTTCGACGGGACCACCGACCCGAACTTCGTGCTCGGCAAGGACACCAAGGGCACGCGCACCAACATCGAGAACATCGACGAAGGCGCCAAGTACTCGTGGGTCAAGTCGCCGCGGTGGAAGGGCAACGCGGTCGAGGTCGGCCCGCTCGCGCGCTACGTCGTCGCCTACGCGCGCGGACGCAAGGACATCAAGGAGCAGGTCGACGCGACGCTGAAGACGCTCGACGTGCCGATCACGGCGCTGTTCTCCACGCTCGGCCGCACCGCGGCGCGCGGGCTCGAATGCCAGTGGGCGGCGCGCAAGATGAGGCAGTACCACGCCGACCTCATCGCCAACATCAAGGCGGGCGACCTGGCCACCGCGAACACCGAGAAATGGGAACCGTCGACCTGGCCCGCCGAGGCCCGCGGCGCCGGGCCCTGCGAGGCCCCGCGCGGCGCGCTCGCGCACTGGATCAAGATCAAGAACACGAAGATCGATCTCTACCAGTGCGTGGTGCCGACGACCTGGAACGCCGGACCGCGCGACGCCAAGGGACAGATCGGCGCCTACGAGGCGGCGCTGATGAACACGCCGATGGCCAAGCCCGAGCAGCCGGTCGAGATCCTGCGGACGATACACAGCTTCGACCCGTGCCTCGCCTGCGCGACGCACGTGATGGGTCCGGAAGGCGAGGAACTCGTCTCGGTCAAGGTACGGTAGGCGTTTCGGGAGCCATACATGCGAATCGAGCCTGTTACGGGCCGGGTCACGAGCGGACCGCTCGAGTCGGTCTATGTGTACGAGGCGCCGCTGCGGATCTGGCACTGGGTGACGATGCTCTGCATCTTCGCGCTCGGCGCCACGGGCTACCTGATCGGCAGCCCGCCGCCGGCGATCGGCGGGGAAGCCTACGACAGCTTCTATTTCGGCTGGATCCGGATGATCCACGTCACCTCGGGAGGCCTGCTGGCCGTCGCCTTCCTGCTGCGCATCTACTGGGTGTTCATGGGCAACCACCATGCGCGCAGCATCTTCTGGGTGCCGCTGCTGAACGGCGCGTGGTGGCGCGGATTCTGGGGCCAGGTCCGCTACTACCTGTTCCTGCGTTCCGAGTCGGAACTCTGGGTCGGACACAATCCGGTCGCCCAGGCGGCGATGTTCTTCATGTTCACGCTGGGCACGTTCTTCCTGATCGTGACCGGGATGGCGCTCTTCGCCGAGCAGTGGGGCTGGGGCAGCGGCTGGATGACCTGGTTCGGATGGGTGTTCGTCGTCTTCGGCGATCCGCAGACGGTCCGCACGCTGCACCATCTGGCGATGTGGTACATGCTGCTGTTCGCCGTCGTGCACATGTACATGGTGTTCCGCGAGGACATCATGAGCGGCGAGACGATCATCAGCACGATGGTCAACGGCATCCGGATGTTCAAGCGGGAACCCCGGGCCTGACGCGACACCGAACGGAGGCCGGATCCGGTGCATGACGCGGGCCGGGCGGCGATGCTGGCAAGAAACGAAAACGCGCGGTGGAAGGCCGCCGGCTCCGGGCGGCCGGGTCGGCTCGGCCTGTCTTCGCGCAAGCCCCCGCACCCCGGGGAATTCCTCGAATCGCGCTACCTGAAGCCGCTGGCGATCAACCAGACGGAACTGGCCGCGGCGATGGGCGTTTCGCGCCGGCGCGTCAACGAGCTGATCAACGGCCGCCGCGCGATCACCCCCGACACCGCGGTGCGGCTCGCGATGTACTTCGGCAACGACGCCGAGTTCTGGATGCACCTGCAGGTGGCCTGGGACATGCATGCCGCCGTTCGCAGCGTCGCCGCGCCGCGGCCGCGCCGGCGCTAGCGCTGCCCCGCGGGTTTGCGCCCGCGAGCCGCACCCCGCATCCCGCCGCGCACGCGGCGCTGCCGCGCGCCGGCGAACCGTCGCGCCGGGCCGTGCCGCCCGACCCCCATTCGCTTGACCTAGAGCAATACGCGGCATTGCCGTGCCGGTAGGCTTTGCCTTGTTACCCCCCGCGTTACAAGGGAAGCCGTGGAATTCCGCGACGAAGTGCTGGTGCTGGGAATCGGCAACGTCCTCTGGGCCGACGAGGGCTTCGGCGTGCGCGCGGTCGAGGCGCTGCACGCGACGCACGCCTTTCCCGCCGGGGTGCGGCTGCTCGACGGCGGCACGCTGGGCCTCAACCTCTACGAGCCGGTCGCCTGCGCGCGGCGCGTGCTGGTGTTCGACGCCATCGACTACGGGCTCGTCCCGGGCACGCTGAAGCTGCTGCGCGATGCCGACGTCCCGGCATGGGGCCGGACGAAGCTGTCCCCGCACCAGATCGGCTTCAACGACGTGCTCGCGCTCGCGCAGCTCAATGGGCGCGTCCCGGAAACGATCGTCGCCATCGGCGTCCAGCCGGTGGAGCTTTCCGATTTCGGCGGCAGCCTCACCGAGCCGGTGCGGGCGCGGCTTCCCGACGCCGTGACGCTCGCCGCCGAGGACCTCGCGGCCTGGGGCTTCGCCGGCACGCCGCGGCCCGCCGGCGTCGCCTGCGAACCGCTCAACGCCACGTCGCTCGCCATCGACGCCTACGAATCCGGACGCCCGTCCGCCGCGGACGCCTGCCGCATCGGCGACCCGCGCGTCCTCGCGCTGGCGCGCGCCGGCGGGGATCGCTGACATGTGCATCGGCATCCCCATGCGCATCGTCAGCGCCGCCGGCGAGGTCGCGGTCTGCGAAGGCCGCGGCCGCCGCGAACGCATCGACCTGGCGCTGCTCGGCGGCCTGCCGCCGGGCCGCTGGGTACTCGCCTACCAGGGCAGCGCCTTGCGCGCGCTGACGCCGGAGGAGGCCGCGCAGATCGACGCCGCGCTCGACGCGCTGGAGGCGGTGCTGGCCGGCGGGGACGACGTCGACGCCTACTTCGCCGACCTCGTCGACCGCGAACCGCAGCTGCCGGCGCATCTCAGGGAAAACCGCTGATGACGATTCCGATGCCGCTCGCCGCCGGCGCCGATCCGCGGACGTATCCGCTGATCGACCAGCTCTTCTCGAGGCACGGCTACACCGAGGTGCACGCGAGAACTTCGACGCGTTCACCGGTCGCGCCGGCCACACGCTGCTGCTTTTCATCGAGGATCCGGTGCGCTTCAAGGAGACGCTCGATCTCGCGGTGATCGTTCCGGAGATCGCGGCCGCGTTCGCCGGGCGCTTCGAGGTCGGCGTGCTGCTGCCCGAGGCGGCCCGCGCCTTCCAGCCGCGCTACGGGTTCCGGCGCTGGCCGGCGTTCGTGGTGCTCAGGGACGGCGAGTACGTCGGCGCGGTCGACGGCCTGCGCAACTGGGACGAATACGTCACCGAGGTCGCGCGGCTTCTGCGCGGCGCCCGCCGTGCGCGCGCCGACGCCGGCATCGCCATCGCGGCGCGGCGGCGTGCGATCACGATGCCGAAGGAGCAGGTCATGACGGACTTTCCGATTTCCCGTGCGCATGGTCGGCCCCGGCTCGCAGCCGGCGGACGACGACGAGCTGCAGTACCTCGCGATGCCGCGCGAGATGAACACGTTCCGGATGCCGATCGTGCCCGAGCGCGCCGACGCGGGGGCGCTGCGCGACTCGCGCGACCTGCTCGCGACCTTCCTGCGCGACATGGAGCGCTGGGATCCCGGCCGGCGGACCCGGGCCGCGCGTCGACCTGGCGCGCGTTCCGGCCGCGACGCTGACCACGCCAACCAGATGCTGGGCGAAGGCGAGGTCAGCATCCAGATCGGCGGCGCCACGCCGCGTCCGCATCCAGGAGAGCGTGTTCACCGGCCTGTGGCGCGTCTGCGCGTTCGACGCCGAGGGCCGGCAAGCGGGCGACTGGCTCGAAGCGGCGACGCTGCCGCGGCGTCGTCGAGGCGGCGCGCGCGGCCGCGGCGCCGCGGCTGGCCGCCGTCGATCCCCGCCGGCGCGATGAACTCGCCGGCGCTGCTGCACGAGATCGAGCGCGCAGATGCGCGAGCGGCGGCCCGGCGCCCCGGCGCACGTCATCAACCTGACGCTGTTTCCGATGACGCCGGACGATCACGCGCTGCTCGCTCGCGCGCTGCCGGTCGGACCGGTGGCGATGATGTCGCGCGGCTTCGGCAACTGCCGCATCACGTCGACCGGCGCGCGCGACGTCTGGCGCGTCCAGTACTTCAACAGCATGAACACGCTGATCCTCAACACGATCGAGATCGTCGACGTTCCCGAAGTGGCGCTGGCCGCGGTCGAGGACCTCGCCGACAGCCGCGCGCGGCTCGCCGAGCTCGTCGACTGGATGAGCGAATCCTGCGCGACTGAGTGGAAGCCTCGCGCCGCGATGAGCGTTACCGGCCTGCGCCGTCGTCGACGACGCCGCGGGCAGCGACGCCGGCACGCGCATGGAGTGCAAGGTGTGCTGGTACGTCTACGACCCCGCCGAGGGCGACGTCGTCTGGCAGATTCCGCCGGGAACGCCGTTCGCGCGGCTGCCGCCGCACTGGACCTGCCCCAACTGCTCGGCGACGAAGGACCAGTTCCTGGTGCTGCCCGATGAATGAGGCACCGGATCGAGGCGTGCCTGCGGACGCCGTGACGCCGGATCCGCCGGCCTCC
The DNA here is from genome assembly GCA_963779445.1 of uncultured beta proteobacterium. GTDB lineage: Bacteria > Pseudomonadota > Gammaproteobacteria > Burkholderiales > Casimicrobiaceae > CAIWHR01. The sequence goes on from CAVZYI010000009.1 coordinate 381,695, forward strand.
CCCCGGCCCACGGCTCGCGCGTTCCGCGCCGCCGCCGCGCGCATGCACGGGCTCGACTTCGTCAACCCGGCGCTCGAGGTCGAGGCCGTCGGCTTCGCGCCGTGGGAGGGGCACTGGCTGGGCGTGATGGTGACGCCGTGGTTCATGAACCTGACGCTGCTGCCGCGCGACGTCGCGGCGTGGCGGCCGCTCGCGCCCGGCGCCAAGCGCCGCTACGCCTTTCCCGCCGGCGAGTACGAGTTCGTCGGCGCGAGCGACCCGAGGTCGGCGAGTACCAGGTCTGCTCGCTGTTCTCGCCGGTGCTGGAATTCGCCGACCAGGCGACGCGCGCGCCTGGTCGCGACGCTCGCGCGCGCGGCGCTGTTCGATGCGGCGCAACGCCGAGCGACACGCAGGTGCCGGTCGCGAACCTGTCGCCGGCGGCGGATGACGCGGCGCGCGGTCCGCTCGCGCAGCTCGAGCGAGCGCTCGACGCCCCGCTGTCGAAGCGCGACTTCCTGCGCGGGCGCTTCGCGGGCGCCGACCGTGACGATCGAGGGTGAGCTCATCGTGCGGCTCGCCTGGGACGGGCGGCGCGTGAACCGCGTGGCGCTGCGCTCGACGCGGCCGTACGCGGCGGCGCGCGTGCTCGCCGGCAAGCGCCGCCGCGGCCGCCGCCACGGTGCCGCTGCTGTTCACGGTCTGCGGCCACGCGCAGGGCGCGGCCGCCGCGGCCGCCGTCGCCGCGGCGCAGGGCGCGACGCCGGCACCGCAGACCGTCGCCGCGCGCGAGCTCGCGCGTGCTGCTCGAAACGATGCAGGAGACCCTGCGCCGCGTCCTGATCGACTGGCCGCAGTCGATGGGGCGCGCGAGCGTGCCGGGGCCGGTCGCCGCCGTGCGCCGGCAAAGCGACGCCCTGCTGGCCGGCGCCGATACAGCGCGCGGCGCCGCGCGCGCTGCGCTGGCGAAGGACGTCGACGGCATCGCCGCGCAGCACGTCTACGGCGAAGCGCCCGGCGCCTGGCTCGTGCGCAGCGATGCCGGCGCGCTCGAGGCCTGGGCCGGACACGCGCAGACGCTGCCGGCCGCGCTGCTCGACGAGCTGCTGCGCCTCGCCCCGACGCTCGGCCGCAGCGACGTCGCGCTGATGCCCGGGCTCCGCTGCGAAGACCTGGCCGCCGCGGTGCTGCCGGCGATGCGCGCGAACCCGGAGTTCGAGCGCGCGCCGAAATGGGATGGCGCGCCGGTCGAAACCGGCGCGCTGGCGCGGATGCACGCGCACCCGCTGGTCGCCCCGCTTCGTGAGCGCAGCGGCAACGCGGCGCCGGCGCGGATGGTGGCGCGGCTCGTCGAGCTCGCCGCGCTGCTCGGACAGTTGTCGGCCGCGGCATCGGCGGACGCGGCGCTGCCGCGGATCGCCGCATTTGCGCCGGCGCCGGGCGAAGGCGTCGCCGCGGTGCAGACCGCGCGCGGCCTGCTGCTGCATCGCGTGGAAATCGCCGGCGACCGCGTGGCGGACTACCAGATCGTCGCGCCGACCGAGTGGAACTTCCATCCGCGGGGCGCGCTGGCGCGCGGGCTCCTCGGCCATCCCGCGGTCGAGGAAACGACGCTGCTGCGGCACGCGCGGCTCGCCGTGCAGGCGCTCGACCCCTGCGTCGCCTGCGAAGTCGAGGTGGCGCATGCATGAAATGGCGCTCGCCGAGAGCATGCTCCAGATCGTCGAGGAGACCGCGCGCAGCAACGGCGCGTCGCGCGTGGCCTCGATCCGGCTCGAGCTCGGCGCGCTGTCGCACGTCGATCGCGACGCGCTGCGCTTCTGCTTCGACGCGGTGACCCGCGACGGGCCGGCCGCCGGCGCGCGTCTCGACATCGTGACCACGCCGGGCGAAGCCTGGTGCATGCCCTGCGGTGCGCGCGTGCCGCTGGCCGCGCTGGGCGACCCCTGCCCGCGCTGCGGCGGATACCAGCTGCAGGTCGTGGACGGCGAGCAGATGCAGCTGAAGGAAATCGAGATCGCCTGAACGCCGTCCCCCCGGGGCCTGGTCCGAACGAAAGGAACGACATCATGTGCACCACCTGCGGCTGCGGCCACGGCGAAACGAGAGTCGACGGGAAGGCCGTCGGCGAGCCCGGGCACGGGCATCGCCATGCCATCGGATCGCCTCACGCGCATGCTCGCGTCGGCGGCGACGGCCACGGGCACGCGCAGTCGCCCTGGCATCGCCATGCCGACGGCGAATGGCACCGCCACGCGCACGACGGCGGCGGCGAGCGCGGCCGCGGACTCGGCGCCGCCGGCGGACTCGGCGCGGCGCACGCCGCCGGCATCGGGACCTCGCGCATCGTGCAGATCGAGCAGGACATCCTGGACCGCAACGACGCCTACGCCGCGCTGAACCGGCGCCTGTTCGCCGATCGCGGCATCTTCGCGCTGAACCTCGTGTCGAGCCCCGGTTCGGGCAAGACGACGCTGCTGGTGCGCACCATCGAGGCGTTGCAGCGGCGCATCGCGGTATCGGTGATCGAAGGCGACCAGCAGACTTCGCTCGACGCCGACCGCGATCCGCGCCACCGGCGCCGCCGCGGTGCAGGTCAACACCGGCAAGGGCTGCCACCTCGACGCGCACATGGTCGGCCACGCGCTGTCGAGGCTGGACCCCGCCGCCGGCAGCCTGCTGCTCATCGAGAACGTCGGCAATCTCGTCTGCCCGGCGGCCTTCGACCTGGGCGAGGCGCACAAGGTCGTCATCCTGTCGGTGACCGAGGGCGAGGACAAGCCGCTCAAGTATCCCGACATGTTCCACGCCGCGGACCTGATGCTGATCAACAAGGTCGACCTGCTGCCGTACGTGCGATTCGACGTCGATGCCGCCATCGGGTATCGCGCGCCGCGTGCGGCCCGGGCTCCCGGCGCTGCGCGTGTCGGCGACGACCGGCGAAGGCTTCGACGCCTGGCTCGCGTGGCTGGAGCGCGGCGTCGCGGCCGCGATGACCGAACGCGACGCCGATCTCGCCGCGCTGCGCCGCCGCGTCGCCGAGCTCGAGGCCGCCCCCGCGCTGCGCGAGCCGGAACCGGCGGCGACGGCCTGCGCCGAAGCGGTTCGCCGCGACCGATGATGGACGCGCCCGGCACCGGCCCCGCCGCGTTCGTGCGCCAGCGCATCGACGTGCGCGGCATCGTGCAGGGCGTCGGCTTCCGCCCGTTCGTCTACCGGCTCGCGTCCGAACTGGCGCTCGCCGGCTGGGTGCGCAACGACGCCGCCGGCGTCACCATCGAAGTGCAGGGCGAATCGCGCTCGGGTGGCGCGGATGGCCGGCGCCTCCGCGCCGACGCGCCCGGCGCTGGCGCGCGTCGACAGCGTCGCCTGGTCCGACTGTCCCGCTGGACGCGCGGCGAAGGCGGATTCGCGATTCTCGAAAGCGGCGGCGGGCCCGCGGCGACGGCGATCGGACCCGACAGCGCGGTCTGCGCCGATTGCCTCGCCGAGCTCTTCGATCCCGCCGACCGCCGCTATCGCTACGCGTTCATCAACTGCACGCAACTGCGGCCCGCGCTACACGATCACCCGCGACGCTGCCCTACGACCGGGCGACGACCAGCATGGCGGCGTTCGCGCAGTGCCCGCGTTGCCTCGCCGAATACCGCGCGCCGCGCGATCGCCGCTTCCACGCCGAGCCGAACGCCTGCCCGGCCTGCGGCCCGGCGCTCGCGCTCGCCGACGCGTCGCGGGCATCCGGTGGCGGCGTCGACGTCGTCGCCGAGACCGTCGCGCGGCTGCTGCGCGGCGAGATCGTCGCCATCAAGGGACTGGGCGGCTTCCATCTCGCCTGCGACGCGCGCAACGCGGCCGCGGTCGCCCGGCTGCGCGAGCGCAAGCCGCGCGAGGAAAAGCCGTTCGCGGTGATGGTCGCCAACGCCGGATCGCTGGCGGCGTGGGCCGACGCGGGACCCGCCGAGCGCGCACTGCTCGAATCCGCCGAGCGGCCGATCGTGCTGCTGGCGAAGCGCGCGGGCGCCGATACGCGCGCTGGCCGGCGTCGCGCCGGGCCTCGCGTGGCTCGGCGCGATGCTGCCGTACACGCCGCTGCACTACCTGCTGTTCCACGAAGCGGCGGGGCGCCCCGCCGGCACGCGCCTGGCTCGACGCTGCCGCAGCCTCTGGCGCTGGTGATGACCAGCGCCAATCCCGGCGGCGAGCCGCTGGTGACCGGCAACGACGAAGCGCTCGCGCGCCTCGCCGGCATCGCCGACGCGTTCGTCGCTGCACGATCGCGACATCGTCGTCCGCTGCGACGACAGCGTGCGTGCGCAGGATTCCGGGCGGCGCCGGCCAGGGCTTCCAGTTCATCCGCCGCGCGCGCGGCTACACGCCGCGCGCCATCCGGCTCGCGACGTCGGGGCCCTGCGTGCTCGCGCTCGGCGGCCACTTCAAGAACACGGTCTGCGTGACGCGCGGCGACGAGGCGTTCGTGTCGCAGCACATCGGCGACCTCGACAACGCGCCGACCTGCGCGGCGCTCGAAGACACGGTCGCGCACCTGGTCGCGATCCTCGACGTCCGGCCCGAGGCTGGTCGCGCACGACCTGCATCCCGATTTCTTCAGCACCCGGCACGCGGCGCGGCTCGCCGCGCAGCTGGAGCGTCCCGCTGCACGCCGTCCAGCACCACCACGCGCACGTCGCGGCGGTCGCCGCCGAGCATCGGGTCGAGGGTCCGGTCCTCGGCCTCGCGCTCGACGGCGTCGGCCTCGGCAGCGACGGCGCCGCGTGGGGCGGCGAACTGCTGCGCGTCGACGGCGCGCGCTGCGAGCGGCTCGGGCGGCTGCGCGCCGCTGCGCCTGCCCGGCGGCGACCGCGCGGCGCGCGAGCCGTGGCGCATGGCCGCGGCGGCGCTTGTTCGCTCGCCGGTCGCGGCGCCGAAATCGCCGGGCGCTTTGCCGACGAACCCGCGGCAAGGACCGTCGCGACCCATGCTCGCGCGGGGCATTCATGCGCCCCGAGACGAGCAGCCTCGGCCGCTGGTTCGACGCCGCCGCCGGCCTGCTCGGCGTCAGGCGCCGCATGGCCTTCGAAGGCCAGGCGGCGATGCTGCTCGAAGGCCTCGCGGAGCGTCACGGCGCCGTGCCGCCGGACGCGTCGCTGTACTCGATCTCCGCCGCGCAACGAACTCGACCTGACGCCGCTCGCCTGCCGGCTCGCCGACGAGCGCGACGCCGGCTACGGCGCCGCGCTGTTCCACGCGACGCTCGTCGCCGCGCTCGCCGACTGGACGACACGCGCCGCCGAGGCGCTCGACCTGACCGCCGTCGCCGCCGGCGGCGGCTGCTTCCTCAACGCGATCCTCGCGCGCGGCCTCCGCCGGGCGCTCGCCGGGCGACGGCATCGACGCTGCTCGAAGCGCAGGCGGTCCCGCCCAACGACGGCGGCCTCGCGCTCGGCCAGGCGTGGGTCGCCCGCCGCGCGCTCGAGCGGAAGGCGCTGACGATGTGCCTCGCCATTCCCGCGCGCGTCGTCGCACTGCCCGGCGCCCGACACCGCGCGTGATCGACCTCGGCGGCGTGCAGCAAGGAGATCTCGCTGGCGCTGGTCGACGACGTCGCGGCCGGCGACTACGTGATCGTCCACGTCGGCTACGCGCTCGCCAAGCTCGATCCGGAAGCCGCGGCGCACGCTGCGACGCTTCGCCGAGGCCGGGATCGGGTTCGACGCCGCGGCCGCATGAAGTACATCGACGAATTCCGCGACGGCGAGCTCGCGCGCACGCTCGCCGGCGCGATCGCCCGCGAAGCACGGCCCGGGCGCAGCTACAACCTGATGGAATTCTGCGGCGGCCACACGCACGCGATCTCGCGCTACGGCCTCAAGGACCTGCTGCCGGCCAACGTCAACATGATCCACGGTCCCGGCTGCCCGGTCTGCGTGCTGCCGATCGGGCGCATCGACAACGCGATCGAGCTCGCGGCGCGCCCGGGCCTCATCCTGTGCACCTACGCCGACACGATGCGCGTGCCGGCGTCGAAGGGCCTGTCGCTGCTGAAGGCGAAGGCGCGCGGCGCCGACATCCGCATGGTGTATTCCGGCGACCGACGCGCTGCGCATCGCGCAGGAGAATCCGGAGCGCGAGGTGGTGTTCTTCGCCATCGGCTTCGAGACCACGACGCCGCCGACGGCGGTCGCGATCCGGCAGGCGGACGCGCTCGGCCTCGCGAACTTCAGCGTGTTCTGCAACCACGTGCTGACGCCGTCGGCGATCGCCAACATCCTCGAATCGCCGGAGGTGCGCGAGCTGGGCACGGTGCCGCTCGACGGCTTCATCGGTCCGGCGCACGTCTCGACCGTGATCGGCAGCCAGCCCTACGAGTACTTCGCCGAGGAATACCGGCAGCCGGTCGTCATCGCCGGCTTCGAGCCGCTCGACGTGATGCAGGCGATCCTGATGCTGGTGCGGCAGCTGAACGACGGCCGCGCCGAGGTCGAGAACGAGTTCACGCGCGCCGTGACCCGCGACGGCAACGCCAAGGCGAAGGCGCTGGTCGCCGACGTGTTCGAGCTGCGCCGCACGTTCGAATGGCGCGGGCTGGGCGAGGTGCCCTACAGCGCGCTGCGCATCAAGGAGGCCTACGCCGCGTTCGACGCCGAGGCGCGCTACGGCATCGACTACCGCTCGGTGCCCGACAACAAGGCCTGCGAGTGCGGCGCGATCCTGCGCGGCGTGAAGAAGCCGGCCGACTGCAAGGTGTTCGGCACCGTCTGCACGCCCGGAGAATCCGATCGGCTCGTGCATGGTGTCCTCCGAAGGCGCCTGCGCCGCGCACTACACCTACGGGCGGTTCCGGACCGCGGCCGCTGCGCCGCGCGCGGATCCCGTGGAGCTCGCCGATGAACGCGACGCGCGCCGACTACGTCCGCCCCGTCGACTTCAGGCACGGCCGCGTCGACATGACGCACGGCGGCGGCGGCCGCGCGATGGCGCAGCTCGATCGACGAGCTGTTCCTGCGCGGCCTTCGACAACGAGTGGCTGCGCCAGGGCAACGACCAGGCGCGCGTTCGCCGTCGGCGCCGGCCGGCATGGTGATGGCCACCGACAGCCACGTCGTGTCGCCGCTGTTCTTTCCCGGCGGCGACATCGGCTGCCTGTCGGTGCACGGCACGATCAACGACGTCGCGATGTCGGGCGCGCGCGCCGCTCTATCTCGCCGCCGGCTTCATCCTCGAGGAGGGCTTTCCGCTCGCCGACCTGCAGCGCATCGTCGAGTCGATGGCGGCGGCGGCGCGCGAGGCCGGCGTGCCCGTCGTCACCGGCGACACCAAGGTCGTCGAGCGCGGCAAGGGCGACGGCGTGTTCATCACCACCACCGGCGTCGGCGTCGTCGCCGACGGCGTCGACATCTCCGGCGACCGCGCGCGCCCCGGCGACCGGATCCTGCGTCAGCGGCACGCATCGGCGACCACGGCGTGGCGATCATGTCGCTGCGCGAGAACCTGGCGTTCGAGACGACGATCCGCGTCCGACACCGCGGCGCTGCACGGCCTGGTCGCGGCGATGGTCGCGGCGGCGCCGGACATCCACTGCCTGCGCGATCCGACGCGCGGCGGCCTGGCGACGACGCTGAACGAGATCGCGCGGCCAGTCGGGCTGCGGCATGGTGATCGCACGAGGAGCCGCGATCCCGGTGCAGCCGGCAGGTCGCCGCCGCCTGCGAGTTCCTCGGCCTCGATCCGCTGTACGTCGCCAACGAGGGCAAGCTGATCGCGATCTGCGCGGCGGACGACGCCGAGCGCCTGCTCGCGGCGATGCGCGCGCATCCGCTGGGGCGCGACGCCGCCGATCATCGGCGAGGTGATCGCCGATCCGCACCATTTCGTGCAGATGGACACGACGCTTCGGCGGCCGCCGCATCGTCGACTGGCTCACCGGCGAGCAGCTGCCGCGGATCTGCTGATGCGCATCCTGTTCCTCACGCACGCGTTCAACAGCCTGACGCAGCGGCTCTACGTCGAGCTCGCCGCCGCGGGCCACGAGGTCGTCGATCGAGTTCGACATCAACGACCGCGTGACCGACGAGGCGGTCGCGCTGTGGCGGCCCGAGCTGATCGTCGCGCCGTTCCTCAAGCGCGCGATCCCGGAATCGATCTGGCGGAACCACCGCTGCATCGTCGTCCATCCCGGCATCCGCGGCGACCGCGGCCCGTCGGCGCTCGACTGGGCGATCGCCGACGGGGAGACGGAGTGGGGCGTCACCGTGCTCGAGGCCAACGGCGAGATGGACGCCGGCGACGTCTGGGCGAGCGTCGGCTTCCCGATGCGCGACGCGACCAAGGGCAGCCTCTATCGCAACGAAGTGACCGAGGCGGCGGTGGCCGCGATCCGGATCGCCATCGAACGGCTCGGCCGCGGCGAGCGGCCCGAGCCCGTCGACCGGTCGGACGCCCGCGTCCGCGGGCGCCCGCGGCCGCTGATGCGCCAGCCGGATCGCGCGATCGACTGGCGGCCGCGACGACACGGCCAGCGATGCTGCGCAAGATCCGCGCCGCCGACGGCGTCCCGGGCGTGCTCGACGACGATCGCCGGCGCGCGGTTCCGCCTGTTCGACGCGCATCCCGAGGGGCGGCTGCGCGCGCGGCATCCGGAGGCCGTCCCGGCGCGATCGATCGCGCAGCGCGACGGCGCGATCTGCCGCGCGACCATCGACGGCGCGGTCTGGATCACGCACCTGAGCGCCGCACGGACGGCGACCCGCCGCGGCTCAAGCTGCCGGCCGCGATGGCGCTGGGTGCCGCCGCTCGCCGGCGTGCCCGAGGCCCCGCTCGCGCCGGAGGTCGTCGTCGACTATCCGACGTGGCGGCCGATCCGCTACGAGGAAGCGCGGCGCGGTCGGCTACCTGCATTTCCCGTTCTACAACGGCGCGATGGGCAGCGCGCACTGCGCGCGCTGCGCGCGGCGTTCGCGCTACGCGACGTCGCGGCCGACGCGGGTGATCGTGCTGATGGGCGGCCCGGACTTCTGGTCGAACGGGATCCACCTCAACCTGATCGAGGCGTCGGCCGCACCCGGCCGAGGAATCGTGGCGCAACATCAACGCGATGGACGACCTCGTCCGCGAGATCATCCTGACCGACCGCCAGCTCACCGTCGCCGCCATGCAGGGCAACGCCGGCGCCGGCGGCGTGTTCCTGGCGCTGGCGGCCGATCGCGTCTGGCCCGCGACGGCGTCATCCTCAACCCGCACTACAAGGGCATGGGCAACCTCTACGGCTCGGAGTACTGGACCTACCTGCTGCCGCGGCGCGTCGCGGCCGGAGGAAGCGCGCGCGATCACGCGAGAACCGGCTCCCCATCGGCGCCCGGCAGGCGGCGGCACTGGGCCTGGTCGACGACCACTTCGGCGCGACGCCGGCGGCGTTCCGGCGCGGAGGTCGCGACCCGCGCGCGGAGCGCTGGCGGCCGATCCCGGATTCGCCCGGCATGCTCGAGGAGAAAAAGCGCGGCGCCGGCGCCGACGAGGCGGCGAAGCCGCTGGAAGCCTATCGCGCGCGAAGAGCTCGAACGGATGAAGCTCAATTTCTTCGGCTTCGACCCGAGCTACCACGTGGCCCGCTACCACTTCGTCTGCAAGGTGCCGCGGTCGCGCACGCCGCTCTATCTCGCGCGACACCGGCCGGGCGCGGTGGCGGGACGCGAACCCGCGGGTTCGCCGTACGCAGCCGATCGACAGCGCCGCGGCACGGGGGCGCACCCGGAGGCCCGTCCGTCTCCGGTGTCAACCGGGCACCCCGTCGCGCGCTAATGGGTCATGCGTCACGGCACGCGGACGCAAGCCGGGGCAATTCGGACTAGGGCAACGTGGCAGGACTTCAACCAGGAGCGAAGATGATGAAAACGATGGCGATTGCGGCAGGAATGGCGATGGCGATGGCGGTGGCGGGTACGGCGAACGCGCAGGAAGCGCTGGCCAAGAGCAGCGGCTGCATGGCGTGCCACGCGACGGACACCAAGAAGGTGGGCCCGTCGTTCAAGGAGACGGCGGCCAAGTTCAAGGGCAAGCCCGACGCCGAAGCGACGCTGTTCACGACGTTCAAGGCGGCCAAGGGCCACGCGGCCGTCAAGACCTCTGACGCGGACGTGAAGTCGTTGCTGAAGTGGGTTCTCACCCTGTAGCGGGCGCCGGCCTTCGGGCCGGCACGCAGGACGGTGCCCGGCGGGAGTTCGCGGGCAGCGGAATCGGATCGGCCGGACGCCCGGCGCTGCGCTAGAATGCGGCGCCGGGCGTCGGCGTAATGCGGTTGTCGGCGCTGGCGACGGCGAATCTATCCAACAAGGAGCTCATAGACATGAAATCGATTGCAATTGCGGCGGTCATCGCCGTCGGTATGGCGGCCGCCGGCACGGCGGGCGCGCAGGAGGCGCTGGCCAAGAGCAGCGGCTGCACGATGTGCCACGAAGTGAACGCGAAGAAGCTCGGTCCGTCGTTCAAGGAGTCGGCCGCCAAGTACAAGGGCAAGCCCGACGCCGAGGCCACGCTGGTCGCCAAGCTGTCCGCCGGCAAGGATCATCCCGAAGTGAAGGCGAAGGGCGACGACCTGAAGTCGCTCGTCAAGTGGGTATTGTCGCTGTAGCCGCCGCGCCCCACGCCTGCGCCGGACCGGCTGCCGCCGGTTCAGGCCGGCACCGAAAGCCGTTCGCGGCGTGACACCCGGCGAGCCTGCCGCCGCGTTGGCGGAAGCAAGTCCGCCGCTTGCGGGGCGCGGCTCCGGTCGCGGCGCCGGCTTGCCTTGGCCGTCGCCGCCGAACTCCGGCAGGCAGGACCGTCGTCCCGCCTGCCGGCGCGGCACCGCGCAGCTACGACCGTGCCGTTCAACCTGACCGTGGACGTGCCGCCCGCTCCCGCCGTGCCGATCCCGGCATCGGACGCCGCGGAATCGGACGCGGCGCTCCCCGGAGCGGCCGGACGCGGCGCCGTCCCTCCGCCGCGCCTCGCGGGCCTGCGGCAGTTGATGCGGCTGCGCAGTCTCGCGATCACGGGACAGGCGGCGGCCATCGCCATCGCCTGGGCGATGGACATCGCGCTCCACGTCTGGCCGATGGCGCTGCTCATCGCCGCCCTGCTGGCGCTGAACCTGTACACGGCGTCACGGGTCAGGAGAGGAGCCCCGGCGACGCATCGCGAGGTGGCCGCGCACATCGCGCTCGATCTCGCCGCGTTCACGCTGCTTTTGATTCTCGCCGGAGGAACGGCCAACCCGTTCGGCCTCCTCTACCTGCTGCACGTCGTGCTGATCGCGCTGCTCCTGCCGTGGCGGCTGGCGTTCGCCGGCGCGGGGCTGGTGATCGCGAGCTTCGCGCTGGCCTTCCGCTTTGCCGAACCGCTGCGCCACGCGAACGGCGAGCCGCTGTCCGACGCGCTGATGGCGATCGGCCTGTGGGTGAGCTTCGTGCTGACGACGCTGGTGACCACGTGGTTCGTCGCCGGCATCGTCGCGGAATTGCGCACCCACGAGCGCCTGCTGCGCGAGGCGGCGCGCAAGGCGCTGAACGACGAAGCGATGCTGCACCTGGGCACGCTTGCGGCCGGCGCGGCGCACGAACTCGGGACCCCGCTGATGACGATGGCCGTGCTGGCCGCGGAACTGCGGCGCGATGCCGACACCCCGGCGCGGCAGCGCGATACCGCGATCCTGGCCGCGCAGATCGACGCCTGCCGCAGCGCGCTGGCCAACCTCGCCGCCGCGGCCGGCCAGGCCCGCACCGTGGGCGGCGGGCGAGCGCCGCTCGACGGCTTTCTCGCCAACATCGTCGCGCGCTTCCAGGCGGTGCGGCCCGACGTCCCGCTGCACGCTCGCTGGAACGGCACGGCGCCGGTCCCGGAGATCTTCGCCGACCAGTCGCTGCAGCAGGCTATCCTGATCCTGCTCAACAACGCCGCGGACGCTTCGCCGCATCATGTGGAAATCGACGGGAGGTGGGATGCGGAGGTCCTGCGGCTCACCGTGGGGGATCGGGGCGCCGGCGTGCCCGAGGGCAGCCTCGGCAACCTCGGCCGCGCATTTTTCACGACCAAGCCGCCGGGCAAGGGGACGGGCATGGGCCTCGTGCTCACCGCGTCGACGGTGAGCCGGCTCGGAGGCACCGTGCGCTGGACGAACCGCAATGGCGGCGGCCTTTCCGCCGAAATCACGCTGCCCTTGCGCAGCCTGCTGCTGACGAATACGCCCCGATGAATACGCCAACCGTTCTCCAGCACGACCGTGCGAGCCTGCTGCTCGTCGACGACGACCATGTGCTCTGCGACGTTCTGAGCCGCGCGTTGCGCAGTCGCGGCTTCGAAGTCCACGTGGCGCACACGGTGGACGAAGCGCTGCAAGCGATCGAGGCCGAGCCGCCCGAGTATGCCGTGGTCGACCTCCGGCTCCCCGACCAGTCCGGGCTGAAACTGGTCGCCAGGCTGAAGGCCGCCGACATCCATACGCGGGTCGTCGTCCTGACCGGGCACGGCAGCATTCCGACGGCGATCGAGGCGATCAAGCTCGGCGCGACTTACTACCTCGTCAAGCCGACCGACGCCGACACCGTCGTGGCCGCGTTTGGCCGCAACGGCGGCGACGCCAACCTTCCCGTGGAAGGCAAGCCGATGTCGGTCGAGCGCCTCGAATGGGAGCACATCCAGCGCGTCCTCCACGACAACGACGGCAACATCTCGGCCACCGCGCGCGCGCTGTCGATGCACCGCAGGACCCTGCAGCGCAAGCTGCACAAGCACCCGGCGCGATCGTAGCCGCCCGCGGCGCCGGGACCGTCGCGCGCGCGGCGCACCGGCCGCCGCGCCGCCCGGCATCGCCGGAGAAGTCGCTCCCTCTTCGGCCCGCCGTCCTAGCGTTTCGCCAGCACGCCGGAGCGCGCGAGTTCGTCCGCGGCGCGCAGGGCGAGCATGCCGTGGCCGGCGGCGTTCGGATGCACCCCGTCGAGCCGCAGGCTCTCGTCCGAGAGCACCGAAGCCATCGCATCCTCGATCAGCGGCACGTCGTGGCGCTTCGCGACGTCGCGAAAGAGTCGCGCGGGGGCGAGCCCCGTCAGCGCGCCCATCGCCGTCGGTTGCGGCGCCGCCATGAGGACGACGCGCGCACCCCGGGCGCGAATCGACGCGATCATGGCCTCGAGGTTGGCGACGATCTCGGGCTCGGGGACGCGGCGCAACAGGTCGTTGCCCCCGAGTTCGATGATGACCAGCGCGGGCGCGTGTTCGTCGAGCAGCCCCGGGAGCCGTTCGCGACCGCCCGCGGTGCGATCGCCGCTGACGCCGGCGCCCGCCACCTGCCAGCCGCTGCGCAGGGCGAGCTGCGCCGGCCACGCCGCGGCGGGCGCGACGCCGTAACCGGCGGTGATGCTGTCGCCGACGACGAGCACGCTGGAGCCGGGCGGAAGCGCCGCCTCGCGCGGTGCGCCGCACGAGGCGACGAGCGAAGCGACGACGACGCAGACGAACTGCCGCAGGCCGGCGCGCGTCCGGCGGATCGCCGGGACCGGTAGTGCGCACCGCGGATTCGCTGCGGACATCAACGGACGCACGGCGCGCTCGCCGGCGGCGGCGTCAGGCGGGCCCCCGGCCGGCGGACGCGCGGAACGAGCGCCGGCGGGCCGACCGGCGGCTCGCTACTTCGATTTCGCCGCGGCCTTCGCCGGCGCGGGTGTCGCCGGGGCCGCCGGCGCCGCCGGCGCCGCCGCAGCCGGCGGCTCGGCATTGAGGTCGAGTTCGGGCCATTTCCTGCCGTGGCAGGCGGGGTTGGAACAGAAGCTTCCCCCGTCCTTTCCCCACTTGATCGGGCCATGGCACATGGTGCAGGTGGCATCGACCTTCGAGCGGTGATCGCGCATGAAGTTGGCGTCGTTGTGGCTGCCGGGCGGCGTCAGGCCCGGCGCGACCGTCGACGGCACCGAGCGCGCGCCGTCCTCGCGCACCACCTGCGGCAGATCGTGGCAGAGCGTGCACTGCAGCCTGATCGCCTCGCCCTTTTCGTTGAAATGCTTGCCGTCGTGGCAGCGGAAGCAGCCCGGGAAATCGCGGTGCCCCGCATGGTTGGGAAACGACTTCCAGGTCAGGTCCGGCGCCTCGAATTCGGTCAGGTCGAGGATTTCCAGCATGGTCGCCGCGAACTGGGCTTCGGCGAGCTGCATCTCGGGCGTCATCGCCGTCTTCGGCGCGGCATCGGCGATGATCTTCTTGAACTGCGGCACCTGGCCGTCGAGCGGGCCGTGCAGCGGCGACGCTTTTTCGATGATCGCCAGCGCGCGCGCCTTGATCGACGGCAGGCTGCGGTCGATGCGGCCCTCGTCGATGGCGGTGTCGACGCGATCGGCGGGGTTGCGGAACGGGTGGCCCGCGGCGTTGTGGCAGTCGATGCAGTCCATCCGCCGCTTCGGCGCCTGGTCCATCTCGGCGCGCGCGACCTTGCTGGCGGCGTCGAAATAGGTGGTGGTCTTGCCATCCTTGCCGGTGATCCGCACCCAGGGGATGGTGCGCTTCTGCAGGTCGTCGGTCACGTACTCGACGTTCTGCTCGATGTGCCAGTGGATTCCGCGGGTCGCCTTCGTGCGCGCCTCGCCGCCGCCGGTGTGCACGATCAGCCGGATGCGCGTTTCGCTGCTCTTCGCGTCGGTGTCGTAGTGGACCTTGGTGCGGACCTTGTCGTCGTGCAGCACCGCCGGCCAGTGGCAGCCTTCGCAGGAATCGCGCGCCGGACGAAGCGTGGTGGCGGCCAGCGGCCGCTTGTAGCCGGTGATCATGCCGAGCAGCTCGTGGTAGTGCGCCGCCTTGAGCACCATCAGCTGCAGCGTGGGCAGCCGGCCCATGTGGCATTCGACGCACTGGACCCGCGCGTGCGAGTGCACGGCGTAGGCGCGCGGCTCCTCGGGGTGCACGGCGTGGCAGTTGTTGGTGCAGAAGGCGTTGCTGTTGCTGTACTCCCAGGCGACGATGCCGCCGGCGCCGACCACGGCGAGCGCAATGGCGCCGACGATCAGCGTCGTCGCGGTGCCCAGCATCAGTGTGCGACGTCCCAAATTGAACTTCATCAGCGACTCCCCCTAGGCCATGCTACCCATCGCCTTCCCCGTCGACGACCCGGGAAGGCACTCTTGCCGCGACCGCGCTTGCAGGATTCCCGCCGCTGCACGCCTCGACCGGCCGCTGCGGCACAGTATATCCAGTCGCCTGCCACAACCAAATCGAGACCGCGTGGCAGGCGCATCGCGCCGGTGGCCGTGTCGGCGGACCTCGCCGGGAGACCGGCGCATGCTTCGGCGCGAGGCGAACCGCAGCGCCACGCCGCCACGCTCGGTCCCCAACCGGGCGTTGCGGGCCACTAGAAGAAGCTGTAGACGATCAGCACGATAGCGACGATGCCGAGCGTCAGGGCCAGGCCGCCGACGACCCAGCCGAACCAGGTGGATTCCGGGGACGGCGGCGTCGTTTCCCTGGCGGCGAGCGTGCCCTCGCGCACCAGGCGCTGGTACTCGACCTGCCGCTCGCCCTTCAGTTCGTGCTCGGCGATGCGGCCGGTGAAGATCACCGTATCCATCGGGAATTTCGCCGGGCGCAGGTGCCCGTTGAAGAAATGGAAGGTGAAGATGAAGCCCACGGCGAGCAACGCCTCCTCGCCGTGCACCAGCGTCGCGATGTTGAACATCCATCCGGGCAGCAGCTGCGCGAAGAAGACCGGAAACCAGAGCAGGAGCCCCGAACCGCCGATGATGAACATCCCCCAGAAGACCGCCCAGTAGTCGAACTTCTCCCAGTAGGTCCAGCGGTCGAACTGCGGCTGCGGGCCGCGGCCGATGAACCACTTGAAGTTCCGCCAGATGTCGATGGCGTCCTGCGGCTGCGGGACCATCGAGTCGGGCCCCCACAGGAGCACGAGCAGGTTGCCGCGCGCGATGGCCCGGGCGAAGATCGTCACGACGTGCGTGGCGAACACCACGATCATCACGAACGCGCAGATCCGGTGGATCAGCCCGGCGCCCTCGAAGCCGCCGAAGATCCGGGCCAGCGTCGCCGCCCACGGCTTGTCGGCGAAGATGAGCGGCAGTCCGGTGAGCGCGCAGCCGACGAAGGAGAGCATCAGCAGCGCGTGCAGGATGCGCTCGCCCGGCGAGAACCGGCGGTAGTAGCGCTGCGTCGCCGCGCCGCCAGCCGCCGGAGCCGTGCTAGTCGTCGCGGTGGACATCAGTGCCTCCCCTGGCCGGCATCATCGCTTCCGTCCCGGCCCGCCCCGGCAAGCTTCTCGCGAATTTCCCGGTAGAACCAGAACACCGTGTGGACGCCGAAGAACGCGAACACGCCGAACAGCAGCAACTCCATGAACTTGGCGGCATAGTAGTAGAGCGGATTGCGAACCTTGTCGTGCCGGTTGGCGTGCGGATCGTAATTCGCGAAATTGGGGGACGCTCCGGCATGGCAGGCCTGACAGGTCTTCAGCCGGTTCTGCGGCGAAATCTTCGATGCCGGGTTCGACGCCGGCAGCACCTCGTGCGCGCCGTGGCAGGACGCGCAGGTCGCCATGCGCGCGAAACCGAGCGCGGTCACCTGCCCGTGGAACGTGTCGCGGTAGGAGGAGAGGTATTCCTGGTGGCAGCCGCCGCATTCCTTGATCACCTCGGTCTGGAATTTCGGAACGTCGTGCTGCTCGATCGCGTGCGCGCTGTGGCAATCGGTGCAGCCCGGCGCCGCGAGATTGCCTTCCTGGCGAAGCTTGCCGTGCATTCCCTTGACGAAGGCGTCGCGTTCCGCCTGGTGGCAGGACCCGCAGGTCTCGGGAATCCTGGCGCGGCTGGTGCGGCTGCGCGCATCGCTCTTGGTGAAGATGTTGTGCGCGCCGTGGCAGCTCGTGCACTCCGGCGCGGACATCCGGGCAGCGCCCTTGAGCGCCTTGCCGTGAATGCTGTCGTGGAACGTGCGGCCGATGTTGCCGCCGGGCAGCTTGCCCTTCAGAACCGCGGCGTCGTCGCCGTGGCAGCGCGAGCAGGTGGCCTCGAGGTTCGCGTGGTTCGTGCGCGATGCCGGATCCTTCGATCGCCGGATGTCGTGCGTGCCGTGGCAATCGGTGCAGCTGGCGGCGACGGTGCTGCCGCCCTTGCGCGCCAGGCCGTGGACCGTTCCGGAATACTCGGCGACCGCCTTGTCGTGGCAGCTGGCGCAGTTGACCGGCTTCAGCTTTTCGGGGTGCGGAATCTTCTCCGGCGACACGTCGGTGTGGCAGGCGGTGCAATCGAGCTTCAGCTCGCCGTGCACCGATGTCGCGAATGTCGGCGCATCGACGGCGATCGACTTGCCGCCGGCGCCCTTGGCATCCTTGGCGGAGTGGCACAACAGGCAGGTTTCGTTGGCGCTGGGGGCGCTCGCGCGCGGTGCCGCGGCGTCCGCCGTCCCGCCGGCGATGAGACCGACCCACAGGGTCGCGCAAATCACGGCGAGCGATCGGACGTTGGTCATCGGGTATCCATCTCGTGCACGGGCAGCGGCGCCTCCCGGAATCGGAGTCGCCGACGTGGCGATCTGCCGCAAGGGGGCATCGCGTCGAATGGTGACATCCGCCCCGCTGTCCTGGGTTGACCTGGATCAAGCGGTCCGGTGCGTCGGGCGCGCGGCGCCCGCATCGCGCCGCGGGCGTCGCCCTGTCGCCGACGCGCGGCGCCCGGGTTTGGTCAACGCGCGATGTCGTGCCAGCCCGCGCGCATCCGGACGAACCGCGCGATGTGGTTGATCGCCATCGCCGCTTCGGGCAGGAACTCGGCCACCTGGAACACGTGCGCGGCATCGGGCCACAGCTCGAGTTCGACGTCGACCCCCGCCTGGTGCGCCTTCTCGGCCGCCCGGGTCGCCTCGTCGCGCAGCACCTCGGTGCTGCCGGCCTGAAAGAACAGCGGCGGGTAGCCGGTGAAGTCCGCGAACAGCGGCGAGACTTCCGGATTCGTGTACCGGTCCGGGGACGACACGTAGTGCCGCCGGAACACGAGCAGGCTGCTCATCCGGATGACCGGATCGCGGCCGTCGTACGCGGCCATGCTGGGACTGGTCATCGTGCAGTCCAGCGCGGGCGACAGCAGCACCGCGCAGGCCGGCAGAGGTTCCCCTGCCGCCAGGACGCGATGCAGCGTCACCATGGCCAGATTGCCGCCGGCCGAATCGCCGGCGAGGACGATGTTCCCGGGCGCGATGCCCTGCGCGAGCAGTCCGCGATAAGCCGCGTGGCAGTCGTCGGGAGCGGCCGGGAACGGATGCTCCGGAGCGAGGCGGTAGTCGGGAATCAGCGCCCTCGCGTTCAGCCTCCGGCACATGCGCGCGGCGAGCGCCGCGTAGGCGTTGGGAAAACGAAAGGCGAACGAGCCGCCGTGCAGGTAGAGGACGACCCGCTCGTTGCGCGTCTGCGGAACCGCGATCCATTCGCCGGGCACTCCGCCGCATTCGACGGGCGTGCGGGCGACGTCCGCAGCGGTCTTGAACTGGCGCGCGTCCAGTTTCTCGTAACGCCGGCGCAGCGCGGGCACGTCCGAATCATGGGTCAGCGGTCTGCCCATCGTGAGCCGCAGCAGCGCGTTGAGCGCACGGCTGCGCCAGCTGGGCTTAAGCTCGATGTCGCGGTGATAGCTCGGGCGGCGGTGCATCAATTTCCACTTCGTTCCACAGGCTAACCGATTTCCATCCGGGGCTGGCGCACTTCGCGACGGCCATGCGAAACGGGCGCCCGAAGGCGCCCGTCGGCAACCGAGCGCAAGGTCGCGTCAGACGCGGCGGCGGTATTCGCCGGTGCGGGTATCGATCTCGATGTTGTCCCCGGTCGAGACGAACAGCGGAACCTGCACCTCGTAGCCCGAGCCGATCTTGGCGGGCTTCATGACCTTGCCCGACGTGTCGCCCTTGACGGCCGGCTCCGTGTACTCGACTTCGCGGACGACCGAATTCGGCAGTTCGATCGAAATCGCCTTGCCGTCGTAGAACGTGAGCTCGCAGGCGAGCCCGTCGGCGAGGTAGCGGACCGCGTCGCCCATGTTGTCGATTTCGACGTCGTGCTGGTTGAAATCGGCATCCATGAACACGTAGAGCGGATCGGCGAAGTACGAATACGTCACCTCCTTGCGCTCGAGCTGGACGACGTCGAACTTCTCGTCGGCGCGGTAGACCGTCTCCGTGCCCGACCCGGACAGGAGGTTCTTCAACTTCATCTTGACGACCGACGCGTTGCGGCCGGACTTCGTGAACTCGGCCTTCTGGACCACCATCGGGTCTTTCCCGATCATGATCACGTTGCCGGCGCGGATTTCCTGGGCAATTTTCATGACAGCACCTGAGAATGCGGTAAGGGGTTGATTTGGAAAGCCTTCGATTATACCTCAAGGACGGCGGCCTTGGCCAGATCGGTCGCGAGTTCCGGCAGCGAGGCGAGTTGCGTCGCCCAGGCCGCGGCGTGCGCCGCGAGCCGCGGGCGCGCGGCGCCGAAGTCCCGCCAGGCCTCTCCGACCGGCCCGGCGGCGGCGGCGCCGTTCCACGCCCGGAAGAATCGGCGTGCGGCCGCCGCCGCGACGGGGTCGAGTCCGCCGGCGTAGCGATCGACGAAGGCGTCGAGCTTGCGCAGATGCGCGTTCTCCGCCTGCGGATAGACGTTCCAGACCAGCGGCCGCGCGGCCCACTGCGCGCGCACGAACGAGTCTTCGCCGCGGACGAAGTTGACGTCGCAGGCCCAGAGCAGGCGGTCGTACGCGTCCTGCGCCAGGAACGGAATCGCTTCGATGGCGAGCCGTCCGTGCCGGAACGGACGGCCCGCGTGCGGCACGCTGCCGCCCGTCCAGGCGTCCAGCGCGCCGGCGGCCACACCCTCCGGCACGAGGCAGGTCACGCGTTCCTCGCCGTCGGCCCAGGCATCGAGCAGTGCCGGCAGCGCGGGATTGGGGTAGCAGAAGAGCGAGGCGCGGAGCTCGCCGGCTGCGGGTGCCGCGACACCGAGCGACGCCCATAGCGCAGCGCGCGCGCGCGCATCACGCCGGAACGCGTCGCGCGCCGCGGCCAGGCCGCGCTCGCGCAGGAGGCCGCCGCTCCGGGGCGTGAAGCCCGGGAACCAGAAGCGGCGCGCGAGCGGCAAACGCGGATGCGGCGACGGCAGGCCGTGCGCCGCGTCGATCCACGGCTCGGCCGACAGGTATTCGAGGACGAACCACCGCGGCGCGTTGGTCGTTTGCACCATGGCCGCGACGTACGCGTCCGGCAGCCCGCAGCCGAAGGCCTCGACGACGACCGCCGCGGGTTCGACGCCGGGGAACGGATCGGCCCAACGCCGGAGGGCGACACCGGCGACCGCCTGCGCGTCGCGGCCGGGATCGACGCCCGGCGCCATTCGCGCCAGCGGAGCGAGGTCGTCGAGCCACAGCGTGACCTCCCGCGCGTGCTCGCTCGCCAGCTGCCGCGCGAGCCGCCAGCAGACGCCCGCGTCGCCGTAGTTGTCGACGACCCTGCAGAAGATGTCCCAGCGGGCGGGCATCGCGCGTTCCCTGTTTCGGACAGGCCGCGATTATCGCTCCCGCCCGTCGGGTACGGGGACGGCATAATGGGCGGCCTCTTCTCATCCGCTCCCTGCTCATGACAGCCGCCGGCTTCGCCGCGACGCTCACCATCGACGTCGATTTCCGACGTCGTCTGTCCCTGGTGCTACATCGGCAAGCGCCGTCTCGAAGCCGCGCTCGCGCAGCTCGGCCGCGACGCTCCGCTCCGGGCGCGGCGCGTGAACTGGCAGCCGTTCCAGCTGAATCCCGATCTGCCGCGCGAAGGCGTCGATCGCCGGACGTACCTCGAGCGGAAATTCGGAGGCCCGCAGCGTGCCGCGACGATCTACGAGCGCGTCCGCGCGGCGGGGGCGACGGTCGACATTCCGTTCGCGTTCGAGCGCATCGGGCGGCAGCCGAATACGCGCGATGCGCACCGGCTGATCGACTGGGCGCAGCGGCCCGAGGCCTCGGGCAGCGCCGACGCGCTCGTCGAGCGGCTCTTCCGCGCCTACTTCCTCGAGGGGCGCGCCGTCGGCGAGCGCGAGGTGCTCGCGGCGATCGCCGGCGAGGCCGGCTGCGATGCCGGATCGGCGCTGGCGATGCTCGCGTCGGAAGACGGCGCCGGGGCGATAGCCGCGATGGAGGCCCGCGCCCGGGCGCTGGGCGTCACCGGCGTGCCTTTCTTCATCTTCAACGGCCGCGTCGCCGTCTCCGGCGCGCAGGAGCCGCGGGTGCTCGCCGAGGCCATCGCCGAAGCGACCAAACTCGACGAGGCTTGATCCCGCTCAACGCTGCGGGCGATCGGGCGGGCGACCATCCCGGCTGACGCGCGGAACGGCCCTCGGCCCGCGCGTCCCCAACATCGCGAGAACACGATGGACGCCGTGCGGCGGATGGCCTTTCTTTCCATAGCGACGTCGCTGGCGACGATCGCGCTCAAGTTCTCGGCCTACTTCCTCACCGGCTCGGTGAGCCTGTGGTCGGACGCGTTGGAGTCGCTGGTCAATCTCGCGGCGGGGCTCGTCGCGCTGGGCGCGGTGACGCTCGCCCACCAGCCGGCCGACGATCGCCACGCCTACGGGCACGACAAGGCCGAGTATTTCTCCAGCGGCGTCGAGGGCGCGCTGATCCTGGTGGCCGCCGTAGCGATCATCTGGTCGGCGGTCAACCGCCTGATCGACCCGCAGCCTCTCGAACGGCTTGGTCCGGGCATCATCGTCGCGTTCCTCGCCGGCACGGCGAACCTGGTGACCGCGCGCCTGATGCTCAAGGTGGCGCGGCAGCACGACAGCATCACCATCGAGGCCGACGCCAGGCACCTCATGACCGATGTCTGGACCTCGGTCGGCATCCTCGCCGGGCTTCTGGTGGTCGTCGTCAAGCCGCAGTGGGCGATCCTCGACCCGCTGATGGCGATCGCCGTCGGCATCCACATCATCTTCACCGGTGTCGATCTGCTGCGGCGCTCCGCCGACGGGTTGATGGACACGGCGCTCCCGGCAGCGGAAGTGCAGCGCGCCGAGGCGGCGATCCAAGCAGAGCTCCCGCCCGGCGCCAGCTTCCATGCGCTGCGCACGCGCAAGGCCGGGGCGCGCCGCTTTCTCGAGTTTCACCTGCTGGTGCCCGGCGGAATGACCGTCGCCGAATCGCACACGCTGTGCGACCGGATCGAGGACGCGCTGTCGGCGCAGCTCGCCAAGGCGCACGTCGTCATCCACGTCGAGCCGCAGGAGACGCAGGCGCCGCACGCCTAGGTCGCCGCGCCGTCCGCTGCCCTGCGGCCCTGGCCCCCGCGCTCAGCCCGCCGAGGGCATCGCCCCGAGGCGGCTCGCCCGCACCGCGTTCCAGCCGAGCAGCCCCAGCACGACCGCGCTCCCGGCGATGTTCCCCCAGAGCGTGTTGAACACCAGCACCAGCCCGGCAAGCGAGAGCAGCGCCGATTCCCAGCGCCGCAGCGCGGTCCGGAAGTACCCGATGTACGCCGCCGACAGCGCGACGATGCCGATCGCGCCGCACAGCAGCGCGGAGAGGAACGCGGGCCACTGGAACTGCAGGAAGAGCAGGCTCGGCGTGTAGACGAACATGAACGGCACGAGCGCTTTGCCCATCGACAATCGGAAGGCGGTGAACCCGGTGCGCATCGGTTCCGAGCCGGCGATCCCCGCGGCCGCGTAGGCGGCGAGGGCCACGGGCGGCGTCACGTCGGCGAGCACGCCGTAATAGAACACGAAGAAATGGGTGGCGACGAGCGGGATGCCGAGCGTGGCGAGCGCCGGCGCCGCGATCGACGCGAGGATGATGTAGGTGGGCGTGGTCGGAATTCCGGTGCCCATCATGATGCAGGCGAGCGCCACGAAGATCAGCCCGAAGAACATCTGCCCGCCCTTCACGCTGACGAGTCCGGTGGGATCGAAGGCGCGCACGAAATCGGCGACCGTCGCCGCCAGCTCGACGACCGCACCCGAGAATTTGAAGCCGAGCCCGGAGAGCGTGAGCGTCCCCAGGATCAGGCCGACGCAGGCGCAGGCCGCGCCGATAGCCAGCGCGTACTTGGCGCCGGTCTCGAGGCCCTCGATCAGCGGCCCCCAGGTCAGCGTCTGGCCCTGCAGGCGGCCCCAACCCATCCGTCGCGTCACCCAGGGGATGTAGGAACAGCCGATGCACAGGACGATGCCCCAGAACGCCGCGAGGAATGGAGTGAAGTCGAGCAGCAGCATCGTCACCAGCGCGACCAGCGGGAACACGAGGTGCCAGCTTTCGGCCACCACGCGTCCGAGTTTCGGAATCAGGTGCGCCTCGACGCCGGAGAGCCTGAGGCGCTTGGCCTCGAAGTGGACCATCGCCAGGCACGCGAAATAGTGGAACAGCGCGGGGATGATCGCGATGATCACCAGTTCCTTGTACGGCACGCCGAGCAGCTCCGCCATCACGAACGCCGATGCGCCCATCACCGGCGGCGTCACCTGTCCGCCGCACGACGCAGAGGCCTCCACCGCGCCGGCGAAGCGCGCCGAGAAGCCGTACTTCTTCATCAACGGAATGGTCAGCGAGCCGGTCGTCACCGCGTTCGCCACCGCGGAGCCCGAGATCATTCCGAACAGCCCCGACGAAACCACGCACACCTTGGCGGGTCCGCCGGAGAAGCGCCCGGCGACGATGGTCGCGAGGTCCATGAACAGGCGTCCCAGTCCCGTCATCTGCGCCAGCACGCCGAAGAGCACGAAGTGGAACACGTAGGTCGCGACGACGCCGACGGCGATGCCGTAGATGCCCTCGGTGCCGACGTAGATGTGGTTGACCACGCGCACGACCGAGTAGCCGCGGTGCGCGAGCACGCCGGGCATGTAGCGGCCGAGCAGGGCGTAGAGCAGGCAGGTCATGCCGATCATCGGCAGCAGCGGCCCCATGGTGCGGCGCGTCGCCTCCATCACCATGATGATGGCCAGCACGCCCATCATGTAGTCCTGTGCGATCGGCGAGCCGACGCGGCGGATGAACACGTCGTCGAAGAACACCAGCAGGTACAACGAGACGCCGGCCGCACAGGCCGCGAGCGGCCAGTCGGTCCACGACGTGCGGTCCGAGTGCCCGCCCAGCGCCGGGAACGGCAGCGAGACGATGGCGATGGCGCCCACGACGACGATGAACGGCCACGGATTGGCGAGTTCGCCGGTCGCCGTCAGGCGGTCGACGAGGTCCCAGGCGAGGTAGCAGTAGAACGCGGCGAACACGCCGGCCCACAGCCAGGCACGGATCGCGAGCCGGACATCGACGGGCAGCCGCGGGCGCGGAAACACGAGGAAGATCAGGCCGAGGACCAGCGCGAGATGGAAGGTCCGGTGCTTGATCTCGACCAGCAGGCCGAAGCCCGCGGTGTAGATATGGAACGCCGACAGCAGGACGGCAAGCGAGGTCACGACGAGCGCGACCGCCCCGGCCGGCTTGCGAAAATTCGACTCGGCGTCGAATTCGCGGATCAGTTCCGCCTGCCTGTCCGCCGCGATGACGTCGATGCCGTCGGTCAGGGCGCCGCCGTGCCGATCGTGCGCGGCGGTCATCGCGGGCTCAGGCCGAGGCGCAGCGCGCGGAGCGCAGGACGATGGCGCGATTGCCCCATTGCGCGAGATCGAGATGGCGTCCGTCGGCGACCAGCGCCGGCGCCTGGTCGCGATGGACGCGCATCGCGATCTCGTCGAAGGCGCGCGCCATGGTCACGACGAACTCGTCGCGGCGATGCTCCCAGGTCTCGCCGGCGGCGGCTTCGGTCGGCAGGCCGGGGCCGTGCTGCCGGAAATGGATCGACGTCTGGAGCAGGCGATCGCCGTCCGCGCGGTAGGTCTCCACGACCGGCGTGAGCGTCACCGAATGCACGTAGGTCAGCGCGAACGCCGGGGCGTCGTCGCGCAGGGCCAGCGTCCCCAGCGGCGCGCCGTCGGGAGACGAGAGCAGCGCGAGGCAGGTGGCTGCATCGCCCGGCGCGGGCGGGCAATAGCCCGCCAGTGCGACGAGCGTCGTGACGGCGACGTGTACGAGACGGCGGATTCCTGCGGACCGGCGCCGCGAGCTGCCGGACGCGCCGGCGATCGCCCGCGCGTCCGGCGCCGTCCATTCCGGTCGCGATCCCGCCTGCGATCGGCGACCGGACGGCGGCGTCACTTGATCAGGCCCTTTTCCCTGTAGTATTTCTCCGCGCCGGGGTGCAGCGGGATGGAGACCGACAGCAGCGCGGTCTTGAGCGAAATCTCCTTCCCTTTCGGATGCACCTGGCCGAGGATCTCGGTGTTTTCGAAGAGCGCCTTCGTCACTTCGTAGGCCATCTGGTCGGACATGCCCTCGTGCGTCGCCCAGATCGCCATGACCGCGAGCGTGTCGGTGGGCGCGGTCTGGCCCTTGTAGGTATTGGCCGGCAGCTGCACCTGCGCATAGTAGGGCTGCTTCTTGCGCAGCGCTTCGATCTCGGGCCCGGCGAGCGGAACGATGCGGATGTCGTGGCTGTTCGCGAGGTCGGTGATCGACGAGGTCGGCGCGCCGGCGGTGATCAGCGACGCGACGAGGTTGCCGTCCTTGATCTTGTCCACCGATTGCGCGAACGACGAGAGATCCTCGCCGATGTCCTTGCGCGTCATGCCGTAGGCTTCGAGCAGGTCGCCCAGGAGCTGCCATTGGCCCGAGCCGGGCGATCCCGACGACACGGACTTGCCCTTGAGGTCGCGAAACGTCCGGATGTTCGACTTCGCCGCGGTGACGAGCTGAACCTGCTCCGGATACAGCGCGCCCAGCGCCCGCAGGTTCTTCAGCGGCTTGCCTTCGAATTGCCCTTTTCCGGTGTACGCGGCGTCGAGTATGTCGGCGGCGACGAACGCGCTTTCGATGTCCTTGCGGCCGAGGAGCTGCGCATTGGCGACCGAGGCGCCGGAGGTTTCCGCGGTAGCCGAGAGCTTCTTCCCGCCGATGGTCGCCTTGTTGGAGATCAGCTGCGCGAGCATCCCTCCCAGCGGGTAATAGGTTCCGCCGGTGCCGCCGGTGGCGATTCCGAAGAACACGCGATCCTGCGCCAGCGCGCCGGACGACACGGCGATCGAAGCGGCAAGCACGATGGCCGACGCCCTGGAAGTGAACATCATGGATTTCCCCCTGTTGATCGAAGCGCCGCGCTCGCGGCGACCGGCGGCAATTATGCCGGATGCAAATGGCCCGCGCCATGCCGACCGCGGAGCGCGGCGTCGTCGCGGCGCG
Source organism: uncultured beta proteobacterium (assembly GCA_963779445.1). GTDB lineage: Bacteria > Pseudomonadota > Gammaproteobacteria > Burkholderiales > Casimicrobiaceae > CAIWHR01. The sequence continues at coordinate 407,944 of CAVZYI010000009.1, forward strand.
CGTTGCGAGCTGCCGGATTCCACCGGCCGGCGCCTGGCCCGCCGGGCCGAATTCGACCGCAAGAACCGGATTGCGGCGCGGGGGCCGATGCCCGTACAGTCGCGGCATGAACACCGACGCGATGACCTCGACTGCCGATGCCGACCGCTGGCGCGCCGTTTGCGAGCGCAATGCCGCCGCGGACGGAACCTTCGTCTTCGCGGTGCGCACCACGGGCATCTACTGCCGGCCGTCGTGCCCGGCGCGACGCGCTAGGCGCGACAACGTCGAGTTCCATCCGACCTGCGAAGCGGCCGAAGGCGCGGGATTCCGCGCCTGTCGCCGCTGCCATCCGCGCCGCGCCTCCGCTGCGGGGCCGCTCGCCGCCGCCATCGCCGACGCCTGCCGCAAGCTTGCGACCGGGGAATCCGCGCGCCTCGACGCGCTGGCGGCAGCGGCGGGCTACAGTCCGGCGCACTTCCACCGGAGCTTCAAGCGCGTCGTCGGCATGACGCCGCGCGCGTACGCCGAAGCCCACCGCTTCGGCGCGCTGCGGCGCTCGCTCGCCGCCGGCCGCGACGTTACGTCGACGATCGCCGACGCCGGCTTCGCCTCGGCGTCGCGCGTCTACGAGCGCGGGCGCCCGGCGCTGGGAATGACTCCCGGCGCGATGCGCCGCGGCGGCGAAGCGCAGGCGATCGGTTATGCGGTGACGCGCACGGCGCTGGGCTGGCTGCTGGTCGCGGCGACGGAGCGGGGCGTATGCGCGATCGAGTTGGGCGATTCCCGCGCCGCGCTGGAGCGCGGACTGCGCTCGCGCTTTGCCGCCTCGCGCCGCCTCGATCGGGACGCCGGAACTAGGCGCGCATGTCGCGGCGGTGACGGCGTTCCTGGACGATCCGGCGCGCGGCCTCGCGCTGCCCCTCGACGTGCGCGGCACGGCGTTCCAGCATCGCGTCTGGCAGATGCTGCGCTCGATTCCGTTGGGCGCGCGGACGACCTACGGCGACCTCGCCGCCGCCATCGGCGCGCCGTCGGCGGTGCGCGCGGTGGCCCGGGCGATCGCCGCCAATCCGGCGGCGCTGGCGATTCCCTGCCACCGCGTGGTGGCGAAGGACGGCACGCTCTCGGGCTATCGCTGGGGCGTCTCGCGCAAGGCGGCGCTGCTGGAGCGCGAAGCGCGCGCGCGCCGCGTCGTCGCGCTGCGGGACGGAGAGGTTCCTTCGCGCGCCGGACGCGCCGCGCGCAAGGACCGCTGAGCGGTGCGTCCGGCGGATACGGCCCGGCTGATCACGCTGGCGGCGATCTGGGGCGGCTCGTTCATCTTCATCCGCGTGCTGGCGCCGGTGCTGGGGCCGGTGCTGACCGCCATGCTGCGGCTGGTGATCGCGGGCTTCGCGCTGGTCGCCTATTTCCACGTCATCGGCTTCGACGCGGAAGTGCGGCGCTTCTGGCGGCAGTACCTGATCATCGGCATCGCCAACTCCGCGGTCCCGTTCCTGCTGTACGCGTTCGCCGCGCTGCACATCCCGGCGTCGTACTCGGTGATACTCAATTCGACGGTCCCGCTGTTCGGCGCCCTGCTGTCGGCCGCGTTCCTCGACGAGCGGCTGACCGTGGCGAAGATCGCCGGGCTCGTCGCCGGCGCGGCCGGCGTGACGCTGGTCAGCAAGGCGGGACCGGTGGAGCCGGACGCGATGTTCGGCTGGGCCATTGCCGCCTGTCTCGCCGCCGCCTTCTGCTACGCGGTGGCCGCCGTCTACATGAAGAAGCGGGCCGCCGGCGCGAAGCCGATGGCGATCGCCGGCTGGAGCCAGGTCTTCGCGGGCCTCGCGCTGCTGCCGCTCGCCTTCTTCGCGCCGCCGCACGGCGCGATCACTCCGGCGGTGGTCGCCAACGTGCTGGGTCTCGCGCTGCTGTGCAGCGCCATCGCGTACCTGCTCTATTACCGGCTGATCGCCGACCTCGGACCGACGCGCGCGACGACGGTCACCTTCCTGCTGCCGCTGTTCGGAATGCTGTGGGGGGCGCTGCTGCTCGACGAGACGATCACGGCGCCGATGATCGCGGGCTGCGCCCTCATCATCGTCAGCGCCTTCGTCGTGCTCCGGCCGGCGCCGTGCTGATCGCGCGATCCGGCGGGCGTCGCGGTCCGCTCAGTCGTTGCGCAGCAGCGAGCGCGACAGCGCCCGATGCCGTTCGAGCAGCGGAGCGAGCGCCAGCGTCGCCAGCCTGCCGTCGCGCACGACCACGCGGCCGTGGATCACCGACAGGGCCACGCGCTGCGGCGCGCAGAAGACGAGGGCCGCGAGCGGATCGTGCGTCGCACCGGCATAGCCGGGCGCATCGAGGTTGAACGCGATCAGGTCGGCCGCCATTCCGGGAGCGATGCTGCCGATGTCGTCGCGGCCCAGCACCGCCGCGCCGCCGCGCGTGGCGAGGGCGACGGCTTCGCGCGCGGTCAGCGCCGCCGGGCCGTGCACCGCGCGTTGCAGCAGCAGCGCGGTCCGCGCCTCGGCCAGCAGATGCGACGCATCGTTCGACGCCGAGCCGTCGACGCCCAGGCCGACGTTGACGCCGGCGTCGAGCATCGCCCGCACCGGCGCGATGCCCGAGCCCAGGCGCATGTTCGACGTCGGGCAGTGGGCGACGCCGGTCCCGGTGCGCGCGAACAGCGCGATGCCCGGTGCATCGAGCTTGACGCAGTGCGCGTGCCACACATGCGGCCCGGTCCAGCCGAGCCCGTCCGCGTACTCCGCCGGGGTGCAGCCGAAGCGCTCGCGGCTGTAGCGGACGTCGTCGTCGTTCTCGGCCAGATGCGTGTGCAGGCCGACGCCGTGTCGGCGCGCGAGCTCGGCGGTATCGCGCATCAGCTCCCGCGATACCGAGAACGGCGAACACGGCGCCGCGGCGATCCGCAGCATCGCGTGGCGCCGCGGATCGTGATACGCCTCGATCACCCGCTGCGTGTCGCGCAGGATGGCCGCCTCGCTCTCGACCAGCGCGTCGGGCGGCAGGCCGCCGGCAGATTCGCCGACGCTCATCGACCCCCGGCAGGCGTGGAAGCGAAGGCCGATCTCGCGCGCGGCGTCTATCGTGTCGTCGAGGCGGCCGCCGTTCGGATAGAGGTACAGGTGGTCGCTGGCGGTGGTGCAGCCCGAGAGCATCAGCTCGGCCATCGCGACCTGCGCCGAGACGCGGAGCATCTCCGGCGTCATGCGCGCCCAGACCGGGTAGAGCGTGCGCAGCCATTCGAACAGCGTCGCGTCCTGCGCGCCGGGCCAGGCGCGGGTCAGCGTCTGGTAGAAGTGGTGATGCGTGTTGACGAGTCCGGGCAGGAGCAGGTGGCCGTCGAGATCGATCACCTCGTCGGCGGAATCGGGCAGCGACCCGGCGGGGCCGACCGCCTCGATCGCGTGGCCGCGCACGAGCACCGCGCCGCCGGCGATCTCGCGCCCCGCGTCGTCCATCGTCGCGACGACGGTGGCGTTGCGCAGCAGCAGCGTGCGTTCCGGTTCCATGGCGTCCCCGGCGCGCCTGCCGGCTAGGCCCCAGCCCGCGCGTGCCGCTGCCGGCCCATGACGTAGGTCGCCGCGACGCTTCGATCGTCGCCCAGCATGATCAGCGCGAACAGCCGTTCCGCGAGCGTGGACGTGTGCCGCATCCGGCGCTCCAGCAGCGGCGTCGCGGCGAGATCGAGCACCACGAAGTCCGCTTCCTTTCCGGCCGTGAAGTTGCCGATCCGGTCGTCGAGGCGCAGCGCGCGCGCGCCGCCCAGGGTCGCGAAATAGAAGGCCTTCAGCGGCGAGAGCCGGTGGCCGAGGAGGTGAGCGACCTTGTACGCCTCGTCGAGCGTGCGCAGCATGCTGAAGCTGGTTCCGGCGCCGACGTCGGTGCCGATGCCGACGCGCACGCCATGGCGCCGGGCGGCGTCGGTGTCGAACAGGCCGCTGCCGAGGAAGAGGTTGGACGTCGGACAGAACGACATCGCCGCGCCGGTCGCGCCCATGCGATCGCGGTCGGCGGCATCGAGGTGCAGGCAATGCGCGTAGATGGCGCGCTCGCGGACGAGGCCGTAGCGGTCGTAGACGTCGAGATAGCTGCGGCTCCACGGGAAGAGCTCGGCGACCCAGGCGACCTCGTCCCTGTTCTCGGCCACGTGCGATTGCAGGTACACGTCCGGGTGCTCGTCGAGCAGCCGGCCGGCGAGCTCGAGCTGCCGCTCGGTGGACGTGGGCGCGAAGCGCGGCGTCACCGCGTAGAGCAGGCGGTGGCGGCCGTGCCATTTCCCGATCAGCGCCTTGCTCTCGGCGTACGACGATTCCGCGGTGTCGCGCAGGAACTCCGGGCAGTTGCGGTCCATCATCACCTTGCCCGCGATCATTCGCGCGTCCAGCGCCTGCGCGGCTTCGAAGAACGCGTCGACCGACTGCGGATGCACGGTCGCGAACACCGCCGCCGTCGTCGTGCCGTTGCGCAGCAGCTCGCCGAGGAAGAAATCGGCGACGTCGCGGGCGTACCCGGGGTCGGAGAATCGCCGTTCGGTGGGAAACGTGTAGCGCTCGAGCCACTCGAGGAGCCGCTCGCCGTAGGCGGCGACGATGTCGGCCTGCGGGTAGTGGACGTGGGTGTCGACGAATCCGGGCATGATCAGCTTGCCCGCGCAGTCGACGACGGGGGTGCCTTCGGGCAGTGATTGCAGCAGGCGACGCGCGTCGCCGGCGGCGGCGACCCTGCCGTCGCGCAGCACCAGCAGCCCGTCGTCGATCAGCTCGTGCGCGCTCTCGCCCAGTTCGTCGGGGTCGCCGAGGAAATGGAGGAGCGTCCCGCGAAACGCCTGCACGCGGCACGCCGCCGGCGCCGGAGCGCGCCCGCTCAAGCGGGGCTCGCGTTCACTTGACGGGGGCCCCTTGCGCGAACCAGCGGGCGACCAGCGCGCGCTCGCCGTCGGTCATCTGCGTTAGGTTGGCGATCGGCATGTACCGGTTGCCCACGGTCTCGGCCAGCTGCGCCGCGTTCGCCGCGACCTGGTCGGCCGTCTCGAGGACGATGCCCTTGGGCGGCTGCGCGAAGCCGGCGTGCGTCGGCTGCGCGGCGTGGCAGGGCACGCAACGCCGGTCGAGAACCGATCGGAGCTCGGCGAACGCGACCTTGTCGCCCCCGGGGTCCAACGCCTTCGGCGCGATGGCGAAGGCCAGCGCCGCCAGCAGCGCGGCGCCCGCCGCGGGAAGCGCCCATTTCACGACGCCGCGATGGCGCAGCACGAAGAACTGCCGGATCAGCACGCCGGCGAGCATGATCACGCCCAGGACCGCCCAGCCATGGGGATGGCTGTAGGTCATCGGATAGTGGTTGCTGATCATCACGAACAGCACCGGCAGCGTGAAGTACGTGTTGTGCACCGATCGCTGCTTGCCGATGATGCCCGGCTTCGGGTCCGGCGCGCGGCCGGCGCGAAGGTCGGCGACCATCCTCTTCTGCCCCGGGATGATGTGGAAGAACACGTTCGCCACCATCATCGTGCCGAGCATCGCGCCGGCGTGGACGAAGGCCGCGCGCGCGCCGAAGACGTTGAACAGCGCCCAGGTCGCGGCCATCGCCAGCGCCAGGATCGTGCCCGCCAGCAGGTTCTCGCTGCCCTCGAGCAGCCTGCACAGCGCGTCGTAGGCGAGCCAGCCGCCGGCGAGGAACGCGATGCTGATGCCGATCGCCGCGACCGGAGAGAGCGCCATCACGTTCCGGTCGATCAGAAACGAACTCGCGCCCCACCAGTAGACGATCGCCAGCAGGCCCATCCCCGAGAGCCACGTCGTGTACGCCTCCCATTTCGACCAGTGCAGGTTCGCCGGCAGCGGCTCGCCCTGCGGCCCGGCGAGGAATTTCTGGCTGAGGTAGAAGCCGCCGCCGTGCACCGCCCACAGCTCGCCGAAGACGCCGCGTTTCGCGTCGTCGGCGTCCTTCGGCGGCGAAAGGGAGTTGTCCAGCATCACGAAGTAGAACGACGCGCCGATCCACGCGACCCCGGTGACGAGGTGCAGCCAGCGCACCAGCAGGTTCAGCCAGTCGAGGAAGTACGCTTCCATGGGCGATGCCTCGTGAGTCGCCGTCCTGCGGCCCTGCGCGAACGCCCGCCGGGCGAGCGCGGAACGCGGCCCGCCGATTGCGCGGGCCGGGCAGGCCGGGGCGCCCGGGACCTATTTCTTGGGCAGGCTGCCCTGCACGCCTTCGACGTAGAAGTCCATCTTCTGCAGCTCGTCGTCGCTCATCGCCTTGCCCGCCGCGACGCGCTCCTTGCCGGTGTTGTCCCTGACCGGGCCCTGGAACGGCTGCAGCTTGCCGGCGATCATGTCCTTCTCCTTCGCCGCCACCAGATCGGCGACGTCCTTCGGCACCGCGGGATTGAGCGGCGAGAGCTTGATCATGCCCTTCCTTGAGGCCTCCCCAGGTGCTGGCGGGCTTCCACGTTCCGGCGATCACGTCGCTGGCGACCTTGGTGTAGTACGCGCCCCACTGATGGGTCGTCGCGGTCAGGTGCGCCTTCGGGCCGAATTTCGACATGTCGGAGTGGTAGCCGAACGCGTACTTGCCCTTTTCTTCCGCGGCCTGGACCACGGCGGTCGAATCGGTGTGGTGGGTGATCACGTCGACACCCTGCGAGAGCAGCGTGTTCGCCGCCTCGCGCTCGCGGCCCGGGTCGAACCACGAGTTCGTCCAGATCACCTTGACCTCGGCCTTGGGATTGACGCTGCGCATGCCCTGCGTGAAGGCGTTGATGCCCTGCACGACTTCGGGAATGGGGAACGCGGCGACGTAGCCGGCGACGTTGGACTTGGTCATCCTGCCGGCGATGATGCCGCAGAGGTAGCGCCCCTCGTAGAAGCGCGCGTTGTAGATGCCGACGTTCTTGGCCATCTTGTAGCCGGTGCCGTGCTCGAAGGTGACGTTCGGGAACTGCGCCGCGACCTTGATCGTCGGGTTCATGTAGCCGAACGACGTCGTGAACACGAGCTTGCTCCCGCTGGCCGCGAATTCCCTGATCACGCGCTCGGCGTCCGCGCCTTCGGGCACGTTCTCCACGAACTTCGTCGACACCTTGGCGCCCAGCGCCTTTTCCATCGCCTTGCGGCCCTGGTCGTGCTGGTAGGTCCAGCCGGCGTCGCCGATGGGACTCACGTAGACGAAGCCGATCTTGAGCGGTTCCTGCGCGGCGCAGGTCCCGGCCGCGGCCAGGCCCAGCGCGCTGCCGGCGACGAGTCCGGCGAAAAGACGCGTCATGCTGCGGGTGCGTTTCATGCGATGTTCTCCTCGGTGAATCGAAACGAGTGCTGCGTGGATCCGGGATGGTTGCGCTGACTCCAGCCGGGGCTTGTATGGAACGAAGTGCTGCGTGAATCCTCGGGCTCGATGGGAACGATGGCGGCGCCGCGTCAATCGGGACGATACGAGCGCCCCAGCGATACCGGCGAATTGAGGCGAATGGTGTTGACGTTGCGCGAGATGACGACGAGAACGACGATCGTGGCGACGTAGGGCAGCGCCGAGAGGAACTGCGTGGTCACGTCGATGCCCGCGCCCTGCGCGAAGAACTGCGCGATCGTCACGCCGCCGAAGAGGTACGCGCCGGCCATCACGCGCGCCGGGCGCCAGGTGGCGAAGACGACCAGCGCGAGCGCGATCCAGCCGCGGCCCGCCACCATGCCCTCGACCCACATCGGCGCATAGAACAGCGACAGGTAGGCGCCACCCAGCCCGGCCATCGCGCCGCCGAAAAGCGTCGCCAGATAGCGGATGCGGATCACCGGATAGCCGATCGCATGCGCCGACTCGGGCGATTCGCCGACGGCGCGCAGCACCAGTCCCGCGCGGCTCCGGTACAGGAACCAGCTGACCGCGGCGAACAGCACCCATGAAGCGTAGACCAGGACGTGCTGCCGGAACAGGATCGTGCCGAGCACCGGGATCTGCGCCAGCAGCGGCACTTCGACGGGGGCATCGCGGAGCAGCGAGATGCTCTCGAAGGGCTTGCCGACGAACGCCGACAGGCCGACGCCGAACAGCGTCAGCGCCAGCCCCGAGGCAACCTGATTGGCCATCAGGTTCAGCGTCAGCACCGCGAAGATGCCGGACATCGCGGCGCCGGCGGCCATGCCCGCCGCGACGCCGAGCCCGAGACTGCCGCCCTGCGATGCCGTGGCGAATCCGGCGATCGCGCCGACCAGCATCATGCCTTCGCAGCCGAGGTTCAGGACGCCGGAGCGCTCGGTGACGAGTTCGCCCAGCGCCGCGAACACCAGCGGCGTCCCCGCGGCGATGGCCGCGGCGAGGATCGGGACGATGTTGTCGATCATGTCAGTACCCGCCCGGCCGCCCGAAGGGTACTGACTGCACCCCCTCGGGGGGCAGCGAGCGAAGCGAGCATGGGGGCAGTTTCATCCTGGCGCTCCGGCGCTCGCGGCGGCGGTCCCCGGCGCCCTGATCAGCCGGATCCGGTAGCCGATGAGCACGTCGGAGCCGAGCAGGAAGAACAGCAGCATGCCCTGGAACAGCCCGGTGATCGCGGACGGCAGGTTCAATCCCATCTGCGCGGCCTCGCCGCCGAGATAGAGCAGCGACATCAGCAGGCTCGCGAGCAGGATTCCGACCGGATGCAGCCTTCCGACGAAGGCGACGATGATCGCGGCGAAGCCGTAGCCGGGCGAAACCGAAGGCAGCAGCTGGCCGATCGGGCCGGCGACCTCGCCCATGCCGGCGATCCCGGCGGCCGCGCCGCCCAGCAGCATGCCGAGCCAGACCATCCGCCTCGCGTCGAAGCCCGCGTATTTCGCCGCGGCGCCGGCAAGCCCGGCGACGCGCATCTGGAATCCCAGGAAGCTGCGGTTCAGGAAGACGTGGCCCGCCGCCACCGCGGCCAGCGCGATCAGGAAGCCGACGTTGAGGCGCGTTCCTTCGACCAGCATCGGGTACAGCGCCGACTCGGTGAACTGCCTGCTCTGCGGAAAATTGAAGCCCTCGGGGTCGCGCCACGGCGCGTGCACGAGCCACGAAAGCAGGAAGCCGGCGACGTAGACCAGCATCAGGCTGACGAGGATCTCGTTGGTGTTGAAGCGCGTGCGCAGCAGCGCCGGTATCGCGGCCCACAGCATGCCGCCGAGGGCGCCGGCGGCGAGCATCGCTGGCAGCACGAGCCAGCTGTCGCTGCCGTGATAGTGCAGCGCGACGCCGCCGGCGAAGACGGCACCGAGCACCAGCTGCCCTTCGGCGCCGATGTTCCAGACGTTCGCCCGGTAGCCGCAGGCGAGCCCGACCGCGATCAGCATCAGCGGCGACGCCTTGAGCAGCAGCTCGGCGATGCCGTTCCGGTCGCGGATCGGATGGACGAAGAACGTGCGGAAGGCCTCCACCGGATCCTTCCCGAGCGCGGAGAACAGGATGAACCCGGCGACGATGGTCAGCCCCGCCGCGAGCAGCGGCGACAGGTATCCCATCAGGCGCGACGGCTCCGCCCTCGCTTCAAGCCTGAGCCGCACGTCGCGCCTCCTCGTGCGCCGGCGAGAAATGCGCTTCGTCGCCCGCGTCCGGCCACATGCCGCTCATCCAGACGCCGATCTCCTCGACGCTGGTTTCCCTGATCGGCCGGGCGGGCGACAGCCGGCCCTTGGCGATCACCGTGATGCGGTCGCAGATCTCGAAGAGTTCGTCGAGTTCCTCCGACACGACCAGGATCGCGACGCCTTCGTTGCGCAGGTCGATGATCTTCTGCCGGATGAACGCCGCGGCGCCGACGTCCACGCCCCACGTCGGCTGCGCCACCACGAGCACCTTCGGGCGCTGCAGGATTTCGCGGCCGACGATGAACTTCTGCAGGTTGCCGCCGGAGAGGCTCCTCGCTTCGGCCCGCGTGCCGCCGCACGCGACGCCGAAGTCGCCGATGCAGCGTCCGGCGAACCCGTCGACTTCGGCGAAGCGGATCAGTCCGTTCTTCACGTAACCGTGCCGGTGCGCGGTGAGCAGCGCGTTGTCGGCAAGCGACATGCGCGGCACCGCGCCGCGCCCCAGCCGCTCTTCGGGGACGAAGCACAGGCCGAGCTCCCGCCGCTCGGCCGGGCCCATGCGCCCCGCGTCGATGCCGCAGACGATGACCGGGTGCTTCTCGGCGAGCGTCTGCTCGCCCGATACCGCGGCGAGCAGCTCCTGCTGGCCGTTGCCCGATACGCCGGCGATGCCGACGATCTCGCCGCTGCGGACCGAGAGGTGGATGTCCTTCAGATGCGCGCCGAAGGGATCGTCGGACTCCCGCGAGAGGCCCGCGAACACGAGGCGCACTTCGCCGGTGCGCGGCTCGCCGTGCGTGGGATGCGGCAGGTCGCGGCCGATCATCATCCGCGCCATGGATTTCGGCGTTTCCTGCCGCGGATCGCAGTGACCGGTGACCTGTCCGCCGCGCATCACCGTCGCCTGCGTGCAAAGCTCCTGGATCTCGTCGAGCTTGTGGCTGATGTAGAGGATGGTGCAGCCCTCGGCGGACAGCTGGCGCAGCGTCTCGAAGAGCCGGCGCACGGCCTGAGGCGTCAGCACCGACGTCGGCTCGTCCATGATGAGGAGCTTCGGATTGGCGAGCAGGCAGCGCGTGATCTCGACGCGCTGGCGCTCGCCGACCGACAGCGTGTGCACGCGGCGGCGCGGATCGACCGGAAGCCCGTAGCGCTCCGACACTTCGGCGATGCGTTTCGACAGTGCCGCGAGCTCCGGCTTTCCCGGAAGCGCGAGGGCGACGTTGTCGACGACGGTCAGCGTCTCGAACAGCGAGAAATGCTGGAACACCATGCCGATGCCGAGGTCCCGCGCCTGCGCGGGATGGGCCACGGTCACCGGCCTGCCCTCCCACAGCACTTTGCCGGCGTCGGGTTTCACCACGCCGTAGATGACCTTCATCAGCGTGCTCTTGCCGGCGCCGTTCTCGCCGAGCACCGCGTGGATCTCGCCGGGCAGCGCGACCAGCGAGACGTCCTTGTTGGCGACGACCGCGGGATAGGCCTTGGTGATGCCGCGCAGCTCGATCCGCGGGGTGCCGGCGGTTGCCGGCGGCGCCGGCGCCGTCATCGGGGGCGCTCCTCGCGGCCGGGTCCGCTTCGAGAGGGGCGAGGCGGCGCGCCGCGCATCACGCGCGCCGCGCCGCGACCGGCGCCGCGGTCGTCGCGGCCCGGCATTCGCGCGCGCGCAGGAGCTCGGCCGCCACGGCGATCGCGATCGACGAAGGCTCCTTGCTGTCGATGCCTTCCACGCCGATCGGGCAGCGCATCGCCGCGAGGCGCGCCGCCGGCACGCCGCGCGCCGCCATCCGCTTCTCGAACTGCCGGCGCTTGGCGAGCGAGCCGATGAGCCCGAAGTACGCGAAATCGCCGCGGCGCAGGATGCGCTCGGCAAGATCGTGGTCGAGCGCGTGGCTGTGCGTCATCACCAGGAAGAAGCTCCCCGTCCCGGCGGCGTCCACCTCGGCAACGGGATCGTCGGTGCAGACGACGGTCACGGTGTCCGGCACGGCGCCCGGAAACTCGCCGTCGCGACTGTCGACCCAGGTGATCCGGCAGGACAGTCCGGAGAAGACCTGCACCAGCGCCTTGCCGACGTGGCCGGCGCCGAACAGCACGACGTGGAAGTCGGCGGCGCGCAGGGGCTCGAAGTACAGCGCCGCCCGCGCCTCCGCTGCGGCGATCTCGCGCACCCGCGGCCCGCCGCCGTCGGCGAGTGTCGCGCGCGCGAAATCCCGAGCCGGCGCGTCGAGCGCGGCCCCCAGCGAGCCGCGGCTGCCCTCGGCGGTGACGACAAGGTGGCCGGCGCCCCCGCCGCCGTGCAGCGACCGCACCAGCACGCAGGGAATGCCGTCGCGCTGCATTTCGGTCACCGTATCGAGCCACGGCGCGGCGTCCCCCGCCGGCTCGAACAGCAGGCTGACCACGCCGCCGCAGCATTGCCCGAGGCTCGCGCCCAGGGCAAAGCGGTGCACTGCGCCGCCGCCGCCGGCGATCAGTTCGCGCGCGATCGCCATCGACCGATGCTCGAGGTGGCCGCCGCCGATCGTTCCGTAGGCTTCGCCGGCGGTGACGATCATCTTCGCGCCGGCCTCGCGCGGCGCCGATCCGCGGGCGCCGGCGACGGTGACGACCACGGCGGCGGTCCCTTCGCCGGCGAGGCGCTGCAGCGTGCGCAGCCAGCCGATCACGAGACCGGCTCCGCGACCGCCTTCGTCCGGCGACCCTCGTCGGCGTGACGGGCCTTCAGCTCCTCGACCGACAGCAGGATCTCCTCCGGCGTGGCCGGCGCGTCGAGACGCGGGCAGAGCGTGTAGCCGGAGACGCTTGCGATCGCGTCGCGGATGGCGTGGAACACCGAGATGCCGAGCATCAGCGGCGGCTCGCCGACGGCCTTCGACCGATGGATCGAATCCTCGGCGTTGACGCCGGATTCGTAGAGGGTGACGTTGAACACGGGGGGCACGTCGCTCGCGACCGGGATCTTGTACGTCGAAGGCGCGTGCGTCGTCAACCTGCCCTCGGCGTCCCAGCGCAGCTCTTCGGTCGTGAGCCAGCCCACGCCCTGGATGAAGCCGCCCTCGATCTGGCCCAGGTCGATGGCCGGATTCAGCGACTTGCCCACGTCGTGCAGGATATCGACGCGCAGCAGGCGGTTCTCGCCGGTCAGCGTGTCGATGACGACTTCGGACACCGCGGCCCCGTAGCAGAAATAGTAGAACGGCATCCCGCTCCAGGTCTTGCGGTCGTAGCCGATCTTGGGCGTGCGGTAGTAGCCGGTCGCCGACAGCGGCAGCCGGGCGAAGTAGGCGAGCTTGACCAGCTCGTTCCAGCTGACCGACCGGTCGCCGGCGTGGACGCGATTGTCGCGGAAGACGATCAGTTCCGGCGCCACGCCGAAGTGCGCGGCGGCGAATTGCGCGAGGCGTTCGCGCAGCGTCCGCGCCGCGTCCTGCGCCGCCTTGCCGTTGATGTCGGCGCCGGAGGATGCCGCCGTCGGCGACGCGTTGGGGACCTTGCTCGTGTCCGACGCCGTGATGCGGATGCGATCGACGTCGACCTGCAGCTCTTCCGCGACCACCTGCGCGACCTTGATGAAGAGCCCCTGGCCCATCTCGGTCCCGCCGTGGTTGAGCATCAGCGTGCCGTCGGTGTAGACGTTGAGCAGGCAGCCGGCCTGGTTGAGGTGGGTCGCCGTGAACGAGATGCCGAACTTGACCGGGGTCAGCGCGATCCCCCGCTTCAGCCACGGGCTCTGCGCATTGAAGCCGCGGATCTCCGCGCGCCGCCGGCGATAGTCGGAACCCGCTTCGAGCCTGTCGACGATGTCGTGGATCACGTTGTCGACGATCTTCTGCCGGTAGTGCGTGACGTTGCGCTCCTCGATGCCGTAGAAGTTGACCTTGCGCACGTCGAGCGGGTCGCGGCCCAGCCGGCAGGCGATCTCGTCGATGACCTGTTCTATTCCCATCATCCCCTGCGGGCCACCGAAGCCGCGGAACGCGGTGTTGGACACCGTGTGCGTCTTGCAGCGGTGCGAGACGATGCCGACGTTGTCGAGGTAGTAGCAGTTGTCGCTGTGCAGCATGGCGCGGTCGTTGATCGAGCCGGAGAGGTCGGCGGAATAGCCGCAGCGGCCGGCGAGGACGAAATCGACGCCGAGGATGCGGCCGTCGTCGTCGAAACCGACCTCGTATCCGGTCTCGAAGTCGTGCCGCTTGCCGGTCATCTTCATGTCGTCGTCGCGGTCGACGCGCAGCTTGACGGCGCGGCCGGTCTTCTGCGCGAGCAGCGCGGCGACGCAGGCGAACAGCCCCGGCTGGCTCTCCTTGCCGCCGAAGCCGCCGCCCATCCGCCGGCACTCGACGACGACGTCCTTGGCTTCCACGGCCAGCGCCCGGGCGACCTGGTGCTGCACCTCGCCCGGGTGCTGCGTCGAGCTGTAGACCTTCATCCCGCGGTCTTCGGCGGGCATCGCGTAGGCGATCATGCCTTCGAGATAGAACTGGTCCTGGCCGCCGATGCGGATCGTTCCCTCGAGGCGGTGCGGCGCGCCGGCGATTGCCGCGCGCGGATCCCCGCGCAGCAGGCGCTCGGTCGGGAGCACGAACGAGCGCGCCTCGAGCGCGGCCCCGGCGGTGAGATGGGGCTCGAGGTCTTCGTATTCGACCACTGCCAGCCGCGCGGCGCGCCGCGCCGCTTCCGTCGTCTCCGCGGCGACGGCGAACAGCGACTGCCCGTGATACTGGACCAGCGCGGCGGCGAAGATCGGGTCGTCGGCGATCACCGGGCCGTAGTCGTTCCTTCCCGGTATGTCGCGCGCGGCGATCACGGCGACGACCCCGGGCGCGGCCCGGACCCCGGCGAGGTCGATCGACCTGATCCGCGCGTGCGCCCGCTCGCTCGTGCCTATCGCCGCGTACAGCGTGCCGCGCGCTTCGGGAATGTCGTCGGTGTAGAGCGCCTCGCCGCTGACGTGCAGGTGGCCGCTGTCGTGGGGAATCGCGGCGCCGACACCGCCCTTCGCCCTGGGGTCACGCATGGTCCGTCACCTCGCGTAGTCGACGACCCGGGTTGGCTCCCGGGTTCCCGACGTTTCGAGAAACAGCCTGTGGAGCAGGTTCCGCGCGACGAGGCGCCGGTAGGCTGCCGTCGCGCGCATGTCCGAGAGCGGAGTGTAGTCCTTGTCGAGCTCGGCCATCGCCGCCTTGACGACGGCCTCGGTCCACGGCCGGCCCGCGAGCGCACGCTCGCAGTGCAGCGCACGCTTCGGTGTCGCCGCCATGCCGCCGTAGGCGACGCAGGCGGCGCGCACGCTGCCGCTCTCGAGTTCGATCCGGTAGCCGCCGCAGACGGCGGAGATATCCTGGTCGAAGCGCTTCGAGACCTTGTACGAGCGCACCACGGTGCGGGCGGCGCCGCGCGGGATCCGGATGCGCTCGACGAACTCGCCGCGCTCCAGCGCCGTCTTCTGGTACGCGAGGTAGAAATCGTCGAGCGCCAATTCGCGAGTCCGGTCCCCCCGGCGCAGAACGAGCGTCGTGCCGAGGGCGATCAGCACCGGCATCGAGTCGCCGATCGGCGAGCCGTTGGCGATGTTGCCGCCCAGCGTGCCGGCGTTGCGGATCGGCGGCGAGGCGAAGCGCAGGAACAGCTCTTTCAGCGACGGAAAGTGGACGACCAGCTCGGCGAAGGCGTCGGTGAGCGGGACGGCGGCCCCGATGTCCAGGTGCAGGTCGCCGGCCTCGATGCGCTTCAGTTCGGCGACGCCGCCGACGTGGATCATCGAGTCGATGTCGCGGTGCTGCTTGGTCACCCAGAGTCCGATGTCTGTTCCGCCGGCGAGCAGCCGCGCGTCGGGATGCGCTTCGCGCAGCGCCGCGAGTTCGGTGAGCCGCGTCGGCGCGTAGTACCTGCGCGCGCCGCGCGAGAGCACCAGCGTGTCGCGGCGCTCGATGGAGCGCAGGCGCTCGATCATCTGCTGCTCGAAGGCCGACGGTTGCCGGTCGCCGTCGGACGAGAACGAGCAGTTCATCCAGCTCTCGCTCGCCGGTCCGCTCGGGCCGTATCCGTACATCTTCTGCGCGGCGTCGACGATCGGCCGGTAGCCGGTGCAGCGGCACAGGTTGCCGGCGAGCGCATCGTTGATCTCGTCGCGCGTCGGCTTCGCCGTCGACTTGTAGAGCGCGAACAGCGACATGACGAAACCCGGCGTGCAGAACCCGCACTGCGACCCGTGGCAGTCGACCATCGCCTGCTGCACCGGATGCAGCGTGCCGTCGGGCTGCTTCAGGCTCTCGACGGTGACGAGCTCCTTGCCGTCGAGCGTGGGCACGAACTGGATGCAGGAGTTGACGGCCCGGAAGCGGACGCCGTCGCCGTCGAGTTCCGCGACGACGACGGTGCAGGCCCCGCAGTCGCCTTCGGCGCAGCCTTCCTTGGTTCCGGTGCGGCCGAGGTCCTCGCGCAGGTAGTCGAGGACCGTCCGCGTCGGATCGACGCCGACCAGCGCAACGACCTCGCCGTCGAGCACGAAGCGGACGCTGCCGCCGGTCGCGGAGGTGCTGGTTCGGGAGCCGGGCAGGATGCGCCTGTGCATGGGCGAGGGCGGTCGGCGAGGGGTTGACCGGCCGCAGCCGGGCTTGTCGCGCGGCGGGCGGCCAGGCGCCCGTCAGCTCCCGCGATACGTGGAGTAACTCCAGGGCGAGACGAGCAGCGGCACGTGATAGTGCTGGTCGGGCGCGGCCACCCCGACGCGCAGCACGACCTCGCCGAGGAACGGCGGCTCGGGCAACGCCACACCCGAGCCGGAGAAATAGTCGCCGACGCCGAACTCCAGCTCGTAGACGCCCGCGGTGAAGTCGGCGCCTTCGAGCAGCGGCCGGTCGCAGCGGCCATCGGCGTTGGTGTCGGTCGCGGCGATCCGCCGGCGCCCGCCGGCGTCGATCCGGTACACCGACACCCGCATGCCGGACCCCGCCGTTCCGCGCGCCGTATCGAGCACGTGTGTCGTCAGCCGCCCCATCGCGCCTCCTCGGTAGTGGCGAATGCTGACACTGGAAAATCATGTTGTCAACAATTGCTATTATTTTGTGAACATTGCATTGCAGCACGGTCGCAAGCTTGCCCGAGGGAGGGATGCCTTCCGGCGCGGCGACGGGCGGCGTCGGTGGAACGATCCGGCTTGCACATCCTGGAAATCGGTGCTAACAATGAGCGCTACAGAATGTCAACAAAAGCAGGCTCATATGGCGACACGCAAGGTGAAAGGCGTCCGCCCGCGGGCGGCAGGCAGCCGCGCCGGTTCGGCGCCGCGCGCGGGCCCGGCGCGCCGCGGCGCGCTCCGCGCGGCGCTGCCCGAAGAGGAAATCTACCGGCGCATCCACGATGCCGTGCTCGACCACCGGCTGCAGCCGGGCACCAAGCTGAAGGAGGTGGCGCTGGCCGGGGTGTTCGGCGCCAGCCGCGGCGTCGTGCGCAAGGTCCTGACGCGGCTCGCCTACGACAGGCTCGTCGCCTTGCGCCCCAACCGGGGCGCGACGGTGGCGAGTCCGTCGATCGGCGAGAGCCGCGACCTCTTTGCCGCGCGGCGGGCGGTTGAAGGCGCGATCGCCGAAAGCGTCGCCCGAAGCGTCGCGCCGGCGAAGCTGAAGGCGCTGCGCGCCGTCGTGGCCAGCGAGCAGGGCGCCTACCGTCGCGGCGAGACGCGCAAAGGACTGAAGCTGTCGCTCGGATTCCACCGGATGCTGGCCGAAATGGCCGGCAACGGCGTGCTGGCGGAAATCCTCGACCGACTGATCGCGCGCACGCCGCTGGTCGTGCTCGCCTACCGGAGCCGGACCGAGGACAGGAGCTGCTCGATCGACGAGCATTCGGTGATCATCGACGCGATCGCGAGCGGCAATGCGTCGCGGGCCGCCGCCGCCATGAGCGCGCATCTCGACCGGCTGGAGGGCCAGCTCGACCTCTCCGGCGACGTCGAGCCGGCGACGGACCTCGCCGCGCTCTTCGGCGCCGACGCGCTCTGACCTGCGCGATGGGCGGTATCGCCGCCGGGCCCGGCGGCGGATTCGACGCCGGCGGTGCCCGCGCGCCAAGTTCCGTCGACGTCGCGAGCCGCGTCAGGGACCGAGTATCGCGTCGAGCCGAAATTTCGCGATGCGTGCGACCTGCGCCTGGGCCTCGGAAAATTCGGTCGCGCGATCGTGTTCGAGCCGGGTGGCGAAGCGATCGATGATGCCGGCCCGGTCGAGGCCCCTGACCGCGATAATGAACGGAAATCCGAACTTGGCGACGTAGGCGGCGTTGAGCGAGTGCAGCCGCGCGAATTCCGCGGGAGAGCAGCGATCGAGCCCGGCCCCGGCCTGTTCCTCCGCCGAATTCCGGGTGAGGTCGCCGCGGACCGCCGCCCTGCCGGCCAGCTCGGGGTGCGCGCGCAGCAGCGCAAGGCGCCGCGCTTCGTCGGCGCCGTCGACCGCCGCGACCATGGCCGTGTGCAGCGCGTCGACGCACGCGAACGGGCGCGCTTCCCACGCCGCTTCGGCAACCCAGGGCGAATGTTCGAATATGCCGCCCAGCAGCGCGACGAAGGCGGCGCGGTCCAGCGCGTTGACGCCGTTCAGCGTCACGTCATTCGCCCCTGAACGGATGCGTCGCCATCCAGTGCCGCGCGATGTCGATCCGGCGAGCGATCCAGACATCGTCGTGGCTGCGCACGTGATCGAGGAAGCGCGCCAGCGCCGCCAGACGCGCGGGACGCCCGACGATGCGGCAGTGCAGCCCGACCGAGAGCATCTTGGGCGCGTCCAGGCCCGCCGGGTCGCCCTCGGCGTACAGCACGTCGAAGGCGTCGCGAAGGCAGGCGAAGAACGGGTCGCCGCTGTTGAAGCCCTGCGCCGTGGCGAAGCGCATGTCGTTGGTGTCGAGCGCGTAGGGAACAACCAGATGCGGCCTGGCGCCGCGGTGCGTGGCGACGCGCTCCCAGTAGGGGAGGTCGTCGGCGTACGAATCGGCATCGTAGACGAAGCCGCCGTGCTCGACGACCAGCCGCCGCGTGTTGGGGCTGTCCCGGCCGGTGTACCAGCCTTCCGGCGCGCGGCCGGTGAGGCGGCTGATGGTCGCGACCGCCCGTTCCAGATGCTCCCGTTCCGTCTCCTCGTCCACCTGCTGATAGCTGATCCACCGCCAGCCGTGCCCGGCGATCTCGTGCCCGTCGGAGAGCATGGCCTCGACCACCGCCGGATTGCGCTCGAGCGCCATGGCGACGCCGAAGACGGTCACCGGCATCCGCCGTTCGCGGAACAGCCGCAACAGCCGCCACAGTCCCGCCCGCGAACCGTATTCGTAGAGCGATTCCATGCTGCGGTGACGCATGCGGAACGCTTCGGCGCCCGCGATCTCGGACAGGAAAGTCTCCGATGCCTCGTCGCCGTGCAGCACGCAGCTCTCGGCGCCCTCTTCGTAGTTGACGACGATCTGCAGCGCGAGCCGGGCGCCGCCGGGCCAGCGCGGGTGCGGCGGCCGCGGTCCGTAGCCGACCAGGTCGCGCGGGTAACGGGGCGTCGCGCTCATCGTGCCGAAGCGCTGCGGCGGGCGGTGACGCAGAGCGCGTCGCCGAGGTCGACCGCGGGCGCGGCGTGCGCATCGAGGCACAGCCGCCGCTCGCAGCCGCGCAGGTGTTCCTGCATCAGACGCGCCGCCTTCCGTCCGTCGCCGCCGGCGAGCGCATCGATCAGCGCAAGGTGCTCGCCGGTGGCGCAGCTGGTCTGGCCCTTCGGCATGTACAGCGCCGTCATCAGCAGCGACCGGGTGACGAGTTCGCGGGCGAAATGCAGGAGGACCGCGTTCTCGGCGAGCGCCACGAGCCCGACGTGGAACTCGCCGGAGCTGCGGATCCAGGTGCGGACGTCGCCCGAGTGGAACGCCGAATCCTCCTTTCGCACCAGCCGGCGCAGGTCCTCCAGCGGCTTCGTCGGGGCGCGCGCGGCGGCCAGCGGCATCGCCGCCGACTCGACGACGCGCCTCGCCTCGAACACCTGCCGCGTTTCGTCGACCGTCGGGCTCGCGATGCTCGCCCCGCGATTCGGCGCAAGCTGCACGATGTGGTCGTGCGCGAGGCGGAGCAGCGCCACGCGCACGATCGTTCGCGAGACGCCGAACAGCCCGGCCAGTCGCGCCTCGGTGAGCTTGGTGCCTGGGGCCACCCGCTGATCGAGGACGGCGTCGCGCACCGCGTCGCAGATCGGCTGTTCGGCGCCGGACGGGACGGCGAAGGGGAGCGCGGGCGCGGTCATTGCGAAAAGTATGCAATCATGCTTAAAATTGTATACAAAGTGAGCCGGCCATGGCAAGCGGCGGGTGCGGGCCGGGGCGGAGGTCCGCGCCGCCGGCGCGTGTGGAGGCCGCTGTGCGCCGGATCGGCGGAAAATGCTACGCGCGACTCCGGCGAGGGAAACGCGACAGGAGCGAAAAATGAATGACGCTGCGGCCCCGTCCGCGCCGCGCATCTGCGAACGCTGCGAAGCCCTGGCGGCCTGTTCCGAGCAGGCCGATGGACTGACCCGCGTGTTCCTGTCCGACGAGCAGCGCGCCGCGAGCGCGCTCGTGCTGGGCTGGATGCGCGACGCCGGCATGAACGCCGCGCTGGACGCCATCGGCAACGTCGTCGGCCGCTACGAAGGCGCCGCGCCCGGGCTGCCGGCGCTGCTGCTGGGATCGCATCTCGACACCGTGCGCGATGCCGGCAGGTACGACGGCATGCTGGGCGTCGTCGCCGCGATCGAATGCGTGCATGCGCTCAATCAGCGCGGCAAGCGCCTGCCGTTCGCGATCGAGGTCGCGGGCTTCGCCGACGAGGAGGGCGTCCGCTTCGGCGCCACGCTGCTCGGCAGCCGCGCCATTGCCGGCACTTTCGATCCGACGCTGCTCGACCGCAGCGACTGCGACGGAATCACCCTGCGCGAGGCCATGACGCGCTTCGGCCTCGATCCGGCGACGATTGCCCGCGCCGCGCGCCGGCGCGACGACATCCTCGCCTACGCGGAGCTGCACATCGAGCAGGGACCGGTGCTCGAAGCCGAAGGCCTCCCGGTCGGCGTCGTCACCGCGATCAACGGCGCCAACCGCCTGCGCGTCGACATCGGCGGCACCGCCGGCCACGCCGGGACGGTGCCGATGGGCTTGCGGCGGGACGCGCTGGCCGCGGCCGCCGAATGCGTCCTGGCGGTCGAGCGACGCTGCGGCGTGGTCCCCGAACTGGTCGGAACCGTCGGCAGCATCGAGGTCGCGCCGGGCGCGACCAACGTCATTCCCGGCGGCGCGGCGTTCACCATCGACATCCGGTCGCCGCGCGACGCCGAACGCCTGGTCGCGGTGGCCGAGGTGGCGGCGGCGATCCGCGCGATCTGCGATCGCCGCAAGGTCGGCGTGACGATTGCGCCGACGCACGAGGGCCGCACCGCGGTCGCTGCCGGCTGGATCCGCGAGCAGATCGGCCGGGCCATCGCCGCCGACGGCATCCCCGTGCGCGCGCTGCCCAGCGGCGCCGGACACGACGGCATGGCCGTCATCGACATCGCCGACATCGGCATGCTCTTCGTGCGCTGCAGAGGCGGCATCAGCCACAACCCCGCGGAAGCGATCACGCTCGAGGACGTCGCAACCTCGGCGCGGATCTTCCTGCGCTTCATCGAGAACTTCCGGCCCTTGCGGAGCGCACCATGAGCGACGCGCTGCGCAGCGTCATCCACGACCTGCTGGCGCGTGAGCGCGACCTGCAGACGCGCTTTCTCGCGGAGCTCGTCAGGGTCCCCTCGGACAACCCGCCGGGCGACTGCCGCGCGCACGGCGAGCGGGCCGCGGCGCTGCTCGAAGGCCTCGGCTTCGCCGTCGAGCGGCATCCGGTGCCCGACGACGTGATCAGGGCAAACGGGATGATCAGCGCGACCAACCTCGTCGTCCGCGAGCGTTTCGGCGCCGGGCCGGTGATCGCGCTGAACGCGCACGGCGACGTCGTGCCGCCGGGACTCGGCTGGAGCGACGGACCCCTATGGCGCCGAGATCCGCGACGGGACCATGTACGGCCGCGGCGTCGCAGTGTCGAAATCCGATTTCGCGACCTACGCCTTCGCGCTGCGGGCGCTCAAGGCCGCCGTCGCGTCGACGGGGGCGAAGCTCGGCGGCTCGGTCGAGCTGCATTTCACCTACGACGAGGAGGTCGGCGGCGCCACGGGACCGGCCAGGCTTCTGGAACAGAAGATCAGCCGGCCCGATTACGCGATCTCCGCCGGATTCGCCTACGGCATCACCATCGCCCACAACGGGTGCCTGCACCTCGAGGTCGAGATCGTCGGCAAGTCGGCGCACGCGGCGCGTCCCGACACCGGCGTCGACGCGCTGGAAGCCGCCACGGCGGTGCTGGCCGCTCTCTACGCGATCCGCAAGACCTATGCGGCGACGAAGTCGCGGACCGACGGCATCGACAGCCCCACGCTGACCGTCGGGCTGATCTCGGGCGGCATCAATACCAACGTCGTGCCGGACAAGGTGACGCTGCGCCTCGACCGCCGGATCATTCCCGAAGAGAACGCCGCCGAGGTCGAGGCGACGCTGACGCGCCGGATCGACGAGGCCGCCGCGCGGTGGCCGGGAATCGCCTGCCACGTGCGGCGCATCCTGCTCGCGCTGCCGTTCGTGCCCATTCCGGGGCAGGAAAGGCTCGTCGCGGCCATCGCGCGGCACGCGACGCGGATCATGGGCGAAGAGGTGAAGGCGCACGGCGTGCCGATCTACACCGATGCGCGGCTGTACTCGACGCGCGGCGATCCCGACGGTGCTCTACGGCGCCGGTCCCCGTACGCTGCTCGAGGCCAACGGCCATCGCGCCGACGAGAAGCTGAAGCTCGACGACCTGTACAAGGCGACCGAGGTGATCGCCGACGCGCTCGCCGATCTGCTGGGTGCGCCGGCCTGACCGGCGCGGCGGGGGGCGCAAGGAGGCGGCACGCCGGCACCGCGGGCGGTCCGGTTCCCGCGGTGGCGGGATCCGTGGTTGCATCCTCGTCGATTCCATCGGCCGCGTCGCCGGCGCGGGCCGGACGGGTTGCGAGCGCCTGCCGAAGGCGGGTACTGTCGAGGGGCCCGGCCGGCGCGTCGCGCGTGGCCGGGCCGGTCTCGGCCGCGCGCCGACGCGGCCCCCATGACACAGCGAGCGCAACGATGAACGGAAACGAACGCGGAATACTGCGCGACATGTTCGACGCCGCGATCAACGCGGCGCAGCCCGCGCACTGCGTACCGCGACATCTGCCGGCGGCGCCGAAGGGCCGCACGATCGTCATCGGCGCGGGCAAGGCGTCGGCGGCGATGGCGCAGAGCCGTCGAGGACAGCTGGCCGGGCGCGCTGTACGGGCCTCGTGGTCACGCGTTACGGCTACGCGGTGCCCTGCGCGCGCATCGAGATCGTCGAGGCGGCGCATCCGGTGCCCGACGCGGCGGGGCAGGCGGCGGCACAGCGCATCCGCGAGCTCGTGCGCGGGCTGACCGCCGACGATCTCGTCGTGTGCCTGATCTCCGGCGGCGGATCGTCGCTGCTGGCGCTGCCCGCGCCGGGACTGACGCTCGAGGACAAGCAGGCCGTCAACCGCGCGCTGCTCGCAGTCCGGCGCGACCATCAGCGAGATGAACGTGCGTGCGGCGCCACCTGTCGGCGATCAAGGGCGGACGGCTCGCCGCCGCCTGCCATCCGGCGCAGGTGCGTGACGCTGATGATCTCCGACGTGCCGGGCGACGATCCGATCGACATCGCGTCGGGACCCACGGTCGCCGACCCGACGACCTGCGCCGACGCGCTCGACATCGTCCGCCGCTACGGCATCGAAGTGCCCGCCGCGGTGCGCGAGCATGCTGGAAAGCGGGCGCGGCGAAACCGTGAAGCCCGGCGATCCGCGCCTCGCCCGCGCCGAGGTGCGGATGATCGCGACGCCGCAGATGGCGCTCGAGGCCGCGGCGGCGGTCGCCCGCGCCGCCGGCGTGACGCCGCGTCATGCTCGGCGACAGCATCGAAGGCGAAGCGCGCGACGTCGGCAAGGTGATGGCGGGCATCGCGCTGCAGGTGGCGCTGCACGGGCAGCCCGCTTCCGGCGCCCTGCGTGCTGCTGTCGGGCGGCGAGACCACGGTCACCGTGCGCGGCGACGGCCGCGGCGGGCGCAACGTCGAGTTCCTGCTGTCGCTCGCCATCGCGCTCGACGGGCAGCCCGGCATCTTACGCCATCGCCGGCGACACCGACGGCGTCGATGGCCAGGAGGAAATCGCCGGCGCGTATCGTCGCTCCCGACAGCGCTGGCGCGCGCGTGGGCCAGGGGATTCGCCCCAGGGACAGCCTGGCGCGACAACGACGGCCACGGATTTTTCGAGGCGCTCGGCGATGCGGTCGTCACCGGCCCGACGCTGACCAACGTCAACGACTTCCGCGCCATCCTTGTGACCGCGGCCGCCGCGGGCCGCGCCGGGCGCGGTTAGCCGGTGCCGCCCGCGGCGGCCGGGACGCGGCGGTGGTTCGTGTCCCCGGGCGAACCGACGTCCGGGATTCGGTCCGCATCGGCAACCTGCGCGCGCGCCGGGCCCGGAATGAACAAGGGCCCCGTGAAGGGCCCCCGTTCGTTCGCAGCGCGAAGTCGAACTACTTCTTGGTCGCGGCGGCGACCTGCGCGAGCAGCTTGTCGGCCTGCTTGTTGCTCACCGACATGCGCACCAGGATGTCGGGCGGGAGAACGGCCTTGCCGTAGTACGCCGAGTTCCAGTCTTCCGAACTCTTGACCACGGTGCCGTCGAAGTTCAGGCCGCCGTACACGCCCTTGGAACGGTTGAAGGTCACAAGATCGGCGACGATGTCGCTCTTCGCGCCGGCGCCGACCGGGCCCGCGGCGATGCTGGCGTCGCCGCCCATCCTGAACGACGTCGCGAGCAGCGAATTGAATCCCTTCTCGGTCATCACCATGGTGACGCCTTCGGAAACCGAGATGCCGGCCTGGAAGCCGACGCTCCCCGTCGCCATCGTGTAGAACGCGGGTCCGACCCACTTGCCGCTCTTCGCATCGTGGGCGACGACGAGCGCCCGGCCGCCGGAGCCGCCGATGATGAAGCCGGCCTTGGCGATTTCCGGCGCGATGATCAGCGCCTTGGCGCGGCCGATGTTCGGCCTGGAGCCAGGACATGTCCGGATCGCGCAGGAAATTCGACAGGCTCTTCTCGGCTTCGATCACCAGTTTCTGCTGGTCGGTTTGCGCCATCGCGGCGGGAACGAACAGCGCCGACGATGCGGCGGCAAGCAGCGCGATGCCGGTGTAGCGGTAGAAGTTCTTCAGCATGGGTGCATCTCCTGATGGAATAAGGGAAATCGAGGGTAAGGCCTGCGCCGGCCAGCCGCTCGGCGGGGACCGACGATTCCGGCATTATACCCTGCGCCGAGATCCCCGGCGCCGCGCGCCGCGCCGCGGGGCATGCCTTGCGGGCGCCGGCGGCGGCGCGTCGGCCCGGCATCCGCGCCGGCCATCGTCATTGCGGAATCGAATTCAGCAGATACATCGCGGCAAGCAGGCCCGACGGCCGGCCGATGCGGCCCAGCCACGGACCGAAGACCGCGTCGATCTCGCCGCTGACGTACACGCGCGTCAACGCCCTGTTGACCTCGAGCCGGAACGCCGAGTCGTTGCGCGGCAACGCGAAGGCATAGGGCTCGATCGACAGATCCTCGGCCAGCAGCGACAGCGCGTTCGGGTCCTTCGCCTGCGCCGCGAGCCCGACGAGCTTGACCTTGTCGCTGGCGAACGCGTCGAGCGTCGCCGATTCGAGCATCGCGACGCCTTCGTTGCCGTCCTTGACCGTCGTCACCTGGGCGCTGACCAGCTTCTGGCGGAGCATCGCATTCGAGACCGCGTCTCGGTCGTCGTGCCGCCGATCACGCCGATTCTCTTCCCGGCGAGATCGCCGAGCTTCTGCAGCCGCGGATCCCTGACCAGCAGCACCGCCGCCGTCGAGGAAGATCAGCGACGAGAAATCGACGTCGTTCATCCGCGTCAGCGTCGCCGTCGTGTTGGCGCAATCGAGATCCGCCTTGCCTGACGCGACCATGGCGATGCGTTCGGTGACGCTGCCGACCAGCCAGTGGGTCGCGAGGTCGGGCAGCCCCAACGTCCGGCCGATCTGCGCGATCACCCGCTGGCACAGGTCGATCGAGTAGCCCGAGGGCCGGTTGTTGTCGCCGACGAAGGAGAACGGCAGCGAATCGCCGGAGAAGGCGACGTTGATCCGCTTCGCGGCCCGTATTCTCGCCAGCGTGTCCGGCGCGGCCATCGCCGGGGCGGTGACGGCCGAACCCTTGTCGGGGGCGGCTGGAGTCTGCGCAGCGGCAGAGCCGCCCAGGAGCGCCGCGACAGCAAGCGCCACGGCAATGGAGTACGGTGGAATGCGTTTCACGGTGTGAGCCTCGTCGAATGGATTTTCGGTCGGGCAGGGGCGCGGCACCTGCGGGAACGCCGTGCTGCCGGGTGCGCATTCTATCGCGCCGACGCCGGGCCGCACCCGGCGCGGCGGCGTGCGACGGCGGGCGCCCGTGCTACACTCGACGCCGTCTTCCTCACGGCAATTCGCGATGCGCCGCATTCCATTTCTCTTCGTCGCGCTGGGGGTGTTCGGCACGGCGCTCCTGCTGTCGCTGCCGGCGGCTTCCGCCACGCTCGACCGGATCAGGGAAGCCGGCACGATCACCTTCGGCTACCGTGACGGCGCCCAGCCGTTTTCGTTCAAGGATCGCGAAGGCAAGATCCGCGGCTACAGCGTCGATCTGTGCACCCGCGTGGCCGCCGCGATCCAGCGCGACCTGGCGCTGAAGGAACTCAAGATCGCCTGGCTGCCCGTGGATGCGAGCACACGCCTCGCCATGGTCGCGAGCGGAAAGATCGACGCCGAATGCGGAACCACGACGATCACGCTCTCGCGCATGCAGAACGTCGATTTCAGCCTGCCCGTCTTCGTCGACGGCGGCGGCGTTCTGGTGCGCGGGAATTCGAAACTCACCAGTCTCGCCAATCTCAAGGGCCGGCGGGTCGCCGTGATCGCCGGCACGACGACCGAGCAGGCGCTCGCGCGCGTGCTCGGGGCCATCGACTCGCCGGCGACCCTGGTCCCGGTGAAAAACGGCAACGAGGGCATGTCGCTGCTCACCCAGAACAAGGTCGACGGCTACGCCGGCGACCGGGTGGTCCTGGCCGGTCTGCGCGTGCGCTCGCAGTTTCCGGAGACATTCAGTTTCATCGCCGATGATTTCTCGTTCGAGCCCTATGCGCTGGTGCTGCCGCGCAACGATCCGGACTTCCGCCTTTCCGTCAACCGCGCGCTGGCGGGCTTGTACCGCAGCGGCGACATCGACGCCATATTCCAGCGGTGGCTGGGCAGCCTCGGCATGCCCAGTCCGCTCCTGCATGCGATGTTCTATCTCAATACCCTGCCGGAGTGATCGGGTGAGCGAGCGTTCCGTCGCACGAGGCACGGCCCTCACGGTGCTGGCGCTTGCGGCCTGCGCCGCGCTCGCGCAGGTCGCGCCGCCGGCGATCCCCGGGCCGTCGCGCGCCCCGGCAGCCGCCGCCGCCGCGCCGGCCGACGCCTGCCTCCAGTGCGGCCTCATCGCCTCGATCCGGCAGACGACGGTCAAGCAGTCGTGGACGCCGCTGGGCACCGGCGCCAGCTTCGATTCCGACGCGCGAGCGGTCACCCAGTTCCAGTTCGGCCCGGGCCTGACCAACCAGGGCATGGTGATCGTCGGGGCCGGCGGCGGCGCGGCGTACCGCAAGTCGCCCAACTCCTACGAGCAGGCGCGCTGGGAGGTGACGGTCAAGCTGGACAACGGCCAGACCCGCGTCGTGACGCTCGTGTACGAGCCGTACGTCGTGCAGGGCGATCGCGTCCGCATTTCCGGCAACAACGTCGAACTGGTCGACTAGGCAAGGAGCCGCGCAACGGATGCCCTGATGTCCAGAGTCGGGCATTCGCGCCCCGCATCGAACGAACGGGACGGCCGGCCCGGCCGGAGACGCGCCGCCGCGTGCGCCGCCGCGACGTGCCGCGAGCCCGCGCTTCGATTCCTTCGCTGTCCCCGGACGCCGCGCACCTTGCCGTGAATCCCGTGTCCCGAGCAACGACATGACGGCGCTGGCGATCACCGACCGGCCCGACGGTCGCCGCGTCCTCGCGGTCACGGGGAGGCTCGACGCGACGACGATTCCGTCGGTGTGGGACGCGCTGCGCCGCGCCGCCGCCGAAGCGCCCGCGCGACCGATCCTCGTCGACGCGGCCGGCGTCGACTACTGCGACGGCGCCGGCATCGCGCTGTTCGTCGACCTGCTGCGGCAGCGGCGCGAGGGCAGCGTCGAGATCGCGAACCTGAAGCCCGCGTTCGAGGCGCTCCTCCGGCAGTTCGATCCGAAGCTGCTCGAGCACGACCTCGATCCCGAGCCTCCGCGCCGGCCGGCGGTCGAGGAGATCGGCGCCGCCGCCTACGGCGTGTGGGGCGACATCCGCACGCAGGTCGAATTCGTCGGCGAGACCTGCGCCGCGCTCGCGCACGCCGTGCGCCATCCGGGCAGCGTGCGGTGGAAGGACGTGTGGCTGATCTGCGAGCGCGTCGGCGCCGACGCGCTTCCGATCGTGGCGCTGATCTCGTTCCTGCTGGGCATGATCCTCGCGTTCCAGTCGGCGGTGCCGATGAAGCGGTTCGGCGCCGAGATCTTCGTCGCCGACCTCATCGGGCTGTCGATGCTGCGCGAGCTGGGTCCGCTGATGACGGCGATCCTGCTCGCCGGCCGCTCGGGGGCCGCGTTCGCCGCCGAAATCGGCACGATGCGCGTCAACCAGGAGGTCGACGCGATGACGACGATGGGACTGAACCCGGTCCGCTTCCTGGTCACGCCGCGGATCATCGCCGCGCTGCTGATGACGCCGCTGCTGACGCTGTTCTCCGACCTGGTGGGGCTCGTCGGCGGCGCGCTGACGATGCAGTCGTTCTCGATCCCGTTCGTGACGTTCCTCAAGGAGGTCGACACGGCGGTCACCCTCACCGATTTTCTCGCCGGGTTCGTGAAGTCCTTCGTGTTCGCGATCCTGGTCGCGGGAATCGGCTGCCTGCGCGGCCTGCAGACCCGGGCCGGCGCGTCGGCGGTCGGCGATTCGGCGACGCGCGCCGTGGTCTCGGGCATCATCCTGCTCGTCGTCGTCGACGGCCTGTTCGCCGTCGCCTATTACCTGCTCAACATCTGAATGGAATCCGGGCCGATCATCCGCGTCGAGGGCGTCTACGCCGGCTACGATGGCGTCGCGATCCTCGAGAACGTGAACTTCGAGATCCGGCGCGGCGAGGTGTTCGGCATCCTCGGCGGCTCGGGATGCGGCAAGAGCACGCTGATGAAGCACATGATCGGCCTCAATCCGCCGATCGCCGGGCACGTTTGGATCGCCGGCGACGACATCGTCGGCGCGGACGGCGCCGAACTCGAGGCCATCCAGCGCCGGTTCGGCGTGATGTACCAGTCCGGCGCGCTGTTCGGATCGATGACGCTGCTCGAGAACGTGCGCCTGCCGCTCGAGGTCTACACGGACCTGCCCGATGACGCGATCGACCTCGTCGCGCGGATGAAGCTGGAGCTGGTCGGCCTCGAGGCGTTCACCGGGCACCTGCCGGCGGAGCTGTCCGGCGGCATGCAGAAGCGCGCCGGCATCGCGCGCGCGATGGCGCTCGATCCGTCGATCCTGTTCCTCGACGAGCCGTCGTCGGGGCTCGACCCGATCACCGCGGCGTCGCTCGACGCGACGATCCGCCGGCTCTCCGAGAACCTCGGCGTCACGTTCGTCATCGTCACGCACGACCTCGGCAGCGTGTTCGTCGCCACCGACCGCGTGATTCTGCTCGACCGCCGCGCGAAAGGTATCATCGCCGAGGGCGATCCGCGCCGCCTGCGCGACGAGACCGGCGATCCGCGCGTGCGCGCGTTCTTCCGCCGCGAAGCCGAACCGCGTCGCCTGCCTGAGCGGACACGCCCCGATGAGCCTCAAAGCCAACTACTTCAAGCTCGGACTGTTCGTGATCGGCGCGCATCGTCGCCGGCGCGGTGCTGCTGGTCGTCATCGGCTCCGGCCGCTGGTTCCAGCCGAAGCTCACGATCGAGACGTACTTCAACGAGTCGGTGCAGGGCCTCGACATCGGCTCCAAGCTCAAGTACCGCGGCGTGGCCATCGGCGAGGTGACGCGGATCGGCTTCACCTACAACAAGTACCAGCAGGACCGGCCGATGGCGCAGCGCTCGCGCTACGTGCTGGTCGAGGCGCAGATCGAGCCGAAGCTCCTCGGCGGCCGCGCGGCCGCCGGCGACCTCACGCGGCCCGAAGGGGCGAACCTCGAAGTCGAGCGCGGCCTGCGCGATGCGCCTCGCGCCGCAGGGCATCACCGGCACGAGCTACCTCGAGATCGACTACGTCGAGCCGTCGCCGCCGATGCTGCCGATCGACTGGGACCCCGACAACATCTACATCCCCAGCGCGCCGTCGACGGTGACGACGCTTCGTCAACTCGGCGATCGGAGATCCTCGACAAGCTGCAGCACGCTCGACCTCGAGGCACGCTCTCAGCAACCTCAACAAGCTGCTGGTGACGACCAACAACCGCATCGACGCGATCGACACGAAGTCGATCTCGCAGCGCACCGAGCGCGTGCTGGCCAAGGTCGAGACCGACGCTCGACAATCTGCGCGGCGAAGAAGCTCTCGGACGAGGCCGTCGCGCTGCTCGCCGAGTTGCGCGGCAACCAACGCCGAGCTCAAGAAGATGCTCGCGAATCCGTCGCTGCAGAAGCTTCCCGACGACGCCGCCGCGGCGATCGCGCGCGTGCGCGCGATCGTCGACGAC
This sequence comes from uncultured beta proteobacterium, assembly GCA_963779445.1. Lineage (GTDB taxonomy): Bacteria > Pseudomonadota > Gammaproteobacteria > Burkholderiales > Casimicrobiaceae > CAIWHR01. Next base: position 438,405 of record CAVZYI010000009.1, read on the forward strand.
CCGAATCTGCCGCGGACGCTGCAGCATCTCTCGCATCGCTCGGCCGGCTCGACCGGATCCTCGGCGGCGGCGAGGCCGATCTCACCGTCACCATCGAGAACCTGCGCCAGATCACCGACAACCTGCGCGACCTGACCGAGGACGCCAAGCGCTATCCGGCGAACGTGATCTTCGGCGAGCCGCCGAACCCGCCGGAGCGCGTCCGATGAAATCGCCAATTCGCCTGGTCCGCCGCGCTGCCGGCTGCCGGCAGCGCTTGCCGCAGTGCGCGCTCGCCGCGACGCTCGCCGCGTGCTCGGTGTCGCGCCCGACGCCGGTCAAGGACATGTTCCTGCTCGAACCCGCGGCGCCGCCCGCGGCGGCCGCGCCCAGGCCGGTGTCGCTGCGCGTCGGCGTCGTCAACGTCGCCGCGCCGTTCCGCGGCAAGGCGTTCGTCTATCGCGAGACCGATCTCAAGTACGACGCGGACTTCTACGACGAATTCTTCGTCGCGCCGGCGGCGATGCTGTCCGACGCGACGGCGCAGGCGATCTGCCGCGGCGAACGTGTTCCGGCGCGTCGTGCCGCCGGGCGTCGCGGCCGACGACGGCGACTACGTGCTCGACGGATTCGTGTCGGAGCTCTACGGCGACGTGCGCGACGCGGCGAAGCCGGCCGCGGTGCTCAGCGTCACCTACTACCTGTCGGTCGCCAATGCGCCGGTGCCCGAGCGTCGTCTGGTCGCGCGAGTATCGGCAGCGCGTGCCGGCGGGCAACGCGAGCGCCGATGCGCTGGCCCGCGGCTGGAACGCCGGCCTCTCCGCCATCCTCGCCGAGCTCGCGCGCGATCTCGCCGCGGCGGATCTGCCGAAGTAGCTCGTCAGAACAGCGCGCTGCTTCGGACGCGGCTGCTTCGGCGACGCGGGCTTGTCGGCGGGCACGCCGCCCCGCCGTCGTCAGCTTGTCGGCCTTCGGTGACCCAGCCGCCGCCCATCGCCTTGTAGGTGTTGGCGGCCGACGTGAAGACCGAGGCGCGCACCGAGGCGAGCGTCGAGCTCGGCGGGGAACAGCGACTGCTCGGCCTGCAGCACGGTCGAGTACGGCGCGTAGCCGCCGTCGTACTGCAGCTTCGCGAGGCGCGCGTAATCCTTGAGCGCCGCGACCAGCCGCTCCTGCGCGGCGAGCTGATCCTTGAGCTTCTGGTTCGCGACCAGCGCGTTGTCGACGTCGGCGAACGCGTTCTGGATCGAGAGCTGGTAGTTGTAGCAGCGCCGCCTTCTGCGCGGCTTCGGACTGCGCCACCTGGCCGCTGACCGCGCCGAACGTGAAGATCGGTCCGACGATCTGTCCGGCGTAGTTCCAGACGCGCGTCGGCCCCTTGAACAGGTTCGACAGGTCCGTGCTCGAGCCGCCGAGCGCGCCGGTCAGCGAGATCGTCGGGAAGTAGAGCGCCTTGGCGGCGCCGATCTGCGCGTTGGCGGCGATCAGCGACTGCTCGGCCTGCATGAGGTCGGGCCGGCGCTCGAGCAGCGCCGAGGGCACGCCCGCGGGCACCGTCGGCAGCGCGAGGTCGTAGATCGACTTGCCGCGCGGGATCGGCCCCGGATTGCGGCCGAGCAGGATCGACAGCGCGTTCTCGGTCTGCGCGATCTGCGATTCGATCTGCGGGATCTGCGCCGCGGCGGTCTCGTATTGCGACTGCGCCTGCGAGACGGTCATCTGCGAGGTCTGCCCGTACTTGAACTGCAGCTGGTACAGGCGCACCGATTCGGCGTAGGTGCCGAGCGTTCGCCGCGCGATGACGAGCTGCTCGTCGAGTCCGCGCAGCGTGATGTAGTTGGTCGCCACCGAGGACACGAGCGTCAGGATCACGCCGCGGCGCGCCTCGTCGGTGGCGAGCATGTTGGCCTGCGCCGCCTCGGACAGGCGCCGGATGCGTCCCCACAGGTCGATTTCCCAGCTCGCGGTCAGCAGCGCCTGGTAGGTCGTCTGCGGATTCGGGTAGTTCGGAATGGCGGCGACGAGCCCGGTCTCCGGGCTGCGCGCCTTCTCGCCGCTCGCCGAGTAGCCGACCTGCGGGAACAGCGCCGAGCGCGTCTGCGTGATCACCGCCAGCGCCTGCTCGACGTTGGCGGCGGCGACCTTGACGTTGAGATTGTTGGCGAGCGCCGTGTCGATCAGCTGGTCGAGCACCGGATCGCCGAACTGCTTCCACCACGCGGTGTTCGCGGTGTCCGCCGCCGCCGCAGGCTCGAAGCGGAACGCGGCGGGCGCGTCCACTTTCGGGCGCACGTAGTCCGGACCCATCGTGCAGCCGGCGAGCAGCGCCGCGGCCAGCGCGACGGCTGCGCGCGTCCTCGAGGGACGGCGAATGCGGCGAGCGCGGGTGCCGTCCATGTCAGTCGTCGTCCCGCGGCGCGTGCGGCGCCGCGGCGGCGCTTGCCGCGGCGGGCGCATCGGCCGCCGGGGTTCGGGCAGGGATCGCCTCGCCGTTGCGCTCGGCCAGCCGGTCGAAGAGGTAGAAGAGCAGCGGCACGTACAGCATCGCGAGCGTGGTCTCGCCGATCATGCCGCCGATGATGCCGGTGCCGATCGAGTGCCGCGCGTTGGCGCCGGCGCCCAGCGCGAGCGCCAGCGGCAGGCAGCCGATCGCGAACGCGAGCGAGGTCATGATGATCGGCCGCAGCCGCTGCTCGCCGGCCAGCACCGTCGCTTCCATGATCGACTTGCCCTGCTGCCGGAACTCGACGGCGGCCGACACGCGCAGCACCGCGTTCTTCGCGCCGAGCCCGATCAGCACCAGCAGGCCGATCTGGAAGTAGACGTCGTTCTCGAGGCCGCGCAGCCAGTTGGTCACGAGCGCGCCGAGGATGCCGAACGGCACCGCGGACATCACCGCGCCCGGCAGCGTCCACGATTCGTACTGCGCGGCGAGCACGAGGAAGACGATGATGAGGCCGAAGACGAACGCGATCATCGACGTGCCGCCGGATTTCTTTTCCTCGAACGCGATGCCCGACCAGGCGAACGGTGTAGCCGGGCGGCAGCACTTCCGCCGCGGTCGCTTCCATCGCGGCGATCGCGTCGCCGGAGCTGTACCCCGGCGCGGGGTTGCCGTTGACCTTCGCCGCGGGAAAGCCGTTGAAGTGCGGCAGCAGGTCGGGTCCCGCCACCCATTGCGTGGTGACCAGCGCCGAGAGCGGCACCATGTGGCCGTCCTTCGATCGCGTGTACAGGCGCGTCAGGTCGCCGGGGTTCTGCCGGTACCTGGCGTCGGACTGGACGATCACCCACCAGACGCGGCTGAACTGGTTGTACTGGCTTGCCGTCAGCGAGCCGAACTGCGCCTGGATCGCGCTGTAGACGTCCTCCACCTGGACGCCGAGCAGCGTGGCCTTGTCGCGATCGACGATGGCGCGCAGCTGCTGCGTGTTGGCGCGGAACGTGGAGGAAAGGCTCGTGAGCTCGGGGCGGGTCCGCGCCTTCTTCAGGAAGTCCTGCGTCACCTGGTCGAGCTGCGACGGATCGCCGGCGCCGGTGTCCTGGATCCAGAACTCGAAGCCGCCGGTGGTGCCGATGCCGGGGATCGGCGGCGGCGCGACCGGGATGACGATCGCCTCCTCGATGCCCTGCGCCTCGCGGAAGAGGTTCATCAGCACGGCGCGGGCGTTCTGCGCCTTCGCGGCCTCCGTCGAGCCGTAGCGCTCCTTGAAGTCCTTGAGCGTCACGAAGAACGCGCCGGCGTTGGTCTTGAAGCCGCTGTCGAGCAGGCTGTAGCCGGTGATCATCGAGCGCGTCTCGACGCCCGGAGTCTTCGCGAAGATCGCGTCGACCTTCTCGGCGACCGCCTGCGTGCGGTCGATGCTCGCCGCTTCGGGCATGATGATCGCCGCCATCACGTAGCCCTGGTCCTCGTTCGGGACGAAGCTCGTCGGCAGGACGGTGAAGAGGTGGTAGATGCTCCAGAGGAACACGGCGAGCAGGACCAGCGCGATCACCGCGCGCTTGATCACGAGCTCGACCGCGTGGCCGAAGCCGCGCGTCACCGCGTCGACCTGGCGGTTGAACCAGGCGAAGAAGCCGCGCTGCGGCGGCGGGTTGTGCTTCAGCATCAGCGCGCACATCGCCGGGGTCAGCGTCAGCGCGACGAAGCCGGACACCGCCACCGAGATCACGATGGTGATGGCGAACTGCTTGTAGAGCTGGCCGGTGGTGCCGGGCAGGAACGCCGCCGGGATGAACACCGACGCCATGACCAGCACGACGGCGACGAGCGAGCCCGCGATCTCCTCCATCGACTTGATCGTCGCCTCCTTGGGCGGGAGATGGTGCTCGTGCATGTTGCGCTCGACGTTCTCGACGACGACGATCGCGTCGTCGACGACCATCCCGATCGCCAGCACCAGCCCGAACAGCGTGATCAGGTTGATCGAGAAGCCCAGCGCGAGCATGCCCGCGAAGGTCGCGATCAGCGAGACCATGATCGCGACCGTGCAGATGATCGTCGTGCGGAAGCTCTGCAGGAACAGGTAGACGACCAGCACGACCAGCGACCACCGCCTCGAGCAGCGTGTGGATCACTTCCTCGATCGACAGCTTGACGAAGTCGTTGGTGTCGAGCGAGATGACGTAGTCCATGCCCTCGGGGAAGCGCGCCTTCATCTCCTCGAGCGTCTTGCGCACTCCCGCCGAGACCTTGAGCCCGTTGGCGCCCGGCTGCAGGTAGACGGCGATGAAGGTCGCCGGCGTGCCGTTGAGCTTGGAGTCGACGATGTACTGGCGCAGGCCGACCTCGGCGCGCGCGACGTCGCCCACGCGGACGATCGCGCTGCCGTCCTGGCTCGCGCGCAGGATGATCTGCTCGTACTGCCGCGGGTCGGTGAACGGGGCCTGCGTCACCACCGGGAAGGTGAGCTCGACCGGGCCGGCGGTCGGCTGCTGCCCGATCTGCCCGGCGCCGAACAGCGCGTTCTGCGACTTGATCGCATTGGCGATGTCGGTGGTCGTGATGCCGAGCGAGGCCATCCGGTCCGGGTTCATCCAGATCCGCATCGCCTGGTCCGGCACGCCCATGATCTGCGCCTGGCCGGCGCCGGGCACGCGCTTCAGCGCATCGAGGACGTAGACGTTCGCGTAGTTGGCGATGTAGTCGGAGGTGTAGCGCTCGCCCTTGCCGAACACGGCGATCAGCATCATGATCGACGACGACTTCTTCTGCACCGAGACGCCCTGCTGCGTCACCGCGGTCGGCAGCTGCGGCAGCGCGAGGTTGACCCGGTTCTGCACCTGCACCTGCGCGATGTCGGGATTGGTGTCGAGCGAGAAGTAGACGGTCAGCGTGAGCTGGCCGGTGGCCGAGCTCGTCGACGACATGTAGAGCATGTTGTCGACGCCGTTGATCTGCGCCTCGATCGGCGCGGCGACCGAGTCGGCGAGCGTCTTCGAGTCGGCGCCCGGATAGGTCGCCGAGACCGTGACCTGCACCGGCGTGATCGTCGGATACTGCTGGACCGGCAGCACCGACATCGCGACGAGGCCGGCGAGGCAGATGATGATCGCGACGACCGCGGCGAAGATCGGCCGCTCGATGAAGAACCGGGAGAACATGCGCGGCGCCGGCCTACTTGCCGACGGCGAGCTCGACGCGCCGCGCCTGCTCGTCGCTGCCGCTGCCGGTGACGTCCTGCGGCGGCTTCAGCCGGACGCGCGCTCGGCGGATGCCCTCGGCCACGCAGCGCGTCGCGCACGGCGAGCGCGCGCCGCTTCGCGAGTTCGACGTTGGCGGCGTGGTTGCCGCTGCGGTCGGCGAAGCCGGTCACGTCGATCGGCATTCGGGCCGTCCTTCATCGCCGGCGCGAACCCCTTGAGCAGCCGGAGCGCCTCGGCATCGAGCGTCGCCTTGCCGGTCGCGAAGTGGACGACCAGCGATGCTCCCGGCGGGCTCGACACGCGGCGCCGTCTCGGCGTCCGGGCTTCGGCACGTAGGGGGTCACCTTGACCGGCGCGTCCGGCGCGAGCCGCAGCGCGCCGTCGACGACGACGCGGTCGCCGGCGGCGAGGCCCTGCGCGATGAACCAGCTGTCGCCGTGCCAGTCGCCGACGACGACCGGCCGCAGCTCGGCCTTCGATTCCTTGTTGACGACCCAGACGAAGTGGCCCTTCGCGCCCTGCTGCACCGCGCGCTGCGGCACGAGGATCGCGTTCGGACGGATCGCGCCCTGCAGCCGCGTGCGCACGTACTGGTTCGGCCGCAGCACGCCCCTCGGGATTGTCGACCGACGCGCGGATCAGGAAGGTTCCGGTCTGCGAGTTGTACGACGGATCGGCGAAGGTGATCTTGCCCTTGTAGGGAAACAGGGTGCCGTCGACGAGCTCGATCTCGACGGCGAACTGATTGCCGTCGGGCAGTCTGAGCAGGCCCTTCTGCACCTGGCTGCGGATGCGCTCCATCTCGTTCTCGGAGATGCTGAAATTGATCCACATCGGCGTCAGCACCGAAACCGTCGTCAGCTGGCTGTTCTGCGGCGTTGACGTAGGTGCCGTCGGCCACCGCGGCGAAGCTGCTCACGCCGTCGACGGGCGAGGTGATGGTCGTGTACGAGAGGTCGAGCTTGGCCGATTCGAGCTGCGCCTTCGACTGCGCGACCGCGGCCGCCGACTGCTCGTACTGCCCCTGCGCGTCGTCCAGGTCCTTCTGCGACAGCGCGTTCTGCTGCGCGAGCGGCTTGGTGCGCGCGAGATTGGCCTGGGCGACGTCGAGCGCCGCCTGGTTTCGCTGCAGCGCCGCCGCCGCCGCGTCGACCTGCGCCTGGAACGGCTTCTGGTCCATCCGGAACAGCACCTGGCCGGCCTTGACCACCGCGCCTTCGGTGTACACGCGCTTGTCGAGGAAGCCCGACACGCGCGCCGGGATGTTGACCGCCTGCGAGCTCTGCGTCTGCGCCACGTAGACCGAGCTGACCGGCACGTCGCGCGCGACGACGGCGAGCGCGGTCACCTCGACCGGCGGCCGCGCGGCGTCCTTCTTGTCGTCCTTGCCGCAGCCGGCGAGCAGCGCGAGCGATGCGCACAGCGCGGCGGCGAACGCCGTCGCTGCAGGGGCATGGACGCGACATCGATCCGCAGGATTCATCGGTGCAAACTCCAGGCGGAGGTGGGAGGGAAAGGAACTGGCCCCTAATGACCAGCAAGAACGGCCGCGGCAGCCGGCATTTGTACCGCATCGCCCCGATTTTGTCGACCTGGGACAAGGCCGCGCGGGCCTCGCGCGCGTTCGGCTGCGTCGATTTCGCCGCGATTGTCCGACGCACCTCGGGGAGTTCCGCGTCTCACCCCGAACGGATGGCCCGATGCCGATCGGGATGCGTCTAGAATTCGTCCTGGCGGCGGCATCGTGCGGTTCCAGGGCGGCGGAATCACGGCGCAGGGACCGCGCCGCTGCATTCCCCGACGCCGTGCTCGAAACCCCCGATGCTCATTCCCTTTCCATGGATCGGCCTGTTCGCGACGGCGACGGTGTTCGCCGTCATGTTCGCGCTGGGGCTGATGCTCGGGCGCGAGCAGATCGCGGCGGCGCTGCAGCGGCGCGTGGTGCTCGCGGCGGTGGTCTTCGCGGTCGTCGTGCCGGTGCCGGCGCTCGCCGTGCTCGCGGTCAAGGCGTTCGCGCTGACCGGTCCGGTCGCGGCGGGCATCGTGCTGATGGCGATTTCGCCCGGTGCGCCGGTCGCGCTGCGGCGCGCGCTCGACGCCGGTGGCAACCGCGCGTTCGCACCGGCGCTGCACCTCGCGATCGTGCTGCTGGCGGTGCTGACGGTACCGGCGAGCGTCGCGATCCTCGACTGGATCTTCGCCGTCGATTTCACGGTCACGCCGTTCCACATCGGCCGCCAGGTCTTCCTGGCCCAGCTGTTCCCCATGGCCCTCGGCGCCGCGCTGCGCGGCGTGCGCCCCGCCATCGCGGCGAAACTGGAAGGGCCGCTGGTACGCGTCGGCAACGTGCTGCTGCTGTTGCTGTCGATCGCTGTGCTCGTCGACCTGCCGCCGATCATCGCCGCGGTGGGCTGGACGCCGACGATCGCCGGCGTGGCGATGACGCTGTGCGCACTGGCGGTAGGCGCGGCGTTCGCGTGGCGCGACGCCGACGTGCGACCCGCCGCTGCCGTCGCCGCGGCGATGCGCAACCCGGGGCTGGCGCTGGTGATCGCCACCGTCAATCACACGCCGCCCGGCGTGACGGCCGCGGTGATCGGCTACGCGCTCGGCCTGGGGGTGACGATGGTCGCGTTCGTCCACTGGAGCAAGCGGCGTTGACGCGGGCTGCGCGCGCGGACAGACTCCCGGGCTTGGACGGCGCCCGCCGCGCCGTCCGGCCACTCGACTGAAGCCGATATGGACCCCGAAGGCATCGAATCCGACGTCACGCTGCGCGACGGGCGCGCCGTCCACATCCGCGCGATGCGCCCGGCGGACGAGGCGGAAATGCTGCAGGCCTTCGACCGGCTGAGCCCCGATGCCCGCTACATGCGCTTCATGCGCACGGTCAAGGAGCCCAACCTCGAACGATTGCGCAAGGCTCTCGCGTCGTTTCCGGCGAGCGGAAATCGGAATCGTGGCGACGGTTCCGGCGGCCGACGGGATCGACATCGTGGGAACCGCCGTCTTCGTGATCGGCGGCGACCCGGCGACCTGCGAGTTCGCGATCACCATCGCCGCCGACTACGGCGGGGCGGGGCTCGGGCGCACGCTGCTTGCCGCGCTGGTCGATGCGGCGAGACGGCGCGGACTGAGGGAAATGGAAGGCTTCGTGCTGGCCGTGAACAAGCCGATGCTGCGGCTCGCGCAGCGCGTCGGGTTCAGCGTCTCACCCGACCCCGACGACCGGGCCATTCGCCTCTGCCGGCTGCGCCTGTAGCGCCTGGTAGCGCTCGATCGCCGCGCGCGCGTTGAACAGCATGCGCTCGCGGCCGAGTCGCTCGTCCAGCCCGGCCTTGCGCACGACCTCGAGCACGCCGGGATTCAGCCCCACCAGCCAGACGACGGCGCCGCTTTCGGTCGCGCGTTTCTCGCCCTCCATCAGCGCCTGCAGCGCCGAGTATTCGATGTCGGGCACGCGGCTCATGTCGAGCGCCAGCACGCGCGGCTTGTACTGCGCGACCAGCGCGCCGATCCGCTCCGCCACATCCTGCGCGTTGACGAAGAAGAGGCGTCCCTCCGGCCGCACGATCAGCAGGCCCTCGAAGGTCTCGTCGTCGGGGTGCTCGGGCGACAGCGGTCGCAGCACGTCGGCGCCGCGCTTGCGGCCGATGACGGACACGCGCGGGTGGGCGGTCTGGCTCGACAGGCCGATCAGCGACACGATGATCGCCACGACGATGCCCTGTCAGCGTGCCGAACACCAGCACGCCGAGCGCGGCGATGATCGCCCAGCGAAACTCCATCGTGCGCACCTTGCGGATGGCGAGGAATTCCGTCGGCTGGATCAGCCCGACCGAGTAGACGATGACGACCGCCGCCAGCGTGGCGTTCGGCAGCAGGCCCAGCAACGGTGCCAGCAGCAGCATCGTCGCCACCGCGGCGCCCGCCGTCACCAGCGACGCCTTCTGCGACCGCCCGCCGGCCGCGCGCACGACGGCGGTCTGCGACGTGCCGCCGCCGGCCGGCATCGCGCCGAACAGCGCGCCGCCGAGATTGGCCGCTCCGGTGGCGATCAGCTCGCGGTTGGCATTGATCGGAGGGTCGGCCGGGCGGGCGAAGGCGCGACCCGCGGCGATCGTTTCGGTGAAGCTCATCAGCGCGATGCCGAGCGCGCCCGGCACCAATTGCTCGATCAGCGCGAGGTCCGGCAGCGTGAGCGACGGGAAGCCCTGCGGAATCAGGCCGACCGTCGAGACCCCTGCGGCCTGCAGGCCGAAGAACCACGACGCGGCGATGCCGCCGCCGACGGCGACCAGCGGCGCCGGAGAGTGCGGCCACAGGCGCTCCATGCCGATCAGCACGGCAAACGTCGCCGCGGCCACGGCCAGCGTCAGCAGCGAAGTCTCGGGCACGTGCTGCGCGACGCTCGCGCAGGTCGGCGAAGAAGCCCTGCTTGGTGATGTGGATGCCGAGGAGCTTCGGCACCTGGTCGAGCACGATCACGAGGCCGATGCCCGCCTTGAAGCCGGTCAGCACCGGCGCGGAGATGAAGTTGGCGACGAACCCCAGGCGCAGCAGCCTCGCCAGCAGCAGCATCGCGCCGACCAGCGCGGTCAGCGTGGCCGTCGCCGTGACCAGCTTCGCCGGGTCGCCGTCCGGCACCGCCAGCCCGAGCTGCGTGCCGGCCAGGATCGCCAGCGTGGTCGTGGAGCTGACGCTGAGCACGCGCGACGAGCCGAGCAGCGCGTAGATCGCCATCGGGATGAAGGCGGTATAGAGACCGACGGCGACGGGCAGTCCGGCGACCGTCGCGTAGGCCATGGCCTTGGGCAGAACGACCGCCGCGGCCGTGAGGCCGGCGACCACGTCGAAGCGAAGGGTGGCCGCGCCGGGCTGAATTGCCTTGGTGTCTGCAGGATGCGGATTCATGTGGGTGGGTACCGGTAGCGGTGCGAATTCACCTTGGGTCGGGCTCGGCATCGAATCGCGGGAGCAGCGTCGATTGTAGTCCCGCATCGCGTCCCGGCATCGGCCGCGCACGCGACGCGTTGCGCATCGACCGGGGCGCGGTCAGAATCCCGGATCAGGAATGGAGGCGTCGAAATGAGGTATCCCGATACAGATGAGAATGCATCGCGATGAGCGGGGACAACGTCATCGGGAAGGAGTGCGCGAGCCGGTGCTGAATCCCGTCGACCGGGTGTCGGAGACTGCTCTTCGGCCTGTTCATGGCGCTGACCTTCGTCGGCGCCGTGTCCGTCGCCGAGGCCGGGCGCGAGCAGATCCGGGGAATGTTCACCGCGGCGCTGGGCTGCAACCTGGCGTGGGGCCTCGTCGACGCGGTCATGTACCTGGTGCGCACCGTCACCGATCGCGGCCGGGTGGTCACCCTCGTACGCTCGGTCCGGGCCGCGCCGGACCCGGAAACCGGACGGCGGCTCATCGAGCGTTCGCTGTCGCGTGTCGCGGCGGGCCTCGTTTCGTCGGCCGAGATCGAGGCGGTTCGCAGGCGGGTGATCGAGCTGGACGCCGTGCCGGAGCGGCCGAGACTTCGCGGCGACGATCTGCTGGCTGCGCTCGCCATATTCCTCATCGTGGTCGGGTCGACCTTTCCCGTCGTGCTGCCCTTCGCATTGATCGCGGACGTCGGAACGGCAAAGTTCGTGTCCCGCGGCATCGCGCTGGCGATGCTCTTCTTCGGCGGGCTGGCGCTCGGGCGCTACGCGGGCTACGGCAGCTGGAAGGTCGGATTCATGATGGCCGGGCTGGGCGTCGCCCTGGTGGGTCGCGATCACGGCGCTCGGCGGGTGAAGGGCGAGCCGCGGACCTCTGGAGAACGAAGTGACGCTGGCGGTGCGCAATCGCGATCGGTCAAAGGTGTTGAAAGACGGCTATCGGTGGGGTGACGTACACTGAATGAAGCGGTGGCGCACTCCGTCGAGGCCGCGCCGACGCCGACCGCGGCGAAGGAGAAGCAGGCAACCTCGGGGTTGCGGTCGATATCGTCGGAGGCGGCACCCGTGCACGCTGGCCACGACGCTTCCGCGAGGCGGTCGCGCCTGGGCGAGCGGCGTATTGCGTCCGGCTCGCCTGCTCGGGCCGGACGAGAAGGTCGGGAACCTTGGGGTGGAACGCGGACCACAGGGCAAATGGAGCCATAGATGAATTCACGAGTCTTGCTTTCGCTTGCGTTGGGATTGGCGCTGATCGGGGACGTTGGTGCGCAACAGTACGTCTACCCGGCCAAGGGTCAGTCGGCGCAGCAGCAGAAGAACGATGAGGCGGCCTGTCAGAAATGGGCCATCCAGCAGACAGGATTCGACCCTGCAAAGCCACCGCCGCAACCGCCGGCCGCCAAGCCGGCGACGACTGCGACGGGAACGACCCCGGGCGCCGGCGCGCAGGGCGCGGCGCGCGGCGCGGTGGTGGGCGAGGTCGTCGGTGGGAACGCGGGTGAGGGTGCCGCGGCAGGTGCCGTGGTTGCGCGTAGTGCGAGCCGCAAGCAGAATGCCGCTGCCGCTCAGCAGCGGCAGCAGCAAGCGGAGGCCGCCGCGCAGCAGCCGCTGGCGTCGTTTGCCAAGGCGCGCAGCGCGTGTCTCGAGGGTCGCGGGTACACGGTCAAGTGATCCGTTCGCCGCGATGACGGCAGGCATTCCGCGCCTTCACGCCTTTTGCCAGGCGTCGCGCCGCATGGATCCGGTTGCGCCCGCCGCGGGAGCGGGCGGTCGCGCGGATCGCCGGCGCGACGGAGGACCCACCGTGGCGGCGATGGCGGCGGGCACGCCCCCCGGGTGCGACGCCCGGCGGCCGAAAGGCCCCGGCCCCGAGTGTGAGAAAATGCGCTCCCCTATCGCCTTTTCCGGTTGCCTGCCCTCCGAGGTCCGTTCCCGATGAAACCCCGAACGTCCACCCCCGCATCGCGCAACGCTGTCGGCGCCGTGGCGCTTGCCGCGGCCGGTCTGGCGCTGTCGCCCGGCGCGCACGCATCGTTCCTTCCGCCCGAGATGATGGACACGGCGGCGATGGCCCTGGCGTGGTTCGTCATCTGTTTCGTCCCCATCGGCGGGATCGCGCTGTTCTGGATGGTGCACGTCCTGCCGGAGAAGATCGCCCACAAGCGGCACCATCCGCAGCGCGACGCGATCCACACGCTGTGCCTGCTGTCGCTGGTGTTCGGCGGCCTGCTGTGGCCGATCGCGTGGCTGTGGGCGTACGTGAAGCCGGTCGGCTACCGGGCGGCGTACGGCACCGAGAAGCACGACGACTATTACCACGAGATGGGTGAGAAGGCGCAGGCGGGCGTGCTGCTGGAGGATGAGCTTGCGCACCTGCGCGAAGAGCTGGACACGATGGCCGCGAAGGGAACGCTGACCGCGGAGCTCAAGGCGCTGCGCAGGGACCTGGTTGCAGCGCAGGCAAAGCAATCCGCTCCTGCCGCACCGCAACCGACACCCGCCGGGAGCGGCGGGAAGGCGGGAGGCGCCTGATGGAAGCCATCCTCCTCGCCATCTACTCGTTCTTCGTATGGCTGATCTTCATCAAGTTCAAGTGGCTGCCGTGGAACACCGCGTCGCAGGTGACCGTGGTGATCATCCCCATCGTCGCCATGGCCGCACTGATCCTGACGCTCAATGTCGTGGCGCCGTCGACTGCCGATGTCCGGGTCATCAAGTACGTCGTGCAGGTGATCCCGCAGGTGAAGGGACGGGTGATCGAGGTGCCGGTCGAGCCCAACCGGCTGGTGAAGAAGGGCGAGCTGCTGTTCCGCATCGACCCGACCCCGTACCAGAACGATCTCAACGTCGCCAAGGCGAAGCTCGCCGCGGACGAGGCAAAGTTCGCGCAGGCCGGCGCCGGTCTCGTGGATGCGTCGGCCGGGGCGCGGCAACTGCAGGAGCAGCTGAAGTCCGCCAGCGGGCAGGTCAGCGCGCTGCAACCGAGGCTGGAACTCGCGCGCCTGCGGGTCCGGCAGAACCGCGAACTGGTGGCCACCGGAGCCGGCGACCGCTTCGCCCTGGAGCAGGCCGAGGCCAACGTGACCGAGCTGGAAGGGCAGATCGCGACGGCAACGGCGAACGAGGCGCAGGTCGCGCAGAAGCTGTCGGGCCAGGTGAACGGCGAACAGGCATCGGTCGCCGCCGCGCGCGCCCAGCTGGCGACCGCGAAGGCGCAGGTCGACGTGACCCGCGCCGACCTCGCCAACGCGCAGTGGAACCTCGACCAGACCGCCGTCTATGCGCCGGCCAGCGGTTATGCAATCAACGTCCAGCTGCGGCCGGGCTCGTACGTGACCGCGTTTCCGGTGGCCCCTGCCATGAGCTTCGTCGAGGAAACCTATCAGGTGATCGCGCTCTATGCGCAGAACGAGCTGCAGCTGGTCGCTCCGGGCGACCACGCGGAGTTCGCGCTCAAGACGCACCCCGGCCGCATCATCAAGGCGAAGGTGGATTCGATCGTCTGGGCGCAGGGTCAGGGGCAGGTGGCGCAGTCGGGCATGCTGCCGCAGACCGGCGCTTATCCGCAGGTGCCGGGCCGCTTTCCGGTCAAGTTCGACGTCGCCGAGGCTGACCGCGCGCTGTTCCTCGCCGCCGGAGCGGATGGCGCCGGCGCGATCTACACCGAGCATGCGGCGGCGATCCACATCCTGCGCATGGTGATACTTCGCGTCGGCTCGATCACCGATTACCTCGTGCTGAAGCTGCACTGATGCGCGCCCGGCTCATCGGCCAACGAATACTCGCAGTGGCCCTTGCGGCCGCCGTGACCGGCTGCGCGCTCAAGCCGCCGCCGACATCCGGCGAACTGCAGAAGGACGCGCTGCC
>CAVZYI010000010.1:0-3491 GCA_963779445.1 uncultured beta proteobacterium
CCTCGCGCCGGCGCCGCTGGCGGCGATCGGAGCCGTCGGCGGCTTCGCCGGCGACCAGATCGCCTTTGCGATCGGCCGCCGCTCCGGGGCACGGCTGCTCGCGCGCTTTCCCCGCCTGCGGCCGCGCGCCGCCCGCGCCTCGGCGCTGATCGAGCGCCATCCGGAGCTCTCGGTGATCGCGGTGCGGTTCATCTACGGACTGCGCCTCGCCGGGCCCGTTGCCATCGGCATGAGCCGGATCGGCTGGCTGCACTTCGCCGCGCTCAATGCCGTCGGCGCGATCCTGTGGAGCAGTTGCTGGGTCGGTGCCGGCTATCTCGCCGGAGCGACGCTGGAGGCCGCCCTCGGCGACATCCGGCACATCGAACGCGCTCTCTTTGCCGTCGCCGCCGGCATCGCCGTCGTCGCGGCTATCGTACTGCACCGGCGCCGCTGAATCCGCGCGCGCCTCCGGGCACGGGCCGCGACGATCGCACGCCGCGGACGGGGTCGTGCACGACCCGGGCGTCCAATCCGGTGCGCTTCGGCGTTGCGTGCACCGCTTTGGGGTACGGCCGAAGAACGGGAAGGCGCGCGCGACGCGGTTCGACGCCCGGCGAAACCCGTTTAGCGATGCCCATTCAACGGCTTGTTGCCGGTGTGCCGCGCATGGCACGGAACATGCGTTGCAGTGCAGCAGAGCCGCGGCCCGTTGCAATACGACGCAGGAACGGACGGCTGCGGTTCGCGAATTCCAGATGCCGAGTCGGCCAATCCATTCATACGGGGACCTCCATGCGACGTAGAACCATCCTGAAGCAGCTGGCGCTTTCGGCCGTGCTCGCGACTGCCGGACTCACCATCGGCGCGCGCGCGCTCGCCGCCGACACCATCAAGGTCGGCGTCCTCCATTCGCTTTCGGGAACGATGGCGATCAGCGAAACGGCGCTGAAGGACGTCGCGCTGATGACCATCGAGGAGATCAACAGCAAGGGCGGCGTCCTGGGCAAGAAGCTCGAGCCGGTCGTGGTCGACCCGGCGTCGAACTGGCCGCTCTTTGCCGAGAAGGCCAGGCAGCTGCTCACGCAGGACAAGGTGGCGGTCGTCTTCGGGTGCTGGACCTCGGTATCCCGCAAGTCGGTGCTGCCGGTGTTCGAGGAACTGAACGGCGTGCTCTTCTACCCGGTGCAGTACGAAGGCGAGGAGCTCTCGAAGAACGTGTTCTACACGGGAGCGGCGCCGAATCAGCAGGCCATTCCCGCGGTCGAGTACCTGATGAGCAAGGAAGGCGGCGGCGCCAAGCGCTGGGTCCTGCTCGGAACCGACTACGTGTATCCGCGCACGACCAACAAGATCCTGCGCGCATTCCTCAAGTCCAAGGGTGTCGACGAGAAGGACATCCTCGAGGTGTACACGCCGTTCGGCCACGCCGACTACCAGACCATCGTCGCCGACATCAAGAAATTCGCCGCCGGCGGCAAGACCGCGGTGGTGTCGACGATCAACGGGGACTCGAACGTTCCGTTCTACAAGGAGCTCGGCAATGCCGGCCTGAAGGCCACCGACGTGCCGGTGGTCGCCTTCTCGGTGGGCGAGGAGGAGCTGCGCGGCGTCGACACCAAGCCGCTCGTCGGTCACCTCGCGGCGTGGAACTACTTCATGTCGCTCAAGAATCCGGTCAACGACGACTTCAAGAAGAAGTGGGCGGCGTATGCGAAGGCCAAGAAGCTGCCGGGCGCGGACAAGGCGCTGACCAACGACCCGATGGAAGCCACCTACATCGGCATGTGGATGTGGAAGCAGGCCGTCGAGAAGGCCAAGTCCACCGATCCCGACAAGGTGATAGCGGCGATGTCCGGCCAGACCTTCAAGGCGCCGGACGGGTTCTCGATCAAGATGGACGAGAAGAACCATCATCTGTGGAAGCCGGTGCTGATCGGCGAGGTGCAGGGCAACGGCCAGTTCAACGTCGTCTGGAAGACGCCGGGTCCGGTCCAGGCGAAGCCATGGAGCCCGTACATCGCCGGCAACGACATCAAGAAGGACGAGCCCGAGAAGAAGTGACGCGCGCCCCGGAGCGGGCCACGCCGCGGATTTCCGCTGCGGCGCGGCCTGCCGACCCGGGGAGCGCATCGACGAACGGTCGGCGGGCGCTGCGCGGCCCCGATTTCCGGCAATTTTCGCAGTGCGCTGCGGGCGGCGGCTTCCGATCACTGGCTGCCGCCCGCATCGTTTCTTGGGATTCCCTGAAATGCGGGTAGTGCTTTCCACAGGCGCGGCGGTTCAACGGACGCTGCTCGCGCTCGCGCTTGCACTGCTGGCGGCGTTCGCCTCTCCCGGCGTTCTCGCCGTCACCCCCGAGCTGGTTCGCGACCTCGCGCTGGGCGAGAACGAAGCGAAAGTCAAGGCGATCGGCGCGCTGACGGCGTCCGGGGATGCCGACGCCCTCGTCATGCTGCAGGCGCTGGCCGACGGCGAGGTGCAGGTGGCCGGAGAGCAGGTGCTGCGCGTCAGGAACGGCGTCGCGACCGACCTCGCGACCGGCAAGGACGGTGGCGCCGCTGCCCGAGGCCCGCGACGATGTCGTGCTCAACAACCGCGTGCGCCGCGAACTCGCCACGGCGATCGCCGCGCTGAAGCTGACGGCACCCGATCGCGCGGTGCGGCTCGCCGCGGCACGGGAGCTGCAGAGCGGCGCCGACATAGAAATGCTGCCGGCGATCCAGCGCGCGCTCGGCAAGGAACAGGATCCCGAAATCAAGACGCTGCTGACGCTCACCGAGGCGACGGTGCAGCTTTCGAGCGGCGACAAGGCGACACGGGCCGCCGCGATACGGGCGCTGGCCGAGAGTCGCGACCCGAACACCAAGAAACTGCTGCTTCCGCTGCTCGAGAAGAAGGGCGCGGCGTTCGCCGAACCCGACAGCGACCTGCGTGCCGAAGCGGAACTCTCGCTGCGCACCATCGAGAGCCGGCTCGCGACGGGCGAGATGATCGGCCGGGTGTTCAGCGGCGTGAGCCTGGGCAGCATCCTGCTGCTGGCCGCGCTGGGTCTCGCCATCACCTACGGACTGATGGGCGTGATCAACATGGCGCATGGCGAGCTGATCATGATCGGCGCCTACGCGACCTACGTCGTGCAGAACCTGTTCCGCAGCTACGCGCCCGGCGCCTTCGACGCCTACCTCGTCGCCGCGATCCCGGCCGCCTTCGCGGCCTCGGCGCTCACCGGCATGGCGCTCGAGCGCAGCGTGATCCGCTTCCTGTACGGCCGGCCGCTGGAGACGCTGCTCGCGACCTGGGGCATCAGCCTGATCCTGATCCAGGCGATGCGCACGGCGTTCGGCGCGCAGAACGTCCAGGTCGAGAATCCCGCGTGGATGTCCGGCGGCGTCCAGCTGATGACGAACCTGGTGCTGCCATGGAACCGGATCGTCATCATCGGTTTCGCGGCGGCGGTCGTCGCCCTCGTCTGGGCGCTTCTCGCGCGCACGCGGCTGGGGCTGTTCGTC